>CAXTJT010000013.1:0-98811 GCA_964244735.1 uncultured Tardiphaga sp.
ATTCTCTCAGCTCAAATCAACCGTTGCACTTCAAACGTGAATCCACCTCCCCGCCGCCGCGGGGATGACGGCAGTGCCCATTGAGGCTAATTCAGATAATAAAAATGCCCGGCGCGCGCCGGGCATTTTCGTTTCAAGCGAAGTCAGCCGATCTATTTCGCCGGGATCGGATCGGCGGTCTTCTCGGCGGGCGCCGCAGGCAAAGCCGGCCTTGCGCCGGAGTTGACCGAATCCAAATCCGGCCGCGCGGGCTGCGGAGGCGTCTCCTGCGGACGCGCGCCGCTCGTACCCGTCGTCGATGCGGGCTCGGACGGCTTGCTCTCGTGACCCGGCGTCGATTGCAGCGGCTGGGTTGCCTGCGCCATCTGGTCACGCTGGTGGGTGATCTGCGCGATCGACACGCCGGAGATCAACGCGCCGGCGCTGACGATCACGGCTGCGATCAGCATATCTCGTTTCAAAGCGCTTTTCCTGTCGATCATGGGCATCGTGTCACCCCTTGGTTGTTCACCGGATCAACAGGTCAGCCCCGCCAAAGTTCCTTCACCATATTGCCGCATCGCAACCCAAAGGGTTACGACCCAAGCGGAATTTCAATCGGTGGTGCTCGCATCCCATGATGCATGGCGAACATTGGCATGGCGTGCGAGGTTGATCGCGACCGCGTCAAGGTCTGCCGGTTCGATCGCCGTACTGACCAACGTGGCGACGATCTCGACACCGTCATCGGCGCGATCGACGACGCCGAGTTCGGCCACCGGATATTGCGCGGCTTCCAGCTTTTCGACCAGCAGGTCGCGCATGTCGCCCAGAGCATCCGCATCGACCAGCAACTTGAACTGGTAAGTGGCCTCGGACGAGCGTTCGTCGAACGGCGCCCGATTGATCGCATTGACCAGTGGCCGCAGCAATGTGTTCGCGGCGAGCACGAAGGCGGTCAGCGCGACAGCTTGCGCGACCAGATCGGCGCCGGCACAGGAGCCGACAGCGGCCGAACTCCACAATGTCGCGGCGGTGTTCAGGCCGCGGACATTCATTCCCTCCTTCATGATGACGCCGGCCCCGAGAAAGCCGATGCCCGACACGACATAAGCGACGACGCGCACCGCGCCGTCCGCACCGGCCAGATGCATCGCAAGATCGACAAAGGCGGAAGCGCCGACCGCAACCAGCACGTTTGTACGCAGCCCCGCCGTCCGCAGCCGGTATTGCCGCTCGGCGCCGATCAGCGTGCCGAGCACGAAGGCCGTCGTCAGGCTGAACAGCGTGTCGAGAAAATCGATGGTCTGGAAAGTCGCAAGAAAACGCATCGGCCCCCTTGCCCTTTCTTGATGACAAGCGGATTACACCGCCAGCAGTCCCGCGTCGCCGTCCTGCGCGGCGTAAGCGAGCAGCTTTCCGCTGCCGCTCCACGCCAGCGCAGCAACCTGCGCGCCGCCATTGCGCCGCACCAGAATTTCCGCGCCGTCATGCATCCGCACCATCAGCACGGTGCCGTCGGTGTAGCCCGCCGCGAGGATGTCCTGCTTCGGATGGCACGCCACCGCCGACACGCGGGCCTTGAGCGGCGCGAGCATCGCCGGCTCCTTGCCCATCGGCCCGTCCTTGCTGGCGAAGGGCCAGACGATCACGGTATCCGCGCCGGAAGTGGCGAGACCTTTACCGGTCGCGGTCCATGCCATCGAGCGGACGCGGCTCGGATAGCCGGTCATCCGCATGTGGCGGTTGTCCGCCAACCGCCAGCCATGCAGCGCGGATTCATGCATCGTGGTGACGAGGAATTTGTTGTCGGGGCTGAAAACGACGCCGAGATGCGAGCCCTGCCATTCAAGCCGCTCGGGCGTCGCAGCCATGTTGGGAAACCACAGCGTCACGCCGTTGTAATGCGCGATGGCGACGCGAAGCCCCTTCGGCGCGAATGCGAGACCGCCGACGGTGGATGGCGCGTCGAAGGTTTTGATCTCGCCCTTGACGCTCTGCACGTAAGCGGTTTTGCCGGCCGACCATGCTATTGCACCCTCGGGATGCAGCGCGACGCTGTCGATCCAGCGATGTTTCTGGTCGCGCGCGATCTGTGTCGTCTCGCCCTTGGCGTTGAGCGCCATGACCTTGCCGTCATCGCCGCCGGTGATGATGCGTTTGCCGTCACAGGCCGCGCACAACACCGCGCCGACATGCAGATCGACCTTGCTCCGCGTTGCGTCGGCCTGAACCAGCGTTGCGGCTTCCTCGTTGCCGACGAACACCGCCGTCTCGCCGAGGAAATGCACGGCCATCACATCGCAGCCGAGGCTGACGGGCACGACCCGATCGGTGACGGACACAATCGTGGCTGTGTCCTGGGATTCGAACGACATCGTCATTGCGGAATGCAGCGCGCGAAGCCGTCGCGGATCAAATCTTCCGGCAGATCGCGGCCGATGAAGACGAGGCGGCTCTCGCGTTTTTCGTCGTCCTTCCATTTCCTCTGGTGGTCGCCCTCCAGCATCATATGGACGCCCTGAAACACGTAGCGGTCGTCATCGTCGCGGAACGAGAGAATGCCCTTGGAGCGCAGGATTTTCTGGCCTTCCTTGGCGACGAGATCCTGCAGCCACGGCATGAACACGGTGGGATCAAGCGGCACGTCCGAGCGTAGCGACAGCGATTGCATGTCCTCATCGTGATAGTGCTTCAACCCGCCGCCGTGGCCGTGATCATGATGATGACCGTGATCGTGATGATCATGTCCGTGGTTATGGTCATCCTGGGCGTGCAAAAATTCCGGCTCGATTTCCAAAATGCGGTCGAGATCGAACGCCCCGCGCTCCAGCACGTCGGACAACGCGACGGCGCAACGCTCGGTGCGATGCAATTTGGCGTAAGGGTTGATCGCGCGAATCCGCGCCTCGACCTCCGCCAGCTCGGCCTTCGACACCAGATCGGTCTTGTTCAGCACGATGACGTCGGCGAAGGCGATCTGGTTCTTGGCTTCCGGCGCGTCCTTCAGACGATCCGCGAGCCACTTCGCATCGGCGACGGTGACGACGGCATCGAGCCGCGCATTGGCCTGTACGTCCTCGTCGACGAAGAAGGTCTGGGCGACGGGCGCCGGATCGGCGAGGCCCGTGGTCTCGACGATGATCGCGTCGAACTTGCCCTTGCGCTTCATCAGCCCGTCGAGGATGCGGACGAGATCGCCGCGCACCGTGCAGCAGACACAGCCATTGTTCATCTCGAAGACTTCCTCGTCCGCGCCGATGATGAGGTCGTTGTCGATGCCGATCTCGCCGAATTCATTGACGATAACGGCGTATTTCTTGCCATGGTTTTCCGACAGGATGCGGTTCAAGAGCGTGGTCTTGCCGGCGCCGAGATAGCCGGTCAGCACGGTGACGGGAATTTTCGATTGGGTCGCTTCAGCCATGATCTCTCCGGGGGAGCGCGCCGCTACTTCGCCAGAGCGCGCGTCAGCGTCCTTATATTATGCCCCATCATCGCAATGTAAGTGGGGGCGTCGCCGTTTTCGGCCGTCAGCGTGTCCGAATAGAGCGTGCCGCCGATCGCGGCGCCGGTTTCGGCGCTGATCCGCTCGATCAATCTGGGATCGCTGACGTTTTCGAGGAAAACCGCCGGAATTTTGCTGGCCTTGATCTGGCGGATGATGCTCGCGATGTCCTGCGCGCTGGCCTCCGAATTGGTCGATGCGCCCAAGGGCGCCACGAAATCGATGCCGTAGGCGTCGGTGAAATAGCCGAAGGCGCTGTGGCTGGAGATGACCTTGCGGCGCTCGGGCGAAATCGTTGCGACGGCGGCGCGAATCTCAGTATCGAGCGCGTCGAGCTTTCTCAAATAGGCGTTGGCATTGGCTTCATAGGCCTCCGCGCCGGCCGGATCGGCTTTGGTCAGCGCGTCGCGGATGTTGCCGACGTAGATTTTGACATTGGCTACCGATTGCCACGCATGCGGATCGGCGTCTCCGCCTGATTTTCTCGGCGCAATGCCGTCGCTGGCAGAAATGATCGTCGCCTTGCCGCCGGACGACTTGACGAGACGCGGCAGCCAACCCTCGAAGCCGAGCCCGTTGACGATCACAAGATTTGCATCCGCGATCGTCTTCGCGTCCGACGGCGACGGCGTATAGACATGCGCGTCGCCATTCGGCCCGACGAGGGTTTTGACCTCGACGCGGTCGCCTCCGACCTCGCGGACGACGTCGCCGACGATAGAAAAACTCGCGACGACGTTCAGCCGAGTTTGCGCGGAGGCGGGCATTGCGCATGTGAATATGCACAAGAGGAAAAGTGCAACACGCAGCAACGATGACTGCCTCACCTCTCCCCTATGGGGAGAGGTCGGCGCGAAGCGCCGGGTGAGGGGGCTCATCGTTAGGTGAAATAGAACCCCCTCACCCCAACCCTCTCCCCAGCGGGGAGAGGGAGCGCGCTTCATTACGCGGAAACTTCGCGCCTTCATCACCAAACTAGGCCTCAAGGTGCCGCCCCGGAAACAATTGCCGCACCACGCCGCCGACGGTACCGAACAGCACCGAGACGATGTAGATCGCCGCGGCCACGAGAATGATCGCCGGGCCGGACGGCACCTTGGTCTGGAACGACAGCACCAGCCCGAAATAGCCGCACACCGCAGCACTCAGCACGGCGATGCCGATCATGCCGGTGATGTCGCGCGACCAGAACCGCGCGATCCCGGCAGGCAGCACCATCAGCCCGACCGCGAGCAGCGTACCGAGCGCGTGGAAGCCGTTGACGAGGTTGATGACGACCAATCCGAGAAACGCCAGATGCGCCGGCGCGCCGGCGCGGCTGACAGTTCGCAGATACAGCGGATCGACGCATTCGATCACCAGCGGGCGATAGATGACGGCAAGCGCGAGAAGCGTGATGGTCGCGTTGAACGCGATCACCAGCAGGGTCTGATCGTCCATCGCCAGGATGTTGCCGAACAGCACATGCAGCAGATCGATATTGGTGCCGCGCATCGAGACGATGGTGACGCCGAGCGCGAGCGACACGAGATAGAAGGTCGCGAGCGACGCATCCTCCTTGATCTCGGTCACGCGCGAGACAAGTCCCGCCAGCAGCGCGACGGAAAAGCCTGCCACCAGCCCGCCGAAGGTCATCGCGAACAGATTGAGCCCGGAGACCAGGAAGCCGATCGCTGCGCCGGGCAGGATCGCATGCGCCATCGCGTCGCCGACGAGGCTCATCCGCCGCAACATCAGGAACACGCCGATCGGCGCGCCGCCGAGCGCCAGTGCGATCACCGCCGCCAGCGCGCGGCGCATGAATTCGAATTCGGTGAATGGCGCGATCAGCGCGTCGTAGATCATGAGAAATCGCAATCCGTCATGGCCGGGCAAGGGCGCCGCTTGGCACTCACCGTCCCGGCCATCCATGTCTGTCTTGCTGCCAAAGATGTGGATACCCGGCACGTCGCCGGTCGAAGAACGCCGCTCTTCGACCGGCTGCGGCCGGGCATGACGAACTCTCGCGGGACCATTTGTGTCATCGGCTTGAACGTCACGCCGCGCGGGTGTGCACGCTGTCGGCGGCGCAAGGCGACGCGCCGTCATCGAACGCCTCGCACATTCTTCGCGCGGCGCTCAAATTGTCGCGGGTCAGCACGTCGGCGGTTCGGCCCCATGCCACCGCGCCGCGCGCGAGCAACAAGGTCTGCGGGAATTGCGTGCGGACGAGATCCATGTCGTGCAGCGCCGCGATCACGGTGCGGCTCTCATGATGCCAGCGCTGGATCAGCAGCATGAGATCGGCGGTGGTCTTGGCGTCGATCGCGTTGAACGGTTCGTCGAGCACGATGACGCGCGCATCCTGCAACAGCACGCGGGCGAACAGCATGCGCTGCATCTGGCCGCCGGACAGCGTGCCGATGCCGCGGTTCTCGAAGCCGTTGAGGCCGACGGCGCGCAGCGCATCGGTGATGCGTGCCGCATGCACCTTGCCGAGGCCGCCGAACAGGCCGGTCGCGCGCCACAGCCCCGTGCCGGTGAAATCGAACACGGAAATCGGGAATGTGCGGTCGATGTCGGCGGTCTGCGGCAGATAGGCGATGTCGCGCACGCCGAGGCCGGCGCGGTCGATCGCGCCGCCCAGCGGCTTGAGGAGGCCGACGATGCCACGCAGCAGCGTGGATTTGCCGGCCCCGTTCGGCCCGACCAGCGCCAGCAACACTCCGGACGCGACGTCGCCGGACAGGTGATGCACCGCCGGGTGACGGTCATAACCGAGCGTCAAGTCGCGAAAGGCAAGTTGCGCGGCCATCTCAGCGCATCGCCAACAGAACGAACGTCCACAACCCAGCCGCGATCAGCGCGGCGGCTGCCAGCCTTGCCGGCATCGCCATCCGCAGCAACGACCATGGCGTCGCCTGCGCCGGATGCGGCGCGCCGGGGGAATGGTGATGGTCATTTGAGTGGTGCGAGTGCAGCATAGCAAGTGTTATATTATAACATTTGCTATGAGTCCAATGGCTCAGCCGAACTGCCGCACAAGCGCCAGACCGGCGAACAGGCCGACGATGGCCAGAACCACCGAGCCAAGCACGTAGAGCAGCGCCAGTCCGATTTCTCCGCGCTCGTAGAGCAGCGCCGCATCGAGCGAGAAGGCCGAGAACGTCGTGTAGCCGCCAAGGACACCGGTCATCACGAACACGCGCCACGGCTGCGCGGCGTCGCCCTTGAAGGCCAGATAACCGGCGATCAGGCCCATCACGGTCGAACCTGAAATGTTGATGAGGAAAGTGCCCCACGGGAAATGGGTGCCGAGGGTCCGCGCGCTCGTGACGGTCACGGCATAGCGCAGCATCGAGCCGAGTCCGCCGCCGAGGAAGACAAGAAGATAGGTCATGGGAGTGTGCTGTTGAGGCGTCGCACGGTTTGCTCCCCTCCCCCTTGCGGGGAGGGGTCGGGGGTGGGGGTCAAATGAAGAAGGCACCCCATCAAATTATACCCCCCTCCCCAGCCCTCCCCCGCAAGGGGGGAGGGAGCGCGCATCGTGTGGCGTGGAGGTGAGCGCAAATCTTACACACCCGCCTTGGAATACAGTTCCTCGACATATTCCCAGTTGATGAGGTTGTCGACGAACGCCTCGAGATATTTCGGTCGCGCGTTGCGGTAATCGATGTAGTACGAGTGCTCCCAGACGTCGACGCCGAGGATCGGCACCGCGCCGTGAACCAACGGGTTTTCGCCGTTCGGGGTTTTGGCGATTTCCAGCTTGCCGTTCTTGACTTGCAGCCAGGCCCAGCCCGAGCCGAACTGGCCGACGCCGGCCGCAGCGAAATCGGTCTTGAACTTCTCGAAGCCGCCGAGGTCCTCAGTCATCTTCTTCTCGAGCGTACCCGGCAGCTTGGCGCCGCCGCCATTCGGCTTCATCCACTTCCAGAAGTGCAGATGATTGTAATGCTGGCCGGCATTGTTGAACACGGCCGGGTTCTTGCCGAACGAACCCTTGACGATCTCTTCGAGCGACTTGCCCTCGAATTCGGTGCCCTTGATCGCATTATTGCCGTTGGTCACATAGGCCTGGTGATGCTTGTCGTGGTGATACTCAAGCGTCTCCTTGGACATATGTGGCGCGAGCGCGTCGTGGGCGTATGGCAAATCGGGAAGCGTGAAGGTCATGTCATTATCCACTGGTTATGGGGGATGTGGCTCAACGGGAACCTTTATAGATGGTTCCTTGCGATGTTCCAGTGACAGGCGACTACGCCGCGCTGGGCATCGCCGGCGTCGTCGCGTTGCGGCGGACCGGCGGGCGAACGTTCATCAGCATCTGGAACGCCCCGGCGATCAGGCCGATCAGCACCGCCGCCTGCCACGCACGATCGTAGTTTCCGAGCCGGTCAAAGATCATGCCGCCGCCCCATGCTCCGAGGAAGGAGCCGGCCTGATGGCTGAGAAAGGCAATGCCGGTCAGGGTCGCCATGAAGCGCAGACCGAACAGTTGGGCGACGAGGCCGTTCACGAGCGGCACGACGCCGAGCCACAGCATTCCCATCACGGCCGCGAAAGCCATTGTCGAGAGCGGCGTCGCGGGAAACCAGAAATAGGCCGCGATCGCCAGCGAGCGCAGAATATAGATCCCGCCGAGCAGATATTGCTTCGGATGGCGGCCGCCGAGATAGCCGAACAGATATGAGCCGAACACATTGAACAGGCCGACGATCGCCAACGCCGTGGCGCCGAGCGAGGGATCGAGGCCGCAAATCGCCAGATAGTTCGGCAGATGGGTGGTGATAAAAACGAGTTGCAGGCCGCAGACGAAAAACGCGACCGCCATCACGACGTAGCCGGAATGCCCGAGCGCGGCCTGCACCACCGCGCCGATCTTCTGGTCGGTTTCGTCGGACCTCTCCAGTACGATGGTGTCGGCGCGGCCGGCGAAGAACGCCGCCGGCAGCATCACCGCAACGAGACCGAGGAAGCCGATCAGCGCCATCTGCCAGCCCGCCGTGGAGATCAGCGTCTGCGCCAGCGGCGAGGCAATCACGAGTCCGAGCGAACCCGCCGCCGACACCGCGCCCATCGCGACGCTGCGTTTGGCAGCGGACACCGTGCGCGATGTGACGGTCATCGTCATGCTTGACGCGGTGCATGACAAAGCAAGGCCGATGCAGAGCCCGCAACCCAGTGTGAACATCAGCGCGGATGTCGCGAGCATCATCGTGACAAGACCGACGGCGTAGATCACGACGCCAGCGATCATCACCCAGCGTGCGCCGTAGCGATCGGCAAGCAGGCCGACCATCGGCTGCGAGACGCCCCACACCACGTTCTGAAACGCCGTCGCCAGCGAGAAGTCCGCCGTCGTGATGCCGATATCGCGAATCACGGAGGGCTGAAACAGGCCAAAACTCTGACGCATGCCCATGGCAAGGCTGAGCAGGATCGCCGCGCCTGCCAGAATCGACCAGCGTTGGGTGGTGGACAATTGCGCCTGCATCATCGAACGTCACCCCAAGAATACATTTAACAGAGAATACCGTTAGCAGAATATTCTCTAGATTGGCATCGGCGGCGATGTTTGACCATCGGCTTCGCGTCATGCGTGCTGCGCAAAATCATCGGGGTGGCCGCGACCATGAGCATCGAAATCGACATCGTGACCGGCGACGTCGGCTGGCCCTACGCCAAGCCTCTGCTCGAGGTGGTTTGGCCGAAAGCCGAGGTCGCGAAATCGTCATGGGGCCACATCAAATGGGCCAATGCCGATCTGCGCGTGCTGGTCGAGACGCCGGATGCCGTCGTCTGCCATGTCGGCCTTTATTTCCGGACCGTGCTGTGGAAGGGCCGCAAGCATGCGATCGGCGGCATCGGCGGCGTCGCAACACATCCAGATTATCGCCGCAGCGGCTATGCCAGCATCGGGCTCAATGCGGCTGTGCAGACGTTTCGCGACCGCGAGGCGCTGGATTTCGCGCTGCTGTTTTGCGAGCCGCACAACGAGGCGTTCTACGAAGCGCGAGGCTGGCACCGCTTCGACGGCATCATCATGGCCGAACAGCCGGGCGGCCGGACTCGATTCGAGGCGATGACGCCCTATATCTTCGATCTCAAGAACGCGCCGCGCGACGGCGCGATCGACCTATGCGGTTTGCCGTGGTGATCCCAGCGTTTGCGCCATGGCGCAATGCGGCAATCATTGTATGTTGTCTGTCATATCTTCTTCGCGATGTGGCATTGAGCCGGGACGCCTGAGATGAACCTGCACACGCCGGTCGAACCGCCCGATACAAGGCTGACAGCGCCGCCCTCGCCGAAAATCGCCGCCACGAGCGGCCTGCTCACAGCGCCCATTCTGCCGACGATGCTGACGCTCGCCTGGCCGAATTCGATCGCGATGTTCGGCAGCGCCTTGGTCGCTGTCGCCGAGACCTCCTATATCGGCCGGCTGGGCACCGAACCGCTGGCCGCGATCGCGCTGGTGTTTCCGTTCACGATGCTGACGCAGATGATGTCCGCCGGCGCGATGGGCGGCGGCGTGTCGTCCGCGATCAGCCGTGCGCTCGGCGCAGGCGACCAGCAGCGCGCCGCCACGCTGGCGCTGCACGCCGCCATCATCGGCACATGCGCGGGGCTGCTGTTTACATTCGTCATGCTGGTTTTCGGCCGGACGTTCTTCGAGGCGCTCGGCGGCCGCGGCGAAGTGCTCAATCAGGCCCTGACCTATTCGCATGTGCTGTTCGCCGGTGCGACAGGAATATGGCTCGTCAATACGCTGTCGTCCGTCCTGCGCGGCACCGGCGATATGCGGCTGCCGTCGCTGACGATAATCGGATTCTCGGTCATTCAGGTCGTGCTCGGCGGCGGCCTCGGTTTAGGTCTCGGTGGATTGCCGCGCCTCGGCATGGCGGGCGTCGCTGCCGGTCAGATGATCGCCTTCGCGCTCGGAACGCTTTTTCTGCTGTGGTATCTGCTCAGCGGCCGCAGCCGCCTGACCCTGCAACTCTCGACGTTCACATTCCAGCGCGCGATGTTCATGGACATTCTGCGTGTCGGCGCCGTGTCATGCCTGTCGCCGCTGCAGACCGTATTGACGATTCTCATCTTTACGAAGATTCTCGCCGGCTTCGGGACTGCGACATTGGCCGGCTACGGCATCGGCTCGCGACTGGAATTCCTGTTGATTCCGATCGCCTTCGCGTTCGGCGTCGCGTCGATCCCGATGGTCGGCATGGCGATCGGCGCGGGCCTGGTGACGCGCGCCCGAAATGTCGCCTGGACCGCCGGCAGTTGCGCCGCGATCGTGGTCGGCGGCGTCGGATTGATCGTCGCAATCTGGCCGACACTGTGGGTCTCGCTGTTCACGGACGATCCTGCCGTCACCGCCGCCGCCTCGACCTATTTCCGTTGGGCAGGGCCGGCCTTCGGCTTCTTCGGCATCGGCGTCTGCATGTATTTTTCGTCGCAGGGCGCGGCCAGGGTCGGCGGCCCCGTCATCGCCGGCACCGTGCGGTTGCTGATGGTCGCAATCGGCGGCTGGTGGCTGGCGTCGCAAAGCGCGCCGTCGTGGATGCTGTTCGCGCTGGTGAGCGCGGCGATGGTCGCTTACGGCGTCGCGACCGTTATCGCGATCAAGGTGACGCGCTGGGGCTGACCGCTGCTTTGCACGCGACCATGACTTTGCTATGCAGGACTCCCGTAAGGAAACGCCTGCATGTTTGACAAATCCGCTATCGCCGTCGCTTTCCTGACGTCGCTGCTCGGCAGCGTGGCCGTTGAGGCGCAAAGCGCCGAGCCGACCGGCGTCTGGCAAACCCAGGCCGGTGACGCGCGCGTCAAGGTCTCGAAATGTGGCGGCGGCCTGTGCGGTGTCATTGTCTCGATGCGCGACAGGATCGATCCCGCGACCGGCAAGCCCGCCGTCGACGACAAGAACCCCGATCCGGCGCTGAAGAACCGCCCGATGATCGGATTGTCGCTGTTCTCCGGCATGCGGCCGGTCGGCGCCAACAAATGGTCCGGCACGATCTACAATGCCGATGACGGCAGTTCCTATGCCAGCAACATCTCGGTCGCCAGCCCGGACGTGCTGCGCGTCGAGGGCTGCGTCGGGGCGATTTGTGGCGGCGAGAACTGGACGCGGATGCGATAGGCGGCGGCGGGCCCCTCCTCTCCGAAATAAATGAATCATAGCTATTGGGCGGAAAACGGCGCACGGTTGCCGAACGTTTCGGCGTTGCGCGTCCCGCGCAGCGGATGGCGTGTAGATGGACGAAGCGGTCATGACCAGTCGATCGCGCCGCGACACCATCATTTTCAGACATCCGTTCGACATCCGCAGCATCGGCCGCTGTCTCGCCGCGGGCAGCTACGAGGTCGTCACCGACGAGGACATGATTGAAGGCGTGTCCTTCGCGAGTTATCGCCGCATGTCGACAATGATGTTGGTCCCGGCCCTGTCGCCGCACGGATCGATGGAAATGATCACGATCGATCCTGCCGAACTTGTCGCCGCCCGGAACAAGGACGCCGCGCATGGGTGACGGCCATGAATGACGTGCCGGTCGATCTCGACCGCCACCGCGGCATGGCCGCGCAGAAGGCCACCGACATTCGCCGCGTGCTTGCCGATGTCGAGGCCAATGGCCGCGACTTGCGCGAGCGTCAGGACGCGCTGGAATCGCAGTTGCTCGCGGTGCCCGCAGGATCGTGGCCGCAGGCAGCCGCGAAGGCGCGCTACGTCCTCAACCTTTATGCTGCTTCGCTTGCGACCAGCGATTCGCAGCACCGACTGCTGGTGGCCGCCGTGCTGGCCGATTTTGCAAGACTCGACAGCGAAAGCTGACCTCATGCGGTCGGCCGTCGCCGACCGCAAACCGAAAGTGCATCATGCCGAACCTGTCATCGCGCCACGTCTCGAAAGATGAATCGCTGCGCCTGGGCGTCGCCTCCGGCTGGTACGGCCATAAGGTCAGCGGAACGTTCGTCGCCGGGCCCTTCGCAACCGAGGCCGAATGCACCAAGCGCGTCGCCGAACTCGATCCGCCGGCCGCGCCGAAAAAGAAGAACTGACATGCCGCTGACGCCTGGCGATTTTCGCTCTTACGACGACGACCGCATGGTGGTCCGCTTCACCATGATGGACGACAATATCGAGGTGCCGTGCGCGGTTTCCACCGATGCGATGGACCGCATCGAGGGCAAATCGCGCAGCGGCGCCGCGGCGCGCGAGGAGCAATTCTTTCGCCTGCGCGCGCGAATCGAGAATCGTGCGGCGCAGAAAATCGGCGCCGTCGAATTCGAGGGCTCGCCGCCGGGCGTCATCCTTCGCAGCATCGACTTCCCACCGGCATGACGATGTCGCATTCCAAACGCAAAAAGCCCGCCGGATGGCGGGCTTTTTGATGCGATCGGTTGGTTGCGGGGATAGGATTTGAACCTATGACCTTCAGGTTATGAGCCTGACGAGCTACCGGGCTGCTCCACCCCGCGTTAAACCGTTGGTTCGATGTCAGAAAATCGAAGTCGGCGGCAATCGTCCCGGCGCCTCGGCAAAATGCCTTGGCGCTGATCCGGTCCCACACGTCCTGCGAAGGCGTTCTGAGAAAGGCGACCGGACCAAAGCCACGGTGCGAGGGCTATGTACCAATGCCCACCCGGTTTGGGAAGGGCTGCGGACGATCTTTTCGCAAAATTGTTGCAATGCGGATTTGTGACCGTATTGCGGCGAACTGTCCGTTCGCAAATTCGGATCGAGACGGTTCCGCCAGACGAAATTCATCTCCGATCCGCGAACCGGCGGACTGAAAGGACGCGACTCGGCACCCGAGCAAGCTCAATCCGACATCGCTGATTATTTACCAGCGTATCCGAAAATGACCCGTCCGTGTTTGACCACCAGCCGGGGTACAATGAACATTTTCGATATTGTCGCCGGCCTCGCGCTGATCGTCGTGATGGTCATCGGTTATCGCGCCGGGCTCGTTCGCAGTGCGGTGTCGATCCTCGGCTATGTCGCGGCGGCGCCGATCGCGATCTGGGCGACGTCGCTGCTCGCGCCGCAGGCCGATACGAGTCTCGGTCAGCCGCTGACGCAAAGCTCGCTGATCTTCTTTGTGACCTTTCTCGTCGCCGGCATCGGGCTTGGCAGCTTGATGCGTCTCGCGGTCAACGACATGATCGGCGATCACATCAACCTTGCCGATCGTCTCGGCGGCGCAGCCCTCGGCGCTGTGCGCGTGCTGCTGATCGCCGTCACGCTGGTGATGATCTTCGATCGCGTGATTCCGGCCGATGCGCAGCCGTCTTATCTGGTGGGGTCGCAATCGCGGCCGCTGCTCTCCAGACTTGCTGCGACCGGCATCAAATCGCTGCCGCCGGACTTGATCGCACGGATCGACAAGCTCAAGCGCGAACGGCAAAGCGAAGCGCGTTTACCTTGACACCGTGAAGGGGCTACAAGGGCGCATCGCATCGGATCTCGAAGAAACGTCAGGGAGAAACTCAATGGACCTCGGATTGAAGGGTCGCCGCGCGCTGGTCTGCGCCTCCAGCAAGGGGCTCGGCCGCGCCTGCGCCATCGCGCTCGCCGCCGAAGGCGTGCATGTCACCCTCACCGCGCGCGGCGTGGAGGCCTTGAAGGCGACGGCCGATCACATCCGCAAGACATATCCCGATGTCGACGTCACCGAAGTGGTCGGCGACATCACGACGCCGGAGGGCCGCAACGACGCGCTCGCCGCCGCCGGGCAACTGGACATTCTCGTCAACAATGCCGGCGGTCCGCCGCCCGGCGATTTCCGCAACTGGACGCGCGACGACTGGATCAAGGCGGTCGACGCCAACATGCTGACGCCGATCGAACTGATCAAGGCGACGGTGGACGGCATGATCGCACGCAAGTTCGGCCGAATCGTCAACATCACCTCGGCCGCCGTGAAGGCTCCGATCGATGTGCTCGGCCTCTCGAACGGCGCGCGTTCCGGGCTTACTGGCTTCGTCGCGGGCCTGTCGCGCAAGACCGTGCGCGACAATGTGACGATCAACGGGTTGTTGCCCGGCCCGTTCGATACCGACCGCATCAAGACCGTCACGGCCGGACAGTCCAAGGCGACCGGCGTGCCGGTCGAGGACATTCTCAAGAAACGGATGGCGGAAAATCCCGCCGGGCGCTTCGGTGATCCGGAAGAATTCGGCCTTGCCTGCGCGTTCCTGTGCGGCGCCAAATCGGGCTTCATCACCGGGCAGAACATCCTGCTCGACGGCGGCGCATTCCCCGGCACGATGTAGATGAAAGCGATCTGGTACGAGCGTTCGGGCCCCGCGGCAGAGGTTCTCACCTTCGGCGACATGCCGACGCCCGCGGCCGGACCGGGTGAAGTCCGCGTGCGGCTGGAAGCGTCGGGCGTCAATCCGGCGGACGTCGCCCGACGGGGCGGCGGCTACCGCGCGATGGAATATCCGCGCGTCATTCCGAACAGCGACGGTGCGGGACTCATCGACCAGATCGGCGCCGGCGTGACGCGCCTCAGCCTTGGCCAACGGGTCTGGCTGTTCAACGGCCAGCGCAACGGGCGCGCGTTCGGCACTGCTGCCGAATATATCGCGCTCGACGAAAAACTCGTGACGCCGCTGCCGGACAATCTGAGCTTCGCGCAGGGAGCGACCTTGGGCATTCCTGCGATGACGGCGTGGTGCTGCCTCTCCAGTGACGGCTCTCTGCTCGGCAAGACTGTTTTCGTCTCCGGTGGCGCGGGTGCTGTCGGACATTACGCGATTCAACTGGCGAAATGGGGCGGCGCGCGCGTCATCGCGTCGGTGTCGTCAGCGGCCAAGGCCGACCAGGCGCGTCACGCCGGCGCGGACCTCGTCGTGAACTACAAGATCGACGACGTCGTCGAACAGGTGATGGCCTTCACGGAAGCGCGCGGCGTCGATCGCGTGGTCGATGTCGATTTCGGCGGCAATATCGGCACGACGCTGAAGATCATGGCGCTGAATGCGACGATCGCCGTCTATGCCAGCAACGGCAACCGGACGCCGGTTTTGCCGATGCGCGAGGTGATGGAAAAATGCATCACGTTGCGCGCGCTCGTGCTGTTCGCGCTGCCGTGGGACTTTTTGCACGCGGCACAGGTCGACATTTCAAAATGGCTTGCGGCGGGCACGCGCATCCACAACGTATCGGCTGAATTTGCGTTGTCCGATACGGCGCAGGCGCATCTCGCCGTCGAACGCGGCGACAAGATCGGGACGGTTGTGGTGAGGTGCGCGGTGTGAAGGCGGCACCGATAGGCCAGATCGGATTAAATCCAAAAGGACTTGCATAATCTTGTCCCTGACGCGATGCCGTATCGTCGGCGAAGCTGACGATACGGCACCGCAGAGCCGGGACCGTTACGGATGCTGTCTCTTATACGGTCCCGGATCGCAGGAGATCGCGCGGGTGCGCGCTCTCCTTTCTCCGGGACATGCACCTCACGTCACCGGCGTGATGCGCTCATCGGCGTAGGTTTTGTCGAACGCGTCGAGCCCTTCTGCGAGCAAATCGCCGAGCATCGGCTCGCCCAGCAGATAGGATGTCGTCCGACCGTTACGGCCGTCGGCGGCCTCGCGGCGCAACTCGCTCCATTCCTCGATCGTGCCGTCGCCGCGACCAAGCCGCATGAGCGCCACGAGATCGATCTGCTCGTCCTCGGTCAACGCGCTGATGAAGCCGCCGATCTCCTTCACGACGGGATCGGCGCCGTTATCTTCCAGCACGTCGATCATGTCGTCATCGGCGCCGTTCGACCCGGACTCCGGATCGGTCGCGCCTTCCTTGACATCGAACTGTCGCGCTTTCTCGATCAAAAACGTGACCTTGTCGGTCGAAATTGCGAGTTCTGGCATCGGATAGTCTCCTTGTGTTCAGCCCTCCCAACGCCTGAGCCCAAAAGATGATCCATTGCACTCGCGCGTGGAAACCCGCATCTTGCGGCCAACAAGAAAAAGTCAAGGAAAGCACCGTATGAACTGGACCGTCGGCCAAGTTAAAATCACCAAAATCGTCGAACTCGAAATGATCGGCAGCACCCGGTTCATCCTGCCGCAGGCCGGCCCCGACGAGATCAAGGCGCTGCCCTGGCTGGCACCGGCTTTCGCGACGCCCGAAGGCAAACTGAAAATGTCGATCCATTCGCTCGTGGTGGAAACGCCGACGCAGCGCATCGTGGTCGATACGGGATTGGGCAACGATAAAACGGGCCGCGGCGTGCCGACCTGGAACAACCTCGCGACACCGTTTCTGCAGACGATGACCGACGCCGGCTATCCGCCCGAGAGCATCGACATCGTGCTGTGCACGCATCTGCATGTCGATCACGTCGGCTGGAATACCAGCCTGAAAAACGGCGCGTGGGCGCCGACCTTCCCGAAGGCGCGCTACGTGTTCGGCCGCACCGAATACGAGCATTGGCGCGATCATAGCGACGATGCCGCACATCGGGCGGTGTTCGCGGATTCGGTCAAGCCGATCATCGATGCCGGCTGCGCCGATCTCGTCGCCAGCGATCACAAATTATCGGATGAGATCGTACTGATCCCGACGCCGGGCCACAGCCCCGGCCATGTCAGCTTGCATATCATCTCGGACGATCAGGAGGCTTTGCTGACCGGCGACGTCGCGCATCATCCGATCCAGATGGCGCATCTCGACTGGTCGTCCACCGTCGACAGCGATCAGGCGCAATCGACGCGCACGCGGCAGGATTTGTTTGAGCGTTTCGCCGATACGCCGACTTTGGTGATCGGCGGCCATTTCAGCGCCGGGCATCTGAAGCGCGACGGCGATGCATTCCGGTTCGATCCGCTATAGCACAATGTCGTCGTTGCGCGCCGGTGCGGAATCGGCACGCCGATGTTGCATCGGGCGAAGCAATCCAGTCTTTCTTTACCGCAAGACAAACTGGATTGCTTGGTCTCAGTCGCCCCTCGACGACGAGGGCCGAACGCTTCTCGCACTGACGAAATCATTCAATCTCGACGAACCAAGGGAGCGACAATGAAACTCGTAAGATACGGCGCCGCCGGCCATGAAAAGCCCGGCATCATCGACGACAGCGGCCAGTTGCGTGATCTCTCCGGCCAGGTGAAGGATTTTTCCGGCGACGCGTTCTCGCCCGACAATCTCGCCACGCTCGCCAAACTCGACACCGGCGCGTTGCCGGTCGTCGACGGCCACCAGCGATTGGGCTCGCCGGTCGGCGGTTCGCCGAAATTCATTGCCATCGGCCTGAACTATGCGGACCACGCGGCCGAATCGGGCCTGCCGGTGCCGAGTGAGCCGATCGTGTTCCTCAAGGCCAACAATTCGCTGTGCGGCCCGAACGACGACGTCGAAAAGCCGCGCGGCTCGACCAAGCTCGACTGGGAGGTCGAACTCGCGATCGTCATCGGCGCGCGTGCGAAATACGTCTCCGAGGCAGATGCGCTGAAGCACGTCGCGGGCTATGCGGTGTGCAACGACGTTTCCGAACGTTTCTTCCAGATCGAGCGCGGCGGCCAGTGGACCAAAGGCAAGTCGCACGACACGTTCGGCCCGCTCGGTCCGTGGTTGGTGACGTCGGACGCCGTCGGCGACGTGCACAAGCTCGACATGTGGCTCGACGTCAACGGCAAACGCTGCCAGACCGGATCGACCGCGACGATGATCTTCAATGTGCCGAAGATCGTTTCCTATGTGTCGGAGATCATGACGCTGCTGCCCGGCGACATCATCACCACCGGCACGCCGCCCGGCGTCGGCATGGGCATGAAACCCACGCCGCAATTCCTCAATGTCGGCGACGTCATGACCCTTGGCATCGCGGGTCTCGGCGAGCAGAAGCAGACGGTGGTGGCGGCGTAGGCCACGACGCGCCGCCGTCTGCGGCGCAATCGTCCGTCATCACCCGCGCAGGCGGGTGATCCGGTTTTCCGGAGCGATCAGATCTTGAACGTCGCGGAATACTGGGTCGCCCGGTCACGCCGGGCGATGACGCCGTGCCTGGTGTTCGCTTCGCCTCAACATAAGGACTCCTCATGAAACTCTCCTTTTCCCAAGGCTCGCCGTTCGCGCGCAAGGTTCGTATCGCCGCGATCGAACTCGGGCTGATCGACAGCATCGAATTCATCTTCGCCGTAACGACGCCGGGCGTCGCCAACGACCAATACATGCACGACGTCAATCCGCTGAAAAAACTGCCGGCACTGATCCTCGACGACGGCAGCGTCATTCTGGATTCCTACGTCATCGCCGAATATCTCGACGACCTCGCGGGCGGCGGCAAGTTGATCCCGGCGTCCGGCGCGGCGCGCTGGCGGGTCAGGAGCGATCATTCACTCATTCAAGGCATGCTCGATTCGATGCTGCTGTGCCGCTACGAGAAAATGGTGCGGCCGAAGGAATTTTATTGGCAGGCCTGGGCGGACGACCACTGGAACAGAGCGTGGGTCGGTCTGGCAAAGTTCAATGCAGATGCGGATTTGCTCAAGCGCGATCTCGACATCGTTCAGATCGGCCTTGTCTGCGTGCTCGGCTATGCGGATTTCCGCTTCAGCGATTGCGGCTGGCGCGATGCCTATCCGAACCTCAAGGCATTCTACGAACGCATGATGCAGCGCGAGTCGGTCAAGATTTCGGCGCCCCCGGCGGCTTGATAGTAGCGGGTCCATCTCACCTTCGTCATTGCTTTGTCGCTGCGTTCCTCGCCGTCGAGGAACGCAGCGACGAAGCAATCCAGTCTTGTTCTTATCGGGGAGAAAGACTGGATTGCTTCGCGTAGCTTTGAATTGGCAAACCAATTCAAAGCTATGCTCGCAATGACGGTAGTCCTTGCCGCATCGCCATCGACCTTGGTTCAATTTCTCACGTCAACGATCTGATCTCCCACAGCGCCATCGAGCGACCCTCGATGTCATAATATTCGCCGAATTCCAGGTACGGCAATTGTCGCCCGGTATCGTGCGTTTCGATCAGCAGTTTCCAGACCCGGCCCTTTTCGTTTTGCGGGAACGCAAACCGGATCGACTCGTAATGCGCATTGATCATGAGCAGCAAAGTGAGGTCCGAACCGCGACGACGAATGCCCGTGGCCTGCGCGCGGCCGTCGAGCAGCATCTGCACGCTGCGGGCATTGCCGTCATGCCACTGCTCCGTCGTCATTTCGTTGCCGCCCGGATCGAACCACGTCACGTCCTTCACGCCGTCATCATTGAACTGGCCGGTCAGGAATCGTCCGCGATGAAACAGCGGCTGCTTCTGGCGGATGTCGATCAGCCTGCGCGTGAAGTCGCGCATGTCCCAGCCGTCGTCGTCGATATTCTCCCAGTCGAGCCAACTGATGTCGTTGTCCTGACCGTAGGCGTTGTTGTTGCCCTTTTGGGTGCGTGCGATCTCGTCGCCCGCGAGCAGCATCGGCGTGCCGCGCGCGAACAAGGTCGAGGCCATCAGGTTTTTCATCTGGCGCAGTCGCAATTGCCGGATGCCGGCGTCGTTGGTCGGGCCCTCGACGCCATGATTCCACGACAGATTGTGCGAGTGGCCGTCCTGACTGTTCTCGCCATTGTCGGCGTTGTGCTTCTCGTTGTAGGCGACGAGATCGGCGAGCGTGAAGCCGTCATGCGCGGTGACGAAGTTGACGGTCGACCACGGCTTGCGGCCGCGCTTGTCGAACAGATCGGGCGAGGCCGACATCCGCGTCGCGAAATCCGCCAGCTTGCCGTCGTCGCCCTTCCAGAAGGCCCGCGCGGTATCGCGGAATTTGTCGTTCCATTCCGCCCAGCCGGGCGAAAACTGCCCGACCTGATAACCGCCGGGTCCGCAATCCCACGGCTCGGCAATCAGCTTGACCTGGCTGAGCACCGGGTCTTGCCGGCACGCATCGAGAAATCCGCCGCCTTCGTCGAAGCCGTAAGGTTCACGCGCAAGAATGGTCGCGAGATCGAAGCGGAAGCCGTCAATGCCCATGTCCTGGGCCCAGTAGCGCAGCGAATCCGCCACCATCTGAAGCACGCGCGGATGGCTGAGATTGACGGTGTTTCCGGTGCCCGTATCGTTGATGTAATAGCGCTTGTCGGCCGGCATCCGGTAATAGGACGCGTTGTCGATGCCCTTGAACGACAATGTCGGCCCGAGTTCGTTGCCTTCGGCGGTGTGATTGTAGACGACGTCGAGAATGACCTCGATGCCGGCGCGGTGGAATTGCGCCACCATTTCCTTGAACTCGTTGACGAAGGGGCTGGACAGATAACGCGGCATCGGCGCGAAGAAGCCGATCGTGTTGTAGCCCCAGTAGTTGCGCCGGCCTTTTTCGACGAGATAGCTGTCGTCGACATAGGCGTGGACCGGCAGCAGTTCGATCGCGGTGATGCCGAGATCGCGGATGTAATCGATCACGCTGTGATTCATCAGCCCGGCGAAGGTGCCGCGCAACGCGGGCGCGACCGCCGGATGCTTCATCGTGAAGCCGCGGACATGCGCCTCGTAGAAGATCGTCCGTTCCCACGGCACGTCGGGCTTGCGGTGTTGACCCCACGTGAAGGCCGGATCGATGACGCGGCATTTCGGCATGAAGGCCGCGCTGTCGCGCTTGTCGAACGACAGGTCCGCGTCCTTGTGGCCGATCGTGTAGCCGAACAGCGCATGGTCCCAGTTCAGTTCGCCGACGATCTGCCTGGCGTAGGGATCGAGCAGCAGCTTGTGATGGTTGAACCGGTGGCCCTGCTTGGGTTGATACGGGCCATGGACCCGGTAGCCGTAAACCTGCCCCGGCCGCGCGTCCGGCAGATAGCCGTGCCAGACTTCGTCGGTATATTCCGGCAGTTCGATGCGTTCGAGTTCCGTATGGCCGTCGATATCGAACAGGCACAGCTCGACTTTTTCCGCATGCGCCGAGAACAGCGCAAAATTGACGCCGAGCCCGTCCCAGGTCGATCCGAGAGGGAACGGCTTGCCTTCCTGAACGCGATGGCGGCTGGTTTTAGGATCGGACTTCTTCTTCGACTTCGCTGCAGCGGCCATTGGCTCTCTTTGATTGTCGCGCCGGCGGCGCATCACGATCATCCATGATGGGCCGCCGCAGGGATGTCAAAACAACGGCTTAAATGCGACTTGGTTCATCTGGCTGTCATTGACGTTCCCACGCCCCGGCGCTTGCCGCCGCCGGCCATGCGCAAGCGCGTCGTCATGGCCTGGCCGGCCGCAAGTAGATGACCTGTCGCGCAATTTGCGCTACAGGTCGGCTGCGCAGGGGGGCTGCAGTGTTTGGCGGGTTCTACAAAAGCGAGTTTCGTGTCGACGACGCGGTCGGCCGAAGCGTAACGTATATTCACGACGGCAAATTGCTCGGCGGCAACTCCGGATTCGCACATATCGGCAGCTACACCGAGATCGACGGCGAAATTCACGCCGAAATCACCAGCCGGCGGCACAATACCGATCCGAACCACCCGTCGCTGCTCGGCTCCGACGTGTCCACGGTCAAGGCGATCGGCAGGCCGGCCGGCGAGGGGCTGCGCGAAACCTGGCATTTCATCGGCACTTCGCCGCAGATGCCGAATGCCGTGTTTCGCTCGATCATGACCCCGCTCGAAGAGGACGCGCTGCCGTCGCCCGGCCTGGTCGGCGACGGCGGCATCGCCAATGGCGTTTATTCGATCCATCTGAAGATGCTCGACGGCGTGGTCGGCGGCCTGACCGGCGTGATGCTGCTCAATGACGGCCGCATTCTCGGCGGCGATGCGTTATTCTACTATCTCGGCTCCTATTCGTCGGCGAACGGCCGCTGGCGCGGCGAGATCGTCAATCAGGAACATACGCCGGCCAGAGGCGAGCATCCCATCTTCGGCGGCCATGATGTCGGCATCGGCTTCGCCGGGACATGTCAACCGGACGGGGCCGAACTCGAAGGCACGGCGCTGGCCGGCAAACGCAGCGTGCGCTTTCAGGCCGTGCTGAAGCTGATGAGCCGGGCGTGATCGTCGAAGTCACCGGCAGCGCGCTTTCCTTCCCCACTTGGTGGGGAGGGGAAAGCGCCGCAGCTAAATCGACCCCGCCACCCGCGCCGCGCCGACTGTCCGAAAATGACCGCGCGATTGCAGCCACACCAACAAGACAAGGCTCGGAATCGCCACCAACACGCTGACGACGAAGAACATCGGCCAGCCCGTGGCGCCGGCCACATAGCCTGCGCCCGACGACAGATAGATGCGCCCGACCGAGGCCAGGGCTGTCAGCAGCGCATATTGCGTGGCGGTGTGCAGCGGATTGTTGCACAGCGCCGACAGGTAGGCGACGAAGATCACCGTGCCGATCGCGCCCGTGAATGACTCGACGCTTACCGCGATCGTCAGCGCCCATTGCTGCGGGCCGACCAGCGCCAACCACGAGAATGTCAGGTTCGAGATCGCCTGCAACAAACCTCCGATCCACAGGCAGCCGACCAACGGCACTGCGCGGGCGAGAAAGCCGCCCGCAAATCCGCCGAGCAGCGTCGCCGCCAGTCCGACACCCTTGACGATAATGGCGTAGTCGTTGCGCGTGAATCCGGTATCGATGATGAAGGGCACCGTCATCGCGCCGGCAAAGGCGTCGGTGAATTTGAACAGCATCACGAAAATCAGAACGACGACCGCGTCGCGCTGCGACAGGAAGTCCGTGAAAGCCGTGATCGCGGCCTCGGTCACACGGCGCAGCGACTGTTTCTCGCCGCTGGCGGATTCGGCGAGTTTCGACTGCACGGGCTCACTGGCCAGCAGCACCGTAACGACGCCGATCGACACAAGCCCCGCCATTACGGCAAAGCTCGCCACCCAGGCTTGCAAGCGTGCGAGACCCGCGGCCTCGAAGCCCGTGACCAGAAACAGCGCGCCGGCCGTCGAGGCGACCATGCCGACGCGATAGGCCGCGACATAGGACGCCATGCCGGCGGCCTGTTCGTTCTCCGGCAGGCTCTCGATGCGGAAGGCATCGACGACGATGTCCTGAGTCGCCGACGCCGTGGCGACCAGCAGCGCGCCGAGCGCCACGTAAAACGGCGACTTCGCCGGATCGGTCAGTGCGAGTCCGAGGATCGCCGCCATCAGCAGCACCTGGGTGAACACCAGCCAGCCGCGCCGCCGGCCAAGCCATCGCGTCAGCAGCGGGACCGACAGGCCGTCGACCAGGGGCGCCCAGAGGAATTTCAGCGTGTACGGCGTGCCGACCAGCGTAAACAGCCCGATGGTGCCGAGATTGACGCCGTTCTCGCTGACCCAGACCAACAGGGTCGAACCGGACAGCGCCAAAGGCAGCCCGGACGAGAAGCCGAGGAACATCACGATCAGCACGCGGGGCTGCAGATAGACCGCCAGCGCCTCGCGAAATGTCGCACGCGGCTTCAAGGCGTGATCGGGGGCGTCGGGGGTCGCGGCCATCCGCCAGTGCTAGCAGATTCGGCGGATTCGTCATTGCGAGGCGCGATCCATCCTCGTTTTCGAGGATGGATCGCAACGAAGCAATCCAGTCTTTCGATAGAGGAAGATGAGACTGGATTGCTTCGTCGCCAGATCATCTTCGCGAGCGAAGATGATCTGGCGACGAAGCAATGACGCTTCGGACGTCCAGTTTCAACCGCCCCCGATCCGTTTCCAATACAGCCGCGTTCCGGTCAGCCCGCCATGCGGCAGCAGCGCGTAATCCGGAATTTCGCCGGCGAACGCAAAGCCGAACCGCTCATAGAGCCCGGACGCGCCGTCGATGGTCGCGGTGTCGAGTACCAGCAGCGTCCGCTTACGCGCCACCGCCGCCACCTCGGCCGCGCCCAGCAAGGCGCTGGCGATGCCGCGTCCGCGATGGCTGACGCGAGTCATCATCTTCGCTATCTCCGCACGATGCGGCTGGTTCGGAGGCATGTCCAGCAGCAGCGTCACGGTGCCGACCAGCGCGTCGTGGTGCGACGCGCCAAAGACGATGCGCTCGCCGCGCGCGGCCGCCGCCAGCGCACCGTCCCAAAAGGCTCCCGCAGCATCCGGCGCGAGCGGGTGCATGAAGCTGACCGAGCCGCCATGCGCGACGGTCTCGATCAGCAGTTCGACCAGCATCGCGCGGATAGCCGGCGTCTCGGTCAGCGGTCTGATCGCGATGCCGGCCATCGGACGGCTAGTTGCCCCTAATGGGCTCTTTGCCCAGATCGACCAGCATCCGCGTCATCAGATAGAGGCGCGGCACGATCGAGCCGGTCTCGATATATTCGTCCCTGGCGTGATAGCCGAAACCGGCAAGGCCGAAACTCTCGACCACGACCGCCTTGCCGCTGCGATTGGCGAAGCCGGCATCGGTCGCGCCGCCGGTCATCGGCACCAGATCGAGCGTGCGGCCCAACTCGGCATAGATCGCCTGACCCTTGGCCGCGAGGTCGCGACCGGCCTGCGTGGCGACGAAAGGCGGCCGGCCGGGCTCGATGCGCACCGTTGTTTCGGCATCCGGAATCAGGCGGTTCTTGATTTTCTCATTCAGGGCGGCCTGCAATTTCTCGATGCCGTCCGGCACCGTGACGCGGATATCCGCACCCGCTTTGGCCATGTCGGGAATCTGGTTGCGAACGGTGCCGGCCTGCGCCGTGGTCCAGTTCAACTGCGTGCCCGGAATCGATTTGGCGATGTCGCTGGTCTGCAAAATTTGGTGCGACAATTCGATCAGCGCGTTGCGGCCAAGCTGCGGCGCGGCCCCGGCATGCGAGGCGCGGCCCTTCACTTCCATATAGCCGGTCGCCGTGCCGCTGGCGCCGAGCAGCAATGACTCGTTTTGCCCGCCCAGCGCGCCGGTCGGCTCGCAGGACAGCACCACGTCGTGCTGGTCGGCGAGTTGCGCGATGAACTCGCCGGAGCCGATCGAGCCGACTTCCTCGTCGGGATTGAAGGACACTGTCAGCGTCGCATAATCGCGCCAGCCGCTGTCGTTGAGGATTTTCAGCGCATGCAAAATCACGGCGAGCCCGCCCTTGTCGTCGGCGATGCCGGGGCCGTAAATCTTGGTGCCGTCGATCTTGTAGGGCTGCGATGCGAGGATGCCCTTCTGGTACACGGTGTCCAAATGGCCGATCAGCATCAGCTTCGCCTTGCCGGCGCCCTTGAGCGTGCCGATCACCATGTCCGCGCCAGTGCCGGCCGTGGTCTTGCGCCGTTCGGTCGTGGCGCCGAGCGCCTTCAGGCGGTCCTCCGTGAACGCGGCCATTTTGGCGAGGCCTTCGGCATCGCCCGATCCGCTCTCGATCATCACCATGTCGCGCAGCGTCTCGATCAGCGCCGGCTGCGCCTGTTCGGCGGCAGCTTTCAGCTTTTCATCGGGCGCGGCCAATGCCGGCGTGGCGAGGCAGGCCAGGGCGAAAACGGCGGTCATATGCGGGCGGCCCGAAGCGAACTGTTTTGAAAGCATGATGTCTCCTCTGACTGTTATCTGTGGCGGCAGAGTTTCACGAAAATCATGCGGCGGCCACTGCCGAAGCATGCAGAAATCGGGTGGCACATCGGCGAAATCGGCGGCAAACTGCGACCATGAATGATCGGACCTATACGCTGTTCGACAGCGCCATCGGCCGCTGCGGCGTCGCATGGACCCCGCGCGGGATCATTGCCGTGCAACTGCCGCAGCAAAATGAATCGCAAACGCGCAAGCGCATCGTCCAACGCTGCGGCGAGATCGACGCCGCGCCGCCGCCGGACCACGTCCAGCGCGCGATCGATGCGATGGTCGACTTGTTGAAAGGCGAAAGGCGCGACCTGACAGATGTGACGCTTGATCTCGACGGCGTGCCGGACTTCAACCGCAGCGTCTATGACATCGCGCGAGCGATACCGCCCGGCAAGACAATGACCTATGGCGACATCGCCAGGAAGATCGGCGGCGTGGGGTTGTCGCGCGACGTCGGCCAGGCGCTCGGGCGCAATCCCTGCCCGATCGTTGTGCCGTGCCACCGCGTGCTGGCGGCCGGCGACAGACCCGGCGGCTTCTCGGCCAATGGCGGCGTCGTCACCAAGCTGAAACTGCTGGAGATCGAAGGCGCGGTGGTGAACTACACGCCGAGCCTGTTCGGATAGCGGCGCATTCTGACGCGCTTATTCGCAAACGCGTTAACCCGCGATCACCTTGTCGACCGCCGCCTGCGCCTCCTTCTGAATCTGCGTCAGGTGATCGGCGCTGCGAAAACTCTCGGCGTAGATTTTATAGACATCCTCGGTGCCGGACGGCCGCGCGGCGAACCAGCCATTCTCCGCGCTCACCTTGATGCCGCCGAAGGCGGCTCCATTGCCGGGCGCGTGGCTGATCGTGGCGCGCACCGGTTCGCCGGCCAGTTCGGTCAGTGCGATCTGCTCCGGCGACAATTTCTTGAGCGTGTCCTTCTGGGCGGGCGTCGCCGGCGCATCGATCCGCGCATAGAACGGCTTGCCGAGTTCGTCGGTCAGCGCGTTGAACATCTGGCTCGGATCGCGGCCGGTCACGGCGGTCATTTCCGCCGCCAGAAGCCCCATGATCAGCCCGTCCTTGTCGGTCGTCCACACGCCGCCATCGCGGCGCAGGAACGATGCGCCGGCGCTTTCCTCGCCGCCGAACCCGAACGATCCGTCGCTGAGGCCATCGACGAACCATTTGAAGCCCACCGGCGTCTCGATGACCTTGCGGCCGATCTTGCCGGCGACGCGATCGATGATGGCGCTGCTGACGATGGTCTTGCCGATCGCGCTCTGCGCCGACCAGTGCGGACGATGGCCGAACAGATAGGCGATCGACGTCGCGAGATAATGGTTCGGATTCATCAGGCCGCCGGTGCGCGTCACGATGCCGTGGCGGTCGGCATCGGTGTCGTTGGCGAACGCCACGTCGAACCTGTCGCGTAGGCCGATCAGTCGCTCCATCGCATAGGGCGACGAGCAATCCATGCGAATCTTGCCGTCCCAGTCCACCGTCATGAAACGAAACGTCGGATCGATCGCATCGCTGACGATGGTGGCGTTGAGGCCGTAGCGATCGATGATCGGCTGCCAGTAATGCACCGCCGCACCGCCGAGCGGATCGATGCCGATTTTCACGCCGGCCTGTTTGATCGCGTCCATATCGACGACGGCGGCGAGGTCTGTCACGTAGGGCGTGACGTAGTCGTAGCGCTGCACCCACGACGATCCGCGCGCGCGCTGATAGGCCACGCGCTTCACGCCGGCCATGTCGGCGGCAAGATAGGCATTGGCGGCGCGCTCGACGACGGCGGTGATGTCGGTGTCGGCTGGGCCGCCATTCGGCGGATTGTATTTGAAGCCGCCATCCTCCGGCGGATTGTGCGAGGGCGTGATGACGACGCCGTCGGCGAGGCCGCTGTCGCGCCCCTTGTTGTAGGTCAGGATCGCGTGCGAAATCACCGGCGTCGGCGTGTAGCCGCCCTGCGCATCGACCATCACCGTAACGTCGTTGGCGGCAAAGACTTCGAGCGCGCTGACGAGGGCCGGCTCGGCCAATGCATGGGTGTCGATGCCAATGAACAGCGGGCCGTCGATCGAGGCCTTCTTGCGGTGATCGCAGATCGCCTGGCTGATCGCGAGAATGTGGTTCTCGTTGAAGGCGCTGGTGAAGGCCGAACCGCGATGCCCAGAAGTGCCGAAGGCGACGCGCTGCGACGGAACGGCGGGATCCGGCTTGTTGGCGTAATAGGCCGTCAGCAGCCGCGGCACGTTGACCAGAGCGGCGTGATCGAGCGTCTTGCCGGCAAGCGGGCTGATATTGGCGGTCATGAGACATTCCGAATCTGGCGTGACGTCCGGCCGCGCGAGGGGCGAGCCACCACTGGCGTTATAGAGGGCGATGCGGCGGAACTGCAATGTCGGCGTCACGTTCGTCAATGCGAAGAGGCGCGACCTGGCAACAGGCATGGCCGTCATCATCCGCGACGGCAGATGACCCAGTCTTCCGTGACGTCCGAACTTTATTGCTGATGCCGCGGAATAGCCGATTCCCTCTCACGAGGCGGGGATGGCGGCTTTGCGGTCTGGCCGATCGATCACGGCAACGCAAGGACGATGGTTATCGTCACACCTTGTCGCTCAGAGCCGCCAGCGGCACGTCGAGCAGATAGGCGAAGCCCGCAGGATCATAGGTCAATGAGACGCTGCCGCTCAGTTGCTGGCCCAGCGAACCCATCATCCGGGTGCCGAAGCTGCGGCGCGTCGGCGCCTTGACCGGCGGCCCGTTGGTCTCGGTCCAGGTCAAATTCAGTCGTTGTGTCGCTTCATCGACGCTCCATCGCACATCGACGCGCCCCGCCGGCACGGACAGCGCGCCGAACTTCGTCGTGTTGGTGCAGAGTTCGTTGAATGTCATCGCCAACGCAATCACCGCGCCCGACGTGATTCGAATATCCGGACCAGCGATTGCGAAGCGGCCATTGGCCTTGCTGTCAAACGGCTCGATCGCGCCACGCACGGTATTGGCGAGGCTGGCATTGGCCCAACTGACCTGCATCAGCAGATCATGCGCGCGGCCGAGCGCAATCAGACGGCCTTCGATCGCCTGCTGCGCATGGTCGAGGCTGGGCGCGGTGCGGATGCTTTGCGAGGCGATGGCGCTCACGGTCGCCAACGTGTTCTTGATGCGGTGATGCAACTCGTCAAGAATCAGTTTTTGCAGCTTGTCGGCCGCTTCGCGCTCTTTCGCATCGATGCCGGCCTGCGCGAGAAGAATTTTGGCGTCGATCCCGGCCTGTTCCAGAAGCACCCGCAGGCTGTCGTTTTCGGCCGTCAGCGTTTCCTTCGTCGTCGAGGGATGCGGATGATGCCCGCCGTTGCTGCGCACGAGCGCGATGTCCGGCACGATGGCGAGCGCGCCCTGCCCGACCATGGCCTGCAATTCGGCGATCATCTGCTGATCGCTCAACGGCTTGCTGAAGAAGCGACTATCAACGGGCTTGTCGGCGTCGGTCGGCTTCACCTGACCCGAGACGAGAATGATCTTGATCGACGGCCATCGATCGTGAACTGCGCGTGCCAGCATCAGACCGTCCATGGTGCCGGGCATCTGGATGTCGGTGAGCAGCAGCGAAATGTCGGATCGCGATTCGAGGATCATCAAGGCCTGATCGGCGCTGATGGCCTCGATCGGCACGAAGCCGGCATCCTCGACGATATCGACGGCACGCATCCGCAGCACCAGTTCGTCTTCGACGATCAAGACATTCGCAGGCAGTTCGGACGGTACGGACATCGCTGATCCCTTTGCAGAGAGCCAGACGGTCGCGCCAATTGCTCAGTGGCTTCGGGATGCGCAAGGCGACGCGCGACAAGCATGCCGCGTCCGTCCGCAACCGGACATCGCCTGCATGCGCCTTTTGCCTCGGTTTGGCGAGACAATAATAGCAAAGGTCGGATTTTTGCGGCCGCGCTGGCCGGACCGGCCGTCGCCAAACGCCCCGGCAAGAATGCGGTCGGCGGGCGACGAAGCGCAGCGATATCAGACCCATGGTCGCCGTGACCTGCGTCGCGCTTGCGCTGCTCGGCCGCGTTGCTGCGTTCCTCGTCGCGACGCGACCGCAAAACCAGGCGCGGTCCGGTGTATCGGTCGCGATGTAGCGCGAAGCCGGCATCGCCGACGCCGAGTTCAGGCCGCGCGTGATCCATGACCGCGTCTCGGCCGGATCGATGACCGCGTCGATCTCCATCGACGAGGCCATGTTGAGCGCGGTGCCGAGATCATACAGATGCGCCGTCCTGGATTCGAAGAAGCGCTGGCGCTCGTCGGGATCGGCGATCGCTTCCATCTCCTTGCGGTAGCCGAGCCGCACCGCGCCCTCGATGCCCATGCCGCCGAATTCGCCCGTCGGCCAGGCGATGGTGAAGACCGGTATCGACGCGCACGCCGGGGCCGGACGGCGGCTCGAAGCGCGCCAGCACGCCGCCCTGCGGCCGCGCGTCACCCTTCACCGTCATCGTTTCCATGTTGACCCGCAACTGGATCGCATAACCGACCGGCGGCGGCAGCGGTGCGTCCAAACCGAGTTGCGCCAGCGTCTGGCCCTGTGCGATGCCGATCTGGATCTTGACGAGATCGAGCCCCGTCGCGCCTTCCGTCACGGTGTGCTCGACCTGCAGCCGCGGATTGGCCTCCATGAAATAAAACGCAAGCGCCGAGGCCGGCGCATCGGCATCGACCAGAAATTCAAATGTACCGAGGCCGCGATAGGGAAAATGCCGGGCCATCGCGATCGCCGCCTTCAGAATTGCATCGCGCAAGGACGCATCGAGGCCGGGCGCCGGGGCGATCTCGATCAGCTTCTGATTGCGCCGTTGCAGCGTGCAGTCGCGCTCATAGGCGTGGACAACGTCGCGGCCGTCGCCGATGATCTGCACCTCGATGTGGCGCGCACGCGTGACGAGACGTTCGATATAGACATCGCTATTGCCGAAGGCCGACAGCGCCTCGGACCGGCAGCGCGCATAGGCCTCGTCGATCTCGGCGATCGTGTGAACCGCGCGCATGCCGCGCCCGCCGCCGCCCGCGATTGCCTTGATCATCGCCGCATCGTTCGCGCCGAGGCCAGCCACAAAGGCTTTCGCCTGGTCCAGCGTGACCGCGCCGGCCGACCCCGGCACCATCGGGACGCCCAGCCTGCGCGCGAGATCGCGGGCGCGCGATTTGTCGCCGAGTTCAGCGAGCGTGTCCGGGGTCGGCCCGATGAAGACGATGCCGACATCGGCGCAGTCCTGCGCGAAGGCGACGTTCTCGCTGAGAAATCCATGACCGGGATGAATTGCGTCGCAGCCATTGTCTCGGGCGGCCTTCAGGATCGCGGCGCGGTCGAGATAGGCTGCGGCACCGCGACCCGGCAATGCATGCGCGCCGTCCGTCGCGCGAACATGCAGCGCGTTCGCATCATCCGTGCTGAAGACGCCGACGGTGCGGATGCCGAGATCAGCCGCCGCGCGAGCGATCCGAATAGCGATCTCGCCACGGTTTGCGATCAGAATCGAGGAGAAAACCATATGCGCCCGCCTGCCCGATGACGGTCAGCACTTAGCAAGCGCGCCGCGGCAGCGATAGTCGCTCAAAACGCGCACCATCGCAGCCACGGCCGCTTTTGTTGCGCAATGGAAAAGCGATTACTTTTCCTGCTCCATCGTCACGGCGACGTCGCCATTCGCGGAGAGCCGCACCTTATTGCCTTCGATTTCAGCGATGAGACTGCCATCGATGAAATGATGGTGGCCCTTGTGCGAGCCCTCGCCGCTGTCTTTCTTGGTTAGCTTGATGCGGCTGCCTTCGACCTTGTCCACGGTGCCGACATGAACGCCGTCGGCGCCGATAACGTCCATATGCTCTTTGATTGCAGATACGCCGGCCATTGGGGTTTCCCTTGTTGTGAGGAACACCCAACGCGCCGCCGTCCATTCCGTTCGACAGGTTTGCGGCGTCAGGCCGCGCGGCGCTTGGCCTTCTTCGGCGCGGCCGCGGTCTTCGCCTTCTTGGCGGGATATTTCGTGCCCTGAGCTTCGACAGCCGCGACGCCATCGCGCGGCATCGCGGCATGCGCGATCGCCGGATCGGCTATCGATTCAGACAGGACGTGGCGCTGCGCGGCCAGCCAATAGGCATCGGCCCGGCCGTCATGTTGGCCGTCAGCCAGCCAAAGATGGTAGGCGCGCTCGCGAATGGCTTGATCGAGATTCTGCATGATGGGCTCCGTCATTGACTGGAGAATTCATGCCGAATGATGGTTAATAAAATATCAACCGGCACCGTCCGATCGCCACCTTGCCAATGAGTTGAGTGCGCGGCCGGCGTCGAAAAGTTGCAATGGCGGCTTCCCACAGCCATATAAACGATTAAATTCTAAGGCGTTGCGACGTCACCCCTAGTATCGGATCGAGCATTTCAAGTGGCCCCTGAGTTCCACGATATCCACGTTGGCGAACCACCCGTCCTGCTGCAAAAGCGCAAGGGATTTGGGGTGGTCGGCCTGCTCGCAGGGCTGATCGTGATCGGCGGCGTGTCGGGATTGCTGTGGATGAATTACGACCGCTTGATCGAGGCGTCGTCAACCGGAAGCGGATCGGCGCCGGTTGCGGCAACAACCGATGCCGAACCATCGCCGAGCCTCGCCGATTTTCAGGCTTTTCAGCAACAGACGACGCAGAATTGGCAATCGACGGGACAAACGGTCGAGACCCAACAGGCTGAGATCAAGCGCCTCTCCGAGCAGGTCGCCGCCTTGACGGCCCGGATCGAGCAGCTTCAGCAACCAGCTATCCTGGCGCCGCCGCCACGAACGACTGAACCGCCGCGCGCACCATTCCCACCGCGCGCCGCTGCCGCGCCGACGGCGCCCCGCAAGCAGCCGGCCACGGCTCCACGACCGTCCAGTTCGATCTCGGTCGGCGGCGCGCCGCTGCCGGGCGCACCCCCGCCTGCCATTCGCTGATCCCAACAGCATGCCAGCAAGTCGTCGGCGATCTTCAGGCCGACGTCGGGCGCGCAGCCGCGCGTCCGTTGTCGATCTCGACAACCATAAAGCGGGCTGTTACGAAAGCCGGTAGCCAATCGGAGGTCAGCATGCGTCGGCGGCTGGAGTACATTATTCCAATCGTCCTGTTTGCGATCCTGGTGCAGTTTTTTGCGCCGGTCGCGGCGTTGCGCGTGGCCGCCATTGCGGCATCCGATCCGCTTTATATGGCCGAGATCTGCTCGGGGATGGCGTCCTCCGAGAACATGCAGACGTCGGCCCCCGCGAAATCCAAGGATCACGCCGGCGCCTGCTGCGCGGTCTGCTCGGCCGTTGGCAGCGTCGCGGTGCTCGATCCGCCACTCCCCGTTTTCATCGTCCTGCAACGGCAATTTCAGCGCGTCGCATGGCTTGAAGGCACTCCGCAGGTTGCCGTCCTTCGCGTCGGCTCCAATACGCAAGCCCGCGCGCCGCCGACCCTCTCCTGACCAAGCGACCACCCGATGATCGATGCGGCGAAGCTGCGTCGGTCGGTGAATCTTCGCAAGCGGGCTTTTGTGCCTGCGTCAGGACAATCCCATGTTGCATTACCGCGCCTTGAGCAGCGCCAGCCTGCTCGTGCTTTGCGGCGCTATTTCCGCTTTACCATCCATCGGCAATGCCCAGACCGCACAGCCCTTGCCGCCTGTGACCGTCGATGCACCGCGCGAGGTTCGCACGCGACCCGCCTTGCAAAAACGAACGCGCGCGTCGTCCAGCGCACCCCGCGCGACCCGGCCGGTTGCCGTTGCGCCGGCGCCGACCGCACCGGCGCAAGCTCCGGTGTTCGGCACAAACGTGATCCGCAACGGGCTCAACCAGGCTCCGGCCGGACAGACGGCGACGGCGATCGATCGTAGCCAGTTTGAAAGCCGGCCGGCCTTCTCAGTCGGCGACGTGCTGCGCGACAGCCCCGGCATCTCGATCAAGCAGGGCAACGGGCCGCGCGATTTCGGCATCTCGATTCGGGGCTCCAATGCCCGCAACGGTTTTGCCATCCGCAACATCACCATCTTCGATGACGGGTTTCCGGTGACGCAGCCCGATGGCCTGTCGCGCAGCGATCTCATCGATCCGCGCGCCTATGGCGGCATCGACGTGATTCGCGGACCGTCATCGGCGCTGTACGGCAATTACGCCACCGGCGGCGCGCTCAACTTCCGCACGAGGCCCGGCGCAAGCATCGACGGCGTCGAATACGGCGTCGACGGCGGCAGCTTCGGCTATCTCAACAATTATGTCAGCGCCGGAAAGAAGATCGGCAATTTCGAGGCGTCGTTGTTTGCCAGCGATGCCAGAGGCGGCGGCTTCATCGGCAATAGCTGGTTCAATACGCAGACGGTGAATTTTCTCGGCACCCTGCAGGTGACGCCCGACGACCGTCTGACGGTGAAGCTTATCAACAACAATCTGGACACCCGGCTGCCGATCCGGTCGTCGCTCAATCAGTTTTCGCAGAATCCATTTCAGCAAGGCTGCGCGACCGGCGCAACGGCCGCGCCGGGATGCGGAACGGTGACGCTGTTCAACAACGGCTTCAATGCGAGCGGCGGCACGGACCGGGAAACCGCCGCGCAGGCCGGGCTCGGCCGAAACGATCGCCGCACCATCGTCGGCGGACGATGGGAGCACGATTTCGACAACACGACGACGTGGCGCAACCAGTTCGTCTTCGACGATCGCAATATCAGCCAGCCAACCGGATCGACCAGCGCGATCGGCGATTTCCCGTCGTATAACTACATGAGCGACATCACCAAACGCGGTGAAATTCTCGGCATGGATTCGACGACGTTCTTCGGCGGTTTCTACAATACGCTGACGGCATCGAGCGATTCGCGTTTCGTGAGGCCCGGCGGCGACGCCACGCTCGGCAGCCTGTCGAGCAATCTGTTCAGCGAGACCACCAATTTCGGATTGAGGGCGCGCGAGGAGTTGCGCCTGACACCGGCGATGACGGCGATTGCCGGGATCGGCTGGGAAACCACGACGCTGAAGGGGCGCAATACGGGCTTCGCCTACACGGGCATTTCCGGCATCCCGACCGCGACGATCACCACCGCCGACCGGCAATTCCAGAACACCGCGCCCGAACTGGCGTTGCTGTATCGGGTCGACAGCGCATGGCTGCTGCGCGCGCGCGTCGCCGCAGGCTATGGCACGCCGCAGGTCTCCAACCTGTTCGTATTGCCGACCGGCCTGTCCGGCAACAACACGCAACTCAGCCCGCAGAAAAATCTCGGTTATGACGTCGGCGTCGACTGGACACCGAACGCCACGTTCAAACTGAGCGCGACGGGCTTCTACGAATTCTTCCGCAACGAACTGGTCAGCCAGGCGACCCCGCTGGCCGGCATCAGCTACACCTTCAACGCACCGCGCTCCGAGCATCGCGGCGTCGAGCTTGCCGCCGACTGGAAATTCTATCCCGGCTGGCGCTTCACGGCGGCCTATACCTATCTCGACGAGGTCTACACCGACTACACAGAGAACATCACCAATGGCGCGGTTTTCGCGTTCAATCGCGTCGGCAACAAAATTCCCGGCGTCTCGCCGAACGAACTGACGGCGAGGCTGGGCTATGACGAAGTTGTCGGGCCGTTCACGGGACTCGGAGCCTTCGTCGAGGTGCAATGGAAGGACTCGTTTTTCCTCGACAACGCAAACCTCCTGAAGGCCCCCGGCTATGAGCTGGTCAACCTCAATGTGCACTACAAGACAGACTTGCTGTCGGACTATTTCCGCTCGCTGAATCTCTATCTCGAGGTCCGCAACGTCTTCGACCGCACCTATATCGCGTCCGCCAACAACATCGCCAATTCGGTGACGTCGGCCGGCGTCCAGAACGCGGCAAGCATTCTGGCCAACACCACGGGTTCGATCTATGCCGGATCGCCCCGTGCGTTCGTCGCCGGCATGAGGGTGGCATTCCGATGATGAAAGGTTTTTTCCCGAATCCGGCCGGGTGGCTTGGCGCACTCGCACTCATGCTTTCACACACGTTCGCCGCCGCGCAGATGTCGCATCAACACGGCTCGGACGCGGTGTGCGACGAGCCGACGTTACGTTGTGCCTCGAAGGTCACGCCGGCGTTCGGCCGCGATGGAACGCTGTGGCTGGTCTGGATGGCCGGCGGTCAAATCTCGGTCGCAAGCTCGTCCGATCAAGGCCGCAGCTTTGCGACGCCGATTCAGGTCACAAGGGACAGGCTCAATCTCGACTGGGGACCGGACGCGCGGCCGAAGATTGCGGTCGATGCGAAAGGCAACATCGCGCTGGCCTTTTCGATCTTTCAGGACAAGGCCTTCAACGGTCAGGTGCTCACCACGCGATCGACCGATGACGGCAAACATTTCAGCGACCTGCGGCCGATCACGGCGAACACCGAGAGCCAGCGCTTCGAGGCGCTGGGTCTCGACGCCGACGGGACAGTGTTCGCCGCCTGGCTCGACAAGCGCAACCGCGTGCCGGCGAAGGCGCGTGGCGAAAGATACGACGGCGCCGGGTTGTTCTTTGCGTCGTCGCGCGACGGCGGCGGCAGCTATTCGCAGGCGGCCATGGCGACCGACAATACCTGCGAATGCTGCCGTCTCGGCCTCGCTTTCGCCGGGCCCGGCAAACCCGTCGTGATCTTTCGCAACATCTTCGACGGCGGCGTGCGCGACCATGCGGTCATGACGTTCTCTGGTCTGGCGACACCCGGCGAGGTCCGCCGCGTCAGCACGGATGACTGGCAGATCGCCGCCTGCCCGCATCACGGGCCGAGTCTCGCGATCTCGCCGCCCGGCACCTACCATGCGACGTGGTACACGGCCGGCAAGACGCGCAAGGGTCTGTTCTACGCGCGCTCGCAGGATCAGGGCGGCACGTTTTCCGAGCCGGTGAGGATCGGCCGGTCCGATCGCAATCCTTCGCGGCCATACATCCTCGCCGGCCCGCACGGCCTGCTAATAGTGTGGAAGGAATTCGACGGCGAGACAACGGCCGTCAATATGATGGCGTCGCAAGACGACGGCGCCACATGGTCGACGCCGACGATGCTCGCCACGACGGCCGACACGTCGGATCATCCATTGCTCGTCAGCAACGGCACGCAGACGTTCCTGTCGTGGATGACCAAGGCCGACGGCTACCGCATCCTGCCGATCGAGGGCGAATGATGAAACATCTTCTGACAGGCGGTTTTCTTGCGGCGTTTTTGCTAACGGCCACGGCCTCGGAAGCGCCGCCGCAGCTCAAGCCGTTCACGCGCGGAAGCTGGCAGGAGGTGCTGCGCCGCCATGCCGGGCGGCCGACGCTGGTGCACTTCTGGGGCGTGACCTGCGGTCCGTGCAAAATCGAACTGCCTTTGCTCGGCCAGTTCATGAAGGATCATCCCGACCTCGACGTCGTGACGATCAGCGCCGACCTCGTGCCGAGAATGGATGACGCGACGCAATCCATGCTGCAAAAAGCGGGGCTGGCGTCCGCCGACAACTGGATTTTCAACGACGGTTTCGTCGAGCGTCTGCGCTTCGAGATCGACCCGGCCTGGCAAGGCGACATTCCACGCACCGTTCTGGTGTCGCGCGATGGCACGTCCGCAACCATCGAAGGCTCGGCCGAGATGCCGGACCTCGACACATGGACCCGCCAGCAAAGCGGGACGACGAAGTGAGCAATGCCAGGACTGCGCCTGGCGACGTCTTGCGTCAGTTGCCGACGCGGTTCATCGCGACCGAGATTTTGGAGCCGTTCTTGATGGTCTGATAGACCACGCAATAGCGCTCGGTCAGTTTCAGCAACAGATCGAGCTTGTCCTGCGGCGCGTCGGTATCGACGTCGAAGCGCAAGCGGATTTCCTTGAAGCCGACCGGCGCTTCCTTGTCGACGCCGAGCGTGCCGCGAAAATCGAGATCGCCCTCGGCAATGATATGGCCGGCGCGCAGCGGCACTTCCACGGCGGTAGCGACGGATTTCAGCGTGACGCCGGCGCAGGCGACAAGCGCTTCGAGCAGCATGTCGCCCGAGCACAATTCAAGGCCGGAGCCGCCGGTCAGCGGATGCAATCCGGCCATCGCCATGGCGCGTCCGGTCTCCAGCTTGCAGGCGATCCCGTCGGCATCGGTCGAGCCTTTCGCGATCAGTGTAATGAAGGCGGCCTCCGGATCGGCCTTGTAAGTCTCCTTGATCGGCGCCTGCATGGCGCGGAGGGCGGCGGCATCCATCGTGTGTCTCCCTTGATATTTCGATGTTCTATAACACTCGTCATTCCGGGGCGCGAGCAGCGGTAGCGGCGAGCGAACCCGGAATCTCACCATGTTCATCTTGACCGGATTCCGGGTTCGCATTTGCCAACGGGCAAATGCGCCCCGGAATGACGGTTGTCGCTACCACCACATCGCGCCCCCTGCGAGCGCTCGGGCGGGTGCGTCGGGAATTTTGCTGTCGAGCGAACGGTCCAGCGCCGTCAGAATGCGGCGCTTGAAGCTCTCGAACAACGGCGACGTCCGGTCGCGCGGCCGCGTCAGATTGATCGCGATCTCGTCGAACAGCCGCCCCGGCCGCGGCCGCATCACCAGCACGCGGTCGGCCAGCACGACCGCCTCGTCGACGTCATGCGTGACCAGAACCAGCGTCGGCCGCGTGTCGCGCCACAGATCGAGCAGATGGTCCTGCAGGTCGGCGCGCGTGAACGCATCGAGCGCGGAGAACGGTTCGTCGAGCAGCAGCACCTCCGGCTGAGGCACGAGCGCCCGCGCAATGGCGACGCGCTGCGCCTGTCCGCCCGACAGTTCGCGCGGCCACGCCTTGGCCTTGTCGGCGAGGCCGACGCGCGCCAATGCGGTCTCCACCTTGTCCTCTCGCACGTCGCTCGGCACATCGGCGAGGCCGAAGCCGATATTGTCGGCGACACTCAGCCACGGCAGCAGCCGCGGCTCCTGAAAGATGATGCCGATCTTGGCATGCGGCGCAGAAATCTCGATGTCGTCGAGCACGATGCGCCCGCTGCTGGCGCGATCAAGCCCGGCTATGGCGCGCAGCAAGGTCGATTTTCCGCAACCGGAGCCGCCGATGATGGCGACGATCTCGCCTTGCGGAATCCGCGCGGAAAACCGCTCCAGCGCGCGCACGCCGTTCAGATAGGTTTTGTCGACCTGATCGAGCAGCAGCATCAGGATGCTCCGCCGGCGCGAAAGCCGTCCTGCCAGCGCAGCCACGGCGCGGTGGCGAGTTCGATCAACCAGTCGGTGGTCTTGCCGAGCAACGCGAAAATCGTGATCGCCGCAAGAATTTGCGCGGGCTTGCCGAGTTGCTGGCCGTCGATCAAGAGATAACCGAGACCTTCGGACGCGCCCATGAATTCGGCGGCGACCACGAACATCCAGCCGAGCCCGAGGCCGACACGCAGCGACACGACATAGGCCGGCAGCACGGCCGGCAACAGGATGCGCCTGATCATCGCCGGACCCGAGAGGCGAAACGTGCGGCCGACCTCGACGATCTTGCGATCGACCGACAGGATCGCACCCATCACGCCGAGATACACCGGAAAGAACACGCCGACGGCGATCAGGGTCACTTTAGAGGTCTCGAAAATGCCGAGCCACAGGATGAACAGCGGCACCCAGGCGATCGAGGGGATCGCGCGCAAGGCCTGCACCGTCGGATCGACGATCCGCCGCGCGATATCCCAATAGCCGCAGACCGCGCCGAGCGCGGTCCCGGCGACAAGGCCGAGCCCGAAGCCTGCGCCGACCCGTCCCAGCGTCGTCAGCACATGGCGCGACAATTCGCCGGAGCGCGCGAGATCCATGATGGTCGCGATCACACGCGACGGCGGCGGCACCAGCCGCCCGTTCGACCAGCCGGACGCCACCGCCAGTTCCCATCCGATCGCGACGGTCACTGGCAGCACGACGCCGAGCAGCCAACGCGCATGGCGAAAGCGTCCCGGCGTGGCGGTCGATGCCTGCGGAACCGCGGCAGGATCGGGCTGAAAGGTTTCGCTCGTCATGGCGATAGCCAAACCGCGTCTGCGCCAGGATTGCAAGGCGGTGATGTCTTGCTGACCCCTCCCCCGCTCTGCGGTGGGGAGGGTGGCATGTTGAGAGCGAAGCGAACAACATGTCGGGTGGGGGGCGGCTGCGATCGGTCGGTGCGGACCCCCACCCCGGCCTCCGCGTGCGATTGGCTTCGCCAATCTGCACGGCTCGGCCGACCCTCCCCACGCAAGAGCGGGGAGGGAAAACTCACCTTAACTCTTGGGCAGCGGCACCTGGTCGTCGATCAGCGCATCGACCGTGGCCTTCACGTCGACGCCGGCGGCGATCACACCGGCCTGCTGCAATGCGAGACCGGCCGCCAGGATCGAATCCCGCTGTGGCGCGCCGATCCGGCTATGCGTCAATTCGGTACGCTCCTTGAGTTGCTTGTCGACGACCGCGTCCGGCAGCTTGGTGACGCCGATGAACGCCTTCTTGAGGCCGTCGTAATCCGCCACCGACGCCTTGCGCGCCTCCTCATAGACGGCAAGCACACGGCGCACGACATCCGGCTGCTCTTTCAGGAACTGCTCGCGCACGTTCAGGATGCCCCAGGTGTTCGCATCAGCTTTGCGAAAGAACAATTTTGCACCGTCCTCGACCTCGGCTTGCGCCATCATCGGATCGAGCCCGGCCCACGCATCGACATCGCCGCGAATCAACGCGGTCTTGCCATCGGCGTGCTGCAGCAGCACCGGCGTGATGTCCTTTTCGGTCAGTCCCGCGTCGAGCAGCGCGCGCACGAGGAAGATGTGCGGATCGGTGCCGCGCGTCACAGCCACCCGCTTGCCCTTGAGGTCTTTTACCGACGCGATCCTGGAGTCCCTGGCCGTGACCAGCGCGGTCCATTCCGGTCGCGAATAGACATAGATCGACTTGATCGGATTGCCGTTGATCCTGGCGACCAATGCGGCGGATCCCGCCGTCGAGCCGAAATCAATCGAACCGGCATTGAGGAATTCGAGCGCCTTGTTGGAGCCGGCCGACTGCACCCAGACGATCTTGATGCCGTCCTTGGCGAACTCCTTTTCCAGCAGGCCGTTCTGCTTGAGGATGATCGAGACCGGATTATAGGTCGCCCAATCGATGCGAATTTCCTTCAAATCGGCCGCCAGCGCCATCGATGGCAACAGAACTGCACCCGCCATCATTATTGCGCCGACCATGCGCCGCGAGAACTTCAACATCGAACGTCCCTCTCCAAACCCGATTTCTTGAAACGCGCCATTACTGACCGCATTCGGTGCAAACTCAACAGGACGGCATTTCTTTTATCGCTGGCCTCGCAGCACGATTCCGCTGGAACCGCTCTTGCCGAGAACAAAACGTTCCAAGCCGCCGATGAAAATCGACGGCGTTTCAACTCGGCCCGACATCGGATAGCGTGCGCGCAAATGCAGGGGAACAGCATGAGCCTGTCGGGAATTTTCGCGCGCGTCGTCGCAATGGTGGGCGGCGGCGCGGTTGTGCTGCGCCGGATGCAAGGCGTTCCGCAGGAGGCGGCCTGGGGCAACGCGCCGGTCGTTCCCGCCGCAAAACCGCAAGGCAGCATTCCGACCCTCAAAATGCCGACGGCGCAGGGATGGCGTAACGGACAGGTTCCCATCGCTGCGGCGGGATTGAAAGTCAACGCGTTCGCAACCGGCTTGCAGCATCCGCGCTGGATCGCCGTGCTGCCCGATGGCGATGTCCTCGTCGCCGAAGCCACGCAAGTCGCCGGCCGGCCGAGCAGCGTGTTCGGCCATGCGATGCAGGCAACGATGCGACGCGCTGCTGCGCTCGGCGACAGCGCCAACCGCATCACGCTTCTGCGCGACAGGGACTGCGACGGCATCGCCGAGACTCAGACAACCTTCATGGACGGGCTGAACCAGCCGTTCGGGATGGCCTTGCTCGGCGACACATTCTATGTCGGCCATACCGATGGCGTCATGGCCTACCCCTATGCCGCAGGAGCCGACAGCATCACGGCGTCGGGCCGGAGGCTCACGACATTCAAGCCCGGGGGGCACTGGACGCGGAGCCTGCTGCCGAGTCCCGATGGCCGCAAGCTCTATGCCGGCGTCGGCTCGCTCAGCAATATCGCCGAAGCCGGCATGGCCGTCGAGCAGGGCCGCGCCGCGATCTACGAACTGGACCTTGTCAACGGCAGCACCCGCATCTTTGCGAGCGGCTTGCGCAACCCCGTCGGCCTCGCCTTCGAGCCGACGACCAACGAGCTGTGGACCGTCGTCAACGAGCGCGACGGCCTCGGCGACGAGACTCCGCCGGATTATCTCACATCGGTTCGCGACGGCGGCTTTTACGGCTGGCCCTATTGCTATTGGGGACAGACCGTCGACGACCGCGTGCCGCAGGATGCCGCCCTGGTCGCAAAGGCGATCACGCCGGATTACGCGCTCGGCGGCCACACCGCCTCGCTCGGCCTGTGCTGGATGCCCGCCGGCACGCTTCCCGGCTTTCCGGACGGCATGGTGATCGGCCAGCACGGCTCCTGGAATCGCAGCACGCTGAGCGGCTACAAGGTGGTCTTCATTCCGTTCGAGAACGGGCGTCCGTCCGGTCCGCCGCGCGACATTCTCTCCGGCTTTCTCTCGCCGGACGAGAAGCTGTCCTATGGACGCCCGGTCGGCGTTACGCTCGGCCCCGACCGCTCGCTTCTGGTCGCCGACGATGTCGGCGACGTCATCTGGCGCGTGACCGGCGAACCGCGACATTAGGCTTGCCTTGCGCTGACCCGCTTCGGAATTCAGGAGACGCCTTGTGACGAAACAGATCCGGTTGAACGCCTTCGCGATGAATTGTGTGGCGCATCAATCGCCGGGGTTGTGGACCCATCCGGACGACCGCTCCTCCGATTACAACCGCCTGCCCTACTGGCTCGATCTCGCGAAAACGCTGGAGCGGGGCCGCTTCGACGGCCTGTTCCTCGCCGACGTGCTCGGCGTCTACGACGTGTTCGGCGGCTCGCCCGATGCAGCCCTGCGCAACGCCGCGCAGGTGCCGGTCAACGATCCGATGATGCTGGTCTCGGCGATGGCCGCGGTGACGACCCATCTCGGCTTCGGCATCACCTGCACGCTGTCTTACGAGCCGCCGTTTCCGTTCGCGCGCCGGATGTCGACGCTCGACCATCTCACCGAGGGCCGCATCGGCTGGAACATCGTCACGGGCTATCTCGACAGCGCGGCGAAAGGCATGGGCAAGACCGGCCAGAATGCCCATGACGATCGCTACGACGTTGCCGAAGAGTATATGCAGGTCGTCTACAAGCTATGGGAAGGTAGTTGGGAGGACGATGCCGTTCTGCGCGACAAGGCAAAAGGCATGTTCACCGATCCGTCGAAGGTGCATCGCGTCAAGCATGACGGCGAGCATTACAGCCTCGATGCGATTCATCTGACCGAGCCCTCGCCGCAACGGACGCCTGTGCTGTATCAGGCCGGCACCTCGCCGCGCGGCCGACAATTCGCAGCGGCCCATGCCGAATGCGTCTTCATGTCGGGCCCCTCTGCCAAGGTGATCGCGCCGCGCGTCGCCGCAATCCGGGCGCTGGCGGCGGAGGCCGGACGCGATCCCAGGTCAATTCTGATGTTCAGCATGATGACGGTCATTCTCGGGCGCACCGAGCAGGAAGCGAAAGACAAGCACGCGGAGTATCGCCGCCACGTCAATCACGAAGGCGCGCTGACGCTGATGTCCGGATGGACCGGCGTCGATTTCTCGACCTACGATCTCGATCAGGAGGTCAAGCACGTCCTCAACGAAGCCGGCCGCTCGGCGATGGACAATATCACCCGCGCCGACCCCGACCGCACATGGACGGTGCGCGAGGTTGCCGAACATGTCGGGATCGGCGGCATCGGGCCGATCGTCGTCGGGACACCGCAGCAGGTCGCGGATGCGATCGAGGACTGGATCGCGAAAACCGATGTCGATGGCCTGAACGTTCCCTTCGCGATTTCGCCCGGCAGTTTCGAGGACATCGCCGATCTTCTGGTGCCCGAGCTGACACGGCGCGGACTCTACAAGGACGCCTATGCACCAGGCACGATGCGCGAAAAGCTTTTCGGGCAAGGCCATGCCCGTCTCAGCGCGCCGCATCCCGCGGTCACCTATCGGCCAAGCGCATCACCGGCCATTGCCGCCGAGTGACGACGTGCGCTTAGTTGGGCCCGTCAGCGGGCGCAAGACGGACGCGACACTATACGCCTTGCGCGGCAAGGCAGAACGCGGGCAATAAACAATGTCGCCTGCCATTTGAGGAAACGCCATGATGACCAGCTTCGTTCGCGCGATCGCAGCGCTCGCCATCATGATATCCGGCACCGGAGTTGCTCTGGCACAAGGCTGGCCGAACCGGCCGATTCGCATGGTCGTCCCCTATACGCCCGGCGGTTACACGGATCTGATGGCCCGGCTTGTCGGGCAAAAGATGTCCGAGGCGCTCGGCCAGCCGATCGTCTTCGAGAACAAGCCCGGCGCCAACGCCGTGATCGGCACCGACAGCGTCGCCAAGGCGGCGCCCGACGGCTACACGATCGGAACGGTGATTGCAGCGCATGCCGTCAACGCGACGCTCAATCCGAAATTGCCTTACGACACGTTGAAGGATTTCACCTATGTGTCGCTGATGAGCGTCGCACCGTTGATCCTGATCGCGCATCCATCGCTGCCGGCGAACAACATGAAAGAGTTCATCGCGCTCGCCAAGGCCAAACCCGGACAGCTCAATTTCGCGTCGAGCGGCATTGGGTCGGCGGCGCATCTGACGATGGAGATGCTGAAGAGCCGCGAGGGCATCAGCCTGCAGCACATTCCTTACAAGGGAACGTCGGGCGCGCTGCAGGATACGGTCGGCGGTCAGATCAACGTCATGTTTGACGTCGTCGGACCGCTGATGTCGCAGGTCCGATCGGGAAACGCCAAGGCCATCGTCGTCACCGCAAAAGAGCGAATTCCGGCGGCAGCCGAAGTGCCGACGATGGCCGAGCAAGGCGTCCCGGATTTCGTGTCCGGCACCTGGGCGGGACTCATCGCCCCGGCGGGAACGCCGAAAGACATCGTCGAGCGTATTTCCGCCGAGGCGAAGAAGGCGCTGGCCGATCCGGCCTTGAAAGCCAAGTTGGTGGATCAGGGCATCGTCGCCGTCGGCAGCACGCCGGAAGAATGCCGCGCATTTGTCGGCGACGAGATCACGCGGTGGCGCAAGGTCATCAGCGACGCCGGCATCAAGCTGGAGCCCTGAGAGATCAGATATCCGCCAGCTTTCGCAGCGTCGCGCGATAGCGTGCGGTTATCGCCTCGCGGCCGATATGACGTCCGGCCGCGACGACCAGTTCGCCGCCGACATAGACGGTTTGCACGGCCTGACGGCCCGACACGAAAATCCATGCATCGAACCAGTCGCGGCTGGTTGTCGTCGCAAGGGACGCATCTTCGCCGTCGAGCACGACGATATCGGCCCGATGGCCGACCGCAATGGCGCCGATCGGCCGCGCCAGCGCTTGCGCCCCGCCGGACAGGGCCGCGATGAACAGGCGTTGCCCGGTCGACTCGCAAGACTGCGTGGTCATGACGTTGCGCGCGCGACGGCCGAGGCGCTGGCTGTATTCGAGCAACCGCAATTCGCCCGGCGCATCGATCTCGATATTGGAATCGCTGCCGACGCCGAAACGTCCGCCTGCGGCGAGATATTCCGCGCCGTTGAAGATGCCGTCGCCCAAGGAGGCTTCCGTGATCGGGCACAATCCGGCCACAGCATGCGACGCCGCGAGACGTTTCGTTTCGTCCGACGTCACGTGCGTCGCGTGGATCAGGCACCACCGCGCGTCGATCGCCATGTTGTCGAGCAGCCACTCGACCGGACGGCGGCCGGACCATTCGAGGCAATCCTCGACTTCTTTGATCTGTTCGGCGACGTGAATATGAATCGGGCCGCCGGCGAATGCCTCGACGACGGCGCGCAACGACTCCGGTGTCACCGCGCGCAGCGAATGCGGCGCAATGCCGATCGCGGCGCTCGGCAACCCCGCGATGGCAGCACGAGAGCGCTCGACCAGTTTCAGGAATCGATCCGGATCGTTGACGAAACGGCGTTGCCCGGCGGTCGGCGCTCGCCCACCGAAGCCGTCATGCGCGTAGAAGGCCGGCAGCAGCGTTAAACCGATTTTCGTCTCGGACGCCGCCGCCGCGATCCGCGAGACCATCTCACCGAGATCGCCGTAAGGCGCTCCATCGACATCGTGATGCAGATAATGAAATTCGCCGACCGCCGTGAAACCGCGCTCCAGTATCTCGACATAGGCCAATGCGGCGATGGCCTCGACATCGTCGGGCGAGAGCCGTCCGAGAAAGCGATACATCACATCGCGCCACGTCCAGAAACTGTCGTCGCCGGGACCGCGCCGCTCGGCGAGGCCAGCCATGCCGCGCTGAAACGCGTGGCAATGCAGGTTCGGCAATCCGGGAAGCGCGAGCCCGCGCACACGCATGCTGTCATTCGGTTTCACGCCGATCTCGACACGTTTGATCACGCCATCCGCAATCGTGACCCGCACATCACGTTCCCAACCGCCGGGCAGAAACACATCGTCAAAAAATAAAGAGTTCACCGCGCACCGCGTCCTTGCTTAAATGCGCGGAGATTGCCCGCCGCGACGTTTGACAGAGATTTCCATGCAATATGACACAATCTGGCGCGATGCACGGCTGGTCACGCTTGCGCGCGGCGCAGCCGGGCTCGGCATCAACGAGCATGGCGCTATTGCGGCAAGGAACGGCCGCATCGTCTTTGCCGGCGCGGCCGCCGATCTGCCGGCCGATGCGGACGCGGCCCAAACGATCGATCTGGACGGACGCTGGGTGACGCCGGGATTGGTCGATTGCCACACCCATCTCGTCTATGGCGGCAGCCGAGCCCATGAATTTGAACTGCGATTGGCGGGCGCGCATTATGAAGACATCGCGCGCGCCGGCGGCGGCATCCTCTCGACGGTGAAGGCAACCCGCGCGGCCAGCGAAGACGATCTCGTCACCACATCATTGCCGCGACTCGACCGTCTGATCGCCGAGGGTGTCACCACGATCGAGATCAAATCCGGCTACGGGCTCGACGCCGATAGCGAGATCCGCATCCTGCGTGCCGCGCGGCGACTTGGCGCTGAGCGTCCGATCGAGGTCGTCACCTCATTTCTCGGCGCGCATGCGTTGCCGCCGGAATTTTCGGATCGCGAGGCCTATATCGATCTCGTCTGCGAGATGATCCCGACCGTGGCCCGCGACGGACTTGCCGACGCCGTCGATGCGTTCTGCGAAGGCATCGCCTTCTCGCCCGAGCAGATCGCACGCGTGTTCGACGCTTCCAAATCCGCCGGGCTCGCGATCAAGCTGCATGCGGATCAATTGTCGAACCTGAATGGCGCGAGGCTGGCTGCGCAATACGGCGCGCTATCGGCCGATCATCTCGAATACACCGATGACGCCGGCGCTGCGGCGATGGCGTCGGCCGGCACTGTCGCCGTCGTGCTGCCCGGCGCGTTCTACTTTCTGCGCGAGGAGCACAAGCCGCCGATCGAATCCTTCCGAAAGCATGGCGTCAAGATCGCCGTCGCGACAGACTGCAATCCCGGTACATCGCCGATCACATCTTTGCTGCTCACGATGAACATGGGCGCGACATTGTTTCGTCTGACCGTGGACGAACTGATCGCCGGCGTGACGCGCGAGGCCGCCCGCGCGCTCGGCCGGCTCGACAGCATCGGCACGCTCGAAGCCGGAAAATTCTGCGACCTCGCGATCTGGGACATCGAACGCCCGGCCGAACTGGTCTATCGCATGGGGTTCAATACGCTCCATCAGCGGATCTGGAGGGGCGCATGACGGACTGGTTGACGATCCGTCGCGGCGATGCGCCGCTCATCGTGTCGTTTCCACATACAGGCACAACAATTCCCCCGGAATACGAGCAGCGTCTGGTATCGCCTTGGCTCGCGCGCAAGGATGCCGACTGGTGGATCGACCGGCTCTACGACTTTGCCGGCGACCTTGGCGCGACCATCGTCCACACCGCGATCTCGCGCACGGTGATCGACGTCAACCGCGATCCCTCCGGCGCGACGCTCTATCCGGGACAGCAGACGACGGAGTTGTGCCCGACAACAACCTTTGACGGCGAGCCGCTTTACAAGGCCGGATGTGAATTAGCGCCGGCGTATATTCCTGAGCGGCGTGCGCGCTATTTCAACCCTTATCACACGGCCCTTGCCGACGAGATCGCACGCCTGCGCGAAGCGCATCCGCACATCGTTCTGTATGACTGCCACTCGATCCGCTCTGTGATCCCGCGCTTGTTCGACGGCGCGTTGCCGCATTTCAACATCGGCACGAACAAAGGCGCAAGTTGCGATCCGGCCCTCACCGAGGAGATCGCGGCGATCTGCGCGAGAACCAAGTTTTCCAGCACCACCGACGGCCGCTTCACCGGCGGCTGGATCACGCGCAGCCATGGTGATCCCGAAAAGGGGGTTCATGCCGTCCAGATGGAGTTGTCGTGCCGCGGCTACATGCGCGAGCCGAACGACGCCGTCACCGACGCGAACTGGCCGACGCCTTACGATCCCGCCTATGCCGCGCCGATGCGCGCGGCGTTACGCGAGATTTTGGACGTCTGCTTGTCGGTTGGCGACAAGTGATACAAACGGTTCGTTTCGTCACTGCGACGCGCGACGGTCGTCGTCTCCGAAGACCACCGCAACGAAGCAATCCAGTTCTTTCTGCATTCAAGAGCTGGATTGCTTCGCGCGGATCGATGTCGGCAAGATGCCGGGATCGATCCGGCTCGCAATGACGGAGCACCCGCCGCGTAAAAGGACCATTCATGACCCGCATCGACAACGACCGCATCATCCGCGCCGCGCACGGCACGGAGTTGTCCGCGAAAAGCTGGCTCACCGAAGCGCCGCTGCGAATGTTGATGAACAACCTCGATCCGGATGTCGCCGAGAAGCCGAGCGAACTGGTGGTCTATGGCGGCATCGGCCGCGCCGCGCGCAATTGGGAAAGTTTCGATCGCATCGTCGCAGCCCTCCGCGAACTGGAAGCTGACGAGACGTTGCTGGTTCAGTCCGGCAAGCCGGTCGGCGTGTTCCGCACCCACGCCGATGCGCCGCGCGTCCTGATCGCCAATTCCAATCTCGTGCCGCATTGGGGCAATTGGGACCACTTCCACGAACTCGATCGCAAAGGCCTGATGATGTACGGCCAGATGACGGCCGGCTCGTGGATCTATATCGGCTCGCAGGGCATCGTGCAGGGCACTTACGAGACCTTCGTCGAGGTCGGCCGCCAGCATTATGGCGGCAGCCTCAAGGGCAAATGGATTCTCACGGCCGGGCTCGGCGGCATGGGCGGCGCACAGCCGCTCGCCTCAACGATGGCCAACGCATCATGCCTCGCCGTCGAATGCCAGCCGAGCCGGATCGAGATGCGGCTGCTCACCGGCTATCTCGACGTGCAGACCAAAGACCTCGACGAGGCGCTGAGCCTGATCGAGCAATCCTGCAAGGACCGCAAACCGCTGTCGGTCGGCCTGCTCGGCAACGCCGCAGATATCTTCCCCGAACTGGTGAGGCGCGGCGTGAAGCCCGATATCGTCACCGACCAGACTTCCGCGCACGATCCGGTCAACGGCTATCTGCCGAAGGGCTGGACCGTTTCAGATTGGGAGACGATGCGCGAGAGCGATCCGAAAGCCGTCGAACGTGCTGCGAAGACATCGATGGTCACGCATGTCCGCGCGATGCTGGACTTTCACGCCATGGGCGTGCCGACGCTCGATTACGGCAACAACATCCGCCAGATGGCCAAGGAGGAAGGCCTCGCCAACGCTTTCGATTTTCCGGGCTTCGTGCCGGCCTATATTCGTCCGTTGTTCTGTCGCGGCATCGGTCCGTTTCGCTGGGCGGCGCTGTCCGGCGATCCCGATGACATCTACAAGACCGACGCGAAGGTGAAGGAGTTACTTCCGGACAACGCGCATCTGCACAACTGGCTCGACATGGCGCGGGCGCGGATCAAATTTCAGGGCTTGCCGGCGCGGATCTGCTGGGTCGGGCTCGGCGATCGCCATCGCCTCGGCCTCGCCTTCAATGAAATGGTGGCGAGCGGCGAATTGAAAGCGCCGATCGTGATCGGGCGCGATCACCTCGATTCCGGCAGCGTCGCCAGCCCGAACCGCGAGACCGAAGCGATGAAGGACGGCTCCGACGCCGTGTCCGATTGGCCATTGCTCAATGCGCTGCTGAATTGCGCGAGCGGCGCGACATGGGTGTCGATCCATCACGGCGGCGGCGTCGGCATCGGCTATTCGCAACATGCCGGCATGGTCATCGTTGCCGATGGCACGGCTGACGCGGCACGGCGGCTGCAGCGCGTGTTGTGGAACGACCCGGCATCAGGCGTGATGCGCCATGCCGATGCGGGCTACGCGACGGCGATTGATTGCGCGAAGGATAACGGGTTGACGTTGCCGAGCATTGTCTAGCGATGCGCGTATTGCGGGCTGGCGACTACACGCGGATGCCGTGGAAGAACGGCGGCGGCGAGACCGTCGAGATGCTGGTCTCGCCAGAAGGCGCCTCGCTCGATGCGTTCGACTGGCGCATCAGCATGGCGCGTGTCGCCGCGCCGGGGCCATTCTCATCGTTTCACGGCGTTGACCGCACCGTGAGCATCATCGCGGGACAGGGCATTGACCTGGTGTTCGATGATCGACGTGTAACGCTCAATTGCGACTCCGCGCCGTTTCGTTTCGCCGGCGATGTGCGGGTCGATAGCGTCCTGAACGATGGCGCCATCGACGATCTGAACGTTATGACGCGGCGAGAACGATGCGATCATCGCGTGACGCGGCATGTTTTGAATGGGCCGACGACGCTGGCGTGGAGCGGCGATATCGGTGTCGTGGTGGCGACCGGCGGATCGGTCGATGTGCGGATCGGTGATGCGACGATGGCGCTCGCAGCGGCGGATGTTTTAGGTCTCAGCGATGGCGACGCGCGCGAATTCGAGGTGACACCGCGCGGTGCGGTCGATGTTTTCGTGATCGAGATCACGAGTCAGGCGGATGAACCAGTATTCCGTGACGCCTGTTTATAACATGCGCATCGCGGCGTACAGGTTCACCCGATCAAGCCGGGTGACGACGCCTCGTTTTGTTTCGGCGTCATCGGCTTAACAAATCTAAATTCTCCTAATGCACCTCCGCCGCCAGCACCGCCTCGACACGGATTTCTTCCGTGAGTTGCGCCTTCAGCGCGGAGAACTCGGGACTTGTCTTGATCGTGTAGCGGCGCGGATGGCCGAGATCGACCACGACATCGGCCTTGACGCGGCCGGGCCGCGCCGACATCACGACGACGCGCGAGGCGAGAAACACCGCCTCTTCGATATCGTGCGTGACGAAGATCACCGTCTTGCGTTCGCGTTCCCAGATGCCGAGCAGCAATTCCTGCATCAACGCACGGGTCTGATTGTCGAGCGCGCCGAACGGCTCATCGAGCAGCAGGATTTTCGGATCATTGGCAAGCGCACGCGCGATCGCCGTGCGCTGCTGCATGCCGCCCGACAGTTGTTTCGGAAAATGATGGGCAAAATTGGTAAGTCCGACCTTGTCGAGCCACTCGCCGGCGATCTCGGCGCGCTGCCTCGTCGGCACGCCGCGCTCACGCAATCCGAAAGAGATGTTCTCGGACACCGTAAGCCACGGAAACAGCGTGTAAGACTGGAACACCATGCCGCGATCCGCGCCCGGCCCGGCGATGACCTGGCCGTCGAGCAGAATGCGTCCGGTCGTCGGCGTATCGAGCCCGGCGATCATGCGCAGCAAGGTCGACTTGCCGCAGCCGGACGGGCCGAGGATCGTGACGAAATCATTGTCAGCAACGCTGAGATTCGTCGGCTCAAGCGCCTGTGTCGGCGCGCCGCCGCGCACGCCGGGAAAGGTCCGCGAAACGTTCTCGATCGCGAGCTTGCTCACGGCACGCTCCACGGGAACATCGCGCGGTTCGCGGCCTTGAACGCATAATCCGAGATCAGGCCGATGATGCCGATCACGATGATGCCGAAGATGATCTGGCCGGTGGCGAGCAGCGCCTGGCTGTCGATGATCATGTGGCCGATGCCGGACGACGAGCCGATCAGTTCGGCGACGATCACATAGGTCCAGGCCCAGCCGAGCACGAGGCGCAGGATTTCCGCGATCTCTGGCGCGGCCGACGGGATCAGGACGCGCCGCAACACGCCGTCGTCGCGCGCGCCCAATGTCAGCGACGCTTCGACGAGATCGCGGCGCACGCTGCCGACCGTCACCGCGACCATCAGGATCAGTTGGAACACCGAGCCGATAAAGATCACCAGCAACTTCTGCAATTCGCCGATGCCCGCCCACAGGATCAGCAGCGGAATGAACGCCGACGCCGGCAGATAGCGCGCGAACGATACGAACGGTTCGAGAAACGCCTCGATCGGCTTGTAGGCGCCCATCAGGATGCCGACCGGCACAGCGAACAATGCCGCCAGCACGAAGCCGCCCAGCACGCGCCAGATCGTCATGCCGATGTCGAAGGCAAAGCCCTGCCCGGTCAGCAGCAGCCAGCCGTCATCGAGCATTGTCAGCGGATCGGCAAGAAACGTTTTGGAGACGAACCCGCCAAACGTCGCGAACGACCACGCCGCAACGAACAGAACGAAAAAGGACAGACCGAGACCGAAGCGGGCGGACGACGAAATCGGTGCGAGCGGTTTCATAGGTGGCAATCTGCGCTCATGGTCGTCATCGCGAGAAGCCGAGCCCGCTCGCCTGCGAGCGGCGATGGCGACGAAGCCATCCAGTCCTTTTGTTCCAGCAGACCGAAGAAAGACTGGATGGCTTCGCTCAGCATCGACCGACGCGAGCCGCCGATCAATGCTGGTTCGCAATGACGGCCGGTCATGCGCACCGTCTTACTGAATGAATCGCGTATCGACGATCTTGGTCAGGTCGGGGATCTGCTTGATGACGCCGATCTCCAGCAACAGATCGGCGGCTTCTTTCGAGAACGACTGAAACTCGCCGGCAAAGAATGCCTTGTTTTCGTCCTTGCCCTGCCAACGCAGATTGGCTGCGGACGACCCGAATTTCTCGCCCGTCTGTTTCACGTCCGCGCCCATGATCTCGTAGGATTTCGCCTGATCGGCCTTGATCATGTCGAGCGCCTCGAAATAGCTCGCGGCCAGCGCCTTCACGGCCGGCTCGTTGTCGGCGATGAATTTCGGCGTGCAGCCGAAGGTGTCCATGATCATCGGATAGTCGAGCGTGGTGGCGATGATCTTGCCGGCCTCGGGCTTTTCACGCACTGCCGACAGATAGGGTTCGTAGGTCATCGCGGCGTCGTTCTGCCCGGCGATGAAGGCCTGCGCCGCCGGACCTGGCTCCATGTTGACGACGCTGACATCCTTGACCGACAGGCCGTTCTTTTTCAGGAACCAGGCCAGCGTGAAATAGGGCGCGGTGCCCGGCGCGGATGCGGCGATTGTCTTGCCCTTCAAATCCCTGATCGCCGCGATTCCGCTACGGACGGCCATGCCGTCCGCACCGTAAGACTTGTCGAGCTGAAACAGTTGCGTGGTGGCGACGCCGTTGGCATTCCAGACCACCCAGGTTTCGACCGTGGTGGCGGCGCATTGCACGTCGCCCGACGCGATCGCGAGGTGGCGGCTGGCCTGCGGGATCTTCTTGATGGTGACGTCGAGGCCGTTCTTCGCAAAGATGCCGGCCTCCTTGGCGAGCGTCAGCGGCGCAAAACCGGTCCATCCGGAGATGGCGATCGTCACCTTGGTCTGCGCGCTTGCATGGGTCACGACGGAGGTCGTTGCCAGTGCACCCATCAGCGCGGCCGCAAAAAGTCCAACAAGCTTCATGATACGCCCCTGTCCCGGATCATTCGGATGATGTTGCAAGGCAGCACGACACACAATCAGAGTCAATTCTGCGATCATCCGATTGGAATTATTGCCGGCGGATTCGGATCGGCCCCACGCTTCGGATCGGCCCCGACTGCCGGCGTCATGGTTTTCCGACACCGTCCGGCGCGCGCCCCGCACGACAGGGACCAAGCCTTCATTGCTGCGATTGATTAACATGTTAAGCATCTGTAAAAAGGCTGCAAGGCGGCCCATGGAGGAAACGAGAAATGTCGGTTCTGGACGAGAATCTGGACAAAGCGACGCGTTATCTCAGCCGGTTCAAGGAGCACGGCGTGCTCAACCACATCAACGGCGAGGCCGTCGCGGCCGATGACGGCGAGACTTTCGAGACGCTTTCACCGGTCGATCTGTCGACATTGGCAAAGGTTGCGCGAGGCAAGCGCGCGGACATCGATCGCGCCGTCAGCGCGGCCAAGACTGCCTTTCAGGCATGGGCCAACCTCGACGGCCAGACAAGAAAGTCCATCCTGCACAAAGTCGCGGATGGCATCGTCGCTCGCGCGGAAGAGATCGCCTTCGTCGAATGCATGGACACCGGACAATCGCTAAAATTCATGGCCAAGGCCGCATTGCGCGGCGCGGAAAATTTCCGCTTCTTTGCGGACCGCGCGCCCGAAGCCCGCGACGGCCGCACCTTGCACGGGCCGTCCCAGATCAACATGACGACGCGGCAACCGGTCGGCCCGGTGGGCATCATCACGCCGTGGAATACGCCGTTCATGCTTTCGACCTGGAAGATCGCGCCTGCCCTCGCCGCCGGCTGCACGGTGGTTCACAAGCCGGCCGAATTCTCGCCTTTGACCGCCACATTGCTTGTCGAGATTGCGGAGGAAGCCGGCCTGCCCAAAGGTGTCTGGAATACGGTCAACGGCCTCGGCGAAGAGGCGGGCCGGGCGCTCACGGAACATCCGGACATCCGGGCCATCGGCTTCGTCGGCGAGAGCCGAACCGGCTCGATGATCATGAAACAGGGAGCCGATACGCTGAAGCGCGTGCATTTTGAACTCGGAGGCAAGAATCCCGTCATCGTGTTCGCCGACGCCGATCTCGAACGCGCCGCCGATGCCGCCATATTCATGATCTACTCCCTGAACGGCGAACGCTGCACGTCGTCATCGCGCCTGCTTGTCCAGGACAGCATCTACGACAAATTTACGCACCTCGTCGCGGACAAGGCCAGGCGCATCCCCATCGGACATCCACTGGACCCCAAAACCGTGATCGGCCCCCTCATTCATCCGGTTCATGAAAAGAAGGTTTTGGACCTCATCGAGGCCGGACGCGAAGGCGGTGCGACGCTGGCCGCGGGGGGCACCAAGGTCGCGGGTCCCGGCGGCGGCTGTTATGTGGCTCCAACCCTCTTCACCAACGTCCGCAACGACATGCGGATCGCGCAGGAAGAGATTTTCGGCCCGGTTCTGAGCGCCATTTCGTTCAAGGACGAAGCCGAAGCCCTGGCGATCGCGAACGATACCAGATACGGCCTGACCGGCTATCTCTGGACCTCCGACGTCACCCGCGCCTTCCGGTTTTCAGACGGCCTGAATGCCGGAATGATCTGGGTCAATTCGGAAAACGTGCGCCATCTTCCGACGCCGTTCGGCGGCACGAAGGAATCCGGAATCGGGCGCGACGGCGGCGACTGGTCGTTCGACTTCTACATGGAAACGAAGAACGTCGCCTTCGCCACATCCCGGCATGCCATCCAGAAACTCGCGCTTTGACAGGAACCTCCGATGGCCATTCCCGCGCCCAACCTTCATCCGCCGTTCAACATCATCCGTCTCAGCCATATCGAGTTGTCCGTCACCGACCTGCAGAAGTCGCGCGCGTTCTATGTCGACACGCTCGGTCTTCAGGTCACGGACGAGACCGCCGATACGATTTATCTGCGGGCGCTCGAGGAACGCGGTCATCACTGCATCATCCTGAAAACGGCGACCGAGGCGCGCGCGGGCGAACTCGGCTTCAAGGTGTTTTCGGACGAGGATCTGACAAAGGCCGAGCACTTCTTCACATCGAAAGGCCTTCCCGTCACGTGGACCGACCGACCGTTTCAATCGCGGACATTCCAGACCCGCGACCCGCACGGCATTCCGCTCGAATTCTATTCAAAGATGGACCGGCTGCCGCCGATCCATCAGAAATATGCGCTCTATAAAGGCGTCAAGCCGCTGCGCATCGACCACTTCAACTGCTTCTCGCCCGATGTCGACGCGTCCGTCGCCTTCTACAACGAGATCGGCTTTCGCGTGACCGAATACACGCAGGATGAAGAGACCGGACGGCTGTGGGCGGCGTGGACCCACCGCAAGGGCGGCGTTCACGACATCGCTTTCACGAATGGCCGTGGACCGCGCCTGCATCACACCGCGTTCTGGGTGCCGACGCCGCTGAACATCATCGATCTTTGCGATCTGATGGCGACGACGGGCTGGGTGAGCAATATCGAACGCGGCCCCGGCCGGCATGGCATTTCAAATGCGTTCTTTCTGTATGTGCGCGATCCCGATGGCCACCGCATCGAGATCTACTGCTCCGACTATCAGACCGTCGATCCCGATCTCGAGCCGATCAAGTGGGATCTCAAGGATCCGCAGCGGCAGACGCTGTGGGGCGCACCTGCGCCGAAGTCATGGTTCGAGGAGGGCAGTCTGTTCGACGGCGCCGAGGTGCGCGCATCCGTTCTCGCGGCCCAGCCGATCATCGCGCCTTAGGGAATGAGGAGACCTGACCGTGGACATAAAATCTGGACGGATCACAACGGTCCGCAGTAACGGGGCGTTGCGCTACGGCGTGCCCACCGATCGCGGCTTCATCGATCTGTCGTCGCGCTATGGCGATCGCTGGCCGACATTGCGCGATGCCATCGCCGATGACGCGCTTCCCGAATTGATCGACAGGGCGTCAGGCCTGTCGGAAGATATCGGTCCTGACGACTTCAGCCACGTTCTGCCGGTCCCCAACGCGGAGAAAATCATCTGCGTCGGCGTCAACTATCCGGACCGCAACGAGGAATACAAGGATGGGCAGGCGGCGCCGTCGAAGCCGTCGCTGTTTCCCCGTTTCGCACGGTCATTCGTCGGTCATGAGGTGCCGCTGGTCCGTCCGGTCGAATCCGAGCAGCTCGACTATGAGGCCGAGATCGTTCTGGTGATCGGCAAAAGCGGACGCAAGATTGCCGAACAAGACGCCCTGACACACGTCGCGGCGGTGACGCTCTGCAATGAAGGCACCATCCGCGATTGGGTCCGGCATGCCAAGTTCAATGTGACTCAAGGCAAAAACTTCGATGAGTCCGGCGCCATCGGCCCGTGGCTCGTGCCGTTTCACGACGAATCACAGATCGCCGATATTCAGCTCACGGCGCGCGTCAACGGCGAGCTTCGCCAAAGCGACCGAACCAGCCGCATGATCTTTCCGTTCCGGATGCTGATCAATTACATCTCGACCTTCACGACGCTCGCGCCGGGCGATCTCATCGTCACGGGAACGCCCACGGGCGCCGGCGCGCGCGCGACGCCGCCGGTCTGGCTGAAACCGGGCGATGTCGTCGAGGTCGAAGCCGACGGTATCGGCCTCCTGCGCAACGTCGTTCGCGACTATTGAGCAGATCCGCTCGCGCCGATCCCGATGGTAGACACCGCTGGTTGCGCGCTCGACGGCCAATGTATCTCCGCCGCGGGCCGCGAAAAGCTGATGCGGCCGTTCTTCATCCCCATCAAGGGCTGCGCCAATTCGGCAATCGCAGACGCCGGGCTCGCGCAATCGAGTACGACGATATCGGCCGGATGGCCGACGACGATTCCGTAGTCCGTGAGGTTCATCAGCCGCGCCGATTGCGTCGTCACCATATCGAGGCAGGCGCTCAATTCGTCCACCTGCCCGACTTGCGCGGCATTGGCGTAAAGATTGGCCATGCGCACCAGCGAGCAATCCCCGAACGGCGTGAATGGATTGAGGACGTTATTGGTCGAAATCGAACAGGTCACGCCGAGATCGCGCAGGCGATGGGCCGGCGCGACGCCGCGCGGGACGAGATGATCACGATCGCGTCCCATCAGGAACAGATCGGTTGCGGGCAGCACGGTAACGGCGACGCCGGCATTGGCGAGCCGCGCAGCGGCGGCCTGGAAAGTTGGCACATCCATCGCCGACAACTTGCTGACATGACCGATCGCAACGCGACCGCCCCATTTGTATGAGTCGGCCTGACGGCAGACCTCGTCGAGATGGGTCCATGACGGATCGAGATCGAAATCGAGATGAAAATCGATGTCGAGGTCGTAGCATTTCGCAAGATCGAAAATTCGCGCGATCTGGCCGCGCGGGTCGGTGTCGATATAGGGCACGCCGCCGATCGATCCCGCGCCGCGCTCGCAGGCCGCAACCAACAATTCATCGCAGCCGGGATCGTTGAGCAGGCCCTCTTGCGGAAACACGCATAATTCAAGATCGATCGCCCAGGCCATATCCGCCTTGAGTTGCCGGATCGCGTCAAAGCCCTTCAACCCGATCCGCGGATCGACTTCGACATGCGTCCGCATCCGCGTCGTGCCCTGCACGATCGCTTTTTCCAGCGTGCGTTTGGCGCGCGAGTAAATATCCTCTTCGGTGAAATCGCGCTTGGCGGTCGCGACCGCCGCGATCACCTCCTGCACTGTGCCGGTTCGGCAATGGCAGCGATCCGAAATGCAGCATTTGTCGAGATGGATGTGGGTCTCGATCAAACCCGCCACCACCAGCCGCCCGCTTAGCGCGACGTCACGCGTCGCATCGCGCGCAACCATCTCTGAATGGCCTGCAATGGCGGCAATGCGCCCGTTCAGCACGCCGATATCGACGGGCTGTGGATCGCCGCCGGCGATGCGCGCGTTTCGGAAGACGTGATCGAACAGCATCAGATGTCCGGCTGCGGGTCTTCGGCCAGACCGTTGCGGCCGAGGATGCGCTCGGCGCTGTCGTTCCAGACATCCATCTGCACGATCTTGCCGTTGCGCACGACGAAACGATCCACATAACGATTGCCTTGGAACGGCGTGCCGTCCGGCCATTCGCCATACAGCGTGCCGGTATTGTAGACGACGGTCTCGCCGACACCGGGCGCGACGTCGCTGCGCTCCATTTTCTTCTTCACCCATTTGTAGCGCCTGGCGTTGAACGCCGTCGTCACGCGCGGATGACTGAACTTGCGGCCGCCCGTGAAGGTGATCGCGACATCGGCGGACATGAAACCCGCCGCCGTCTCGGGATCGGGAATCATCGAGGCGACCAGATAGCGCTCGACGATGTCGGCGGCGCTTGTGGTGTCGTCAGGCGATGCGGTGTGGGTGGTGGTCATGGACGGACTCCTTCGCGGCACGTTCCTGCGATACGTCCCGCTTGCCGTTGCGGCTGATGAAGCGGCCGTTCACGGCCACGTCGCGAACGCAGGACGGTGCAGGCGTTCTCAGTTCTTCGTATAGACCAACTCGCGGGCGTCGCGAGGCGGCAGGAAGTCGCGCGAGAAGACTTCCTTCGCCGTTGGCGTGCGCTTCAGGTCGTAGCCTTCGACGACCATGCCGATGGCGCGGGTCATGCGGTCATCCTTGATGTCGCCGACGCCGATCTCCTTCATTTCGGGCGAGACGATCAGCTTGTCGAACGAATATTGCAGCCGGCGCTTTTCGACCGGCACGTCGACGAGGTTGTCGAAGGCGACGACGGACGCCATGCCGGCGTTCTGGTCCTTGCCGACGGCGATCATCGCCTTGTTGATGGCGCGCACCAAACCGGCGACGGCCTTCGGATTCGACGCCAGCAGTTTTTGCGAGACGATCACGCCGTTGGAATACAGGTCGAGACCGAAATCGCCGAAGGAGAACCACTTGTAGTCCTTGTCGGGATCCTGCCTGTTCAGCACGAGGTTGAAATAGCTGGTGATGTTGAACACCAGCGCCGCGTCGATATCGCCCTTGATCAGCATCGGCTCCTGGAGGTTCGGCGCCATGTTCGTGACCTTGATCTTGTCGGACGCCAGCGCGTTCTTCTGGATGAAGACCGGCAGCAGGCGCGTCGTCGGCGTGCCCTGCGCGCCGCCCAGCGTATGCCCCTCGAAATCCTTGATCGAGTTGATGCCGCTGCCGTTCTTGGTGACGATCGCGAAGGGCGGCTGATTCCAGACCATATAGACCATGACCGGCGCATCCTGTGGCCGGGTCGCCGAATTCTGGATGATGGCGTTGACGTCGCCGAAGCCGGCATCGTAAGCGCCCGACATGATGCGGGTCACGGTCGCGCCGGAGCCCTCGCCCTGATCGATGACGACGTTGAGGCCTTCGTCTTTGAAGTAGCCCTTGTCCTTGGCGTAGAAGAACGCCGCATCGCTGCCCTGCGTCTTCCAGCCGAGCGTGAACTTGATCGTGGTGTCTTCGGCGCAAGCGGGGCCGGAGAACAAAAGACCTCCAATGAGGACGGCGCTCAGTGTCTTCAACATGATACTCTCCGGGTTGGGTGGTATTCAGAAAATTGGGCGAGGCAGTGCGGCAAATGCTGACTCACCTCTCCCGCTTGCGGGGGAGGTCGACGAACGGAGCGAAGCGACGTTGGTCGGGTGGGGGCATCTTCACTTTATTGATAGAGCCCCCACCCCAACCCTCCCCCGCAAGGGCGGGAGAGGGAGCGCGCTGCCGGTTTGTTTGGCGCATCTTGCATTTCATCATCCCCTCACGTGGCCACGAGATCGTTCTTGCGGGTGGCCCAACCGGTGACGCGGGCTTCGATGAGCGAAAAGATCACGTAAAGCGCGACGCCGAGCGCCGCGAGGATGAAGAGGCAGGCGAACACCAGCGGCACGTTGAAATTCGACGACGCGCTCATCATCACATTGCCAATGCCCTTGTTCGACGCGACGGTCTCCGCGAGCACCGCGCCGACAAAGGCGTAGCTGACCGCAACCTTGAGCGAAGCGAAGAAGAACGGCATGGTGCGCGGCAGGCCGACATTCCACAGAATATCGAACTTGCTGGCGCCTAGCGCCTTCAGCACGTCTTCGAGTTCGGGCTCCGTCGTCGCGAGGCCCGTTGCGATATTCACGACGATCGGAAAGAAGCAGATCGACAGCGCCGTCAGCACGGCGGGCACGGTGCCGGAGCCGAACCACAGCACGAAAATCGGCACCACCGCGACTTTCGGAATCGACGAGAACCCGACCAGCAGCGGATAGGCGGTATCGTAGGCAACCTTCGAGACGCCGATGATCGCGCCAAGCGCGACGCCGAGGGCGACACCCAGCGCGAAGCCGAGCATCGTCGTGCTCAGCGTCTGGACGATGTGCGGCCACAGGATCGGGAAACGTGCGATCAACGTCGACAAAATCTCCGTCGGCTTCGGCAGCACCAGATCGGACATGCCGGAGACGACGCAGAACAACTGCCACAGCGCGAAGAACACCACGATCAAACCGAACGACCAGAGCTTCTGGCGCAGACCTGAGATCGTCATGCCGGCTGCTCCACGGTTGCGCCGCGCACGCCGACGATCAATTCGCGCAGGCGCTGGTTGAGCGCGACGAAATCCGGCTCGAAGGTCATCTGGATCGTGCGCGGGCGCGCGAACTTCACCTGGCTGTCGTCGATAATGCGCCCCGGCCGCGCGCTCATGACGCAAATCCTGCTGCCGAGAAACGCCGCTTCGCGCAGATCATGCGTGACCATCAGCACGGTCGGCCGATGTGCGAGCCAGAGGTTCTGCAGGATCGACCACAGCTCTTCTTTGGTGAACTGATCGAGCGCGCCGAACGGCTCGTCGAGCAGCAGCATGCGCGGTTCGTGGATCAGCGCGCGGCAGAGATTGGCCCGTTGCAGCATGCCGCCGGACAGTTGCCACGGAAAACGCGGCCCGAAGCCGTCAAGCCCGACCTGCGCCAATAGCGCATTGGCCTTGTCGCGGAAGGCGCGCTTGCGCTGCGCCTTGTATTGCGAGCGGAACGGCTCGACGATCTTGAGCGGCAGCATGATGTTCTGCTCGATCGTCAACCAGGGCAGCATGGTCGGGTTCTGGAATGCCATGCCGATCGGCAGCGCCCGCGCCGCGACCTCCCGCCCGCCGACAATCACGACGCCGGCGGTCGGCTGAACCAGGCCGCTGACGAGGCGCAGGATTGTCGACTTGCCGCAGCCGGACGGCCCGACCAAAGCGACAAATTCGCCGTCAGCGACGACGAGATTGGTCGCGGACAGAGCTGGCGTCGCGCTTGCGCCACGCCCGAACGTGACGGCGGCAGCGGACAGCTCGATCGCCGTCGCGCCGGTCCTGCGTTGCGCAGATGGTGATATCGCGACACCGCTGTCCGACTGTCGGTCAAGAATATCCATGGCAAAGTGTATGCAATCATGATGCCAGCCAAATTTCCTAATCTTTCCAGCTATTCTGCTTTCAATCGACGTTCATGTGATTATCCGATTGGCGAGGCGCCAAGAAAGTGCATGCAATTTGAGCGCGCGGATGACGTGCCGTTTGCGCTAACATCGGCGGCATGCGCCGCGTCGGATCGGGTGATCAGTGAAATCGGACAAGGTTGGGACGATCTGCCGGGCCCTGCGCCGCGCCATCATCGAGCAGGCGCTGGAACCCGGCGCCAAGCTGCCCGAGGATGCGCTCGGCGAGCGCTTTGGCGTGAGCCGCACCATCGCACGTTACGCACTTGGGCAACTCGCGTCGGAAGGGCTCGTCGAACTGCGGCGTAACCGCATCGCCGTCGTCGTGACGCCAGGCTGGGAGGATGCGCGCAGCATTTTCGACATCCGCATGGAATTGGAGCGGCTGGTGGTGCGGCAGGTTGCGGGCAAGCTGACCGCCAGCCAGATCGCAAGGCTGCGAAGCCATGTGGAGACCGAGATCGAGGCGCGCGACGGGCCGAACGCCGTCTCGATCCGGCTCGCCACCGAATTCCATATCCTGCTGGCCACGATGACCAACAGCCCGATCCTGGTGCGCTATGTCAGCGAGATCGCCTATCGCTGCTGCCTGACGCTGTCGCTGTTCGCCCGGCCGCACTCCTCGACCTGCGGCATCAACGAACACCTCGCCATCATCGACGCGCTGGAGCGCGGCGATTCCGACGCCGCTATGGCCCTGATGCATTCGCATCTCGATGACGTCGCCAACCGCGCGCTGGTAATGCCGCCGCCGCCGCGCGGCCGCGACCTGCTCGAGGTGCTGGAGCCTTACGCAAGTGACGAGGTTCGCGGCAAGATTTCAGCAGGTTGATCAAGAGCCAACGAATGAGCCTTATTTGCAGGCTTTTGGCTGGGGCGGGAGGATTCGAACCTCCGCATGGGGGAATCAAAATCCCCTGCCTTACCACTTGGCGACGCCCCAATGCTGCACGAGAACGGACAACGCGGCCCGCGACGTCTCGTCGGCAGGGGTGGTCTATAGACAGGCTTCCGACTTTTCAACCACCGCAACGCGGCGAGTCAGTCGCCTGCCCTCCCCCGTCGCCCGGTAGGAACTCGCGACACGCAAAACGCCATGCGATCCGCGGCCGCACCCGGTTGAGGCCAGACCTTTTTCGTGGGAAGACGTTGATCGGCATCCCCAAAAGCCATTCGCGGAGTGACACGCCATGACCTATCGCGCGCCCATCAACGACATGCTGTTGTCCCTTAACCATGGCGCGGGGCTTCAAGCCGCGGTCGCCGCCGGGCATTACGGCGATTTCGACCAGGACATCACGGCCGCCGTTCTCGAAGAGGCCGGAAAGTTCGCCACCGACGTGCTCGCGCCTCTGAACAAGATCGGCGACACAAACGGCATCAAGCTCAAGGACGGGAAAGTCACGACAGCGCCGGGTTGGCCCGATGCCTATCAGCGCTGGACGGCGGCGGGCTGGAACGGCGTGTCGGGCGCGCAAGCCTTCGGCGGCCAGGGCCTGCCGCTGGCAATCAACGCCGTCTGCACCGAAATCTGGAGCGCGTCCAACATCGCTTTCGGTCTGTGTCCGCTTTTGACCCTGTCGGCGATCGAGGCGCTTGATGCCCACGGCAGCGATGAACTCAAAGCCATCTATCTCGAAAAACTCGTTTCCGGCGCGTGGACCGGCACGATGCAACTGACCGAGCCGCAGGCCGGCTCCGACGTCGGCGCACTGCGGTCGCGTGCCGAGCGTGCTCCGGATGGTAGCTACCGCATCTTCGGCACGAAAATCTTCATCACTTACGGCGACCACGACATGACCGACAACATCGTTCATTTCGTGCTGGCGCGGCTGCCCAATGCGCCGCCCGGCACCAAGGGCATCTCGCTGTTTCTGATTCCGAAATTCCTCGTCAATGCCGACGGCACGCTCGGGGATCGCAACGACATCTATCCCAGCGGCGTCGAGCACAAGCTCGGCATGCATGCGTCGCCGACCTGCACCATGACGATGGGCGATCGAGGCGGCGCGATCGGCTACCTGATCGGCGAGGAAAATCGCGGCATGCTCTGCATGTTCACGATGATGAACCAGGCCCGCCTCGGTGTTGGCCTTGAAGGTGTCGGCATCGCCGACCGCGCCTATCAACAGGCGCTCGCCTTCGCGCAGGAGCGCAAGCAAGGCAAGGCTCCCGGCAAAACGAGCGACGGCATGGACGCCATCATCGTGCATCCCGACGTCAAACGCATGCTGCTGCAGATGCGCGCAATGACCGCCGCCGCACGCACGATCTGCTACGCCACCGCCGTCGCGCTCGACATCGCGGCACGAAGCACCGATCCGAAAGCGCGTGCGGCCGGTGCGGCGCGGGGCGCGTTGCTGACGCCGATCGCGAAAGCGTTCTCGACCGACATCGGCAATGAAGTCACCTCGCTCGGCGTGCAGATTCACGGCGGCATGGGCTTCATCGAGGAAACCGGCGCGGCCCAGCATTATCGCGATGCGCGGATTACCGCGATCTATGAAGGCACCAACGGCATCCAGTCGATCGATCTCGTCACGCGCAAGCTGTCGGCCAATGGCGGCGCGGCGGTCTGGGACTTGATCGAGGAATTGAACGGCATCGTCGGCAAGGTCGAGGCCTCGAACGACCCGGCCTTCGGCACGACGGGCGCGAAGCTGCGCGATGCGCTCGGCGCGCTCGAACGCACCAGCAAATGGCTGCTGGAGCGGATGGCGTCGGCACCGAACGACGTGCTCGCGGGTGCGACGCCCTATCTGCGGCTGTTCGGCTCGACGCTCGGCGGCTGCATGCTCGCCGGCGAGGCGTTGGCGGCGCGCAATGATGCGCAAGGTGATCCGGCGCGTTACGTCACGCTGGCGCGCTACTTCGCGGAAAACGTCGCGGTCCAGGCCGGCTCGCTGGAACGCACAGTGATAGACAGCGCCGATGCGGTGAACGGCGCCGACCTGGTGCTGCTGGCGTCGTAAAGCATCGTCTTGCGAGACGCAAAGTCCCTCGTCTTCGAGGGACTTGCGACGAAGCAATCCGGTTTTCTTGGCCGCATTCGAAAGGCTGGATTGTTTCGCTGATTATATCGCCGGCGACGTGCCGACGCTCTATTCGCTCGCAATGACGAGCTTGATACTACGCGCCGCTACTTTGCCAATTCGAGCTTGAACAGTTCCTGCCCCACGGCGAAGGCCGTGATGCCGCCATCGGCGCGGGTGACGAACCTGATCTTGTTGACCGACGCGCCCATTTTCACCGCCGTCCACGTCGTGCCGCCGTCGCGCGTCTCATAGCCGCTGGTCGAGCCGCCGACGAAACCGTGCTGTTCGTCGATGAAGCCGATGCCGTAGGGAATCCAGTCGGCATCTTGCGTCACCACTTGCTTCGTCCAAGTCTCGCCGCCATCGTCGGTCTTGACCACATATCCCCGTGCGGCCTTGCCCGGCGCATCATAGCTGATGATGGTGGCGTAGCCGACGCGGGCGGATGGGAAGGACAGCTTCCAGTTATTGTCGCCGGCACGATCGCTGTCGAACACCGCGCGCCAGTTCTTGCCGCCATCGGTCGTTTTCAGAATCCGCGCATGCGCCTTGTCTTCTGCCGACTCGCTGGCGCCTGCGATGAAGCCGGTATTTGCATCGACAAATTTTATGTCGAGGATCATGCCGGTGAGCTTGCCAATGTCGCGGACCTGCCATGTCTTGCCGGCATCGAGCGACTCGATCATCTGCGCGGGTCCGCCGACCCGCCCGCCGGCACGGATCGCGGACACCTGACCGTCGATCTTCAACACGTCGATCGCACAGATGCCTGTCACGGGTTTGCCGTTCGTCTTGATCGGCTGCCAAGTCGTGCCGCCATCGCGTGTGACATAGAACGGCTGCTTGTCTTTCACGTTCGGAAAATAGCCGGGACCGACATTGCCGAGAAAGCCGAGATTGTCGTCGGCGAAATCGAGAGCGCGCACATAGGTGCCGCGCTTTTCCCAGACCTTGGTCCAGCGCGCGCCGCCATCATCGGTGCGATAGACGCGGCCCGTCCCGTTGCCGTACCAACCGCGCGTCACGCTCGAAAACGCGAGTGCGTCCTGCTTGTTGTTGAGCGTGTAGCGCTCGGTGTTCAGCTTTTGCCATTGCGGATCGGCCGCGGCACATTGCGTCCCGAGCAGAATACTGAGCAAACCAAAGCGGAGCTTCAATCTGGTTATCGACATCCGCAATCCATCCTTGGTCGGAGCGGATATCAACTGTACGCACGCAAAGGCGTTCCTTTCTTACGGCAACCTGCTTGAAGGAGCTTCAAACGCCGAGCCATTTGAGGCCACCGGGAAGGTCGCCGACTGCAAAGTCAACCTGCAGAACTCGTCGACGAGTTGGCGCTCTCGCCGCCTCCGAACTGTGAACAATCGGAGTAGAGTAGAGCCAGACATCTCCTGCTTCGGCAAGACAGGTCGCAATTCCGCATGCTTCGACAACGGCCTTTAGTTCGCTTTCAGGAATCTGTCCCAGCCGATGCGATCCGGGCGCGATAAGCAGCGGCGCATTCGCTTCCGATACGGAATCGAAATGGACTCGGAGCGTCACCATCCGAGCAAGGACATCGAAAGGCGGCGCAACATGAAGCAGACCGCTCTTGAGCGTCCACGGACCGAAGCCCTCGACTTCCAATCGCTTCTCGACAGCAATGGTCCGATCCTGGTGCCATGGCAGCGACCAGTTGGTAGAGGCGGTCTTGTCGAAAAGAATGGCTCGTACAGGTTTTGACGCCTCACCAAGAACTGACGCAGCGACCTTACCGACCAGTCCCGATGAAACCAGAAAGGGCCGAAGAGCGGAAATCCCATGCAGCCTGATGCCGGCTTGATCTAATGGCAACCGGACGAGTGCATCTTCCAGTGCTCGCAAATCCAATGCTTTGAGAACTGCTCTGAAGTGCAATGCGCCGTCCCTTGAGAGCGCGTCGACATCATATTCAGACAAACCAACGCCCATGACTGCTCCACCCATTGCAGCACACGTCTTCAGCTCAGAGGCTTCAGCTCAGAGGCTTCAGCCCGGCTTCGATCTGCGCACGGCGGCCTTCGAGGAACGGCGGCAGCGCCAGTTTCTCGCCAAGCGTTTCCATCGGCTCGTCGGTCGCGAAGCCCGGCCCGTCAGTGGCGATCTCGAACAGGATGCCGTTCGGTTCGCGGAAATACAGGCTGCGGAAATAGAAGCGATCGACCTCGCCGCTGTTCGGAATGCGCAACTCGTTCAGCCGCTTAGCCCATGCCTCATATTGCGTGTCGTCCGGCGTACGGAACGCAACGTGATGCACACCGCCCGCCCCCTGCCGCGCCATCGGGCCCTTCTGTTCGAGCACGTGCAGTTCGGCGGCGATGCCGCCTTCGCCCATGGCAAACACATGGACCTCCGCCTCGCCATAGGCATAGTCGCGGACGCGCGTCATGTTCATCACATCGGTCAAGACGGCGGCGGTGCGGCCAAGATCATGCACGCTCAGAATGATCGGGCCAAGCCCGCGGATCTGGTGCTCCGCCGGGACGGCGCTTTTCGCCCATGGCGACGGCTCACCCTGGCCACCGTCATCGACCAGAACCAGTCGCTGGCCTTCGCCGTCGGTGAACGGCAGCGTCAGGCGGCCGTCGACGTCCGTCACCTCGCCTGTTTCTCCGCCGGCTTTGGTCAGGCGTTCGTGCCAGTAAGCAAAGCTCGCCTCGCCGGCAATGCGCAGGCCGGTGCGGGAGATGCTATTGGTGCCGCGGCGCTCAGGCGGCGAGGGAAAATCGAAGAACGTCAGATCGGTGCCGGGATTGGCCTTCCCGTCCGCGTAGAACAGATGATAGGCGCTGACGTCGTCCTGATTGACGGTCTTTTTCACCAGCCGCATGCCGAGCGTCCCGGTGTAGAAGGCAAGGTTGTCGCGCGGCTTCGCCGAGATTGCGGTGAGGTGATGAATTCCGGTCAACTGCATGGTCGGTCCCGCTTAGGCGGCCATCTTGCCGCCGTTGAAAACATCGGCACCCCATATTGGCGCGATGCCGGTTCATGTAGGATGAGTTCCTGATATCGCCAGCTTCGCCCGATCGGGCCTCATGTCAGGACATCAAATGCCCGAACAAGGACACCTTATCGTCACCGACGAAGACGCCATGCGGATCATCACGCTACGACGGCCACAGAAAAAGAACGCGATCACGCAAGCGATGTATGTCGGCATGAGCGACGCGATCGACACCGCTCAGAACAACCCGGACATTCGCTGCCTCGTCATCACGGGAGGCTCTGGTGTCTTCACGGCCGGCAATGACCTTGAGGACTTCCTCACGGACGGCACGGCGGAATCCGGCCAGCCCCGCGCCTCGGCGGCAACAAAGTTCCTGTATTCGCTGGCTCACAACAAAAAGCCCCTCGTCGCCGCCGTCGACGGGATCGCGATCGGCATCGGCACCACGATGCTGTTTCACTGCGATTACGTGCTGGCCTCGACCACCGCGACGTTCTCGACGCCCTTCATCCATCTCGGTCTGGTGCCGGAAGGCGCATCGAGCCTGCTCATGCCGCGCACGATGGGGCACCAACGTGCGTTTGCCGCGCTCGTGATGGGCCGCACTATCGATGCCGAAGACGCGCGTGTCGCAGGTTTCGTCAATGTCGTGGTCGGGCCGGGCCATACCGAGACCGAGGCGCGCAAGGTCGCCCGCGAAATCTGCGCGCTGCCGGCCGATGCCGTCGCGATCTCGCGCAAACTGCTGAAAACGCCGCCGGAAGATTTGACGCGGCGCATCGATCAGGAGAGCCACCTGTTCGGCGAGAGGATGCGCTCCAAAGAGGCGATCGCGGCATTCAAGGGCTTCTTCGCACGCAAGAAGGCGTAAGCGTTCGCGGACCCTTCCGAAACCCGACGAGCCTCGCTACGTTACCTTATTGTTTTCCCGCGCGTTTCGTCGGTCATCAACATGCCCACCCTGCTTCTGACCCATCCAGCATCCTACGAGCATATCATGCCGCCCGGTCATCCCGAGCGGCCTGAGCGAATGCGCGCGGTCGAGACGGCATTGTCCGATCCGCGCTTCGCGGCGCTGGTGCGCGATGAGGCTCCGCTCGGGCAACTCGATTCCGTCGCGCTCTGCCATAACGATCACTACATCGACGAACTGCGCCATGTCGCGCCGACCAGCGGGATCATCTTCATCGACGGCGACACCTCGATGTCACCAGGCACGTGGGACGCGGCGCTGCGTGGTGTCGGCGGCGCGGTTGCCGCCACCGATGCGGTGATGAAGGGCCATGCGACCAATGCTTTTGTCGCGACCCGCCCGCCGGGCCATCATGCCGAGATCAACAAGCCGATGGGATTCTGCTTCTTCGGCAATGCCGCGATCGCCGCGCGCCACGCCCAGCGCAAGCACGGAATCGATCGCGTCGCAGTCGTCGATTTCGATGTTCATCACGGCAACGGCACGCAGGACATCTTCTGGGCCGATCCGAGCGTGATGTATTGCTCGACGCATCAGATGCCGCTGTTCCCCGGCACGGGCGCCAGCAATGAGCGGGGCGAGCACGACACCGTCGTCAACGCGCCTCTGCAATCGGGCGACGGCTCGGCGAAGTTTCGCGCCGCCTTCGACGATCTGATCCTGCCGCAACTGCGCGCTTTTGCGCCAGAGTTGATCGTGATCTCGGCCGGCTTCGACGCGCATTACCGCGATCCGCTCGGCGGCCTTGAACTCCGCGCCGACGATTTCAACTGGGTCACGCGAAAGCTGATGGACCTTGCCAATCACACCGCCGGGGGACGAGTCGTTTCGATCCTTGAAGGCGGTTATGACCTTCAGGGGCTAGGCGAGTCCGTCGACGCCCATGTCTCGGCCCTGATGCACGGGTAGCGTAACTTTCGGCGCGAGTTGATCCAAGAGCCGATACGCCACCTTCGGGCATCACGCCGCCCGCCACAATCCTCCCTCAAACCTGTCATTCTGTCGTAATGACCGAATCCGCACGGGGACGTGCGACAGGGGACTTGCGATATGGCCGAACAGACTTTTGCCGACGTCAAGAAGTTGACCTTCGAGCGCGCGATGGAGGAACTCGAGACGATCGTGAAGCGCCTCGAAGACGGCAAAGTACCTCTCGAGGAATCCGTTACGATCTATGAGCGCGGTGAAGCGCTGAAGCGCCGCTGCGAAGACGTCCTGCGGCAGGCCGAGGCCCGCGTCGACAAGATCACGACCGATGCATCCGGCCGCCCGGTCGGCACCGAACCGCTTGACGTCCAATGACCTCGCGTCAGACGCTGATTTGGCGCCTGCGGCTCGTTGCCGCTGCTGCCGCGCGTCGCCAGCCCGGCCGCGGCGTTGTTTCGCCGGCCAAACTGCGTGGCATGCATTTGTCGCGACGCCCCCGGCGAAACCATGAAATGGAACTCGCACCTGCGCTGTCCTCCTAATGTTTTGAACCGAAACGCTTTTCGGCAAGACACCGCGGGGACCCCCGGCGCTGGGAGGTTGGCTTTGGCAGCGTCTTTGGTGTAAAGGGACCGCAGTATTGCGGACGACAGCCCGTCCGCTGCCTTATTAGGGTTGATAAGCGCTTCAAACAACTCAGGAAAATGTTCGGCAGAACGGAGTTGGAAAGAGTGCTAGATATCACAGCAACCGACCGGGGCCTATTGTAAGGCTTCAAATTCTCAGGCTTCCCAGTTCATGGGGAAGCCGGCACGACCGGCGCTTTTGGGGCGCTACGGTTCGATGTCTGGCCACCGCCATGAACACGAAACATGGAATGACGCCGTGACCGATTTTAGCAAGACGCCTCTGCTCGACACCATCCGCACCCCGGACGATCTGCGAAAGCTCAAGATCGAGCAGGTGCGGCAGGTGGCCGACGAGTTGCGTCAGGAGACCATCGACGCCGTGTCCGTGACCGGCGGACATTTCGGCGCCGGCCTCGGCGTGGTCGAACTGACAACTGCGCTGCACTACGTGTTCGACACACCGCGCGACCGCCTGATCTGGGACGTCGGCCACCAGGCCTATCCGCACAAGATCCTCACCGGACGCCGCGACCGAATCCGCACGCTGCGCACCGCCGGCGGCCTGTCCGGCTTCACCAAGCGCACCGAGAGCGACTACGATCCGTTCGGCGCCGCGCATTCCTCGACCTCGATTTCCGCCGGCCTCGGCATGGCCGTCGCCCGCGACCTCGCTGGCGGCAAGAACAACGTTATCGCCGTAATCGGTGACGGTGCGATGTCAGCCGGCATGGCCTATGAGGCGATGAACAATGCCGGCGCGATGAATTCGCGCCTGATCGTCATCCTCAACGACAACGACATGTCGATCGCGCCGCCGGTCGGCGCGATGTCGGCCTATCTGTCGCGGATGTATTCCGGCAAGACCTACCGCTCGCTGCGCGAAGCCGCCAAGCAGCTCGGCAAGCATCTGCCGAAGCTGATCGCCGACCGCGCCGAGCGCGTCGAGGAATATTCGCGCGGCTTCATGGTCAATAACGGCACGCTGTTTGAAGAACTCGGCTTCTATTATGTCGGCCCGATCGACGGCCATAATCTCGATCATCTGCTGCCCGTGCTGCAGAACGTCCGCGACATGGAGACCGGCCCGATCCTGGTCCACGTCGTCACGCAAAAGGGCAAGGGCTACGGTCCGGCCGAAGCGGCTGCCGACAAGTACCACGCCGTCGTCAAATTCGATGTCGCCACCGGCGCGCAGTCGAAGTCGAAGCCGAACGCGCCGGCCTATCAGAACGTGTTCGGCCAGAGCCTCGTCAAGGAGGCCGAGAAGGATGAGAAGATCGTCGCCATCACCGCGGCGATGCCGTCCGGCACCGGCGTCGACATCTTCAACAAGGCCTTCCCCGACCGCACCTTCGACGTCGGCATCGCCGAGCAGCATGCCGTGACCTTCGCCGCCGGCCTGGCGACCGAAGGCTACAAGCCGTTCGTCGCGATCTACTCGACCTTCCTGCAACGCGGCTACGATCAGATCGTCCATGACGTCGCGATCCAGGGCCTGCCGGTGCGCTTCGCCATCGACCGCGCCGGCCTCGTCGGCGCCGATGGCGCAACCCATGCCGGTTCGTTCGACAACGCCTATCTCGGCTGTCTGCCCGGTTTCGTCATCATGGCGGCGTCGGACGAGGCGGAACTGGTGCACATGGTTGCGACGCAGGTTGCGATCAACGATGGACCGAGCGCGCTGCGCTATCCGCGCGGCGAAGGCCGCGGCATCGAGATGCCGGAATTCGGCATCCCGCTTGAAATCGGCAAGGGCCGCATCATTCGCGAAGGCACGAAAGTCGCGCTGCTGTCATTCGGGACGCGCCTTGCGGAGTGCGAAAAGGCCGCCGACGAACTCGCCGCGCATGGCCTGTCCACCACCGTCGCCGATGCGCGCTTCATGAAGCCGCTCGACATCGAGATGATTTCGAAGCTCGCGCGTGAGCACGAGATCCTCTTGACGATCGAGGAAGGCTCGATCGGCGGCTTCGGTTCGCACGTGATGCAGACGCTGTCGGATATGGGCCTGCTCGACGGCGGCGTGCGGATGCGCTCGCTCATTCTGCCCGACGTGTTCCAGGATCACGACACGCCGGCGGCGATGTATGGCCGCGCCGGCCTCGACGCCAAGGGCATCGTCGCCAAGGTGTTCGAGACGCTCGGCAAGGACTTCAAGGCCGAGACAGTGAAGCTGGCGTAACTCGGTCATTCCGGGGCGTGAGTTCGAGACGTATCGATGCTTGCATCGATATGTCGAAGAACGAGCGAACCCGGAATCCATAACCACCGCCGGGAGTATGGATTCCGGGCCTGCACTCCAGCCGGCTCGCGCCGACTGAAGTGCATCCCGGAATGACGAAGATCATCTACCTCGCAGGCCCAGACGTCTTCCTTCCCGATGCGATCGAGATCGGCCGGCAGAAGGTGGCCTTGTGCAAAGAGTACGGATTGACAGGGCTTTTTCCGCTCGACAATAAGATCGATCTCAAGGCGCCCGATGCGTCGCTCAAAATCTTCCGCGCCAATCAGGCGATGATGGACCGCGCCGATGCGATCGTCGCCAACCTCACGCCGTTTCGCGGACCCAGCGCCGATGCCGGCACGGTCTATGAACTCGGCTACATGGCCGGCAAGGGCAAACGCTGCTTCGGCTATTGCAACGACGTTCGATATTATTCGGATCGCGTGATCGACAGCCCCGGCATCAAGAGCCTGCATCGTCCGTTCATCGATCTGGAGGGCTTGATGATCGAGGACTTTGACCTCAGCGACAATCTGATGATCATTCACGCTCTCGAACACTATGGCTGCCCGCTGGTCGTCATCGAAGATCAGCCGGACGATTGTTGGCGCGACTTCACCGCATTCGAGCAATGCCTCAGGCTTGCGACGGCGCGCTGATGGACAGCAAACGCAAGCGCGCCGATGTGCTGCTCGTGGAGCGCGGACTGTTCGAGAGCCGCGCCCGCGCGCAGGCCGCCATCGAAGCGGGTCTCGTGAGCGCCGACGGCAAGCTCGTCGCGAAAGCCTCGGAGGGTCTTTTAGCGGGTGCTGATATAGAGGCACAGCCCGCGCATCCCTGGGTGTCGCGCGGCGGCGTCAAACTCGCCGCCGCGCTGGAGCGTTACCCGATCGAGATCGAGGATCGCGTCTGTCTCGACGTCGGCGCATCGACCGGCGGATTCACCGAGGTCCTGCTCGCCAACGGCGCGGCGCTGGTGTTCGCGGTCGATGTCGGCCGCGATCAACTGCATCCTTCGCTGCACGGACATCCGCGCATCGTTTCAATGGAAGCCACTGATATCAGGGCGCTTTCCGGCGCACGCCTGCCACAGCGGCCAAATGTCGTGGTGATCGATTGCAGTTTCATCTCGCTGAAGACGGTTCTGCCGGCCGCGCTCGAATTGTCGGCATCCCCTATGTCTTTGCTAGCATTGATCAAACCGCAATTCGAGGCGACGCAAAAGGCGGCCAGGAAGGGCGTCGTTCGCGACACCGCCGTGCATCAAATTGTTTGTGACGATATCGTGGCTTTCGCAAAGACACGAGGCTGCCGCGATATCGACGTGTTTCCGTCACCAATCACGGGCGGCGACGGCAATGTCGAGTTCTTCATCGGCGCCCGGCGAGGATGAAGGACCTGGCTGAGAGCCTGACCATCGATCACGTCGGTCATCGCGGCGACGGTGTCGCCTATCACAATGACGCGACGGCCTTCGTGCCCTATAGCTTGCCCGGCGAACTCGTCACGACCGACGCGATGCCGGGCCATCCCGATCGCCGCAGGCTTATCCATATCGAAACCCCGAGCGCCGCGCGCATCGCTCCGTTCTGCGAATACTTCACACGCTGCGGTGGCTGCGCGATCCAGCATTGGCGGCCCGACACCTATCGCGCCTGGAAACGCCAGATCGTCGTCGATACGCTCGACCATGCCGGCATCGATTGCGCCGTCGACGACTTGATCGACGCGCATGGCGCGGGCCGCCGCCGCCTCACCGTTCATGCGCGGCGTGACAATGACGGCGCGCTGCTTGTCGGATTCGCCGCTGCCGGTTCGCATGCGATTGTCGCTATCGCGCAATGCCCGATCCTCGATCCGGCGTTGTCCGGCGCGCTCGGCGTCGCGCGCGTGCTTGCGGATGTCTTGAAAGTCACCAACAAACCGCTCGATATCCAGATGACCGCCGCACGCAACGGCCTCGACGTCGATGTGCGCGGCACCGGGCCTTTGCCGACGGCGATGATCGCGACGCTGTCGCGGATCGCCGAGCAGCACAATCTGGCGCGGCTGACACGGCATGGCGAGTTGGTGCTGATGCGGACGCCGCCGGTGGTCGCCATCGGTCCGGCGAACGTGTCGCTGCCGCCGGGCTCGTTCTTGCAGGCAACGACGGCGGGCGAGGATGCGCTTGGCGCGCTCGTGGTCAAGCACGCCGGCAAATCAAAACAGATCGCCGATCTGTTTTGCGGCGTCGGTCCTTTCGCGTTGCGGCTCGCCGCCAGAGCGCGCGTGCTGGCCTGTGACAGCGAGGCCGATGCGATCGTCGCGTTGCAGAAGGCGGCGAAATCGCCGGGACTGAAGCCGCTCAAGGCGGAGACGCGCGACCTGTTTCGCCGGCCGCTGGCGCCGCAGGAATTGCGCGACGTGGATTGCGTGGTGTTCGATCCGCCGCGTCAGGGCGCGCTGGCGCAGGTGACGCAGCTTGCGAAAAGCAACGTGCCCGTCGTGATCGCGGTGTCGTGCAATGTGCAAACATTTGCGCGCGACGCGAAGGTGCTGATCGCGGGCGGCTATCGCATCGAAAGCGTGACGCCGCTCGATCAGTTTCGCCATACGCCTCATGTTGAACTGGTGGCGAGGTTTGTGAAGGGTCAGCTACACAATGAGCCGTCATCCCCGCGCAGGCGGGGAGCCAGTATTCCCAAGCACAAGTGATGGGTGTACTGGTTCCCCGCCTGCGCGGGGACGACGGCAGAGCGTGCGGCGGCGATCTGCTCCGCTGCGCGCTCACCTCCCCCAGCGATCCTGCCAGATCTTTTCGCCGATGCTGCAGGACACGCGCGGTTCGCGGCCGGCGACGGGCACGACCCAGCGCTCGGGCAATTGTTCAGCAACCTCTAAAACCATCTTGGTGCGGATCGCTTCCCTGAACTTGTCGCGGTCCTTGATCGTCACCACGAACGAGCCGGGCCCGCCGACCACGCAATCCTCGTAATAAAAATCAAGGTTCTCGATATCCATCGTGGAGTAATTCGCCTCTTTCATCATGATCGGGAGGCCGTTGATGGTGATGCCCTTCTCCAGCGCCTGATCGCGCGCGATGGTGACGAGCGTGCCGTTATTGTTCGGGCCGTCGCCGGAGATGTCGATGACGCGCCGGATGCCGTGATAGGCGTTCTGCTCGAACAGCGGCATGGCGTAATTGATCGCGCCGGAAATCGACGTCCGCGACGCCCGCCGGATCGGCGCTTTCATGATTTCCGCCGCGACCGCATCGGCGGATTCCGGGCCGTCGATGACGCGCCAGGGGATCACCATCTTCTGGTCGTTGGCCGCCGCCCATTCAAAATAGGTCACGGCGATCTTGCCGTTCGGGCCGGTCTTCAGCGCCTGCAGAAACTCCTTGGAGACGATGGCCTGCGCATAGCCTTCGCGCTGGATCGCCAGCTCGTCCATGTCCATCGAATAGGACACATCGACGGCGAGCACGAGTTCGACATCGACGACAGCCTCATGCTGCTGCGCCAGCCGCAGGACATTCGGTGCAGCGACGCTGCCGCCGCCGGCGATCGCTCCAGCGATCAGAACCACCCCGATCGAGACACACCAGCGCATCGGCTGCCCTCCCGTCGAACACATGACGCCATGGTGACACGCAATCGGCGGCGCGCAAGACGGAACATGCGCACCGCTGCAACAATCGACAGCACCTCACGCTGCGATTATAATCGGGGCTTCACCCGACACCGGACTGCAGTGGCCTATGCCCGATACCGTCACGATTCCTCGCACGATTCCTCGCACGACGCCGCGTATCGAGCCGAAGCTGAAGGTCGAGCGGCCGAAGCTGTACAAGGTCATCCTCGTCAACGACGACTTCACGCCGCGCGAATTCGTCGTTCGCGTGCTGAAAGCGGAGTTCCGCATGAGCGAGGATCAGGCCGCCAAGGTGATGCTGACGGCGCACAAGCGCGGCGTCTGCGTGGTGGCGGTTTTCACGCGCGACGTCGCCGAGACCAAGGCGACGCGGGCGACGGATGCCGGCCGCGCCAAGGGCTATCCGCTGCTGTTCACGACGGAGCCGGAGGAGTAATCGTAAGCCTGACTGCTCTGCTTCACCTCTCCCCGTTCTTACGGGGAGAGGTCGGCTCCTTCTTAGGAGCCGGGTGAGGGGCCTAGCACCAACGAAAACGCCAGCCCGGCAATCGCGGGTCGCTCGCCCCTCACCCCAACCCTCTCCCCGCAAGAGCGGGGCGAGGGAGCGCGCTGCCATCGCTTCACTGCTTTGCTTTACTTTCCGCTACCCCACCTGCCCCCGGTGCCGCAGATAATGGTCCGCGATCACGCAAGCCATCATCGCTTCCCCGACCGGCACCGCGCGGATGCCGACGCAGGGATCGTGGCGGCCCTTGGTCAGGATGTCGGTGTCGCCGCCGTTGCGATCGACCGTCCTGCGCGGCGACAAGATGGACGATGTCGGCTTGACCGCGAATCGCGCCACCACCGGCTGCCCGGTCGAGATGCCGCCGAGAATGCCGCCGGCATGATTGCTCAGGAATGACGGGCCGTGATTGCCCATCCTCATCTCGTCCGCGTTCTCTTCCCCGGACAACGCCGCCGCCGCAAACCCGTCGCCGATCTCGACGCCCTTCACCGCATTGATGCTCATCAACGCCGCCGCGAGATCGCCATCCAGTTTCGCATAGATCGGCGCGCCGAGACCCGCCGGCACGCCGTCGGCGACGACCTCGATCACCGCGCCGATCGACGAGCCCGATTTGCGGATGCCGTCGAGATAATCCGCATAGAACGCGGCCTTGTCCTTGTCCGGGCAGAAAAACGGATTTCGACCGACCTCATCCCAGTCCCAATTGGCGCGATCGATGGCGTGGGGCCCCATCTGCACCAGCGCCGCGCGCACATTGAGTCCGGGCACGATGCGCCGCGCGATCGCGCCGGCGGCCACGCGGCTCGCGGTCTCGCGCGCCGAGGAGCGCCCGCCGCCGCGATAATCGCGCAGACCGTATTTGGCTTCATAGGTGAAGTCGGCATGACCCGGACGAAACTTGTCCTTGATGTCGGAATAATCTTTCGAGCGCTGGTCGGTGTTGGCGATTTCCAGCGCGATCGGCGTCCCGGTCGTGACCTGCTGGCCGGTCGTGTCATCGACCATCACGCCGGACAGGATTTTCACCATATCGGCTTCCTGCCGCTGCGTGGTGAAGCGCGAGGTGCCGGGCTTGCGGCGGTCGAGATCGAACTGGATGTCCTCGACGTTCAACGGGATGCGGGGCGGGCAGCCGTCGACCACGCAGCCGATCGCGACGCCGTGGCTCTCGCCGAAGGTCGTGACGCGAAACAGATGGCCGAAGGTGTTGTGGGACATGGGGCGCCGCATTGTAAGTCAATATTGACTTTGGTGACTGGTCGTATCCCGCAGCGACAGAGTGGTCAAACGGCCATGCCGCGGGTTTTTCCCTCTCCCCTCGTGGGAGAGGGTGACTTTGCGAAGCAAAGTCGGGTGAGGGGGCATTTTACGTCGGAGCCCCCCACCCCCGACCCCTCCCCGCCAAAAGGGGGAGGGGAGCGCGCTGCCGATCGATTGACGGCAATGCGCGAAAATCAAAGCCGATGATCGCGCTGAAACCGCGCGACCGTCTCGTCGGCGATGGCCGACAGCGCAACGTCATCCAACGGGAAATCCGCCGCCAGCCAGGCGTCTTCGGCCAGGGTCAGCACATGGCCGAGTCCCGGTCCGGCGGAAATGCCGCGCGCGATGAAGTCCGCCGCCTTCAAGGGAAACACCGGCGCGGTCCAGCGCTGCGGCAACGTCACCCGATCGCGCCATGCCGATGCATCGGCGGCGCGGCCGGCGCGGGCCCAGGCCAGCATCGCACGGTCGCGAAACCGGGCCGGACCGAGCCGGTAGAGCCGACGCTTGGCCAGGGCCTCGTCGGTGTCGCCGAGCCGCCACCAGCGATGCCCCATCGAATCCAGGCTCTTGCTTTCAGCATTGGTCAGCCGCAATCGCGCAGACAGCCGCCTGGCATCCTCCGTCACGGCGACGCCGAGCGCGGCAAGACGGCGCATCGGATCGGGCGAAAGCCCGAGCGCGGACTCCGCATCGAACATCGCCTTGAACACGCCGGGATAGGGGACGCCGCCGATGACGGCCAGCAGCAGTCCGCTTTCGCCCATCGCCGCGACGGCGGCCGGCGCGCCTGCGGCGACCATCAGTTTCAGCATCTCCATGCGAAGGCGTTCGGCCGACAGCGATGCGATGCCTTGCCGACCGCGGATGCAGGCCAGCAGCGCAGCGCGATCCGGCGCGCCGTCGCCATAGGACGCATGGATGCGGAAGAAACGCAGGATGCGCAGATAGTCCTCGGCGATGCGCGTGTCGGGATCGCCGATGAAGCGGACGCGCCGCGCGGCGATGTCGGCAAGCCCGCCGACATGATCGTGCACCAGGCCATCGGCCGAGACCGACAATCCGTTGATCGTGAAATCGCGCCGCTGCGCGTCGGTGGCCCAGTTGCGGCCGAAGGCGACATTCGCCTTGCGGCCGAACGTCTCGACGTCCTCGCGCAAGGTCGTCACCTCGAACGGCTCGCCGTCGATCACCAGCGTCACCGTGCCGTGCGCGAGGCCCGTGGGCACGGCCTTGATGCCGGCCGCCTTGGCACGGCGCATCACCTCGTCCGGCGCGGCGGTGGTCGCGATGTCCTTCTCGCCGACCGGCAGGCCCATCAGCGCGTTGCGGACCGCGCCGCCGACCACGCGCGCGTCCTCGCCATCGGCATCGAGCAGATCGAACAGCCGCCGCAGGGCCGGCTCCGCCAGCCACGACGCATTGCGCAGGCTGGGCGGCGACGTCATTTGTCAGTGCCCGGAATGAGGTTGCCCTTGTCGTCGACGCGCGCGGGCGTGTAGGTCGCATTCGGCGCGGCGCCGGAAAAATGCGCCAGCAGGATGAGGCTGATCACCACGAGCAGCAACGCGCCGAATACCAGCTTGGCGACGATACGCGCGGGCCATGACGTCTGGTCCAGCACGCCATTGCGGTTGGCGATGAGCCAGACCGCATAAAGGGCAAACGGAACGAGGAAGATGCCGACTTCGGTCAACACGGGACGGATCATGCGAGGTAAATCCGTTCATAAAGCACGCGCAGAATGCCGGCCGTGGCGCCCCAGATGTAACGCTCGGCAAACGGCATCGCGTAATAGGAGCGCGCAACGCCGCGAAATTCCTTGCTGTGGATCTGGTGGTTGGCGGGGTCCATCAGGAACGACAGCGGCACCTCGAAGGCGTTGTCCACTTCGCTTTCATTGATGCGCAGATCGAAACCCGGTTTGACCCGCGCCACCGTCGGCAGGATGCGAAAGCCGAAGCCGGTGCCGTAAAGATCGAGATAGCCGATCGGCTCGACGAAAGAACGATCGAGCCCGATTTCCTCCTCGGCCTCGCGCAGCGCCGCATCGAGCGGCGAGGCGTCGGCGCCGTCGATCTTGCCGCCGGGAAACGAAATCTGGCCGGCGTGGTCGTTGAGATGCGCGGCGCGCTGGGTGAGGATGACCGTCGGCTCGGCGTGGGCGACCACGGCGATCAGCACCGCCGCCGGACGAACAGGCAGTTCCTGCGCGACGATCTGAAGCATCCGGTCATTGCCGGCGTCGCTTGTCGCCGGAATGATCGCGGCGTCGGTCAGCGCCGGCGGAACGTCGAAGGTCAGTTGGCTGCGCGCGCGAGCGAAGAATTCGCGCGACGTGATGTCGCCATCGGCCGCATTCGCGTCGATGTCCGACGTCCGCATCGCTTCCGTCAACGCGCCGCCCTCACCTGTTCGGCATCGGCCATCGCGAAGAAATCATCACCGGACGCCACGCCGAACATGGCCCTGCCATCGACCACGCGCTCCTCGCCCAGTTCGACGAGATCGTAATACAGCGCGCGCGTCACCTTGGCCCAGAGGTCAGAGCGGACATGCAGATAGGGCATCAGCCCGTCTTCCGCGCCGGACTCGAACCGCAGCCGGTGATCGGCATCGCAATCCACCCAGTCATCGACATTGGTGCGAAAGCGCAGCCGCCGCTGGCCGTTGTCGTCTTTGTCATTGGCCATCTCGACGGCAAGGAATGGCGCGTCATCGACTTTGATTCCGACTTTTTCGACCGGCGTGACGAGGAAGTGCTTGCCGTCCTCACGCTTGAGGATGGTCGAGAACAGCCGCACCAGAGCCGGGCGGCCGATCGGCGTGCCGAGATAGAACCATGTGCCGTCGGCGGCGATCCGCATGTCGAGATCGCCACAAAACGGCGGATTCCACAAATGAACAGGCGGCAGCCCTTTACCTTTGCTGGTTCCCGCGGCGTCTTTTGCCGCCGTCGTGAGCCCGTCGAGGCTGCGCACCGCTGGCTGTTGAGCGGCTGCGCCCTGCCCTTGCTTCGCCATTGTTATCCTCAACCCTGCTTCATGCTGGCACGATCGATGCAACGTTTCGGTTGCATGCCGGGCGCCATCTGCCTCGCACCATCGTGATTCCGGCTGACGGGCCGGAGCTGTAGTGTCAGACGAGTATATGGGGATTGTTTCACGCAACAAATCCGCCAGTCTGGATAATATGCCTTTCTCGGAGACAGACGCCGCAACCCGGCGTCGCATGCAAGGAGTGACGATGGCCGGCGCAGACAGTGTGGAAAAGCTCGAAGACGTCATCGTTCGGTCCGCCGAAACGCTCTCCGCCAATATCCGCGCCGCGCGGGATGCCATTTCCACCGTCATCTACGGCCAGGAACGCGTCATCGAGAACACGCTGGTCACGATCCTGTCCGGCGGCCACGCGCTGCTGATCGGCGTGCCCGGTCTGGCCAAGACCAAGCTTGTCGAGACGCTCGGCACCACGCTCGGGCTCGACGCCAAGCGCGTGCAGTTCACGCCGGATCTGATGCCCTCCGACATCCTCGGCGCGGAAGTGCTGGACGAGAGCATCGCCGGCAAACGGTCGTTCCGATTTTTGTCCGGTCCCATCTTCGCGCAACTGCTGATGGCCGACGAGATCAACCGCGCCTCGCCGCGCACGCAATCGGCGCTGTTGCAGGCCATGCAGGAGCAGCACATCACGGTCGCCGGCGCGCGGCACGACCTGCCGAAGCCGTTCCACGTGCTGGCGACGCAGAACCCGCTGGAACAGGAAGGCACCTATCCGCTGCCGGAAGCGCAGCTCGACCGCTTCCTGATGGAAATCGACGTCGATTATCCGGATCGCGACGCCGAGCGCCGCATCCTGTTCGAGACCACCGGCGCCGACGAAACGCTGGCCAGGGCCGCGATGACCACCGAGACGCTGATCTCGGCGCAACGTCTTGTGCGTCGTCTGCCGGTCGGCGATTCGGTGGTCGAGGCGATTCTCACGCTCGTCCGCTCCGCGCGTCCGGGACCGGACGCAGGCGAGGCCGGCAAATGGATCGCCTGGGGCCCCGGCCCGCGCGCCAGCCAGTCGCTGATGCTGGCGGTGCGCGCCCGCGCGTTGCTCGACGGCCGCCTGGCGCCGTCGATCGACGACGTGCTCGATCTCGCCGAGCCGATCCTGAAGCACCGCATGGCCTTGACGTTCTCGGCCCGCGCCGAAGGCAAGACCATCCCGGATGTCGTCAAGCTCTTGAAATCGCGGATCGGATAAGATCGGAATGGCCGATAAACGGCGCGACATGACCGAAAACGATGCCGTCACGGCCGGCATCGGCAAAAGCCAGAAGCTGGCGGCACGCCTGCCGCGCCTGATTCTGGAGGCACGACGCGTCGCCGCCACCGTGTTTCACGGCTTGCATGGCCGACGCCGCGCCGGCTCCGGCGAAAACTTCTGGCAATACCGCCGCTTTGTCTCGGGCGAGCCCTCGAACAATGTCGATTGGCGGCGCTCGGCGCAGGACGACCATCTCTATGTGCGCGAGCGCGAATGGGAGGCGTCGCATACGATCTGGTTGTGGATCGACCGTTCGGCCTCGATGAACTTCAGCTCGCATTTGAGCGAATGGAGCAAGCTCGATCGCGCCATCGTCGTCGCCTTCGCGCTGTCGGAGGTGCTGGTGCAAGGCGGCGAGCGGGTCGGCATTCCCGAGCTGATGCGGCCCAGCGCCAATCGCAACATCATCGAGAAGCTGGCGCAGGTCATCCTGCACGACACCGCCGAGCGTTTGAGCCTGCCGCCGAATTTCGCGCCGGCTCCGTTCTCGGAAGTGCTGCTGCTGTCGGACCTATGGAGCGCGCCGGACGAGATCCGCCGCACCATCGGTCAACTCGCGGCCAATGGCGCCCGCGGCCATGTCGTCCAGATCGTCGATCCCGCCGAAGAGACGCTGCCTTATTCGGGCCGCGTCGAATTCGTCGAGCCCGAAGGCGGCGGCAGCATCACCGCCGGGCGCGCGCAGACCTGGCGCACGGACTATCAGGCCCTCATCGCCAATCACCGCGCGGCCTTGCGTGCGGCAGCGGACGATTTCGGCTGGAGCTTTACAGTCCATCGCACCGATCGCGGGCCGACCGAATTGCTGTTCGCGATCCACGCCCGCATGGGCGCCGGAGGGCTTGCGGTCGGACATCAGCATCAGACGGCGCACAGCGGATCGGACGCACACGCATGATCGCAGGCTTTCCGCTCAGCTTCGCGCAACCGCTGATGCTACTCGGCCTGATCAGCCTGCCGGTTCTGTGGTGGCTGTTGCGGGTGATGCCGCCGCGCCCGCAGCGCGTTGCGTTTCCGCCGACGCGGCTGCTGTTCGACATCGTGCCGAAGGAAGAGACGCCGTCGCGCTCGCCCTGGTGGCTGACGCTGCTGCGTCTGCTGGCGGCGGCGCTGATTATTTTCGCAGCCGCCGGGCCGATCTGGAATCCGCAGGCGGGTGCGGCCGGCCGATCAGGCCCGCTGGTGATGCTGATCGATGACGGATGGAGCGCTGCGTCAAGCTGGGATGCGCGCATCAAGACCGCCGACGAATTGATCGCCGCCGCCGACAATGACCGCCGCGCCGTGGCGCTGATTCCATTGTCCGAGCCGACCAGGGACATCACGCTGATGCCGGCCGGCACCGCACGCGTGGCCTTGCGGCAATTGTCGCCGAAGCCCTACGCCGTCGAGCGCGTCGAGACGTTGCCGGCGATCGAACGTTTTCTGAAGGCGATGGGCCAGAGCGATCTGGTATGGTTGTCGGACGGCGTCGATACCGGGCGCGGGCCCGACTTCGTCGAGGGCCTCGGCAAGATCGTCGGCGACCGGCCCTTGACGATCATCGAAGGCGGCGCGGCTCCGGCGCGGGCTTTGGCGGCGGCCGAGAACGCCGCCGCGAAGATGACCGTGAAAGTGTTGCGTGCGCAAGCTGGGGGCGTCGATGGCGGCATCGTCCGTGCGCTCGACCAGAAGAGCGCGCCGATCGCGGAGGCGCCGTTCAGTTTCACGGCGGCCGATCGCGAGACCGACGCGGCGTTCGACCTGCCGGTCGAATTGCGCAACGACATCGCACGGCTTGAGATCGCCAATGAGCGGTCGGCCGGCGCCGTGCAACTGCTCGACAAGCGCTGGCGCAGGCGCGCCATCGGCATCGTCTCCGGCGCGACCAGCGACACCGCGCAGCCGCTTTTGGCCTCGACCTTCTATCTCACGCGCGCGCTCGCGCCCTTCGCCGACGTGCGGCTCGGCGATCGCGGCTCCGCGGCGCAGACGATCGCGCAATTCCTCGACCAGAAGCTGCCGATGATCGTGCTCGCCGATGTCGGCGCGCTCGCCCCCGAGATTCGCGATCGCCTCACCGCCTGGGTCGATGCGGGCGGCGTGCTGGTGCGCTTCGCCGGTCCGCGTCTGGCGCAGGCCGACGACGATCTGGTGCCGGTGAAGCTGCGGCGCGGCGGCCGCAGCCTCGGCGGCAGCCTGACATGGGAGAAGCCGCAGAACCTGGCGAGCTTCGCAGCGGACGGGCCGTTCGCCGGGCTGCCGGTGCCGAAGGACATCACCGTCAATCGTCAGGTGCTGGCCGAGCCGGACGCCAAGCTTGCGACGCGAAGCTGGGCCTCGCTGGTCGACGGCACGCCGCTCGTCACCGGCGAGCGGCGCGGCAAGGGCGTGGTCTCGCTGTTCCATGTCAGCGCCGACATGCGCTGGTCGGATTTGCCGTTGTCCGGCACTTTCGTCGAGATGCTGCGGCGGATCGTCGACATGTCGGGTTATACGTCCACGCCCGGCGCAGGCGTCGCCGGCGAGGTCAAGACCGAGACGGTCGCGCCGTTGCGCACGCTCGACGGCTTCGGTGCGTTCGGTCCGCCGCCCTCGACCGCAAAGCCGCTGGCCGCCGACTATCGCGACCGCGCCACGCTGGAGCATCCGCCCGGCTTCTACGGCCCCGCCGACGGTCCGCTCGCGGTGAACACGCTGGCCGCGGCCGACCGCATCGCGCCGCTGGATTCCTCGGCGCTGAAGGCGCAGCGTGGCGGCTATACGTCTCTCGAACCACGGGATCTGCGCGGCATGCTGCTGTCGTCGTCACTCGCGCTGTTTCTGATCGATGCGATCATCATCGCATTGCTTGGCGGCGGCATCGCGTCGCTGCTGCGCCGGCGGCGCACCGCGACGGCGGCCTTGCTGCTGGGGTTCGCCCTGGCGTCGCTCGCCGCACTGCCCGCGCCGTCGCAGGCGCAGTCGCCGAAACAGGCTCCCAAGCAACAGCCGCAGGGTCAGAAGCCGACGCCATCGCCTTCGGCGGCCAGCGACGATTTCGCCATCAAGGCCGTCGCCCAGACGCGGCTCGCTTATGTCGTTACCGGAAACGCCGATGTCGATTCGATCGTCAGGGCCGGTCTATCCGGCCTCACGCTGTTTCTTGCGCAGCGCACCGCGCTGGAAGCCGGCGAGCCCGTCGGCATCGATCCGGCCAAGGACGAGTTGGCATTCTTCCCGCTGATCTACTGGCCCGTCGTGCCGGGGGCAGCGAAACCGTCTCCCGACGCGATCAACCGCATCGACGCCTACATGAAGCAGGGCGGCACGGTGCTGTTCGACACCCGCGATGCGATCGAAGCGCCGCCCGGCCCGGACGGACAATCGCAGACGCCGGGCATGCTGGCGCTGCGCGGCGTCCTCGCTTCGCTGGATGTCCCCGAGTTGGAGCCGGTGCCGCGCGAGCATGTGCTGACCAAGACGTTCTTTCTGCTGCGCGACTTCCCCGGCCGCTTCAACGAAGGGCAGACCTGGGTCGAGACGTTGCCGCGCGACGACAATGAAGACGACAGCGCGACCCGCCCGGCGCGCGGCGGCGACGGCGTGTCGCCGATCATCATCACCTCCAACGATCTTGCCGGCGCCTGGGCGATGCGGCCCGACGGCCAGCCGATGCTGCCGCTGACGCCCGGCGAACCGCGCCAGCGCGAATTCGCGTTCCGGGCGGGCGTCAACATCGTGATGTACACGCTGACCGGCAACTACAAGGCCGATCAGGTCCACGCGCCGGCGCTGATCGAGCGGTTGGGGCAGTGATGACCGTCGTTACCTTGCAACATGCACAGCTTCACCTCTCCCCGCCGGGGAGAGGTCGACCGGCAGAGCGAAGCGAAGACGGTCGGGTGAGGGGGGACCGATCTATCGAGAAGCCGTACCCCCTCACCCCAACCCTCTCCCCATGGGAGAGGGGGTATGCCGCATCCGGAGTGGACGTCTAAATGCAATACGGCATCGTCTTCGCGCCCCTCGTCCCGACGCTGGTCCTGTGGATCGGCCTCGCCGCCGTGATCGTCATCGCGGCGATCCTGCTGCTCGGCCGCACCCGCGGCACGCTGATCCGCGTCGCCGCGCTGGCGCTGATTTTATTGGCGCTGGCCAATCCGTCGTTCACGCGCGAGGACCGCGAGCCGCTGTCGTCGGTCGCCGCCGTCGTCATCGACAAGAGCCCGAGCCAGAATTTCGGCGAGCGCACGAAGGAGACCGCGCAGGCGCAAGAGCAACTGGTCGCGCGGCTGAAGGAGGTCAAGGGCCTCGACGTGCGCGTCGTCGAGGCCGGGCAAGCGGACGGCGAGACCGACGGCACGCGGCTGTTCGGTGCGCTGGCCTCGGCCTTGTCCGACGTGCCGACCGACCGCGTCGCCGGTGCGTTTCTCATCACCGACGGCCGCGTCCACGACATCCCGGCCAACGCCGCGGCGCTCGGCTTTTCCGCGCCGGTCCATGCGCTGATCACCGGCCGCAAGGACGAACGCGATCGTCGCATCGCCGTGACGGCCGCGCCCCGTTTCGGCATCGTCGGCCAGACCCAGACCATCACCTACCGGCTTGACGATCAGGGCGTGACGGGCGAACGCGCGAAGGTCGTCGTGCGGCGCGACGGCGACGTGATCGGCGAGCGCACGGTGCTGTCCGGCGAGACCGTCAATGTCGAGATCAACATCAAGCATGCCGGCCAGAACATCGTCGAGATCGAAGCCTCGCCGCTGCAAAACGAATTGACGCTCGTCAACAACCGCGCGGTGGTCGCGATCGAAGGCGTGCGCGACAAGCTCCGCGTGCTGCTGGTCTCCGGCGAACCGCATTCCGGCGAACGGACCTGGCGCAACCTGTTGAAATCCGACGCCAGCATCGACCTCGTGCATTTCACGATCCTGCGGCCGCCGGAAAAGCAGGACGGCACGCCGATCAATGAATTATCGTTGATCGCCTTTCCGACGCGCGAGCTATTCCAGCAGAAGATCAACGAATTCCAGCTCATCATCTTCGATCGCTACGCGCGGCAGGGCGTGCTGCCGATCTCGTATTTCGACAACATCGCGCGCTATGTCCGCAACGGCGGCGCGGTGCTGGTGTCGGCCGGGCCGGATTACGCGTCGTCGACGAGCATCTGGCGCACGCCGCTGGATTCGGTGCTGCCGGCGGAGCCGGTGGGCGTCACCGAGAAGCCGTTTTATGCGCATCTGTCCGACATCGGCAAACGCCATCCGGTGACGCGCGGGCTCGAAGGCAGTGCGAGCGAGCCGCCGAAATGGAGCCGGTTCTTCCGCAGCGTCGAGACCCGCAACGCGACGACGCCGCCGGTGATGACCGGCGCGGACGGCAAGCCGCTGTTGTTTCTCGCGCGCTACGGCGAGGGCCGTGTCTCGCTGCTGTTGTCGGATCACATCTGGCTGTGGGCGCGCGGCTATGAAGGCGGCGGACCGCATCTCGATCTGTTGCGGCGGATGTCGCACTGGCTGATGAAGCAGCCGGACCTCGACGAAGAGGCGCTGCGGCTGCAGGTGCAGGGCCGCGACCTCGTGGTGCTGCGCCAGACCATGGCCGACACCGTCGCGCCGGTGACGCTGACCTCGCCGTCGGGCACGGCGAAGCAGCTCACGCTCAGCGACGGCGAACCGGGCCTGTGGCGCGCGGCCGTGAGCGCCGACGAACTCGGCCTGTGGCAGGCGACCGACGGCACGCTGAAGGCGCTGATCAATGTCGGCCCGACCAATCCGCGCGAATTCTCCGAAGTCACATCGACGGTCGATGCGCTAAAGCCGCTGGCGCAAGTGACCGGCGGCGATGCGATCCGGGTCGCCGACAATGGCAGCGTCAGCGTTCCGCGGATCGTGCCGGTGCGCGCGACGAGCGTGTTTCGCGGCGACGGCTGGATGGGCGTGCGGATGCGCGACGCCAGCGTGGTGCGTGGCGTCGGCGTGCTGCCGGTGTTCGCGGGATTGATCGGGCTGCTGTTGCTGCTCGGCGCCTTCGCCGCGACATGGCTGCGGGAGTCAAGGTAGTCGAACACGCATCGTCGTCGGCAGCGCGCTCCCTCCCCCCTTGCGGGGGAGGGTTGGGGAGGGGGGTCCGTCGCGCTTGGCGATTGAATAGTCCCCCCCACCCCCGACCCCTCCCCGCCAAGAGGGGGAGGGGAGACGTAACGTTGCCGTAATCCCACACGTCACTGCATTCTATGCGGCAACACCGCAGCGGCGTTGACGCCCCACCTGATCCCGCCGATGTTACATTATAACATCGCGAAATTCCGCCGGCGGTTGAACCGACGGGGCGCGGTGCGGGACGCATTGGGTATGGGCTGGTTTCGCAGGCACATCAGACTTGGATCGCAACTGGCGCTGCTGGCGCTGGCGCTCCAATTCGTGCTCGCGTTCGGCCATGCGCATCCGCTGCGGGCGCAGACCGTCAAGGCCACCTCGCCGTCCTACATGGCCCTGGTCGCGGCCGCGATCGACGCCGAAACCGGCTTCGTTCCCGCCGATCAACCCGCGCCCGACGATCACGACCAGCAGAACCATCGGCCGCCGACCGACCCTTGCGCGATCTGCGCCGTCGTCGCGATGGCCGCGACGGCGTTGTTCAGTTCGTCGCCGATCCTGCATTTGCCGGAAGCGGTGTCATTCGTCCATCGCGCCACCGATGCCGGCTTCGCGCATCTCGACCCCGCCCATGGCCCGTTCCAGCCCCGCGGCCCCCCCGCCTCCTGAGTTCGACCGTTTCAACGCCGCAACCTGCGTTGCGGCTCCGTCGAATGCGCTGTCGCTGATGTGGCGGCGCGATCAGAGGTTTGAGGATCATGTCCCGTTTCATCGCACGCTCGTTTTGTCTCTCCGGCGGCTCAATGCTGCTCTTGATCGGCGCAGCCGATCTCGCTGCCGCGCAGACCGCTCTGCCCGGCATCACCGTGACGGCGCCCAGCCCGATCGTGCGCCGCAAGCCGGTCGCGCAGCCGACGCCGGTCCGCGTCTCGCGCGGCCCCGCGCGCAATCAGCCGGCGACGCCGCAACCGCAACAGCCTGTCGTGGCTGCCACACAAGCGCCGGTGCAGGGCGAATTGCCCGTCGTCACCGACCAGTTCGCCACCGTGACCGTGGTGCCGAATGACGAGATCCGTCGCAATGGCGGCGGTTCGCTCGGCGATCTCCTCAACAGCAAGCCGGGCATCACCGGATCGAGCTTCGCGCCGGGATCGTCGAGCCGGCCGATCATTCGCGGCCTCGACAGCAATCGCGTCGGCATCGTCGAGAACGGCGTCGGCAGCGGCGGCGCATCCGATCTGGGCGAAGACCATTTCGTGCCGGTCGATCCGCTGGCGACCGGCCAAATCGAGGTCATCCGCGGCCCGGCCGCGCTGCGCTACGGCTCGACCTCGATCGGCGGCGTCGTCTCCGCCACCAACAACCGCATTCCCGATGCGTTGCCCGCTTGCGCCGCCCCGTTCCAGAGCTACGGCCTGCCGGTGAAGGCCGCGCCGATCGCGCAGCCGGGTTGCCTCTCGGCCGAAACCCGCACGGCCGTGAATTCGGTCGATCGCGGGGTCGAAGGCGCCGTCTTGCTCGATGCCGCCGGCGGCAATGTCGCCGTTCACGCCGACGCCTATGGCCGCAAAGGCGGCGATTATTTCATTCCCGCCTATCCCTATCTCACCGACCCGAGCCAGTCGTTCAACGGCAAGCAGGCCAATTCCTTTTCGCAGAGCAGCGGCGCATCGGTCGGCGGCTCGTATATCTTCGACGGCGGCTTCGTCGGCGCGGCGGTGACGCAGGCCGACGCGCTTTACGGCATTCCCGGCATCGAGCCGAACAGCACGCGGACGCGCATCGACGCAAAGCAAACCAAGGTCACGGCCAAGGGCGAATACCGCCCCGATTCGGCGGCGGTCGACGCGATCCGTTTCTGGCTCGGCGCCACCGACTACAAGCACAATGAAATCGGCCTCGCCGATCCGACCGATCCGTCGACCGACGGCGTGCGCCAGACTTTCACCAATCGCGAACAGGAAGGCCGGCTCGAAGTGCAACTGGCGCCGTTCGATGCGCGCTTCGCGGCGGTGACGACGGCGATCGGCGTCCAGGCCGGACATCAGGACCTGACGGCGTCGAGCCCTGACAATCCGGGCGCGCTGTATAACGGGCTGTTCAGCCCGAACACCAATTCGCGGCTCGCAGGTTATGTGTTCAACGAGTTGAAAATCAGCGAGACGACGAAGGCGCAGGTCGCTGCCCGCATCGAGCATGTCAGCCTGAGCGGCACGACGCCGGATTTTCCGGCTGACTTCCTGCCGGACGGTGCGACGCAGATCAGCACCGCGCGCAACGTGGCGTTCACGCCGAAGAGCGGCAGCGTCGGTCTCATTCAAACGCTGCCCTATGATCTCGTCGGCAGCGTCACCGCGCAATATGTCGAGCGCGCACCGAAGGCGGCCGAGTTGTTTTCGCGCGGGGCGCACGATGCGACCGTGACGTTCGACATCGGCAATCCGAACCTCAAGATCGAGACCGCGCAGACCATCGAGGTCGGCCTGCGCCGCGCCACCGGGCCGCTGCGCTTCGAGGCGACGGCCTATTACACCAGGTTCAACAACTTCATCTATCGCCGCCTGACCGGCGTCATGTGCGGCGAGGATTTCGACTCCTGCGGCGTCGAGACTGAGCTGAATCAGGCGGTCTACTCGCAGCGCGACGCGACGTTCCGCGGCGGCGAATTCCAGAGCCAGCTCGACGTGTCGAAAATCTACGGCGGCACATGGGGCGTCGAGACACAGTTCGACGTCGTGCGCGCGACCTTCGCGGACGGCACCAACGTGCCGCGCATCCCGCCGGTGCGCGCCGGCGGCGGGTTGTTCTGGCGCGACGCCAACTGGCTCGCGCGCGTCAACCTGCTGCATGCCTTCGCGCAAAACGACGTCGCCGAGATCGCGGAAACGCCGACCGCAGGCTACAATCTGCTGAAGGCCGAGATCAGCTACAAGACCGCGCTCGATCCGCGTGCATTCGGGGCCCGCGAACTCTATGTCGGCGTGCTCGGCAACAATCTGTTGAACGAGAAGATCCGCAGCGCCGTCGCGTTCAACAAGGACGAGATCTTGCTGCCCGGCATCGGCGTGCGGGCGTTCGCGAATTTGAAGTTTTAGAAACACAGCCGGCGTCGTCCCCGCGATGTGAGCGTTTTATCCTGAGCGTCACGGAATACTGGATCCCCGCGCAAGCGGCGGAGATGACGGCGGTAGGTGTTGCGGCAGGTGACGGCACAACGAGCTTCAATCTCGCGCGAAATCCCAGTCCGGCTTGATCGGCCCGGACACGCCGTCAAACGCGCCATCGGCCAGCTCGAGCACGAGCAGGCGCCTGGCATCGACCGGACCAGGCATCGTCACCGTGCCTTTCGGAATCGTCCGAAAGCCGACGCGGCTGTAATAGGGCTCGTCGCCGACCAGCAGAATCAGCGTCTGGCCCGCGTTGCGCGCATCCGCGATGGCGCGGTCGAGCAGCTTGCGGCCGACGCCGCGGCTGCGAAACGGCGGCTCCACCGTCAGCGGCCCGAGCAGCAACGCCTTGGCCGGGCCGATGCGGATCGGCAATTGCCGCACCGAGCCGACCAGCAGCGTGCCGATCCGCGCCGTGAATGACAGATCGAGCCGGTGATCGACATGCTCGCGCAGCCGATAGGCGCTGAGCACGTAGCGGCCGGGCCCGAAGGTGCGGGCATGCAGCCGCTCGATGATCTGCGCATCGTTGACGGTCTCCTGGGCGATCGTGAGGGACAGATCGTTCATGCTGCCGCGCGAATTAGCATCTCATGACGATGCGGTCCATCGTCCGCCCGTCATTGCCGACGCGTCGGCTGCGCCAGATAGGCCAGCAGTTTCATCTCGCGGCGGCCGCGCGTGACGGTATCGAGCACCAGTCCCGACGACACCGCAAGAACCGCGACGATCATCAGTCCCATCGACAGGACGGCCGTCGGCAGCCGCGGCACGATCCCCTCTTCGACGAAGGTGATGATGACCGGCGTTGCCAATCCGATCGAAATCAGAGCCAGGACGGCCGCGATCAGGCTGAAAAAGCGCAGCGGTTTTTCCGACCGGTAGAGTTTGATGATGGTCGACAAGATGCGGAAGCCGTCCTGATAGGTGTTGAGCTTGCTGAAGGAGCCTTCCGGGCGCGCAAAATAAGGCGTCTCGATCTCGGAGACCGGCAGCGCCAGTTCGAGCGCGTGCACGCTGAGTTCGGTCTCGATCTCGAAACCGTCCGACAGCACCGGGAACGATTTCACGAAGCGGCGCGAGAACACGCGGTAGCCGGACAGGATGTCCTTGAATGCCTGCCCGAAAACCGAGGCGAGAAATCCGGTCAGCAGCCTGTTGCCGGTGCGATGGCCGCGGCGATAGGCGGCTTCGGCCTGATCGACGCGAAAGCCCACGACCATATCGAGATGCTGATCCCGCAAGGCCGCGATCATGCGCGGCGCGCTCGGCGCGTCATAGGTCGCGTCGCCATCGACCAGCAGATAGACGTCCGCATCGATGTCGGCGAACATGCGCCGCACGACCTGACCCTTGCCCTGCCGCCGCTCGCACCGCACCTCTGCGCCGGCGGCGCGCGCAATATCGGCGGTGCCGTCCGTCGAGTTGTTGTCATAGACGTAGATCGCGGCGTCGGGCAGCGCCGCGCGAAAATCAGCCACGACCTTGGCGATCGCGGCCGCCTCGTTGAAACAGGGAATGAGAACCGCGACGCGGGGCGTTGCCGCCACCGGCTGCGGCGCGAGATCGTCGGCGAATTGCATCAACGCCTGCGTCATGCCGGCGATGTCGCCGCGCAGGGGCGTCTGGCGTATCAACTCCGAAGCGCCCATCGCAAAATCCTAATGGCTGTTAACGATTTCGCGCCATCTTAAACAGCGAAGGCTAACGCCACGTTGCGATCCGTGGGATATCCTGCAGCACTTCGGCGATCCGCAAGCGCGTGCCCGGCGTGGTGTCGTCCGGCAACGCGTCAGGCGCAAAGAAGCCGCAGGCGGTGATCTCGCGGTTCGGCTCCGGCATCCTGTCCTGCTGAAATTGCCGGACGACGTAGATCGCGACATGGTCGCGGGGCGAGACTTGGGCGTTGAGGAAGACGCCGTGCAGCGTGACGTCGCCGCGCACATCGATGCGGCCCTCTTCCATCAATTCGCGGCGCATCGCGGCCTCGCATGTCTGCCCGACCTCGACTCCGCCGCCCGGCAGATGCCAGCCCGACACGTAAGAGTGCCGGACCAGAAAGACGCGGCCGTCGCCGTCGATCACCACCGCCCGCGCGCCGAGCGTCATGCCGCGCGCGATCCGCCAGTACAGATGAAGCAGTTTTCGCAAAGCCGGCTCGCAGACGCGGCGGATGGGATCGATCGTCATGGGAACGCTCGTCATCTCAATTCGACAATGTCCTCGCGCTTGCGTCATGGTGGCGATATTGCCAGAACGATCTGCAAATGTCGTTCTGCCTCGCCCATCTGTCCGATCCGCATGTGCCGCCGCTGCCGGTGGCGCGGCTGCGCGATCTCGCCGGCAAGCGACTTCTCGGCTATCTGAACTGGACGCGCAATCGCGTCGCGATCCATCGCCGCGATGTGCTCGGCGCGCTGGTCGCCGACATGCAGGCGCAGCGTCCGGACCACATCGCCGTCACAGGCGATCTCGTCAATCTTGCGCTCGAGGCCGAACTGGCGCCGTCGCTGCAATGGCTGCAAGGCGTCGGTACGCCGCACGACGTGACGCTGATTCCCGGCAATCACGATGCTTACGTGGGCGGCGCGCTGGAGCGATTTTGCGCGACGTTCGATCCGTTTTTGCGCGGCGACGACGGCGCGGCCGGATTTCCGTTTCTGCGGCGGCGCGGCCCGGTCGCGCTGGTCGGCGTCTCCTCGGGCGTGCCGACGCCGCCTCTCATGGCGACGGGCTGGCTCGGCGATGCGCAGTTGCACGCGCTCGATACGATGCTGGCCGGGTTGGCAAACGAGCCGTTATTTCGCGTGCTGCTGATCCATCATCCGCTGCGCTCCCGGCACAGCATGAAGCGGCTCACGGATGCGCCGGCTGTGATGGACATCCTGAAGCGGCGCGGCGTCGATCTGGTGCTGCACGGCCACGACCATGTCCACGCGACGATTCATGTCGATGGTCCGCGCGGAAAAATCCCCGTCGTCTGCGTGCCGTCGGCCTCGTCGATCGCGCACGGCACGCGGCCGGCGGCGGCGTATAATCTGTTCGCGATCGACGGCGACACGGCTGCGTGGCGCTGCGTTCAGACGGTGCGCGGGTTTAGCGATGGCGACGAGATGCGGGAGTTGAAAAGGATCAGGTTGATCTGAACGACACCGTCATTGCGAGAAGCATTTTGTTTCTCGCCTTCGCGACATAAAATACGTCTCGCAATGACAGCCTCTCAGAACCCCCGTTGCGCAACCAGCAGCGCGAGACCGAACAACGCCGCCATGCCGACCAGAACGCCGAATACGAAACTCAGCACGCGGCCGCGCGGTTTGGGCGGCGGCGCCGTCGCGACGGCCGCCGGCGTCGCGACCATCGCGTGCTCGCGCTCGATCATGCGGCGCGCGACATAGTCCGTAACCGCCTTCACGATCGCATCCGTGTCGTGCGATTCGGCCATCACCAGCCGGCCGTGACGCGTATCCTGCACGAACCGATAGAGCCGTTTGTCGCGGCCCATCACAATATGGGCGACAACATCGATCCACAGCCGCGGCGTCTCGCCCTGGCTGATGCCGCGATCGAACAGATCGATGCGGTCCGGGATTTCATTGAACAGCGGGTCGAGCGCTTCGCTGAGAATTTCCAGCCGCGCCACTTCGGCGTCGCGCAGATCGACCACCACGCCGGTGCGCCCGGCCGCCTCGATCCGGGCCTGTCGCAGCGCGTCACGCAGCCGCATCGGACGCTCGGCCGGACCATCAAAATTCTGAGCGTCCGTCATCGTGTGGCTGCCTTTGCACCGGAACCGCTGTCATTAACCTATCAGCAACCGATAGCGCAAAAAAGGCCGTTTGTTCACAATGGCTTGCTCTTATCCAGCGGAGTCTTGCGCCAAAACGGCGACGGCCCCTCCCGGCTGAACCGGAAGGGGCCGTCGCGGAATGGCCGTCGCGCCGGCGACCGATCAGCCGGCGGTGCGGTTCGGTTCCTCGACGATCGAAAACCGAACGCCAGCGCGGTGGCGATTCTCTTCCGAGACGATCTTCCAGGCGTCTTCGGCGTCCTTGCGGGTCTTGAACGGACCCTGAACCTGCGCCGAGCCTTCCACCAGCTTGTGGAAGTTCATCGAGCCGAATTCGCCGCCAATCACCCAGAAATTGCTTCCGCCGCTCATTGAAGTCTCCTGTTATTCCGCTTGTGCTGTCCTGCGTCGTCTCGACAGTCCTGCAGGCCCGGTCGACGAATGGAGGCGCTATTTAACATACACAAGCGCCCTGTGAAATGCGGATTCCGCCCTGCATTCGTTCGGGCAAGCTCGAGGCGCGCCGAACCCAGCGATCGTCCCGAGGGACACGGCACGACGACGATGTCGAATGCCGCCATCGGAATTTCAGAGATCGGCGTGGGCGCGCTGATTGGATCGAATGGGAGAAGGGTAAGCTGTCCGGCGGCTCCAAACCGCGCAAGCACGGCTGCGCGCTGGGATGTTGAGCGAAGCGCGTCGTCATTGCGGAATTTGTCAGGCCGGCTTGCCGGCTGACGAATATCCGGAATCTGGTCATGTTCATGTTGATAGGATTTCGGGCTTGCATGCGGCAAGAGCCGCCTGCGCCCCGGAATGACGAAGGTCGCAGTTCAGTGCACCGCGCTCCACACCCGCTTCTTGGTGAAGTACAGCAGCGACGCCAGCACGAGCAGGAAGATCATGACCTGCAGGCCCATGCGCTTGCGCGCTTCGAGATGCGGCTCGGCGGTCCACATCAAGAACGAGGCGACGTCCTTGGCGTAGTTCTCCACCTTCGTCGGGGTACCGTCGTCATAGGCGACCTGATCGTCGGAAAGCGGCTTCGGCATCTTGATGGCGTGGCCGGGATAGATCTTGTTGTAATAGGCGCCGTCCGGCAGCTTGAAATCGGCCGGCGGCGGATCGACGTAACCCTGCAAAAGCGCGTCGATATAGTTCGGACCCTTCTCCTGGAACTGGGTGAAGAAGTCGAAGATGAATTGCGGGAAGCCGCGCTCGTAATTGCGCGCCTTCGCCATCAGCGACAGATCCGGCGGAGCCGCGCCGCCGTTCGCCGCGCGGGCCGCATTCTCGTTCGCGAACGGCTTCGGGAACGGATCGGCGAGACGGCCGGGACGCTCGAACATGTCGCCCGCATCGTTGGGGCCGTCCTGAACCTTGGTATCCGCCGCAACGGCCAAAGCCTGCGCCGGGGTGAAGCCGGGGCCGCCGACGTCGGCGAGGTTGCGGTAATGCAGCAGGTTCATCGAATGGCAGGTCGCGCAGACTTCCTTGTAGACCTTGTAGCCGCGCTGCAACTGGGCGCGATCGAACTTGCCGAACGGACCGGCGAACGACCACTTCAGAGACGGCGGCAATTCGCCGCCGTGCTCGTCGGCCGCCCTGGCGCTCTGCAGCCCGCCCGCGACGATCAGGCCACCGGCCAGCACCAGCGCAAGAATGCTGGAGGCCATCGCCCGCGAGGTGCCGCCCTTGCCGAGCACGTCGTCGGCGATCGAGTTCGGCAGCGCCTTCGGCCGTTCGATCCGCGACAGGATCGGCAGCACGATCAGGAAGTAGGCGAAGTAGCAGGCGGTCAACACGCGGCCGGCGATAATGTAGTTGCCTTCAGCGGGCTTGCCGCCGAGCCAGCCGAGCACGATGCAGATCGCGACGAAGATCCAGAAGAACTGCTTGGCAAGCGGGCGATAACGCGACGAGCGGGTGCGCGCCGAATCGAGCCAGGGCAAGAAAGCCAGAACGAGAATCGCGCCGAACATCGCAACCACGCCACCGAGCTTCGAGGGGATCGAGCGCAGGATCGCGTAGAATGGCAGATAATACCATTCCGGCACGATGTGCGCGGGCGTGACGCCGGGATTGGCCTGAATGTAATTGTCGGGATCGCCGAGATAGTTCGGCACGTAGAACACGAACCAGGCAAAGAAAATCATGAAGCACACCATCGCGAAGCCATCCTTGATGGTCGCGTAGGGCGTGAACGGCACCGTGTCCTTGTCGGTCTTTGGTTCGACGCCGGCCGGGTTGTTCTGGCCCGCGACATGCAGCGCCCAGACGTGCAGCACGACGACGCCGGCGATCACGAACGGCAGCAGGTAATGCAGCGAGAAGAACCTGTTCAGCGTCGGGTTGCCGACCGAATAACCGCCCCACAGCAGCGTCACGATGCTCTCGCCGACATAGGGAATGGCCGAGAACAGGTTGGTGATGACGGTGGCGCCCCAGAAGCTCATCTGGCCCCACGGCAGCACGTAGCCCATGAAGCCCGTGGCCATCATCAGCAGATAGATGATGACACCGAGGATCCAGAGCACCTCGCGCGGCTCCTTGTACGACCCGTAATAGAGGCCGCGAAACATGTGGATGTACACGGCGATGAAGAACATCGATGCGCCGTTGGAATGCAGATAGCGCAACAGCCAGCCATAGTTCACGTCGCGCATGACGCTTTCGACGGAATTGAAAGCCATCGTCGATTCCGGCGTGTAGTGCATCGCCAGGATGATCCCGGTCAGGATCTGGACGCCGAGCATCATCGACAGGATCCCGCCGAAGGTCCAGAAATAGTTCAGGTTGCGCGGCGTCGGATAGGACACGAACGTCGAGTGGGCGAGGCCGAAAATCGGCAGGCGTTTCTCGATCCACTTGA
>CAXTJT010000014.1:0-95022 GCA_964244735.1 uncultured Tardiphaga sp.
GCCAAAATCGCTTGCCTCAAGCTATGGCTCAGATTTTATGAGTCCACGACCTAGTCAACAGACTAGCAACCACTAGCATGACTAGCACTGGCTAGTCGTCGGCAGGCAGGGCTAGGGTCGATTATCATGGCCCTGGACCCAAAGAGACTGCTCAAAGACGCGAAGCGCCTCCAGAAGGCCCGCCTGCCGACGAGAGCAGGTCACGAGACGACGGGCACTACTCGCGCGATCAGGGCGGCGCTTCCAGTCATCTATCAGCTTCGCGAGGATGGCGTCTCCTGGTCTGCGATCGCCGCAGCTCTTGCCGATCAGGGGGTCGTGCAGGGCAGGGACCGGATCCCGCTGACCACTCACCGTCTCACTGCGCTCGTTAGCCAGATCGAGGACCAAGCTCGCAACAAAGCTGGCAACCGCGTCAGGAGCGACACCCCGCTTCGCCCGATTGAGCCAGCCCGTCGTGTATCCCTGTCATCGGATCTCGCAAGGCGTCCCGTGGCACCAGATCCTCAGCCTTCATCTACCGAGGACGAAATTCGCAGCGCGGCCCTTGAAAACATCAAAAGCGTTTTGAAAAAGGACTGATCAATGCCTCGTATTTTGTTAATCGCACAAGAAAAAGGCGGCGTTGGCAAAACGGTGTTCGCGCGCGCCCTTGCCGAGGCCGTCGACGGTGCTCCCGTCATCGAGATCGATTCGAGCCATCGCATGCGCGAACTCGGCGACCGCGTAAAGTTTTTCAAAATGCGTGCGGACCGGGAGGCGATCGAGAAGACGGGTGGTAAGGCCTCACGCGCCGAATTCGACGCGGTGTTGAGTGCGATCGAGAAAGCCCCGATGGCCACCATCGTCGACGTCGGCGCCAACACGTCTATGACGTTCCTCAAAGTGCTGTCGGAAGTCGCTCCACTCCTCGCCAGTGAAGGCGTCGAGTTCGGTGTTTGCGTGGTGGTTACCAACGATCCAGCCGCCCTCGCCGAAGCTCCGAACCTGCTGGCGCTGGCAAAACCGTGGGCCAAAGCTCTCTTCTTGATTGAAAATCGCCTGACCGGCGCCGTGCACCCAAACGCGCTGAAGAAGATAAGCGAAGGCGTCATCGTTTCATCCTTCGAGCACCAGTCCCTGGAGGAGGGCGCGGAAGAATATTTGCAAGCAGGCGGGTTATCTACAATCGCCAAGCTAGATCCGGCGAAGCTAAGGGAAAAGCATGGGCTCGGCCCTTCTCTTCGCATCCATCGCGACCTCGAGAGATTCCGGCTGGAGGCGATGCTGGCAGTGAGACCGGTGGCCGAATGGCTCGTCGGGTAGCCGGTATGCCTACCGCAAAACAGCAGATGGAAGCGAAGTACGCCCAAGCGGCGAAGCGCTTCGAGCGCGCGTTCCACGCTGTCGAACGCTCAAGCCAGGCGCGCCTGAATGAACTATTACAATTGCTCCCGAGCGAGCGGATCGCCCACTTTGCTGATCCGTTGCTCACTCGCGCAGACGCTTTACGATTGACGCGTTCATTGGGAGCGAACTTGCCGTCCCGGCGTCATTATCGCGCGCCGCTCGCAGCGACAGTAAAAGCTCTATTCAAACGGAGACAAATTGCCCGGCTTTTCTCGTCGACCACACTGCTGTTTCTTGCTATAGCGTTAATTTACAGCTTTACCGCTTGGTACAACACGGCACATTTGGCCACAATCACGCGACCGATTGATATTCCATTCCTATATTCCGATGGCTTGATCCGAAACTTGAGAATGGGAACAGACAAGTCTTGGCAGCTTCTGCGGATCCGGGGTGACCACGCAACGTTAAGACTCTGGTTCCCGAGGCAAGGATATGAAAAAATAGAAGTCCCGTCTTTGATTATCGAAAATCCCTAGATCGCGATCGGCAAATTAGCAACAAACCAATTTGCCGGCTCCCCTTCGAATAAATGTACTACTTTCGCGAAGCCGGTGTGACGTCGGGTTGAACAAAGATCCCACCAACAATCCCATACAATCCTTGAGTGAAGCCGAGCGCAATCAAGCATAGACATTCTAGGTTATTCATATTTATAGGCGCCCAATCGGTTTTACGCCGGCAATGATCCCAACAAATCGTTTGTCAGTGAGGACATCCGTTTTTCGAAGTCGAATCGGATGGCGAGCATAGTATCTGCTATTAGCAAACACGATGACTTCGCTTTCCGAATTGGTGGTGAGCTCTTCCTTCGTCATGAGACGAGCCTCTTGCGACGAGGTCGATATTGAGGGTTTTTCGCCGTTTTTTGCAGCGGTTTTTGCTTCGACCAACACTGTGTAATCACCCAGTGCTCTCGACCATCGCTCGCTCTCATCAGGATCTGAAGCTGGGACATCGCTGATCGTTACGATCTCTGCGGTTCCAAGGAGCGTAGCGGCACCGGCTTCGCCGTATGTGTCTACCATTTGTTGACGGGTTTGCCAAAATGTCCAAAGGCTTGCGCCATATCCAGGAAGCTCCCCGCTCGCTTTTAATATCGCTTCAAAACGTCCTAGAGCCGCTGCTTCATCGACAAAAATTACCAATCGTTCTGCCAGACGATGCCTGCGGATGGTATTAAAAATATCCGCCAAGAGCCAGCGAAAGAGCGGCGCCAGTGTTTCGTTGTAGTCAGTCGGAACTGCAATGAAGAGATCTACATCGCCCTTAATGAGATCGGTGAGATCGAAGGAACTGGCACTGACAAGACTGCGAAGCCGTTCATCAGAAAGCCAAGACAGAGCCTGCGCTGTGGTAGATTTTATGGGGTCTCTGGTCTTGGGATCATCCATCATAATCCCGAGCGCAATCCTTGCAGCAGGCTGCGAGGAAAGCTGATTCAGCCCATCTACAAAGCCGGATGACTCTTCACTCAACAGCCGCAGCACCTCAGGCAGGCCAGGCTCGTTCGGTTGGTGGGCTACGAGCATTGCCCCAACCAGTAGATCAACTGCGCGACTACGGAAATATCCAGTGCTGTCAGTCGCACCAACCGTTTCCGGCAACAGCGCCTGCGCGGTCAGCTGTAGATATAGAATATCTTTAGGATCGAGTTGCTTGAATGGATTCCAGCTATCGGTTCCGCCGACAAGATCGATGGGATCGATACACCTGACGGTTCTGCCCATTTCTTGCCGGCGTTTGGATACCGAAAGAAAAACCGCCCCCTTGGGATCAATCACCACGGCCGGACCAGCCCAGGCTTCAAGTTCTGGACAAACCAGGTTTGGGATCAACAGCCCTGCTGATTTTCCTTTGCGCGGGGCCGCAATCGTCAACAGATTTCCTTCAATCGAAACGCGTACTGCCCGGCCAGTCAACTTATCGGTTCCAAGTTCTAAGCCGCTCTTCATTAAGCCAGTCTCAGCCGCATTAGCCCAACGCGCTGCGCCAAACACTCCACTCAAATCACGAACCAGCCCAAATGTTTTTGCCTTGATCAGCCATACCGCTGCAATCGCAAAGGGAGCGGCAGTCAAACCCAGCACTATCCTCCCGCCCCATGCAAAGTCATCGGAGACATTGCGCAGCATCTGTCCGTAACGACCAAATATTTCTGACCCGTTGAATGACGTAACGTAGCCATACCACCGGCCCCACCCCACAACACCGCCAGGCCACAAAGCAGTATCGAAGCCATGCTGTCCCATAGCTGCAAGCGGATAGCCAAAAAGGATCAACGCAAGAAAACTAAATCCAACAACTAGCCCGTTCCTCAGGTATCGTAACATTGCAGCCTGCTTAAATCGTTTTGTCCTAGGGACCCAGTTTATATGCATCAGCTAATCTCTAAATTACAATTGAAGTGCGATGTTTTTTAATCATTTCCAGAAAGCTATTTTCGGAAGAATGATTTATAACTCCATTCTATAAGAACTAGCAGGATGGTTGGATACGAATGCCTATTCTTGATCAATTCTTGAATCAAATAAACAGTGATCCGCGGCCGTTGTTGGCGTCAGTCTATTCAGAACTTGGCGAAATATTAACAAATCAGTTGTCGGCAGGAAGTCAAAAACCGCTTCCGGCGGCGGTCATACGGCAGAGTGAAGAGCTTTTGTGCCACGAATTTGCCAGTGAAAAATCGACCACTGATTATGATAGCTGCGCCGTCTTCCTTCGGATTATTTTTAAAAAGAAAATCTACCAACCAAATAGTGTTGTCCCGTTTGCTAGAGACTTCATAAAATTGTTTGCAGCACAAATGGGAGAAGAGATAACCGCTCAGCTCGCTCAGGGCAGATTTCAATCCCGTAGTGAGCAAAAAGCGCTCTGGGCGAAGAAAGATCAGGTACAGGAGCTCATTAACGATGTGGCCTCGGCGCTTGACGATTATGACGGGGACGAGCTTGATGAGAGGCTTTGCGAGCTTGTATGTAGAATTCCCAAAAATTTCAATGGGAAGATAAGCTTTGGTCCGCGCACTTTATTTGTTAATTTCTTGCGCCAGACATTTCGTCTGACTCAAAATACTGAGACGGTTTTGGCGGTCGAGCAACAACACGACAGTATCGCAGCAACCCCGATAGTTGAATGGGATCAAGATGCTCACGATTCGGTATCGACAACAAATTCCCTGTCAAAAACCAAATTAAATAGCGTAAGTAATTCGAAATTCGCTCATCCGGTATCTTCGCGTCCATTCGTTTATGAAATTGAGATGGGTCAACCTAGCGAACGAAGATTGGCTGAAACTTACGAAGAGCTTAAAAAACTTACTTCCCGCCTGAATTGGAGAGGGTTAAGTGCCAATGATCGCATGAAAGCGAAAGCCTTGGCGCTCATTAAACTCTTGGAAACTATTCATGATAATGGCTTAGGGATCGAGCCGAAGTATCTCAGAAGCTTGAACGAGAGAGACGGATTGTTTCTGGATGATGTTACAGAAGAACAACCAACTCCGATGCTGGAGCGTCCAAACTTTTATGACGGCGAAATTTAGGGCGTGGACCCCGCGATGCTCGAGCAGGTCAAGGTCGGCTACAAGGTTCAGTTCGAAGGAAAGCGCGCCAGTGCCGACATCACAATAACCAAGATCCAGAAGAGCAAGTAGATCGAGGACATCAGTTCTTGATAACGGTGGACTTCTCCGGCAGCGCAAGGCGCATCTCGATCTCTGCGACGAGCGTCCTGATCTCGTTGATCGACAATGATGCGAAGATCTCGGCGACCTGACGTGCGATCTCCGGGTTCTTCGGAACACGAAGAAGTAGACCGCAGCGAGTACGGCGACGATCAGGAAGAGGCCGGCGGCGACAAACCGGCCGTTGCCGGAGCGGTGCTCGCTACCGGCAAGGATTTGGGCGATGCGTCGGTCAGGCTTCTGCAACACGCCGCCATCACATCTCGAACGGCTTCGGCGCCAGCGTGCGGCGCATCCAGGCGGCTTCGGTCAGTTGGCGCGCCTTCCGCATCGCCTCGTTACGCTCTGGCCCCGGCGGTAGCCTTTCGGCATCGGCGGCCATCTCCGCTGCGCGCGTTTCCCAATCGCCGAATTCCGGCGGATGCTTCTGGCTGAGGCGCGGCATCAGTCCGGTGCCTGCAGCTTGCTACTGAGCCAATCGGACGCAGGCAATCTCGCCGGATCAGCGGCCACAAACACCAGGTGTTCGACGTCGCACCTGACGCATTCGAAGATCCGGAGTTCGTATCCGAGGGGACGGGGCTCGGTACGCCTAAGCGTCATGTGCCTGAAGCATTTCTCGCAACCGACCGGCCGCCAGCCGTCGGTCGCTATCTCGCTTGTCGTCGGTCGCAATGGCTCCCCCTACGTAACAGGCGGGAGCACTGCCGAGCTCTCAGTCACCGATGAAAGCCAAGGTCCGGTCGGTGATCCCGCACCGTATCGGTTCAGTCCGGTTTCGTACATAAGGATTCGTTACTTAGCCGGCGCATGCCTCAGCGCGGGCGCCAGCTACAGCAGCGTCGCCGCCGCCGCTTCGCTGCGCGGTAGCATTTTTTGCAGCGCTGCCGACTCGCGAGATCGTGCACGAACGTCGTCGGCGGATGACGCAGCGCGGCAAGGTCCACGGCGGACGGCGTCCTGGAGCATGAATACCGGATCTCGAATTATAGAAATCCCCGATTGACGGTCTGGTCGATCATCGGGACGGGTCGATCGGCTCAGCGCAGTTTAACGGCCGGAGGGGCGACAAGAACGGTGCCTCTGTGTCTCGACCAGCGCGCTATTCCGGAGGACGGAGATCGAACAAGTTGATCTTGTTCAGCGACGATGAGTCGTCGTCCGAAACGACCACCGGTGCCAGCCACGTTCGGTTAGGCCGAGAAGTCGCCGGTACCAGCCCCCGTACCCGGAGATCGCCCATAGAACGAGCGTGATTAAAGCGGCGAGCGACACTGCGATGATGGCGGCAAGAGTCTCGTTCGTCTTGGCATTGTCGCCCCTTATGACACTCCGCAATCGCATCGAGCAAAACAAAAAGCCCGGCGTCCGTAAATCCGGGACGCCGGGCTTTATTGGTTAGGCGGCCAACTCTTTACGCACCGCTGCTGCCGAATTCCCTACCTTGTCGACTGCCTTCTGCAGCTGCTCCTTGCTGACGCCGAGATGCTTGGTCCAATAGCGGACCTCATGCTCCTCTTTCATCGCGATCTTGCTGCGGTCCTGCTGGCCCGATTTTTGAGATCGTCTGACATCGTGCTTCACCTCGTCCAGATTCACACCGACGTAAAAACGTCGTAATTGCCGACAGGTTCCAAGGATTGGACATGTGCGAGTTGCGACCTCAGCGCCATCCGATCGGCAGCAGGCTGTCGAGCCGTACCGTCGTGATATCGAGCCCGTCGGCGTTCATGACGTGGACCGAGATCGGCGGCATCGTCGCCACTCTAATCGCGTTGGCGAGCTGTTCGCGCGCGGCGCGCTCCGCCTCGACGAAGGCCTCCGCCGCCGTGGCGAATATGACGCCCCAGTCGTCCGTCGCCTCGTGATCCTGCAGCACGACATGGAAAAAATAGCGCACCGCCGGCTCCATCGATTGCATCGTCTTGATAGCATTCACTCGAAGATTTTTTGGTCTGTCAGCGGACATTGGAGGCTGGTCAGCGGCATGCGTCACTCCGCAGGCGGACCATTCCTCGACCTAGGCGCCAGCTGCAGCAGCGTTGCTGCCGGCCGCTTTCTTGCGCGGCCGCATTTTTGGCAGCGCAGCCGGCTCGCGAATCGTGGACCAAAGTAGTGGGTGGAGCGGATGTTGAGGTAGGAAAATCCTCCATTGACGCCCTGATCCATGGTCGGGGACGGGTCATTCGGCTCGAAGTCCGCCCACATCCGCTCGTTCTAACTCTCACAAGTGAGGCTGTCCGCCCGTTTCAGCAACGCCTCACCTTGGGTCCGCAAATCCTCCGTCTGCTGCACGAGCATGCCAGCGCAGCGCGACGCACCAAGCCGGCATCGAAGAACTAAGTCCTCGCCTGCGGTCAGCGAAATCGGCAATTGTCGAATGCATGTCGCGCAGCAGTTCGCCTTCTGCTCGACGGGCTAGGGCCTCTCGTCGTTGGTGGGGGTTTAGCTCTGGATTTCGACCCATCACCAAACCGTCCACAACTGCTCGCTTGAGATCGTCGCTGGTCCGCGTCCTGGTCAGGTCGTGCTCGAATTCTGCAAGACCTGCAAAAACCGTGAAGATCAATCTGCCATGTGCGGTGGTCGTACCGGAAGAGCAAGCATGTCTCGCAACATCGCGGCTCTTGAATGGTCCCTTACGATGGTCACGCCGAACCAGATGACCATCGATTAGGCGCGCGAGATCTACTGATTCTTTGACGGCGTCCTTAATTGGCTGGGCTGGATCGCTCATCAGGTAGGCGACTAGCGCAAATTGGAAGCAAGTCGTGGCCTTGTGGGCGGCGAGATAGGTGGTTTCGCCGCGCCGCACGATGCTCGGACTCCAATCGCGATTAAAGACATCCGTCGCTCGCGGGGGCTTTCCTTCGACTGAGCGCATCAAGATTCCGCGTCCAGCTATCGGTCGCGCCTCTCGCCCAACGCCACGCATGTGTCAGTCACTCACACATCCCGGCTTCAAGTGGACGACTTCTTCAGTGCCCCTCATTGGATTGAATTCGGCAGATAATTCGGACGCTCTGGTGCCGGTCCCAGAATTCTTCGTCGTTCCGTAGAGGTGGACGGCACTCCTGATACGCCGGGCGCCCCCAATATCCGGGGTGACCGGGGCGTTGCAGGTACACGGACCGCTCGCGATACCGTCATCGCATCCTTTCGGTCCGAATATCTGAATGCATCGGCGTACGTGATGCAATAGACGAGAGGATCAGTGAGACGCAGCTGATTAAATGTGTTTTCCCTGGTGCGGGCGTCCTGGACGCAGAGGTTATAGCGTGCCCGCCACATTGGAGACCGCAAGAATGGTGGTGCGTTCAGATCTCCAGGTTTACGCTGGACTCCCGTGATCGCGGGAATCGGATCCGGCTGCGGAAACGCAAGGCTGATCGTCAATTTGTGCGTGTCCAGACGCGAAGCACCAATACCGACATTCGCCGACACGAGCCGGAATTGTTCCGGCCCGGGATTGAGTCTGAGAGTGGCATTGGCGTCGCCGCTGACGCTTGTCGTGAATGTTAGCGTGTCGACGAAATTGTCCTTGGCTCCCCGTTGCAGGTCAATATCGATGAAAGTCTCGACGACCCGACCTACTCCGATCGATCCGGTCAGCGCATCAAATCCCAGCGATCCGGTCAGCGGATAGAGGGCATTCGCGGGCCTTGGCGAAGTCAACTCCTCACATAGCTTCGAATCAGGGATCAGTTCGTCCCAGTTGTCCTCGGTGCCGAATACGCGCGAGCCTACGCGTGTCAGGTCCAGTGCAGCCTTCCCCCCCGCTTCAAGCGTACCGGTCGACCAAGGGAAGTTAAATCCCGCGCCTGCGCTCGCGCTATTCCTCTCTGTGATATTGAAGTCGTATGAATAAACGACCGCGACTTTCGTCAATCTCAACAGCCGTTCTTCATTCTCGGTTAAATGTTTGGCGTCCTTCTCTTCCTTGTCTTTTGTCCTTTTGATCAGGGATCTGATCTCCTCGACTGGCATTTGCGCGGTGATCATTCCGCGTCTGGCCATATGATCAAGAACCGCTTGCCGGACCTCGCAACGACCGTGGCGAACGATCTCCTCGGTCCGGAACGGGCTCACGTCGTCAGGAATGGGATGAAGAGCACAGCCTCCGAGTCCTGCGGTCAGAATGATACCGGCCAAACGAAATTTGCGCATAAGCCGCCCCCAATCTTCGCGCGCCAGCCGTCGGACACGTATGCCTTTTGTGACCGATGATCCTCGCGCTGCTCCCTCATGCTGATGCATCGCGCGCGAGCTGGCCGAATACGATGCATCCACAGCGTGTTCACGCGATCCACGTGCGTCAAGCGCGACATGTTATTCAGGATGTTTTTGTTGGAGTTGTCGCTATTTAATCACACGCGATGCGCGCGCTTTAATCACCTGACGCGCAGGACAAATAAGCGTCATTTGAAGGCGCAGCTATGTATGCATCCGACGTCCTAGAGCAGCGGCAGACCTTTCAGGCTTGCGTGGCCGTCTTTGCGGACGATGATGTCATTTAACCGCACGCCGGGCGGGCTTGGCGACGGTCACGACCTGTCTAACCATCTCGATACTACTTTCGAGCATTCGGTGACGGGGCGAGCGCAAAACGATCCCTTACGGTGCCGTGGACATGTGCGTCGTGTGCGATCGGCCGAAGTTCGACCTTCCAGTTGTTCGACGCAATCAGTCTTTGAAGCCATTTCAATTCGGCAGCTTCGCCGCGCACCCTTCCAGCGCGTCCCGCGCGCGCTTCGCAGCAAAAAGAATTCGCAGTATTAGTTTGGCGCCGAGATAGTGAACGCTCTTGGGAGGCGCGAGCAAACTTGAGAACTCATGGACAAGCTGTGAGCGCATCGGCAAGACGAAGCATCGGCGCACCCGAGTCGGACTTCGCGCTGCTATTCTTTACGCATGCGACAGCTTCTGCCGACGAATAGTTCGGCCGAACTAGGCGAAATAATAAAATTCCCGCCGCGCAATAGGGCGAGGCCATGGAGGTGCCGCTCATAAGGCCGTATGCGGCGTCCGAGGGTTGACCCGCACTGTCAAATGCGAGCGTGCTCATGATGTCGACACCCGGGCAAGAGAGATCGCCGTCGATGTTTGAAAATGCCGCGCGGTGGCCCGCTTGATCGTGAGCCTCCACGATCATTGCACTCGTTATTCCGTTCTTTCTTGATTCGATAGCAGCCCAATTAAGCGGGCTTGCGTACTTTGCGCTGAATGGCGTTGAAGCGCTTTCACTATCGTTACCTGCGGCAGAAACGATGATCTTCCCGTTCTGTTGAGCCCGCTGGAGCATCGTCGCCAGCATGGGTCCTTGTGCGTCGACAGCCGTTCGCCAAAGTACGGCATCTGGCGAAGTAATATCGATGCTGAAATTGCTTACCCAATTCAACCCCAAGCTGACGTTGATCACCTTAAGATCGTCATAGGATTCAATGAATGTTTGTAAAGAGGTGAGTATCTGGCCGAATGCCTGAATGAACTTTAGGATCGCACCCCCGTCACCTGCGATTGTGATAGTCGGGTATTGCGCCCGCACGAAGCAATTCGGCAGAACTCCATACGCTCCAGCAATTGAACTAGGTCGCCCGCAGGCGATACCCGCGACATGCGTACCGTGATTGTTAACGGGCATACTCTTAAAATCGATGTAGACTATATTGCTATGTCGAGCGAATCCGACGTCCATAACTCCAAGAATAGCGCCGTCTGATGCCCCTTTCTGCTTCCAGGCTAGATCAGCCTGTATGTCCGCGATACCCCAGTCTTTGATCAAGGTGGCGGGCTTGTCGACTACACCCGTCGCCGTCGATAGATTTGCCGCAACAGTGGCTTGAGCTGTTAGGATCGTGTCCGGCGTTGCGGCTCGAACGCGGGGATCCTTCATAAATTCCGCGCTTGAATCAACAAAGCCCCTGATTACCGCATCGTTTGCGCTGTTGTCGGTAGGTCTAGCGTGATAAAATCTCGACAGATCGGTCTTGATCTGGACAGCGCCTATGCTTGAAAACGTTTTGACAACTTCAAAGTTGTTAGATTGCAGGTAGTTCTGGATCTGATCCGCGGTGATGTCTGGCTGGAACTGCACAATCATCGAGTTCGCGATTACAAACGGCACTTTGGTTTTGCCGTCTGCGCTCACGCTCGACTGACCAGGTGTGCTTTGCGGTCTTTTGTCGGCATTTATCTCAATATCCTTGGTGCGTATATCGCGCGGAGAGATTGTTGGGGGCACGGGAAGTGATAGGGGTGGCGAGATCTTTTTTAGCGACTCAACCGCTTGCATAGTGCGGACACTTGGCAATTCAAACATGTTTCCCGCAACTGCGGAGCAACAATGGACACAGATCGTCCCAATTAGCGCTAGTCTCATCATGTGCATTCCCTTCCTGCGAGTGATGGACTGCATTCGATGCACAACGCAGCAACCGCGGCGTTGATCGCTTTCGGCATTGGGACCGTTTCAGCGATCGATACCGCTGGCCAAAAGCAAAAGCTCGCGAGGACTGAGATTAAGCATTGGCTGAGTCGTAAAGACATTCTTCAAATCCAAGCTCACTGATTTGAAATGATCCGGATGCTTTCGTATTTGAGCGGTTGGTATGAGTCGGGTTGATCACCGGCCAAGGCGTAGGGAATGAGCGTCACGGCAACATTCTCGGACTGCAGGGTCCGTAAAGCGGTCGTGATTTCAAATGCGAGATCGCGGCTTGGGAATGCGATCTGGCCTCCACTCAGCACGGCCGCGAATGTCCCGACGGACGTCCCTGGGCCGCTACCAGCGTCACTAGCTGACTTAACGAAAACACCCACGGTCATGGCCCGGGACGGAGTTTCTATTCCGGTAATGACTAGGCTCAGCTGACCGCCGCCTGCGGCCGCTGCCATAGATGCTGGCGGTACGCTGACGTTCGCGGTCGCGATGGGTGGGAGTGTCAACGGACCCTGCTGTGCTACTTGCATGGCTATGGATGGGCGAAACACGTTCAAGGAATCGTATCGGTATCCCAGCTTCGTCGTATCAAGAGTATCAGTGACTGATACCATGATCACTGTACCGTCCAACCACTCGAAGGGGAAATTGTGTTCCTTGAAAGCTTTGCTGGAGGAGGGCTCTGTTTCCTTTTTCGCGGCGTCCTTTCGCCAGATTTCCCAAAGTCGGTCGAGGTTACCGTGATGGGCAAAGAAAATCGGATCTCGGCCCGCCGTCGCGAAGTCGGCCATGTCTCCTCCGACGTAATTGTGTATCGGCCCGTGGGGAACTCCCTCTAGACGACTGTTGCCATAAGTAGATGAGGGATTTGGACGCTGAATTCCGCCAAAACTGAAGGGAATATCAGAGGCCTTTTTAGCTTCGAAAGTTTTGGCTTCTAGAGCGGCCACGCCCAGCTTCTTTCGAGCAGGGTCTGCGGGGAAGTAATCGACCTCGCCGTCCTGCACGTCGCGAGGAGGAGTGCCACGTTCCGCGCGACTCAAAGAACTCCCAATCTTCGAGAATGACGACGGTATGCGCCGATCTGAACTCCAATTCCAATAAGGAAAGGCGATCGACGCATCGCCAGAGATTTCGCGTAGCTTCCGTTCGGTGACACTGATGAACGCACGGTGCCACGATAGAAACCACCAGCAAAAATGAACCTGATTGGCGTCTGCGCCTCCGATCGCGCAATAATCCGCGTGTGCACGCGCATTCCGCAGCCAACCCTTCGGATCGTTCGGATCTTTGTCTGATCGATCTTGCATTTCCTTTATCGCCGACTCTAGAGCGCCAACCTTGGCAGTCGATTGCTGAAACGTCGAAATGTCTTCGCGAATGGCCAGCGACGCTGCATCTGCTCGATAATGGGGAGGGATAAAGGATAGAGCGGCAGCGGAGCCGGCTGCTTTCAAGACATCGCGCCGCTTGAGCATGGAAGTATCTCCTCTGTGCCTCTATCGAATTTCTTCAGCACAACCGAAGCTTGTCAAGCGTTATTTTCTCGCCTTCAGTATCGACGTGCTTGTCTGACATCATTGATAAGCAAATTCAGATCGGCGCTCGCTTTGTCGAGAAACGCCTTTGGCCGCCCCAACGGAAGTTGCCGGCCTGATTGCGTATTTGGCCAGCGATGAGAATAGTTATATAACCGGCGCCAGCCTGACGATCGACGGCGTTTTTACGCTCTGATCGAGCGACCGGTGAGCTATGCGAAGTTGGATTTGTAGCTGGCGGAATGTTGCAGGTGGCAAATCGCTGAAAGCCCGCTCGTGCCGTAAAGCTCCGACTGGCGATCGAGCTCGCGCGCGAGTTGATTGGCGCCCCGGTATTTCTCGCAGCAACCGAGCGATTTCGTCCTCACGTACGATCGCTTTGACGAACTGGTGCCGATCGAACGCGCGGCGATGGCCGATCGTCAGGTCATCGATTGGGACGAGGACGACATCGACGCCCTGAAGTTCATGAAGGTCGACTGCTTCGCGCTCGGCATGCTCACATGTATGGAGCGGAGGTTCGACTTCCTTTAGGACGCCAAGGGCATCAGACACGATTTCGCGATCATCTCGGCCGAGTGCCCGCAAACCTGCGCGATGATCCGGCGGGCGGACACGCTGGGCACGTGCCAGGTCGAGTCCCGTGCCAGATGTCGATGCGACCCCAGATGGAGCTATACACAAGGACGCCTTGAAATGGTCGGCAATCGCCGGAGCATTGGCTGGGAAGCGTAATGGCTTGAATGGTCCCTTACGATGGTCCACAATGATTTATACGACCACCAACGCATTTCAGGAAAGCGCTTCAGGGACGGTGGTTTTTGATCGATGACGCGAGTCTGAGTTGGAATCCTAGTTCCCCAGCCAGATTTCATCGTGGTCCAATATCTTTATTCAGGACGCTTTTGGCCATTGCTTGAGTCAACGCCGACACCGGCAGGCTGCGCCGTATCCAAAATCTGGACCGAACATGCGGTCCGCGTGGCTGCCCACGTTGATCAACGTCGAGGTTGCTGTTGCGAGGCGTCGGCGACGCCGCCGTGGCAATGGTGGCGGCGCATGAGGCAATTGATCGATCTGATCGCGTGTTGTCAGATTGCGCTGCATCGGCGATAGGCCGGGCATTCAATCGTGCGAAAAGGATGCACGCCAATGGATGAACTCAACGGACGCATGATCGCCTGTCAGATTCTCATCACGGGATTGATCGCGCGCGTCGCCAACAACTCAAACGATCCGCTGCGTTTCCTCACGGAGCTTCGCGATGAGATCAAAGCCGTCGTCAATCAGGTCAACATCGTGGGTATGGAGAATACAGATCGCGTCCGTCAAACGGCGCAGCAGACTGTCGATGAACTATTCTCTTTGATGAAGCCGCCCAACACCGACTAATTAGAACGATTACAATTCAAGAGTTTAGAACGATTATTGTCTGGAGTGATTCAAACACGGAGCTGCCGCATTTGCGCCATCTCTCGTTGACTGTGCATTGCCCGGCATCGATACCCATGCGGCATGGTGACGCAAATGTGGCGCCTTGCTTTTTATGGGGCGCGTTATGGGCATCACGAAGACACCACCATCATTGCGGGCGGAGACGGCTTACACGGCAAACACCGCTGCAACTGCCGGCAAAATCTCATCGGTTGCAGGTCTGATCGCCGTTGCTTCGTTCGGCGGTGCAGACGCCCAACCGTCCAATTTGCCGCCAGTGACGGTCGATGCGCCGGTCGCCCGGCCGCGTCCCGCCGCGCCCCGCCCGACACCGGATCAGGTGCGTGCCCGTAATGCCCTGCGCCGCGCCGCCCGCGCGCCGCAGCCGGTCACGGCAGCGCCGGTGCCGTTCGCGAATTTCGGCGGCTTCGCCGGCGATCGCGATCCCTATGCCAATCCGAACGCGCCCTATCAAGGAGAGCGCTTGCAGGCGTCCGGCAAATTCCCCGAGCGGATCGCCAACACGCCGCGCAGCATCACCGTGTTGACCAAAGAAGTTCTGGAAGACAAGAACGCGACGACGTTGCGCGATGCGGTACGAACGACGGCCGGCGTCACGCTCGGTACGGGCGAGGGCGGCAACGCTTTCGGCGACCGCTTTTTCATTCGCGGCTTCGATGCGCGCAACGACATCTTTATCGATGGTGTGCGGGATCCCGGCGTCAGCATCCGTGAGAATTTCTTCACCGAGCAGGTCGAGATTCTGCGCGGTCCGGCGTCGTCCTTTGCCGGTCGCGGCACCGCCGGCGGCGCGATCAATATTGTGACAAAGCAGGCCTCGATGGAGCGCAATTTCTACAATATGGACACGACGCTGGCGACCGATCAGACCAAGCGCATCGTGCTCGACGTCAATCAGATCATCAGCCCGACTTTGGCCGTTCGCGCCGGCGGCCTGTTTCAGGAAGCCAATGTCGCCGGGCGCAATTACGTGACCGACAACCGCAACGGCGCCTTCGCCGCGGTGAAGTGGACGCACTATGATGCGATCAAGGTGACGGCGAATTACATTCACACCGATCTCAGCGGCATTCCCGATTTCGGCGTGCCATATTTTCGGCCCGGCGCCCCGGTGCCGGCTGGAACGCAGTTCACCACGACGGCCGGCGGCCCCTATACGGAGTACGGGATCAATCGCGCCAACTTCTACGGCTTCGTCAACCGCGACCGCCAGACGGCGCAGCAGGATATCGGCTCGCTGAACGCTGAAATATTTGCGACGCCGGATCTGATCGTCACCAACAAGCTGCGCGTGCAGCGTTCGGTGCTGGACTATATCGGCACATTGCCGGAAGGGCCGAACAATGCCGCCGGCACGGTCTCGGCCAATCCGCAGAGCCGGCATCAAGTGACCGACGTGGTCGCGAACCAGACCGAAGCCGCCTACAAGTTCGGTCTGTTCGGCTTCCGCCACACGGCCATCGGTGGCGTCGAACTCTCCAAGGAACAACTGAGCTTCGACAGCTATTCCGGCCTCAGTTCGGAAGCGCTGCCGGGCGGTTTCAGCGGCACCGGATCGCTGTCGAATGTCAGCATCGTCGCGCCGCAATTCACGTTTCTGCCGTTCAACGGCACACCGACATTGACGGGGCGGCCGACCAATCTCGCAGTCGGCACCAAGAGTTTCTACGTGGCGGATACCGCAAACTATAACGACTTCGTTATTTTGAACGGCGGCGTTCGCTACGACGATTACAACATCAACGTGAATGGCTTCGGCACCGTGAACGGCGTTGCCAACACGCGGGGCGCACAGTCGCAACAATATGGCTTGACGAATTACAATGGCGGCATCGTCGTGAAACCGCTTCCGATCGTCAGCCTCTATGCCGCCTATGCGACATCGTCGAATCCGGTGGGCGCGGAATTCGACGGCACCACGGCGCAATATGGCGGCCTCGCGGCGGTGGTGAACGGAAACCCCAACCAGGTGTTTGGTCCCGAACAGAACAAGGCGGCCGAAGTCGGCACCAAGGTCGAACTGTTCGAGCGTCGCCTGCTGGTGACGGCGGCGCTGTTCCAGACCGAGAAAGAGAACGCACGCGAAATTCGCAACATTGCGAATGCTGCCGCGGCAACGCCGGGATGTCCTTACACCGCCACTACGGGGACTCAGCCTTGTATCAGCGCGGGCGCAGCCTATCGCATTCAGGGCATCGACCTCGGTGCAGGCGGCAAGATCACCGACAAGCTCAGCGTCTTTGCGGGCCTCGTGCTGATGAAGTCGGAAGTCAGCAAGTCGCTGATCCCGCCGGCAAACACGGCGCTGTTCACCAGCAATGTCGGTCTGCCGTTGGCTAACGTCGCGCATCAGTCCTTCAACGTGCTGGCGAAGTACCAGTTCACCGACGTCTGGGAGCTGGGCGGTCAGGCGACCTATCGCTCGAAGATCGAAGGCGGCACCTATCTGGCCGCCAATCAAGGCACGTCGATCCCGGACTACTGGCGCTTCGATGCCTTCTTGGAAGCCAAGGTCAGTCCGAACTGGCGCGTCAAGGTGTTCGCAAACAACCTGACCAACAAGCTCTATTATGACGGCCTGTATCAAAGCGCGACGCCGTTCGTTCTCGTCGCGCCGGGGCGCTCGGTATCGGCCGTCATCTCGGCTCGGTTCTGATCCGGCACAAATCCCCGTGCCGGCTCATCGGAGGCCGGCAAGGGGAATTTTGCTTCGCGTGTTCAGTTTAGAATCGTTTTGATCTGGACCGATTCAAATCCGGTTCCTCCGGAATTGGGCCAAATCCAATTGACCGCCTGGCTGCAAGCGCGGATACCAAGCCTGCATCTTGCATTGCAGTAACAATCTGTCGCGCGGGCTGTAGGTCCCGGCCCGGTGTTTGCGATCGCGCAACGGTCGCGCATCGCAAACCCATACAGCCGGCAATGGACGATCATGCTGATCTGTGTGGACGATATTCTCAGCAAGGCCGACGTCTCGGATTTCCGTCGCATCATGGATGCCGCGGATTGGGAAGACGGCCGCTCGACCGCCGGCGCGCAATCGGCATTGGTGAAGAAGAACCAGCAACTGCCGCCTGATAGCGACGCGTCGCGTGCGCTCGGCCGCCGCGTATTGTCGGCGCTGACCGCCAGCCCGCGCTTCATCTCGGCGGCAATTCCGTTGCAGATTTTTCCGCCACTGTTCAATCGCTACGTCGCCGACGATGGCCATCATTTCGGTATCCATGTCGACAACGCCGTGCGCGGCGATCGCTTGACCGGTCTGCGCATTCGCACCGATTTGTCGGTGACGTTGTTTCTGTCCGAGCCCGACGACTATGAGGGTGGCGAACTCGTCGTTGAGGACAATTACGGCTCCCACGAGATCAAGCTGGCGGCGGGCAGCCTCGTTCTGTATCCGGCGTCCAGCCTGCACATGGTGACGCCGGTGACATCGGGCATGCGTGTCGCGTCTTTTTTCTGGCTGCAGAGCATGATACGGGATGCTCACGCCCGCAGCATGATCTTCGATCTCGACAGCGCGATCCAAAGCCTCGTCGAAAGGCTTGGCCGCGACGACCCTGAAACGGTCAAACTGACCGGCATCTATCACAACCTCATTCGCTACTGGGCCGATGTATGATATTTGAAATGCTTCCCATGATGCGTCGCGCGGCTCTCATCGCTGCGGTGTTGCTGTCGTCCGGTCCGGTGGTTGCGCAGCCGGCGCCGGCGCCCGCCGCGCCCGCGCAGGTGCAAACGCAATCGCCGGCTCAGCCGATGGTGTTGCCGTCAGCGCCGGAAGCCTCCCAGTCACTGGCGCCGTCGACCAAGGCCACCGGCGCAATGCTGCATGACCTGTCGCCGTGGTCGATGTTCATGTCGGCTGACTGGGTCGTGAAGGCCGTGATGATCGGTCTTGCTTTTGCCTCTGTCATCACCTGGACGATCCTGATCGCAAAGCTGCTCGAATTGTCGATGGCGCAACGCCGTTTGCGCAATGGCCTCAGGACGATCGCGGAGTCCCGTTCGCTTGCCGAAGCGCAGCTGGCGCTCGGTGACAAGAAGAGCGTGCTGGCCGCGTTGCTCGCGGCCGCGATGCGCGAAGCGCGCATGTCCGTCGGGCTCGGCAGCGACACCGGCATCAAGGAACGCGCGGCGTCGAGCTTTTCGGAAATCGTCCGCGCCGAAGGCCGCAGCATTCGCCTCGGCATGGGAGCGCTCGCCACCATCGGCGCGACCTCTCCGTTCGTCGGCCTGTTCGGCACCGTCTGGGGCATCATGAACAGCTTTATCGGCATTTCGAAATCGCAGACCACAAATCTCGCGGTGGTCGCGCCCGGCATCGCCGAAGCGCTGCTGGCCACCGCGATCGGTCTCGTCGCCGCAATCCCGGCCGTCATCATCTACAATCACTTCTCGCGCGTAACCAAAGGCTACATGGAATTGGTGAGCCGCGGGTCGGGTGCGGCTGGCCGGCTGCTGTCGCGCGATCTCGATCGTTCGCACGCAGGCGTGCATTCCCGCGCGGCGGAGTAGGGCATGGGCGTCTCACTCTCCGACGGTAGCGACGACGATGACGATTTCAGTGAAAACCACGAGATCAACGTCACGCCGTTCATCGACGTCATTCTGGTCCTGCTGATCATCTTCATGGTGGCCGCCCCGCTGTCGACGGTCGACTTGCCGATCGATCTGCCGTCCTCGACCGCGACGCCGCAGAAGAAGCCGGACAAGCCGACCTATGTGAGCATCAAGGCCGATCTGGCGCTGGCCATCGGTGAAGCCAATGTGAAGCGAATCGATCTTGTGCGCTCGCTCGACGCGACGCCGAACGTCACGAGGGATAATCCGATTTTCGTACGCTCCGATCGCGCGGTGCCGTATGGCGAATTGATGGACGTGCTCGAAATTCTGCGCACCGGCGGCTACGGAAAGATCAAGCTCGTCGCGCTTGAGGGCGTGCCGGACGGTTCGGTGCAGGCAGCGCCGCCGCCCGGCGCGCCGCCCACCCCGCCGAAGCCCTGATGAGCGATCTCGATTCCCATACGCCGTCGCGGCGGCTCTGGATTTCGGCCGCCGTCGTGGCGCTGGCGATCCATGCCGGCGGCGTCGCGCTGGCGCTGGCTAATATGCAAACGGACGAGGATTCGGACTCGATGGGTGCGCCCGCGATCGAGATCGGGCTCGAAATGACGGCGCCGCGCAATGAGGCGACCGATCTGCCGCCGGGGCCCGACACCGAAGCCTCCGCCGCATCGCCTGCGGTCCAGGAGCAAAAGGCCGAGGTCAAGGAGACCGATCTGCCGAAGGCGATCCCGACCGAGACTGAAGACCCGGACCGCGTCGTGACGCCGGACGACAGCAAGAAGCCGGTCGAGGACGAGACGGAGAAGGCCGTCGTGCAGCAATCGGCTTCGACGGAGTCGATCGCGGCCGAAGCGACAGCGATGCCGAGTTCGGAAGCGATTCAGGAAGCACCGAAATCCGTCGCGCCCGCGCAGGGCACCGGGCAGGCGGCGCAGCGCATGCGCGTGACCTGGCAGAAGGAACTGGTTGCGCATCTCGACAAGCACAAGAAATATCCGGCGGAGCGTCAGCAGAAGACGGCCGAGATCGTCGTGAACTTTACGATCGATCGCCTGGGACGCGTCCAGACGACGAGCATCGTCAAGGGCTCCGGCGATGCGGCTTTCGATGCGGCGGCGCTGGCGATGGTGCGGCGCTCTGACCCGGTGCCGGCCCCGCCGCCCCTGATCGCGGATGAAGGGCTGAGCTTTACGCTGCCGGTGATCTTCCGCGTGAAGGGCAGGGGGTAGGTTACGTCGTGGCAAAGCCTTGATACGACCGCTGCCGTCACCCTCCGCGAAGGCGGAGGGCCCAGTATTCCAGAGCATCAATGATGGGCATACTGGTTCCTCCGCCTTCGCGGAGGACGACGTTTGTTAGCGGAGCTGCGCCGCGCCCCACAACACTCAGTACGTCGCGCGTCCGCCTGAAATATCGAAAACGGCGCCTGTCGAGAACGCGCAATCCGCCGACGCCAGCCACGCCACCATTGCGGCGAGTTCTTCCACCAGCACGAAGCGGCCCTTCGGAATCTTCGACAACATAAAATCGATATGCTGCTGCGTCATCTGATCAAAAATTGCCGTCTTGGCGGCGGCCGGCGTCACCGCATTGACCGCGATATCGTAGGACGCCAGTTCCTTGCCGAGCGATTTGGTCAGCGCAATGAGGCCGGCTTTCGACGCCGAGTAATGCGCGGCATTCGGATTGCCTTCCTTGCCAGCGATCGACGCGATGTTGACAATGCGGCCATAGCCTTGCTTGACCATCGTCGGCACGACGGCCTTGCAGCAGATGAACGGCCCGTCGAGATTGATGCGAAGGACCTTGCGCCATTCGTCGAGGTCCGTCTCCCACACCGTCTTGTTGATCCCGGCGATGCCTGCATTGTTGACGAGGATGTCGATCTTGCCGAAGGCTTTCAGCGTCGTGTCGCGCGCCTTCTCGACGGCGGCCAAGTCCGACACGTCGACCTGAACGGCAATCACATGGTCGCCGATTTCCTTCGCGGTCTTTTCGGCGAAGGCGATGTCGTGATCCCAGATCGCGACCTTGGCGCCGGATGTGACGAAGCGTTCGGTGATGGCGCGGCCAAAGCCCTGCGCGCCGCCGGTGACGACGGCGCAGCGGCCGGCGAGATCGATCTGGTTCATGGTCGTTCCTTCAAAGGAGGCGTCGTCCCCGCGAAGGCGGGGAACCAGTATTCCGTGTCGTTGCGTGTGTGGACGGCCCGAGCGCCATCGCGAGTCCGCGTGATACTGGTTCCCCGCCTGCGCGGGGATGACCGCCGAGTGTGGATTGCGTTCACAGCGTCCAGCCGCCATCGATGATATGCGCGACGCCGGTGGTGAAGGCGCTCTCGTCGCTGGCGAGATAGACCGCGAGCGCGGCGATCTCGTCCGCCGTGCCGAGGCGGCCCATCGGCTGGCGTGAGACGAACATGTCGCGGCCGCCGGAACCCAGCGCCGCGGCGCGGTCGAGCATCGACGGCGTCTCGATAGTGCCGGGACAGATCGCGTTGCAGCGAATGCCCTTGGTGATGAAATCGGCCGCAACCGCGCGGGTCAGTCCGGCGACGGCCGCTTTCGTCGCGCCATAGACGTAGCGGTTCGGCGCGGCCTTGAAGACGCCGGCCGCCGAGGCGATGTTGATGATCGAACCTTTGCCGGCCTCGAGCATGCCCGGCACGAAGGCGGAGATCGTGCGGTGCATCGACTTGACGTTGAGATCGAACGAAAACTCCCAGTCCTCGTCCGAGCAATCCAGCACCGTGCCGTTGTGCACGAAGCCGGCCGCGTTGAGGAGAATATCCACGGTGCCGGTTTCCGCAGCGAAGGCTTTGACGGCGGCGCTGTCGCGGACGTCGAGTTTCGCCGTGGTGTGGATGCCCTCGGCGGCAAGCGCCTTCAGCCCGACCTCGTTGATGTCGGTGGCGATGACCTGCGCCCCCTCGCGCGTGAACGCCAGGGCGCTGGCGCGGCCGATACCGGCCGACGCGGCAGTGATGAAGGCGCGTTTGCCGGCGAGGCGTTTGGACATGATGGCTCCCTGAGATTGTTTGTCATTCCGGGATGCCATCTTCGGCGGCCTGGCCGGCGAAGATGGCAGGCCCGGAATCCATAACCCCTGTCAGGGAGTATGGATTCCGGGCTCGCTCGTTCGCTCAACATCGACGAAGGCGTCGATGGTTTCACGAGCCGAGCGCCCCGGAATGACGAAGTTGCTCTTAATGATTATGCCGTGCCGTTCCGACGGTGCCGGCGATGTTCTGATAACGCGTGGCGAATTCCATGCACGCGCCCGAGGCCTGCTGGCCGACGGTCGAGCGATACAATTCCTGCCACGGTGTCTGGTGCTTCGGGAACGGAAAGCCGCCCTTCGCCATCAGTTCGGTGCGGCGCAGCTTGATGTCCTCGTCGGAAATCAGAATGTTCGCGTCGCCCTTGTTGAGGTCGATCCGCACCATGTCACCTGTCTTGAGCAATGCGAGACCGCCATTGGCGGCGGCTTCCGGCGTTGCGTTGAGGATCGACGGCGAACCCGACGTGCCGGATTGCCGACCGTCGCCGATGCAGGGCAGCGAGTGGATGCCGCGCTTGATGAGGGCGGCGGGCGGCTGCATGTTCACGACTTCCGCGCCGCCGGGATAACCGATCGGGCCGGTGCCGCGCACGAACAGGATGCAGTGCTCGTCGATCTTAAGCGATTCATCGTCGATGCGGTGGTGATAATCCTCCGGCCCCTCGAACACGATCGCGCGGCCCTCGAACGCGTTGAGATCGCCCGGCGTCACCAGATAGCGGTCGCGGAATTCCTTCGAGATCACGCTCGTCTTCATGATCGCGGAATCGAACAGATTGCCGCGCAGCACGAGGAAACCGGCATCGGCGACCAGCGGCTTGTCGTAGGACCAGATCACGTCATTGTCCGGTTTCGCCGCATGGGCGCAGTTCTCGCCCATCGTCTTGCCGTTCACGGTGATCGCATCCTCATGAATGCGTTTGTGCGTCATCAATTCGCGCACCACCGACGGCACGCCGCCGGCGCGGTGATATTCCTCGCCGAGATAGAAGCCGGCGGGCTGCATGTTGACGAGCAGCGGGATAGCATGGCCGACGCTCTGCCAGTCGTCGATCGACAGTTCCACACCGATGTGACGTGCCAGCGCGTTCAAATGGATCGGCGCATTGGTCGAACCGCCGATCGCGGAATTGACGACAATCGCATTCTCGAAGGCCTTTCGCGTCAGGATGTCGGACGGCTTGAGATCTTCCCACACCATCTCGACGGCGCGGAAGCCGGTCTCGTAAGCAATCTGGCCGCGTTCGCGATAGGGGGCGGGAATCGCTGCGCAGCCCGGCAGCGACATGCCAAGCGCTTCCGCCAGCGAGTTCATCGTCGACGCCGTGCCCATCGTGTTGCAATGGCCGACCGATGGCGCGGACGACGCCACGATGGTCATGAATTCTTCGTAATCGATTTCGCCGGCGGCGAGACGCTCGCGGGATTTCCACACCACCGTGCCGGAGCCGGAACGCTCGCCATTGTACCAGCCGTTCAGCATCGGCCCGCCCGACAGCACGATCGCCGGAAGGTTCACGGTCGCGGCCGCCATCAGGCAGGCCGGCGTAGTCTTGTCGCAGCCCGTCGTCAGTACGACGCCGTCGAGCGGATAACCGAACAGCACCTCGACAAGGCCGAGATAAGCGAGATTGCGATCGAGCGCGGCCGTCGGCCGCTTTCCGGTCTCCTGAATTGGGTGCACCGGAAATTCCATCGCGAGGCCGCCAGCGGCCGTAATGCCGTCGCGCACGCGCTTGGCCAGATCGAGATGATGGCGATTGCACGGCGACAGGTCGTTGCCCGTTTGTGCGATGCCGATGATCGGCTTGCCGGACTGCAATTCGGCGCGGGTCAGGCCGTAATTGAGGTAGCGTTCGAGATAGAGAGCGGTCATCGCCGGATTGTGCGGATCGTTGAACCATTCGCTGGAGCGCAGCTTGCGACGGGGCTGAACGGCTTGATTCCGTGGAGTCTTGGTCATGGTTTCTCCCGCAGCGCACACGCCTTATTGTTTCTGCGCGTCATGTTTGGCGTCATTTTCGAATCCTTGCATAGCGATTTCAGCGGCGCAACGCCGCGCGCGTCAACATTGCTATTCGACTATGGGACAACGGCATTGCCAAATTTTTCTGATACGCTCATCATCAAAGAAAATGCAGTCGCGGCATAGACCGACGACGAATGTCGACCGGGAGGACTGAATGGCGTCGGTGCAAATCCACGACGTGCGCAAATCGTTCGGCGGTTTTGAAGTGCTGCACGGCGTCTCGGTTCCGATCGACGACGGCCAATTCGTCGTGCTGGTCGGGCCTTCAGGTTGCGGAAAATCGACGCTGCTGCGGATGCTCGCCGGTCTTGAAAAGATTACGTCCGGCACGATCTCGATCGGGGACCGCGTCGTCAACGACGTGCAGCCGAAAGAACGCGACATCGCGATGGTGTTCCAGAACTACGCGCTATATCCGCATATGACAGTGGCGCAGAACATGGGCTTTTCGCTGAAGCTGCGCGGCGCGGACGCATCCGAGATCAAGACCAAGGTCGATCGCGCGGCGGACATTCTCGACCTGCGCAAATTGCTCGAGCGCTATCCGCGGCAATTATCGGGCGGCCAGCGCCAGCGCGTTGCAATGGGCCGCGCCATCGTCCGCGATCCGCAGGTGTTTCTGTTCGACGAACCGCTGTCAAATCTCGACGCAAAACTGCGCGTCGCGATGCGGACCGAAATCAAGGAACTGCATCAGCGGCTTAAGACCACGACGGTGTACGTCACGCACGACCAGATTGAGGCCATGACGATGGCCGACAAGATTGTCGTTATGCAGGACGGCATCGTCGAGCAGATGGGCGCGCCGCTCGAACTCTACGATCATCCCGACAACAAATTCGTTGCCGGCTTTATCGGATCGCCGGCGATGAATTTCCTCGAAGGCAAATTGGTGATGAGCGGCAGCCGTGACTCGGCGTCGCCAAATTCTGTTGGTCATTGGGTCGAGACGGCCAGCGGCGCTCGGTTGCCGATTGCGACTGCGCCGCAGGGACATGACGGGCAGGCGGTGATCTACGGCATCCGACCGGAGCATCTCGAATTCGGAACCGGCGGGGACGGCATCGACGCCGAGGTGGTGGTGATCGAGCCGACCGGGTCGGAAACGCAGATCGTTGCGCGGATCGGCACACAGGACATCATCGCAATCTTTCGCGATCGTCGCGCCGTCGCGCCGGGCGATGTGATTCATTTGAAGCCGCGCGCAAGTGCCGCGCATCTGTTCGACAAGGATACCGGGAAGCGACTCTGAGTTTCAAAACGATTGGCCGATCAACGCGCCAATTTTACATGGGAGACGATGCCAATGACTGGTTTTATTCCGGACCGACGGTCTTTGCTCAAGGGCGGCGCGCTGACACTGGCGGCTGCCGCGACGATGTCCGCCGATCAGTTGCTCGGCTATGCGAAGGCGTGGGCGCAGGCGTCGCCCTGGAAGCCCGAACCCGGCGCGAAGATCAATCTGTTGCGCTGGAAGCGGTTCGTCGAAGCCGAAGACGTTGCCTTCATGAAGATCGTCGACGCCTTCCAAAAGGCGACCGGCACGACCATCAATGTTTCCAACGAATCCTATGACGATATCCAGCCAAAGGCATCCGTCGCCGCCAATACCGGACAAGGCCTCGATATGGTCTGGGGGCTCTATTCGCTGCCGTTCCTGTTTCCGCAGAAATGCACCGACGTGACCGACGTGGCCGACTATCTCGCCAAGAAGAATGGCGGGTGGGCGGACTCGGGTAAGAGATACGGCATGATGGGCAGCAAGTGGATTGGCATCCCGGTCGCGGCGACCGGCGGTCTCATCAACTACCGGGTTGCTGCTGCTGAAAAGGCCGGCCACAAGGAGTTTCCGAAAGACCTTGGCGGATTTCAGGATCTCATCAAGGGCCTCAACAAGAACGGCACGCCGGGCGGTTTTGCGCTCGGCCACGCCTCGGGCGACGCCAATGGGTGGTTGCACTGGGCGCTGTGGGCGCATGGTGGCAACCTGATCGACAAGGATAACAAGGTCGTCGTCAATTCGCCGGAGACCGCCAAGGCGCTGGAATATGTGAAGGTGCTGTACGACAATTTCATTCCGGGCACCGCGTCGTGGAACGACTCGTCGAACAACAAGGCGTTCCTCGCCGGCCAGCTCCACCTCACCAGCAACGGCATTTCGATCTATGTGACGGCCAAGAAGGAAGCGCCGCAGATCGCCGAGGACATGAACCATGCGCATTTGCCCGCGGGCGTCGACGGCAAGACCAAAGAGATGCATCTCGGCTTTCCGATCCTGATCTTCAACTTCACCAAGTTCCCGCAGGCGTGCAAGGCGTTCACGGCGTTCATGATGGAGCCGGAGCAGTTCAATCCGTGGGTCGAAGCCGCTCAGGGCTATCTGTCGCCGTTCCTCAACGACTACCAGAAGAACCCGATCTGGACCGCCGATCCGAAGAACACGCCGTATCGCGATGTGGCCAGCACCGCGACGACGCCGGCCGGCATCGGCCAGATGGGCGAGAACGCGGCGGCGGCGATCGCCGACTTCGTGGTTGTCGACATGTTCGCCAACTACTGCACGGGACGCGAAGACCTCAAGACGGCGATGACCTCAGCGGAGCGATCCGCCAAGCGCATCTTCAGGGCGTAGCGCTCGAATGGCGCATTGACGGCATCCGAGCCGTCATTGCGGCGAGGAGCCAGTGTTCCTCGCTTGCGAGGATCACTGGCGACGAAGCAATCCAGCCTTCCTTCAGCAAGACTGGATTGCGTCGCATGGCGATCGGATTGGCAGAAGCCAATCCGATCGCCGGCTCGCAATGACGAACTCGGTCGAATACATTGATGATCGGAGCCACATCGCGATGAGCACCATCCAAACCTCGATGCCGCGCGTGGCGCAGGTCAGACCCGTCGCCACGACCTGGCAGCGGCTGTCGACCAACCGCAACTGGCTGGCGATGTGGTTCATGATGCCGGCGGCGGCGTTCCTGATTTTGTTTCTGGCCTATCCGCTGTTTCTCGGCGTCTGGATGAGCTTTACCGATGCGCGCATCGGCCGCGATGGCGTCTTCGTCGGCATCGAGAATTACGACTGGCTGTGGAACGACAGCGTGTTCTGGCTTTCGGTGTTCAACACGCTGCTCTATACGATTGTCGCCAGCGCCATCAAATTCGCCGTCGGGCTGTATCTGGCGCTGCTGCTGAACCGTCACATGCCGTTCAAGGCGATGATCCGCGCCGCCGTGCTGGTGCCGTTCATCGTGCCGACCGTGCTGTCGGCGATCGCATTCTGGTGGATCTATGATTCCCAGTTCTCGATCATCTCGTGGTCGCTGATCAAGCTGGGGCTGATCGACCACAACATCAATTTCCTCGGCGATTCGGCCTGGGCGCGCGGCAGCGTGATCTTCGCCAATATCTGGCGCGGTGTGCCGTTCGTGGCCATCACCTTGCTGGCCGGACTGCAGACCGTGTCTCCCTCGCTCTACGAGGCCGCGGTGCTCGACGGTGCGACAAGCTGGCAGCGCTTTCGCTTCATCACCTACCCGCTGCTGACGCCGATCATCGCCGTCGTCATGACGTTCTCGGTGCTGTTCACCTTCACTGATTTTCAGTTGATCTGGGCGCTGACGCGCGGCGGCCCGGTCAACGCGACGCATCTGATGGCGACGTTGAGCTATCAGCGCGGCATTCTCTCCGGCCGGCTCGGCGAGGGCGCGGCCATCGCCACGGCGATGATCCCGTTCCTGCTCGCCGCGATCTCGATCTCGTGGTTCGGCATGCAGCGCCGCAAGTGGCAGCAAGGCTCAGACAATGACTGACCAGACCGCAGACACCCGCGTCGCCATCGCCGCGACGCAAGCCAAGGACGACAACAGCGACGGCATGAGCTATCTCGAGTCGCTGCCGCGGCGCGTGGTGACGCTCTACATCCCGCTGTTCATTATCCTCGTCGTGCTGCTGTTTCCGTTTTACTGGATGGCGCTGACCTCGATCAAACCCGACGAGCAGTTGATCGACATGGAGCGGTTCAACCCGTTCTGGGTCATCAAGCCGACCTTCAAGCACATCTCGAAACTATTGTTCGAGACCCAATATCCGCGCTGGCTGTGGAACACGATGTATGTCGCCGCCGCCGCGACGACGTTGTCGATCGCGGCGTCGGTGCTTGCGGCCTATGCAATCGTGCGGCTGCGCTTTCGCGGCGCGGAAGCCGTTGGCGCCACGATCTTCATGGCCTATCTGGTGCCGCCGTCGATCCTGTTCATCCCGCTCGCATCGGTGATCCAGGCTTACGGGCTGTTCGACTCGCCGCTGTCGCTGATCCTAGTCTATCCGACATTGCTGATCCCGTTCTCGACCTGGCTGTTGATGGGCTACTTCAAGACGATCCCGTTCGAGCTTGAGGAATGCGCGCTGATCGACGGCGCGTCGCGCTGGCAGATTCTCACGCGGATCGTCGTGCCGCTGGCGGTGCCGGGGCTGATCTCGGCCTTCATTTTTTCGTTCACGCTGTGCTGGAACGAGTTCATCTATGCGCTGACGTTCCTGCAATCGACGCAGAACAAGACCGTGCCGGTGGCGATCGTCAACGAGTTCGTCGATGGCGACATCTACAAATGGGGATCGCTGATGGCCGGCGCACTGGTCGGCTCGTTGCCGCTCGTGATCCTCTATGCGTTTTTCGTCGAGCATTATGTGTCAGCGATGACGGGTGCGGTGAAGGAGTAGATTCGTGTGAGCGGGGACATCCCACGAGTCGTCCCCGCGAAGGCGGGGACCCATACGCCGTGAGGTCTCGTTTATATGATGATCGAACGTCATTCACTAAAGTGAGATGCCAGGGGTGATGGGTCCTCGCCTGCGCGAGGACGACTCGTTGATGGGCATCGACCAAAAACAAAAAGAAGGAGCGTAAACTTGCACATCCTCATTCTTGGCGCGGCCGGCATGGTCGGCCGCAAGCTGACCGAACGTCTGGTCAAGGACGGCCAGCTCGGCGGCAAAGAGATCGACAAGATGACGTTGCAAGACGTTGTCGCCCCGATCGCGCCGGCCGACGCATCCATTCCGATCGTGATCGTCACCTCCGACTTCGCCGATCCCGGCACGGCCGCGCCGCTGGTGGCATCACGGCCCGACGTGATTTTCCATCTCGCGGCGATCGTCTCCGGAGAGGCCGAGGCCGAGTTCGACAAGGGTTATCGCATCAATCTCGACGGCACGCGCCATCTGATCGATGCGATCCGCGCGATCGGCGGTGGGTACAAACCGCGCTTCGTGTTCACGTCGTCGATCGCCGTGTTCGGCGCGCCGTTTCCCGACAAGATCGGCGACGACTTTTTCCATACGCCGCTCACAAGCTACGGCACGCAGAAGTCGATCTGCGAGTTGCTTGTCGCAGATTATACGCGAAAAGGCTTTCTCGACGGCGTCGGCATTCGGTTGCCGACGATCTGCGTTCGGCCGGGCACGCCGAACAAGGCGGCGTCTGGCTTCTTTTCAAACATCATCCGCGAGCCGTTGGCCGGACACGAAGCGGTGCTGCCCGTATCGGAGGATGTGCGGCACTGGCACGCCTCGCCGCGCTCCGCGGTGGGCTTCCTCGTCCATGCCGGCACGATGGACACGGAGAAGATGGGTGCGCGGCGCAATCTGAGCATGCCCGGACTTTCGGTGACGGTCGGCGAGCAGATCGCCGCGCTGGAGCGCGTCGCCGGCAGCGGCGTGACGGCGCGGATCAAGCGCGTGCCGGATCCGGTTATCACCGGCATCGTCTCGGGATGGCCGCGTGATTTCGTCACCGACCGCGCGCTGTCGCTGGGATTTACGACGGTGGAGAGTACGTTCGACGACATCATCCGGATTCATATCGAGGATGAGCTGGACGGGACATTCGTGAAGTAGATGCGTCGTTCCGGGGCGCAGGCGGCCTTTGCCGGCGGCGACCCTTCGGATGGGCGATCGCGCATCTGAATCTCATCAAGTTCAGCGTGCTCCAGCATCGAGAGTCCGGTCCGCTCGCGAAGGGCTCGGCCCCGGAATAACGGCGTTTGTTTTGTGCCTGTCTGGGTCTATATAGTGCATATTAATCATTTGTAGGGGAGACTGCCAATGACCGCCAGCATCGTCGGATGGGCCCACACGCCGTTCGGAAAATTCGACGCCGAAACCGTCGAAAGCCTCGTCGTCAAGGTCGCAACCGAAGCCATGGCCGATGCCGGCATCACCGCTGACGATGTCGATGAAATCGTGCTCGGACATTTCAACGCCGGTTTCTCGCCGCAGGATTTCACCGCCGCCCTCGTGCTGCAGGCCGATCCGAAACTGCGGTTCAAGCCCGCGACCCGCGTCGAGAACGCATGTGCCACCGGCACCGCCGCCGTGCACCAGGGCATCCGCGCCATCAATGCCGGTGATGCCAAGATCGTGCTGGTCGTCGGCGTCGAGCAGATGACCCGCACGCCCGGCCCGGAGATCGGCAAAAATCTTCTTCGCGCGGCTTATCTCGTCGAGGACGGCGAGACGCCCGCCGGTTTCGCCGGTGTGTTCGGCAAGATCGCGCAGCAATATTTCCAGAAATACGGCGACCAGTCCGATGCGCTGGCGATGATCGCCGCCAAGAACCACAAGAATGGTGTTGAAAATCCCTATGCGCAGATGCGCAAGGATTTCGGCTTTGAATTCTGCCGGTCCGAGAGCGACAAGAATCCGTTCGTCGCTGGTCCCTTGAAGCGCACCGATTGCTCGCTGGTGTCGGACGGCGCGGCGGCGCTCGTACTGTGCGATGCCGAGACCGCCAAGACGATGGCCAAGGCCGTGACCGTCAAGGCGACAGCGCATGCGCAGGACTTCTTGCCGATGTCGAAGCGCGACATTCTTGATTTCGAGGGCTGCACGGTCGCGTGGCAGCGTGCTCTCCAGAGCGCTGAAGTCTCATTGGGCGATCTGTCCTTTGTCGAGACGCATGACTGCTTCACCATAGCTGAGCTGATCGAATATGAAGCGATGGGCTTGACGCCAAAGGGGCAGGGCGCGCGGGCGATCAAGGAAGGCTGGACCCAGAAGGACGGCAAGCTGCCGGTCAATCCGTCCGGAGGCCTCAAGGCTAAGGGTCATCCGATCGGCGCGACCGGCGTGTCGATGCATGTGCTGACCGCGATGCAATTGCTGGGGCAAGCGCCCGAAGGCATGCAAATCAAGAACGCCAAGCTTGGCGGCATCTTCAATATGGGCGGCGCGGCCGTCGCCAATTACGTGTCGATCCTTGAGCCGTCTCGCTGACAAGGGACGGCGGTGAATATCGCCAATTGGCTGGCTTCGACGGCGCGTCTGCAACCAGGCGCGCCGGCGCTTCTGACTGGCCTGGTGATCGACGCCGATTATGCGACGTTTGCGAAACGTGCCGCTGCGATCGGTGCGTATCTCGCGCGCGAACACGCCATCCGGCCTGGCGATCGCGTTGCGTTGTTCATGTATAATTCCACGGCCTATCTCGAATGCCTCTACGGCATTTGGTGGATCGGTGCGGTCGCGATTCCGATCAATGCCAAATTGCACGGCCGCGAAGCGGCGTGGATCTGCGCCAACGCCGGCGCAAAGCTCGCCATCGTCGGCGATGATACGCAATCGGCGCTGGAAGAGGCGCGCGCCGATCTGCCGGCGGCGATGCGGATGCTGTCGGTTGATGGAGATCTCTATCAACGGCTGCGCAAGGGCACGGGACATCTGATGCCGCTCCCGCGCGAGGATCGTGATCTCGCCTGGCTGTTCTATACGTCCGGCACCACGGGGCGGCCGAAGGGCGTGATGCTCAGCCATGGCAATCTCGTCGCGATGTCGCTGTGCTACCTGGCGGATGTCGATCAGGCGACGCCGCAGGATGCCTCGCTCTACGCCGCACCGATCTCGCACGGCGCAGGGCTTTATCATTTTATCCACGTCCGCATGGGCGGACGACATGTCGTGCCGGAATCCGGCGGTTTCGATCCTGACGAGGTTCTTCGTCTCGCCGTCGATCTCGACAATGTCGTGATGTTTGCAGCACCGACGATGGTGCGGCGGCTGGTCGATGCCGCCAAGCGGCGTGGCGAGACGGGCGACGGCATCCGAACCATCATTTATGGCGGCGCACCGATGTATCTTGCCGACATTCAGGACGCCATCGCGACGATGGGCCAGCGCTTCGTGCAGATTTACGGGCAGGGCGAGTCGCCGATGACGATCACGGCGCTGAGCCGCGACTGGCATGGGGCGACGGGTCATCCGCAATATCTGGAGCGCCTCGCCTCGGCCGGCTCGGCGCAAAGCATGATGGAGGTGCGGATCACGGATGCGTGCGGGGAGGTGCTTCCGGTCGGCGAGACCGGCGAGGTCGAAGCCAAGGGCGCGGTCGTGATGCTCGGCTATTGGGACAACTCCAAGGCCAATGCGGAAACGCTGAAAGATGGCTGGCTTCGGACCGGAGATGTCGGGCGATTGGACGCCCACGGCTTTCTGACGCTGTCGGATCGCTCCAAGGATGTGATCATTTCCGGCGGCACCAACATTTATCCACGCGAAGTGGAAGAGGTTCTGCTCACACACCCTGCCGTCAGCGAGGTGTCAGTGATCGGCATGCCGGACGCCGAATGGGGAGAGATTGTTGTCGCCTGCGTCGTGCTTGCGAAGGATGCCGCGGCCGACGAGGCAGTCCTCGACGCGCATTGCCTCAACACGATCGCCCGCTTCAAGCGGCCGAAATATTATGCGTTTCTCGATACGCTGCCGAAGAACAATTACGGCAAGGTGCTGAAGACGGAATTGCGGGAGATGGTGAAGCCGAACGCGCCGTCATCCTGAGGTGCGTTTTCGTTTGCGCGCTGGCGCGAACCAAAAAGCGTTGAAGGATGGCCACGGGCCCGTGTCGCGCCGTCGCCCTTCGAGGCCTGCCGGAAGAGGGCGGGCACCTCGGGGTGACGGCTACTTTGGCTTCCCCACGCATACCCCCATACGCCCGCCGGGCCTTGTCCTGCCGGCCCGCGTGACGCTACATCCTTGCACACAAAATGACGCGTCACAGCGCCACGACGGCCGGGAGCGAGACAGAATGGGACCATTGGACGGCGTCAAGGTGATCGACATGACGTCGGTGCTGATGGGCCCCTACGCCACTCAAATGCTCGGCGATTACGGCGCTGACGTCATCAAGGTGGAATCTCCGGATGGCGACGTGACGCGGCAGATCGGCCCGACGCGCAACCCCGGCATGGGGCCGGTATTTCTCAACACCAATCGCAGCAAACGCTCGATCTGCCTCGATCTGAAGAAGGCCGCCGGTCGCGACGCGCTGCTGCGGCTGGTCGCGGCCGCCGATGTGCTGGTCTATAACGTCCGCCCGGCGGCGATGCAGCGGCTCAATCTCGGCTATGACGTGCTGGCCGCCTTGAACCCGAAGTTGATTTACGCCGGCGTGTTCGGCTTCGGGCAGGACGGGCCCTATGCGGCAAAGCCCGCCTACGACGATCTGATTCAAGGCGCGACGGCGCTGCCGTCGCTCAATGCGCGCACCGGCGACGGCACGCCGCGCTACGTGCCGAACGCGCTGGTCGATCGCATCGTCGGGCTCACGGCGGTCGGTGCGATCACCGCCAGCCTCGTGCATCGCGCCAAAAGCGGTCGCGGCCAGCGCGTCGATATTCCGATGTTCGAGACGATGGCGAGTTTCGTGATGGGCGACCATCTCGGCGGGCTAACCTACGAGCCGCCGCTCGACAGAGGCGGCTATGCACGGCATTTGTCGCGCGACCGTCGACCGTATCAGACATCGGACGGCCATATCTGCGTCATCGTCTATAACGACAAGCAATGGAACAGCTTCTTTGCTGCGACGGGCCGCGATGACCTGCGCGCCGACCCTCGCTTTGCGACATTCGCCGGACGCGCCGTCAGCATCGACTTCGTCTATGCCGAACTGGCGCGTATTTTTCTGACCAAGACCACGGCCGAATGGACAAGATTGCTTGACGATGCCGACGTGCCGTCGCTGCCGATGCACGATCTCGAAACCATGCTCGACGATCCGCACCTCGTTGCCACCGACATGTTTCCGATCGTTGCGCACCCGACCGAAGGTGCGATCCGAAGTATGAAGGTTTCGGCAACGTGGTCGGACACACCGGTGACGCTGACGCGCCTCGCGCCGCAACTTGGCCAGCACAGCGAAGAGATTTTGCGAGAGGCCGGCATGAGCGCCGACGAGATTGCGGCCCTCGCACGCGACGGCGTGATCAGGATGCCGCCCGAAATGCTACAGGATTAGCATTATGGATTTTGCCCTCAGCGAAAACCAGGAATCCATCCGCGACGCGACGCAGAAAATCTGCGCGGGTTTTGATAATGCCTACTGGCTGAAGAAGGATACCGACGGCGGCTTCCCGCACGACTTCCATAAAGCGTTCGCCGATGCCGGCTGGCTCGGCATCTGCATCCCTGAGGAATATGGCGGCTCGGGCCTCGGCATCACCGACGCCGCGATCATGATGCGCGCGATCTCCGAGTCGGGAGCCGGCATGTCCGGGGCTTCGGCGATCCACATGAATGTGTTCGGACTGAATCCCGTTGTCATGTTCGGCACCAAGGAGCAATGCGCACGGATGCTGCCCGGTATCGTCGACGGCACCGAAAAATCCTGTTTCGCCGTGACCGAGCCGAACACCGGCCTCAATACAACGCAATTGAAAACCCGCGCTGTCCTCAAAGGCGACCGCTACACCGTCAACGGCCAGAAGGTGTGGATTTCAACCGCGCAAGTGGCCGAGAAGATTTTGCTGCTGGCGCGCACGACGCCTTTGGACGAGGTCAAGAACCCGACGCACGGGCTGAGCCTGTTTTATACCGACTTCGATCGCAGCAAGATCGCCGTTCACGAGATCGCCAAGATGGGCCGCAAGGCGATCGACTCCAACGAGCTCTTCATCAGCGATTTCGAGATTCCGGTCGAGGATCGCATCGGCGAGGAAGGCCGTGGCTTTGAATACATCCTGCACGGTATGAATCCGGAGCGTATCCTGATTGCGGCGGAAGCGGTCGGACTCGGCCGCGTGGCGCTCGCTCGCGCGACGGACTATGCGAAAGCGCGCAACGTCTTCAACCGCCCGATCGGCAAGAACCAGGCGATCCAACACCCGCTGGCGAAGAATTGGATGGAGCTTGAAGCCGCGTGGCTGATGGTGATGTCGGCCGGCTGGCAATATGATCGGGGGCTGCCCTGCGGGCCGGCGGCCAACGCAGCGAAATACCTCGCAGGCGAGGCGGGCTTCGATGCCTGTCAGCAGGCGGTGATGACGCATGGCGGCTTCGGCTACGCCAAGGAGTATCACGTCGAGCGCTATTTAAGAGAATCCTTGATCCCGCGCATCGCCCCGATCTCGCCGCAGCTCGTGCTGAGCTTCATCGCCGAGAAGGTTCTCGGTCTGCCGAAATCGTATTGAGGATGGTCGCGCCATGAGCTTCGTCACAGGCGTCGGGCTCACGGCATTCGGCCGTCATGACGGGCAAAGCACGCTCGATCTGATGAGCACGGCCGCCGAACTCGCACTCGCCGACGCGGGCCTGAAACGCGCCGACATCGACGGCTTTCTCTGCGGCTACTCGACGACGATGCCGCACATCATGCTGGCGACGGTGTTCTGCGAGCATTTCGGCCTCGCGCCGACCTACGCGCATGCGATCCAGGTCGGCGGCGCCACCGGCATGGCGATGGCGATGCTCGCGCACCAACTCGTCGATGCCGGCGTGGTCAAGCATGTGCTGGTGGTCGGCGGCGAGAACCGCCTCACCGGGCAGAGTCGCGATGCCTCGATTCAGGCGCTCGCGCAGGTCGGACATCCCGTTTACGAGGTACCGCTCGGCCCGACCATTCCTGCCTATTACGGTCTTGTCGCCTCGCGCTACATGCACGAGTTCGGCGTGACGGAAGAAGATTTCGCGGAATTCGCCGTGCTGATACGCGCCAATGCTGCGATGCACCCCGGTGCGCAGTTTCGCGACGCCATTACGGTCGCCGACGTGATGGCGTCGAAGCCGGTGGCGACGCCGCTGAAGCTCCTCGATTGCTGCCCGGTGTCGGACGGCGGCGCTGCTTTCGTCGTCAGTTTTGAGCCAACCAGCGGCATATCGATCAAGGTGCGCGGCTGCGCGCAGGCGCATACGCATCAGCATGTCACGGCAGCGCCGGCGCTCGACAAGTTCGGCGCGGCGATTGCGGTCGAGCGGGCGAAGCAAATCTCTGGCGTTGAAATCTCGGACGTGAACTACGCCGCAGTCTATGACAGCTTCACCATCACGCTGGCGATGCTGCTGGAAGACCTCGGCCTTGCCGGACGCGGCGAAGCCGCGGGTCTCGTGCGCTCCGGGCATTTCAACCGCAACGGCGAGATGCCGTTGAACACGCATGGCGGCTTGTTGAGCTACGGCCATTGCGGCGTCGGTGGCGCGATGGCGCACCTCGTCGAGACGCATCTGCAGATGACCGGCCGCGCCGGTGATCGGCAAGTGCGCGATGCGTCGATGGCGCTGATCCACGGCGACGGCGGCGTCCTGTCCTCGCATGTCTCGATGTTTCTGGAGCGGATACGATGAGTGAGACGATCACGTATCAAACATGCAATGGCTGCGGTCACATCCAGTATTTTGCCCGTTCGTTCTGTGCCGCCTGTGGCGCGACTGACTTTGCGACGCAGGATGCGAGCGGGGCGGGCACCGTCTACGCGACGTCGCTGGTGCATCGCGCGGCGACGCCCGAGACCCGTGCCGAAGTGCCGTACATGATCCTGCTCGTCGATGCCGCCGAAGGCTTTCGGATGATGGCGCATGGCGACAGATCACTCAAAATAGGCGACCGCGTCATCGCGCAATTCCGCGATTTCGCCGGTCGCCGCGTGCCGTATTTTCAGAGGACCACATGACAAGTCGCCTGCGCGCCGCCCTTGATCCGACATCCGTCGCCATTATCGGCGCGTCCGAAAACCCCAACAAGGTCGGTGGCCGTCCTGTTCACTATCTCGACAAGTTCGGCTTCACCGGCAAGATTTTTCCGATCAATCCGTCGCGCACGGAGATCCAGGGCCATCAATGCTACAAGAGCCTCGGCGATCTGCCGGAAGCGCCGGAGATGGCGATCGTCGCCGTCGCCGGCGACAATGCGATCGGCGCCGTCGAAGATTGCGCCAAAGCGGGCGTGAAGATTGCCGTCGTGATGGCGTCGGGCTTCGGCGAGGTCGATCCGGTCGAGGGCAAGGCCAAAGAGCGTGCGATGGTCGCCACCGCGCACCGATATGGGATGCGCATCGTCGGACCGAACTCGCAGGGCCTCGCCAATTTCGGCACCGGCGCGATCGCGTCGTTCTCGACCATGTTCATGGACATGGACCGCGACGCCGATCGTTCATCAGGCCATGTCGCGATGCTGAGCCAGTCCGGCGCGCTCTCCACCGTGCCGGTCGGCTTCCTGCGCGAGCGCGGCATCGGCGTCCGCCACACCCATGCGACCGGCAACGACGCCGACATCACCGTCGGCGAACTCGCGATCGCGGTCGCGGAAGACCCCGAAGTCAAACTGATGCTGCTGTATCTCGAAAGCATTCCCGAGAAAAAATATCTCGAAGAACTCGCTGCCGTGGCGCTTGATCGCGACTTGCCGATCATCGCTTTGAAGTCCGGCCGCTCTGAGGCCGGACGTCAGGCCGCGCAATCGCATACAGGCGCATTGGCGAATGAAGATCGCGTCGTGGATGCCTTCTTCGCGCAACACGGCATCTGGCGCGCGCCGGACATGCGTGGCCTCGTCGAGGCGACGGATTTATATTTGAAGGGCTGGAAGCCGAAAGGCCGGCGTCTTGTCGCGATCAGCAATTCCGGCGCCGTCTGCGTGATGACGGCTGACGCCGCGACCACGGTCGGCATGCCGATGGCGAGGCTCGCGCCCGAGACCGATGCGAAGCTGAAAGACATTCTTCCCAGTTTTGCGACGACGACGAATCCGATCGATCTCACGGCCGCGCTGCTCTCGAACAGCCGTCTGTTCGGCGACATCCTTCCGGTCATCGCAACCGATCCTGCGGCCGATGCCTTCTTGATCGGAGTGCCGGTCGCCGGGCCGGGCTATGACGTTGAGGCGTTTTCACGGGACGCAGCCGCTTTCGCCAAACAGACGGGCAAGCCGCTGGTCGTGGCGGCGACACAAAAGGGTGTCGCGCAACAATTCGAGGCCAACGGCACGACGGTGTTTCCGACCGAGGTCGAGGCCGTCACGGCGCTGCATCAGTTTCTTGCGCATCGCGAATTGATGGCGCGCGTCGCCGCCCGCAAGGACAAGCTGCCGCCGTCTTCGTCGGTTGCGGTCGGCGACAAGACGGAGATGCTCAACGAAGCTGACAGCCTCGCGCTGCTGGCCGCGCGGGGCATTCCCGTGGTGCCGCACCGGCTGTGCCGGTCGCGCGCCGAAGCGATCGCCGCCTTTGCGGCCATCGGCGGTCCCGTCGTCGTCAAGGGCTGCTCGGCCGACATCGCGCACAAATCCGAATTTGGGTTGGTGAAGCTCAACGTTGTGTCGCGTGAGGAGGCGGGCGAAGTCTATGCCGAGATGGAAGCGATCATCCGCAAGGAGAGCGCGCGTTTCGACGGCGTCATCGTCGGCGCGATGGCCAAAGGCCGCCGCGAATTGATGATCGGCGCGCACCGCGATCCCGTGTTCGGGCCGGTCGTCGTGGTCGGCGACGGCGGCAAGTATGTCGAGGTGTTCAAGGATACGGAACTGCTACTGGCGCCGTTCGATGCCGATGACGTGAAGGCGGCATTGGCGAAATTGCGGATCGCGCCGTTATTCGCCGGGGTACGCGGCGAGGCGCCGATGGATGTCGATGCGCTCGCCAAGGCGGTGGTGACGATCGGCGATCTGATGCGCGACGACGGGGCCAGCGTCATCAGCATCGATCTAAATCCGGTGTTGCTGGACACCGCTGGCAAGGGTTGTGTCGTCGTCGATGCCGTTGTGTTCCGCAACGCCTAGTCAAAACGGATTCAATCGGATCGCGCAGCCTCATATCGCCGGGGCCGGCGGCATCGCAATGGGACTGCGCTTCGCCAACGCCAGTGCGATGAGCACCGTCGGCACCAGGATCAGCAGTCCAAGGCCAGTGATCTGCCATTGCGCCAGCGGATTGATGCCGCCGCCCGGCGTCGCCAGTGTGAAGCCGCCGATCACCAACAGCACGCGCAACGGCCATTCCAACGCACCCGTGCGGCGAAGGTCGCCGACGAAGGCTTGATAACCCTGGATGCCACCGCAGATGAAAAGCGTGCCGAGCGCGGCCAGTCCCATGAGGCCGAGACCTTCGAGATAGGGGCTATTGCCCTGCAGAACGAGAGCGGGATTCAGCACGAAGAAGAACGGGATGAAATAGATGATGCTGCCGACCCACATCGATTCCCATCCTGTCTTCATCGCGGGTGAGCCCGCGATGCCGGCGGCCGCAAAGGACGCGATGGCCACAGGCGGCGTGATTGACGACAACATGCCCCAGTAGAAGATGAACATGTGGACGGCCATCCGGTTGAGACCGACCTTTTCCAGAGCCGGTGCAACGAGGATGGCGAGGAAGATGTAGCAGGCGGTCGTCGTCAGGCCGAGGCCGAGGATCAGGCTGGTGAAGGCGCACATGCCCAACAGGAGGAAGGCATTGTCGCCTGCGATCCGCAACAGATCATTGGCGAGGCTGGACACCACGCCGGTCATGGAGAACGCGCCGATCAGCAATCCGCATCCGGCCAGGATGCCGATCAATTCGACGAAGGTGCGGCCGTTGACCTCGAGGAATTTGTTGATCGTCGACAGCGTCCAGCGCGTCTCCTTCGAGAAGATCTGGTTCAGCACCAGCAGCAGCGCGGTGGCATAAAACGGTGCGTGGCTCTCGCGCTTGAAATACAGCAGCATGACGATCAGCAGCGCGATAACGAAGACGTAGTACCAGCCGTCACGCAGCGTGTCGCTGACCTTCGGTAGCTGCGAGCGAGGGATGCCTTCGAGCTTGTGGCGCGCCGCGTATGAATCGACCTGCATGAACAGACCGATATAAAAAAGCGCTGCCGGAATGATCGCGGCGAGGGCGACCTCGGCGTAGCTGATGTTGAGGAACTGGGCGATGACGAAGGCGGTCGCGCCCATCACCGGCGGCGCCAGCACCGCGCCGGTCGAGGCACAGGCCTCGATCGCGGCGGCATAAGAGGCGCGGAAGCCGCTCTTCTTCATGACGGGAATCGTCATGGTGCCGGCGGTCAGCACGTTGGAGATGATCGAGCCCGACATCATGCCGAGCAGGCCCGATGCGAAGATGCAGACCTTGGCGGCGCCGCCGCGAAACGTCCCGCACATTGCGAAGGACAGGTTGATGAAGAATTTGCCCGCGCCGGTCATCATCAACGCCGTGCCGAATACCAGAAAGCCGATCACGGTGTCGGCGAAGGCCTGGATCGGAATGCCGAGCAGGCTTTCGCCGGACAGTACGTGATAGGCGGTCGCCTGTTCGAGCGTCGATTGCGAGCCGCGAAACGGTCCGAGCCAACCGGCTTCCGCGAATAGGGGATAGACGGTGAAGGGAAACACCGAGAGGAGCAGGCTCCAGCCGCCGGTGCGGCGCAACGCCTCCATCAGCAGCGCCCACATCACGAGACCGGCGACGATGACCGGCATCGGCGCGCCGGCGAACTCCCATCCAGACAATGCGGCCTGCCGCACATTCATCATCAGCATGATGGATGCAACGAATGTCGCGGCGAACAGCACGGTGTCGTACCAGGCGATGCGCTCAAGCGACGCGCTGGCCGTTCCGGGAAAGATCAGGAACGTAAACGGCAGCATCAGCGCGATCAGCAGATAGAAATATTCCGTGTTGAGCTGTGTGTAATCGATGAAGAAGCGAAGCGTGAATTGCTGGTTAATGCAAAGCAAGATCGTCGCCGCTGTCGCCACCACCAACGCCCAGCGCCAGAATCCGGTTAGCGTGCGGACACGCGTGACTTCCGCCTCTTGCAGATTGCCGAGGCTGCCATGCGGATCGTCGAACACGACTCGCTGCGGATTGGCGGCGACTGGCGAAGTGGGTGATGGCATGGCGTGTCCTGAAGTGGAAATTTGTCGCGAAAAACGACGGTCCGATTCAGGGGCACCGAACCGGACCGCAAATCTGGATAAAGCGGATGGTCGGCTTACTCGAAACCGTTGATCATATCGGCTTTCTTCAGGGCAGCCGCACGCGCGGTCATCCAGGCCTCCAGGAATTCCTTGTCGGCGGACGGCGGGCTGCTCTTGGTGAAGTCGGCCCACGCGGCTTTAAGAACATCCTGCCGCTTGAACAGTCCGTCATTGTGAGTCTGGTCGGCGTCAGTCCAGTTGCCGGCTTCCTTCAGCGCTTTCACCGCGCCGGCGTGAAACGGCACCACCCAGTTCATGGTCTGGCGATTGGCGGCGAGGCCGCCTGCGCCCGGCGCGCCATCCTTGTAGGAGTCGTAGTTGACGACCATCGCCTTGGTCAGCGCGTAGATCGTGTCCTGGGTCTGTGTGCCGTAGGTCACGAAGATCGGATAGGGATAGGTCGCCGACTGGATCGGCTTGTCGGGCGTGATGCCGGCGCCGCAGGTCGCGACATGCGGCGTGAAGAATGCGCCGACTTTCTTGACGCGCTCCCACGCCGCCTTGTCGTCCGGCGGCATCGGCGGCCAGATGATCCCGCGCGGCGAGGTTTCGAGTTCGCGCGCCGGGCCGGTGATCGTGGTCGCAAATGCGGCGTCGACGTCGTTGTTGACCATGCCCTTCCACATCGCGCCGTAGCTGGCGAATTCGACCGGCTTGACGTCCGCCTTGGTGAGGCCCGCATAGGCCATGATGGCGAGGGCGTTCTGGTTCAGCGCCGGCGAGCCGACGACGAAGCCGACGCGCTTGCCGCGCAGATCCTTCAGCTCTTTGACGCCGCTGTCGCGGGCGACGCCGAGCGTCGCGCCGTTGCAGTCGATGGTGCCGAGCAGCACCTGGATCGGCTGCGGTCCCCATTCCTTGGCGCCGAACTCGAACACGCCTTCCTGCGCGAAGTACGATCCGGCGCCCATCGCCGAGGCCACTGCGCGATTGGCGCGCAGCGGCGCAAGCCGGGCGACGTCGTTGCCGGCTGGCAGAACCCGGACGTCTGCGCTGTACTTATCCTTCATCATCTTGCCGACTGCGACAGCGATGTTGAAACCGGCGGTGCCTGTGTCATAAGCGGTGAACGCCATCGTCGGCGGCAGCTTGACGTCCTCCGCGCATACAGCGGGCACCGCCAGCAGCGACACGCCAAGACCGGCAGCGGATGTAAGTGCGAACAGGCGTTTGCCCATGGTGGTCCTCCCGTGCGCCCGTCGCCGGGTCGCGTCTTGTTGTTTCAAGCGTGTGGCGTCGTCAAGCATGCGTCTTGCGCACTGACACCGGTTGGCAGAGCGTGCAAGCCTCAGTCCGCCGCAGCGGCCGGGCAGATTGTCGCGGCTGCGACTTCGGTTGCAGTTTGCAACCTAGGTTTCGATGATCGCGACCACCTGACCCTCGGTTAGCACGTCGTCGAGCTTGACCAGGACCGACTTGATCTTGCCGTCCGCCGAGGCGCTGACCGGAATTTCCATCTTCATTGCTTCGACAAAGGCGATCTCGTCGCCGTCGCTCACGGTATCGCCGGCATTCAATGGCAATGCACAGACGCGGCCCGCGACGTCGGTGACGATCTTGATCTCAGGCATCGGTTCTCCCCGGACAGCCGCAGCGCATGGATGACGCGGGTCCGAACGGCTTTGCGTTAAGCTCTGCGCTTTTGGAAGCGGGCGGGACGCCCGGCTGCGTGGTGTTGTCGTTGAGGATTGCCTGCTGTAGCGTGATCTGCAAGTGGAATTTTATTCCGCTTAGCAGAATAAAATGAGTGCGCCGCAGGCTCGATCCTGTGGCCGGCAAAAAGACCAAGCCAGTTGGGACGAACAATTATGGGACGACGATCTGAACGATTGAGTCGTGAAGGGATCATCGCCAGCGATCTGGCAGGCGAGGGCGATGTCATTCAGGTGGTGTCGCGCGCCTTCGATGTGTTGCGCTGCTTCGACGGCCACGAGTCGCGGCTCGGCAATCTGGAAATCTCAAGCCGCTGCGGCCTGCCGCGCTCGACCGTGTCTCGGTTGACGCACACTTTGACCCGTATGGGCCAGTTGGTCTATCTGCCGAACGATCAGAAATATCGCATCGGTCCAAGTGCCGTAGCGATGAGCACGTCGTTGCTGCGCGGTCTGCAACTGCGCAGTCTGATCCGCTTGCGCTTGCAGGAGGTCGCCGAGGACGTGCCAGGCACGATCGGCTTCGTGGTGCCGGATCGTTTTCATCTCGTTTATCTCGAATATGCCCGCGCGCCGCATGCGCTGGGGCTCCATTCCTCGACCGGATCGCGCATCGCAATGACGCGCACGGCAGCCGGTCACGCTTATACTGCGGCTTTGGATGAGCCGATCGGCGACGCGTTGATGGCCGACATCGAACGCGACGTTCCGACGGAAGCGCCGATCCTGCGCGACCGCCTTGCCGGCAATCGCATCGCATTGCGCGAGCAGGGCTATGTCACAGCCTGCGGCTTGTGGAGCCCGCACATTAACGGCATTGCGGCGCCGCTGTGGTCGCCGCACTACCAGACTTATGTCGTCGTCACCATCGGGCTGCTTGCCGCGATGTATGACGACGCCCGCTTGCGCCGCGACATCGCGCCTCGGCTTTTGACGCTTGCGCGTGATCTGCGAAATCTGATCGAGAATGTGGAAGGCGGCTTCTACAACGCCAGCCGGTTCGAGACGACACCACCAGCGACCCAACAAGAAACGTCAGATGCAGCGGAGAAACCACATGAGCTGGCAGCCGGAACTGGACGAACTCGCGCGGCGCGAGGCCTTCGCACACCAAATGGGCGGCGCGGATAAGGTCAAGCGCCAGCGCGATCAGGGCCGGCTCAATGTTCGCGAACGCATCGACAAGATCGTCGATGCCAAGACGTTTCACGAGATCGGCGCGGTGTCCGGTATCGCCGAATACGACGTTGCCAACGAATTGCAGATGGTGACGCCGGCGAATTGCGTATTCGGCCGCGGCAAGATCGAAGGTCGCACGGTCGTCGTGGTCGGTGACGATTTTACCGTGCGCGGCGGGTCGGCTGATGCGTCGATCTCCGCCAAACCGCTGATGGCCGAGCAGATGGCGCATGACTTCCGCCTGCCGATCATTCGAGTTATCGAAGGCTCCGGCGGCGGCGGCTCGGTCAAGACGATCGAGACCAAGGGCGCGGCCAATCTGCCGGGGGGCATTGGCGGCACGCAATGGTACATGTACACGACGCTGAACATGGCGCATGTGCCGGTGGTCGGCCTCGGCCTCGGCTCGGTGGCGGGCCTCGGCGCCGCGCGTCTGGCTGCCAGCCATTATTCGGTGATGACGACGACATCCGCGATGTTCGTTGCAGGGCCGCCGGTTGTAGCGCGCCTCGGTCAAGATTTGACCAAGCAAGAATTGGGCGGCGCGGATATCCAGACCCGCGCCGGCGGCGTCGATCATGCCGTCGAGACCGAAGAAGAAGCTTTCGACTGTGCTCGCAGGTTTTTGTCGTATCTGCCGTCCTCGGTGTTCGACGTGACGCCGACACTTCGCTGCGACGACGATCCGGAGCGCGCCGACGAAAAACTGTTGAAGGCCGTGCCGCGCAACCGCCGGCAGGTCTACAAGATGCGCCCGATCATCGAATCGGTGGTCGATCAGGGCTCGTTCTTCGAGATGGGCGCCAATTTTGGGCGTTCGATCATCGCCGGCTTCGCGCGCTTCGAGGGCCGCGCGGCGATGCTGCTCGCCAGCGATCCGTATCATTATGGCGGCTCATGGACGGCGGAAGCCTGCGACAAGGTCGTGCGCTATGTCGATCTCGCCGAGACCTTCCATCTGCCGGTTGTCTATCTGATGGATTGCCCCGGTTTCATGATCGGGCTCGAGGCGGAGAAGGCGGCGACGATCCGCCATGGCGTTCGGGCAATGGCGGCGGTCAACCAAACCACCGTTCCGTGGTGTACGATCATCATCCGCAATGCCTTCGGCGTGGCAGGCGTGGTGCATCAGCCGGCGGGGCGGCTGTCGCTGCGTTATGCCTGGCCATCGGCGTATTGGGGATCGCTGCCGCTCGAAGGCGGGATCGAGGCGGCGTATCGCGCGGACATCGCGGCAGCCGACGATCAGGCGGCCGAACTGAAGATCATCGAGGATCGGCTGAACAAATTGCGCTCGCCGTTTCGGTCGGCCGAACGCTTCTGGGTCGAGGAGATCATCGACCCGCGCAAGACGCGCTCGCTGATCTGCGATTTCGCGCGGTTGGCCGAACCGCTGCGGACGCCGGGCCCTGCGAAAAATATGGCGATGAGGCCGTAAAGACGGGGCAATGCCGTCATCCCCGTCAAGTGAATGCGACGGGCTTTCGCCCGGCGTGGCTCCCGCGAGCGGGGATCCAGTATCCGGAAAGGCCGCGTGCCTTGCTGTCACGCCGCGGAATACTGGGTCGCCCGGTCAAGAGCCGGGCGATGACGGCGGTGTGTATAGCGCCTACGCCGCCGCAACCCTCACCGGTCTTGAAATCATCAGCACGAAGATCGCCGCGATGAGGCACAGCGCGCCGGCGATGAAAAAAGCCGGCAGATAGCTGTCCAGCAGCGTGCGCGACAGGCCCGCGCCGAAAGCCGCCGCGGCCGCGCCCAATTGGTGGCCGGCGAAAATCCAGCCGAACACGAGGCCCGCGCGCTCCGGCCCGAAGCGCTGCGCGGTGAGGCGCACGGTCGGCGGCACCGTCGCGATCCAGTCGAGGCCGTAAAACATCGCGAACAACGACAACCCGTAAAACGAGAAGTCCGTCATCGGCAGGAACAGCAGCGATAGTCCGCGCAGGCCGTAATACCAGAACAGCAGCCAGCGATTGTCGTAGCGGTCCGACAGCCAGCCCGAGGCAATGGTGCCGACGAAATCGAACACGCCCATTGCGGCGAGCAACCCGGCCGCCTGCACCTGCGGAATGCCGAAATCGGCGCACATCGGGATGAGATGCACCTGTATGAGACCGTTGGTGCTGGCGCCGCAGATGAAGAACGTGCCGAACAATATCCAGAAGACGCGCGTCTTTGCAGCGTCGCGCAGCGCACCGAGAGCGGCGGCCATGATCGGCGCCTTGGACGGAGGCGGCGCCACGAGCGGATCGGTACTTTGGTCGCCGAACGGCCGCTGGCCGAGATCACTGGGTCGGTCGCGCATGCCGAGCAGCACCGCCAAGGCCGCGATGCCAAGCATCACGCACATCAGCGCCATTGCCAAACGCCAGCCGACCCGTTCGGTGATCGCGGCGAGGATCGGCAGGAAGATCAGTTGCCCGGTGGCGGCGCTGGCCGTGAGAATGCCGACCACAAGGCCGCGTCGCGCGTTGAACCAGCGCGCCGCGACCGTTGCGCCAAGCACCAATGCCGTGAGCCCCGTGCCGATGCCGACGACGAACCCCCAAAGCAGCATCAAGTGCCAGAGCTTCGTCATCAATAGCGATGCCACCAGCGCGGACGCGACGATCAGCAGCGCGATCAGCGTGACGTTGCGCAGGCCGTAGCGGTTCAACAGGGCGGCGGCGAAGGGGGCCATCAGCCCGAACAGCACGAGGCGGATCGACAGCGCAAACGAGATTTCTGCGGTGGTCCAGCCGAATTCCTGCTGCAGCGGCAGGATGAAAACGCCGGGCGCACCGACCGCGCCGGCGCTGACCAAAGCCGTCAGGAAGGTGACGCCAACCATCACCCAGCCGTAATGGATGTTGCGGCGCGCGAGAGCCGTAGCGATATAGTCGGAGATCATGACGCAGTCCTGACGACGATCGATACCGTTCAAATGACGACCATCATGGTATGATGCGCCTCGCTCGGCGCAAAGTAACATTCTTGCAATACCGAAATTTCAGCCCCCCGCGACGCGCTCAGCGTTTGCGGCCGATGAAGGCCTGCATGAGCCGCTGGGGCTCACCAGTGAGGTAGGCATGGCCGAACACCTTGACACTCATGTCGATCGATTCCCTCAGCGGCAGGTCTTCCCATTGCCGCAACATGGCTTTTTGCGAACGCAACGCCTGCGGCGCGCATTCGAGCAGCAACTCAAGTGTGTGCTCGACCGCATGATCCAACTCGCCCGGTTCGGCGACGACATCGATCAAACCCCATTGCAGAGCGGTTGAGGCGTCGATCGTCGCGGCGGTCATAATCAACCAGCGCGCGCGACCCCAGCCGATCAGCCGCGGCAGCAGGGCCGCGTGAATCACCGACGGGATGCCGACCCGCACCTCGGGCATCGCATATTTCGAGTCATGAGCTCCGATGCGAAAATCGCAGGCGGCGGCAAATTCGAGTCCACCGCCCAGGCACCATCCCGGAATGCGAGCGATCACCGGCGCCGGAAAGGCGCGGGCGGCTTCGCACAAATCCCGCAAGCCGGTGATGAATCGCTCGGCCGATGCCTGGTCGAGCATGGCCATTTCCTTGATGTCGGCGCCGCCGATCATGCTCTTGTCGCTCTGACCGGCGATCACCAGAGCATGGATGCTGTCATCCTTGGCAAGTTGTTCGAGACCCTCGCGGACGCCGTTGATCGCAGGCGTGCCGAGAATATTCAGCGTCCCGGCATTGCAAATCGTCAGCCGCACGACGTTGCGTGCGTCTCGCGTGATCCCGCAATAATGATTGAGCATGTCCATGACGCTGATCCTTGATGTCGATCTTGGAACTTGATCGCGGTCTGGCCACACGCTGTCAAGCCGAGTTGTGTCTCGCGGCAAAAGGATGGCGCTGGGATGATGAATGTCATATTTCATATGGGTTATCGGGCTGTCTGAACGGTTGCGTGCCGCACGTCGCGGGTTTAGGTTTGGCATTCCACAACAGATCGAGCCCTCATGCGCTATTCCAAGGAACATAAGGTCGAGACCCATGCGCGGATCGTGAAGAAGGCCTCCGCCCGCTTGCGCGAAAAAGGCGCGCACGGGATCGGCGTCGCCGATCTGATGAAGGACGCCGGCCTGACGCATGGCGGTTTCTATTCGCATTTCGATTCACGCGAGTCGCTGGTCATCGAAGCTTTTTCTCATGCGATGGATCGTTCGATCGAGAACTGGCGCAAGGTCTCCGGCGAGAAACCGCCGGCGCAGCGGCTCGAAATGGTCGTTAACAAGTACCTCACGCCGGCCCATCGCGATGCGCCCGGTCATGGCTGCGCGGTGCCAAGCCTCGGCGCGGATGTCGCGCGGGAAAGCCCGAAGATGCGTAAAGCGTTTGCGGCCAAACTCGACAAGATGATCGAGATGATGGCCGAGAATTTTCCCGACAGCGTACCGAAGATAGCGCGTAAGCAGGCGATGGCGTCGTTCTCGACCATGGTCGGGGCGCTGCTTATGGCTCGCATCGCCGGCAGCGGCGAAATGTCCGACGCGATCCTCGCTGCCGGCCGCGAGGCCGCGTTGGCCAGCGGGCGAGCCGCTGGTGGTGGGTCGAAGCAAGCAGCCAAAGCCGCGAAGACAGGAGCCAAACCTGCGCGCAAGCCACGAATAACGGCAGCCGTCTCCGCCTAGAACGCTGTTTTTCGCGGGTGTCTCGATCTAGCCCTGCGTTGCGAAGCGCGCGATCGGCATCGCTTTGCCGTGCGAGGGCTTTTCAAAACCGTCAAAGCCTGCAAGATGGCAAAAAATTCATTCGAGACACGGGGCTTGTGGAGGACTTTATGCGTTCAATCGGACATTTCATCGGCGGGAAGGAAGTCAAGGGCACGTCAGGCCGTACGGCCGACGTTTTTGAGCCAATGACCGGCGAGGTTCAGGGCAAGGTCGATCTCGCGTCGAAAGCCGAGATGCGCGCCGCCGTCGAGAACGCCATCGAGGCCCAGATCGGTTGGGGCAGCACCAACCCACAGCGTCGTGCGCGCGTGCTGATGAAGTTCCTCGAACTGGCGCAGCGCGATTACGACAAGCTCGCGGACCTGCTGGCGCGCGAGCATGGCAAGACCGTGCCGGACGCCAAGGGCGACATCCAGCGCGGACTTGAAGTGGTCGAATTCGCTTGCGGCATTCCGCATCTGATGAAGGGCGAATATACTGAAGGCGCCGGCCCCGGCATCGACATTTATTCGATGCGGCAGCCGCTTGGCGTCGTGGCGGGAATCACGCCGTTCAATTTCCCGGCGATGATCCCGATGTGGAAATTCGCGCCGGCGATCGCTTGCGGCAATGCCTTTATTCTCAAGCCCAGCGAGCGCGATCCTGGCGTACCGATGGCGCTGGCCGCCTTGATGATCGAGGCGGGTCTGCCGCCGGGCGTGCTCAACGTCGTCAATGGCGACAAGGAAGCCGTGGATGCCATCCTCGACGATCCGGATATCCGCGCTGTCGGCTTCGTCGGTTCGTCGCCCATCGCGCAATATATCTATGAGCGGGCGGCAGCGACCGGCAAACGCGCGCAGTGCTTCGGCGGCGCGAAGAACCACGCCATCATCATGCCGGATGCCGACATGGACCAGACCGTCGATGCGCTGATCGGCGCGGGTTACGGCTCGGCGGGCGAACGCTGCATGGCGATCTCGGTCGCGGTTCCGGTCGGCAAGACCACCGCCGATCGGTTGATGGAAAAGCTGATCCCGCGCGTCGAGAGCCTGAAGATCGGCCCGTCGACAGACCCAACCGCTGACTACGGGCCGCTTGTCACCAAGGCGGCGCTGGAGAAGGTGAAGGATTATGTAGAGATTGGCATCAAGGAAGGTGCGACGCTCGCTGTCGACGGCCGGGGCTTCAAGATGCAGGGCTACGAGAACGGCTTTTATCTCGGCGGCTGCCTGTTCGACAACGTCACCAAGGACATGCGCATCTACAAGGAAGAGATTTTTGGGCCGGTGCTCTCTGTCGTCCGCGCGCCTGATTATGCCGAGGCGCTGCGGCTGCCATCCGAGCATGATTACGGCAACGGCGTCGCGATTTTCACGCGCGACGGCGATGCAGCGCGCGACTTCGCGGCCAAGGTCAATGTCGGCATGGTCGGTATCAACGTGCCGATCCCGGTGCCGATCGCCTACTATACATTCGGCGGCTGGAAGAAGTCCGGTTTCGGCGATCTCAATCAGCACGGTCCGGATTCGGTGCGGTTCTATACCAAGACCAAGACCATCACCTCGCGCTGGCCGTCCGGGGTCAAGGAAGGTGCGGAGTTCTCGATCCCGACGATGAATTGAGCAGGACGCGAACCTCATGACGATGTTCGCTCTCAACGAGGATCAGATCGCGGTCCGCGATATGGCCCGCGATTTCGCCGCCGAGAATATTTCGCCACACGCACTGAAATGGGACGAGGAGAAGTATCTCCCCGTCGATGTGATGCGGCAGGCGGCGGCGCTCGGCATCGGCGGCATCTATATCCGCGACGATGTCGGCGGCTCGGCGATGACGCGCTTCGATGCGGCGCTGATCTTCGAGGCGCTGGCGCAAGGCTGTCCGTCGATCTCGGCCTTTATCTCGATTCACAACATGGCGTCGTGGATGATCGATGCCTATGGCTCCGACACGCAACGGCATGAGTGGTTGCCGCGTCTTTGCACCATGGAGTTGATCGCGAGCTATTGCCTCACCGAGCCGGGCTCCGGGTCGGATGCGGCGGCGTTGCGGACGCGCGCGGTGCTCAACGGCGATCATTATGTGCTGAACGGCCAGAAGCAATTCATCTCCGGCGCCGGGACCAACGACCTTTATGTTGTGATGGTGCGGACCGGCGAAGACGGCGCCGGCGGCGTGTCGACGATCGTCGTGGAAGCCAATACGCCGGGACTGTCGTTCGGCAACAGCGAACGCAAGATGGGCTGGAATGCGCAACCGACGCGCGCGGTGATCTTCGAGAATGCGCGCGTGCCTGTCGCCAATCGTCTTGGCCCGGAAGGCATCGGCTTCAAGATCGCGATGGCGGGTCTCGACGGCGGGCGCCTGAACATCGCAGCATGCTCGCTCGGCGGCGCGCAATCTGCGCTCGACAAGTCGCTCGGCTACATGAAGGAGCGAAAGGCGTTCGGCAAACGTCTTGACGAATTTCAAGCGCTGCAGTTCAAGATCGCCGATATGGCGACCGAACTTGAGGCCGCGCGGACGTTCGTATGGCGCGCAGCGGCGGCGCTCGATCGCCAGGATCCGGATGCAACGATGCTGTGTGCGATGGCCAAGCGCTTCGGCACCGACATCGGCTTCAATGTCGCAAACGACGCGCTGCAACTGCACGGCGGCTATGGCTATCTGTTCGAATACGGCGTCGAAAAGATCGTTCGCGATTTGCGTGTGCATCAGATCCTCGAAGGCACCAACGAAATCATGCGGCTGATCGTGTCACGCAGGCTGATCGAGGCGGCAAGGTGATCGACGGTATGGCTCAGGATCAGGATCTCGTCGTCACGCGCGACAAGTTTGCGGGTGTGATCCGCCTCAACCGGCCAAAGGCGATCAACGCGCTGACGCTGGAGATGACGCGCGGCATCGCCGAGGCGCTGACTGATTTCGAGACCAACGATGCCGCGACGATGGTGCTGCTCGAAGGCGCGGGCGAGCGCGGGCTGTGCGCCGGCGGCGACATTCGCGGGCTCTATGACAGCGCCAAGGCTGGCGGCGATCTCGGGCCGGTGTTCTGGCGCGAAGAGTACATTCTCGACGCGCGGATCGCGGCCTACGATAAACCTTACGTCGCTTACATGGATGGTATCGTGATGGGCGGCGGCGTCGGCCTCGCTGCGCACGGCCGGCATCGCGTCGTCAATGAGAAAACGAAACTTGCGATGCCGGAAGTCGGTATCGGATTCTTCCCGGATGTCGGCGGCACATGGCTGCTCTCGCGCGCACCCGGCGAGACGGGAACGTATTTCGGTCTGACCGGGCAGACGATGAACGGCGCGGACGCGATCGCGGCCGGCTTTGCGGATGTGTTCATTCCATCGAAGGACTGGCCTGCCGCGCGCGCCGCCCTGACGGAGCTTGACGTCTGCATGGCAGACAAGGACGTGCGTGCAACGCTGGAGACATTTTCTGAACCGGCCGGTGATGCGCCTGTCGCCGCGCGGCGCGCCGAGATCGATCGGCTTTTCGCGTATGACACGATGGACGACATCTTCAAGGCATTGGAGAACGACAATTCGGATTTCGCGCGTGCAACGCTTGAGACGCTGAAGACGAAATCGCCGGTCAGCATGGTGGTGACGCTGAAACTGCTGCGGCAGGCACGCAAGTCGGCCATGCTCGAGGAGTGCCTCAGCCGCGAATACATTGCGGCGCTTCAGGTGTTCGTCAGCGACGATTTCCGCGAAGGCGTGCGCGCTGCAGTGATCGACAAGGACCGCAATCCGAAATGGAAGCCTGCCGATTTGGCGGATGTGACTTCGGAGATTGTCGCGCGCTATTTTGACGCCGATGGCCGGGAGCCATTGGTGTTTCCAGGGTGACGACAAAACAGAACGACAGGGCAGGCAACATGACGACAATCGCATTTATTGGCCTCGGCAATATGGGCGGCCCGATGGCCGCAAATCTCGCGAAAGCCGGCCGCAAGGTAATGGGCTTCGACCTTGCAGAGGCATCGTGCGATGCCGCCAAGTCTGACGGCGTAAGCATCGCAGCCTCCGCGAAGGAGGCCGTGAAGGGGGCGGAGGTCGTCATCACGATGCTGCCGGCGGGCAAGCATGTGGTTTCGGTCTGGGCCGAGATCTTGCCCGAGGTCGCCAAGGGGGCATTGATGATCGATTGCTCGACAATCGATGTCGCCAGCGCTGTCGAGGCGCACAAACTTGCTGCCGCCAGAGGCATCGCGTCGGTGGATGCGCCGGTGTCGGGCGGTACCGGCGGCGCCAAGGGCGCGACGCTCACCTTCATGGCGGGCGGCGCGGCCGATGCCTTCGCCAAGGCCAAACCCGAACTGGAAACGATGGGCAAGAAGATCGTGCATTGCGGCGATGCCGGCGCGGGGCAGGCGGCCAAGATCTGTAACAACATGATCCTCGGCATTTCCATGATCGGCGTCAGCGAAGCCTTCGCGCTTGCCGAAAAGCTCGGCCTTTCGCATCAGGCGTTGTTCGATGTCGCCTCGACCTCATCGGGCCAGTGCTGGTCGCTGACGACCTATTGCCCGGTGCCCGGTCCGGTGCCGACATCGCCCGCGAACAATGCCTACAAGCCCGGCTTCGCGGCGGCGTTGATGTTGAAGGATTTGCGTCTGTCACAGGAAGCGTCCAAAGCGACAGGCGCGCAAACGCCATTGGGCGCGCATGCGGAAGAAATTTATGCAGCCTTCGAGAAGGCTGGTCATGGCGGCGATGATTTCTCGGGGATCATCAATCATCTGCGCGGGGCGGAGTAAGACCGTGAGACAACGCCGTCACCCTGAGGCGCCGTAGCGAAGCGGAGGCCTCGACGGGCGACGGCGTCAGATGATGCGGCCATCCTTCGAGGCTCGCATCGCACGCCAAAGGGCGTGCTGGTGCTCGCACCTCAGGATGACTTGACGTAAAGTGGATGGGCAGTTCTAGATTGGCATCCGACATGACCACCTTCCAGCAAGCCCGCGAATTTCTCCTGACGCATCGCACCGACTACGACACGGCGGTGGCGCAATTCCGTTGGCCCGATCCGGTCGATTTCAACTGGGCGCTGGACTGGTTCGACGCGGATTTGGCGAAAAATGCGGAGACCAAAGACCGCACGGCATTATGGATTGTCGATGCCGCCAGTGACCGCGAAACCAAGCTCTCCTTTGCAACACTGTCGCACCGCTCCAATCAGGTCGCGAATTTTCTGCGCGCGCAAAATCTCCAACGAGGCGATCATTTGCTGTTGTTGCTGGGCAATGTCGTGCCGCTTTGGGAAACGATGCTGGCGGCGATCAAGCTCGGCGTCGTCGTGATTCCCGCTACGACGCTGCTGACGCCGGATGAATTGCGTGACCGGCTTGACCGCGGCAAGGCCAAGCTCGTCGTCGCCTCGACCGATCAGGTCGCCAAGTTCGACGGTCTCGATACAGCAGGCATCACGAAAGTTTCGGTTGGCAAGGACAAGCACGACGGCTGGTTGTCGTTCGACGAGTCCGCATCCTGCGATGAGACCTTCGCCGCCGATGGTTCGACCAAACCAGACGATCCGATGCTGCTGTATTTCACGTCCGGCACCACCGCGAAGCCGAAGCTGGTGCGCCACAGCCAGCGCAGCTATCCGGTCGGCGCGCTGTCGACGATGTATTGGATCGGGCTCCAGCCGGGCGATGTGCATCTCAATATTTCATCGCCAGGCTGGGCCAAGCACGCGTGGAGTTGCTTCTTTGCGCCTTGGAATGCTGGTGCGACGATTTTCATCGTCAACCAGACACGCTTCGAGGCCAAGCAATTGCTCGCCACGATCGGTCGCTGCGGCGTGACGACGCTGTGTGCGCCACCGACCGTATGGCGCTTGTTCATTCAGGAAAAACTCGCGACGTTCAAGGTCAGTTTGCGCGAGGTCTGCGGCGCGGGCGAGCCCCTCAATCCCGAAGTGATTGATCAGGTGAAGGCTGCGTGGGGCCTGACGATCCGCGACGGCTACGGCCAGACCGAGACGACGGCGCTGGCCGGCAACTCGCCGGGGCAGGCCGTCAAGGTCGGTTCGATGGGCCGGCCGCTGCCGGGCTATGCGGTGCGAGTTACGGACGCTGACGGTCATGAGTCGAAAGAGGGCGAGGTCACGCTGCTGCTTGGCGACAAGCGTCCGGCGGGTCTGATGCAGGGCTATCAGGCTGACGACGGCAGCGTCAGCGGGGCGGACGGCAGCTTCTATCGCAGCGGCGATGTGGTGTTCGCCGACGAGGGCGGTTATCTCACCTTCGTCGGCCGTTCCGATGACGTGTTCAAATCGTCAGACTACCGCATCAGCCCGTTTGAATTGGAAAGTGTATTGCTCGAGCATGATCTCGTCGCGGAAGCCGCCGTGGTGCCGAGCCCCGATCCGATCCGGCTCGCCGTTCCGAAAGCCTATGTGTTGTTGACGGCCGACGCCGCGCACAGCAAAGAGACGGCGCTGTCGATCTTTCAGCATCTGCATGCACGACTGGCGCCGTTCAAGCGCATACGCCGCATCGAACTCGTGGCCGAGTTGCCGAAGACGATCTCGGGTAAAATTCGTCGCGTCCAATTGCGCCGGCTCGAACATGACAACGATCGCGCGGATGCGCTGCGCGGCGATGAATATCGCGAAGAGGATTTTCCGGAGCTGCAGACGCAGCGCGCCGGCTGATTGAGAGGGCTCAGGAATGGACGGTCGTTTCGAGACCAAACTGCTGAAGCCGGATGCCTTTCAGGCGCTGGTCGGCAAGGAAATCGGCGTGTCGTCGTGGCATGTGGTTGATCAAAAGCGGATCGACACCTTTGCCAACGTGATCGAAGACCACCAGTTCATCCATGTCGATCCCGAGCGCTCGAAAGCGACGCCGATAGGCACGACGGTCGCGCACGGGTTTCTGACCATGTCGCTGCTCAGCGTGATGTCCTATGAAGTGATGCCCGGCATCGAAGGCACGACGATGGGCTTCAATTACGGCTTCGACAAACTTCGCTTTCTCTCGCCGGTGAAGTCGGGCTCGCGCGTGCGCGGCCGTTTTGTCCTGGCCGAGACGACGATCCGCAAGCCCGGCGAGATGCTGTCGCGCTCCCATGTCACCGTCGAGATCGAAGGCGAGAGCAAGCCGGCGCTTGCCGCCGACTGGCTCGGCCTGATCTTCTTCGCATAACGTTTCAAGGATATTTTCAGATGACCGTTCGATTTGACGGCCGTGTCGCGATCGTTACCGGCGCCGGCAATGGGTTAGGCCGCGCCCACGCGCTCGGCCTCGCAAGCCGCGGCGCGAAAGTCGTCGTGAATGATTTCGGCGGCGCGCGTGACGGAACCGGCAGCTCGATGACGGCGGCTGAGACCGTCGTCGAAGAAATCAAAACGGCCGGCGGCACGGCGATGGCGCATGGCGCCGACGTGTCGAATTTCGAGCAGGTCACGGACATGGTCGCGAAGGCGACCATGGAGTGGGGCAGAGTCGATCTGATGTGCGCCAATGCCGGCATTCTGCGCGACAAATCGTTTGCGAAAATGGAAGTCGCGGATTTCGCGAAAGTGCTCGATGTGCATCTCACCGGCACGTTCTACTGCTGCAAAGCGGTGTGGGAGGGCATGCGCGCGCGCAACTATGGCCGCATCGTCGTAACGACGTCGTCGTCGGGCCTGTTCGGCAATTTCGGTCAGGCCAATTACGGCGCGGCGAAATCCGGCATGGTCGGGTTGATGAACGTGCTGGCGGAAGAGGGCCGCAAGACCGACATCCGCGTCAACATGATCTCGCCGACGGCGGCAACACGCATGACAGAAGAATTGCTGCCGCCGCAGGCGCTGGAACTGATGCGACCGGAGGCGATCACGCCGGCGGTGCTGTATATGCTGGGCGAAAACGCACCGACGCGTACCATCATGGGCGCGGGTGCGGGCTCATTCGCCGTCATCAAGATTCTGGAAAGCGAAGGCATCAATCTTCCGCAGGAAGACTGGACGCCGGACGGCATCGCCGCGCATTTCGCCGAGATCAGCGACATGAGCAAGGCGCAGGCGCTGGAAGGTGCATTTCAGCAGACCAACAAATATATCGGCCAGGCGGCGAAGCGGCTCGGGATCAAGATGTAACAAGCGATCGGCTTTCGATCGTGACGGATGTTGTCTCGACAGATGTCGCGGTGATCGGAGCCGGTCCCGCCGGGTTGATGGCGGCCGAGACGATCGCGCAAGGTGGCCTGCGCGTCTGCGTGTTCGATGCGATGCCGTCAGCGGGTCGCAAGTTCTTGATGGCCGGTCGTGGCGGTCTTAACCTCACGCATAGCGAAGAGCTGCCGGCGTTTCTCGCGCGTTACGGCCGGGCAGCACGATATATTGCCGCCGCGGTCGACGCGTTTCCGCCGCTTGCATTGCGCGACTGGAGCGTGGCGCTGGGGCAGGAGACATTCGTCGGCTCCAGCGGGCGGGTGTTTCCGAACGCCTTCAAGGCGTCGCCGCTATTGCGGGCATGGCTGCGTCGCCTTGATGCGTCCGGCGTACAATTGAAGCTTCGCCATCGCTGGACCGGGTGGGATGCGCAGAATGCGTTGACCTTCGATACGCCGGACGGCGCGCGGCGGGTCGACGCGCGCGCGACGGTTCTGGCGCTTGGCGGCGCGAGTTGGCCGCGCCTCGGATCGGACGGCGTATGGATTTCATTGCTGGACGCCAAAGGCGTCGTGATCGCGCCGTTGCGGCCTGCAAATTGCGGATTTGGCGTAGCGTGGTCGGTGCTGTTTCGTGAACGCTTTGCCGGGCAGCCGCTCAAGGGCGTCGCACTGGCGTTTGCTGATAACAATGTTCGCGGCGAGATGATGCTGACGCAGGACGGCATTGAAGGCGGCGCGGTCTATGCGCTATCTGGGTCGCTGCGCGAGGCAGTCCTTGCGAAAGGCACAGCGACGGTGATGATCGCGCTGCGACCGGATCTGTCACGCGATGAGCTTGTCGCGAAGCTGAGCACGCCACGCGGCAAGCAATCGCTGTCGAATTACTTGCGCAAGGTCGTCCATCTGTCGCCTGCCGCGATCGGGCTCTTGCAGGAGACCGCGATAGCGTTTGGCGTATCGCTGACGTCGCATTCGCCATCGGCACTGGCCGGGCGCATCAATGCCGTGCCGCTGCAGTTGACCGGCGTTGCCCCGATTGCGCGCGCGATTTCGACAGCCGGCGGCATTGCGTTCGATGAGCTTGACGAACATTATATGTTGCGCAAATTGCCCGGCGTTTTCGCCGCGGGTGAAATGCTGGACTGGGAAGCGCCGACCGGCGGCTATCTGTTGCAGGCCTCCTTCGCGACAGCCCGCGCTGCGGGATTAGGCGCAGTCAATCTGTTGAAGGCCTAACGCAGCTTTCCCCGCGCCGAGATCGGCAGCGTGCCGATAATCTCATTGCCGCGCACCATGACGACCTCGTCGAACATGTTCACGACGACGCAGACATGGTTCGGCACGATGCGAACGACATCACCGACGTCGGGTCGTGTATTGCTGCGCGCGAGATCGAGGAAGCCGTGCTCCTCGGCGAAGCGCGCGATCCGTGCTTCGGGGTGCTCCAGGATAAGACCATGACCATCGAGCCCGCCGCCGGTGTCGGACGTCAGCGTTTTCGATCCGGCGTCGATGATGCCGCGCTCGGGACCGGCACGGCTGACCACGGTCGCATAGACGTTCAGCGCGCAGTCGTCCCAGCCGGCGACGCCGGCTTTGACCTGCATGCGGTCATTATAAATGTAGGTGCCGAAGCGATGCTCGGTCGCGCCCTTGAGTTGGCCGACGTTCTTCAGATTCGGTGTGCCGCCGGTGGAGACGATCGTGGGTTCAAGCCCCTCGGCGCGCACGCCGGCCAGCGCCTCGTCATAGAAGCGTTGCGCCTCGGCCCATCCGGTCTCGGTCGGGTACAGCAAGAAACCCGCAAAGGCCAAGCCTTTCGAGGCCGCAACCTGGCGCGCCAGCGCGATGGCCTCGCGCGGCGTCTCGACGCCGGCGCGCTTGCGGCCGGTATCGCATTCGACGACGACATGAAGCGGGCGGCCTGACAACGCTGCCGCTTGCGGGAGGCCCGCGATGACGGTCGCATTGTCGGCGGCAACGGTGATGGTTGCTTTCGCTTGCAATGCGCCGAGCCGCGCCATCTTCCCGTCGCCGATCAGATTGTAGCTGATGAGGATATCATCGATTCCGGCATCGGCCATCACTTCGGCTTCGCCTAGCTTCTGGCAAGTGATGCCTTTCGCGCCGGCCGCGATCTGCATTTTTGCAAGATATGGCGACTTATGGGTCTTGATGTGCGGGCGATTGGCGACGCCGGCATTATCGCAGACCGCTTGAATGCGCGCGATGTTGGCCTCGACGCGGTCCATGTCGATCACCAGCGCCGGCGTGCCGTGGTCGCGCGCGATGCGGGCGGCGAGGGGAGTGGTCATGTTAACGTCTCCTCATTTTGCCGTCGCCCTTCGAGGCTCGCCTGAAGAGGGCGCGCACCTCAGGGTGACGGCACCAACACACTCAGCGTCATCCTGAGGCGCGAGCCGCCGGCGACCGCTCGGTCGTCGGTCGTCGGTCGCGCGAGCCTCGAACGATGGCCGGAATGGTTTCACGCATTCTCGATCTCTTCGCGGCGCATCTCAAGCTCCAGCCATTTGTCTTCGGCGTCCTGCAATTGTTTCTGCGCATCCGCCAAGGCGGCCGATACACGGTCGAACTTCTTGCGGTCTTTCGCGTACAAATTCGGATCGTCGAGGTGGCGTTGCTGCTTTGCGATTTCGTCCTGCAACGTCTTCATGGTTTTTGGGAGCGTCTCCAGAGCATGTTTGTCGTTGAAATTGAGCTTCTTCTTCGCCCCGGATGACGACGCCTGCCTGGCGCTGCCGCTGCGCGTGGCCTCCTGCGATTTCACCGCATCGCGCTTCAAATCCGCGCCGCGCTGCGCCAGCATGTCGGAATAGCCGCCGGCATATTCGATCCACACGCCTTTGCCCTCCGGCGCGATCGTCGAGGTCACGACGCGATCGAGAAAATCGCGGTCGTGGCTGATGAGAATGACCGTGCCCTGATAATCGCCAAGCATTTCCTCGAGCACGTCGAGCGTTTCGAGATCGAGATCGTTGGTCGGCTCGTCGAGGATCAGCAGGTTCGACGGCTTCGCGAGCGCGCGAGCCAGCATCAGCCGGCCGCGCTCGCCGCCGGACAACACCTCCAGAGGCGTCCGCATCTGCTCCTGCGCGAACAGAAAATCCTTCATGTAGCTGACGACATGGCGCGGCTTGTCGCCGACCATGACGTGATCGCCGCGCCCGCCGGTCAGCGCTTCGGCCAGCGTCGATTTCGGATCGAGACTTTCACGATGCTGGTCGAGCGTCGCCATTTCGATGTTGGCGCCGAAGCGGATGCTGCCAGAATCCGGCGGGCTGCCGCCGGTCAGCATGGTGATCAGCGTGGTCTTGCCGGCGCCGTTGGGGCCGACGATGCCGATGCGGTCGCCGCGCTGAATCCTCGTCGAGAAATCGGCGACGATGGTGCGGTCGCCGTAATGCCGTTCGATATGCTTGGCTTCGATGATGAGCTTGCCGGATTTGTCGGCTTCGGCGGCAGCAAGGCTGGCTTGCCCGGTCGCACCGCGATAGTCGCGGCGCTGGTCGCGCAGCGCGAACAGATTGCCGAGCCGCTTGACGTTGCGCTTGCGGCGGCCGGAGACGCCGTAGCGGAGCCAGTGCTCTTCCATCACGATCTTGCGGTCGAGCTTGTGCTGGTCGCGCTCTTCCTCGGCGAGCACGTCGTCGCGCCATTGCTCGAAGGCCGAGAAGCCCTTGTCGATTTGGCGGATTTGCCCGCGATCGAGCCACGCCGTCGCGCGCGACAGATTCGAGAGAAAGCGTCGGTCGTGGCTGATGATGATGAGCGCACAGCGGCGGCTCGCCAGTTCGGCTTCGAGCCATTCGATCGTGGTGAGATCGAGATGGTTGGTCGGCTCGTCGAGCAGCAGAATATCGGGCGAGGGCGCCAGCACGGCAGCGATCGCCGTGCGGCGGGCTTCGCCGCCTGACAGGTTTGACGGGTCTTCCTGCCCGGTGAGGCCGAGTTGCTCCAGCAGGTACTGTGCCTGATAGTGATCGTCGCCTGGGCCCATCCCGGCCTCGACATAAGCGAGCGTCGTCGGATGGCCTGAGAAATCCGGCTCCTGCGGCAGGTATCGGATGGTCGCACCGGGTTGTACGAAGCGGCTGCCTTTGTCGGGCTCGACCAAACCAGCCACGATCTTCAAGAGCGTCGATTTGCCGGAGCCGTTGCGGCCGATCAGGCAGACCCGCTCGCCTTGCGAAACCGAGAGTTCAACGCCGTTCAACAACGGTGTCCCGCCGAAGGTCAGCGAGATGTCTTTGAGCTGGATAAGCGGAGGAGCCATGGTCTCGTTTCTTTTTACGATGAAGCGCGCTGCAGGCGACGGATCGCAAGATCGAGCGCGGAGAGAAAATTGGAACGATCCCTCGGCGTGAAGCCGCGCGGGCCGCCGGTGATTTCGCCGGATGACCGAAGGTCGGTCATGAGATTGCGCACTGCGAGGGTCATGCCGATCGACTCCTCGCTGAACGGCTTGCCGTTCGGCGCAAGCACCGTCGCACCTGCCTTGACGCAGCGGCTGGCCAGCGGAATGTCCGACGTCACTACGATATCGGTTGTTCCCGCGCGTTCCGCAATCCAGTCGTCCGCCGCGTCCATGCCGGAACCGGCCGCAATCCGCTCGATCATTGGATCGTCGGGAATGCGGATGAAATTGCCCGCAACCACGCTGACCGGCACGCCGAGCCGCGCGGCGACGCGGTAAATCTCGTCTTTGACCGGGCAGGCGTCGGCGTCGACATAGATGCGGATCGTGCTCAAGAACTTGGCATTCGTGTTGGAAGGTTGCGGTTTCTGCTGGAAGGTTGCGGTTTCTGAAGGGCGGGTCGCGCGTGGCGAGCTTGTCAGGCGGTCGCGATGACGTACCATCTGCGCAGACGCACAAACACCTTTAATTCGGAGGAATCATGACCCAGTCTTTCGCGCCGTATCATGTGCAGGCCTATAACACGGCCAAGGACAGCGAAAACAAGATGCACGACGACACCGTTGCGCGGCAGTATGGCTTTTCGGGCGGTCTCGTCACAGGCGTCGATCTGCTGGCTTACATGATCCATCTGCCGGTGGCGCGCTGGGGCCGCGCGTTCCTGGAGCGCGGCTTGATCGAGGGCCGGTTTCTGAAGCCCGTCTATGACGGCGACGACCTGACACTGGACGCTGAGCCAAACACCGGCGTGTTGAAACTCAGCCTGAACGGCCGCGGCGAGACCTGCGCGTCGGGCTCCGCATCATTGTCGGAAAGGCCGCCGGCGATCGATCTGTCGGCCTATCCCGACACTGCGCCTGTGGCCGACCGTCGCCCGGTCGATGACCAGTCCTATCCCGTCGGCAAATGGCTCGGCACCGCACCGAAAAGCTGGCCGGCATCCGACGCGCGCGCTTATGCGTCAGATGTCCGCGACATCGAGCCGATCTATGCGAGCGAAGGTCTTGTGCACCCCGGCGTGATCCAGCGGTTGATGAACCGGCTGCTGGTCGAGAACGCGCTGTTGGGCCCGTGGATTCACGTCGGCAGCAAGATGCAATTGCTGTCGGCGATCGCCGTCGGCGATGAACTCACCGCGCGCGCCAAGGTGACGGATGCCTGCGACAAGAAGGGACACAAGTTCGTGGAACTCGACGCGGTCGTCGTGGCCAATGGCGAGCGCACGGTGGCGCATTGCCATCACGTTGCGATCACCCAGCCAAGGCAGCAGGCGGCGGCTGCGTAGCTACCAGCACTGCCGTCATACTCCGCGAAGGCGGAGTACCCAGTATTCCGAGACGTCTCGATAGAACATGGCGTCGCGGAATACTGGGCCACCCGCTCGCGTGTGCAAGTGCACACTTGGCGGTGGTGACGGTTGTGCATGGTGTGAGGCAATGCCCTCACGCCACCTTCTGCTTCGCCTTCGCATCCTGAATCGCGCGCCAGACGCGCTCCGATGTCAGCGGCATGTCGAGATGCGTAATGCCATAACACGACAGAGCATCAATCACAGCATTCACGATGGTCGACAGCGAACCCGCGCAGCCGGCCTCGCCGCAGCCCTTGGTGCCGAGCGGATTGCTCGGCGTCGGCGAGGGATGGTCGCCGGTCGCCATCGTCGGAATATCCTCGGCGCGCGGCATCGCATAATCCATGAACGAGCCGGTGATCGGCTGACCGCTCTCGTCGTAGCTGACCTCTTCCATCAACGCCTGACCGATGCCCTGCGCGACCCCACCATGCAACTGCCCGGCGACAATCATCGGATTGACCACGGTGCCGAAGTCGCTGATCCCGGTGTAGCCGACGATCCGTACGACGCCGGTTTCGGGATCGACCTCGACCTCGGCGACATGACAACCGTTCGGAAATGTCGACGGCACATCGCTCGACGTATGATCCACATCAAGCGACGACGGCACACCGTCCGGCTGCCTCGTGTCACGCAGTCTTTGCGCCAATTCCATGATGTCGATGCCGCGATCGGTGCCGGCGATCGTGAAGCGTCCGGCAGCGAATTCGATATCGCCTTCCGACGCTTCAAGCATGTGTGCGGCGGCAACCCGGCCTTTTTCGACGACAAGTTTCGATGCCTCGACGATGGCCTGGCCGCTCGCGGTGATCGAGCGCGAGCCGCCGGTGCCGTTGCCCATTCGCACGATGTCGCTGTCATTCTGTTCAAGTTTCACCGCATCGAACGGCACGCCGAGTTGCGCCGACAGCACTTGCGCGAACGGCGTCGCGTGGCCCTGACCATAATCCAGCGTTCCGGTAATCAATTTCACACTGCCGTCGGCTTCGAATACGATATGGCCGAGTTCAGGCGAGGGCGGGGCCGTGACCTCGAGATAGGAGCCGACGGCGATACCGCGTAGCTTGCCCTGCTTGCGGCTGTTCTTCTGCCGCTTGGCAAAGCCGGCATGGTCCGACATTTCCAAAGCCTTGCCGAACACGCCGGCAAAATCGCCGCTGTCATACGTGACTCCCGACGACGCCTTGAACGGGAGTTGCGAGGTCTTGATGAAGTTGCGCTTGCGCAGCGTCAGGCGATCGATCTTCATCTCATCCGCGGCAGCATCGATAAGCCGCTCCATGAAGTAGTTCGCCTCAGGCCGCCCCGCGCCGCGATAGGCACCCATCAACGTTGTGTTGGTCAGCACACATTTGATGTCGACCGCCATCAGCGGCGTCTTGTAAACGCTCGACAGGTTCTTGCCGGTGTTCAAAGACAGCGGGCTCGGCGACACGCCGGTGATGTAAGCGCCAAGATTACCGTAACCCGAGAGGCGCACCGCGAGAAATTTGCCGGCGGCATCCAGCGCCAGTTCCGCGTGGATCTTCTGCGCGCGGCCCTGGCTATCCGACAGAAAACTGCCCGAGCGTTCGTCGGTCCATTTCACCGGGCGGCCGAGCATCTTCGCCGCGTGCAAGATACTTATATATTCAGGGTAATTGATGTTCTTCATGCCGAACGAACCGCCGACATTGCCAGTCAGCACGCGCACCTTCTCGTTCGGGACTTTTAGCAACGCCTTGGCCAGCGTGTTGCGGTTGCCAGAGACACCCTGCGTCGGGACTTGAATGGTAAAATGCTCGGCCTTGGCATCGTAGGACGCCAAAGCTGCTCGCGGCTCCATCGGCACCACCGCGATTCGCGTATTGACGATGTGGAGCTTCGTCACATGTGCGGCGTTAGCGAAGGCGGCGTCGATGGCGTCGCTGTCGCCGTAATGGTAATCCAGCGCGACATTGTTTGGGATGTGATCGTAAAGCTGAGGCGCGCCGGGCTGGCATGCTTCTTCAGCGTCGGTCACGGCCGAAAGCAGATCGATGTCGAGCACGACCGCTTCGGCCGCGTCGCGCGCTTGCGCCACGGTCTCGGCGACGACGATCGCGACGGGATCGCCGACGAAGCGGACCTTGTCCGTCATCAGAGCGACGCGGCTGGTCTGGTGCAGCGGGGTGCCGTCGCGGTTCTTCAGCGGCAGTCCGCACGTGAATGCACCGTAGCCGGCCCCGGCGAGATCCTTGCCGGTCCAGACGCCGAGCACGCCGGGCATGGCGCTCGCCGTTTCCGTATCAATGGCGCGGATGATCCCGTGCGCGTGCTGGCTGCGCACCATCCAGGCATAGGCCTGGCCAGGCAAGCTGACATCGTCCGTGTAGCGGCCCTTGCCTCGCACCAGCGTGTCATCCTCCTTGCGCCGAACCGGCTGGCCGATGGCGTTTTTCCCCATCGCGATGGCATTATCGAGGGCGAGCGGTGACGTGTAGTCCTGCATGGCAATGATCCGGACGTGCGGGTGGAATGTCCATCCAAGATAGGCGCGCGACGCCCGCGCCACAACGTACGTTCGGGTATGAGAGAGCCGCCGCTGTTGCGCTGCCGCCACACGCTGCTAGACTTTTCCGTGAACAGAAATTCGCCGGCCGGGACGGTCGTGGAAAGACAGACTTCGATGAACGACGAGATGCGGCTCCGCGACGGCCTGACGGCACGCGACGCGCTGCCGGCTGGGGCTGTTGACGGCCTTGTGCCGCGCGCGGCGCAGCGAACGCCGCCGGCCGTTTATGCAGCCATCGATCTCGGCACGAATAATTGCCGTCTGCTGGTCGCCGTCCCCTCTCCGGACGGTTTTCGTGTGATCGATTCGTTTTCGCGCATCATCCGACTCGGCGAGGGCGTCTCAGTCACCGGGCGCATCAGCGACGCTGCGATCGACCGCGCAGTGGCCGCCCTCTCCATTTGCCGCGACAAGATCGCGTTCCGGCGGGCGACGCGGCTGCGGCTGATCGCAACCGAAGCTTGCCGTGCGGCCGTCAATGCCAACGCGTTTCTGGCGCGCATCGAGACCGAGACCGGCATCGCGCTGGAGATTATCGATCGCGAAACGGAAGCGTCGCTGGCCGTGACAGGTTGCTCGCCGTTGGTTGATCCGGCCGGGCGCGGCGCGATCCTGTTCGATATCGGCGGCGGGTCGAGCGAGTTGGTGCGCATATCGCGCGACCCGTCAGAGCCGAACGAGCCGCCGCAGATCGCGGCCTGGATGTCGATTCCGCTCGGCGTCGTGACTCTGGCAGAAAAGTTCGGCGGCCGCGACGTCACGCAGTCGCTCTATGACGCAATGGTCGCCGACGTCACCGCCCATGTCGTCCCGTTTGCAGCCGAGCATGGCGGTCGCCTCGACGGCCTGCATCTGCTTGGTACGTCGGGCACCGTGACGACGCTCGCTGGCGTCTACCTCAGTCTCATGCGATATGACCGCCGCCGGATCGACGGCATCTGGATGAGTCATGACGATCTGACTGCGACGATCGCCAAATTGATGACGATGGACTATCAGGCGCGGGCAGCCAATCACTGCATCGGGGCCGAGCGGGCCGATTTGGTTCTGGCGGGATGCGCGATCCTCGACGCCATCCGAAATGCGTTCCCGCTACCAAGGCTGCGGGTGGCCGATCGCGGCCTGCGCGAGGGCATGCTGGTCGGCATGATGCGGCAGGACGGCGTGCTTTCTTCCTAGATTGCGGTTTGGCGTGGTAAGACGCGCCGAATTCGTTTTGAAAGCGTCGGATCGACATGGCCAAAGATACCACTGGGCGGCTGCGCGTCACCGTCAAGAGTGCCGGCAGGCTGAAGCTGTCGTCGAAGCTCTGGCTCGAACGCCAGTTGAACGATCCTTACGTGTTGCAGGCCAAACGCGACGGTCTGCGTTCGCGCGCGGCCTACAAGTTGATCGAGATCGACGATAAATATCATATCCTCAAGCGGGGCGCGTCGATCGTGGACCTTGGCGCGGCTCCCGGCGGCTGGAGCCAGGTCGCGGCCAAGCGAGTCGGGACGCCGGAACGTGGCAAGGTGATTGCCATCGATCTGCTGGAGATGCCGGAGATCGTCGGTGTGGATTTCGCGCAGTTGGATTTCCTCGCTGATGACGCGCCGGAGAAACTCCTGGCGATGATGGGTGGGCGCGCCGACGTCGTGATGTCCGACATGGCGGCCAATACGACGGGCCATCGCAAGACTGACCAGTTGCGAATTCTCGGCCTTGTCGAAGGGGCCGCGGCTTTCGCGGCGGATGTGCTCAATCCCGGCGGCACCTTCGTCGCAAAGGTTTTTCAGAGCGGTGCCGATGCGACGTTGATGACGCAGCTCAAGCGCGATTTCACGACCGTGAAGCACGTCAAACCGGCATCGAGCCGTGCCGACTCCTCCGAGCGTTACGTGCTGGCGATGGGGTTTCGCGGGCGAGCGACGACGCAGGACGACGGCTAACCCAGCTTCTGGTCCCGCGCGTCCTGCGTGCCTTCCGACGCCGCCTTGACGGCGGCGGCTTCGGCGCCCTTCCGGCTCGATATTTCCACCGCCCTGCGGCCGGAAATCTCGTTTCCGGCGTCGTCGGGCATTTGCCAAAAGAACCAGGCCGACGTCGCGGAAATCAGCGAGACGATCAGAAATGCAGGCGCGAAATCTGCTGCCGACAATTCAGTCATGCCGCGCAAGTGCATTGTCGATTCCACACTGAACGCGCCGACGGCGACCCCCGCCGAGATCGACAACTGCTGGTTCACGGAAGTCAGCGTCGTCGCACGGCTCATCTGCGGTGTTTCGACTTCCGCGAAGGCCACCGTATTGATGGCCGTGAACTGAAGCGACCGGAAAAACCCGCCGACGATCAGAATCGTCAGGATCAGCGTTAGCGGGGTCGAGATTGTGAAAAACGCGCAAACCGCGAGAAACACCGAACTGACGATCGCATTGACGGTCATGACGTTCCGGAAGCCGAAGGTTCGCAAGATACGGGTCGCAAGCGTTTTCATACCCATCGCCCCGACCGCGGAGCCGAAGGTGACGAGGCCGGATTGAAACGGAGACAGACCGAAACCGACCTGCATGAGCAACGGCAGCAGGAACGGAAGCGCGCCGATCCCCAGTCGGAACAGGAAGCCGCCGATGATGGCCGCGCGCAATGTCGACAACCGCATCAAGGAGAAGTCGAGCACAGGCGACGCGGTACGACGGGCGTGAAAGACGTATAGCGTCATCGAGATGCTGCCCACGCCGATCAGGCCGGCGACGATCGGCCAAGGCAGCAAATTGAGACCGGCGACCGACAGGCCGAACGCAATGCCTGCAAGACCGACGCCGGCAAGAATGAGTCCGTACAGATCGAATCGCTCCGGATTTTCGCTGCGGATCGGGTCGATGTAGCTCAGCGCCAGATAAATGCCGAGACAGCCGATCGGAATGTTGATCAAGAAAATCCAGTGCCACGAAAAATAGGTCGTGATGAAGCCGCCGAGCGGCGGGCCAATCACGGGTCCGATGAGTGCCGGGATCGACATCCACGCCATCGCATTGACGAGTCCGGCCTTGTCGATCGAGCGCAGCAGAACAAGGCGTCCGACGGGCGTCATCATCGCGCCGCCGATGCCTTGCAGAATACGGGCAATGACGAAATGCGTCACCGATTGCGACAACGCGCAGCCGATCGAGCCAAGCATGAAAACGCCGATCGCGATCGAGAACACCGCGCGCGCGCCGAATCTGTCGGCGGTCCAGCCCGACGCCGGGATGAACACAGCAAGCGACAGGAGATATGACGTGATCGCCAGTTTAAGCGTCAGCGGTGAGGTCCCAATGTCGGCCGCGATCGCGGGCAGCGATGTCGCGATCACCGTCGAATCCATGTTTTCCATGAACAAGGCCGCAGCGACGATCAACGGGATCAGGCGTTCTTTTGTCATTTGCTGTCGGCTCGGCGGTGCGTGATGCCGGGGCTGTATCATCCTGTCGCAGGCAGGACCATTGGGGAAACCGGAATACCTCCTAGGTAAATGATGCGCCGCGCGCTCGCGGTGACGCTGGAGGCTTGTCGATGACCTACGTCCTTGCCGCTTTGGTGCCGCCGCTTGGCCTGTTGTTCAACGGCCAACCCTTCGCCGCGATTTTCAACCTGCTCTTGTGCATCTTCTGCCTGGTGTTCGGGTTGATTTTCCATTTTTTGCTGTTTGTGCCGTCAGCTCATGCGCTGATCGCAGTCCACATGAAGCGCGAGCAGCGGATGCTGCCGCGAAGTGGTGGATGCGATCCGCCGCCACGGCCCGCCGCCCGGCTATTCGCGGTAGTTGCGGCGCATATCAGCTCCTCGCTTTGATTCGCGGGGACGTCATGCTATCGACCACCGCCAACCCCACCGATGGGCTTCGATTCGACGGTTTGCCGCGCGGCAGCCGATGGATTGGTTCATCCGCAGGGTTTCATACGGCGCCTCGGCCGTTCAATGGAGTTGGCAATGGCGAGTGTTCAGGGATTGCGCGAAGCGTTCACATTCGATGACGTGCTTCTGAAACCCGGCCTGTCCGATATTCTCCCGTCCGACGCCGACATTCGCTCACGCATCACCAAGTCGATCCAGCTCAATATTCCGATCATCGCCTCGGCGATGGATACCGTGACCGAAGCGCGGATGGCGATCGCGATGGCGCAGGCCGGCGGCATCGGCGTCATTCACCGTAATTTCGAGGGGGACGGCCAGTCCGCCGAAGTCCGCAAGGTCAAGAAGTACGAGTCCGGCATGGTCGTGAATCCGCTCACGATCGGCCCGGATGCGATGCTCGCCGATGCGATGCAGTTGATGACGGATCACGGCTTCTCCGGAATTCCCGTCGTCACCGGTGCGAGCAAGGGCGTGCCCGGAAAGTTGGTCGGCATCCTCACCAATCGCGACGTGCGCTTCGCCAAGGATCCGCGGCAGAAGATTTCCGAACTGATGACGCACGAAAACCTCGTGACCGTGCGGCAGGGCGTCAGCCAGGACGAAGCCAAGCAGATGCTGCACCAGCATCGCATCGAGAAGCTACTGGTCGTCGATGACCAGTATCGCTGCGTCGGCCTCATCACAGTCAAGGACATGGAAAAGGCGGTCGCGCATCCGCTCGCCAGCAAGGATTCGCAGGGCCGTCTGCGGGTAGCTGCGGCAACGACCGTTGGTGACGGCGGTTTCGAGCGCACCGAGCGGCTGATCGAGGCCGGCGCCGATGTCATCGTCGTCGATACTGCTCATGGGCACTCGTCGCGTGTGCTCGATGCCGTAAACCGGATCAAGCGCATGTCGAACGCCGTACAGGTGATCGCCGGCAACATCGCGACAAAAGAAGGCGCGCAGGCGCTGATCGATGCAGGCGCGGACGCGATCAAGGTCGGCATCGGGCCGGGCTCAATCTGTACGACGCGGATCGTCGCTGGCGTCGGCGTGCCGCAACTCACCGCGATCATGGATGCGGTCGAGGCCACGAAGAAGGCCGGCATTCCTATCATCGCCGATGGCGGCATCAAATATTCCGGCGATCTCGCCAAGGCTTTGGCGGCCGGAGCCGATATCGCAATGGTCGGCTCGCTGCTCGCCGGCACCGACGAAACGCCGGGCGAAGTCTTTTTATGGCAGGGCCGCTCCTACAAGGCCTATCGCGGCATGGGCTCGGTCGGCGCGATGGCGCGCGGCTCGGCCGATCGTTACTTTCAGCAGGACATCAAGGACACGCTCAAGCTCGTCCCCGAAGGCATCGAAGGGCAAGTGCCCTACAAGGGCCCTGTCGGCAATGTGATGCACCAGCTCGCCGGCGGCTTGCGCGCGGCAATGGGTTATGTCGGCGCGAAGACCATCGACGAATTCCACGACAAGGCGCAGTTCGTTCGCATCACCGGCGCGGGGCTGCGGGAAAGCCACGTCCACGATGTGACGATCACCCGCGAAAGCCCGAACTATCCCGGCAGCGGCTAGATGCCCGGCCTAATTAGGGCCCCACTGCGCCGCTAAACCGGCTACACTGAAACCCGCCGCCGTCCGCTGCCTGCGCCCGCAGGCGCCCTGCGACGGCTGCGATGCATTCACCTGCACTGAAAAGATTGTTGAACACGATGGTCGATTGGACTGACGAAAAGATTGCCGCGCTGTCGAGCCCGGATCTGAAAAACCTCATGGTCAATGCCGAGCGCAAGGGCGTCGAGACGCTGGCCGCGACGTGCAAGGCCGAGCTTGAGAAGCGCGGCGCGAACAAGACCCGCGTCGGCGTCGGCAAGCCGCGGACCGAAGCGAAGGAATTCGAGCATACGATGTCCGAACAGATCGCTGCGATCGGCAAGGAGATGGCGACCAAGTACGACCTCTCCGAGGACACCGCCAAGGCGCGCTCCGACGGCATCAAGGGTTTTCGCGCACACAAGCTGTTCGGCAGCGACGGCCGCGCTAAATTGGGCGGCATGCAGCGCGACGGCTCGGTCGCAGTCGAGCGCTATATCTCGCACCGTCGCGGCAATGACATCGTCTCGCTCGGTGTGTTCTTGTTGAAGGACCAGCCGATCGACAGCGCCGAATTTCATGTGATCGCGCCCGCGGCGATGCTCGTTGGCGCAAAGCCCATCGGCGACATTCGCCCGAGCGCCACCGACAAGCAGAAGCAATCCGCGGACAGCGGTGCGTCGTTCAAGGATCTCGAATCCGCTGCAGTCGCCTTTGAAGCCGCGCTCGCCAAACTCGTTGCCTAGACGACCAAAAGAAAACAACGGAGGACATCATGACTCAATCCGCCAAGCGCATCACCCTTGCCGCCCGCCCAAATGGCGAACCGAAGCCGAGCGATTTCAAACTTGAATCCTACGATACGCCGACGCCGAAGGACGGCGAGGTGCTGTTGCGCACGATTTGGCTGTCGCTCGATCCCTATATGCGCGGTCGCATGAGCGATGGTCCTTCTTATGCGCAACCGGTCCCGATCGGCGGCACGATGGAAGGCGGCACCGTCTCCGAAGTGATCGCGTCGCATAACCCGTCGTTCAAGGCCGGCGACGTCGTGCTCTCGCATGCCGGCTGGCAGACCCATGCGGTCTCCGACGGGAAGGGCCTGCGCAAGATCGATCCATCGGCTGGTCCGATCTCGACGGCTGTCGGCGTGCTCGGAATGCCCGGCATGACGGCGTATACGGGCTTGCTCGATATCGGCAATCCGCAGCCGGGCGAAACGGTCGTCGTGGCGGCAGCCTCCGGCGCGGTAGGCTCCGCCGTCGGGCAGATCGCCAAGATCAAGGGTGCGCGCGCGGTCGGCATCGCCGGCGGCAAGGAAAAATGCGATTTCGTGAAGAACGAACTTGGCTTCGACGCCTGCCTCGACCATCGCGATCCCGATCTGGCCGCCAAGCTGAAGGAAGCCTGCCCGAAGGGGATCGACGTCTATTTTGAGAACGTCGGCGGCCATGTGTTCGAGGCGGTGTTTCCGCGTCTGAATGCCTTCGCGCGCGTGCCGGTGTGCGGACTCATCGCCGGTTACAACGCAACCGAAGCGGAGGTGCCGAAATGGGCCGGCACGATGATGCGGGCGGTCCTGACAAAGCGTCTCCTCATTCGCGGCTTCATCGTCAGCGATTTTGCGGCGCGCCACGGCGACTTCCTGCGCGACATGTCGCAATGGGTCCGCGAGGGCAAGGTGAAGTACAAGGAGTTCGTCACCGAGGGTCTCGACAGCGCGCCGGAGGCTTTCATGGGCCTGCTGAAGGGCGCCAATTTCGGAAAGCAGCTCGTCCGCGTCGGGCCGGATCAGGCTTAAGCACGGGCGGTCAGCCTTTCGGCAGGGTCGCTAGCACACTGGGCGTCGCATAGAGATCGATATCGATCTGTCCGGGCGCACGAACGTGGGTGACGTCGAAGCCGTCCGGCCGAAAACGATATTCGACCAGTCCTGTTTCCTTGACGCCGATCAACTCCTGCTTGTCGTCGGGGCGGATGATGAATCCGGTCGATGGAGCCCAGATATGGCGGACGCCGCCGAATGTCTGGTCTTTGCGTTGATGCACATGGCCGCTTGCGACAAGCCGCAGGTCGATGCCGTCGAGCATTTCGACAAGTCGGCCGCGCGCCGGTTTCGGAACATAGCGAAACGAGCTGGCCGGAAGTTCGGGATCGTCGGGCGAATGTCGAAACAGAGGCTTGTGGATGAAGAGCGCCAGCGGGCGGCCGCCCAGATGCGCGAGCTGGTCTTCCAGCCAGGCGAATTGCGCGGCCTCGGAAGCTTGCGCCGTGTTCATCACCAGGGAATTCAAGCCGATGAAGGCCCAGCCGGCCGCATCAAAACGCCAATGGTCGTCGCCAACGGCCGCAAGAAACGCATGACGGGTTTCGTCGGTGGCGGCATGAAGCAAAGCCGGACCGACCTCCGTCCGGTTGTCGCCGATGTCGTGGTTGCCGGGAATAAAGCGGCAATCGACGGGCAATTCGTCATGCTTGGCTTTGGCGAACACCAGGTCCTCGGGATGGTCGGGGCCGTCGAACGATAGATCGCCGCTGTTGACCACAAGATCGGGACGGGTGCTCGCGATGTGTTCGCTGACGCGATCGAAGTTTTCGATGAACGCGGGATGCCGGGCGCTGAGATGGCTATCGGATATCTGGGTCAGGCGAAATTCGGACATGTCGTTCTCCTTCGTTCAGCGCCATTTTGCGTCTGTCCGCCGTCAGAAAGATGACGGGCAATCCTGTTCGTGACGCTGTCGTGTTGTCAGCGCGGCGGGTGGCCGCTATAGCGGGGTTTTCGCGCATGGGGGTCATCGATGTCCGTTCAAATGGTTCTGTTGCCGGTGTTCGTGCTGGTCGCACTCGTGTTTGCGTTGTTCTTCGGTATGGCCGGCAATCGCATGCGCGCGATGAAATCCGGGCAGGCCAAACCGACCGATATTCTCTCGGGCACGGTGAAATGGCCGTCGCGCGCCGCGCAATTTGGCGACTGCTTTCGCAACCAGTTTGAAGTTCCCGTTCTGTTTTACGCGCTGATCGCGATCGGCCTGCCGCTGCGCCGGATCGATCTCGTCCTGGTTCTGCTGTCCTGGGTATTCGTGATCGCGCGCCTCGCGCACGCGGGCATCTTCGTCACGTCGAATGGATTGCAGCCGCGGGCAATGGCCTTCTTCGCCAGCACGCTGGTGCTGATGGCGATGTGGATTTATTTCGCGCTGAAGATGCTGCTCGCGACGGTCGCGGCATGACGCCTGCCGCGCGGCTCTCCGCCGCCATCGATCTGATCACCGCGATCGACACCGACCGCATACCGGCGACGAAGGCGCTGAAGGAATGGGGCACCGCGCATCGCTATGCGGGCTCTGGCGATCGCGCGGCAATCTCGGGTCTTATCTTCGATGTGCTGCGGCGTCGCGCGTCCTCCGCCTGGATCATGGAGTCCGACACGCCGCGCGCCCGCGTTCTTGGCATGCTCAAGCGCGAGCGCGGGATGGACACAGATTCGATTTCGGCGCTTTGCGATGGCGGCCGTTTTTCGCCGGCGGTCTTATCCGTCGCCGAACATGCGGCGCTGACTTTGCGAAGTGTCGGCGATGCGCCGGCCCACGTCGCAGGCGATTATCCTGAATGGCTCGACGGCCATCTCGCGCAGGTCTTCGGCGAGGATCGTGCGGCCGAAGCCGCGGCCATGGCGAGCCGCGCGCCGCTCGACATGCGCGTCAACACGCTCAACGCCAGGCGCGAAAAGGTTCAGGCCCAGATGGCGCATCTCGGCTGCACGCCGACGCCGTGGTCGCCGCTCGGGCTGCGCATTGAACTCGGCGCCGACGCGCGCAATCCCGGCATTCATGCCGAGGAGGATTTCATTAAGGGCCATGTCGAGGTGCAGGACGAGGGCTCGCAACTCGCGGCCTTGTTTTCCGGCGCGAAGCCGGGCGAGCAGGTGATCGATCTGTGCGCAGGCGCGGGCGGCAAGACGCTGGCGCTGGCGGCGATGATGCAGGGCAAGGGCCGGCTCATCGCCACGGATCATGACAAGCGGCAGTTGGCGCCGATCTATGAGCGGCTGTCGCGCGCGGGCATCCACAATTGCGACGTCCGCACGCCGAAGGGGCCGAACGACACGCTGTCCGACATCAGCGCCTCGGCCGATCTGGTGCTGATCGATGCGCCCTGTACCGGCACAGGGACGTGGCGGCGCAACCCCGACGCCAAATGGCGGATGCGGCCCGGCGCGCTCGATGTGCGCCTCAAGGATCAGGTCGCGGTGCTGGACCGCGGCGCGGCTTTGGTCAAGGCAGGCGGGCGGCTCGCTTACATCACATGCTCGGTGCTGGCGCAGGAAAACAACGCGCAGATTTCAGCGTTTCTGGCGCGCACGCCCGGCTTTGCGGTCGTTCCGCCGGCTCAGGTCGCGGCGGTGTTGTGGGACAAGGCGGACGATTTCCTTTCCGCTGCTCTGGTCTCCGACGAGGGCCTGCTGATGACGCCCCGACGCACCGGAACGGACGGGTTTTTCGTATCGGTTCTGAAAAGAACGGCGTCATCCTGAGGTGTTTGTCGCGGCGCGCTGTTGCGCGCCGCGACAAGCCTGCGGACAAGCAATTGCTTGGTCGTGGGTGACGGCACCCGAAAGGCTTGCCCCTCCGCCCCCGCTGGCGTATCTGCTGGCGATGACAGCATCCAGCCCTTTTCCGAGCCAGTCCGACACGGCGCTGACGCCCGACGTCTCGGCCGATCACGACAAAATCCTCATTGTCGATTTCGGCTCTCAGGTTACGCAACTGATCGCGCGGCGTGTCCGCGAGGAGGGCGTCTATTCGGAAATCGTTCCGTTCAACAAGGCTGAAGAGGCCTTTTATCTGATGAAGCCGAAGGCCGTGATCCTGTCCGGCGGACCGGCCTCCGTCCTCGACGCCGACGCGCCGTCCGCGCCGATGGCGATCCTGACCGCGGGCGTGCCGGTGCTCGGCATCTGCTACGGCGAACAGACCATGGCGCAGCAGCTCGGCGGCACCGTCGAGGCCGGGCATCACCGCGAATTCGGCCGCGCCGCGATCGAGATCACCGACGACTGCGCGTTGTTCGACGGCGTCTGGCAGAAGGGCGGCCACTACGACGTCTGGATGAGCCACGGCGACCGCGTGACGAAATTGCCGGACGGTTTTCGCAGCGTGGCGAAAGCGCCGGGGTCGCCGATGTCCGTCATCGCCGACGACGTGCGCAAATTCTATGCGATGCAGTTTCATCCCGAAGTCGTCCATACGCCGGACGGAGCCAGACTCATCCGCAATTTCGTGCGGAAGGTCGCGGGCCTGACCGGCGACTGGACGATGCGCGCGTTTCGCGACGAGGCGATCGACAAGATCCGTGCGCAGGTCGGCAAGGGCCGCGTCATCTGCGGTCTCTCCGGCGGCGTCGATTCCGCCGTCGCCGCCGTGCTGATCCATGAAGCGATCGGCGACCAGCTCACTTGCGTGTTCGTCGATCACGGCATGCTGCGCAAGGACGAGGGCAAGACTGTCGTCGATCTGTTTCGGCATCACTACAATATTCCGCTGGTTCATGTGGATGCGTCGAAGCAATTTCTCGGCGAGTTGGCCGGCGTCACCGACCCCGAGCAGAAGCGCAAGATCATCGGCCGGCTGTTCATCGACGTGTTCGATGCCGAAGCATCGAGGATCGGCGGCGCCGACTATCTCGCGCAGGGTACGCTCTATCCCGACGTGATCGAGAGCGTGTCGTTCACCGGCGGTCCGTCGGTGACGATCAAGTCGCATCACAATGTCGGCGGCCTGCCGGCGCGCATGAACATGAAACTGGTCGAGCCGTTGCGCGAACTGTTCAAGGACGAGGTGCGCAAGCTCGGTTACGAACTCGGCCTGCCCGAGGTGTTCGTCGGCCGGCACCCGTTTCCGGGGCCGGGTCTCGCGATCCGCTGCCCCGGCGAGATCACGTCGGAGAAGCTCGACATCCTGCGCAATGCCGACGCGGTGTATATCGACCAGATCCGCAAGGCGGGATTGTATGACGAGATCTGGCAGGCTTTCGCCGTTTTGTTGCCGGTGAAGACGGTCGGCGTGATGGGCGACGGCAGGACTTACGAATACGTCGTCGGTCTGCGCGCCGTGACTTCGACCGACGGCATGACGGCGGATTTCTATGCCTTCGACATGACATTCCTCGGCGCGACCGCGACCCGCATCATCAACGAGGTCAAGGGCGTCAACCGCGTAGTCTACGACATCACGTCGAAACCGCCCGGCACGATCGAGTGGGAATAATTTCTACCCCTCCGGCAATATCCGTTTGTACACTTTTGTACGCCATAATACATTGAAATATCAAGATAATCATAACCGCGTCTATCGCCGTCTATCGAGGGGTAGCGCTCCGATTTGACGGTATAGCAGACGGTATGGAGGAACTTGTTCGATCGGGAATTTCGCTATACCGTCACGGCTGAGAGAGCTGGTGACGGTATTATTTTTGGTATTAATAGGCTGATTTAAAACAGAAATCATGCTTCCAGCATCGTCTGTTTTGGCCTGACGGTATAATCGGCGCCTCTCTCCGATCTTTAGACGGTTTTGGAGGCCTCCATGCTTACTGACACTGCGATTAAGGCGCTGAGATCACAGAGGAAATTGTACAAGGTGAGCGACCGTGACGGTATGTACGTCGTAGTGCAGCCGTCGGGGGCGATCGTGTTCCGGTACGACTACCGCCTCAATGGACGTCGCGAGACGCTGACGCTCGGCCGATACGGCCCAGATGGCCTCTCGCTTGCCAGGGCTCGCGAGAAGCTGATCGACGCGAAGCGGGCCATTTTAGAGGGCCGGTCGCCTGCTCAAGAGAAGCAGCACGGCAAGCGGCGGCTGAAGGAGGCGAAGCGGTTCGGCGAGTTCGGCGAAAAATGGTTCCAGGAGTCGCGCATGGCAGAAAGCACGCGCGCCATGCGACGCTCGATCTACGAACGCGACATCCTGCCAACGTTTCGAAACAGGCTTCTGACGGAGATCGCGCCTGACGATCTCCGCATGATTTGCGGGAAAGTGAAGGATCGCGGTGCTCCAGCCACGGCCGTCCATGTGCGGGATATCGTGAAGCTGATCTTTGCGTTCGCGATCTTGCATGGCGAGAAGGTCGCCAACCCGGCGGATGAAGTTGGGCCCGCGTCTATCGCTACATTCGTACCGAAGGATCGTTCGCTATCACCTGCGGAGTCCGCATCATGCTCGGTCAGCTCGAGCATGTACCGACCCTGCCGACTATACGGCTGGGAATGAAGCTTTTCCTTCTAACGATGGTCAGGAAAAGCGAGCTGCAGGACGCGACGTGGGATGAAGTCGATTTCGAGAACGCCGTCTGGTCGATCCCGAAAGAGCGAATGAAGCGGTCGAAGGCACACAACGTCTACTTGTCGGAGCAGGCGGTGGACATCTTCATCGCGCTGAAAACTTGCGCGGGTAACTCGCGCTATGTCCTTCCTTCGCGATACGACGCTGACGCACCGATGTCGCGGGCGACATTCAATCGGATAACGACAGCGGTCGTCGTAAGAGCGAAAAAAGAGGGGCTGCCGCTCGAACCGTTCACTGTCCATGACCTACGACGCACAGGTTCTACCCTGCTAAATGAGCTGGGCTTCAATAGTGACTGGATCGAGAAGTGCTTGGCGCATGAGGACGGAAGATCCTCGCGTGGCGTCTATAACAAGGCGGAGTACGAGCATCAACGCCGCCATATGATGCAGGAGTGGTCCAATATGTTGGACGCATGGGTTTTGGGTCAGAAGTATCGTCCGACGCTCCTCCCGGCCACGATGGAGTTGCTTGAGTTGGAGCCTAGTGTTTGACGGGCCGCGAACGGCGCAGCCTCACGTCAGGGCTTGGAGCACGTTTGATTGCATTTGCGCGAGAGGCATGGCGCCGAGCATCAAGCCAGGCTTCCACTTCTGCCAAGTCCCAGACGACGCAGCGTGCGGTGAGATAGAAGCGCTGCGGGAATTCTCCCCGCTGCTCCATGTCGTAGATCGTGCTGTCGGCAAGCGGCACGATCTCTCGTAGCTGTTGTCGGCGGATTGTCCTGCGGGCGATATGCTGGTCGGCCTTCATACCGTTGCTCCACTTTTTTGCTCTGGTGGAGATAGAAGGCGATAGATCTTCCGCTTTGAAGCCCATGCATGAAAAGGTACGACAATATCGGGTTATAGCGTGCAAATCGGACGGGTAGTCTGAATGGGTAAGTGTTGTCTGAGAGCGGCGACCCAGCCGTATCACGGATGTTCGTCGAACGCGACGAACCGGTTGATAAACTTGGACGGCACGATCTTTTTGAACCTGACCACCAGACACCTTTCTCACGCTCGTGATTGGTGGCAAGCCAGCCACGAAGCGCATCGAGGCTGGTAACTCCACCTGTTCGAAGTTCTGAGTCGGGATCATGACCCGCAACGCGAAAACGCACGCATAAATACCGCGATGCCGTAATCGACTCGCTCGGCGATCGCCGCCGCGGTTACTTCGGTATCGACGCCAAGCGACAGCTGAAAGTTGCTCGCTCCCTGCCACAAGCCGAACAGCGCTTCGGCTGCTTTCACTGGGTCGTCGATTGCAAGCCGGTCGGCGGCGTGGGCGAGGATCGTCGCCAGATTGTCGATCGTGCGCGCCGGTCCTGCTGAATAGAATGTCCGCGCAAGATCAGGGTGACGGCGTAGCTCGCCGGACAGTACATTGTAGAAGTCGATTGCCCCGCCTGTTGCCAGAAACGACATGATGCCCAACCCAAAGGCCCGCAAAACGGCCTCCAAATTGTCGCCTCGATCGGCGATCGGCTCCGCGACCTGCATCGTCTCGATCGCGCGCATCTCGCGCAGCACTGCTGCCTCGAACAGCGCGTGCTTGTCGGTGAAGTGCTTGTAGACCGTCATCTTCGAGACGCCCGCACGCGCCGCAATCGCCTCGATCGACACCGCCCCCACACCGCGCTCAAGGAACAGCGTCCAGCCTGCATCGAGGATAGCATCGCCCTTGGCTGCGTCTTTCGGCCGTCCTGGCCCGCGTTGCGTCGTCATTGTCCTCTCTGCTCGTCTACGCCTTGACCATCCAGCCGTTGCTCAATTACTATACGGTATCGTCCACAAATCACCATAGCAGCGCAGGATAACCGGAATGCCGCCGCACGCCACATCTGACACGCGCGCCAACTATGGCGTCGATGCGCCGGGTTTCCTGTACGGGTTTTCGCTGGGAGGGGGTGCGGCCGTATTGCTTGGCTGCGTCGTCGCTGCATTCGCGCCCGGTGCATGGCGCTATGCCGGGTTCGCGCTCGCGGTGCTGGCGGCGGTGCCGCTCTTCTTCGGACTGTTGATGGTGCTGTATGCCCTGATCGGCAAGGCTCGCACGCGAGAGCATATTCTGGAACAGGCAAAGTTGCGCGGCGGTGAAATCGTTCTCGACGTGGGAACGGGCGCTGGGCTGCTACTAGTGGGCGCGGCAAAGCGGACGCCGCGGGGCAAGGTCGTCGGGATCGATTTGTGGGCCACCAAGGATCTTTCCGATAACGCCATCGAAACCACCAAGCGGAACGTGGTCGCGGAAGGGGTTGCCGACCGCGTCGAAATCCTGACCGGCGACGCGCGCGAGCTGACTTTTCCCGATGCCAGCTTCGATCGTGTCGTGTCGCTGCTGTGTATCCACAATATCGAGGGCAAGGCCGAGCAGGCCCGTGCTTGCCGAGAAATCGCCCGCGTTCTAAAGCCGGGCGGTCGAGCGGTCATCGGCGATTATCTGCCGACTCATGCATATGCAGCCGCGCTCACTGACGCTGGCATGACGGTGGTCAAGTCGAGTTCCGCCTTCGGCGTCGCACTGTCGCTGATGTGGATCGCGATCGCCGACAAGCCTGCCGATGCTCGTCCTTGATTTAGATGCGTGAGGCGATTTGGCGAGTACTAGGCCGTGCATCAATCGGCTGTGAGCAGTAGCGAATCTCACCATCGTTATTGTGCATCATTCAACATGGGCAGAGAGGGGTCATAGAAAAACCGTTCCATATCGATGCGGTCGCCGCGCCACCGCTGGAGCGCGATCTCCTCCATGCGGCGCGTCGCTCCCGTCTGATCCGTAATGTCAAAAGCCCAATGGATTGCGACATCGTCATCATCCACAAGGATGGCGCCCGGCGGATGCGCCGTCATACTGAACGCGCCGAGCACCTTTTCCTCGATCGCGACCAACTTCGCCAGTCCTCGACGATCAGGGCCATTATTTTCCCTCGTAACGGCGTCGTCGTGATAAAACTGCCTCAACGCCTCGACAAACTGGCCTGCAACAACCGTCTCAACAAAGGCTTGCACTCTTTCGCGAGTAGGCATTGATCGCTCCTCTCATGGCACACTTTAACCTCGACGGTGCGGACCTAGTGCCTACAAAGATTTCGCGCAGGGCAGCTGACCAATCCTTCTCGCCTCAATCGCGCTTTACCTATCCTTCTTAGATGTGTCAGCGGATCTAACCGTCATAGCAACGATGGTGCCCTGCGCCGCGGCGCATGAACGTTCCACACCATTATCAATCACGAACACATCGCAGCGCACGACTGACTGCGTGCGGCCGCTCCCGATCGCGTGAGCGCGTGCTATCAACGTCTGGCCAATCGCAGGACGGAGATAATTGATCTTCATCTCCGAGGTCACGGCAGCGACGCCGAGTTGCGCGCCTCCGGCAACGTCAGCGCATTATCGGCCAGATAGCTGACGACTCCTCCGTGAACGAACTCATGCTGCTGCTTAAGCGCGTCACCGACCGGGAGCGAAAGCTCGGCAAACCCAGGTCTGAGGTCAACCAACGTGGTTCCCAGCAACAGGCTGAAAGGCTGTGCATGTAGCACCGCTTTACCATGAGGCATAAGATCTGCGGGCGGACTATCCTCAGTTTCGCTCATTGGCCCGCTTGGGCCTGATCTAGGAAATCCCGCACTGACGAGACGTCAAAATGGAACATGCGGGATTCGAGGACGCGACCGTTCTTCATCTTATAAACGCTCGTCGCTGGCATATCGAATTGCTCACCGCTCCGCGCGTTCAAGCCGCGTTGCCGCCAAAGGACGATGACTTGATCGTTCTCGGCAAGGAATGTGGGTTCAAGATCTTGCAACGCCGGATCTTGCACCGGCCCCCAAGCGGCACCGTACCCTTGCGCATGCGCCGCGACACCTGAGAGCCCAGTATATTCTCCACCATAGGGGAGGCTGGGAGCTTCATGGATGACCGCACTTTCGTCATACCGACTCACGTATGCGGCCCATCTCTCGGCGGCATGCGCGGGGTCACCCCGCGCAGCCACTGCGGCAAACATTGCCCGCACGGTTGCAAGGTTATCTTGAACGCCCTGATCGGACGGCTGAGACATGATGAGGCTTCCTTCGATTGTTTCAAACCGCCAGCGCAGCCCGTCCGCGGGCTGTTGGATGGAAGCCTGCCGTTTCTCACTCAAAGACATGACGGACAGGAAGCGCGGAATGTGACACCTTACCGAGTCAGGTCGCTTGAAGGTGTGCAATCTCTAGGCGCTTTGGACGCGATCGGGAGCGTTGTAACGTCCATCGGACCGCAGGCTACCCATTTCCGCGTCTTTGCACTCCCATCGCGGAGTCGGCGGATCAACTGGCCCTTATCGGGGGGCAACGGTGTAACCTGGACATAAGCAACTTCCCAGCCGCTGCCGCGGCGTCGAAAGGTATCCACAAAGCGGAATCGATCGACAAATGGCTTGCCATTCTTAGTTCCCTTAATGGTGCCCTCGGCTGTGATCAATGCCGCGTCATGTCCAAGCATTTTTACGATGCGGTCCCGGATCTCGAAGGGCTCAAACCGCACTTGCGGGTCTGTAAACCCGGCAATAAAATCGCGTTTGTCGCCAATCTCGCCTGAACCGTGCACGATGTGGAAGTCGGCCGGGAGCATCTGGTCGAGCAACGTCGCGTCTTGGCGATATTGTGCATCGTCGAAAGCGTGCGAGGCTGCCTCAACGCTTTCGCTTGGTACCGGATCGGGCAACGGTGATGAGGCTTGGGCAAAGGCATAGCGCCACCCATCGGAAGTGCGAACATAGGTGTCGCTGAACCAAAGCTTTCGATCGAAATCGCGGCCGGAGGCACGTCCTTTGATCCAAAGCTTGGCCGTCACCACGGCGGTATCGCCGAACACCCGTACTGTCTGCGATCCCGGTTCCTCATCCTGGTGCTGGTAGACGTTCACGGCTTCTCGCGCCTCGTCGAGTAGCTCGGTCCTAGACACCAGCGTGCCGTTGCCAACGACAAGGATGAAGTCTGCATGGAGGATGCGGGCCATTGCTTCGGCATCGTTCCATTTCACTGCAGCTTGGAAGGTCCGGTCCAGAGTCGCGACCATGCGCTCGTCGTCTTGTTTCGCCGATGCGGGTGTTGCAGCCATCAAAAACGCTCCAATCAAACAGCAAAATGTGTCGCGGATCCTGCGCCTCCGCGTTAGTCGATGCATGTGAGTCCCTTCTCGATCTGAACAGCGCGGACCTCACGCCGCACGGTCAGCAGCGTGAGCAACGCGCTGCCGATCAGCGGGACGGCGGTCACCATCCTGGCTGAGTAGTGAAACGTCCTGTCTTCCAGGAACGGGAAAGCGAAATGTGACGCCTCGCCCGCGACCATCCCGAATAGGAAGACGCTGGAGATAAAGTCGCCTAGCTGCGAGCGACGAAGCATCAGAACGGCACCTGACAGCCAGAAGACCGGTGCGAAAAACGCTGCTAGCAACAGGAAGCTGGACTGGGATATCTCGCGGCCGGAAAGGGCCGACAGCACGCGCTCCATGTGTCCAAGGTATTCTTCGGCAACATGGATGACAAAGAGAGCTACTGTGATCAGATAAGGCCCGATTATCTTCGCTTGATCGATGGGTGTCCGCAGGGTCGTGAGGCTCCAGACTAACGCGCCCCCCAACATTGCGCCTGCAAAGAGCAATGCAGGCCATCCGATCGCGAAAAGGCCGACCAGAATGATAATGGTCGTCAGCGCAAGTGCCTTCACCAGCCCGGTTCGCACGGTTGCAATGCCCCGGGAAAGTCCCAGCGGGTCAGATGGAAAGACTTGCATCTCCCTCCACCACAAGTTGCTGCAGCTTCGGCGTTTCGCCGACCGACCAGCGCGCTGCGCGGTGGGCGACACGGTAGCGGATCGGCCCACCGTCCGGCGTCTCAGCGCGGGTGATAGGGCGAGGAATACAAACGAACTCGGTCTCGATCGTGTCAGGTCCTGCCGTGACCACCGCATAACCGTGGCCGCCCATGTCGACGAACTTCAGATGCGGCGCATTGTCGGGGTTGGTCACGGCGCGTGCGCGCGCGATGTCGCCATTTCGCGAATATTCGAGCGCACTTCTCACTCCGCGCTTTAGCAGCAGGTTGACCGTCGCTTCCTTCGAACCGTCCGACCGGTCAACGCCTTTGCGGCATAGCCCGCCCAGAAGCTGTGACGATCGCCGGACACGGTGACGAAATTCGTGATCCCAGCCTCGCGCACGAGATCGTATATTTCGGCGCGCTCGCGGTACGCGCCACCGTAATCGCCGCCGCCGAAACATGCGTAGCCGGTGCCCGGCCAAGGTTTGGTCAGCCCGGCCGGCAGGTTCTGCGGATCGGCGCGCAAATCGAGCGTTCCGTTCGACGCCGCCCAGATTTTCCACGTTGCCCTCGACGCGGCAAGCCTGCCCTTGAACCAAGCTTTCTGTTCCCGCCCCATGATAGTGATCGGCGCCTCATCTTTACGGAAGTTGGGCACGTCTTGCCCAGCGAAGGGGATCGTCGTGGGCGGCTTGCCATCGGCATGGGCGCGACCGCCGTCGAGCACTTCCATAACCTCCTGCGGAAAGAGGTTTGGGAAGTCGCTCGAGCTGAACGCCTCCGCGCCCGGACGGCCCGAGGGATCGTCCATCGTGAAGCTGTGCATGTCGGTGATGATCAGCTCAACGTGCTGACCATAGCGCATCGCGCGATAAGCGGTCATGCTGGCGAGCGCCGTGCGGTTGTTGATCTCGTCGCCCAGCCCGTCGGCATCGAACGTCTCGATCGGCGCGTTCACGACGTCGGGCGGCGCGAAGCTCTCCAAGTTGGGGCCTGAGGCTTTGGCGACACGGGACGGAATGTACTCCCACCACGCCTGGTTGGCGGCGACGCGGAGCGCTTGCGCGGGTTCGACCTTGCCGTCATATTTGATGAAGCTTTGCCATCCCAGCCACGAGAATTCGTGGTTGTCGCCGATGCATACGAACGGAAAATGCGCCCTGGCGTCCTGAATGTCGGGATCGCGAATATGCGCTTGGTAGACCATCCGGTAGCCGTCGAGCGTCGTGGGCACGTGAAAGTTACGGACCTTGCGGCCATCCGGAACCCGGCCGATGTCGTTGATCGTCCGCCCGTAGCGGGTCGCAACCTCGTCGGGATATTCGACGATTTCGTAGATGAAGTCGCCCAAGTGCAGAACGAAGCCGAGCCGTTCGTCGGCGGGCTTGCGGCTGTCTTCCCAGATCATGCGGCGATACGCGTTCTGGAACCCCTCGTTGACGCTCTGGCATGAAACAAAAGCAAAGCGGACCGTGCGCGCATCGACCACACGCGGTGCGGTGATCGTGCGGCCGATCCGGCTGCCGCCCTCGCCATCAAGGAACCGATACCAATAAACCGTCGCGGGCTTAAGCCCGGCCGCGAGTATTCGGCATGTCCAATCGGATTCCGCGAGCACCGTCGCGCGCTCGGTCGCGACGACACAGCGGAAGTCGAGGTCGAGCGCGATCTCGACTGTCAGCGTCTGCCGGGTCGCGCCGGCGAACGGCCGCCGCGTCCAAAGAATTACGCTTTCGGGTTCAGGGTCGCCCGACGCTACGCCGTCAGGGTAGAGATCACGACGTTCGCGCCAGACGGATGCTGACGCCCGTGCAGTACCTCCCATGGCCAGAGTTGCACCGATCGCCGAAGCACGGATCAAGAAGCTCCGCCGGCTTACGCTCGACCTAGGATCTTGGCTCACAAATCCGTTCCTGATCTAGACAGCCACCGTGTCACCAGGGCGATCGGGAGGCCGAAGAAAAGCGCGTGGATAGCGAGGCTCATCGCCATGAGTGCGGGGTTAAAGTTCGGCTTGAATGCGGCCGCCGACAGAGGGACGACGATCCAAGACATGACGACAAACGAAATCACGCCGAAACCGACGCTGCTCAGAACCGGGTGCCGCGTAAGTACCGGCCGACGATCGGCGGCGACCACGAAGAACAGTGCCGCAACGAGCGAGATCAACAGGTGCAAGGCTGCACCTAGGAGCGCCGCCGACAGCCCGTCCGCGTAAGCGTCGTGCCCGAGCAGTCCGCTGGCTATCGACTGGAAGATGCGGATTGGTGACACGCCGAGAGCGGCGCCTTGGATAGTCAATATGGGCATCATTTCGACGACTGCGGCGGTCGCGCCAGCAATCACCACGATACGAGTCAGCGATCGACCGGCGGTAAGGCGCGGTTTCAGAACTACGGTCACTCAGTCGTCGCCTCGTCGTCGAGCAAGCCCAGTTCCAAGTCCTGGAGACGGCGCTCGTCGGCTATAAATTCAATTCGGGCGATCCGCCCACCCGAGACCACGAACGTCATGACCAATCGCAACCGGCCGACAGGGGCGACCGCAATGCCGGCTTGGCCGTTGATGAGCATCACGCGAGCCGCGAGCGCCTGAGCAGCGCCGAGTTTGGCGCGCTTTGCAACGGTCTCCGCACCACGAACGATCAGCGGTGTCTCCCGACCAAGGAGCGTAGGATCGACGGTCATCTCGACGTCGGGGTCGAGCAGTTTCAAAAGTTCGGTGAAATCGCCTTTTCTTGAAGCTGCGAAAAATGCGCTGACAATGCGGTGTTGTTGCGTAGCTCGCACCGCTTCGGTGTCATCGACCCCCTGCACCGTACGGCGTGCTCTGCTCGCCAGTTGTCGTGCTGCTGTGGGAGTTTTGTCGACAATCGCGGCAATATCATCGAACGAGATGCCGAACAGATCATGCAAGACAAAGGCCAAGCGCTCAGCGGGTTGGAGGCGCTCCAAGACCACCAACATACCAATCCCAATCGACTCGGCGAGCAGCGCTTCCCGTTCAGGATCGACGCCAGACCCCGTGTCAGCCTGTTCTTCGGCGCCAGACGAATCCAACACCTCCTCGCGACGGCGCTTCCGGGTTCGCAGCATGTCGAGCGCGATCCGAGAAACAACGGTGGTCAACCATCCGCCGATGTTGTCGATTCTATCCTGCGCGTTCGATTGAAGGCGCAGCCATGCTTCCTGCAGCACGTCGTCCGCCTCGGTCGCCGAGCCGAGCATACGATATGCAACTCCACGCAGTCGCTCGCGCTCTACCTCAAATTGCACCAACAAGGGATCGGTCTTCGTCAAGCTCGGTCTCTTTCCTTTCCGGCTATCAATACATGACGAATGAGCCGCTGGCTTTGTGACAACCGTTCCGTTGGTGGGTCGATCGCCACACCATCGCGACCGAGCCGGGCAAGGCCGTCGAGGATGTCACATTCGGCCTCGGCCGTTCGTCATACTCCGATAGGCCAGCAGGTAGAGAGCCGCCGAGCTCAGAAAGGAATCGCTGAATGATTGCGCCGGGCGATCGATTGTTTGCCATCCTGTGGCGTCCTGGACCGAGCTGGAAGCCGGGCCAGCCGGTCACCGAGCAGGACCTTGGCCGTCATCGCGCCTATTTTGCGGATCTCAGCGCGTCAGGCATTGTGGCTACCGCAGGCCCATTTCTTGACGAGGATGGCGGCGGCCTAGCCCTGCTGAAAGTCAAGGACATAGTAGAGGCGATTCAGGTAATGCAGGCTGACCCTGCGATCGAGGATCATGTTTTCGACGGCGAAGTCAGACCGTTTTATGTCGTCTTCCCGGCGCGAGATAATGGTTGAAACAGCAGCTCCATCGCGATTGAACGTACGACAGGCGGCTCCTGCGATGCTGGCGACCGCTGTCGGCGCGGCAGCCGTCTGGGGCGCGACGTTTGGCCTTATGCCACCGCTCGACGGGATGACCGCACCCGAACTGCGCCTCTTCTTCGCGATCAAATCTGCTGCCTTATCGCTGCTTTTCACGCTCGTCTTGGGGATCGAAGCCGTTGCCCATGAACGGTTGCTCTCGGAGGCATTCGATCCGCTGGCCGGACTCGAGACGAAGCGGCTCCGGATCAACCAGCGCTTCATCCAGAACACGTTGGAGCAGAGCGTCCTCTTCCTCGTCGGCCTTCTCGCGCTTTCCTACTACTGCGACTCTGGGAACTCGATGCGAGCGGTTGTCGCGTGTTCGGCCATTTGGACGCTCAGTCGTCTCGTCTTCTGGGTCGGCTACCACATCGCTCCGGAACACCGCGTCGCCGGTCTTATTGGAACTGCGCAAAGCATGGGTGTCTTGATCTATGTCAGCGCGCGCTTTGGGTACGAGATCGCGGGCGTAATCGGCGCCTCCGCTCCTCTCGCTCTGTTTTTCATTGCGGAGGGTGCGATCTTGATCGCGGTCAGGCGCCGATGAGCGCGAGACTTCTTCGCTACGTGCTGGTCCTGAATGCGCTCGGCTGCCTCGTAGCGGCCTTAGTTCTGTTCGGCTTTCCTTCTGCGATTCCGGCGTTGATCGGGATCAAGATCCAACCTGACCAGTATATGATTTGCCGACTCGTTGGTGCGTCCGAACTGGCGATAGCCGCGGCATGTTCGATCGCGATCCGCCGACCGTCACGACAAAGCTACGATCTGTGCATCGTAGTGTTGGTTGTTCTTCACGCGGGATCAATCACGGCTGTAGCCGCGGAAATTGTCGATCATTCTAACGCTGTCGTTGTGGCAAACATTGTCGTCCGCGCAGTGATCATCGCGCTACTCTTGGCACTGGTTCGGAGCAGACCGACGGCTCAATGACAATGTCGTCTGTCACATTTCTTTCTGCTCAGTCGTCATTGGGAGTATGGCTCGACCTCCAAACACTTTCACGAACGGACGTTTCCTCCCGCTTTGGACGCGCGCATGTTCGACTTGACACCGTCGGCGGTGGCGATGGTGCGCGCCATATTCGGAATGGGCGCGCTCACGATGGTCATGGCCGCCTGGCAGGTGGGGACGCGAATGCCAGCTATGAGGAAGGCTGGCCTTGATTTGAAGGCCGCCACGCACGTCGTCGATTTGAACGCAGCTTTGCCGTCCTCGGCGCGACGCGTGAACGACAATTACAACCACTTGCTCGAAGCCCCGACGGTCTTTTATGCAATGTGCTCACGATTATCGCAACGAGTCTGGCAAGCCCGCTGTACGCCGCTTGCGCCTGGATCTACCTGATCAGCCGGATCGGCCACTCGCTCGTTCAAGCCACGATCAACATCGTCGCGCTCAGGGCGATGTTCTACGGGATTTCCTGGCTGGCGCTCGTGCCGATGATCGTCGGACCGCTCCTGCACCAATTCGCCTTTCGTGGGACGTGACCCTAAACCCCAACAAAGCGGGTTTCGTGAAGGATGGCGCCATAGCGCACCGGAATGTGACAGTGCGAGCCTCGCGGTTGGCGAGGGTGTGTCCGGAAGTGTTGTTCAGCTTGCTGGATGCACCGCGAGGCTGGCCGCTATGGACGGTGATCGGATCGGTCGCGTTCGATCAGCCCGACGACGAAATGATGCAAGATGTCGGTGCTCGGCGGACTTTCACGACTGGCGTCCTGCATCTGTACGAGGAGGTCGTGGTGCGGCAGCCCGATCGTCGCATCGATTATGCCTTGTTGAAAGGATTGCCGCTGGACAACTATGTGGGACGGATCGAGCTAAGTCCGATCGCCACATATACTCGTCTCGACTGGAGCGCCACATTTCGACCGCGCAGTCTCGCCTTATGGTGGTTTTGGCGAGCGGCGATCTGGCTGATCCTCGACCGCCTAAGCCGCGACGTCGTTCGCGCGGCGGAAGCCGGGGTGGTCCCGACGATCAGGGCGAGGGTCGAAGTGGAATCCTGAGCATGGCCGCCTTCCCTCGGCGAGCAGTTCCGAGGTGGTTATATCGTTAAAGGATTGAGAATGAAGTTTGAAGCGAGAGTCATTCCGTCGGGAAACGCGACAGCCGTCGAAATACCGGTAGGTGTCGTGGACTCTTTGGGGCCTGAAGCTCGTCCCGCAATAGTCGCAATGATCAATGGTCACGCCTGGCGCAGCCGCGTGGCACGGATGCGAGGCCTGTGCCTCGTCGGCATCAGCGCCGCGAATCGAAACCAATCAGGTATTGCTGAGGGCGACGTTGTCACTGTCGATCTCCGGCTTGACGAAGAGCCCCGTGAAGTCGCCGAACCTGAGGATCTGGCCTTGGCGCTCGACCAGCATTCCGAAGCTCGCGCTCGGTTCGAACGCTTACCGTTCGGTCTTCGCCGAAAGCACATTGCGGATATTCACAATGCCAAGAGCGAAGCCGTCCGGCAACGCAGAATCGATAAACTTGTCCGGACGCTTCATTCCGACGGATGATCCGTGGGATGTGCTCTTCAGCGCGCTCGGTGATCCTACACGAAGAGCCATTTTTGAACGGCTGTGCCGCGAAGGAGAGCTCCCTGTTACGGCGCTAACAGCTTATGTCGAAATTTCGCAGCCAGCCGTCTCGAAGCATCTGGGCACTCTGAAGCGAGCCGGACTGGTGCGCGGCCGTCGTCAAGGTCGGCAAACTCTCTACAGCGCCCATCTCAGTGCAGTTGCACCTCTTGTCAGGTGGGCGAGACTTCTGGGCACATTTGCATAAAACCGTTCGACGTCCCCGGCGAACTGTCGAGAAGGGTAGGTCGATGATTGAACAAATGGCAAACCCTATCAGTCGCAGGGGAGCGCGAAACCTCCAACGGGAACTCATCCAGCCACAGGTGAACGAGTTCTGGAAATGGCGGTTCGCTGTCACGATCCATCATCTTCGTGCGTCAGCTGTTTGGGCCGCTCGCTCGCTATTTCAGCGTCCTGAGCGCCTCGCAACAGTTCACGTGGAGACCAGCGATGAAGTACGTTCTTCTAATCTACCAACCTGACGCGTTCGACCCTAAGTCGTTGCCGCCCGAAGAACACAAGGCGATCGCGGAGCAATATCAGTCAGTGACCTCGACGCCTCAGGTGACGCCCGGGCTGCCGCTTGGGCTTCCGAAGGACGCTATGACCGTGCGGGTTAACAACGGCAAGACCCAAGTGTCGGACGGGCCTTACGTGGATATAGTGGGCGCCGTGGGCGGATACTTCATTTTCGAAGCCGACACCAAAGAGGAAGCTATCGCACTGGCAGCCCGCGTGCCGGCGGCGCGCTTGGGTGGTGCGGTCGAAATTCGGCCGGCACAAGCTTACTGGTGAGGAAGGCACCTCCAGCGTCTTAATTGAAAAGTTGATCGCGCTGGAGGGCCGAAGCCGGGAAGTCCCGTTGCGGTGTCCGGGATGCCAGGCGCCTTATCAGTGATGAGATTGCCGCCAGTGCGTCGACTTGTGGCTAACTACGCATGGTTCGGGCGTCATGACTATCAAGAAGGGATTGGTTCGATGCGTTTCATGACTGCACTGGCCTGCCTATTGGCCATGACGACCGCGGCAGCGGCGCAGGATCCGCCCAGGCCGAACACCGTGATCGCGCGTCCAGATCGCTCCTCAGACCGCCAGTTCTTCGCTGTCATTTATCGGCCTGGTCCAAGTTGGAAGGCGGGCCACCCAATGAGCGCGCAGGATCTTAGAGGACATTTGCTATATTATCGGCGTGGTTTGGAAGAGGGGTATGTATTTGCTGGAGGTGGTCTGATGGCGATCAACGGCGGCCTCGCGATTCTGACGATGTCGAACCTTGAAGAGGCGCAGACATTCCTTGCTGCCGACCCCGCTATCGTGAACGGCACCTTCGTCGGTGAAGTCAACTCTGGAGGTCAGGCCGTATTGCAGGTTGATGGCGGCAAGTGCTGCGGGAAGCTGGCGCAGATAGGCGGCCGGCGCGCCGACCAGGCTGGCGAGCTGTCCGAAGGACCAGTGCGTCGGTGCGATGGCCCTGTCGGTGCCTGGCAGGATCAGCGCCAGCCGCTCCGGATCGCTGCGGTTCGCCTCGACATGGATCAGCGCGCTTTCCAACACGCGGGTCCGGCTGCGGTCCGCGCGGTCGCGCACCGATCGCGCCAGTTCGGAGAGCGAGAGGTAGCGTTCGTCGGCCGGACGCGAGAACCACTCCGACGAGACGCGGCCGACCCGCTCGCCGCGACTGACATCCACCATGTAACCGTCGGTCGTGTCACGGCGCGCATCGAGAACTTGCATGTTCATAGGACCAATCTCCACGACGGGCGCGGGAGCCTCTCTCCCACTTATTCACCCGTCACGAAAACCGGTCCGCACTCTCACTCTCAAGGGGGCGTTGCGGGGGCTCCCCGCTGAAGGGGTCGGTCGAGACCTTGAGCTCGGCCGCAGGGGAAGGCTTTCCCCCTCGCGTCCATCCTTTGCGGACGAAGATTTGTACCGAGGGCCGGAGAACCGTAGATCAGGCTTTCAGTAGCGTCGTGTTGGTCAAGAGACCTTTTCTCGCAGCCAGGATGACAGGCCGGCGTCGAGCACCATGCGAGAAAGCTTTCGCGGACCAAGAAGTATGACGCCTGCCGGACCGTTTTCCTCTGCGATGTCGCCGGTGTGCCAGACGAAGAACATCCGGTCATAAGCATCGGCCTCTGCCAGGCGGGCGACATAGTCGTTCAAGGCCGCGGTAGTGGCCTGCGATTTGACCTGAACGAAAGCGCGCTCGGCTGTGCTGGGCAAGATGAGCTCCAGGTCCACAGTCTTCTGCGTGCGTCCGACCTGGCTCACCCGGCGCCAACCGCTGGTCGAGAAAACGAGATCGACGAGGAGCTCGAAGTCCTGCCAGGTGAGAAGTCGCATCAGCTCCGCGATCGCCGTCATCAGCGCACGTTCGGCCTCTTCGGCGGCGGCGACCTCGGGGGAGAGCTGATCGCTGAGCTTTCGCAAAAGATAGTCTCCCGCCCGAACATCGCAGATCGTCCCTCGGAACATCTGCACCTTCAGCAGACGTCCCGATAGCCGGTCGGCCGAGAGCAGGGTGCCGTTGACGCTTGTGTTGCGCCATCCTTCTGCGGTTTGACGACGGTGGCTGCGATCATCGAGCAATTCGACAGGGCCGGTAGGTCGGCACCAATACAGGAGTCCGCCGACGAACGTGATGAAGATCGAATGCTCGTCGGCCTCGTAATAGGCCCGGATCTGATTGACGTCGCGGGTCGCGGCTCCGGCATCACCGCGGATGGTTTTCATTGCCTCCCAGACACCTTGCCAGTCGCCGCGAGCACACAGGTCGTGCGGCGCCTCTCGATAGCCGAAGCGGAGAACCCCCTCGCGCAGGCTTCGAGCGGGCTAACGTCATTGCTGCGTCGTACCCTTTCATTTGGTTTCTAGCGCCTTCTTAACAGCTGATGCTACATCTGCGTGGGTCGTACAACGGATCTGGCCGGTTGTTGTCATTCGCCATACGGAAAAGCCGGAACTGCTTGTCTGCTTCATAGTCTCCGCTGACCAAGTCCCGTCGGTAATAAACCGGACCAAAATGCGTTGCTGAACCTTCTCGTCCCGGATTGCCAACAGCTTGCGGCCAGCTTCCGTTTGAAGGAGAAACCCACCTTTAGGATCGATCGCTACGATTTTCTTGTCCTTCCAGACAAGGAAATCAGGAAAAAAGCGCCGGCTCTCGCCCTTGTCTAGGAGAGGAATTGAGTATCCCCCGTTCACCGGGTTGCGGACCCAGGTGTGTCCCATACCGTCGATCTCGCGGGCTACCGCAAGTTCCGGCGTGTTGAGATCGCTATAGCTCTCATGGACCGAGTTATTGAACTTGTGAGTGGCATCTGGGCGAACATACACTGCCCCTACGGTGTAGGGATTTGAATCCTCGAATGCCAACTCTGCATGAGATAGGTATGTGTCGACAAGCCGTTCGGCATCCTCGCGCAACTGTTGGGCGGCGACACTCGTAATCTCTACGCGTGCTTCAAATTTTGGGTCGGCCCAGTCAATCGTCTTGACGGCTTCGGGATATCGAGACTGCATGTGTCGTCGAACAAGCCAGCGTGCAATAACGCGGTTGGAGTGATCTTTGACATGTGTCTCGATTGAGGGTTTGGAGCCGTCACCGATTTGTTGAACCGCTCGAGTGAGCTCGCCTGCGCCCTGAACATTCACGGAATCGGTAGTGTAGTCGTGGATCGACGAGATGGCTTTGGTAAGTGGATCAACGGACTCGTCGGCATCTATGTGGATTTCTGGGATGGTGAGGATTTGCTTCGGCTCGATACGCGAGCGCCGCCGGTCACGCGCATCGCTGAAACCTTCCAGCTTCACGTCGGGCATTTCTGAAGCGATCTTGCGGCGAACCACCTCAAGTATTTTCGGAAATTCCTGCTTACTGTCGATGCGAATGTAGAAATTTGCCGTATTTAACAATGGGTCCGGGTAGTGACGGGCGCCGGGCTGACGCAAAACGCGACCGATGACCTGTTCGACTTGAAGAGCCGATCCCATAGACTTATCGATATATGCAAAACAGCAGGCCGGATCGTCCCAGCCCTCCTGAAGGCTTTGGTTGAAGATAATATGCCGGTAGGTTCCCTGCGAGAATATGGCGAAGTCGTCCTCTCCGCCTGAGAAGAGCGTGAACCCTTCCGGAGCAGGATAGTCCTTTTGATTCATTTTCAGATCGCAATAGAGCGCGATCTCGTCTGCAGGGATGCCTTTTTCTTCGGTCAGATACCGCCAGATTAGGATGGGAGGCGCTTTGCGTTGGTTGAACGGCCGATGCGGATTATCGGCGGTTCCATCATCTTGGCTGATGTTCGTGCGGCAAACGTAGATCGCCTTCGGAAGGAAGCCGGCTTCGAGTTCGTCCGCTTTGAGCGTAGCGAGCTGGAAGTCTTCGATCATGTCATTGAGAGTGGTTTCCATCTCGGTGTCGTAGCCGCCGAGGACGATTTGTCGTTTCACCAAGCCAGCGTCGACGGGCTCCTTTGATCTGATGGCGGTGATCAAGCAGCGCGACGGACTGTCTTCGGGATCAGAGATTGCCTCCGCGTTCCAACCGACCTGCTTAAGCCGATCGATAATCTGTCCTAGGCTGCATACTCATAAATGGTAGGCAAATCGGGTGGAAGATGATTCAAGTT
>CAXTJT010000015.1:0-84361 GCA_964244735.1 uncultured Tardiphaga sp.
CACCCCGCCTCGCAATCGTGACGATCGCGCTCGCCCCTCTCAATGAGGCGGGATGACTGTGACTATAATCATATTAGGAATATTGTCAAGAGGGCGACGGCGGTCCGTGTCGCAGGGTCGGTTTCGTGCCGCCACGCAAAACGGCCGGGCGTTGCCGCCCGGCCGTTCGTCAGTGTCGTGATCGCAAGCTCAGCCCGCGAAATTCGCCGCGATGCGCTGCTGCAGGAAGTCGTCCGCCGAAATCGGCGCGTAGGTCTTGGCCGGTCCCTGAATCATCGCGTCCTTGTTGGCCTGGCAGAAGAACGGCAGCGAATAGCGCGGCCCGAGATATTCATGCGCATGCGGCATGCGCACGCGATGCAGCGTCGACTGCAGCTTGTCGTCGCTCCAGCGCTTCAGCATGTCGCCGATATTGCAGGTGATGACACCCGGCAGCGGCTCGACATCGGTCCATTCGAGTTCGGCGGATTCCTTGCCGGGGCAGAGCTGCAGGCCGCCCTGGCCGGTGCGCTGATGCAGCAGCGTCAGGCAATCGAAATCGGTGTGCGCGCCGGCGCGCCAGCCGGTGTAGTCTTCCGGCCTGGCATTGGTCATCGGCAGATAATGCAACAGCCGCAGCGTGCTCTGATATTCAGGCGACATCGGATCATGCGCGTCGGTGAAGAAGTCCGGCGCGAAGCCGAGCTTCAGCGCGAAGGCCGACAGCACCTTCATGCTGAGCGCCCAATTGGCGCGCTCCAACGCCAGCATCGCGCGCTTGAAGCCAGGAAGTTCATTGCTGTCGGGCCACAGGTTCTGCATCCGCGGCAGCGTGATCTGATAGGATTCCTTGTTGTCGGCGGTGCCGGTCGAGGGCCGCACCTGGCTCTTATATTCCCAGCCGGCATTGGTGCCCTTGCGGAGCGGCAGTTTCGCCTTGGAGTCCTGCGGCAGATCGAAGAAGCGCGCCGTCATCTCGAAGCCTTCGTCGATCTGCTCCTGCGGGATGCCATGATTGACGAGTTGGAAGAAACCGATCTCGGTCGAGGCGGCCCAGAGCTGGTCGGCGATCTCCGCCTTGCGGATCTCGAAATTGCTCATGTCGATGCGGCGGACGTCGCGGTGCTTGAGGCCGCCGATGCCGCCGAATTTGGTTTCCTGGTTGAGTTCGGCGAGCGCATAGCTGCCGTTGGCCTGAACGGGCTGGGCGTGAGTGGTCATGCGTCTGTCTCCAAGTGACGGGAGAGCGAGCCATGAACCGCGCTTGATGGATCGTGAGTGACGCGGCGTCCGGCTCGCAATCCCAAAGGTGAAACCGATGGGTTGACTTGTGCCGAGCAATGCCCCGAGCCATTGGCCCCGACCGCTTCTACTCATCACCATGAAAACAAAAACGCCGAAATTCGGCAAGTCGATAGAATAGGCAACGCGCTGAAAACCGGTGCAGCGTCAGGAGATGGCGCTGCGACGGGCGATCAGTCCGAGCCAAGGCGCCAGATGAAAGACGCTCATCAAGGCATACATGGCCGCCATGCCGGTCAGCGACGATGTCGGCACGACGGCGCACAGCATGTCCCCACCCGAGGCCTGCGTCAGCAACGCCATGATCGCGAAGGTCGGCGCAGCGGCAAGGACGAGCCAGCCGGCCGCGCCGCGCGCGACCGATGCATGACCGGCGTCCCCGGCGCGGCCTGAACAGAGGTTGCTCATTTTCTCTCCGTCGCGTTCAGACGTCCTTGTCGCGGAACGCTGCTTCGCCGGCGGCCGACACCGCGTCCCATTTCGGATCGACGGCGGCGCCCGGCACGTAGCTGTCGTTCCAGTTCCACCACTTGTAGCGCGGGCCTTGCGGTGTGCCCTCCGGAGAGACTTCCCATTCTTCCTGCCGTCCGAGCGCCGTCATATCGAGATAGCTCCATACCGTGCCCAACGCCTCGTCGCCGCGGCTGTTGATGAAGTAGGTGCGGTAGATGCGCTCGCCGTCGCGGATGAAAGCGTTGTGGCCATGCCATTCGTCGACGCCGAAATCGGCGTCGAAACTGTCGGTGATCGTGACCCAGGGCATGTCCCAACCCATCCGTTTTTTCAGATTGACAATGTCGGCCTGCGGCGCGCGCGAGGCATAGACCAGCGTCGTGTCGCGGGCGTTGAGATGGGCGAGATTGGCGACCTGATCGGCCCCGAGCGAACAGCCGATGCAGGCGTGCTCCGGCCAGCCATGCACGCCGGGCTCGAAGAAGGCGCGGTAGACGATCAACTGACGACGGCCGGCGAACAGATCGCGCAGGCTGGCTTTGCCGCCGGGCGTCTCGAACGCATAGTCCTTTTCCACGGTCATCCACGGCATCCGTCGTCGCTCGGCGGCAAGCGCATCGCGGGCGCGGGTCATTTCCTTTTCCTTGACGAGCATTTGCTCGCGCGCGGCCATCCAGTCCTGCGGCGATACGATTGCTGGTGCGGTCATGGCGTCGTCTCCTTGTTTCCGGTTATTGCGTTTTCTTGGCGGGCGCGTGTTCGGTGGCGACGGCGTTGATCCGCGGCATGCAGGACAGCCAGCCATTGCCCATGACGCGGAAGGCATTGTCGTTGCGCGGCAGCACGAAGCCGGAATGGACAAGGCGAAGCCGCGTGCCGTTTTCGACCGGGGTCAGCGTGAAGGTCGCGATCGTATCAAGCGGCGCGCCGTAGCCGACATTGCCGGCGGCGCCGCCTTTCCATGCATATGCGAGACGCTGGTTCGGAACCGCCTCCAGCACCTCGCAGTGAATGACGCCGTCCCACACGCCGGCCGGTGTCGTCTGGTACGTGAACCGCGTGCCCTTGACGGCTGCGAACCCGCTCGGCGTCATGCCGAGCCAGCGGCCGATCAGGTCGCTCGTCGTCAAGGCTCTCCAGATCGTCGCCGGCGCGTGCGGGAAGATCTCATCGACGACGATGTTTTGCGTGCTGGATGTCAGCGTGGCTTCGGTCATGGATCGATATCCTTGAGAAGGGTTCTGAGATGGGCGAAGCGGTCGCGCCAGAACACGCCGTAATGGCTCATCCAGTCGACCAGCGGTGCGAGTCCTTCCGGCTCGGCGCGATAGAAAACATTGCGGCCTTCGGGTCGCTCGGCGACGAGGCCCGCCAATTTCAACGATTTGAGATGTTGCGAGATGGCGCCCTGCGTGACGCCGCTGCCGCGTGTCAGGTCGACGACGGTAATCTCGTCGGATTCGACGATCCTCTCGAAGACGGCGCGTCGCGTCGGATCGGACAGGGTCCGCATGACGGCGGAAATGGCAGCGGTTTCAATCATGCCAAAAGAATTAGTACAGACTAATTGATTAGTCAATACTCATCAATTTTGGCGGCTGTGGACAATCGCGCGCTTGGTGCCGAGATTTTGTCCGGTTTTCACCGTGAGCAGGCATGCGACCCAATTGCCGCGGCGAGATGAAGAAGCCGCCGATCGTCCCGTCAATTTCAGGTTGTTGTCGCATCGCTCGTGTTGTTTCGCGATGTGGCCATCGCTGCCGGACAGGCTATAACCGCCCGGTGTTAAAGCGGGCTCTGCACGTGACCATGACCCTGTACGGCATCAAGAACTGCGACACGATGAAGAAGGCCCGCATGTGGCTCGACGCGGCCGGCGTCGCCTACACCTTTCACGACTACAAGATTGACGGCATCGATCGCGCGCGTCTGCAATCCTGGTCGAAAGCGGTTGGCTGGGAGACCTTGCTCAACCGCGCCGGAACCACATTCCGGAAACTGCCCGAGGCCGACAAGCAAAACCTCGAGGCCGCCAAGGCGATCGACCTGATGCTGGCGCAGCCGTCGATGATCAAGCGGCCGATTCTCACCCGCGGCGCTAAACTTATCCTCGTCGGTTTCAAGCCGGACCTCTACGCGGACGAATTTTCCAGCCGCTGACGCGCTTCTTTCGGCTCGTTCTCATGAGCGCCCGATTAAGCTGCCTTTTGCCAGATCGCGGCAGGCCTGACCGGTCATTTTGATTCGCCACGCGCGCGAAAGCGCACCGTCGAAATGGATCGGAAAATCATAGGTCTCGGATTGCATGCAGGCTCTGACATGCTCTTTCCAGTCGATCGGATCATGTCGCCTAGAGAACCGATCAGAACTCAGCGTGATCATAACCGAAGCCAGCGTCGCAAAGCTGGCGGTGCTTCGAACGAGCACGTCGGAATGAGACGCTGCGACCCACAGCGTCAACCAGGCGGTGATGACAAATGGATAGAAAAAGTACCTTGGCCCGGCCAAAAAAGGATTGATAATAGAAACGGGTATGCGAACCGCAATCGTCGCGATCACGAAAATCAGCATGGCAACCAATAGCTGATAGGCAAGCCCTAGCGTTCTTGCTGCCGAGAAAATGATCAAGACGAAGATTGTTCCGACGATCATCACCACGTCGCTGTGGAATGGGTATGCCGCGTATAATCCAAAAAACTTTCTCACGATAATGGCAATATCGAGCCAGGCGAAGCTGGTCGAACCGGGGACGGCGGAGGTCGTGGTGAGCATGACGACAATCTGAATCAGAGCAACCGAAACGGCGAGACCCCCTGCGACAACTTCCGGTTTGCTCGCGCGATAGACCCATGCACGGACAACCATCAGGCTCGCCATAGGAATAATAATGGGCGCTGATAAGCCTCCGATGATAATCATAAAATATCGCGTGAGGTTGCCATCGGCACCTTGCCGCCAGACCAGGGCGAGAAGCAGCAAAATCCCAGCCCACCAGAAAATGTACTCACCGACGCCGAAAACCTCGGGGTCGCTCGGGATTAGCAGAACGGAAAGCGCACAGAGCGGCTTCAGTCGCAATTCGGTTGGTGCAAAAATGATTGCGAAGATCACGGCGGCTGTGCCGATGACGGTCAATGCCATCGACACAATCGGAAAATAGAGAAAAGAAATTTGCAGAGAGAGTATGGTCAGCAGCCGCGTTGCGAGAACCTCATACCCCTGCAGAGGATAAAAAAGACTGATCCAGCCGTATCGGGCAAATTCAGGAAGGATAAACCGTCCATATTCGACCCACATGTAAGGGATGTAGAATTGATCTGGCCGTCTTGCGAATAACAACAAAGTCGAGAGGCATAGTATCGAAAAGACATATCCGAGGCGAAAGACCATGAGTTGGGAACCGCGCGGATAAGAACAAAAAAAGACGATTATCTCAAAATCTTATCGATATCAGACGAGCCTGCATACAACTTTTATACTTATGCGCAGGAACAAATTTTCGGTTGAAGAAATACTGTGATTTCTCCGATCTATTCAGGCGGCCATGACTTCGCGCTGTCTGATTGCGGCATAGTACGATCCGTCAATGGAAGGCGTCGAGCCAGCGCGCCCGCAGCAAGGGCCATCGACAAGATCATCGACCTGATCGCTGGCCAGCCGCCTGCGACGAAAGGCGAAGACCGGATGCCGCTATGCGTCTAGGACTGCTCAGCATTGCACCTTGCACAATGGCCACCGATCGCGGCATATTCCGCCGCGATACGACCGGCCGACTGCGGTGTCCAAGCATCACAGGCGGGCGGCGAACGAATCCGGTCGCGCGCGAACACAACGCGGAAAATGACCGACGGGGGAAATTGGCTTGGCTGACGATATCATTCTCGAAACGCACGGTCTGACCAAGGAGTTCGCGGGCTTCTTTGCGGTCCAGAACGTCGATCTCAAGGTCAGGCGCGGCACCATTCACGCGCTGATCGGGCCGAACGGCGCCGGAAAGACGACCTGCTTCAACCTGCTGACCAAGTTCCTGAAGCCGTCGGCGGGCCAGATCCTTTACAAGGGACAGGACATCACGGCGATGGCGCCGGCTGATGTCGCGCGGCTCGGCCTCGTGCGCTCGTTCCAGATTTCGGCGGTGTTTCCGCATCTGACGGCGCTGGAGAATGTCCGCGTCGCCTTGCAGCGCCAGCACGGATCGTCGTTCGACTTCTGGCGCTCCAAGACCGTGCTGGATCAGTATAATCAGCGCGCCCAGGAATTGCTGAACGACGTCGGTCTGAGCGAATTCGAGACCACGCCGGCCGTTGAGATGCCCTATGGCCGCAAACGCGCGCTGGAGATCGCAACCACCCTGGCGCTCGATCCGGAAATGATGCTGCTCGACGAGCCGATGGCCGGCATGGGCCATGAGGACATCGACAAGATCGCCGCCCTCATCAAGCGCATCTCGGCGAAATACACGATCCTGATGGTCGAACACAATCTCAGCGTCGTCGCCAACCTGTCCGACATCATCACCGTGCTGACGCGCGGAAAGGTGCTCGCCGAAGGTCACTATTCGGACCTCACCAAGGACGAGCGCGTCAAGGAAGCCTATCTCGGAGCCGGACATGCTTGAGGCCGTCAAGACCAAAGCCCCGGCGATGGCCGCCGCCGAGCCCATCCTCACGATCGAGAATCTCGAAGCGTGGTACGGCGAATCGCACATTCTGCACGGCGTCAACTTCAACGTCCGCCCCGGCGAGGTCGTGACGCTGCTCGGCCGCAACGGCGCCGGCAAGACGACCACGCTGAAGTCCATCATGGGCATCATCGGCAAGCGCACCGGCTCGATCAAATTCGACGGGCAGGACATCATCAAGACGTCGTCCGACAAGATCGCGCGCAAGGGCATCGCGTTCTGTCCGGAAGAGCGCGGCATCTTCGCCAGCCTCGACGTGCGCGAAAACCTGATGCTGCCGCCGATCGTGCGCGAGGGTGGTCTCACGCTCGATCAGATCTTCGATCTGTTCCCGAACCTGAAAGAGCGCCTCAACAGCCAAGGCACCAAACTCTCCGGCGGCGAACAACAGATGCTGGCGATCGCCCGCATTCTGCGGACCGGTGCGCGCTTCCTGATGCTGGACGAGCCAACCGAGGGTCTCGCGCCCGTCATTATTCAGCAAATCGGCCAGACGATCCAGCGGCTGAAGTCCGAGGGCTTCACGATCCTGCTGGTCGAGCAGAATTTCCGTTGGGCCTCGACGGTCGCCGATCGATTTTACGTCGTCGAACACGGCAAGATCATCGACGGCTTCGCCAACTCCGAACTGTCCGCCAACATGGACAAGCTGCACACCTATCTCGGCGTCTAGTAAAAACGAAACGTAAGGAAATACAACATCATGAAGACCGCACTTCGCGCACTGGTATCGGGATCGATCCTCGCGCTCGCCGTCGGCAATGCCGCGCTGGCGCAGGACAAGACCATCAAGATCGGCGTGTTGAACGACATGTCCGGCCTCTATGCCGACATCACCGGGCAGGGCTCCGTCACCGCCGCGCAGATGGCGGTCGACGATTCCGGCATGGCCGCGAAGGGCTGGAAGATCGAGATCGTCTCCGGCGATCACCAGAACAAGCCCGATATCGGCGCCAACATCGCGCGGCAGTGGTTCGATCGCGACAAGGTCGATGTCATCGTCGATGTCCCGACCTCGTCGGTCGGCCTCGCGGTCAACAACGTCGTCAAGGAAAAGAACGGCGTCTATCTGAATTCGGGCAGCGGCACCGCCGATCTCAGCAATGCGCAGTGCTCGCCCAACACCGTGCATTGGACCTACGACACCTACATGCTGGCCAACGGCACCGGAACCGCGATGGTCAAGACCGGCGGCGACACCTGGTTCTTCCTGACCGCCGACTATGCGTTCGGCACCGCTCTGGAGCGCGACACCACCGCCGCCGTCACCGCACTCGGCGGCAAGGTCGTCGGCAGCGTGCGTCCGCCGCTGAACTCGGCCGACTTCTCGTCCTTCCTGCTGCAGGCGCAAGCCTCCAAGGCCAAGGTCATCGGACTGGCGAATGCCGGCGGCGACACCATCAATGCGATCAAGCAGGCGTCGGAATTCGGCATCGTCTCGGGCGGCCAGAAGCTCGCCGGCCTGTTGATGTTCATTACCGACGTGCATTCGCTGGGTCTCAAGACCGCCGCCGGCCTGAGCTTCACCGAGCCCTTCTACTGGGATCTGAATGACGGCACCCGCGGCTTCTCCAAGCGCTTCCAGGAAAAAGCGAAGAACAAGGCGATGCCGTCGTCGGTTCAGGCCGGCGTCTATTCCTCGCTGCTGCATTACTTCAAGACGCTCGACGGCATGGGCGGCAATTCGCGCGACGGCATCAAGATCGTCGAGGCGATGAAGGCGATGCCGACCGACGACGTGATCTTCGGCAAGGGCTCGATCCAGCCGAACGGCCGCAAGATCCATCCGGCCTATCTGCTCGAAGTGAAGAAGCCGGACGAGTCGAAAGGTCCTTGGGACTACATGAAGGTCGCGGCGACGATTCCGGCCGAGCAGGCGTTTACGCCGATCGAGAAAAGTTCTTGTCCGCTGCTGAAGAAGTAAGATTGGTGACGCTGATGTCGTCATGACGAGCGAAGCAATCAGGTTCTGTCTTGCGGCAAAGCAAGACAGAAATGCTTCGACGACTTCGGTTCTCGAAGCCGAGACCCGAAGTCGATCGCAATGACGATTTGACCGCCGGACGAAGACTGTTTCGGAACGACTTGAAGACCTGTTATCGACAACCGGATCTGAGGACGACATGACGAAATTGATGGCGCGCCTGCTGCTCGCGACCGCACTGGCGTCGGCCAGCGCGGGTCTCGCCAGCGCCCAGGACAAGACGATCAAGATCGGCGCGCTGAGCGACCAGTCCGGGCTCTATGCCGATCTGGGCGGCCCCGGCTCGACGCTGGCGGCGCAGATGGCGGCGGAGGATTCCGGCCTGATGAAAAAAGGCTGGAAGATCGACATCATCTCCGGCGATCATCAAAACAAGCCGGACATCGGCTCCAACATCGCGCGGCAATGGTTCGACGTCGACAAGGTCGACGTCATCGTCGACGTCCCGAATTCCGGCGTGGCGCTCGCGGTCAATAACGTCGTCAAGGAAAAGAACGGCGTTTACATCAACTCCGGCGCCGCGACCTCCGACCTGACCAATGCGCAGTGCTCGCCGAACACCGTGCACTGGACCTACGACACCTACATGCTCGCCAATTCGACCGGGCAGGCGCTGGTCAAGGCCGGCGGCGATAGCTGGTTCTTCCTGACCGCCGACTATGCCTTCGGCGCGGCGCTGGAGCGCGACACGACGGCCGTCATCACCGCCAATGGCGGCAAGATCGTCGGCGGCGTCAAGCATCCGCTCAACACGGCGGACTTCTCGTCGTTCCTGCTGCAGGCGCAGTCGTCGAAGGCCAAGATCATCGGGCTTGCCAATGCCGGTGGCGACACCACCAACTCGATCAAGCAGGCGGCTGAATTCGGCATCACCAAAGGCGGCCAGAAACTGGCGGCGCTCTTGTTGTTCATCACCGACGTCAAGGCGATTGGCCTCGAGACCGCGCAGGGATTGAACTTCACCGAGACGTTCTATTGGGATCTCAACGACGACACCCGCGCCTTCTCGAAAAAATTCGCGGCGCGGATGAAGAACGGTGCGCCGCCGTCGATGGTGCAGGCCGGCGTCTATGCCGGGCTGATGCATTACTTCAAGGCGATGGATGCGGCCGGCTCCAATTCGCGTGACGGCGTCAAGATCGTGAATGCGATGAAGGCGATGCCGACCGACGATCCGCTGTTCGGCAAGGGCACGATCCAGCCGAACGGCCGCAAGATCCATGACGCCTATCTGTTCGAGGTGAAGAAGCCCGCCGAGTCCAAATCGGCATGGGACTTCTACAAGCTCGCCGGCACCGTGCCGGGCGACAAGGCGTTCACGCCGCTCGACAAGAGCACCTGCGCGCTGTTGAAGAAGTAGTTTGTTTAGAAGCGCCAGAGTTCATCGTTCCCTCTCCCCTCGTGGGAGAGGGTGGCTTCGCAAAGCGAAGCCGGGTGAGGGGGGTGAGTCAGAGGTTGAAGTTGCCCCCTCACCCGGCCCAGACTTCGTCCGGTCCACCCTCTCCGACGAGGGGAGAGGGGGCGCAGAACATCCGCGCATCAGTTGAACTTGAATGGATCAGACTTTGGTATCCTGGAAACTCCAAGACTCGAAAGCGTCACCCCGATGAACTATCAGGCTTTATTCGCGCAATTGCTGGTCGGGCTCATCAACGGCTCATTCTATGCGCTGTTGAGCCTCGGCCTCGCCGTCATCTTCGGCATGCTGAACATCATCAACTTCGCCCATGGCGCGCTCTACATGATGGGCGCGTTCGCGGCGTATTTCCTGCTCAACCTCACCGGCATCGGCTATTGGTGGGCACTGATCCTCGCGCCGGTCGCCGTCGGCATCTTCGGCATGGTCCTCGAGCGCACGATGCTGCAATGGCTGTCGGGGCTGGATCATCTCTACGGCCTGCTGCTGACCTTCGGCATGGCGCTGATCATTCAGGGCGTGTTCCAGAACTATTTCGGCTCGTCGGGCCTGCCTTACGCGATCCCGGACGAACTCAAGGGCGGCGTCAATCTCGGCTTCATGTTCCTGCCGATCTATCGCGGCTGGGTCGTCATTTTCTCGTTCATCGTCTGCATCGCGACCTGGTTCGTGATCGAGCGCACGCGGCTCGGCGCCAATCTGCGCGCCGCGACGGAAAATCCGACGCTGGTGCGCGCCTTCGGCGTCAACGTGCCGCGCATGATCACGCTGACCTACGGGCTCGGCGTCGGCCTCGCGGCCCTTGCCGGCGTGCTCTCCGCGCCGATCAACCAGGTGCGGCCGCTGATGGGCGCGGACCTCATCATCGTCGTCTTCGCAGTCGTCGTGATCGGGGGCATGGGGTCGATCATGGGATCGATCATCACCGGGTTTGCGCTGGGGATCGTCGAGGGCTTGACCAAATATTTCTACCCCGAGGCCTCCAACACCGTCGTCTTCGTACTGATGGTGCTGGTGCTTCTGGTGAAACCTTCTGGACTGACGGGACGGGCGGCCTGACATGACAACGATCACAGAAAACTCCATCCCCGTTCCGAAACAGCGCGGCATTCGCGACGAGATGATCGCCTTCGTCCTCATGACCGCCTTGCTGGTCGTGGTGCCGCTGACCGGCGTCTATCCGTTCTTCGTCATGCAGGCGCTGTGCTTCGCGCTGCTGGCCTGCGCCTTCAATCTGCTGATCGGCTATGGCGGTCTGCTGTCCTTCGGTCATGCGATGTTTCTCGGCAGCGCCGGCTATTTCACCGCGCACGCGCTGAAAGTGTGGGGCCTGTCGCCCGAACTCGGCATTCTCGTCGGCGTCGCCGGCTCGGCCGTGCTCGCCGTCGTCACCGGCCTGATCGCCATCCGCCGGCAGGGCATTTATTTCGCGATGATCACGCTGGCGCTGTCGCAGCTGTTGTTCTTCGTCTACCTGCAAACGCCGTTCACGCATGGCGAAGACGGCATTCAGGGCATTCCGCAGGGCCGGCTGTTCGGCCTGTTCAACCTCGCCCAGCCGAACACGCTGTATTACGTGATCCTCGCCGGCTTTCTCGCCGGCTTTCTGCTGATCTACCGCACCATCAATTCGCCGTTCGGCGAGGTGCTGAAATCGATCCGCGAGAACGAGCAGCGCGCGATCTCGCTCGGCTACAAGACCGATCAATACAAGCTCTTGGCCTACATCCTGTCCGGAACGCTGGCGGGTTTTGCCGGTTCGCTGAAAGTGTTCGTCGCGCAGAACGCCTCGCTCACCGACGTGCACTGGACGATGTCGGGTGAAATCGTGCTCATCACGCTGGTCGGCGGCCTCGGCACGTTGTTCGGGCCAGTGGTCGGCGCGTTCGTTATCATCGCCATGCAGCAATATCTCGCCGGCTTCGGCCAGTGGGTGACGGTCATTCAGGGCGCGATCTTCGTGGTCTGCGTGCTGACGTTCCGCCGCGGCGTGGTCGGAGAAATCGCGCATTATTTCAAGCGGTCGTTGTAGACCGTCATTCCGGGCTTGAACGACACGCCGGCTTCGCCGACGTGCGGTTCATCCCGGAATGACACCTTTGCCGACATCAAAACGACTGCCCGTTTGCCCGCGCGCGGTCGTTCTGTTTGATGACACTTTCGTGGCGATGCCGCACGCACCGTCCGCCGGGGACGTCTCATGCTGCTGAAATGGTTTCGTTCGTTTCTGCCGCGGGAGAAACGCTTCTTCGATCTGTTCGCGCGCCATTCGCAGACCGTCGTCAAGGGCGCCGAGGCGCTGCAGGGCATGCTGCAAGGCGGCGACGACACCCCGGTGTTCTGCCAGCGCGTCAACCAGTTCGAGAACGAGGCCGACGGCATCACGCGCGAGGTGCTGACCGCCGTGCGCCGCACCTTCATCACGCCGTTCGACCGCGTCGACATCAAGAACCTCATCACCGCGATGGACGACGCCATCGACCAGATGCAGCAGACGTCCAAGGCGGTGATCCTGTTCGAGGTTCGCCAGTTCGAGCCGCCGATGCGAGAGATCGGCACGCTGCTGGTCGAATGCGCAAATCTGGTCCGGCGCGCTCTGCCGCTGATGCAGGCGATCGGCGACAACGTCGCGATGCTGACGGCGATCACCGAAGAACTCGGCAAGCTGGAAGGCCGGGTCGACGATCTGCACGACATCGGCCTGAAGGAGTTGTTTCTGAAACACCGCAACGCCGATCCGATGGAATTCGTCGTCGGTGCGGAAATCTACAAGCACCTCGAAAAGGTCGCGGACCGCTTCGACGACGTCGCCAACGAAATCAACAGCATCGTGATCGAACAGGCCTAGCGGTGATGCGTTTTGGCCCGAGATCCCGCCGGGAGCATGGATTTCCGGCCTGCGCCATCTGTCGGCTTCGCCGACGGCCTGACGCATCGCGGAATGACAACGCTCACGTCACCAGTTTCAATCCGACGATCCCGGCGACGATCAGCCCGATCGAGCCGACCCGCGCGGCCGTCGCCGGATCGCCGAACAGGACGATGCCGAAGATCGCCGTGCCGACCGCGCCGATGCCGGTCCAGACCGCATAGGCCGTCCCCATCGGCAGCGTCTTCAACGCCAGCGCCAGCATGCCGACGCTGGCCGCCATGCTGGTCAAGGTCAGCACCGACGGCCAGAGCCGCGTGAAGCCTTCGGTGTATTTCAGTCCGACCGCCCAGCCGATCTCCAGCAAGCCTGCGATGAACAACAAAAACCACGCCATGACTGGCTCTCCAGATTTTGACGAGGTCGTCCCCGCAGACAATGATTGAAAATCCGGAGGCGTCCCCGGCACGGTCTATATGCCGATCGTGACAGGAAGATGCTAGTGCATGAATATCAAATCCCCTTGATTGCGCCGGCTTTCCCTGTCACGGCAGGGCCATGTCCGACACTGTGATCACATCCGAATCTCCGGCACGCGCCCAGCTTGCGACCGAGGTCGCGCGCCGCCGCACCTTCGCGATCATTTCCCATCCCGACGCCGGCAAGACCACGCTGACAGAAAAGCTGCTGCTGTTCGGCGGCGCGATCAACCTCGCGGGCCAGGTCAAGGCCAAGGGCGAGCGCCGCAACACGCGCTCCGACTGGATGAAGATCGAGCGCGATCGCGGCATCTCGGTCGTCACCTCGGTGATGACCTTCGAGTTCCACAATCTCGTCTTCAACCTGCTCGATACGCCGGGCCATGAGGACTTTTCGGAAGACACCTACCGCACGCTCACCGCGGTGGATTCCGCCGTGATGGTGATCGACGCCGCGAAGGGCATCGAGGCGCGCACGCTGAAGCTGATCGAGGTCTGTCGTCTCAGGGATATTCCGATCATCACCTTCATCAACAAGATGGACCGCGAAAGCCGCGACGTGTTCGATCTGCTCGACGAGATCGAGAAGACGCTGGCGCTCGACACCACGCCGATCAACTGGCCGGTCGGTCGCGGCCGCGACTTCATGGGCACTTACGACATCGAAACGGGCGGCATTCGTCTGCTCGAAGGCGGCGGCGCCAAAACCGGCGCGGCCGAGAAGATCGAGATCGCCGAATTGGCCGGGCGCAACGCCAATCTCGACGTCGCCGAGATCACCGACGAACTGTCCCTCGTCAAGGAAGCCTCGAAGCCGTTCGACCTGCAGTCGTTTCGTGAAGGCCATATGACGCCGGTCTATTTCGGATCGGCGCTGCGCAATTTCGGCGTCGGCGATCTGCTGCAAGGTCTGGGGCGTTTTGCGCCGTCACCGCGCGCGCAAGACAGCAATCTGCGCAGGGTCGAGGCCGAGGAGCCGCGCATGAGCGCCTTCGTGTTCAAGATCCAGGCGAACATGGATCCGAACCATCGCGATCGGATCGCCTTCGCGCGGCTGTGCTCGGGCAAGCTGACGCGCGGCATGAAGGCCAAGCTGGTGCGGACCGGCAAGAACATGTCGCTGTCGTCGCCGCAGTTCTTTTTCGCGCAGGATCGCGCGCTGGCCGACGAAGCCTTTGCCGGCGACGTCGTCGGCATTCCCAACCACGGCACGCTGCGCATCGGCGACACCTTGAGCGAAGGCGAGGACATCACCTTTGTCGGCGTGCCGTCATTCGCGCCTGAAATCGTCCGCCGCGTCCGCCTCACCGATGCGATGAAGGCCAAGAAGCTGAAGGAAGCCCTGCAGCAGATGTCGGAGGAGGGCGTCGTGCAGGTGTTCCGGCCGCGCGACGGCGCGCCGGCTCTGGTCGGCGTCGTCGGCCCGCTGCAACTCGACGTGCTGAAGGCACGGTTGCAGGCGGAGTATCAACTGCCGGTGGATTTCGAGGTGTCGGAATTCTCGCTGGCGCGCTGGATTTCGTCCGACGACAAGAAGGCGATGGATACTTTTCTGGCCGCCAATACGTCCGGCGTTGCCGACGACGTCGATGGCGATCCGGTGTTTCTGGCGAAGAACGAATTCTATCTCGGCTATACCCGCGAGCGCGCGCCGGGCATTACGTTCGCCAGCATCAAGGACGTGAAGAAGACAGCGTGATGTTGGGTTGCCGGCATCGCATGCCAACCGTCATCCCCGCCAAGTGCGCTCCGGCAACGCTTTTGCGTTGTCCAGTTGCGCACGCGAGCGGGGAACCAGTATTCTGCAACATCTCGTTTCATCTTCGGCGTCGCGGAATACTGGGCCACCCACTTCCGTGGGTGGTGACGGCACCATATGTGGTGAACACAATGCGCAAATTTATCCTCATCGCCGTCGCTCTGCTTGCCGCCGCGCAGGCCGAGGCCCGCGCGCGGCGCGGCGACCCCAGTCCGTTCTCGCATGCGCCGTGCAGCGTGCTCGACGGTGAGCCCTGCACGCCGTCGTTTTGCAGCGTTTTCGCGACGCACCCCTGTCTGCCCGAAATTTTCTATCCGACCGGGCAGAATTTGCAGCTCACGGTGGCGACACCGGTCAACGACGCGCCGCCGCCGACGGCGCCGCCGGGCGATCTCAACACCTTGCAGGACTTGTTCGCCGCGCTGCGCGCGTGCTGGCAGCCGCCCTCCGAGGGGCAGGCGCGCGCGGATATGCAGATCACCGTGCGGATCAGTTTCCGACGCAACGGGTCGCTGTTCGCAGCGCCCGGCGTGACCTTTGCGACGCAGGGCATTCCCGCCGAGGTGCGTGAGCTTTACCGAAAGGCGATCGCGGACTCGCTGACGGCGTGCACGCCGTTCCGCTTTACCGATTCGCTCGGCGGCGCGGTCGCCGGGCGGCCGATCCTGGTGCGCTATGTGGATAACCGGGTGAGGGCGCGGCAGGCGGAGGGAAAGTAGGCCGTCATTCCGGGGCGCGAATGCCGCGAAGCGGGAGACGCGAACCCGGAATCTCATGATTTTGGGCACGCTGAACTTGACCAGATTCCGGGTTCGCGTCCGGCAATAGCCGGCCACGCCCCGGAATGACGTCGTGTGGGTCACGCGCCCCGGAATGACGGCTTTACTCAATCCTGATCTTCGCCGCGCGCACCACATCCGCCCAGCGCGCTTTCTCGTCCGTCATCATCTGGCGCAATTGATCCGGCGATGACGGCGACGGCGTGATCTGCTGAATCTTCAGTTTCTCGATCACGGCCGGCTCGGCGAGCGACTGCGCCACCTCGGCATTGATCGTCGTAATCACGGAGGGCGGCGTGCCGCCGGGCGCGATGAGCGCATTCCACGCATCGGATTCGACGTCGATGCCCGATTCCTTCAGCGTCGGCACGTCGGGCAAGAACGGCGAGCGCTCCGCCGTCGAGACGGCGAGAATCGTCACCGCGCCGCCGCCGAGCTGCGGCGTCACGGCGATGGCGGCGAGGCACACCGCCTGGACGTCGCCGCGAATGAGCGCCGTGACAGCGGCGGGCGAACCGGGATAGGGCACGTTGATCAGCGCGCTGCCAGCCTTCTGCGCGATCGCTTCCATGCACAGTTGCGACAGCGAGCCGACGCCGATCGAGCCATAGGCCAGCGCATCCTTCGAGGCTTTCAGTTTCGCGACGAACTCGCCGATCGTCCTGACGCCGAAACTGGTCGGCACCGCCAGCACGTTGGGCAGCCGCGTCAGCAGCGTCACCGGTGCGATGTCACGGTCCGGATCGTAAGGCAGCCTCGCGAACATCAGCGTGTTGATCGCCAGCGGTCCGCCGAGCGAGATGCCGATCGTCGCCCCGTCCGGCGCGGCCTTGGCGACGGCATCGGTGCCGATATTGCCGGATGCGCCGGGCTTGTTCTCGACGAGGATGGTCGTGCCGGGATGCCGCGCCTGCAGGCTGTCGGCGATGACGCGGCCGACCATGTCCGGCGTCGAGCCCGCGGCGAACGGCACGATCAGCCGCACATTGCGCGGCGGCCAGGCGGCGTCCCGCGCCGCAAGCGGTGCGGCCAGCGCCAGCAGGGCCATAACGGGTCCGAGAGCGGCAAGTCGCAGCATTGCGTCGTTCCTGCAATTGATGATACGCGGACCGTATAGTGCAAAACGCTTCGCGCGCCTATTGCGCCGCGCGCCATTCAGGAGGACGCCGTGGGCCTTGTCGTGATGATCCTCGGGCTGGTGCTGTTTCTCGGCACTCACATCGTGACGACGAAGCGCGCCTTGCGCACGCAACTGATCGCGCGCCACGGCGAGGGCACCTACAAAATCGCCTATTCGCTTGTCTCGGCGATCGGCCTCGCACTGATCGTTTGGGGTTTTGCGACCTATCGCGCCACCGGCTGGATCGACGTCTGGACGCCGCCGCGCTTCATGAAGCACATCACGCTCGGGCTGATGCTGATCGCCGTCATCATGCTGGCCTCGGCCTATCTGCGCGGCCGCATCTACACAGCGCTGAAGCACCCGATGCTGGCGGCCGTGAAGCTGTGGGCGCTGGCGCATCTTTTGTCGAACGGCGATCTGGGCTCGATCATTCTGTTCGGATCGTTTCTCGGCTGGGCGGTGTTCGACCGCATTTCACTGAAGCGCCGCAGCGATGCCGGCGGGCCGCCGATCCCGGTCGGCGGCATCGGCAATGACGCGATCGCCGTCGTCGTCGGCATCGTCGCGTATCTGGCGCTCGGCTATGCCTTCCACCCCGTCGTCATCGGCGTGCCTGTCTTCGGAGCATAAAATGTCAGTACAGTCCACCATCAAGCGCAAGACCGCGCCGGACATTCGCGCCCGCAAGAACGGCGAGCCGATCGTGATGCTGACGTCGTATCACGCGCATACGGCCGCGCTGGTGGATCGCTATTGCGACGTCATTCTTGTCGGCGACTCGCTCGGCAACGTCATGCACGGCTTCGAGACCACGGTGCCGGTGACGCTGGAGATGATGATCCTGCAAGGCCATGCGGTGATGCGCGGTTCGCAGCAGTCGCTCGTCGTGGTCGATATGCCTTTCGGCTCCTATGAAGCGTCGAAGGAGCAGGCGTTTCATTCCGCGGTGCGGATCATGAAGGAGACGCATTGCGGCGCGGTCAAGCTCGAGGGCGGCGCGCGCATGGCCGAGACCATCGCGTTTCTCGCCGAGCGCGGCATTCCGGTGATGGGCCATATCGGCCTCACGCCGCAATCGATCAATGCGCTCGGCTCGTTCCGGTCGCAGGGGCAGGCCGAAGCCCGCGCGCTGGCCGACGGCAGCAATGCCGTCGGGCCGATCCAGAATGATGCAAAAGCGGTCGCGCAGGCAGGCGCATTCTCGGTGGTGGTCGAGGCGGTGGCCGAGCCGCTGGCGCGGCGCATCACCGAAACGATCGAGATTCCGACGATCGGCATCGGCGCGAGCGCCGCCTGCGACGGGCAGGTGCTGGTGCTGGAAGACATGTTGGGCCTGTCGTCGCGGACCCCGAAATTCGTACGCCGATATGGCGAGATCGGGCCGATGATCGAGGCCGCGATCCAGGGCTATGCCGACGACGTCCGCTCCCGCGCCTTTCCGGGCCCGGAGCATGTCTATGGCGCAAAGCCGAAAGCGTAGTCGAGATTACGTGCCCCTGTCCTCGGGCGCGATGCGGCGTCACTTTGGCGTCACCGAATGATGCCGCTTCGCAGAGCCGGGGTACCGGAGAGTGCCTTCGATACGGTCCCAAGTCTGCGTCCACCACTGCGCCGTGCGACAATGCTTTGCATTGCGCAGGCTTGTGCTGCAATGCGCCCGGAACACGAGCAACCTTCTTTTGCCTTGCCGCGGCCATATCGCTAGGCTATCGCGCCTTTCACAGTCGGGGGACGAGCGCAGGAATCATGTGCGCGGGTCATGGGGTATAGGTTCAAGTGTCTGAAATCTTTGATGAAGTTAATGAAGACGTCCGCCGCGAACAGCTCAAGCAGTTCTGGGACAAGTATTCGTTGCTGATCATCCTGCTGGCCATCATCGTGGTCGGCGGCGTCGGCGGCTGGAAGGGCTATCAATACGTCGAGGGCAAGAAGGCCTTTGAAGCCAGCGCCGCCTTCGATCGGGCAATCGAACTCTCTGAGCAGAAGAAGCATGCCGAAGCGGAAGCCGCCTTCACCAAGCTCGCGACGGAAGCACCGTCCGGCTACCGAACGCTGGCGCGTTTGCGCGCCGCCGGCGAGGCGGCCGAGCGCGACAAGCTTGCGGCCGTGAAGCTCTACGATGCCGTTGCCGCCGATCGCGGCGTCAATCTCGCCGAGCAGGATCTCGCCAAGGTCCGCGCCGCCGGCTTGCTGGTCGATACCGCCGGCTATGACGACATGAAGTCCCGCCTCGAAGCCGTAACGACCGGCACCGGCACCTATCGCCACTCCGCGCGCGAATTGCTGGCGCTGTCGGCCTGGCGCAACGGCAATCCCGATGCGACCCGGATTTGGCTCGACCAGATGGCCAATGACGGTGAGACGCCGGCCGGCATGCGCAGCCGCGCCGAGGCATTACAGGCGCTGCTGCCGCCGGTCGCGAAAAGTTAAGCGGTACGGTTTAGGTTTCACGAAACGCGTCGAGTGAGTATTGAACCATGCGCCTAGCGCAACGTCTGATCGCCGTCTCCATCCTGATCGCGCTGACCGCTCCGCTGGCCGGTTGCGGCGGCGGCGGCCTGAGCAATCTTGATCCGACCGATCTGTTCGATTTCCTCGACACCAAAAAGAAGCTGCCGGGCGACCGCAAGCCGGTCTTCCCCGAGGGCGTGCCGGGCCTGCAGCCGGGCGTGCCGAAGGAACTTTATCGCGGCGCTGCGCCGGAGCCCGCGCCGGAGATCGCGCCGCCGGCACCGGCGGCCGAGCCGAAAGCCAAGCGCGGCAGCAAGTCCCGCGCGACCGCCAAACGCGCGCCAGCGCCCGCGGAGCCCGACGCGGCAGCGGTCGAGGAAAGTGCTGCACCCGCAGCCCCACCTGCGCCGAAAGGCCAGAAGATCAGCCGTCGACGCACCACCGCGCCGCCGCCGGATCAGGCCGCGCCGACCGATGCCGCGCCGGCCCAGCAGTCGCAGCCGGCGCAATCGGCGTTTCCGGCGCCGCTGCCGAGCGGCGGATTTTCGAGGTAGGTTCCTGACGTCGTCATTCCGGAATTCGCTGCCGGCTCTTGCCGGCGGCGAATATCCGGAATCTCCTAAAGTTCATCTTGCTGAGAGTCCGGGTTCGCATCCGCCAGGAGGCGCCTGCGCCCCGGAATGACGCATTTTAATCCTGCCCGCTTGCATTGACAGACGCCGCGCAAACGGCGCAGGGAACACCATGTCTTTCACCATCGCCATTATCGGCCGCCCCAATGTCGGCAAATCCACGCTGTTCAATCGCCTCGTCGGCCAGAAGCTCGCGCTCGTCGACGATACGCCGGGCGTGACGCGCGACCGCCGCGAAGGCCAGGGCCGCCTCGGCGATCTCGAATTCACGCTGATCGACACCGCCGGACTCGACGAGGGCCCGAAGGGCTCGCTCACCGCGCGGATGCAGGAGCAGACCGAGACCGCGATCGCGCTCGCCGACGCGCTGATGTTCGTGATCGATGCGCGGATGGGGCTGACGCCGAACGATCGCGGCTTTGCGGATTTCGCGCGCCGCGCCGACAAGCCCGTGGTGCTGGTGGCCAACAAGAGCGAAGGCAGGCACGGCGAAGTCGGTGCCATGGAATCCTATGCGCTCGGCCTCGGCGATCCCATCCAGATTTCCGCCGAGCACGGCGAAGGCCTCAGCGATCTCTACGATGCGCTCCGCGACATCATGCCGGCGCCGGTCGAGGACGACGAAGACATCGACGGCGACGAGCCCGACGACGACATCATCTCCGACGAGGAACTGGCGCAGCGGCCGATCCGCGTCGCCATCGTCGGCCGCCCCAATGCCGGCAAGTCGACGATGATCAATCATCTGCTCGGCGAAGAACGCCTGCTGACCTCGCCCGAGGCCGGCACCACGCGCGATTCGATTTCCGTCGAGATCAACTACAACAACCGCGAATTCCGCGTCTTCGATACGGCCGGTCTGCGCCGCCGCTCGCGCATCGAGGCCAAGCTGGAAAAGCTCTCGGTCGCCGACGCGTTGCGCGCCGTGCGCTTTGCCGAAGTCGTCGTGCTGATGATGGATGCGCAGAACAAATTCGAGGAACAGGATCTGCGCATCGCCGACCTGATCGAGCGCGAGGGCCGCGCGCTGGTGATCGCCGTCAACAAATGGGATCTGATGGAGAAGAAGGCCAACCTCGTCACGGCGCTGCGCGAGGATGTCGATCATCTGCTGCCGCAGGTGCGCGGCGTGCCGATCGTCGCGGTCTCGGGCATGATGGGCGACGGCATCGACCGTCTGATGACGTCGATCGAGAAGGCGTATCTGATCTGGAATCGCCGCGTGCCGACGGCGGCACTCAATCGCTGGTTCGAGCAGGCGATCGACACCAATCCGCCGCCCGCGGTGTCCGGCCGCCGTCTGAAACTCAACTATGTGACGCAGACCAAGGCGCGGCCGCCGAGCTTCGTGGTGTTCTGCTCGCGCGCCGACGCCGTGCCGCAATCCTATCTGCGCTATCTCGTCAACAGCCTGCGCCAGTTCTTCGATCTGCCCGGCACGCCGGTGCGAATTACATTGCGCGAGAAGGCCAATCCGTTTGCGCATAAGCGCAAGCGGCCGAACTGAAGAGTGCTGCATTTCGAATCAAGAAATGATATGCTGACCCCATGACTCAGCTTCTCGAAAAGGCGTTCAGCCGCGTTCGGTCGCTCTCGCATGAGACGCAAGATGAGTTGGCGCGCGTTTTGCTGCGGCTGGCAGGCGACCAGGACGAGGTCTATATCGTCTCCGACGAAGAAGACGCTGATCTCGCCTCGGCGGAAGCCGAAGTTGAACGCGGCGAATTGGCGACAGATGCCGAGACCGAAACGATTTTCGCTAAATACCGCGTGTGAGGGTTCGCTTCTCAAGTACGGCGCTGAGGCAGATCGACGACGCGCTGCCTTTTCTTGCCAAACGCTCTCCGCGCGCGGCATTGGGCCTGTCGGAACGCATTCTTTCGATGACGACACTCGTGCAGGAGTATCCTGAAGCCGCTCAGCCGACGAGCCGAACGGCGGTGAGGCGCGCTCTTCTGTCACCTTATCCTTAAGCTCTCTTCTACCGCGTCACAGCGGACAATATCATCGTTTTGCGTCTGCGGCACGTGGCACTCCGTCCGATTTAACGGTCGCGGCTACGCCCTCACTTCAACGCATCGGACACCAGCCTGAACTTCTGCACGCGCTTTCCGGTGTCGACCTCCGCCGTATAGACATTGCCCTTGGCGTCGACGGCCATCGCGTGAATCCAGTGAAATTGCCCGGCCTGCCGGCCGTTGCGGCCGAATGTCCCGACCACGCTGCCGTCGTCGCGCTTGAGCACGCGGATTTCGTTGTTCTCGCCGTCCGCCGAGAGCAGATAGGATTGCGCCGCGTCCGGCCACACCGCGATGTCCCACACCGCGCCATTTCCAAGCGTGGCCTTCTCGTAGAACCACTCCTTCACGAACGAGCCGTCCTTTTTGAACACCTGAATGCGGTTGTTGATGCGGTCGCAGACATAGACGAGGCCGTCCTTGGCGAGCTTGACGCAATGCACGGGATTGGCGAATTGCTGCGGCGGCGGCGCTTTCGGATCATAGGGCGCCTGCTTGTCGTCGTTCGGCTTGTTGCCGTAGGCGCCCCAGTGCCGCTTATAGGCGCCCGTGGTGGCATCGAAGACGATGACGCGGCGATTGCCGTAGCCGTCGGCGACGTAGATTTCGTTCGCCGCCTTGTCGATCGCGGTCTCGGCGGGCTTGCCGAGTTGCGTGGTGTCGTTGCTGCCCTTGCTCGGCGCGATGCTGCCGATCTGCATCACGAACTTGCCGTCGGTGGTGAACTTCAAGATGGCGTTATCGTTGTCGGCGTTGCCGCCGATCCAGACGAAGCCGGCCTCATCGACCTCGATGCCGTGCTCGCGGCCGACCCATTCATAGCCTTCACCGGGTCCGCCCCATGACCGCAAAAGATTGCCCTCGGAATCGAACTCCAGCACCGGCGGCGCCGAGACGCAGCACTTGCTGCGCGGCGGCGTGAGCGCTGCGCCCTTCTCGTCGTCGGTGAGCGAGCGCGGCCGGTGGATCAGCCAGATGTGGCCGTCCTTGTCGGTGGTGATGCCGCCGACCTGACCGAGGATCCAGTTGTTCGGGAGCGGCTTCGGCCAGGATGCATCGACCTCGAATTTCGGCACGTCGGCGGCGCGAGCAATGTTTGTGAATGACAGCGCGATTGTGATGGCGGCAATCGCCCGCGCGCATGACGTGAGCGTCATCGCATTCTCCCTGATTTTCGCTGCGGGTGATCCCGCTTGGATGGGAGTGAATGCCGGAGGGGCAGGAGAGTCAATTGGGCGCGCGAAGCGAAGGCGGCCGTCGTCACCCGCGAAGGCGGGCGAACCAGTAAACGCAGGCGTCGATGATTACCGGATCCCCGCCTCGCGGGTGGCGACCGCCGTGCGCGCCTCACGCAGGCCCGCGGAAATCCTGAAACGCGCGCGTCATATAGTCGTAGATGCGGCCGGTGTCGGTGCAGTCCGGCGCGCAGAGCGGCACGATGAAGTCCGCGACCTGATCCGGCGTCTCCAACGTCTCGGGATCTTCGCCGGGCATCACTGTCGCGCGCATTCTGGTGCGAATCGGGCCGGGGTTGAACAGGTTGACGCGGATGTCGGTGGTCGCCGTTTCATGCGCCCAGACTCGAATGAGCGTATCGAGTGCGGCCTTCGACACGGCATAGGGGCCGACATAGGCCTTGGCTCTGTGCGCGGCGCTGGAACTGATGAACACCGCGCGGCCGGCATCCGACAGCCGCAACAGCGGTTCCATGCATCGGATCAGTTGAAAATTCGCGGTGACGTTCAGCGCCAGCGTCTCCTGCCAGTTCTTCACCGGGACATGGCCGAGCGGCGAGGACGGGCCGGGCATGCCGGCATTGCCGACGAGAATGTCGAGCCTGCCGTGACGCTCGTTCAGGGCCGCCCCGAGGCGGGCGATGCCGTCCATATCGGTCAGGTCGAGCGGGACCAATGTGGCGCTGCCGCCCGCCTGCTTGATCGCGTCGTCAAGCTCTTCGAGGCCGCCGACGGTGCGTGCGGTGGCGACGATATGCGCGCCCTGCCTGGCCAGCGCCAGCGCGGTGGCATAGCCGATGCCGCGCGACGCGCCGGTGACGAGAGCGATGCGGGAGGAGAGGGGGAGGGGCATGGGGATTCCGGCTCAAGACTTGACGTCGTCATACGCGGGCTTGACCCGGATATCCATCCACTTCTACCCGGCGAAAACATGGTCGCGGGATCCTGACCCGAACGACCCCAGGGCAGGCCGGCTCGTGAGACCGCAGACGATCGCAGGCGAACCGTCTCGCAAGGCTAACCCCCGTGAGCTAAGACACGCTCCTGCAAAACCGGAACACGCGATCGATCATCTCGATCGGATGTTCCACTTGGTTTGGTCTTACACCGGCGTTGCCGGAGCACCGCATGGGATTTCGATGAAGAAGTGGCTTCTGGGTGCGCTTGCTGCGGCGTCGATCCTCGGTCTGGCGGGAGCCGGCATTTTCTTTTCGGTGGCGCCGGAGCGGATCGAGCGCGCGCTCAACAAAGTGGCTCCGGTCGCGTTCGATGTCACGCCGGAAGCGCGACAACTCCATGCGACGCTTGATATCGCCGACATGCACGCGGACAGCCTGCTCTGGAAGCGGGATCTGCTGACGCGATCCGACCGCGGCCACGTCGACCTGCCGAGGCTGATAGAAGGCAATTACGCGCTTCAGGTATTTTCGTCGGTGACGAAATCACCAAAAAACCAGAACTATGACTCCAACGACTCCGTGAGCGACACCATCACGCAATTGACGGTCGTCAATCTGCAGCCACCCCGAACGTGGGGTTCTCTGTTGGAACGCTCGTTGTGGCACGCGGAAAAGCTGAGAGCCTTCGCAGACCGATCGGCGGGGCGGCTTCGGATGATTACGACGCCGGCGGACATCGACCATCTGCTAGCCGATCGGCAGGGCGTCGCAACTATCGTCGGGGGCGTGCTGTCAATCGAAGGTTTGCAAGACATCGAAGGCGACATCGCCAATCTGGATAGGCTCCATGCGGCCGGCTTCAGAATGGGCGGTCTGACCCATTTCTTCGACAATGATGTGGCTGGCTCCATGCACGGGACGGCCAAAGGCGGGCTGACGCCGCTCGGCCGACAGGTCGTTCGGCGGATGGAAGCCTTGGGAATGATCGTCGACCTCGCCCATGCCAGCCATGCGGCGATTGCCGACGCGCTGGCGATGGCTGCTCGTCCGGTCGTGGCAAGCCATAGCGGCGTTCAGGCCACCTGTAAGGTCAACCGAAATCTGACCGACGACGAAATCGTGGGCATCGCGCGCACCGGCGGCGTGATTGGCATCGGATACTGGCAGGGAGCGATCTGCTCCTTGACGCCGCAGGGCGCCGCGCGGGCGATTGCGCATGTCCGCGATCTCGTGGGTGTCGACCATGTCGGCCTGGGATCGGATTTCGATGGTGCGACCACCACGGGGTTCGACGCCAGCCAACTGGTGGCCGTAACCCAGGCGTTGCTGAATGTCGGCTTCTCGGAGGTCGACATTCGCAAAATCATGGGCGGCAACGTCCTGCGCGTTCTCCGCGCAGGACTCGCGCCGTCTTGATCGACCGGATTTCAGCTCGCTTCCGCCAGCAACGACAATTGACGCGGCTGGTTGTCGTCGCGGTTGAGGTCGGTCAGCGGCGTCGGATAGTCGCCGGTGAAATAGTGGTCGGTGTATTTCGGATTGGCCGGGTCGCGGCCGGGCTCGCCCATCGCGCGGTAAAGGCCATCGACCGACAGAAACGCCAGCGAGTCAGCGCCGACAATCTCGCGCATTTCTTCCAGCGAATGGTTGGCGGCGAGCAGCGCGCCGCGGTCGGGCATGTCGATGCCGTAATAGTCCGGATGCGTGATCGGCGGCGAGGCGATGCGGAAATGCACCTCGCGCGCGCCGGCATCGCGCATCATCTTGACGATCTTCATCGAAGTCGTACCGCGCACCAGCGAGTCATCGATCAGGATGATGCGCTTGCCCTCGATCGAGGCGCGGTTGGCCGAATGCTTCATGCGGACGCCGAGTTCGCGCACGCTCTGGGTCGGCTGGATGAAGGTGCGGCCGACATAGTGATTGCGGATGATGCCCAGTTCGAACGGCAGGCCCGAGGCCTGGCTGTAGCCGATCGCGGCGGGCACGCCGGAATCCGGCACCGGGACCACGACATCGGCATCGATATGGCTTTCGCGCGCCAGTTCCGCGCCGATCGATTTGCGCACGTCGTAGACCGAGCGGCCGCCGATGACGGAATCCGGCCGCGCGAAATAGATGTATTCGAACATGCAGGGGCGCGGCGGCAGCGGCGGGAACGGCTTGTGGCTCTGCGCACCGTTCTCGTCGAACACGATGATCTCGCCGGGCTCGATGTCGCGGACGTGTTTCGCGCCGATGATGTCGAGCGCGCATGTCTCCGACGCCAGAATGGGACAGCCGTCGAGTTCCCCCAACACCAGCGGGCGGATGCCGAGCGGATCGCGCGCGCCGATCAGCTTCTTGTTGGTGAGCGCGACCAGCGAATAGGCGCCCTCGATCGCGCGCAGCGCCTCGATATAACGGTCGATGAAGCGGTTGCGCTTCGATTGCGCGACCAGATGCAGGATCACTTCGGTGTCGGTGGTCGACTGCATCATCGCGCCGTTGCGCACGAGGTCGCGGCGCAGCGTGAGACCGTTGGTGAGGTTGCCGTTATGGGCGACCGCGAAACCGCCTGCGTTGAGTTCGGCGAAGAGCGGCTGCACGTTGCGCAGGATGGTTTCGCCGGTCGTCGAGTAGCGGACATGGCCGACGGCGGAATTGCCGGGCAGGCGGGCGATCACATCGGCGCGGGAAAACGTGTCGCCGACGAGGCCGAGGCGGCGCTCGGAATGGAAGCGCGCGCCGTCGAAGGCGACGATGCCGGCGGCTTCCTGGCCGCGATGCTGGAGGGCGTGGAGGCCGAGGGCGGTAATGGCCGCGGCGTCGGGATGGCCGTAGATGCCGAAGACGCCGCATTCCTCGCGGAGCTTGTCGTCGTCACGATCGTCATAGGCAAGGTCGTCATAGGCAAGGTCGTCATAGGCAAGGTCTTGGGGAAGATTTCGGAACGAGAGCGGTTGGTCAGGATCGGAAAGGGAAGGGCTCTGCATCGCAGTGATCGCCTCTCTTTGTCGGAACGGGCATCGGCCACCGGCCTTGACATGCATCGTTCGCAAAAACCAAAAACCCGCCGGCGATGACCGGCGGTTCTCTCGTCGCGGCCGCCTAGCGGGCGACCGGCTTGCCGTCGAGCAGCTTCTTCAAGCCGTCGCGGGAATTCTTGCTGTAGCCATCGGTGGCGGCCGGCGTCGAAGGCTCCGCGGGCTCGGCAGCCGTATCGTCGTCCGGCTTGGCTTTCCTGAACGATTTGAAGATGGTGTTTTCAGGGTCGTCGGGCAAGAGCGACATCAGCCAGGTTCCGGTGGAATCCAGCACGACACGCGACTTGGCGCCATTGACCCATTCCGGCCGCTGCTTGTCCGGCACCAGCCAGGAAAAGAAAAGAAACGCCACCACGACAATGAGAAGTCCGCGTGCGAGGCCGAACAGAAAGCCCAGCGTACGGTCCAGCGCGCCGATCCGCGAATCCAGAATCATGTCTGATATGCGCACGGTGATGATCGAGACGACGATCAAGGTGCCGATGAACACGCCGGCGATGACGACGATCGAGGCGACCGTGTCATTGTTGAAATAGGCCTTGGCGGTCGGCAGCAGTTTCTGGAACGCATAGAGCGTGGTCAGCGCCGCCGCACCCCAGGCCGCGATCGACAAAATCTCGCGCATGAAGCCGCGCACCATCGCGAGCAGGCCGGAGATCAGCATCACGGCGAGCAGGACAAGGTCGAGGATCGTAATCGGCATTGCGGGTCCGCTGTCGTTCAGGGCGCGAATCGGCGTGGCTGGCGCCGATCATGCTGACGGCGTTACCACACGCCGCGCAAGACCGGCGGCAAGAGGGCCCCCGGTTGCATGCGCGCTGTATAGCCGCGCAGGATCGGGCCGTCACGCCGCTTTCACACAAATCAACGATCGGCGGTTCGGAATCGCGCAGGTGTGGTATTTTTCTCGGATGGCTCGCGCGGCCTGTCGTCGGCCTTGCGCGGCTTGCCCTTCGCCGCAATGTCGGCGACGAGGCTCGTGAGGTTGCCGACGCTGTTAAGCGTCAACCCGGCATCGCCGCCAGGATTGCCGCCCGCATCGCCGCGCGCCGATTCGGGCAGCACGGCGCGGCCGAAGCCGAGCTTGGCGGCTTCCTTCAGCCGCGCCGACGACAGCGACACCGGGCGCACCGCGCCGGACAGCGAGATTTCGCCGAAATAGACGGCGTCGGTCGGCAGCGGCGCATTCGCCAGCGACGAGACGAGGGCGGCGGCGGCGGCGAGATCGGCGGCTGGCTCGTTGATCCGCAAACCCCCGGCGACGTTGAAATAGACGTCGTAGCCGGAGAGCTTGACGCCGCAATGCGCCTCCAGCACTGCCAGCACCATCGACAGCCGCGAGGAATCCCAGCCGACCACGGCGCGGCGCGGCGTGCCGAGTGTCGTCGGCGCGACCAGCGCCTGCAATTCGACCAGCACCGGCCGCGAGCCTTCCATGCCGGCGAAGACGGCGGTTCCGGGCGAGCCGAGGTCGCGCGCGGACAGAAACAGTTCCGACGGGTTTGAGACTTCGCGCAGGCCCAGCCCCGTCATCTCGAAGACGCCGATTTCGTCGGTCGGGCCGAAGCGGTTCTTCACTGCGCGCAAAATACGGAACTGCTGCGAGCCTTCGCCCTCGAAGGACAGCACCGCATCGACCATGTGCTCGACCACGCGCGGGCCGGCGATCTGGCCGTCCTTGGTGACGTGACCGACGAGAATGATCGCCGCGCCGGTTTTCTTGGCGAAGCGAATCAGCGCCTGCGCCGAGGCGCGGACCTGCGTCACCGTGCCCGGCGCGGAGTCGACCGTGTCGGTCCACATCGTCTGGATCGAATCGATGATGATCAGGCGCGGCACAGCACCTTCAGAGAGCGTGGCGACGATGTCCTCGACCGAGGTTTCGGCGGCGAGCTGCACGGCGGCATCCGCAAGCCCGAGGCGCGCGGCGCGCAGCCGGACCTGCGCCACGGCTTCCTCGCCGGAGATGTACACGACGCGGTGGCCCTGCCGCGCGAGCAAAGAGGTGGCCTGCGTGAGCAGCGTGGATTTGCCGATGCCGGGATCGCCGCCGAGAAGGAGGACAGAACCGCGCACAAAACCGCCGCCGGTGACGCGGTCGAGTTCGCCCATGCCGGACGGCAGCCGCGGCGCGTCCGCGCTCTTGCCGGTCAGCGATTCCAGCGTGAACAGGCGGCCGCGCCGTTTGGAGCGGATGCTGGCCGGGATCGACGCGCCCTCGGCGGCTTCCTCGACCAGCGTGTTCCACTCGCCGCAGGATTCGCACTTGCCCTGCCAGCGGTTGAATGCCGCGCCGCAGTTCTGGCAGACGAAGGAGAGGGAGGATTTGGGCATTGGGGTATGTATCGTCGTGAGCACGTGAAATGTTCGAGTAGCACAATTCTTCGTTTCGATCTCTTTGTTCTTCGCAATGTGGTTTTGCTATTATTTGCATCCAAACGGAGACGATCGATGTCCGAAACATTTCAATGGCAACGCGGATTCAATCAAAATTTGATCTTGAGTAGGCTTCGGGAAGCCAGAACTGTAAAAGATGGTCGAAGCTCATTCGATTCATCGCCATATCATTTTTGGCTGCCAGTTCTTGTTTCAGCAATAGCATCGTCGGGTATGACCGAAGCTGAAAAGACTAGTTGCGTTCGGTCTGCCGTCTCGGACGGTGCGATACTGCTTAATGATCCCGCTACGTTTCTTAAAAGATGCGAGTTGGCTTTTAGAAAATTGAAGCAGCGGGTAAAATCAAAGTTTCTTATTTATACCACGATTACCTATGATGGTCCAAAAATTATCGATTGGATCGCGGATGGTGATGCGCGCATATATTGGGAACCTAGTTCTAGTAGTCGGCTGTTGCGCAAAATTAAGTTTGCGCAAAAAGACCTAGAATTTTATAAACGAGCAAGAAAAATAACAGACGACGAGCAAGGACTTACTCCCGTCTTGGTACACGTAAATGCGTTTGATGCGATTGATGCGTTCAATGTTGCAAATGATAGTCTGGATAGATTTCGTGGACTGTTAAATTTGCTAATCAATTCAGGAAAATCGGTGAACCCGTTTTCTGGAATGTCTACTCCACATGCAGTTAATCGATTAAGGCGGGGGCCCTTTAATACAGTCCACCGCGCAGATGGCACACTTGCTACAGAGACATTTTGGTACGAGCCTCGCTGGTCACACGAGCAAGAGACGGCAAAATTCTCTAATGCACAAGACTATAGAAAACAAGTTCTGCGATGGTGGAAAAAACTTCAGAAAAGTCCGATGAATGATTTCATTGCGACCGCATTGCTCGGTTATTGTCGAGCCCTTGATCTTCATCAAGCTGATGCGTCGCTTCTTGGTATGTGGCAGGTATTAGAAAAACTCACCGGCACCGATAAGTATGATTTGCTTATTGATAGAATCAGTCGCCTATTTAAAGATCACAGCGATGCGAGAGAAATTGCTAACCACCTTCGCGTCCGACGTAACCTCACGGTTCATTCAACGCACGACTTGAGTCGCGATGGAAGCACGATATTGCTCCATGTCGAGATGTTGGCTGCGCAAGCGATATTTTTTTATCTAAATTATGGAAACAGGTTTGAGAAGCTAAGTGATGTATTATTTTTTCTCGATCTTCCGCTAGATCCAAAAAAACTTGCGTTACAGAAAGATCTAATCTGCATGTATCGCAAGTATCAGGATCGAAGCCTTTAGAAATGAGTGGGACCAAAAATAGCACTCCACACCATACTCACTCCCGCCACCACCATGATGCCGTCCATCACGTAGCGGAACGTAGTCGCGTCGAGCCGCGTGACGAAACGTTTGGCGACGAACGATCCGACCATCAGCGACGATCCGGCGATCAGGCCTTTGATAAACACATCCAGATTCAATGCGCCGAAGCGCTCGAACACGATCGACTTGGTCACGTAGAGTCCGAGCGACGACGCGGCCTCGGTGGCGAGGAACGCGCCTTTGCTCAAGCCATAAAACAGGAACAGCGGCACGCTCAACGGCCCCGATGACACCACGATGCCTGTGATGTAGCCGATCAATGCGCCGCCGATCGCCAGATGCCACAGGTTGGCTTTGAGATCGTGCCGCGCCAGCCAGTGCCGCGTGGGCACCATCGCGATGAAGAACAGCCCCATCGTGATGTCGACGGCGTGCGACGGCAGTTCGATCAGCGTCCGCGCGCCGAGGCCCGCGGCGGGAATGCCGGTCGCGGAGTAGGCGGCGCAGGCGCGCCAGTCGACTTCGCGCCAATAGGCCATGATGCGCGAGGCGTTCGCCATCACGGCGGCGACGGCCATGATCGGCACCGCCTGTTTTGGGCCGAAGGAAGCCACCAGCACCGGCAGCAGCATGATCGACGAGCCGGTGCCGACGATGCCGGAAATGGTGCCGGCAACGAGCCCGACCGCGAGGACGAAGGCGTAGGTCAGCACGGGTGTCGTCGTCCTCGATCGGGCGTTCGATTTCAGGAGCGAGAGTTCGGCGTTACCTCTCCCCGTCCTTCACGGGGAGAGGTCGGCATTCACGCGCGAAGCGCGTTGATGCCGGGTGAGGGGCCAGTTACGGTCTTCAGTTGAAAATCAGTGCGTGCGGGTCGTTCGCCCCTCACCCACCTTCGCTACGCGAAGGCACCCTCTCCCCGCAAGAGCGGGGCGAGGGAAGTCCTAAGCCGGCATGTCCATCTTCACCAACTGGCAACCGCTGATCTTCAGGGTGCCGTCGTCCTGCCGCTGCAGCGAATAGATCGCTTCCCACGCGGCGCCGTTGGCGTCGATGATGTTGGCGCGCTGCGTCATGCGGCCGTCGGCGGTCGAGAACTCGCCGAGCTGAAACGATTTGTGGCGATAGACCGGCGGATAGCCGCCCTTGACCATGTTCATGAACATCTCGGCCTGCGGAAACAGTTCATGCAGCAGCGGCGAGGCGTAGCCATAGGCCGTCGCCGCGTCGTCGCGCGCGAAGGCGTCGACCTGCGCGGAGATGATCGCTCTGGCGTCGGCTGCGTCGTCGGCCGCGCGGGCCGGCGCAACGAGGCCGCACATGAGAACGATGAGAAGCACGAGACGACGCATGAGGCACCTCCGTCCGATCGAGCCGGCGGCCTCGAGTGTAGCCGCAATTTCAGCCCTGACCACCCGTGTAAATGCGGGCGAAGCGGCGGCCGAGGCTGGTCAGCACTTCGTAGCCGATGGTGCCGAAATGATGCGCCAGTTCATCGACCGTAATGCCGTCGCCGATCAGGGTCGCCATATGGCCGCGCCGCGCGGCATTGGCGGGCAGGTCGGTGATGTCGACCGCGATCAGGTCCATCGAGACGCGGCCCGCCACCGGGTAGCGCTGGCCGGCGATGACGACCTCCGCGCCGCGGGTGCCGTCGGTCGAGCCGGCGGCGCGGAAATAGCCGTCGGCATAGCCGGCGGCGACGATCGCGAGTTTGGTCGGACGCCTTGCCGACCAGGTGCCGCCATAGCCGACGGCGTCGCCGCGCGCGATGTCGCGAACCTGGATGATGCGCGCCTTCAAGGTGACGACGGGCTGCATCGGGTTGTCGGCTTCGGGCGTCGGATTGACGCCGTACAGCGCCGCGCCGGGCCGCACCATGTCGCAGGCGTAATGCCCGCCGAGAAAGATACCGGACGACGCGGCCAGCGAGGCGGGGACGCCGGCATAGGCTCCGGCCACGTCGCGAAACGCCGTGAGCTGCCGGATGTTGGCGGGATTGTTGAGCGCCTCGGCGCTGGCGAGATGGCTCATCACCAGCGTGAAACCGTGATTGCCCGCCGCAATGCGCGGCGTGATCGCCTGCGCGTCGGGCGGGCTGAGGCCCAAACGGTTCATGCCGGTATCGATATGGATGGCCGCGCCGCCGCGCCAGCCTTTGACGCGGCAGAACATGTCCCATTCGGCGAGTTCGTTGAGATCGCCGATCACCGGCCGCGCATTGATCTCGGCCATCGCGTCGCCGGAGCCTGCGAAAAACCCGTCGAGCACATAGAGCGCCACGTCGGACGCCACCGCGCGGACCGCGCGCGCCTCGTCCAGCGTCGCGACGAAAAACGTCTTGCAGCCGGCTGTCGCCAGCGCCGGCACGACGCGGTCGATGCCGCAGCCATAGGCGTTGGCCTTCACCACCGCCGCGCATTCGGCGGGCACGGCGGCCTTTTCCAGCTTGCGCCAGTTGGCGACGATGGCGTCGAGGTCGATGGTCAGGAGGCCGCTGGCGCCCGCAGGCAAGTCGGCGGTGGCCTTTGCCGGATCGGTGTCGGTCATCGCGTCACGCGACGTCGGTGGCGAGATCGCTGAAGCGCGTGAACTGGCCCTCGAACTGCAGATCGACCGGGCCGGTCGGGCCGTGCCGGGACTTGCCGACGATGACTTCGGCCTTGCCGTGAACCAGCGACATGTCGAGCTGCCACTTCTCGTATTCGGGCGTGCCGATCTTCGGCTCCTTGTTCTGCAGGTAATACTCCTCGCGATAGACGAACATCACGACGTCGGCGTCCTGCTCGATCGAGCCGGATTCGCGCAGGTCCGACAGTTGCGGGCGCTTGTCGTCGCGGCTCTCGACCTGACGCGACAACTGCGACAGCGCCACGACCGGGCAGTTCAATTCCTTCGCCAGCGCCTTGAGGCTGGTCGTGATCTCGGTGACTTCCTGGACGCGATTGTCGGAACGTTTGCCGGAGCCCTGCAGAAGCTGGATGTAGTCCACGACGATCACGTCGAGGCCCTTCTGACGCTTCAGGCGGCGGGCGCGGGCGGTCAGTTGCGAGATCGACAGGCCGCCGGTCTCGTCGACGTAAAGCGGCAGATGCTGCAATTCGATGGTGTGATCGCGAATCCGGTCGAATTCGCTCTGCGTGATGCCGCCGCGGCGGATGCTGTTCGACGCGATGCCCGTCTGTTCGGCGAGAATTCGCGTCGCGAGCTGCTCGGCCGACATTTCGCACGAGAAGAACCCGACGATGCCGCCATTGATCGTCTTGCGGGAGCCGTCGGCGGCCAGTTCGTCCTGATGCGCGCGGGCGATATTGTAGGCGATGTTGGTGGCGAGAGCGGTCTTGCCCATGCCGGGGCGTCCGGCGACGACGATCAGATCGGACCGCTGCAACCCGCCGAGCTTGTGATCGAGGGCGCGCAAGCCGGTGGCGATGCCTGAGAGCCTGCCGTCGCGCTGATAGGCGTTGGCCGCCATGTCGAGCGCCGTCGTCATCGCCTGCGAAAATTTCTGGAAGCCGCCGTCATAGCGGCCGGCTTCGGCCAGTTCGTAGAGCCGGCGCTCGGCGTCCTCGATCTGCGCGCGCGGCGCGAAATCGACCGGCGCATCGAAGGCGACGTTGACCATGTCCTCGCCGATGCGGATCAGGTCGCGGCGCAGCGCCAGCTCATAGATGGTGCGGCCATAGTCATGGGCGTTGATGATGGTGGTGGCTTCGGCGGCGAGGCGGGCGAGATATTGCCCGACGGTCATGCCGCCGATGTCGGTCTCCGCCGGCACGAAGGTTTTCAGCGTGACCGGGGTCGCGACCTTGCCGGCGCGGATCAGACTCGCGGCGGTGTCGTAGATGGTCTGATGGATCGGCTCGAAGAAGTGCTCCTGCTTCAGGAAGTCCGAGACCCGGTAGAATGCGTCGTTGTTGACCAGAATCGCGCCGAGCACGCTCTGCTCGGCCTCGATATTGTGCGGCGCCATGCGATAGGCCGGCCCTGTGCCGTCCGGGGTGAGCCTGAAGACGTTCGAATCGTTGGGAGCCATGAGACCGATTGTTCGCTGGAATTTGTCGGATGCGGGGCAGGATCAAGCGCCACTTCCTCGGGAAGCGAAAGCGCTAACCTGACGTCGTCAACGATTCAATAATTCGGTGGACGGGCGGCGGCTTTCAACTTGACGATCCGGCTGCGCGCTCGGCGCGCCGACCTCAATCGCCCGCCGCCGCGACGTCATGCCGAAAAGCCTGCCCGAAAGGGTTTTTCGGGCGCTGAACCTTTGGCCCGATAAGCCGACATATCGGGGAAGCCGCAAGTCCTGAAAGATATCGTGAAATTTTGAGACGATCCCGGAACGGATTCGACGGCTTTCGGTTGTAGGTTTTGGCAGGCTTCGGGAAACGACAATGACACAGCGACAGCAGTGGTGTTCAAGCGGCGGAGAGCAGGCCTGGCTGGCATTGCTCATCGAGGCTTTTGAAACCGTGTCTCGCGACCCGACGACAGCCGTCGATCCGGCAGGTCTCATCGCGCTGAAGTCTCAACTGGCGCGTCCGGCCGCAGCGATATTGGCAGGATCCTTCGCGCGACATTGATTGGCGCCACCGGATGATTTTCGACGCCGACCGGCCTGGTCGGCGTTTTCGTTTGCGCGTGTTGTTGTGCGTCTTTCGCCACACCTCACGCGGGATTGTTGCGAGGGCGTAACGTCACCGCTTCCATTAACCGGCCGAATCTCTAAAAGGTGCAACATTGCATTTATGGAACTTGCTGCGCCTGGAGGTTGGAATGTTGAGCCGAGCGCTCATTTTAGCGACGGTGATGCTTTCGATCCTGCTCGCGGCACCGGACGTTCAGGCGCAAAATCTCGAAGCCGGCAAATCGCCGTCCCAGATTTTTTCCACGAGTTGCGCCGTGTGCCATCGCAGCCCGCGCGGCCTGCTGAAGACGGTGCCGCCGGGCTCGCTGCCGGGCTTCCTGCGCGAACATTACACGACCAGCAAGGACATGGCGCAGCAATTGTCGGGCTTTCTGCTCGGCAACGGCGCGACCGATCCGCGCGGCGGCAGCCGTCTGACGAAGCAGGGCGAGGATTCACGGTCCGGCCGCCCGAGTGAGCCGCAGCCGCCCGGTCGTCGGCCGCGACCCGGCCAGCCACAGGACGCGGCAAGACCTGACGCCGCGAGGCCGGATGCCGATGGCCTGACGCAACCCGAGCCGCCGGCGGCGCGGGGCAAGCGCGGCCGTCAGCAGCAGGCCGCACCGGGGCCGGACGGCGCGCCCGTGCCGGCCGAGGAGCCGCCGCTGACCAAGCGGCAGAAACAGAAGATCGGCAAGAAGAAGGGTCGTGAGGAGCCGCAGCCTGCCGAGACGGCCAAGCCGGATGCCGCGACGCCGGACGTCGTCGCGCCTGCCGACACGCCGCCGGCGGCCGAAATACCGACGCCGCCAGAGCCCGCTCCCGTCGTGATCGATCCGAAGGTCGATACGCCCACACCTGAGTCGGTGCGGCCCGCGGAGCCTGCAGCGCCGCGATCCGATCCGGTCCCGCAGGTGACGCCAGCGCCACCTTCGCCGGCGCCCGCCGAGGCGCCGGCCGCACCGCCGCCGAGCGACGCGCCGCGGCCGACGATCAGCGTCACGCCGCCACCGCCGCCGCCGCAACCCTCAGGACCGGCGACGCCTCCGATCTCGCAATAGGACCGCCAGCAAAAAGCCCGGCCGTGAGGCCGGGCGTTATGCGTTGGTCATTGCGGGACTGCTGACTCGTCCCCGCTCGCGCGGGGATGAGCGCTTCTGTGCTTACTTCTCGGTCTCGTCGTCGTTGCCGCCCTGCGCGTCGGGATCGAAAAACTCGCCTGCGGCGGCGAGCGCCTCGGCAGCGGCGTCCTGGTCTTCCCGGCGCGACGAGATGTCTTCGCCACGGTTGATGCGCTCGGCTTCATCGGCCGAACGGGCGACAGTGACGGACACCTTGACTTCGACTTCCGGATGCACGGCGATCGAAATCTCCTGCTTGCCGATCGTCTTGATCGGCGCGTCGAGCAGCACCTGACTACGTGCGAAAGTGACGCCGTCAGCCTCGAAGGTCGCGATGATGTCGCGCACCGAAACCGAACCGAACAACTGGCCGGTTTCCGACGCCTGACGGATGATGACGACGTTGCGGCCGTCGATCTTCTCGGCGACCTTCTCGGCTTCGCCCTTGGCCTGCAGGTTGCGGGCTTCGAGATCGGCCTTCATGCCTTCATACTTGCTGCGATTGTCGGTGGTGGCGCGCAAGGCCTTGCCGCGCTTGAGCAGAAAGTTGCGGCCGTAACCGTCCTTGACGCGGACGACTTCGCCCATCTGGCCGAGCTTGGCGACGCGTTCCAGCAAAATGACTTCCATGGTGATTCTCCTTCGGTGGGTGTGTTGTGAACGTGAGACGAATTATGCAGACGGCTTTGGTGCGGGCGGCGGCATGCGCCGCCGGAGATCGAACATCGCGTCGATGAGGCCGAGCACGATCAAGCCGAGCACCGGCCAACCGAACACCGTGACAACGGCATAGACGCTGCTCAGCCACAGCGCGCGATTCTGGCGACCGCGCGTGATCGCATGCAACGTCGCGAGGCCGGTCAGCGCAAACGCCATCAGCAAACAGGCACTGGCGATCTGGGCTGCGATGGCGAGCAGGCCGCCCGTGAACGACAGACCGAGCGCGACGCATAGCGCGACCAGGGTCATCGGCGGCAGCGCGGCGGCGCTGAGATTTGGCCACGCGCGTTTCAGGCGGCCGGAGGTCAGCGTGATGCGGCCCGCCAGCCAGAGATTGAGCGTCAGCGTCAGGATCGCCGCGATCGCGGCCGCAGCCGGCGCGATGGCGATCAGCGCGTCCATCATGCCAGACGACTCGCCGCCGGCCGGCGTGTCCGGCGTCGCGCCGCGCAAATTCATCATGCGGCTGAGGCCACGGCGAAGCGCGGCCGTAATGGTCTCGGCGTCGGAGCCAAGCGTCAGCAAGGCTGCGATCGTCGTCAGCGAGGCAAAGCCAGCGATCCAAAGCAGCAGGCGGCCGGGCGGGTACCATTCCGTCGCGGGCGGCGTCACGCCATTGGTCGGAGCGGTTTCGGCGGGGCGGCCAAGCATCGCGAGATGGCCGAGCCACCAGGCGGGCAGAGCGATCGTCAGCACGAAGGCGCCGAGATACGGCATGCCGAACAGCAGGCCGAGGCTGGCGCCGGCGGCGATCCCGCCGATCGCGGCATGCAGCGGGCTCCAGCCCATGGCAACGACCATCAGCGGCAGCGGCGCGAGATAGAACAGAACGATGGACACCAGCGCGCCCGAAATGATCGACGCGAACATCAAGGCTGATGCAGCGCCGGCGGCCAGTGCAATGAGGAGCTGAAGGATCATGAGCTGTCCCGCTCCTTTCGAGCGGTTAGAGGCTGAGAGCCCCAACTGTCGGCCCGCGGTGTCCCGCGCGCCTTATGAGAAATATCCGGCGCGCGTCGTCTGCACCGGCAACACACCGAACTCGTCGTCCCCGCGAAAGCGGAGGTCAGTTGAGACACCCCGCTCATCCCCGTTTGCGCGGGGATGAGCGGCAATGCCAATCTTAGCGAATGACGTAAGGCAAGAGGCCGAGGAAACGCGAGCGCTTGATGGCGCGGGCGAGTTCACGCTGCTTCTTGGCGGACACGGCGGTGATGCGGCTCGGCACGATCTTGCCGCGCTCGGAGACGTAACGCATCAGCAGCTTCGAATCCTTGTAGTCGATCTTCGGCGCATTCGGACCCGTGAACGGGCAGGACTTGCGACGACGAAAGAACGGACGACGGGCACCAGCTTCAGCCATTTCGATTACTCCTCAACGCCAGCAGCGCCGGCATCATCGCGCGAACGGCGCGGGCCACGGTCGCCGCGAAATCCACCACCGTCACGATCGCCGCCACGGAAACCACCGCCTTCGCGGTCGCCACGGAAGCCGCCGCCGCCGCGGTCGTCGCGATCACGGTCGCGGTCGGCCTTGCGCATCATCGCCGACGGGCCTTCCTCGTGCTCTTCGACGCGGACGGTCAGGTACCGGATGACGTCTTCGTTGATGCGCTCCTGGCGCTCGATCTCGGCGACGATGGCAGAGGGGCCATCGATGTTGAGCATCACGAAATGCGCCTTGCGATTCTTGTTCATGCGATAGGTCAGCGACCGCACGCCCCAGTTTTCCATCTTCACGACCTTGCCGCCGAGTTGCTCGACGATTCCGGTCATCTGGGTGGTGAGTTCTTCGACCTGTGTTGCGCTCGCATCCTGGCGCGCGAGAAATACATGCTCATAAAGAGGCATGGGCGTCCTTTCCTGTGTTGGCGCTGATCCCGGCGGCAAGCCCTTCGAGACCTTCGGAAAGGACTCGACAAACGCTCAGAAGGCGGGAGCACGGGACGACAGGCCGACCGGCCCTATCTCAACAAATCAAATGGGATGTTTGCCGAAACCGTCCGTTCAGCTCCCGGCCGGGATCTGCGGATGCGCGCCTTATACGGATTTTGACCGCAATGGCAAGCGCGAGCCCGCGTCAAACCGTCGATTTTGCTGAGGTTCGGCGCGACGGGCCGCCGAAACAGATGTTGCGGAACCAGCGATGCATAGGATCGGCGTGAAGGCGCTCGGGCCAGAACCCGTGGAGATCGAAGCCCTTCACGACGACTGGAGGATCGAAGATGTGCAACCGTCGGCTAGTTCTCGCCAGCAACCGCTCCGGCAGCACGGCGATCAGGTCGGTGGAATGCAGAATGTCGGCGACGACGGCGAAGCTAGGAACCACCACCGCAATATCGCGCCGCCGCCCCAGTGCGGTCAGCGCGGCATCGGTCGGGCCATAAAAATCGCCTTTGTCCGGCGAGACCAGCAAATGCGGATAGGCGCAAAAGCGGTCGATATCGACCGGCCCGGCCGCCAGCGGATGGTCCGCGCGCACGGCGCCGGCGTAGCTCTCCTTGAACAGGCGGTGCGAGCGCAGCCCCGGCGGCGTGAATTGCGGCACCGTCAGCGCGAGGTCGATCCGGCGTTCCCGCATTTCCAGCGCCAGCGTCGCGGAATTGACCGGCCGTACCGCCAGACGCAGCCGTGGCGCTTCCGCCCGAAGCCGCAGCAGCAGCGGCGGCAGGATCGCGGCGATTGCGTAATCGGAGGCGGCGACCGCGACCACGCCGTCGAAGGTGCGCGGATCGACCACCGGCGTCTCCACCAGCGCCTGCAATTCGGACAATGCCGCCAGAACCTGCGGGTAAAGCTGCTCGGCCTGCGGGGTCGGCGTGACGCCGGCACCTTCGCGGACGAACAGCGGATCACCGAACACGGCGCGCATCTTGGCCAATTGCCCGCTCAATCCCTGCTGGGTCAGGCCCAGCCGCTGCGCGGCGCGGGTGACGCCGCGCTCGACGATCAAGGCGTCGAACGCCAGCAGCAACCGGATATCGAGAGAGAGAATATCGCGCTGCACGATAATGCTCACAGCAATTATCTGTTGGAGCGATAGTCAGCCTCACAATAGGCTCACGGGTCAAGCCAGCCGGAAACCGGCGGACGACAAGAATGCCGAAAGGCACGGGAGAAAAGCCGATCGCAAACGCGCCACAGGGAGGTTGCCATGGATGTCTACGCCGATCCGATTACCGTGAACTGCCGCAAAGTATTGGCCGGGCTGCAATTGATGGACGTCGATTACGCGCTCAGCAAAGTCGATTATTTCCAGGGTGAGCAGAAGTCGCCGAGCTACATCGCCATCAACCCCAACGCGGCGCTGCCCGCGCTGCGCGACGATGGCTTGACCCTGTGGGAATCCAACGCCATCCTTCAATATGCCGCCGACAAGCACGGCAAGTCGGCGTTCTATCCGACCGACCTGAAGCGCCGCGCCGACGTCAACCGCTGGCTGTTCTGGGAAAGCAACGCCTGGTTTCCGAGTTGCTACGTGTTCCTGGTCGAGAATTGCGTCAAGCCGCTGCTCGGCGGCGCTCCCGATCCTGCGGTTCTCGAAAAGGAAACGCCGAACTTCCACAAGCTCGCCGGAATTCTCGACGCCCGCCTCGCAGAGAGCGAGTGGCTGTGCGGCGACGCGCCGACCATCGCCGACATCGCGGTCGCGTCCGCGATCCATCTGCATCAATGGCAGCAGCTTCCGCTGGATCAGCACCGCCATCTCGAGCACTGGATGACCGAGAAGGTCGAAGCGCTGCCGTGCTGGAAAAACACCATGGTCTATGAGGGCTTTGCGCTCCAGAAACAGGCGGCCTGACGGTCTGCGGCGATCCAGACAAGGAGAAAAAATGGCGAACTGTGTTCAGGCCACGCTCATGGCTCGCTCGATAACGGTCGGCCGATCGATTTCTTCCCGAACATGACCAAGGATCTGGCGCTGTTGCTTATGACCTCTGATAGCGAAACCGATGGCCGCGCCCGGTTCATGGGCCACACCGCCTTTGAAGACCCGAGCTCGCCGCCCGACGTACCGCAGCGCCGGAGTATCGAAATCCGCACGATGGCGTTTTCCTAGCCCGGCGACCGGCCGCAATCACGCTGGACGGGCGCTGCGGCGCCTGTCACAGCCTTGACATCGATGCCCCCGCGGTGTCTTACCGCGCCAGATTTGAGGGGCTTTCATGACCGCAGCATTCACCTTTCCGGGGCAGGGCTCCCAGGCGGTCGGCATGGGCAAAGCGCTGGCCGAGCAATTCCCGGCCGCGCGCGCCGTGTTCGACGAGGTCGATGCGGCGCTCGGCGAGAAGCTGACCGCCATCATCTGGGACGGCCCGGCCGAGACCCTGCAACTGACGCAGAATGCTCAGCCTGCGTTGATGGCGATGTCGCTGGCGACCTTGCGGGTTCTGGAGTCCGAGGCCGGCTTCGATGTCGGTCGCGACGCGGCTTTTGTCGCGGGTCACTCGCTCGGCGAATATTCCGCGCTGGCCGCCGCAGGTTCGCTGTCGATCTCCGACACCGCGCGGCTGCTGCGCACGCGCGGCCTTGCGATGCAGAAGGCCGTGCCGGTCGGCGTCGGCGCGATGGCGGCGCTGCTCGGTCTGGATTACGAGACGGCGGTCTCCGTCGCTGAGGAAGCCGCGCAAGGCGACGTCTGTCAGGCGGCGAACGACAATGGCGGTGGGCAGGTCGTTGTCTCCGGCGACAAGGCGGCGGTCGACCGCGCGCTCGACATCGCCAAGACCAAGGGCGCCAAGCGCGCGATGCTGCTGCCGGTCTCCGCGCCGTTCCACTGCCGCCTGATGCAGCCAGCCGCCGACGCGATGGCGCAAGCGTTGGCCGGCGTCGGCATCAAGCCGCCGAGCGCGCCGCTGGTGTCGAATGTGCTCGCCTCGGCGATCACCGATCCGGACGACATTCGCAAGCGCCTCATCGAGCAGGTGACGGGCACCGTGCGCTGGCGCGAGTCGGTGGCCTACATGGCCGCCAGCGGCGTGACGCATTTCGTCGAGATTGGCGCGGGTAAGGTGCTGAGCGGCCTCGTCAAGCGGATCGCCGATGGCGCCGTCGGGGTCGCGGTCGGCGGGCCCAACGATATTCAGGCGGCGAAGGATGCGCTCGCCGCGTCGCGCACGGCTTGAGACATTGATGTGAATGTAAGCCTTTCCAATTGTCGCAGCGCGCTCCCTCTCCCCGTTCTTACGGGGAGAGGGTTGGGGTGAGGGGCGCACAATCGACGAATGCTGACATCGCAGGAAGGCCGTGCCAGGCCCCTCACCCGGCGCTATCGCTGACGACGCTTCGCATCGACAGGATGCGCCGACCTCTCCCCGTGAAGAACGGGGAGAGGTGAGGGCAGTGCCCGCAGTTTAAGTCATCTGAAATAAATCCGACCCAGGCGAAGGAGCCCTCATGTTCGACCTTACAGGCAAGACCGCGCTCGTCACCGGCGCGACGGGCGGCATCGGCGGCGCGATTGCCGCGGCGCTTCATGCGCAGGGCGCGACCGTCGCCTTGTCCGGCACGCGTCGCGAGGTGCTGGAGGCCACCGCCGCCAAGCTCGGGGATCGCGCGCATGTGCTGCCGTGCAACCTGTCAGACAAAAACGAGGTCGAGGCTTTGGTGCCGTCCGCTGAAAAAGCGATGGGACAACTCGACATTCTGGTGAGCAATGCCGGTATCACCCGCGATAATCTGTTCGTGCAGATTTCCGACGAGGCGTGGGACGAGGTCATCAACGTCAATCTGACGGCAACCTTCCGGCTGGCGCGCGCCGCCACCAAGCTGATGATGCGCAAGCGCTTCGGCCGCATCATCGCGATCACGTCGGTGGTCGGCGTCACCGGCAATCCGGGGCAGGGCAACTACACGGCGTCGAAAGCCGGCCTGATCGGCATGATCAAGACGCTCGGCGCGGAATATGCCAAGCGCAATGTGACGGCGAACTGCATCGCGCCGGGCTTTATCGCAACGCCCATGACGGACGCGCTCAACGACAAGCAGCGTGAGATGATTTTGACCAAGGTGCCCGCCGCACGGCTCGGTACGCCCGGCGACATTGCTGCGGCTGCGGTGTATCTGGCATCGAACGAGGCGGCTTACGTCACCGGACAGACCATTCACGTCAATGGCGGAATGGCGATGATCTAGGCAGTCCATCGCCTGCGGGAACCCGCTGGTCCGGCAGACATAATAAGTGTTTCCGGCATGCGCCCCAGGCCGTGTAGTTTTCCGCCGTGAAGTATGTTACGCGAACCGACGATGGACGTTCAAACAACGCCATTGCAGGTTTTTGAAACCCTGTATATTGGCGTTGCTTGGGGGCGGCGGGGCATTCTCAGAATAACGCGCATCTGCCGTGGCGCAGAACGATCAAAACGCATACCAATGATTCGGATCGCTCGCGGTCGGGTCGGATGCAAAGCACGAGGTTAAACGATGAGTGAGATTGGCGAGCGAGTTAAGAAGATCGTGGTCGAACACCTTGGTGTTGAGCCCGAGAAGGTTGTCGATGCTGCGAGCTTCATTGACGATCTCGGCGCCGACAGCCTCGATACCGTCGAACTCGTAATGGCTTTCGAGGAGGAGTTTGGCTGCGAAATTCCGGACGATGCCGCCGAGACGATTCTCACGGTCGGCGACGCCACCAAGTTTCTTGAAAAGAACGCGAAGAGCTAAAAAAGCCGGTCGCGTTGCCATGAAGCCGGACGGGCCGCCTGGTGCGGCCCCCCGGCTTTGTGTTGTGACAAATGATCGTTCGACTGGGAGTGCAGGATATGAGGCGGGTCGTCGTCACGGGCCTTGGCATGGTGTCGCCTCTCGGCTGCGGTGTCGAAACCACCTGGCAGCGTATCCTGAAAGGTGAGAGCGGCGCCAAGCGGATCGACATGTTCGACGTATCCGACCTCTCCAGCCAGATCGCCTGCATCATTCCGCGCGGCGACGGCGAAAACGGCACCTTCAATCCCGACCAGTGGATGGACCCGAAGGACCAGCGCAAGGTCGATGACTTCATCGTCTATGCGATGTGCGCGGCCAGGCAGGCGCTCAACGACGCCAATTGGCATCCCGCCACCGAAGACGAGCGTTGCGCGACCGGCACCATGATCGGCTCCGGCATCGGCGGCCTGTCCGGCATCGCCGATGCGGCGGTGCTGGTGAAGGAGCGCGGCCCGCGCCGGCTGTCGCCGTTCTTCATTCCCGGCCGCCTCATCAATCTTGCCTCGGGTTACGTCTCGATCGCGCACGGCCTCAAGGGTCCGAATCATTCCGTCGTGACGGCCTGCTCGACCGGCGCGCATGCGATCGGCGACGCCAGCCGCCTCATCGCGCTCGGCGATGCCGATGTCATGGTCGCGGGCGGCACCGAATCGCCGATCAGCCGCCTGGCGATGGCCGGCTTCTGCGCGTTGCGCGCATTGTCGACCGGGTACAACGATGATCCGACGAAGGCCTCGCGTCCCTATGACAAAGGCCGCGACGGTTTTGTGATGGGCGAGGGCGCCGGCATTCTCGTGCTCGAAGAGTACGAACATGCCAAGGCGCGCGGCGTGCACATCTATTGCGAGATCATCGGCTACGGCATGTCCGGCGACGCTTATCACATCACCGCGCCGACTCCGGACGGCGACGGTGCGTTCCGTTGCATGACCGCCGCCATGAAGCGCGCCGGTATCGCGGCGTCGGACCTCGATTACATCAACGCGCACGGCACCTCGACGCCGCTCGGCGACGAGATCGAGCTTGGCGCGGCGCAGAGACTTCTCGGCAATGCCGCGTCGAAAGTGGCGATGTCCTCGACCAAATCCTCCACCGGCCATCTGCTCGGCGCGGCCGGTGCGATCGAGGCGATCTTTTCGATCCTGGCGATCCGCGATAACATCGCACCGCCGACGATCAATCTCGACAATCCGTCCGTTGAAACTGCGATCGATCTGGTGCCGAAAAAGCCGCGTCCGCGCGAGATCAACATAGCCTTGTCGAACTCTTTCGGATTCGGTGGTACCAACGCATCACTCATCGTGCAACGGATGGCGAAATAACCGCAGACGGCGCGCACTCCACGCAATAGCCTTAATCGGCGTCGATTCCTTGACATGGGACGGCATTGTTATCGAGCGGGCGCACCAGCGCAGCCAGCCACGATCGAACTGACAGGATTCAGGTTGTATCGATGAGTGAAAGGCCGCCCATTTCGCCAAGGTCGCCGCGCGCGGCGCTTGAGCCCGAGCAGCTTCCGCCGCCACCGAAGCGGTCTGCCAGGGCGCGCAATCCCCTCGTCATTGCCGGCAATGCCGTCATCACGATCTTGCTGATTGCCATGATCGGCGCGGGCGGTGCTTACGTGTATGGCCGCCAGGCCTTGGAAGCGCCCGGACCGCTGCAGCAGGACAAGGTCGTCAACATTCCGGCGCGCGCCGGCAAGGGCGACATCGCCGAGGCGCTGCTCAAGGAAGGCGTGATCGACGTCAATCGCTGGGTGTTCATGGGCGGCGTCGCCGCGCTGAAGGCCAGTTCCGATCTCAAGCCAGGCGAATATCTGTTTCCGAAAGGCGCGAGCCTGCGCTCGGTCATCGGCACGCTGGTCGACGGCAAAGTGGTGCAGCACGCCATTACGATTCCCGAGGGCCTGACCTCCGAACAGATCGTCGCCCGTCTGGGCGAGAACGACATCTTCGCCGGCAGCATTCGCGAGATGCCGCGCGAAGGCACGCTATTGCCGGAAACGTACAAATTCCCGCGTGGCACGACGCGCGATCAGGTCGTCCAGCGCATGCAGCAGGAACAGAAGAAAATTCTCGCCGAGATCTGGGAGCGCCGCAGCCCCGACGTGCCGGTCAAGACGCCGGAGCAACTGGTCACGCTGGCTTCGATCGTCGAGAAGGAAACCGGCCGCGCCGACGAGCGCAGCCGGGTCGCTTCGGTGTTCGTCAATCGGCTGCAGAAGAAGATGAAGCTGCAATCCGATCCGACGATCATCTACGGTCTTGTCGGCGGCAGAGGGACGCTGGGCCGTCCGATCAAGCGCAGCGAAATCCAGCAGCCGTCGCCCTACAACACCTACGTTGTCGACGGCCTGCCGCCGGGCCCGATCGCCAATCCGGGTCGTGCCTCGCTTGAGGCGGCTGCCAAGCCGGCGCGCACGCGCGATCTGTTTTTCGTGGCCGACGGCACCGGCGGACACGCCTTTACGGAAACTTACGACGCGCATAACCGCAATGTTGCGAAGCTGCGCGCGATCGAGAAGGCCGCAGCCAACGACACGGTCGAAGCGCCCGAAGAGCCGGCTGCGCCCGCTGCCGTTGCGACGCCTGCTGCGGACGGCACGACCGCCGCGACTCCGCCGCCGGCCGGTGCGAAGCAGGCGCCGAAAAAGGGCGCGAAGCAGACCGCGCCATCGCGCCAGCAGGGCGCGGCGCAATCAACAGGCGCCACGCCGCCGGTTGTGCAGCGGTAGAGATCGTCGTTGCGGGGAGCACAAGTGTTGAGTCACCTCTCCCCGTCCTTCACGCGGAGAGTTCGGCGCATTTCGACGATGCGAAGCGTCGTTGGCGATAGCGCCGGATGAGGGGCCGGGCGCCGATTGAAAAACGCCGGCAGCGAAAATGCGCGGCAAGAGCCCCCGACCTTCTTGGTGCGAGCCCTTGCTCGTTACGTTCCCGTAAGAACGGCGAGAAGGAGCGCGCCGCCAACGGAGCAAGGCTGCGTCCCGCCAGTTTCCCCACGCGCGCTCATCCTCTATGGTCTCGCGCAAATTCGCTCCCGAATCCTGGAGACACTCACCCGATGGCGTTGTCGAGCATGACCGGCTTTTCGCGAAGCCACGGCACCTGCGGCCCGACCAGCTTCGAGTGGGAGCTGAAGTCCGTCAACGCCAAGGGCTTTGACCTGCGGATGCGGTTGCCGCCGGGATTCGACGAGATCGAGGCGGTCGCGCGGAAACGCGCCGGCGAAAGTCTCGCGCGCGGCACTGTCTATGCCAACCTCACCGTCAAGCGCGGCAATGCGGCCGCGGCGGTGCGCGTCAATGAAGACGTCCTCAATGCGATCCTTCGGATCGCCGGCGATGTCGCCGGCAAGATCGACGCAGTGGCTCCGAGCATTGATGGTCTGCTGGCGATCAAGGGCGTGATCGAGGTGGGTGAGCCCGAGTCGGACGAGACGGAGGACAAGGCCGTCAAGGCCGCGGTCGCGCTGTCGTTCGACGAGGCGCTCGCGAGCCTGATCGAGATGCGCAAGCGCGAGGGCACGGCGCTCGGCGAGATCCTCAATCAGCGTATGGACGAGATCGAAACGCTGATGAAGAGGGCCGAGGCGGCGCCGGGCCGCAAGCCAGAGGCGATCCGCGCGCGGCTCGGCGAACAGATCGCGGCGCTGCTGGAGACATCGGATCGGTTCGATCCGGATCGGTTGCATCAGGAAGCGGTGATGATCGCCGCGCGCGCCGACATCCGCGAAGAACTCGATCGCATCGTATCGCACATCGCGCAGGCGCGCGAGATGATCGGCAAGGGCGGCGCGGTCGGTCGCCGGCTGGATTTTCTGGCGCAGGAATTCAACCGCGAGGTCAATACCTGTTGCAGCAAGTCCAACGATCTGGAGTTGACCAATACCGGTCTTGAAATGAAGAACGTCGTCGAGCAATTCCGGGAGCAGGTACAGAATCTCGAATGAGTGCGGTGGACCAGAGTTTTACCGCCGTCGAGCGGCGCGGGCTGATGTTCGTGCTGTCGTCGCCGTCGGGCGCCGGCAAGACAACGTTGTCGCGCATGCTGGTCAGCGAGACTCCCGATCTGAAGATGTCGGTGTCGGCGACGACACGTCCGATGCGGCCCGGCGAGATCGAGGGCCGCGATTATTTCTTCGTCGATCAGGCCCGCTTCAAGACGATGGCCGATACCGGCGCATTGCTCGAATGGGCCAACGTCTTCGACAACCGCTATGGCACGCCGCGCGCGCCGGTCGAGGCGGCGCTCGCCGCCGGCCGCGACGTGCTGTTCGACATCGACTGGCAGGGCACCCAACAATTGCGCGACAAGCAGCCGAACGACGTCGTCTCGGTGTTCATCCTGCCGCCGTCTGTGCAAGCGCTGGAGCATCGGCTGCACACGCGTGCGCAGGATTCCGACGAGGTGATCCGCGGCCGCATGAAGAAGGCCGGCGATGAAATGAGCCATTACGACGCATATGACTATATCGTCGTCAACGACAATATCGGCCTCGCCTTCGAGGCGGTGAAGGCGATCCTGCGCGCCGAGCAGTTGAAACGCGAGCGTCAAATCGGACTTGGCGACTTCGTGCAGAAACTGCGACAGCAGCTTTAGAGTTGGATCGACTCTCGCTGAAACAACCTCCGCTCATTGCCGCGCAAGCGGGAATCCAGAGCGACGCGGTGTGCCTGGCAAAGTCAGGGTCCCCGCGTCTGCGGGGACGAGCGGATATTTCGGCGCGATCTGAGTCAGCTTCTCGAACACCTTGCTCACGCCGGACGTGCAGGCCGCGACAGCAGGTGCTCGATCTCGTCGCCTTGCCTGTCGGCGCGCTCGCGCGCGACACGCACCCAGTTCATCGGCGGGCCGTCCGACGTCGTCGAGTCCGCGTCGTCGGCCATCGCCAATGGCGGGCTTGTTTCGGGCTCGTGCGTGTCCCATCGCGCGTCCGACCAGTGCTCGTCCGAGCGCCCAGAAACCCGTGGACGGGCGAACCGCGTGATCAGCGCAAAGGCGCCGCCGACCAGCGCCAGCGCGCCCGCGATGACGACCAGGACCATCCAAAGCGACGTGTCTTGATTGCCTGAGGATGGCTTGGCCGCCGTGAGCGGTGTCGGCTGCGTCGCGCCTTGCGGCAGCGACTGCGCCGGCTCTCCGGCATTTGGGTAATCCGAAAAGCGATCCGCTACCGTTTGGGTCTGCGCATCCGGGCTGGTTGAGGCTGCCGTGCTGGCGGGCGGCGCGACGACAGCGGGCGGTGCCGGAAAAGCCGACCGGGTTGCCTCGGCGCGCGCATTGGCGACCGAAGGCTGCAGCGGCGCGGCCGGCGTCTCGTCAGCCGCATCACGGGGCTCAGGCTGCGGCGCTCGCGCCGCGACGTTGCGTGCCGAGTCGGCGCGCGTGTACCAGCAATGCTTCTTAGTGCCGCGCTCGACGCGGTAATACCAGCGCTCGCCCTGCGGCGCCGCGCCTTTCGGGCCGCTCAGACACTCACTTGATTTTGCGGTCGCAGCCGCGGATGGGCTTTCGGGGCCGACCGCAAAACTGGCGCTTGCGAGACACGACGCCATCAACCCCAGACTGGCGGCACGCCACGTTGTTTCGGCCCGTTTTGCCATCTTCATCCCCCAACACAAACGCCAACACTTGATGTCCCAGCCTGAAACATCGGCGCGGACTGCGGTGGCATTGAGCCAAAAATCCGGTGAGCTTGGGGTATGATTCAGGCGGCCCAGTCTGCGGACTGTTGCTTCGTTGCTTTCCAACGGCCCGTGCGGCGGTCCGACTGGAAGGCGCCGCGCCATCGCTTTGCGTCGCTCGGCGGGCTTCGCGTCGTTCAGGCTGTTTGCTGAAATAGGCCGCCTCGTAACCGGGATCGCGTCGAGGGCAACCGGGCCTCTCGCTGCTAATTCTTCAGCATGATCCGGCCGACAACCTTGCCGGCGCGCAGTTCGTCGATCCAGGACTGGACGTCCGTCATCGGCTCTTCCTTCATCGGCGTCGGCTTGACCTTGCCGTCGCGCGCCAGCGCCATCAACTCCTTGGCTTCCTCGAGCGTGCCGGTCATGAAGCCTTCGATGGTCATGCGCTTGTAGATCCATTGCACCATCGGCAGCGAGAAATTGCCGCCCATCAGGCCCGACACGACGATCTTTCCGCCGCGCGCCAGCGCACCCATGGCAAACGCCATCGACTTGTCGTTGCCGGCGAAATCGACGACGCCGTCGAAGCCGCCATCGGTCTCTTTCAGGATGCGCTTGACGATGTCCGCTTCGGACGGGTCGTAGGCAACCGACGCACCGTTCTTCATAGCGGTCTCGCGCGCCGCCGGATTGAGGTCGGCGACCGAGATCGGTTGCTTGAACATTGCCTGCGCGAAAGCCAGCCCCATCATGCCGACGCCACCGAGGCCGATCAGCAGGATGTTGCGCTGGCGCGGACGATCGACGAGACGCTTGAGCGCGCCGTAAGCGGTTGCGCCCGAACACATCAGCGTCGCCGCCATGTTGACCGGCAGGTTGCCGTAGTCGAGCAGATACTTCGCATGCGGCACGAGGACATGCGTCGCGAAGCCGCCGTCGCGCGAGACGCCGAGATACTGATTGCGGGCGCAGAGATTTTCGTCGCCGGCAAGACAGTCGCGACATTTGCCGCAACCGATCCACGGAAACACGGCAACCTTCTTGCCGACGACGTCCTGCGGCGCATCGGGACCGACCGCATCGACGACACCGGCGATCTCGTGGCCGAGCGTGAACGGAAGCGTCATGCCGCGCGTGGTGTCGAGCTTCTTGCCGCCGCCCAAGTCAGCATAGCCGTCCTGAATATGCAGATCGGAGTGGCACAGCCCGCAGCGTTCGATCCTCACCAGCACCTCCGCGCCCTGCGGCTGCGGCGTATCGATGATGGTCTCGCACAAGGGGGCATCAAACTTCACGAGCGATTGCCGGATCATCTGGGCCATTGGACTAGCTCCCCGTTTTTGATTTTGCGGCCTGTATATCCGTCAATTTCCGCGCCATGGCAACAAAGCCAGACACCGGCACGGTCTCGGCGCGGCGCGTGGATTCGACACCCGCTGCGGCGGCGAGGATGTCCGGTTCGACGCCGAGCGCCTTGAGACTTTGGCGCAGCATTTTCCGGCGCTGGCCGAAGGCCGCGGCAGCGACGCGCTCCAGCATGCGTCGGTCGCAAGGTTCGGGTTTTTCGCGCGGGATCAGGCGGACGACCGACGACGTCACCTTCGGCGGCGGCGTGAAGGCGGCCGGCGAAATGTCGAACAGCATCTTGGTCTCCGCGCGCCAGTTCGACAGCACGCCGAGCCGGCCATAGGCCTCATCGTCCGCGCGGGCGACGATGCGCTCTGCCACCTCGCGCTGAAACATCAGCACCATCATATCGAACCAGGGCGGCCACGGCTCGGTACAGAGCCAGCCGATCAGCAGCGGCGTCGCGATATTGTAGGGCAGGTTGGCGACGATTTTCGCGCGCTCGCCGTTCAGCAGCGAGCGGGGATCGAATGTCAACGCGTCGGCATTGATGATCTCGAGCCGGCCGGGATAGCGCTTCGCGATGTCGTGCAATGCGCCGATGGCGCGCTCGTCACGCTCGATCGCGATGACGCGCTTCGCACCCAGCGCCAGCAGGGCACGCGTGAGTCCACCCGGACCGGGGCCGATCTCGACCACCGTGCAATCGTCGATCGGCCCGGCGGCGCGGGCGATACGCGCGGTGAGGTTCAGATCGAACAGAAAATTCTGGCCGAGCGATTTCTTCGGCGCGAGACCGTGGCGCGCGATGACGTCGCGAAGAGGAGGCATGTCGTCGATGGCGCTCATGAGGGCTTGAGCCGAAAGGCAAAGCCTATCAACGCGCACCCTCTTGCCTCGTGCGGTTGTTGTGGAACGCGCACTGTGCCTGAAAGCCCCCCGACCCCTCCCTGCCGCAAGAGCGGGGGGAGGGGAGACAGACGGCAGCGGCGCGCGCTCCCCTCCGCCCACGCGCTCTTCGCGTGGCGGGGAGGGGTCGGGGGTGGGGGGCGAGTGTTTGCAAAGCTGCCCTCGTGGGAGAAAGGCCGCTGACAGTAACGGCTCATTGCGTTGCCATCCGCGCGGCCAGTTTCAACGCTGCGATCAGGCTCGACGGGTTGGCGCGACCGGTGCCGGCGATGTCGAAGGCGGTGCCGTGATCCGGCGATGTGCGGATGAAGGGAAGCCCGAGCGTGACGTTGACGGCATCGTCGAACGCCAGCGTCTTGACCGGGATCAGCGCCTGATCGTGATACATGCACAGCGCGCAGTCGTAGGTGGCACGCGCGGCGGCGTGGAACATCGTATCGGCGGGCAACGGTCCGCGCGCGTCGATCCCCTCGGCGCGCAGCGTGGCAATGGCGGGCGCGACGATGCTCTGGTCTTCGTGGCCGAGCGCACCGCCTTCGCCGGCATGCGGGTTGAGACCGGACACCGCGAGGCGCGGCGTGGCGAGACCGAACCGCGCGCGCATGTCCGTGACGACGATGCGGGCGGTGGCGACGATCATTTCGGATGTGAGCTGTGCGATGGCGTCGCGCAGCGACAAATGAATCGTGACCGGCACCACGGCCAGCGTCGGCGACCACAGCAGCATCACCGGCATCGGCGTCTTGCCATGTCGCGAAGCCAGTTCGGCGAGAAATTCGGTATGGCCGGGATGCGAGAATCCGGCGCGATAGAGCACGCTTTTCGCAACGGGATTGGTGACGACCGCCGCCGCGCGGCCGGCGGCGACATGCGTGACCGCCTGCGTGATCGATGCGATCGCTGTGGGCGCGCTGCTATAGTCCGGCTGGCCGGGTGGTGCCGTTGTCACGACGCCGGTCGCGACGACCGGCAGGGTATTGGCGAATTGGTCCGTCGCCGTCTCGGGCGTGGCGTCGGCGAGTGCGACATCGAGGCCGATCGTCTTGGCGCGTGCGGCGATAAAATCGCGATCGCCGAGCAGATAGAAGGGCGGCAGTTTCAGCGGCTCGCGCTGGAACCATGCGGCGAGCGCGATGTCGGGTCCGATGCCCGCAGGTTCGCCAAGCGTCAGCGCCAGAGGTTTTGTCATGCAAACTCTCTAACGCGTCTTGGGGCGTTCGTCAGCGATACTCGATCATCGCCGCCTTGCGCACGTCGCGCAGGTAGGATTTCGACTTCGCCTCGTATTTCTCGGTGTACATCTTCTCGCGGACTTCGCGCTTCTTCGGCGTGTCCACCGTGGTGGGCTTGCGGCCGCAAAGCGCCACCATCTCGACGCCCTGGCGCGTCACTTCCGGCGATGTCAGCGTGCCGACGGGCGTTTTGTCGAGCAAGTCGCGCAACGCTTGCGGCAGATCGGCCGAGGTCTTGGACACCGTGGCGCGGATCGTCGCATTCTGCATCGTGCGGAACAGATTGTCGGCGTCCTGGCAATTCTGCACGCGCGCCCGCAGGCCTTCGGCTTCCTTCTTGCGCGCTTCGGTGACGCCGGGGCCGGCGCCGCGCGGCACGATCAGCACAATCGGCCGCATCTGGTATTCAAAGCTGGCGACGTCGGCCTTGTCGTCGCCCTTGACCTGGACCGCGTCGTTGACGTCCTTCTCGCCGACCAGCAGGCTATCCTTGAAGCGGCCGCGCACGAGGCTGCTCCAGACCATGTCAGCCTTGATGCGCGCGCGCAGCGTATCGGCCCGGATGCCCTTGCTTTCGAGCGACTTGGTGAGTTGATCGGCATTCATCCGCATCCGCGAACTCATCGAAGCGTAGGACGAGTCGACATCGGCGGCGGACGGGTCGATGCCGAACTTCTTGCCTTCTTTCAGCTTCACCTTCTCGTTGATAAGATCCTCGATCACTTCTTGCCGCGACGGAGTCTTTTGCGACGACAGAACCGTCAGCTTGGAGCGCTGGTCGATATCGTAATTGGTGATCGGCTCGCCATTGACCATCACAGCGACGGTCTGGGCGTGTACGGGCGCCGCGACCAGCATCGTTGTCACCAGTATCGTGGCGACCAGCATCACGGCCGCGACGCAGGCTTGCACATGAAGGAAGATGCGGGGCAGGCGGGTCTGCCGTAATGCGGTCGTCATGGTCAATTCCGTGATGGTGCCGGGCAAATCGCTCGCACGGCAGGCTGATCGCTGATCGGTCGCACCATCATGACGCCGGCTCGCGGGACCTGCCGCCGATCACCGAACTTGCGTCATTGAATGCCGCCGGCCGCCGCGGACTGGCTCACGGCCGACGTTCCGATAGTGCGCAGCCCGATCTGGAACATGACAGCATGGCTAAGCTGTGGCGCTGTGATGCTGTTGGTGTAGGTATAGGATGTGACGTAGTTCAGCGCTAGAACGAAGCAATCGTCCACATAGCCCGCGCCAACCGAATACTGGTTGATCTTGTTGGCTTCGAGATCCCAGCGCGCCGCGCCCGACACCACCCAATTGGTGGCGAGCTTGATCGAGCCGGTGCCCAGAATGCCCTGACGGCGGATCAGATAGCCGAGTTCGGGCTGCGGCGCGTAATTGCCGTACATCATGCTGACGTTCCAGCGATCGAACGTGGCCCGACCCTCGGCCTCGAACCGCTGGACATTGTAGGTTGCCTCGTCGATCCGGGCGCGGGTGCTGAAGCTCCAGGTTCGGTTCGGCGCGTAATTGACGCGGGCGACATAGTCGGATCGCTGGGTCTCGAGGCCCGAATTGACACCGGTGTTGACGGTATCGGTGATCCCGTAGGAGTTCAGGCCGAACAGTTGATAGGACTGGCCGAACAGGGCGCTGATCGAGCCGCCGCGGTCGAACTGCGTCGTGGCCTGAATGCCGACATTGGCGCGTCCGCCGCCCTCGACACGATCATAGCCGGAAAACTTGTCGACGCTGAACAGGTTGCTCGCGTCGAAGATCATGCTCTGCGCGTCTTCGTTCGGGAAGCGGCCGGCGAAAGTCTCATTCGGCCGGACGATGACCTGCGCGATCGGCTCGACGATCGTCGTGCCATAGGGCTGAACATTGATGAAGGGATAGCGATACTCGAAGCCGACCGTCGGCATCAGCCGCAGCGCGTTGGTGTCGCCGACGGGCAGGAAGCTCGAGACGCCGGGCTGGTCGGAGATCGAGGCATTGATCGCATCGGCGCGCAGGATGGCGAACGGCGTCCAGATCTGGCCGAGCGGATCGGTATAGGACTTGCGCCACTGCGCTTCGGCGCTGAAGCGAGAATAGGTGCCGGGTACGCCGCGCAGCAGGCAGTTCGCAGGCAACTTCAAGCTCGAATCGGCCGATGTCGGCAAACACAGCCCTTGGCCGTCAGTTCCAACCTTGGTGTTGATCGCGTCGAACGCAGCAGATTCCCGGCTCAGGCTTGTCAGATTGAACTTGTAGCTGAACTCACCGCCGAGCACAGAGTGGTTGATGACGTTGTTGTAGTCGATCACCGGATGGACGACCGGCACCTGGCTCTGGTTGCCCGAATAGCTCAGATAATAGATCGCCCGCGCATCGAAGAAGCTGCGATTGCCGATGCCGGTAAGATAAAGCTGCGAGATCGCCTCGGTCGGCAGGTTCAGGAGTGCGTTGAGCGGATCGCGGTACTGCGCGAGGCGATAATCCTGCAGGAAGGTGTAGTCGGACAGCGCGACGGCATCGACGCCCCAGACCCATTTGTCGTTCAGTGCGAACTGGCCGTGACCTTCGACGCCGCCGCGCAAGGTGCGGTCGCCGGGCTGGCCCGCATAGGCGCCGGGTTCAAGCTGGTTGATGCCGTAGGCGCGAATTGTATAGGCGCCATCCATCAGGCGTTGCCGAAATTCTCCCTGGAACAGAACGCCCTGACGAGTCGTGACGCGCGGCGAGACCGTCGCGTCGTAGTCCGGCGCAATCGCCCAGTAGAACGGCACGTCGATCCCGAATCCGTTCGACGTCGTCGAGGTCGAGAACGGGATCAAAAAGCCGGTCTTGCGCTTGACGGTCGGATCGGGCGTCGAGAAATAGGGCAGGTAGGCCAGCGGCGTGCCGAAGAATTCGAGGCGCGCATCCTCGAAATACAGCATCTTGTCGGTCTGATCGTGAATGATCCGCGCGCCCTTGACCTGCCACAGCGGCGGCTTAGTCGGGTTGTCGCGGCACGGCGCGCAGGCGGTGTAGACGCCGTTTTCAAACACGGTGAAATTGCCGTTCGAGCGGTCGGCGCGCGAGGCGGCCATCCGCGTCGAGTCCGCCGTGTCGACGCGCAGCGAATCGACGAAGCCGTCGCGATAGTCGTCGCTAAGCTCGAGCTGGTCGGCATAGGTGATGCGGCCGTCGGCGTCCGTCATGCGGATATTGCCTTCGGCGCGCAATCGCTTGGTCTTCTGGTCGTAGATCAGCTTGTCGGCTTCGACGCCGGTGCCGTTGTAGAACATCTGCACGTTGCCGACGGCCGATACGCGCGAATTGTTGTAGTCGTAATTGACCTCGGTGGCCTGCACCATCATCTGCCCGTCCTGTGGCGCCTTCGGCGGCTTCGGACGGGTGGGGGCCGGATTGTAGGTGAAGCCCTGGGCGGCGGCCGGGATAGCTGTGGCGACCGATACCGCGCCGGCCAACAGCAGGCCCATCAGGGGAGCGATAAGGAGGGTCAGAATAGCAGGCATACGACCGCGATGGCCGCGCAACGCCCTGCGCGGCTCAGGTCTCATCGATTGCCCCCGGCGGGCGGCAATACGAGCCACTAGCCGTCCTCCAGATACAGCAAGGCCATAAAGCCGGAGAGGCCTCCCACGCATACTGGCAACCACGCCGCAGCGATCGGATGCATCAACTCAGCCTTGCTCAAATCTTCAGTCACCTTGGATAAAACGTAGAGCAGAAACCCCGAAGCCACGCCACTCAAAACCATTTTCTGGACACCGCCCATGCGGAAGAACCGGAGGCTCACGGCGGCGGCCAGCATCACCATTGCGACCAGCAAAAACGGCTGTGCGATGAGCTTATGATACTGCAGCCGATAGCCTGCCGTGGCAAAGCCGGAACTCTCGGACGATCGGATATAGGATGGAAGTTGCCAAAATGACACGGTTTCCGGGGTCGAGAAACTGTTCCGTGCCTGGGTTGGGGTGAGGGTGGTGGGAATCGCCAGCGTCGCCTGATCGATCGGCGGCTGGTTGAGTCGGTAGCGGCGGACATCCTTGAACAGCCAGCGGCCGTTTTCGAGCGTCGCCTCGCGGGCCTCTATCCGCTCCTGGAACCGCAGTTCGGTGTCGTATTTGAAGATCGTCATGCCGGTCAGCCGCAGCCCCTGCTGCTCGCTGCGCGCGGCATTGATGATGTACTGCCCGTCCGCGTTGACCTGGTTGATCCAGAAACCGTTGGCGTCCTGCAATCCGCCGCCCGGCACGCCACCGAACATTTCAGCTTCCATCTGCTTCGACCGCTCGCGCATGTAGGCCGACATCGGATTGTAGGCGATGGTGGCGAGGATGCCGAGGATCAGCGCACTGCCGAGCGCCGGCGAAACAAACTGCCAGGCCGAGATGCCGGCGGCGCGGGCAACCACCAATTCGAGCCGGCGCGATAGCGCGAGGTAGCAGGTCATGCCGCCGATCAGGATGCAGAACGGCATCAGCTTTTCGAGCAATTGCGGCACGCGGTAGAGTGAGGTCTGCACCACGGTGATCGCCGACACGGTGGTGAGGCCGGAGGTGCGGCGGACCATTTCGATGTAATCGACCAGCACCAGCAGCAGGAAGATGCTCGCGAACACGCCAATCGCTGCGGTGACGAAACGTCCCGCAAAATAGCGTCCCAGCGTCGAGACCATCATGTTCATGCCGTCACCGGCCGATAGCCGACGAGGCGCAGGATCCGGGCATTGGAGCGGTTGATCGCCTCAACCAGCTTGGCCGGCGGCTCGATCACAGCGCCGGTGAAGATGATCCAAACGCTGATGCCGATGCCGAAAGCGAGCATCACATATTGCAGAAGGATCGCGGCGGGCGTTTTGACGGCCATCACGGAGCAGGCGAAGCCGATCATGCGCATCCCGAACACCGCGGCAATCGCCGCGCCCATCGAAAAATTGCGGCTCTGCCGGGTTGTGCGCGGCGAGCCGAGAAACGCGAAGGTCACGGCCGCGAACGCAAAGGGATAGATCGGCGCCAGGATGCGGTCGTGCATTTCGGCGCGAAATTGTGCGGGCATCTGGATATAGACCGGATCGTCCGGCGCCGGCGCCATCAGTTCCCACAGATAGCGTTCGCGAATGCCGTAAGTGACATCGCCGCCCTGTCTTGAGAATTTCGACATGTCGAAACCGTAGCGGCTGAACGCGACCAGCGCCGGATCAGTCTTGCCGGTCTCAAACCGTTGCAGATTGCCGTCTTCGAGAATCAGGAACGAGCCCGAATCGTTTTTCATGACGGTGCCGTGGTCGGCGATGATGCTGACGCGCTCCTTGGGATCGCGGCGGTCATCGACGAAGATGCCGACCAGCAATCCGCCGGGCTGACGCTCGCGCACCCGAATCGTCAGGTTCGCATCGAGTTGCGCGAAGCGGCCAGGTTGCAGAATATTGGCAAGCACGTCGGCGGTGATTTCGGCGTCCCAGCGTTTCAGCCTGCGCATGCCGTCCGGCGCCATATAGGCGCCGATGAAGGCGACGATCATCGCCACGATCACGGTGGCATAGACGAACGGCAGGAACAGCCGGATCGGCGACAGACCCGCCGCGTTCATGACGATGATTTCGGAATCGGTCGCCAGCTTGTTCAGCGTGTGCGCCACCGCGATCATCAGCGCGATCGGCGCGATGATGAGAATAAGAACCGGGATCGCGAGACCCGTGATGCCGAGGAAGGTCAGGATCGTCTGGCCCTGACTGGTCATCAGATCGATGCCGCGCAACGCCTGCGTGATCCAGATCACGCCTGTGAGGCTGACCAGCACCAGCGCAAACGACGCAAGCGTCGTGCGGAAGATGTACCTGTCGATTGACCCCATTACGTCCGCAAAATCTCCAGACGGACCCGCATGCCCCGTTCCAGATCGGAACGTCCCCGAGACACGCGTGCCGAAACCTCAAAAACCACGATCCGTGCAAACGCACTATTCAGCATAGCAGGTGCTTGATTGGTCAACAAAATGGCTTGGCCAAGGCGCGTCTGTGTTGTGGTTAATAATTCGTGACCTGTATCCTTGCGGTAACGTCGGCGCTTGGCAGCCGCCGTCACCTCGGGCCATAGTACGGAACACGTGGCCCCGCGTCTCTCAGACCGCCGCCGTGGACCTGCCGGTTTGCGCCCCCGCACGACAGCCTGTGTTTTTTGGAGGATTTGCCCATGCCCGACGCCGTCAAGGTCGGCTTCGTTTCGTTTTCCGCACCCGCTGCCGGAACCCTCGTGGTGTTCTGCAACGATGCGCTGAAGATGGGCCCAGCCACCGCCAAAGCGCTCGGCAGCGCCGCGGCGCTGGTGAAGCGCGCGGCTGCGGCCGGTCGTTTCAAGGGCAAGACCAGCGCCACACTCGACATTCTCGCGCCGGAAGGGATCGAGGCAACGCGTCTCCTCGTCGTCGGGGCCGGCAAGCTGGCCGACCTCAAAGAGCACGACGTCCTGAAGTTCGGCGGCGTGATCGCGGGCAAGGTGACATCCGGCAGCGAGGCCGTGACGGTCCTCGCCGAACTGCCGTCGGGACCGATGAGCGCCGCGCAGTCGGCCGCGATCGCCGCGGGCGTGCGGCTGCGCGCTTATTCTTTCGACCGTTACAAGACCAAGAAAAAGGATGACGACGACAAGCCGCGCACCATCAGCGTGTCGCTCGCCGTCGATGACATCGCGGCTGCGAAGAAGGCATTCGCGCCGGACAGCGCCATTGTCGATGGCGTGATCGTCGCGCGCGAACTCGTCAACGAACCGCCGAACGTTCTTTATCCCGTCGAATTCGCGCGTCGCGCCAGCGAATTGCGCAAGCTCGGCGTCGAGGTCGAGGTGCTTGACGTCAAGGCGATGACCAAGCTGAAGATGGGCGCGCTGCTCGGCGTGGGGCAGGGCTCGGTTCAGCCGAGCCGCATGGTCATCATGCGCTGGAGCGGCGGCAAGAAGGGCGAGCAGCCCGTTTCTTTCATCGGCAAGGGTGTCACCTTCGACACCGGCGGCATCTCGATCAAGGGCGCCGGCAGCATGGAGGACATGAAGGGCGACATGGGGGGGGCTGCCTGCGTGGTCGGCCTGATGCATGCGCTCGCCGCGCGCAAGGCCAGGGTCAATGTCGTCGGCGCGATCGGCATCGTCGAAAACATGCCGGATGGCAACGCGCAGCGTCCCGGCGATATCGTGACGTCGATGTCGGGCCAGACCATCGAGATCATCAACACCGACGCCGAAGGCCGCCTCGTTCTGGCCGACGTGCTCTGGTACGTCGCGAAAAACTACAAGCCGAAATTCATGGTCGATCTGGCGACGCTGACGGGCGCGATCATGGTCGCGCTCGGCACCGAATATGCCGGGCTCTTCTCGAACAATGACGAACTCGCGCAGCGGCTTCATGCGGTCGGCGAAACCACCGGCGAACGCGTTTGGCGGATGCCGCTTGGCCCCGAATATGACAAGCAGATCGATTCGCAATTCGCCGACATGAAGAATGCCGGGGTCCGCCATGGCGGCTCCATCACCGCTGCGCAATTCCTGCAGCGGTTCGTCGACGGCACGCCGTGGGCGCATCTCGATATCGCCGGCACCGCGATGGGCGCGCCGAAGAGCGACATCAACCATAGCTGGGGATCCGGCTATGGCGTGCGGTTGCTGGATCGTCTCGTCGCGGAGCACTACGAAAGCAAGAAGTGATGTCATTGCGAGGAGTCCACGTTTCTCGCAGCCGAGAACCGTAGACGACGAACCAATCCGGCAAGAGCCGAATTGGCTCTTGCGCGCAATGACGAGGCATCATGACCGAAGTGTTGTTCTACCATTTGCAGAACATGGCGCTGGAAAAGGTGCTGCCGCCGCTGGTGGAGAAATCGCTGGCGCGCGGCTGGCGCGTCGTCGTGCAGGCCTCGTCCGAAGAGCGAGTCGAGGCGCTCGACGGCCATCTGTGGACCTATCGCGACGATTCGTTTTTGCCGCACGCCACATGGCGCGCGCCCGATGCCGCCGAGCAGCCGGTCCTGCTGACAATCGATTCGGCCAACCCGAACGGTGCTCATGTCCGGTTTCTCGTCGACAACGCCGCCCTGCCGGCCGATGCCGCCCAGTACCAGCGCATGGTGTTGATGTTCGACGGCGACGACGACGACGCGCTGGCCCAGGCGCGGGCGGCCTGGACCGCCAGCAAGGACAGCGGCCATGACGTCACATATTGGCAGGCGGATGAAAACGGCCGCTGGCAGCGGCGGGGCGTGGCCAATTCCGCCGGTTAATGATATTCATGCCTGACGGGGTTTCGGACCGGGTGCAGTCACCGTCATGCCGCAAAGGCATGGTGGGACAGACGCAACCGGACGCGTGGGGACAGCAGATCGTGCGACATCGTCAATCTTATCGTCGGCCTTTGTTGGGGCTCTTGACGATCGCTCCGCTGCTGGCCGGCTGCGGCAGCGCGTCGGACATGTTCTCGTCAGACCTGCTGTCAAAGGATGCGGCGTGGTTCTCGCGGCCCGGCCGCATGTTCATCCGAAGCGTGTCGATCGAAACACCGCCGCTGTCGCCGGAACGCCAGGTCGGCCCGGAAGATCTGATAACCGCTGATGGGTCGTGCCCCGGCATGGGACCGCAGGATGCCAATGCGCTGGCCAATGGCGCGGCTGGAGCGCCGCCGCAATCCGGCGTGGTGGCGCTCGGCCATACCGAATGCGACGTCGCGCGCGGGGCCGGCAGGCCTGACAACGTGGCGCTGTCGAACAATGAACGCGGCGACCGTTTGGCCGTGTTGACCTATGCCCGTGGCCCGCGCGCCGGCATCTACACCTTTACGGCCGGCCGGCTGTCGGTGGTCGAACGGGGCGCCGAGGCCGCGCCCGCGCCGAAACCCGCACGCCAGAAGCGGCGTGTGAACGGATAGCTTTCCTTCAGGCACGGCCGTCATCCCCGCGAGGGCGGCGAACCAGTACGCCGCTGCTTTTATATCGGTCACGGATGTCTCGGACGACTGGGCCCTCCGCTTTCGCGGAGGGCGATGGTTTCCGTTGACGATCGGCCGAAACTCACTCAACCCGTCGCGCGGTCGTATTCCGAACTCGCCGACAGCCAGTCGTCCTCGGCCTTCTGCAATGCGGCTTGCGCACCCGATCGCGCCTTGCCGAGTTGCGCGGCCTGCTTGGGATCTTTCTTGAACAGACCCGGCGTCGCCAGTCCCGCGTCAATTTTCGCGATGATGCCGGTGATGCGCGCGATCTCGGCCTCTGCCTCGGCGACGCGCTGCTTCAGAGGCACGCGCTTTTCTTTTGGTTTTTGCAGTTTGTCACGCGAAGGCGCGCTGCCGCCGGACGCGTGGCGGTCGCGCGAGGTGACGCGCAGGCCGCGCGACGACAACACCGTGCGGCGATAATCGTCGAGGTCGCCGTCATAGGGCGTGACCTTGCGGTCGGCGACGACCCACAATTGATCGGCGCACGCCTCGATCAGATAGCGGTCATGGCTTACCATGATGATCGCGCCGGGAAATTCGTTGATGGCTTCGGCGAGCGCCGCGCGGCTGTCGATGTCGAGATGGTTGGTCGGCTCGTCGAGGATGATCATGTTCGGGCCGTAGAACGTGGCCAGGCCCAGCAATAATCGGGCTTTCTCGCCGCCCGACAGGCTTCGCACCGTGGTGTCGCCGGCCTTGCCGGAGAAGCCGATCGCGCCGACGCGACCGCGGACCTTGGTCTCGGTCGCATCGACCATCAGCCGGCGGACGTGATCGTAGGGCGAGCCGTCGAGATCGAGTTCGTCGGTCTGGTGCTGCGCGAAATAGCCGACCGACAGGTTTGCAGCCCGCGTCACATGGCCGGACACCGGCGCGAGTTTGCCGGCGAGCAGTTTCACCAGCGTCGACTTGCCGTTGCCGTTGGAGCCGAGCAGCGCGATGCGGTCGTCATTGTCGATCCGCAGCGTGACGTTGTTGAGCACGTTCTTGCCGGGCTCATAGCCGACCGACACGTTGTCGGCGGCGATGATCGGCGGCGACAGGATTTTCTCCGGCGTGGGAAAGACGATCTCGCGCACGTCATTGGTGACGAGGGCTGTGATCGGCTTCATCTTTTCGAGCATCTTGACGCGCGACTGCGCCTGCTTGGCTTTCGTTGCCTTGGCCTTGAAACGTTCGACAAACGCTTCAAGCCGCTTGCGCTCGGCCTCTTGCTTCTTGACATGACGCGCGTCGATCATTTCCTTCGTCGCGCGCTGCTCCTCGTAGGAGGAGTAGGTGCCCTTGTAGAGCGTCAGCTTGCCGCGATCGAGATGCAGGATCTGATCGACCGACGTGTCGAGCAGATCGCGATCATGACTGATGACGATGACCGTGCGCGGGTAATTCGCCAGATGGTCTTCGAGCCATAGCGTGCCTTCAAGATCGAGATAGTTGGTCGGCTCGTCGAGCAGCAAGAGATCTGGCGCGGAGAACAGCGTGGCCGCGAGCGCCACGCGCATCCGCCAGCCGCCGGAAAATTCCTGGCAGGCGCGGGCCTGATCGGCGGTCGAGAAACCGAGACCGCTGAGGATCGCGGCGGCGCGGGCCGGGGCGGAATGCGCCTCGATATCGACGAGGCGGGTCTGGATTTCGGCAATGCGCTCGGGATCCTGGGCGGTTTCAGCCTCTGCAAGCAGACTGTGGCGCTCGACATCGGCTTTGAGCACCACGGAAATCAGGCTTTCCGGCCCGTCAGGCGCTTCCTGCGCGAGACTGCCGACGCGCCATCGCGGCGGGATGGCGATCGACCCGGTCTCGGTCGGCAATTCACCGCGGATCGCGCCGAACAGTGTTGATTTGCCGACGCCGTTGCGGCCGACAAAGCCGACGCGTGAGCCCGGCACGATCTGGGCGGTGCCGTGATCGATCAGCAGACGTCCGGCAATCCGGATCGAAATTTCTGAAATTGAAAGCATATGCGGGTTTTCACCGCAACGCAGCACAAACGCAACCCCGATCTGGGCGAAGCGGGCCTTCTAACGCGAACGAGGTCCTATTTGTAAGTCTTGCCCAGGATTTCCTGGCGGTGCATTTCGTCGATCAGGCGCTGCAAGCGCGATGGCATCGGCGATTCCGGGCCGAGATTTTGCTGAAGCCGCTCGCCGATCGCCCTGCAAATCGAGGTGCTGGTCGCACGGTCGATCAGCTCGCGTTCGTTGTCTCGGTCTCGCATCTCGTTTTCCTCGTCGCTGCCACGTCATTTATGTGACATCGGGTCAAGTCAGGCGCACCGGAATTGTTTCCGGTTCATTCGATCTCACGCCAATTGAGTAAAGTTTGAATGAATCAGCGACGGTATCCAAATGCTGACGCTCAATTGCAAAAACCCCGGTTGCCGAGGCAACCGGGGTTTCTTGTGTCGAATAAATCGATTCAGATCAATAGCAGCGGTTGATCAACCGGACTCGCGGCCCCCACGGGGTTCGGACAAGTCGGCGAACATAGCAACCGCCATAGCCACCGTAGAACCGCGGACCGCCGACGAAGAAGCGGGGCCGGCCGTAGAATCCGCGACGCCATCCGCCGCCATGCCATCCCCCACCATGCCAGCCGCCGCCATGCCAACCGCCTCCCCGGAAACCGCCGCCGCGAAAGCCGCCACCGTGAAAACCACCGCCATGAAAGCCGCCGCCGCCGTGGAAGCCGCCGCCATGACCGCCGCCGCCATGTCCGCCACGGGCGGACGCCGCCGTCGGCGCAAGCGCGGCCGCACCGATCGCCGCGACTGCAACAACACTGAGCGCGAGTTTGCGAAACATTGTCGTCTCCTTCTGAGTACCGGGCGGCCACGCCGTCCATGATGTCATGGAGCGAGGGTAAGACGGCGAAGCTGAACATCGGCCAGACGGGTCAGTCAGGTTGGGTTCATCTACGTTACATCTTTACGCCGCGCGCGCAGGCCACTTCGCTTGCGGTGCGACAACCGCGCCGATATAAGCCCGCAACTCCCACAGACCTTTCAAGGACACGACATGGCGATTGAGCGCACCTTTTCGATTATCAAGCCCGACGCGACGCAGCGTAACCTGACCGGCGCGATCAATGCCGTCATCGAAAAGGCCGGCCTGCGCATCGTCGCCCAGAAGCGCATCCACATGACGCGCGGTCAGGCCGAGACCTTCTACGCCGTCCACAAGGCGCGGCCGTTCTTTGGTGAGCTGGTCGACTTCATGGTCTCCGCACCGGTGGTCGTGCAGGTGCTCGAAGGCGAAGGCGCGGTTCTGAAGCATCGCGACGTCATGGGCGCGACCGATCCGTCGAAGGCCGCCGACGGCACCATCCGCAAGCTGTTCGCCAAGTCGATCGGCGAGAATTCGGTGCACGGGTCGGACGCCGCCGAGACCGCCGCGATCGAGATCGCGCAGTTCTTCGCCGGCAATGAAATCGTCGGCTAATCCAGTCGAAGCCGCCCGGTCTCAACGCCGGGCGACTGCTTGCGAGATACTTGCTGCGCCGGGAGCTGGACGATGGACTGGATATTTCACATTTTCGATCCGGCGACCATCAAGTCCGTGATCGACCAATTTCAGGTCGAGATGCAGCAACCGACCTTCTGGGTCGCGGTCAGCAAGATCATCTGGATCAACGTACTTCTCTCCGGCGACAATGCGCTGGTGATCGCGATGGCCTGCCGTGGCCTCGCGCCGAAGCAGCGCCTGTGGGGCATGATCTTGGGCGCGGCGGCTGCCGTGATCCTGCGCATCATCTTCACGGGCATCGTCGCGACACTGCTCGAACTGCCATATCTCAAGCTGATCGGCGGCCTGGCGCTGATCGTGATCGCCGCCAAACTGCTCGTTCCTGAAAAGCAAGACGAGGAGGGCGTGGCCGCCGCGTCGCATTTGTGGGCGGCCGTGCAGATTGTCGTCGTCGCCGACATTGTGATGAGCCTCGACAATGTGATCGCCGTTGCGGCGGCTGCCAATGGCAGCGTGCCGCTGCTGATCCTCGGTCTGCTGGTGAGCGTACCGCTGATCGTGGCCGGCGCGGCGCTGATCATGGCGGTGCTGGAGAAGCTGCCGATCCTGATCTGGCTCGGCGCGGCGCTGCTCGGCTGGATCGCGGGCGATGTGATCGCGACCGATCCGGCTGTCGCGCCTTTCGTCGCGCGTTTTTTTGCTGGCGGCCTCGGCTCAGGTCTGGATCAGGTCATCACGTCGCTCGGTGTCAAGCCGCAATTCGGCGCAGGCGGTCATGGACCGGAATATGTCTGCGAGGCGCTCGGCGTGATCGTCGTTCTGGTGATCGGCTCGCTATGGCGGCGCAAGCGGCTGCGCGAGATCGGCGCCGCCCACGCGGCTTGAAGTACAAGGTCGCCGCCGGGTTCAAGCCGCGACCTTGCAACCGGCAATTTCCGTCCAGTCCGGATAATACCGAGCGGCGACCCGGCCGACATAGCGCTTGAGATTGTCGTGACGCGCCGCCTGCCGTTGCAAATCGGAGTCGAACAGCGGGCATAGCGCGCTGGCCACGAAGGCAAACATCGTCGCATCGACGCCGGACGGCTCGTTGCCCATGAAAAATGGCTTGCTGCCGAGATAATCCGCAATCGCCGTGATCGACTGGTCGCCGATCCGGCTCGCCTCGGCAGCGGTGTGGCGGCCGATGCCCTGCGCGTGGAGGCTTTTGCGGACCTTGCGTCGCACCAGCCGCATCATCAGCGGACGAACGGGCGCGGGCACGCTCGCGAAGAAGATTGCCGGTCCGCGCGCGAAATTTGCGTCATCCATCCAGCGCGATTGCACTGAAACCCAATAGACGCTGTCCTCTGCCATCTTCTCGAACGCCCAGCCGACCGCGCGTTGCTCGGCGGTCAGGCTACCGTCAAAATTTATTCCGTACTTGGCTTCGAGGTGCCAGCGGATGAAGGTCGAGTCGCCCAGGATCATGCCATCGTCGTCGATATAGGGAATTTTGCCCTTGGGCGACTTCGAGAAACTCATCATTGCTTTTTTGAACGGCAGGCCCGACATCGACAGCAGAAGTTCTGCCTTGGTGACGAATGGGCTGGCGTCGGGCAGGCCAAAATTGGGGCCCGATCCATAAAGCGTGATCATCGACAACATCCTCGACGTGACAAAATGCCAGTCTACGCTGGAAATGGCGATACCAAAATGCCGTCATCGATGAGCGGTAGCGAAATCCGGCACAGGTCGCCCTCAAGCCTGACCGCACCGCTGGCCAAAAGCCGCAGCGCTTGCGGATAGATTCGATGCTCGATGGCGAGCACGCGCGCGGCCAGGGTCTCGGGCGTATCGTCGTCACGGACGCAGACCGCGCCTTGCATCACGATCGGCCCCGCATCGGTTTCCGCGGTCACGAAATGGACCGTTGCGCCCGACAACTTCACGCCCGCCCGCAAGGCCTGACCGTGCGGATCGAGGCCGGGGAAGGACGGCAGCAACGACGGATGGATGTTCAGCATCCGGCCATGCCAGTGCTGCACGAAGTCAAACGTGAACAGCCGCATGAATCCGCCGAGACAGATCAGGTCGATGTTCGCATCGTCGAGCGCGGATTGCAGGTTTGCCTCGAATCCGGCGCGATCCGTTCCGAACGACTTGCTCGGGATCGTCAGCGTCGGCACGCCGGCCTGCCGCGCGATGACCAGTCCCGGCGCGTCGGCGACGTTGGAGACGACCAGCGCGATCTCGGCCGGACATTCCGGGTCGGATTTTGCCGCGTCGATCAGCGCCGCCATGTTCGAGCCGCGGCCGGAGATCAAAATGGCGACGCGCGTTTTCGACATCGTTACAGTGCCAGATCGAGATGGCCGTCATAGACGACGCGATGCTCGTCATCGGTGGCGACGACCTCGCCGAGCAGGGTCACGGTTTCGCCGGCGTCGCGCAGCACGTCCATGACGTCCTGCACGGCGTCGGGCCTGACGATTGCGATCATGCCGACGCCGCAGTTGAACGTGCGCAGCAATTCCAGTTCGGCGATGTTGCCTTCAGTTGCCAGCCATTTGAAGACCGGCAGCACATTGACCGACGTCAGATCGATGCGGACGCCGAGATGCTTCGGCAACACGCGCGGGATGTTGTCGGTGAAGCCGCCGCCGGTGATGTGGGCGAGGCCCTTCACCGCGCCGGTTTCGCGGATCGCGCGCAGGCACGACTTCACATAGAGCTTCGTCGGCGTCAGCAGCGCGCCGCCGAGCGTCATGACCGGCGAGAACGGGGCTTGGGCGTCGAAGCCGAGGCCTGTTTGTTCGACGATCTTTCGGACCAGCGAAAAGCCGTTGGAATGCACGCCGGACGAAGCCAAACCGATCACGGCGTCGCCTTCGGCAATGTCCGGCGCCGGCAGCAAGGTGCCGCGCTCGGCCGCGCCGACTGCGAAACCCGCGAGATCGTAATCGCCGTCCTTGTAGAGGCCGGGCATCTCGGCGGTCTCGCCGCCGACAAGCGCGCAGCCACTCTCGCGGCAGCCTTCGGCCACACCCGCAACGATGACGGCGGCGGCTTCGGGATCGAGCTTGCCGCAGGCGAAGTAGTCGAGGAAGAACAGCGGCTCCGCGCCCTGCACGACGAGATCGTTGACCGACATCGCCACGAGATCAATGCCGATGCCGTCGTGGATGTTGGCCTCGATCGCGATCTTGACCTTGGTGCCGACGCCATCCGTTGCGGCGACCAGGATCGGATCGGCAAAGCCTGCGGCCTTCAGATCGAACAGCCCGCCGAAGCCGCCGATTTCGGCGGCTGCGCCGGGGCGGGCGGTGGCGCGCACCAGCGGTTTGATCATGTCGACGAGGCGGTTGCCGGCATCGATATCCACGCCGGCGTCGGCATAAGTCAGGCCCTTCTTCGGATCGGTCATGGGCGGTCGTCCTTGCGGGCATCGGGCTCAATTTGCGGGCTGGTTACGTCGAATTCCAGTGCCGTGCAATGGCTTGCTGGCGCTGGCCGGCCATAGGTTGTAGATGACGGGCGATCGGGTCGCCTGGCTCGAAGAACAAGACCCCAAGGGCCGGATACCGCCGCGTGAGCATACCGAATATCATCACCCTCGGCCGCATCCTGCTGGTCCCGGTCATCGTCTGGGCGATCGCCTCCAGCCAGATGGAGATCGCCTTCGCGATCTTCGTCATTGCCGGCGTCAGCGATGCGGTGGACGGTTTTCTCGCCAAGCGCTTCAACATGGCCTCCGAACTCGGCGCGCTGCTCGATCCGCTGGCGGACAAGGCGTTGCTGGTCTCGATTTTCGTCGCGCTCGGGATATCGGGCGCGGTGCCGCGCTGGATCGTCATCCTCGTGGTGTCGCGCGATATCATGATCGTCGCCGCCGTGATTGTGTCATGGTTGTTCGGCAAGCCGATCCCGATGAAGCCGCTAATGGTCTCGAAGCTCAATACGGTGGCGCAGGTGGCGTTCGCCGCTTTGGTGCTGGCGGCGCTCGGTTTCGGCTTCAAGTCATGGCCCTATGATGCGATCCTGATGGGCTTCGTCACGGTGTTCACGCTGGTGTCGATCTCGATGTATCTGGTCGAATGGGTTCGCCATATGGGCACGATCGAGCCGGGGCAGTCGGCGTCATAAATTGTTGCCGTGTCCCGGCTGGAGTTCATTGCGTGGCGATCCGCGTTCCCCCTCGTCAACTGGCGTTCACGCTGCCGCATGCCGAGAGCCTGTCGCGCGACAATTTCCTCGAAGGGCCGGCCAATGCGTCCGCGCTGCATCTGATCGAACGTTGGCCGGACTGGCCGAACCGCGTGATGATGCTGTGCGGGCCGGAGGGCTCCGGCAAAAGCCATCTCGCCGCGATCTGGGCCGTGGCGTCCGGCGCGCGCTCGACCATGGCGCATACGCTGACTGCGCCGGAAGTACCGGGCGCTCTGGCGACGGCCGCCCTTGTCGTCGAGGACCTTTACGCCGGCGCGTTCGACGAGCGCGCGCTGTTTCATCTCTTGAACATGGCGCGCGAGGACAATTGTTTCGTCCTGCTGACGTCGCGGATAGCGCCCGCCGCGATTGAGATCGACTTGCGCGATTTGCGCTCGCGGTTGCGCGCGATTCCGGTTGTCACGCTGACCCCGCCGGACGACGCGCTGTTCCGCGCGCTGATCGTCAAATTCGGCGCCGACCGGCAGATGTCGATCGACGACAGCGTCGTCAATTATCTCGCAACGCGGATCGAGCGCTCTTTTGTCGCGGCGCGGCAAACCGTCGAAATGCTGGATACCGAGGCGCTGCGGCTCGGTCGGCCGGTGACGCGGGCGCTGGCCGTGGAACTGCTGCGCGGCGGTTGAATTAGCCTGCATATTTCGGGGCGGGCATCGGCATTGCCTCTTGTCACGGGCGTGTCATGCTTGTGTCAGATGTTCCGCCGCCGGACGCGCCCTGCGATCGGCTCACAGAATTGGATATGGGGCTGATGGATTCCGAGCAAGTGGTTGCGATCGAAGAGAAAATGGGGGAGCTGGAGCCCGCGTCCAAGATCGCCGTCAGCCCCGAACGCTTCATCAACCGCGAACTCTCCTGGCTGCATTTCAACCGACGTGTTCTGGAGGAATCGGTCAATGCCAAGCACCCGGCGCTGGAGCGCGTTCGCTTTCTGTCGATCTCGGCCAACAATCTCGACGAATTTTTCATGGTCCGTGTCGCCGGCCTCAAGGCGCAAGTCCGCGAGGGTATCGCCGAGCGCAGCCCCGACGGCATGTCGCCGGCCGAACAACTGACGCTGATCAACGAAGCGGTGTCGCGTCTGGCCAACGACCAGCAGGCGATCTGGCGCGATCTGCGCGGCATGCTGAAAGAATTCGGCATTGCGCTGATCGACGGAAAGGACGCCAGCAAGACCGAACGGACGTGGATCGAGGAGCATTTCCTCCACAATATTTTCCCGCTGCTGACACCGTTGGCGATCGACCCCGCGCATCCGTTCCCGTTCATTCCGAGCCTCGGCTTCACCATTGCGCTTCATCTGGCGCGCGTCTCCGACGGTCGGCCGATGAATGCGCTCATCCGCATGCCCGGCAAGATCGATCGATTCATTCGGCTCCCTGCGAATGCCAAAGACGGCTCGGTTCGGCTGATGACGCTGGAGCAGGCGACCGGCCTGTTTATCGGCCGCCTGTTCCCCGGCTATACCGTCAAGGGGCAGGGCGCATTTCGAGTCATCCGCGATTCCGAACTGGAAATCGAGGAAGAGGCCGAAGATCTCGTGCGCTTGTTCGAGACTGCCTTGAAAAGGCGACGGCGCGGATCGGTGATTCGGCTCGAAGTCGAAGCCACGATGCCGGAAGAGCTGCGCATGTTCGTGCAACGCGCTCTGTCCGCGACCGACGACGATGTGCTGATCGTCGATGGCGTGCTGGCCATGAACGAACTGTCGCAACTGACTCGGCTCGAACGCCCCGATCTCGAATTCGCACCCTATGTGCCGCGTCATCCCGAGCGCGTCCGCGATCATGGCGGTGATATCTTTGCTGCGATTAGGCAGAAGGACCTCGTCGTCCACCATCCTTACGAGTCCTTCGACGTCGTCGTGCAGTTTCTGCAGCAGGCGGCGCGCGATCCTGACGTCGTCGCGATCAAGCAGACGCTGTACCGCACCTCGAACAATTCGCCGATCGTGCGCGCTCTTGTCGAGGCCGCCGACCAGGGCAAGTCCGTCACGGCCCTGGTCGAGCTGAAAGCGCGATTTGACGAAGAAGCCAACATCCGCTGGGCGCGCGATCTCGAACGCGCCGGCGTTCAGGTCGTCTACGGCTTTCTCGAACTCAAGACGCACGCCAAACTCTCGCTGGTCGTGCGCCGCGAGGGCGGCAGCCTCACCACTTATGTGCATACCGGCACCGGCAACTATCATCCGGTGACGGCGCGCATCTACACCGACCTGTCCTACTTCACATCCGACCCGATCATCGGCCGCGATGCCGCGCGTGTATTCAATTACATCACCGGCTACGCGGAGCCGTCCGACATCGAGAAGATGGCGGTCTCGCCGCTGACGCTGCGCAATCGGATTCTGGCGCATATCGCGGGCGAGACCAGCTATGCCAAGCACGGCAAGCCGGCGGCGATCTGGATGAAAATGAACTCGCTGGTCGACCCCGACATCATCGACGCGCTGTACGAGGCGTCGAAGGCGGGAGTCGCGATCGAACTGATCGTGCGCGGAATCTGTTGCCTGCGACCGGGCGTGCCGGGCCTTTCGGAAAACATCCGGGTCAAATCGATCATCGGCAGATTTTTGGAGCATGGTCGCGTCTATTGCTTCGGCATGGGGCAGGGTCTGCCGGGCCCGAAGGCGGCGGTGTATATTTCCTCGGCCGACATGATGCCGCGCAATCTCGACCGTCGCGTCGAGGTGTTGTGCCCGCTGCAAAACCCGACCGTGCATCAGCAAGTGCTTGAACAGATCATGGTCGCGAATCTGAAGGACACGGACCAGAGCTGGCAATTGTTGCCGGATGGATCGTCAACACGTATGAAGATTGCGAAGGGCGACGAGCCTTTCAACGTGCATAATTACTTCATGACCAATCCGAGTCTGTCCGGCCGTGGCAAATCTCTCAAGGAATCCTCGCCGCGCAGGCTTACCCGTCGCGCCGAACGCCAGCAGTCGCAAACCTGATATAGGCTCGTTGTGAAACGACCTGCCAATGCCAAGCGACCGCGCGTCGCCGTCATCGACATCGGCTCGAATTCGGTACGTCTTGTTGTCTATGAATCGATGGCGCGTAACCTTGTCACGGTTTTCAATGAAAAGAACCTTTGCGGCCTCGGTCGCGAGGTGCAATCCACCGGCCTGCTTGCCGAAGACGCCGTGGCGAAGGCGCTGGCGTCGCTGAAGCGATTCAGCGCGCTCTGCAAATTGATGAAGGTCGGCAAGATCTACGCGGTGGCCACCGCGGCATGTCGGGATGCGAGCAACGGGCCGGATTTCATTGCCAGGGCCGAGCGCATCTGCGGCGTCTCGATCGACATCATTTCCGGCCCGCGCGAAGCCAGGCTTTCCGCGCTCGGTGTCATTTCCGGCATCCACAGGCCCGATGGTCTGGTCGGCGATCTCGGCGGCGGCTCGCTCGAACTGATCGACATCAAGGGCCATGCGATCCGCACTGGCGTCACGTTGCCGCTCGGGTCGCTCGCGCTCCAGGATGCCTCGCACAAATCAGCGAAGCGCGCCGAGCGCATCGTCAAGGCCGCGCTCGACGGCGTGCCGCAACTGGCGGCCGGAGCCGGTCGCAATTTCTACGCCGTCGGCGGCACGTGGCGCGCATTGGCGCGCATCCACATTATCCAGAGCCATTATCCGCTGCGCGTGATGCACGGCTATTCGATTCCGGCGGCCGAGGCGCTGGATTTCGCGCGCCGCCTGCGCCGTCTCGCTGCCGGAAATATTCTCGCCGACATCGAAGCCGTGGCGGAAGCGCGGCGGCCGCTGCTGATCTACGCGGCGCTCGTGCTCGAAAACATCATCCGTCTCTCCAAGCCGAAGACGATTGTATTCTCGACCTTCGGCGTGCGCGAAGGCTTGTTGTACGAGATGCTGCCGCCGGCGGTGCGGGCGCAGGACGGCTTGTTGAGTGCTGTGCGAACGCTCAACGGCTTGCTGTCGCGCTCGGCTCGGCATGGCGAGGAACTGATCGGCTGGACCGACCGCTTCATGCGCGTTGCCAGGCTGAAAGAAACGACCGACGAGAAGCGCCTGCGTCATGCCGCGTGCCTCTTGTCCGATGTCGGCTGGCGTGTTCATCCCGACCATCGCGGCGAGCAGACGCTGAACCTGATCACCAACGGCAATTTCGGCGGGCTCAGCCATCAGGAGCGGGCCTTCCTCGCGCTGTCGGTGTTCTATCGCTATGCCGGATTGGCCGAACAGAACGAGCCGCCTGCGGAGATTCGCGCGCTGGTCTCGCCGGCGCAGATCGAGCGCGCCAGGATTCTCGGCGCGGCGTTTCGCGTGGCGCATCTGGTGTCCGCGGCGCAGCCGGGCGTGCTTCGTGCGACGAATTTCAGCGCGCAGGGCCGCAAACTGATGTTGATCTTCGAGCATCGCATGGTCGATCTCGTCGCCGATCGCGTCGGCAGCCGCTTCAAGCAACTGGCGCGGCTGGTTGGCAAAACCGGGACGATCGTCAGGCGCTAAATCAGTGCTCCAAGGCGCGCGTGCCGGCTCATCATCGATCGATTCGTGCCGGGAGATACCGATGCTTCAAGTCGTCTTTGCCTCGACGCTCGCCGTTCTGGCCGGAGTCAGCATCGTGGTGCAGCAGCTTCTCAATACCAATCTGCGTACGGCGTTGAACTCGGCCGCCTGGTCGGGATTCATGAGCTATTTTCTCGGCGTCATCTGCATGGTGCTGCTCGCGATGGCCTTGCGCGATCCCGTTCCCTCGGTCGGCACCATGGCCCGGATTCCGTGGTGGGCATGGAGCGGCGGTCTCTTCGGCGCGATCTTCATCGCCCTTGCGATCTATCTGGTGCCGCAACTCGGGGCTGCGACTTTCATCGCCTTGCTGGTCGCCGGTCAGATGCTGGCGTCGGTCGCCGGCGATCATTTCGGCGTCTTGGGCCTGGCCCAGCGGTCAGTCGATCTGCCTCGCATCATCGGGGTCGCGTTGCTTGTCGGCGGCGTCATCCTCATCCGCCGCTGATCCAGCGCGTCAAGTTGCGCTCGCAAGCACGACGACATAGCCGTCGGCGTCACAGCTATGGAGTTGCAGGACCACGCGGTCATGGTCGTGGACGCCGTGGCGGGTCAGGCCGAGCAAATCCTTGTCCCATCGGGTGCTGGCCCGCACGTCGCGGACCGCGAGCAAAGGCCGGGTTTGCACCTTGAACGATGAATCGCTGCTCATGCGCATGCCGACCCTGCCGCGAGGCTACTCCCGGTCGACCCGCACGACGCGGCCTTTTTCGATCGCGAGCGCAAGGCGGCCGTGCTTCAAACCGAGCGCGGCCTCGCCGAACAACTCGCGCCGCCAGCCGCGCATCGCGCCGACATCGGCATTGTCGCTGTTGGCGATCTGTTCGAGGTCGTCCACCGTGGCGATCACCTTGCTGGCGACGGCGTGGCGCTCCGACGTCATGCGCAGCAGCACTTTCAGCAATTCGACGATCGCGGCGCCGTTGGCGTTGCCGCGCGGCTTCTCGATCTTCGGCAGCGTGTGGAGATCGCGCGCGACGCCGCGCTGCACGGCGGCGACGATGTCGCTGCCCCATTTCGAGCGATCGAACCCTTTCGGCAGCGAGCGCAGGTTTGCGAGTTTCTCCAGCGAAGTCGGCGCATGGGTGGCGATGTCGCCAACCGCGTCGTCCTTCAGCACACGCGAGCGCGGCACGTCGCGGCTTTGCGCTTCCTGCTCGCGCCATGCCGCGACTTCCATCAGGACGGCCAACTCCTTCGGCTTGCGGACGCGAGTCTTCAGCCGCTCCCACGCGCGTTCGGGGTGGAAGTCATATGTTTTCGGCGAGGTCAGCACTTCCATTTCCTCGGAGACCCAGTCGCTGCGGCCGCGCTTCTTCAGGTCCGCGTCGAGGGTGGCGAAGACGTCGCGCAAATGGGTTACGTCGTTGACGGCGTAGCGCACCTGCTCATCGGTCAGCGGGCGGCGCGACCAGTCGGTGAAGCGGTGCGTCTTGTCGAGCCGTTGCCCGGTGACGCGCTCGACCAACTGGTCGTAGGCGATGCTGTCGCCATAGCCGAGCACCATCGCCGCGACCTGGGTGTCGAAGATCGGCTGCGGCACGATGCCGGCGCGGTGCCAGACGATTTCGATGTCCTGCCGCGCGGCGTGGAAGACCTTGAGAACGTTCGGGTTCGCCATCAGCGCGAAGAACGGCGCGAGGTCGATGCCGTCGGCCAGCGTATCGATGACGACGGCCTCGTCGGCGCTCGCCATCTGTACGACGCAGAGCAGCGGATAATAGGTGGTCTCGCGCAGGAATTCGGTATCGACCGTTACGATCCAGTGCTTGGACAGGCGGTCACAGGCGGCGGCGAGCTGGTCGGTGGTCGTAATCAGGTCCATGAAGCATCCACTTGGCATCCGCCCCACGCGTTCTGCCGAAAACGCATATGTGTCAAGGCCAAGACCGGTCGGAGACAGCTAATTGGCGCGCGTGATTTTGGTCGAATTGAAGTCAAATGAGGCGGTTAGGCCGGAAATCGCGTCGTCCTTCGGTTGCCGCGCCGGGCCCTCTCGGCTAAACCGGCGCCGGCCGCAAAACCTGCGGAACCGCCGATTCTTCCTCCGCCGCCACTTCAGGATTCCCAAGGATTGCCATGCATCGCTATCGGTCCCACACCTGCGGCGCGCTCCGCGACAACAGCATTGACGAGAGCGTTCGGCTGTCCGGCTGGTGCCATCGCATCCGCGATCATGGCGGCGTGCTGTTCATCGATCTGCGCGACCATTACGGGCTGACGCAATGCGTCGCCGACCCGGATTCGCCGGCCTTCAAGCTGGCCGAGACGCTGCGCGCGGAATGGGTGGTGCGGATCGACGGCAAGGTGCGTCGCCGCCCCGAAGGCACGGAGAACGCCGACCTGCCGACCGGCGCGGTGGAATTGTACATCACCGAGATCGAGGTGCTCGGCCCGGCCGGCGAGTTGCCGCTGCCGGTATTTGGCGATCTCGAATATCCTGAAGACATCCGGCTGAAATACCGTTTCCTCGATCTGCGCCGCGAGAAGCTGCATCAGAACATCATGACGCGTGGCGCGATCATCGATTCGATGCGCCGGCGGATGAAGGAGCAGGGCTTCTTCGAGTTTCAGACGCCGATCCTGACCGCATCCTCGCCGGAGGGCGCACGCGACTTTCTGGTGCCCAGCCGCATCCATCCCGGAAAATTTTACGCGCTGCCGCAGGCCCCACAGCAGTTCAAGCAGCTCACGATGATCGCGGGCTTCGACCGCTATTTCCAGATCGCGCCGTGCTTCCGCGACGAGGATGCCCGCGCCGACCGTAGTCCCGGCGAGTTCTACCAGCTCGACATCGAGATGAGCTTCATAACCCAGGAAGACGTCTTTCAGGCTGTCGAGCCGGTTCTGCACGGCGTCTTCAAAGAATTCGCAGGCAACAAGCGCGTGACCGATGTGTTTCCGCGCATCACCTACGCCGACGCTATCGTCCAATACGGCACCGACAAGCCGGACCTGCGCAACCCGATCAAGATGCAGGACGTCTCGGAACATTTCCGCGGTTCGAACTTCAAGGTGTTCGCGCGAATGCTGGAAGAGGAGCGCAACCAGGTCTGGGCGATTCCCGGCGCCGGCGGCGGCTCTCGGGCCTTTTGCGACCGCATGAATTCCTGGGCGCAGGGCGAAGGTCAACCGGGCCTCGGCTACATCATGTGGCGCGACGGAGACGAGGGCGCAGGCCCGCTCGCCAACAACATCGGGCCTGAGCGCACGGAAGCCATCCGCGCGGCGCTCGGGCTGAAGGCCGGTGACGCGGCGTTCTTCGTCGCGGGCGATCCGGCAAAATTCTACAAGTTCGCAGGGCTTGCGCGCACGAAAGTCGGCGAGGAATTGCAATTGGTCGACAAGGATCAGTTTGCGTTCTGCTGGGTTATCGACTTCCCGATGTACGAATATAATGAGGACGAGAAGCGTATCGATTTTTCCCATAACCCTTTCTCGATGCCGAATTTCGACCGCGATCAATTCCTGGCTCTCGGAGAAGGCGATTCCGAAAAAATTCTGGGCATTAAGGCGTTCCAGTACGACATCGTCTGCAATGGCATCGAGCTATCGTCGGGCGCGATCCGCAACCACCGCCCCGACGTGATGGAAAAGGCCTTCGCTATCGCCGGCTACGGCAAGGATGTGCTCGAGGAGAAGTTCGGCGGTATGCTGAACGCCTTGCGTCTCGGCGCTCCGCCGCACGGAGGCATCGCGCCGGGTGTCGACCGCATCGTGATGTTGCTCTGCGGGGAGCCGAACATCCGCGAAGTCGTGCTCTTCCCGATGAACCAGCGCGCCGAAGACCTGCTCATGGGCGCACCGTCCGACGTCACGCCCAAGCAGTTGCGCGAGCTACACATCCGGCTCAATCTACCGGAGTAACTTTCCTAAACGAGCCGCCACACATCGGGGCCGATCAGGGTCGCGGGAGAACGCATGTCGTCGTATTCGGAAGATCTCCACTCGGCCGCGCTCGCTTATCATCGGCTTCCGCGACCGGGCAAGCTGGAGATTCAGGCGATCAAGCCGCTCGCCAACCAGCGCGATCTGGCGCTGGCCTATTCGCCCGGCGTCGCTGCCGCCTGCCTCGCGATCGCCGCCGATCCGGCCGAAGCCGCGACGCTAACGATCCGCAGCAACCTCGTCGCCGTCGTCACCAACGGCACGGCGGTGCTCGGGCTCGGCAATATCGGGCCGCTGGCGTCCAAACCGGTCATGGAGGGCAAGGCGGTTCTATTCAAGAAATTCGCCGGCATCGATGTGTTCGACATCGAACTTGCCGCCGACACGATCGAGCGCGTGGTCGAGACCGTGGCGGCGCTGGAGCCGACCTTCGGCGGCATCAACCTTGAGGACATCAAGGGACCGGAGTGTTTCGAGATCGAGGCGCAACTCAAGGCGCGCATGAAGATTCCGGTCTTTCACGACGACCAGCACGGCACCGCGATCATCGTCGGCGCGGCGATCAAGAATGCGCTGCTGCTGAGCGAGAAAAATCTTGCCGACGTGAAGATCGTCTGCTCCGGGGCCGGAGCCGCCGCGATCGCGTGCCTGAATTTGCTGGTGTCGCTCGGCGCGCAACTCAAGAACATCTGGGTCTGCGATATCGACGGCGTCGTGCATGAGGGCCGCAACACGCTGATGGACCGCTGGAAGGCGGTCTATGCGCAGAAGACCGACAAGCGCACGCTGGCCGACATCATTCCGGGCGCCGACATCTTCCTCGGTCTGTCCGCGCCGAATGTACTAACCCCGGATATGGTCAAGTCGATGGGCGAGAAGCCGCTGGTGATGGCGCTGGCCAATCCGAACCCGGAAATCATGCCGGACGAGGCCCGCAAGGCGCGACCCGACGCGATGATCTGCACCGGGCGATCGGACTTCCCGAATCAGGTCAACAACGTCCTGTGCTTCCCGTTCATCTTCCGCGGCGCGCTTGACGTCGGCGCCACGGCAATCAACGAAGCCATGAAGCATGCGGCCGTCGATGCGATCGCGCAGCTTGCGCGCGATCCGCCGTCCGACATGGTCGCGCCCGGTTTCGATACCGGCGAGGCGCAGGGTTTCGGGGCGGGGTCGCTGATCCCGTCGCCATTCGATCCGCGCCTGATTCTGCGCATTGCGCCCGCCGTCGCCAAGGCGGCGATGGACTCAGGCGTGGCGACGCGCCAGATCACCGACTTCGACGATTACATTGCGGTGCTCGAGCGTTTTGCTTTCCGCTCCGGCCTCGTGATGAAGCCGGTTTTCGGCAAGGCCAAGATGCAGCCCGTGCGCGTGATCTATGCCGAGGGCGAGGACGAGCGCGTGCTGCGCGCGACGCAAGTCGTGCTCGAGGAAAAACTGGCGCGGCCGATTCTGGTCGGTCGGCCGTCGGTGGTCGAGGCGCGCATCAAGCGCTTCGGTCTTGCGATCCGCGCCGGGCAGGATTTCGACCTCATCAATCCCGAAGACGATCCGCGTTATCGCTCTTACGTGCAGTCCTATGTCGACGTCGCCGGCCGATACGGCGCGACCCCTGATGTCGCCCGCACCACGATCCGCACCAACGCGACGGTGATCGCGGCCCTTGCCGTGGTGCGCGGCGAGGCGGATGCGATGATCTGCGGCGTCGAGGGCAGCTATATGCGGCATCTGCGCCATATCCGGGAGATCGCGGGCTATCAGCCTGGCATCAGCGATTTTGCAGCCCTTTCCTTGCTCATCACCAGCAAGGGCGCGGTTTTTATCGCCGACACGCAGGTGCGGCCGAACCCGTCGGCCGACGAGCTTTGCGAGATCGCAGCGCAGGCGGCCGTTCATGTGCAGCGCTTCAACATGAAGCCGAAGATCGCCTTTGTGTCGCATTCGGATTTCGGCAGCTACGACACCGACTCGTCGCGCAAGATGCGGCACGCAGCCAAGCTGTTCAACGAGCGACATCCTGACATCGAGGCCGATGGCGAGATGCAGGGTGACACCGCATTGTCCGAAGCGGCGCGTGAATTGATCTTGCCGCATTCGCGCCTGAAGGGCGTCGCCAACGTCTTGATTCTGCCGAACCTGGACGCCGCAAACGCGGCCTATCAAATGATCAAGGTGCTCGGCGACGCATTGCCGGTCGGCCCGATCCTGATCGGTCCGGCGCGACCCGCGCACATCCTGACCCCGTCGGTCACGGCCCGTGGCATCCTCAACATGACGGCGGTGGCCGCTGTCGAGGCGCAGGAGCGAGCAGTCCGTTCACAGCCGGTGATGGTGGTGTAGGACGGACGCTTGGAGCGTCACCCGAGGCGCGACGCCGCTCTTGCGGCGAGCCCCGAAGGGCCATGGCGGCGATGTTTGCCGCGCATCCTTCGAGGCTTTGGCAGGCTGAATGTTCGGAGATGCGGAGTTGCACCTCGCTCTCGCATTGTCAGGATGGCGCTTGATCATCAGACCGTTTGAAAACGACACGCATCCCGCGCATAGTTGCCGTCACCGACAACTGCATTTCAGCGGGGACACGCATGCCGGCATTCATCGTCATTGGACGCATTCTGTTTGCGATCCTGTTCATCGTCTCCGGTGCGACCAAGCTGCTGGATATTCCTGCGACCACGGCGCAAGTGAGCGCCAAGGTGACGATCCCGGCAGCCGTGACCCAATATACGACGCAACTCGAAACCGCGACCGGCATGACGACGCCGCAGATGCTGGCGATTTCGGCAGGTGTGGTCGAACTCGTCTGCGGCCTCATGATCGCGCTGAACTTCGCCTCGGCCTTTTTCGCGCTGCTGCTCGCTTTCACGGTGGTCGTGATCACCTTCTACTATCACGACTTCTGGAACATGACCGGCGACACCGTGCGGCCGAACATGATCGAGGCGATGAAAAATCTGTCGCTGGTCGGCGCTCTCTTCGTTATCGCCGGCGTCGGCGGCCGTCGCCGCGCGGTGCAGTATCAGGACGTCTGACCGCGCCGCCACGGCGTGACAGTGACGTCGTGGGCGGCATCCAGGATGCGCGGTGCGCCGGGCGACAGTCCATGCGCGGCCAGAAGCTGTTGCGGCGTCTGCGCGGGCACGCCGGCAAAGCAACCCTGTCCGCCCGGCAGCGAGACGTGCAGGGCCTGCGACAGCCAGAACTCATCGTAGCAATCGAAGAACATCGCAAAGATGTCCGGGCCGCCGATGATCGCGATCGTCCCCTCCGTGACTCCGGCGGCTTTGCAGGCGGCTTCAAACGATGCGCCCGCCGGATTCCAAAGCGTCGCGCGCGTATTATCCCGGTCCGGCGCGAGCGCATCGACCTTGTGCGTGACGATCACGCGGCGGCGTTGTGGCGAATTGGGCTGATCCTCGAAGGATTTGCGGCCGTGCACGATCAGATCCACGCGATCGAGCGCGTCCGAGAAGAACGCATAGTCGGCGTCGAATTTCAGCGCGTCCGGCATCGCGCCGGTGGCGTCGGTGAGCATGCCGTCGCCGGATGCGATGACGTAACCTTTGATCGTCAGTTTCGGTGCCATGCGTGCTTGTTATCCCGGCGCGGGCAAAAAATCACGCCGGCGTTCTAGAGCAAATTTGGATTGAGACGGTTCAGCCGGATGAGATTCATGCCCGATGCAAAAGCAGATGCAAGCGACGTGAGATCGGCATCTGGATCATCTCAATCCGAAATTGCTCTACCTCAGCGCAAGCGGACGATGAAGTCCGTGCCGAGCCCGGTTTCGCCGCTCGCGGTGAGGCCCTGATCCGAGATTACCAGTGAACTTCCGGCGGCGAGTTGCTCGCCTAGGCGCGCCAGAACGTCTTCGGGCAGCTTCAAGCGATCGAGCGCTTCGGTCGCGCTGGCTTGTACCGGCGGTGTGGTGACGATTGCACCGGCAGCTTGACGACGGCGCGGCAGCACCGGCTCCTCGGTCATGCGAGCGCTGGCGGGCAGGCTCAACGCCGTCCATCGCACCGGCCTGGAGGCGTCCTTGTCGGTGTAGGCGGTGAAGACATGCGTGCCGAGCGGCTGATCGCCGGAGATCGTCACAGGCACATCAAACAACGGCGCGAAATTCTGGCGAACGTAGAGTTTGGCATCCTTGCGGCTGACGAAGATCGCGATCGGTCCGCTGCGCTTCGGTACGGCGGCGGCTTCGGTCGCGGTCGGTCTATCGGCAACGGGTTGATCGGCAACCGGTCTGTCGGCGACGGGCTTGTCCGTGATGGGTTTCTGCGGTGGGGGCGTGGTTGCAGCGGGTGCGTCGGTTGCGGTCGAGGTCGGGAGCGTGCCGCTCGCATCGGCGGTCTTCGTTCCGGCCGCAGGCGGCGCGGAGACGGGTGCTGCCGCCATCGGCGCGGCGGGCTTGAAGGAAACCAGCAGCGGATGTGTAAAGCTCTCAGGGCTCAGTTCACCGGGAGCGATGACCACCCGCGCTCCCATCCGGGTCCAACCCCACATCTTGACCGCGAACGACATCGGCATGCGAACGCAGCCATGCGACGCCGGATAGCCGGGCACGACGCCGGCATGCAGCGCGATGCCAGACCACGTCAGCCGCTGCATGAACGGCATCGGCGCATCGGAATACAGGTTGGAACGGTGCCATTTGTTTTTCTGGATCACCGAAAACACGCCCATCGGCGTGGAATGCCCCTTGGTGCCGCTGGAAATCGGCGTCTCCGCAAAGAAACCGTTGGCGTCATAGACCTTCATCGTCTGGGTTTCGAGCGAGATCGCCATCACCAGAGGGCCGACGGGCTTCGTGACATTTCTGGCGAGCTTTTCAGCCTGAGCGGCTTCTTCTTTCGGCATCCGCGGCTGGCGCGCGACACGCCGACGTGGTTGCTCGTACGGCGCGTCATACAACTGGCGGTCATAGTCGTAATCAGTGCCGGGCCAGTACAACGACGTGGCCGCCTGCGCGGTCGTCATGCTGCCGGCCAAAGCCGCGGCAGCCAGCAAAGTCCGGCCGCGCGCGAGTCCCTGAAAGCAAATCATCGTCAAACCCCTAAAAGACCAGCTTCGCAGACGCAGCAATCGCTCGCCAGCGCGGCGCCGGATGACCGCTCGTGGTTCCGTGCGAAGGTAGCAAAAAAGCCTCACAACCGATTAACCAACCGCATGAAAGCCCACCGTCTTTCGCGACCATGATGGCATCCCCACATCACGATTTGCTGACCCACCGGAGATCCGCATGACCCGCGCTCAATTCCTGACCGCCACGCTCGCTCTTTTCACTGTCGCAGCTTCTATTTTGACGCCGGCGTCGGCCGCCGACGAGCCGGATTTGATCTTCCGCCGCTCGACCGTTTTCAAATGGCTGAGCCCGAACGACAAACTGGCGACGTATGCGCTCGACGATCCCGAGGTCGAGGGGGTCGCGTGTCATTTCACGGTGCCGGAAAAGGGCGGCTACAAGGGCTGGCTGGGGCTTGCTGAAGAGGTCTCGGATATTTCGATCGCCTGCAGCCAGGTCGGACCGATCCGATTCAAGACCAAAATGGAACAGGGCGACGACATGTTTCGTCAACGACGTTCGCTGTTCTTCAAGAAGATGCAGATCGTGCGTGGCTGCGACACCAAACGTAACGTTTTGGTCTATATGGTTTATTCGGACCGGATCATCGAAGGCTCGCCGAAGAATTCGACATCGTCGGTGCCGATCATGCCATGGGGTGCGGCCGATCCGGGCGTGCCGACATGCACGGAATTTTTCACGAAATAGACTAGCCGATCGGCGTATCGCTCGGCATCGGCTTCTTCGACGGAATCATCGGACGTGGCGGCAGCGTTGACGACGGCCGTGCATGGGACTCGCGATGGCCGATCAGCCGGACGAATGTCTGGGGAAAGCACGCATGCCCGTGTGACCAATCCTGGCCTTGCTGGCACATGGCGCCGGGCGTCGATTTTGGAACATTCACAGCAGCGCCGCTCTGTCTTGCCAATTCCCGAACCACCTGACGTCCGGTTGGCGTCGCGGAGGTGGGTTTCGCGCTGGTTTTATCGTCGTTCCCCACGACCGTATCCTTTCTTGGATATTTTGTGACAACGCGCGACGCACTTGAAGGTTGCAGCGGCTGACGCGTGGTCTAGGTCGTGGACTCATAAAATCTGAGCCATAGCTTGAGGCAAGCGATTTTGGC
>CAXTJT010000016.1:0-77596 GCA_964244735.1 uncultured Tardiphaga sp.
AACCCTCGTATGCAGCTTGGGAAGCTGCCGTTCTACCATTGAACTACGCCCGCATTTCCGTCCGACGCCCTGATCTAGCCGACACAGGCGTCCCACCGCAAGGTGGACGCGTTCACGACAACGTCGGCCGCACCTGTGGCACGGCGGCCGGCCTGTCGCCCCAGCGCGTCAACGCCACGCTCAAAGCGGCGAGCACGCCCAGCACCACCATCGACGCCGCCGCCAGCACGAAGAAACTCTCGGCCGACGCGCCGCGCGATGTCAGCCACCAGCCGCCGATGCCGACGAACGCCAGCCGCGCCGTCTGCGCCAGAACCGGGCCGAGCACCTTGGCCGCGCCCTGCGACGAGAAATACATCGAGATCGACAGCCCGATGAAGGCATAGTACGGCGCGGCGGTCGCGAGATAGCGATGGCTCGCGGCGCGCACGCCGGGATCGCTGGTGAAAAGGTTGATCCACAGATCCGGATAGATCGCGACCGGCGTTGCGATGACAAACACCGACGAGAAGGCGATGCCGGCGGCGGTCCAGGCGATGCGCCGCGCGCGCGCGACGCGGCCGGCGCCGATCGCCATGCCGATCATCGGCACCGAGGCGACGCCGACCGCGAAGGCGATCGATGTCAGCAGAAATTCCAGCCGCGCGCCGATGCCGTATCCGGCCAGCACCTCGGTGCCGAAGCCCGCCAGCATGTGGGTGAAGATCGTGATCGTCAGCACCGACTGCAGCGGCGTGAAGCACGACACCGCGCCGACCTTGAGGATGTCGACAAACAATCCGCGCTCGATCGTCACGCCGCGAAACGTCGGCTTGACGCGCGCGCGTCCGGAAAAAATGTACCACGCCATGATCGACGCGCCGATGCCCAGGGCGATCAGCGACCCCGCCGCGACGCCGCGCATGCCGAATTGCGGCACCGGACCGAGGCCCAGCCCGAGCACGCCGCCAAATACGATCTGGCAGACCGCCGAATTCAGCACGATCGCCGACGGCAGCTTCATGTTGCCGGTGCCGCGCAGGATCGCCGCCAGCGTGTTCATCAGCCACGGGATGATCGCGCCCGCGAAGAAAATCTGCACATAGCCGATCGCCTGCTCGAGAACCGCGCCGCGGCCGCCCAGCGCCGCCAGCACCCGAGGTCCGAACACCAGCATCGCCCCCATGAAGACGAGGCCGAAGCAGAGGCCGATCACAAGCGCATGAATCGCCAGTGTGGCGGCACGGCCGGTGTCCCCCGCGCCGAGCGCGCGGGCGATCGCCGAAGACACCCCGCCGCCCATCGCGCCGCCCGACATCGTCATCATCAGGATGACGAACGGAAACACCAGCGCCATCGCGGCCAGCGATTCGGTGCCGAGCCGGCCGATATAGGAGGTTTCCGCGATCACCACGCAGGTGCCGGCGCTCAGCGCCGCCACATTCGGCCAGGAAAGCCGCAGCAGGGTCGGCAAAATCTTGCCGTCGATCAAGGGATTGGAGGGCGGCGCGGTCAGCGGCGGCAGCGGTTGGCGCTCTGGCACGATCGGTCGGATGACGGGCGGTTCGGCGACGCCGAGATCGGACATGGAGCCTCCCGCTTGATTGGCCCGATCCCGATCGCCGCGCCCTGTATCTGTCCTAGCATCGTTCGGGCGCGTCGCCACGCACCCGCGCGCAGGGAGGCTGTGCGGAAAAGGGTGGGCGCGAATGCCATTCAGTGCGTCCGATTGGCACGATTTCGGACGCGATGAAACGTTTGCAGATGTCGGACATTGAGTAGCCTTGACACGAGGAGCGACAATGCAGCGGACGATGGTGCGAGCGATGTGCGTTGGGGCTCTGGCCCTGCCATTGATGGCATGCAACGAGAAGGCGACCGTGGCGGTCGAGCAGGGTTACGGTCCTTCTCCGACGCTGCCGGCGCCGACCACATCGCTGATCCCGACCGTCAATATCGCCAAGGCGGCAGGCTGGCCGGACGGCGCGACCCCGAAGGCCGCCGAGGGATTTGCCGTCAAGGCCTATGCCAAGAACCTCGACCATCCGCGCACGATCTACACCCTGCCGAACGGCGATGTCCTCGTGACGGAGACCAATGCGCCGCCAAAGCCGGAAGATGGCAAAGGCATCAAGGGGTGGGTGATGAAGATGGTGATGGGGCGGGCGGGCGCCGGCGTGCCCAGCGCCAACCGCATCACGCTGCTGCGCGATACCGACGGCGACGGAATCGCCGACACCCGCAGCGTCTTTCTCGACAAGCTGATGTCGCCGTTCGGCATGGCGCTGGTCGGCAATGATTTCTATGTCGCCAATGCCGATGCGGTGGTGAAATACACCTATGTCCCGGGCGAGATGTCGATCGCGACGCCGGGCGCCAAGCTCGCCGATCTGCCGGGCGGACCGATCAATCATCACTGGACGAAGGATCTGGTCGCCAGCCCGGACGGCACAAAACTCTATGCGACGGTCGGATCGAACAGCAATGTCGCCGAAAACGGCATCGACGCCGAAAAAGATCGCGCCGGGATCCTGGAGATCGATCGCGTGAGCGGCCAGACGCGCGTGTTCGCGGCGGGCCTGCGCAATCCCAACGGCCCGGCCTGGCAGCCTTCAAGCGGCGCGCTGTGGGTCGTCGTCAACGAGCGCGACGAACTCGGCAGCGATCTTGTGCCCGACTACATGACCTCGGCGAAGGATGGCGGCTTCTACGGCTGGCCTTACAGCTATTACGGCCAGAACGTCGATATCCGCGTCTCGCCGCAGCGACCCGAACTGGTCGCCAAGGCGATCGTGCCGGACTACGCGCTCGGGCCGCATACAGCATCGCTCGGCCTGACGTTCAACACCGGCGCACTGTTTCCCGACACCTTGAAAAACGGCGCGTTCATCGGCCAGCATGGCTCGTGGAACAGGAATCCGCGCAGCGGCTACAAGGTAATCTTCGTGCCGTTCACGCCGGAAGGCAAACCCGCCGGCCGGCCGCAGGATGTGCTGACCGGCTTCATCAACGCCAATGACGAAGCGCAGGGACGTCCGGTCGGCGTGCATCTCGACAAGCAGGGCGCGTTGCTGGTCGCCGACGACGTCGGCAACATCATCTGGCGAGTCACGCCATCGGGCGCGAAATCAGCGTCGGCGAAATAAGAGACGTCGCCGCGTTCCTTTCGTTTGCATAGCAGAACGGGGACCACGGCGAGCATCGCTCTACCGATAGATGAATGCAGGGTCGTCGAGATCGATCAAAGGGATTTGATCCTTCTCGGCCCAATAATCCTGACTGTGCTGCCACTCCGGCTTGTCGCCGCGCTTCGGCAGCAGATGCATGTGCCGCATCATGTAGCCGGGATTGAAATTCTCCGGGTCGATCCATTCCTTGAGCGCCATGTCGGCATCCTCGGGCCGCAACGCCGGGACCACCTGCGTGACGCCCTTCGCCGCCATATGCGCGAGAAGCCGGCAGACGAAATCCGCCACGAGATCCGTACGCAACGTCCAGCTCGCGCGGAAATAACCGAATACCCACGCCATGTTCGGCACGCCGGTGAACATCATGCCGCGATACGTCACGGTGTCGGCAAAATTCAACGGCTTGCCGTCGATCTCCATTGCGATGTCGCCGAGAATGCTGAGATTGAAACCGGTCGCGGTGATGACGACATCGGCGTCGAGCGCGGCGCCTGATTTCAGCGCGATGCCCGTCGCCGAGAAGCTCTCGATCTCGTCGGTGGCAACGGACGCCTTGCCGGACTTGATCGCCTTGAACAAATCGGCATCCGGCACGAAAGCGATGCGCTGCCGCCACGGCCGGTAACTCGGCGTGAAATGCGTCTCGATGTCGTGGCCTTCGCCGAGGACCGCCCGGATACCGCCGAGCAATTCCTTGCGCACGACCTCCGGCTCCTCAAAGCTGCGCTTGGTGAATGTCGCCTGATCGAACAGGATCTTGCGCCGCACGATTTCGTGGATCCACTCTTCCTTCACCTGCAACGCGCGCAATGTCTCGGCCAGTTCAATCGCGTTACGGCCGGTGAGAAAATAGGTTGGCGAGCGCTGCAACATCGTGACATGCGCGCAGTCCTCGGCGATCGCCGGCACCACGGTGGCCGCCGTCGCGCCTGAGCCGATAACGACGACCTTCTTGTTTGTGAGATCGAGATCGGCCGGCCAGGTCTGCGGATGCACGATCCGGCCCTTGAAGGTCTCCATGCCGGGCCATGCGGGCATGTAGCCTTCGGAATGGCGGTAATAGCCCTGACACATCCAGAGAAAACCGGCCGTGAACCGCACGGGCTCGCTGGTGTCGAGACGGACCGCCTCGATCGACCACAGGCTCGTCTGGCTGGACCAGCTCGCCGACAAAATCTTGTGCTTGTAGCGGATGTGGCGGTCGAGATCGTTCTCCGCAATCAGCTCGCCCATATAGGAGCGAATTTCAGCGGCGGACGCGATCGGCGCGGAGGTCCACGGCTTGAACCGATAGCCGAACGTATGAAGATCGCTGTCGGAGCGGATGCCCGGATATTTATGCGTCAGCCAGGTGCCGCCGAAGGAGTCCTGCGTTTCCAGTACGACGAAACGGGTGCCGGGCCGCTGCACCGTCAGATGATAGGCACTGCCGATGCCGGATATCCCGGCCCCGACGATCAGCACGTCGACATGGTCGATCGCGGTGCCGGAGGCGGGCGCAGGGCGCGCCAGGGTCGCTTGATCCGTCATGGGGTCCACCTGGTTTTTTCTTGTTGTTCCGACGAAGCCGGAAATATCCGCTTTGCTTGCGCGAAAGAGTAGCGGAGCGTTTCCCGCTTGCAAAGGCGTCGGTCACGGCCGGTCGTGTCGGATCGACGCTTGTGCGGCAGCGCATTCCGACGTTTAATCGCCATGAGGCGTCGGTGATCGACGCTTGCTTGCGCGCCCCGATGCCGTGGCGCGCGCATCGGCAGGGCATGCCACATCCCGAACCGACATCGGGACCGGCTGCCTGCATTTCAGAGGCGCCGCTCCCACGATAACGAGTGGAGACATGCGTGACCCTCGACGCCTATATCGTCACCAGCGAACCGTTCTATCAGGCCGTCGATAACGAGATCGCCGTCTTCGAGGCGGCCTATGCCGAGCGCCTGCCCGTGATGCTGAAAGGTCCGACCGGATGCGGCAAGACCCGCTTCGTCGAACATATGGCGTGGCGGCTCAAGCGGCCGCTGATCACGGTTGCCGCGCATGAGGACATGACCGCGTCCGATCTGGTCGGCCGCTACTTGCTGGAGCCCTCGGGCACGGTCTGGCACGACGGGCCGCTGACCCATGCGGTCCGTCACGGCGCGATCTGCTATCTCGACGAGATCGTCGAGGCCCGACAGGACACGACGGTCGTGATTCACCCGCTCACCGATGCGAGGCGCATGCTGCCGCTGGAAAAGCACAACGAGATCGTCGCAACCCATGCGGATTTCCAGCTCACGGTGTCCTATAATCCGGGCTACCAGAGCGCCGTAAAGGACTTGAAAGAGTCGACCAAGCAACGCTTTCTCGCGATCGACTTCAACTATCCCTCCGCGTCGGTCGAGGCCGCGATCGTCGCGCGCGAAGCCGGCGCGGACGCGGCGCTCGCCGATCTCCTGGTTGCCGTCGCGGCGCGGTCGCGCAATCTGCAGCATCACGGGCTGGAAGAAGGCGCATCGACGCGGATGCTGATCCATGCCGGGCGGCTGGTGCGCGCCGGCCTGCCGCTGCGCGCCGCCGTGCAATCCAGCATCGTGCTGCCGATCACGGACAATCCCGACATTCGCGAGGCGCTCGGCGCGGCCGTCGAGGCCTGCCTGCCGTGAGCAGCACGCTCGTTGCAGCACCGTCGGCTGACGGCACGCCGCGGCTGCACGCATTGATCCAAAGCCGCGACGCGTTGCGGCCGATGTTTCTCGCGACATGGGACGCGCTGGCGGATCGCTTCGATCACGACGCGATGGGATCGTGGGCAACAGCCACGCTGCAACTCCTCGACGTCAATGCCGGCGCGTCTTGCCTGATCGCGTTCTGGGACATCAGCAAGCGGCAGGCCCCGCGCGACGGCCCCGCGCCGCTGATCGCCTGCGCGCAAAGTGCTGCGCATATTTGCCGCCGCGCCGGCGCGAAAGCCGCCACCTCCACGATCGTTGCGTCGACGACCGCGCAACGATTGCTGCAAACGCCGCATGCCATGGCGCGCTGGTGGCGCATCATGGAGATGTTGTCGGAGCAGGCGCCGGAATCGGTCGAAGCGGTCGCGTCGCGGACTGCGACGATACTGCCGGCGGGCGACCTCGACGCGTTCGCCGATTTCATTGCGGCCGGGCTGAAGCTCGCATCGACGAGCAAACAGCGCAGACTGGCGTTTTTCACGCTACAGGACGAATCCGCGCGACGCCTGCTGCATCGCGCCTCCGCCGGCATCGGCTTCTCCGAAACCGAGCGCGCGACAAAAGCCTTCGTGACGATGCTATGGGGCCAGCCGCCCTTGCTGCGCAGCCTGCCGGTCGCGGTCGATCAAACGCAGCAGCGCCGATCGGCGATCGCCGGACCGCTCATTCGGCTGCCGGAGACCTATCGCGGCGTGCAGGGCGATGCGGCGCGCGTTCTCTACCGCGCCGCGGCGGCGCATGCGCAGGCCCACCTGATGCTCGGCGGCGCGCAATTTCCCGTCGGCAAGCTGAAGCCGCTACAGATCGCGCTGGTTACGCTGATCGAGGATGCGCGGATTGAAGCGCTTGCGATGCGGCAATTTCCCGGCCTGCGGCGGCTGTGGTCGCCCTACCATGTCGCGATGCCGTCGGGTGTCGCGACCGCGCCGGTGTTGCTGGCGCGGCTGGCGCGGGCGTTGTTCGATCCGAACTATGACAATTTTGACGGCTTCATCGACAAGGGCCGGCGCATGTTCGCCGACGTCGCTGCGCGGCGCGACGATCCCGCGATCAGCCGCGAGATCGGCGTGCTGCTCGGCAACGATCTCGGCCAGATGCGCGTTCAATTCAATCCAAAAACCTATGTGGTCGAGCCGATCTATCGCGATGACGGTCTCGGCCTGTGGGATTTCGGCGACGACGCGCCGCTCTCCGGCGAGGTGCTCGACGTTCCGATCGATGCCGCGCGTGCCGGGCAACGGGACGCGCCAGGCCAGGACACATCCGAACCCGGCGACGGTGACGCGCGACAAAGACGCGCCAAGCCGGTCGCGCCCGACAAACGCGGCCGCATCGTCGCGACCTATCCTGAATGGGACCGCGTGCAAGGTGTCGAGCGCGCGGACTGGACCACCGTGCGCGAGGTCGCGGCAACGCCGGGCGATCCCCGGCGCGTCGATCTTGCGCTTGAGCGCGCCGATGGTCTGCGGACGCGTGTGCGGCAACTGGTGCGCAGCATGCGGGTCGGCCGCACGGTGCGACTGAAACGACAACTCGACGGCCACGATCTCGATGTCGATGCGATGCTCGAAGCCGGCATCGCGTTGAAAAGCGGAATGGACCCGGACCCGCGCATCTTTCGGACGACGGCGGCGAAGCATCGCGATCTCGCGGTGCTACTGCTGATCGACATCTCGGAATCGACGCGGGACCGTCTGGCCTCCGGCGAAACCATTCTCGACGTCGAGCGCCTTGCCGTCGCCGTGCTTGCCGAAGCGATGAGCGCGCTTGGCGATCCGTTCTGTCTTTTAGGTTTTGCGTCAAACGGCCGCGACGATGTGGCGATGACCGCCGTGAAACATTTTGGCGAACCCTATGACCGGGCTTGCGTGACGCGGCTGGCGGGGCTGGCCTCCGGTCAATCGACGCGGCTCGGCGCAGCGTTGCGCCATGCCGGCGCGACGATCGGGACCGCCGGAAGCGACCGCAAGCTGGTGATCGTGCTGACCGATGGCGAACCTTCGGACATCGATGTCGCCGACTCGCAGGATCTGGTCGAGGATGCGCGTCGCGCCGCGATCGGGCTGCGGGCCCGCGGCATCGACGGTTTCGGCGTCGTGCTGGGTCCGGCCGGGATCGGAGCGGCGGCGCGCATCTTCGGGCGCGGCAACACCATGCTGGTCAATCGCGTCGCGGATTTGCCGGTTCGGCTGTCCGAACTTTATTTCCGCCTGGCGCGGCGGTGACGGAAGCTATGCGTCATTCCGGGGCGCGAGCGCCTCTTGGCGGACGCGAACCCGGAATCTTGTCGAGATTCCGGGTTCGCCCGCAGCTTGCGCTGCTCGCGCCCCGGAATGACGAAAACCCTACCGATGCGTGGTCTTCTCGTTCGGCAGACCGTCGATCGGGCATTCGTCGGTGCCGATCGTGGTTCGCGTGAAGGACTCGACCATTTCGCGCGTACCCTCGGGATCGGCGATCCACTTCGCGTAGAAATCATACGGACACGCGGCGACGCCCTTGTCGCCGTCGCCGGAATTGATCACTCCGGTATAGCCGCGATGCACCAGCTTGAAGAGATGGTTGTTCGACTGTCCGGTGCGGCGCGCATCGCGGATCAGCGACATCGACAACTGCGCATACTGGATGCCGTATTCTTCCTCGCCACATTCGCCGAGCGTCCGGCCGTCGAAGCCGACGATCGCCGAGTGGCCGAAATACGAATAGACGCCATCGAAGCCGGCGGCATTGGCGACCGCAACATAGCAATTATTCGCCCATGCCATCGATTTCGCCATCATGATCTGTTGCTCCTTCGCCGGATACATATAGCCCTGACAGCGCACGATCAGTTCCGCACCCTTCATCGCGCAGTCGCGCCAGATCTCGGGATAGTTGCCGTCGTCGCAAATGATCAACGACACCTTCATGCCCTTCGGGCCGTCCGAGACATAGGTGCAATTGCCGGGATACCAGCCCTCGATCGGCACCCACGGCATGATCTTGCGGTACTTCTGAATGATCTCGCCCTGGTCGTTCATCAGGATCAGCGTGTTGTAGGGCGCCTTGTTGGGATGCTCCTCATGGCGCTCGCCGGTCAGCGAGAACACGCCCCACACCTTCGCCGTGCGGCAGGCTTCGGCAAAGATTTCCGTCTCGTCGCCGGGGATGACCGAAGCGGTGTCGTACATCTCCTTGGAGTCGTACATGATGCCATGCGTCGAATATTCCGGGAAGATCACGAGGTCCATGCCCGGCAGGCCCCGCTTCATGCCCACCATCATGGCCGCAATCTTTTTCGCATTGGCCAGCACCTCGGCCTTGGTGTGAAGGCTCGGCATCTTGTAGTTCACGACGGCGACGCCGACCGTGTCCTTGCTGGAAGAAATATCGCCGTGATGCATCGTCGTCTCCTGGGTTGAACGTGGGTTTCGATCGCGCGCGGCGAGGCGATGCCGGCGACGCAATGTCGTCCGTGCTGGTTTCGCTGGCCGAAAAACAAAAAAGCCCGACCGATCCTCACGGATCGCTCGGGCTGCACAGCCGCGCCAAACCAGCATCATCGATGGTTCGGCAAATATCGAAACAGACTGTTTCCATTCTGCTCCGACGATCTGAAAAACTAATCAGTTTTCGATCTGTACTGCAAGACCTCATTGGCGTGGATCACGGCCGCCGCCATGTCGTCCATCGAGATGCGCTTGGCCATCGCCTGCTTGCGAATGCTCTCATAGGCATCGGTCTCGCTCAGTCCTTGACCTTCCATCAGGATCGCCTTGGCTTTCTGGATGCGTTGCAGGCCGGAGAGTTTGCGCTCCAGCTTGCGCAGCCGCTTCTGGCTCTCGCGACGCTCCAGCCAGAGGCTGCGGGCGATGGTGAGGTTGGTCAGCAATCCAAACGGACGGATCGGCCGCTCGACGACGGCGACCGCCCCCGCCTCGATCACGAGTTGCAGCGTCGTCGGATCTTCATAACCGACGATGGCGATCAAGGTCGGCCGCGGTCCGTCGCCGGATTTCAGCAGCCGCTGAATGTCGTCACGCACGTCATGCTCGATCGCGAGCAGCATGACATCGCAGGACTCGCTCCAGGACTCCGGCACCGGCCATTGCGCCTCGACCATGCAGCCGATGCGGCGCAGATGCTCGATCAGCCGCACCCGTTCGCTGTCGGGCGGATGCACCACCTGCACCCGAAGCCCACGAAGGTCGCGAAGGATCTGAATGGCCATCGCGGTCAGGTCCGCGCCGTTTGCAGGTCGTCGGCCGACCAGTCGTCGAGGCTTTGCACGACGCAATAGGGGTCCGGCTTGATCCGCACGCCGGGATTCCACACCGTCTGGAAACGCCCGGACGCATCGAGCCTGGCGATGCGCGGCCACAGATAAGCGTGGTTGTTGTCGGGATCGATCCGGACGCGGCCCTGCGGCGCGTCGAACTCGCAGTCGCGCAACTCACCCAAAAGACGATCCGGATCGTCGGAGCCGCAGCGCGCCAGCGCCCGCATCGCCAGATGCATCTGGAAATAGGCCGCTTCGGCCGCGGCCGGCACCGGCGCGTCCGGTCCGTATTTGGCCTTGAAACGCGTTACGAAAGCGCGCGCCGACGGCGTCGCCAACGTCTCGAAGAACGGGGCCGCGGTGATGTGGCCTTCGGCCGTTTCGGGCCCCATCTCGGCGACTTCGGCCTCGCTCGTGGTCAGGCTTGCGATCGGCATCCGCGCCGGATCGAGCCCCGCCGCGCGATAGGCCTTGTAGAAGGCGGCGGTGCCGCGGCCGACGACCGTCGAGAAGATGACGTCGGGCGAGGTGCGCTTGATGCGGGCAATGACCTTGTCGAAATCCTGCTGCCGCGCATCGAGCGGCACATAAATCTCGTCGAGAACCTTGCCGCGATCCTGCATGACGAAATCGGCCATCAGCCGATTCGATTCATAAGGGTAGATGTAGTTCGAGCCGACCAGCAGAAAGCGGTTGCCGTAGGTCGAGAGCAGGAATTTGGCGAGTTGCAGCGCGTTCTGGTTCGGCGCCGCCCCCGAATAGATGCAGTGCCGCGAGTATTCAAAACCTTCATACAGCGTCGGATAGAACAGCAGCCCGCGATGCAGTTCGACGACGGGGAGCACCGCCTTGCGCGTGCTCGACATATAGCAGCCGAACAGCAGGCGAATCTTGTCCGTCACAAAGAGCCGCTCGGCCAATGCGCGAAATTGTTTCGGGTCCGACGCCGGATCGTAGATCACGGGCTGGACCGGCTGCCCGAGCACGCCGCCGCTCTCATTGACCTCGTCAATCGCCAGCAGCGTCGCATTGAGTTGCGATTGCTCCACCGCGGAGGTGACGCCGGTCTGCGAGAACAGGACACCGACGCGCCAGACTTGAGTTTGAACGGATTGCACCATCATCGCGCCGACTCAACCCGCCCAGGACAAAAGCGAGACTATCCGCATCGTCTGCCGTCGATCGAAAACAGTCTGCCGGTCATTGCCGCGACGGACATCGACGTCGCGCGCGGCGACACGGTGGTTCTTCGTTTGCTCTCGCGTCTGGTGCTCGTCATAGACCGCCTTCACGCCGCCACTCCTGTCTCGTTCACGCTGCGCAGAGAGCGCATCGCGCTTGCCCGCGTCAATCTCGCAGATGCTCAATTTTCCAGCGAAAGGTGTCGCGAACTTCATCTTGCGAGCGCCTCTGCCAGCGTGTGACCTGTCTTGTAGCAGTTCAAGCATCAGGATCACGCGCCATGTTGAAAGCGGTCTCGCTCGGTCTCCTTCTGTCCTGCAGCTCTGGCGCGGTTGCGCTGGCACAAGAGCCGAAAATGGGCGGCACGATCAATGCGGTGATCCAGCCGGAACCGCCGGGCCTCATGCTGGCGCTGATTCAGAACGGCCCGACCCAGATGGTGTCCGGCAACATCTATGAAGGCCTCTTGCGCTACGGCAAGACGCTGGAACCGCTGCCCGGCCTCGCCGAAAGCTGGACCGTCAGCGACGACGCCAAGACCAATACGTTCAAACTGAAGCCCGGCGTGATGTGGCACGACGGCAAGCCGTTCACCTCCGCCGACGTGCTGTTCTCGATCGAGATGCTGAAGCAGACGCATGCCCGCGCGCGCACCAACCTCGTCCAGCTCGACAGCGTCGAGGCGCCCGACGACACCACCGTCGTCTTCAGGCTGAAGCAACCCTTCGGCCCGTTCCTCGGCATTTTCGAGGTCGGCTCGATGCCGATGATCCCGAAACATCTTTATGAGGGCACGGACTTCAAAACCAATCCGAACAACAACACGCCGGTCGGCACCGGCCCGTTCATGTTCAAGGAATGGAAGAAGGGCTCTTTCATCCAACTCGTGAAAAACCCGAACTATCACGTCAAAGGCAAGCCGAATATCGACGGCATCTATTGGCAGATCATTCCCGACGCGGCCGCGCGCTCGGTTGCCTTCGAGACCGGCAAGGTCGATGTGCTGCCCGGCGGCTCGGTCGAGAATTTCGACGTCCCGCGGCTGAGCAAGGTCAAAGGCGCCTGCGTGACCGGCGAGGGCTGGGAATTTTTCAGCCCGCTGGCGTGGCTGTGGCTGAACAACCGCGCGGGCCCGCTGGCGGACAAGAAGGTCCGTCAGGCGATCATGTATGCGGTCGACCGCGACTTCGCGAAGGACGTGATCTGGAACGGGCTCGGCAAGGTCGCGACCGGCCCGTCCGCGTCGACGATCAAGTTCTACACCGACGACGTGCCGAAATATCCGTTCAATCCGGCCAAGGCCAAGGCCCTGCTGAAAGAGGCCGGCTACAAGGGCGAGAAAGTGCGCATCATGCCGCTGCCCTATGGCGAGACGTGGCAGCGCTGGGGCGAGGCCGTGAAGCAGAACTTGATCGATGTCGGCTTCAATATCGAAACCATCGCCACAGACGTGCCGGGCTCGAACCAGAAAATCGGCGACTGGGATTACGACATCGCGTTTACGTACCTTTATCAATATGGCGACCCCGCGCTCGGCGTCGGCCGAAACTACATTTCGAGCAATATCGCCAAGGGCCAGGTCTTCAACAACGTCGAGGGCTATTCCAATCCCGAGATCGACCAGCTCTTTGCGGAGGGCGCCAATGCGACGCCGGATTCCAAGCGCAAGGAACTCTACGACAAGGCCCAGAAGATTCTGGTCGAGGACGTGCCCGTCGCATGGATGCTCGAATTGCAGTTTCCGACCATCACCAACTGCAAGATCAAGAACCTGATTACCACCGGCATCGGCGTGAATGACGGCTTTCGCGACGCCTGGATCGACAAGTAATCGCGCCGGATGCTGTCCTTTATTGCCCAGAGGACCGCGAAAGGCATCATCGTCCTGATCGCGATCGTCGTGCTGAACTTCTTTTTGATCCGGCTGGCGCCGGGTGATCCGGCCGTGGTGATGGCCGGTGAAGCCGGCGCGAGCGACCAGATGTTCGTCGCGCAATTGCGCGAAAAGTTCGGACTCGACAAACCGCTGCCCGAACAGTTGTTCGTTTATGTCAAAGGCGTGCTCAGCCTCGATCTCGGCTTCTCGTTTCGCCAGCAGATGCCCGTCGCGAGCCTGATCGCCGAACGCCTCCCCGCGACCCTGTTGTTGACGCTGACCGCTTTCGCCATCTCGCTCGTCCTCGGCATCGCCTTCGGCATGCTGGCGGCGCGCTTCGCCGGCACCTGGGCGGATACCGCCGTCACCGTCACGGCGTTGCTGTTCTATGCCACGCCGATCTTCTGGGTTGCGCTGATGGCGATCCTGTTGTTTTCCGTGACGCTGAACTGGCTGCCGAGTTTCGGCTACGAGACCGTTGGCGCCGGCTATACCGGCATCGCGCGCGGGCTCGACATCGGCGCGCATCTGATCATGCCGGCGATGACACTCGGCCTGTTTTTCATGGCGACCTATACGCGGATGACGCGGGCCTCGATGCTCGAAGTGAAGCGGCTCGATTTCGTGAAGACCGCGCGCGCCAAGGGCCTGCGCGACAATGTGATCCAGCGCCGCCATGTGCTGCGCAATGCGCTGTTGCCGGTGGTGACGTTGGCCGGCGTCCATGCCGGCACGCTGGTTGGCGGCGCGGTGCTGGTCGAGACGGTGTTTGCATGGCCCGGTATCGGCCGTTTGCTGTACGAGGCGCTGCTGCAACGCGACTACAATCTTCTGCTCGGCGTCTTCGTGGTGTCTTCGGCGATGGTGCTGGTCTTCAATCTGATCACCGACCTGGTTTACCGGCTGGTCGATCCGCGCATCGAATTCGCGTGATGATGGATTTCCTGAAACGCCTGCTGCGCAATCCCGGCGGCTTGATCGGCCTCCTCATTCTCAGCGTCGCGGTTTTCGTCGCGGTTGCCGGACCGTGGCTGTTTCCGAACTCGCCATGGCGCATGGTGCAGCGACCGTTCCTGCCGCCCTTCACGCTCGCGAACGTGCCGCTCGGCACCGACGCGCTCGGCCGCGACGTCTTTGCTGGCCTGATCTATGGCGCGCGCGTCTCGCTGCTGGTCGGCCTCGTCTCGACGCTGGCGGCGCTGATCGTCGGCGTGCCGCTCGGCGCGCTCGCCGGTTACTTTGGCGGCAAGATCGACGACGCGCTGATGCGGTTCACGGAATTCTTCCAGACCATTCCGAGCTTCGCGCTGGCGATCGTGCTGGTCGCCATCCTGCAACCGTCGATCTATTCGATCGTCGGCGCGATCGCGATCGTGAGCTGGCCGCCGGTCGCTCGCCTGGTTCGCGGCGAAGTGCTGTCGTTGCGGACCCGCGAATATGTGCAGGCTGCGATCGTCACCGGGCACAGCCGTAGCTGGATCATCTGGCGCGAGATTCTGCCGAATGCGCTGTCGCCGGTGATCGTGCTGGCCTCGCTGATGGTCGCGACTGCAATCCTGCTGGAATCGTCGTTGTCGTTTCTCGGCCTCGGCGACCCCAATCTGATCTCATGGGGCTACATGGTCGGCGCCGGCCGCACCGTCGTTCGGCAGGCATGGTGGATCACCGTGTTTCCCGGCCTCGCCATTCTGGTTGCCGTCCTCGGACTCAATCTGATCGGCGAAGGGCTCAACGACGTGCTCAATCCGCGTCTGCGCAAGGACAGCCGCTGATGTCGCCTGCGGTTTCCATTCGCGATCTGACGATCGCGCTGCCGCCCGGCGCGGAGCGGCCTTATGCCGTCAACGGCATCTCGCTCGATCTCGTGCCCGGCGAGATCGTCTGCGTCGTCGGCGAATCCGGCTCGGGCAAATCGATGTGCGCCCATGCGCTGATGGGCCTGCTGCCCGATACGGTCCGCACCGAGACCGGATCGATCATGGTCGAGGGTCGCGACCTCCTGAAACTCGACGAAGACGGCTGGCGCAAGGTGCGCGGCCGCCATATCGCGATGGTGTTTCAGGAGCCGATGACGGCGCTGAACCCGCTCATGAGAATCGGCGACCAGATCGTCGAGATGTTCGAGGCGCATGGGTTGCTCAGCCCCGCCGAGCGGCGTGCGAAAGCAGTCGGGCTTGTGCGCGAGGTCGGCCTGGCCGATCCCGAACGCATCATCCGCGCCTATCCGCATCAGCTCTCCGGCGGGCAACGCCAGCGTGCGATGATCGCGATGGCGCTGGCGCTGGAGCCCTCCGTGCTGGTCGCGGACGAGCCGACGACGGCGCTCGACGTCACCACGCAGGCGCAGATCTTGAAACTGGTTCGCGACCTGCAACGCCGCCGCAACATGGCGGTGATGTTCATCACCCATGATTTCGGTGTCGTCGCCGATATCGCCGATCGCGTCGTCGTGCTGCGTCACGGCCAGGTCGTCGAGCAGGGCCGCGCGGCCGAGGTTCTCACCCGGCCGCGGCACGATTACACCAAGGCGCTGCTGGCCGCCGTGCCGTCGATGCAGCCGCCGGTGCGTGCGCCGCTCGAGGGACGCGCCAAGGCGGTCGACGTGATCGGTCTCGACAAGACTTACGGCACGGCGGGCGGCTGGTTTCGCCCGGACCGGAAAGTGAAAGCCGCCGACGCCGTCAGCTTCGAGATTTTGCAGGGCGAAACGCTCGGTCTCGTTGGTGAGTCCGGCTCCGGCAAATCATCCGTCGCGCGGCTCGTCGTGCGGCTGGTCGAAGCGGATTGCGGCACGGTGCGGGTCGGCGATGTCGACCTGACGAGCCTCAAGGGGCAGAAGCTGCGCGAACAGCGGCATCGTATTCAGATGATCTTTCAGGATCCCTACGCGTCGCTCAATCCGCGCCGCAAGGTCGGCCAGATCATCAGCGACGGCCCGATCGCGCGCGGCGTCGATGCGAAGGTTGCCCATCAGCGCGCGCGCGATCTGCTCGGCATGGTCGGTCTCGATGCGGGGGCGATCGACCGCTACCCGCATGAATTTTCCGGCGGCCAGCGTCAGCGCATCGGCGTGGCGCGCGCTTTGGCGCTCGATCCCGAAATCATTGTCGCCGACGAAGCCGTCTCCGCGCTGGACGTCTCGGTGCAGGCGCAGGTGCTGGCGCTGCTCGACGACCTCAAGGCGAGGCTCGGCATGTCGGTGCTGTTCATCACCCATGATCTGCGCGTCGCAGCCCAAATCTGCGATCGCATCGCGGTGATGCAACGCGGCGTCATCGTCGAGTTGAAGCCGACGGCGGAGTTGTTCGCCAATCCCGAACATGCCTATACACGCGAATTGCTCGGCGCCGTCCCCGGCCAACAGGCCATGTGCGGAGCGGGAGAACCTTGATCTGATGGTGCCGCGACGTCGCGCCAAGCATCGGACTATCTGGCGCGAAACGACCGCATCATCTGATCATGGAGCGGCTTGACGAGATAGGCCAGCATCGTGCGGTCGCCGGTCTGCACGAAGGCCTCGACAGGCATTCCGGGGACAAGCCTGACATTGCCGAGCCGCGCGATCTCGTCCGGCGGAATTGCCACTCGGATCGTGAAATAGCTTTGACCGGTGCGTTGGTCGGTTGTCGCGTCGGGCGAGACGCGCGTGACAAAGCCATTTAGCTCCGGCGTGGTGCGCTGGTTGAACGCCGACAGCCGCAGCAGCGTTTTTTGCCCGATCCGAAGTTGATCGATGTCTTGCGGGTTCACTCGCGCCTCCACCGACAGGCTCTCGCTTTGTGGCACGATCAGCATCATCGCCTCCCCCGCCGGGATCACACCGCCGACCGTATGAACGGTGGATTGCAGCACCATGCCCGTCTGCGGCGCGCGAATGTCGATACGTTTCAATTGGTCCTCGGCCGTCACCTTGCGCTCGACGGCCTCGCCGATCTTGTCATTGGTCTCGCGCAAATCCTTGGACACCTCGCTGATAACATCCTTGTCGATCTGGATGATCTGCAACTCGATCTCGGTCATCTTGCCCTTGGCCTGGGCGGTCTGCGCCGTGTATTGGGCGCGCTCGCCGGTCAGCCGCGCAGTCTCGCGTTCCAGAACGGTCAAACGCGACAATTGAACAAGGCGTTTGTCGTAAAGTTCGCGAACGCCGACCAATTCCTTTTCCACCAGATCGATCTCGCGAGACTTGGCTTCGCGCTGCGCGGCGAGGCCGGTGATCTCCTCGTTCAATTGCGAGATGCGCTCACGCAACTGCGATTTTTGTCCGACGCGGCCGGTCAAGCGCACTTCAAACAATTTGGTCTCGCTTGCCATCACGGCAGCGACATCCGGATCGTTGACGCGATCGGTCAGCACGGTCGGGAATGTGACGCGATCCGTGCCCTGCTGCTCGGCTTCAAGCCGGGCCGCACGGGCCCACAAGCCATTGAGGCTTTTGTTGACGATGGCGAGGCCCGCCTTGGTCACGGTGTCGTCGAGCCGCACCACGACATCGCCGGCATTGACGATATCGCCGTCGCGCGCCCGTAATTCGCCGACGACGCCACCGGTCGGGTGCTGTACTTTCTTCACGTTGCTATCGACGACCAATGCACCCGACGCGATCAACGCACCGGCAATCTGCACCGTCGCTGCCCAGCCGCCGATGCCGCCGACGAGCAGCAGCACGACGGTGAGGCCGATGGTGAGGTGCTTGCCGATCGACCGTCGGGAACCGGTTGGCTTGATCGACGTCATGATTTGGCGGCTTCGGCAGCGAGTTTGATCGACGGCGGTGACGATTGGGCGGGTCGGAGCACCTCTCCCAGAACCTGATCCTTGGGTCCAAAGGCCTGCACGCGGCCTTCCTTCAGCACCAGCAGCATATCGACGCCTTCGATGCCGCTTGGCCGGTGCGCGACAACGATGACGATCGCGCCGCGGTTGCGCGCGACGCGAATGGCGCGGGTCAGCGCCACGTCGCCGTCGGCATCGAGATTGGAATTCGGCTCGTCAAGCACGATCAAAAATGGCTGGCCGTACAACGCGCGCGCCAGCGCCACGCGCTGCGCCTGCCCTGCCGACAGGACCGCGCCGCGATCGCCGATCTCCGTGGCATAGCCGTCGCGCATCGTGACGATCATGTCATGGACTCCGGCCTCGCGGGCGGCGGCGAGAACGGAGTCCGGGGTTGCGTCGGGATCGAAACGGGCAATGTTCTGCGCGACGGTGCCGGCGAACAATTCGACATCCTGCGGCAGGTAGCCGACATGGCGGCCAAGCACGTCGCCGGGCCACTGATCCAATGAGGCCGCGTCGAGCCGCACTTTGCCGCGCGCAGGCTGCCAGACGCCAACGAGCGCCCGCACCAGACAGGACTTCCCGGAGCCGCTGGGGCCGATGATGCCCAGCCCGTTGCCTGCCTCCAGAGAGAAACTGACGTCATGCACGATCAGCTTATTGTCGCCCGGCGGTACGATTCCGATGGTTTCGACGGCGAGCCGCTTCGACGGCGGATCAAGCAGGGCTTCGGTCGGCCGCTCCGGATAAGCCGCCAGCAGTTCGTTCAGGCGCCGCCAGCTCTGTCGTGCGGCGCCAAACCCCTTCCAGTTGGCGATGGCGAGATCGACCGGCGCCAATGCCCGCGCGCTCAGGATCGAGCCGGCGATGATGATGCCCCCCGTGGCCTCCTGATGGATCACGAGATAGGCGCCGACCGCCAACACCGCCGACTGAAGCGTGATGCGCACCACCTTGGCCATCGCGCCAAACCCGCCAAAAACATCGCTGGCGCGCTCGTTGCCGGCGAGGTAGCGCTGATTGCTCTCGCGCCATCGCGCCGTCATCCGCGACGACATGCCCATCGCGGCGACAACTTCGGCATTGCGGCGTGACGTCATCGCCAGATCACTGCGGCTTGTCGCAAGACCGATCGCCTCCCGCGCGGGCGCGCGCGACATTATTTCGGTCATCATCGTCAGCACGACCAGGATGAGGCCGCCAACCAGCGCGGTGATTCCAATGAGAACGTGAAAGGCAAAGCAGATCGCCAGGTAAAACGGCAACCAGGGCAGGTCAAACAATGCGCCCGGCCCCATGCCCGACAAGAACGAGCGGACATTGTCGAGATCGCGCAACGGCTGCGACCCTTCGTTACGACCGCCGACAGTGAGCGGCAGGCGAATCATCGTCGCAAAGACACGCGCGCTCATGGCCTCGTCGAGCGAGGTGCCGATCCGGGTCAGGATGCGGCCGCGCAGCAGGTCAAGCAAACCCTGCGCGGCGTATAGCCCGCCGGCGAGAACCACGAGGCCGACTAACGTCGGCACGCTCCGGCTCGGCAACACACGATCGTAGATTTCCAGCATGAAGAGCGAGCCGGTAAGATACAGCAGATTGATCATACAGCTCATCAAGCCGACGCCAATCAGCGCATTCCGGCACGCCCGTAACGCAGCTTCCAATTCGCCAGATCTCGGCCTGCCTGAACGTGACACCGGAAATTGCTGCATCGATAAAAAGTCTCGCGAGAAATAGCTTCATGAAATGGAGCGCGTGGTTGGACTTTTCGGAAAGCACGCCGATTGTCGTCATTTCTCAAAGACGGGGCATGTCCCACCGATTCAACGCGCGGCAATAAATATCAGTTTAGGTAACACCTGAATGTTCGAGGCGGGTGAACCCCGCTGCTAATGTTGGAACCGTAAGGACAAATGTCGTCTAATCATTTCGGAAACGCTCAACACGAATGCGCGCATCTTCCTGGTACAATTTATGAGTCTTCATTCTAAAGATTGAAGTCCCAATTATGCAGCGTATGCGCGCCCGTCAACTGGATCGTGAAATCGGCAATCGCGTCTCCGTTGGTATCGCCGGAGACGACCGCCATGGTGGCAAATTGTTGCCAGCGCAATTCGCCGGCCGTGTGCGAGAAGGCGGCGGTGTCGATAAAGATGAAGCTGCCGTTGGCCGCACCGGAATTGATGGCGGAAAGATCAATCGTGTCGGCATCGACCGGCGACGATGCCGCGGTGTGATCCTTGAAGTCAGTGATGATGTCGCGCGTCGTCGTGGTGGTTCCGCTCTCGTTGATATTGGTGAACCGGAAGACGTCCGCATCGGCGCCGCCGGTGAGTGTGTCCTTGCCAAGGCCACCGACCAGAATGTCCCTCCCCGCGCTGCCGAGCAGCTTGTCGTTCCCATCCTGGCCGAACAGCGTATCGTCGTTATTGCCGCCGTAAAGCGTATCCACGCCGCTGCCGCCAACCATGTAATCGTTGCCGTTCAAGCCGTACAGCGTGTTGCCGAAGGCGCCATCGCCGAAGATCGAGTTGGCGTCGTTGCTGCCCTTGCCGGTCAGGCCGTTACCGAAGAGTTGCAAGACCTCGAAGTTGGCCTTGAGCGTGAAGCTGACGGTGGCGTAAACGGAGTCATACCCCTTGTTCAGGCTTTCCACGATGACGGCGCCCGCATCGTCGACAAAGTAGCTGTCATCCCCGTCACCGCCGACCATGCGGTCAGCGCCGGAGCCGCCAAAGAGCGCGTCGTTGCCGTTGCCACCATTGAGCGTGTCGTTGCCTGCAAGACCGAACAGCCTGTCGTTTCCGTCGCCGCCGTTGATCACATCGGACACCGACGTGCCGCGGATGACGTCGTCGGTCGCGCGGCCGGTCTCGGTCAGCGTCTGCGTGCTGGCATTCCAGTTCCATGATGCTACCGAATGGTTCTGCGCCACGGAATAGGTGGCCGAGGTGCTGGCTGTCACGACATCCGGCTTGCCGGTTATATCGGCGCCATAGATGAAAGCAGCCGCTGTCTTGTCCAGACTCATCAGGTGCCCGGTGCCGCCGCCGACGGTGGCCATGATCGTGCGCAGAGGATCGTCGGACGACAAGACCTGGTCGTGCGTCACGTCAGGGTCAGCCGCGAAATCCGTGACCACCTCGGTCGGGTGCTTAAGGCCAATGGCATGGCCAATTTCGTGCAGCAGCGTGCCATAGTTCACGGTCGCGCTTGCGCCGCCGCCGGTCTCGAACCGGGTATTCATGAAAACGTCGCCGGAGGAGTCGAGATCGTTGCTGAAGCTTGGATAGCTGAAGAAATTCCAGTTTCCGAACGGATAGAAGCCGATTCCGCCGTCGCCGCTATATGAGGGTCCGAATGTCGTGTCGAAGTCGACCTTCTGGAAGTTGATATCGCCGTGGCCCGGCGCCACCTCGACAAAGGTGATACTGGACGCCTTGGCCCATTCCCCGAGGGCGCTGAGCGCTTGCTGCTGCTCGGCGGCGCTGAAAGCCTGAAAGCTTGCGACCGTGCTTGCTGTGAAGCCGCCTATGCTTGAATCGTAGGCCGGTGCGGCCGTCGGAAATGAGAAGGTGACGATGACGGGCTGGCCGGTGCTTTCGATACCGCCCCAATAGCTGCCACTCAGAAGCGCGGTGTAATCATTGACGACGGGCATAGCGATCAATCCATTTCCAGAGATCGTACGAGCGGCCTATGTTTTCCAGCACAAGCCGATCCTACCCCGCTGATTCGGACCCGGCAACGTCCAGTTGCGAAATTGAGTTAACCTGCGACAAGGGAACGGGAATTCGGATCTTTCGCCGCCTGCCAGGCTTCACTTCCGCCATCGTCCGTCGAGGCGCTCGACCTCCGGCCGTCGGGGGTCGGCTTCTCGAAAGCACACGACATCCGGGGCAGCCGAAACGATGACCTCGCACGCGACTGACCCTCTAATCAAAGGCTCGCCCTGCCGGCCCGCATGCCTGCTCGCGAGAAAATTCACGCTACGACGTCGCGATGATTTCAAGCGCCCGATCGCCGGTGCCGACGACGTCGCCGACAGTCTTTCCCATCAACGATCGCGCCACCGGAGAGACGAAGGAGATCGAGCCTGTTTTCGGGTCGGCTTCGTCCTCACCGACGATCCGATAGGTCTGCACGCGGCCGTCGTTCCGGCCGAACGTGACTGTGCTGCCGAAGGCGACGATCGTGTTCAAGCCGGGATCAGGCATGACCTGCGCCGTCCGGACGCGGGCCGCGAAGTAGCGCGCATCCCGCGACGGGATTTCAGCTTGCCGCCGTCGTTCGTTGACATCTTCGATCGACGCGGTCGCCTGCAACGCCTGGTTCGCGGCCTGGAGTTGCAGCTCCAGCGCTTTCAGTCCCGCTCGCGTTACGAGATTTGGATGCGGCGAAATCGGACGGTCGGGCAGCAGCGTTTCCGACGCCGTCGCCGCACTGTCTTCCTTGGTAAAGGCAACGCTCAAACTCGCACTCCCTTGCGGCGAAAGATGATCGCCGGTTGCCGGCATCAACGCACCTCGGATCATAAGGTGGCAACGACGGACCGTGTCGTTCTTGTAGCCCTCCTGCGCCTGCGGCGTCACTCTCTCCGGGTCGAATTCCGGTCATTGGAGGCGGTTTCTCGACTTCAGCCGCCTCAACCCTCCATGCCCGAAGGCGAGAACGCTGCTGGCATGCCGAAAACAGCGGTCCGGCAGCGCTTGCGCTCGGCTCAAACGCCTTTAGAACAACTCTCCACTGATCAAGACCGCGCCAGACGCCGCCTGCAGGAAGGACCGCTCATGCCCGCTTACCGCTCCCGGACCACCACCCATGGCCGCAACATGGCCGGCGCCCGCGGGCTGTGGCGCGCCACCGGCATGAAGGACGAGGATTTCGGCAAACCGATCATCGCCGTCGTCAATTCCTTCACGCAATTCGTGCCGGGCCACGTCCATCTGAAAGACTTGGGCCAACTGGTCGCGCGCGAGATCGAGAAAGCCGGCGGCGTCGCCAAGGAATTCAACACGATCGCCGTCGATGACGGCATCGCGATGGGCCATGACGGCATGCTCTACAGCCTGCCGTCGCGCGAGATCATCGCCGACAGCGTCGAATACATGGTCAACGCGCATTGCGCCGACGCGATGGTCTGCATCTCCAATTGCGACAAGATCACGCCGGGCATGCTGATCGCCGCGATGCGGATCAACATTCCGGCGGTCTTCGTCTCCGGCGGTCCCATGGAGTCCGGCAAGGTCAATATCAACGGCAAGATCAAGGCGGTCGATCTGATCGACGCGATGGTCGCCGCCGCCGACGACGAGGTCAGCGACGAAGAGGTCGCCGTGATCGAGCGCTCGGCCTGCCCGACCTGCGGCTCGTGCTCGGGCATGTTCACCGCCAATTCGATGAATTGCCTCACCGAAGCGCTCGGCCTTGCCCTGCCCGGCAACGGTTCGGTGCTGGCGACGCATGCGGATCGCAAGTCATTATTCGTCGAGGCCGGACACCTGATCGTCGATCTGGCGCGGCGCTATTACGAGCAGGACGACGCGCGCGCGCTGCCGCGCAATATCGCGAGCTTCAAGGCGTTCGAGAATGCGATGACGCTCGACATCGCGATGGGCGGCTCGACCAACACCGTGCTGCATCTGCTGGCCGCCGCCTATGAAGGCGAGATCCCGTTCACGATGCAGGACATCGACCGGCTGTCGCGCCGCGTCCCGGTGCTGTGCAAGGTCGCGCCCTCGGTGCCGGACGTCCATCTCGAGGACGTGCATCGCGCCGGCGGCGTGATGGCGATTCTCGGCGAACTCGATCGCGCCGGGCTCATCACCGCCGACCTCCCGACGGTGCACAGTCCGACAATGGAAGATGCGCTCAACCGCTGGGACATCAAGCGCACCCTGAGCGAAAGCGTGAAGACGTTCTACAAGGCCGCGCCCGGCAACGTGCCGACGCAGGTCGCGTTCAGCCAGGCGCGCCGCTTCGAGGACATCGACACCAATCGCGAGACCGGCTGCATCCGCGATGCCGCGCATGCCTTCTCGCAGGATGGTGGCTTGGCTGTTCTGTCAGGCAATATCGCGATCGACGGCTGCATCGTGAAGACGGCCGGCGTCGACGCGAGCATTCTGACATTCGCCGGCCCGGCGCGGGTCTGCGAAAGCCAGGACGCCGCGGTCGACATGATCCTGACCAACAAGATCAAACCCGGCGACGTTGTCGTGATCCGTTATGAGGGTCCGCGCGGCGGCCCCGGCATGCAGGAAATGCTGTATCCGACGAGCTATCTGAAATCGAAAGGCCTCGGCAAGGCCTGCGCGCTGATCACCGACGGCCGCTTCTCCGGCGGCACGTCCGGTCTGTCGATCGGCCACGTCTCGCCGGAAGCGGCCGAAGGCGGCATGATCGGCCTCGTCGAAGAAGGCGACCGCATCGAGATCGACATCCCGTCGCGCTCGATCAAACTTGTGGTCGATGACGCGACGCTCGCCAGTCGCCGCGCGGCGATGCTGGCCAAGGGCGCGGCCGCCTGGAAGCCGGAGCATGTGCGCCCGCGCAAGATCACGATGGCGCTGAAGGCCTATGCGGCGATGTCCACCAGCGCCGCGAAGGGCGCCGTGCGGGTGGTGAGGGATTAGATCGCGTTTGTCCCGGAACGGCGGGGGAGTTTGCGTCACCTCTCCCCGCCGAGGTCGGAAGCAGCGAAGCGGAGCTTTTGGGTCAGGAGGACTGGCGAGAAACCGGACCCCTCACCTCACGAGAGAGGGAGCCATGCAGCGCCCGAAGACGACCTCTCACCCACATCACGGATAGAGAGCCCGCGCAAACTTTGTGCAAAGCAACATTCCAACGAAACCAATCGTGACGTCGCGGCTTGAACAGCGCCGGTTCCAAGATGAACGATGATGGGTATCGATGCCTCAGACCCTGACTGCCGCCGACTTTCAAGCCCCCGCCATTGCCTTGTTCGGGGTCGTCGATGACGCGATGTACATCAATTTCCGCGCTCAACTCTCCGCGACCGGTGATCGCAATTTCGTCGTCGTCGAACTCTCGACGCTCGGCGGCGACCCTGAAGTGGCCCGCATGATGGGCGAGGATATCCGCTTCGCCAGCGAGACCAATCCCGAGCGCCGCTTCGTGTTTCTCGGCAAGGCCGCGATCTATTCCGCCGGCACCACCTTCATGAGCTTCTTCCACCGCGAGAACCGCTATCTCACGCGCGGCACACGGCTGATGATTCACGAACGCAAGCTCGCGAAGGAATTGCGGCTCGATGGCCCGCTGACGACCTGCGTGGCGACGGTAAAGGCCGCGCTCAACGAAATCGAGTGCTCGATCGCGATCCAGAACGAAGGGTTCCAGAACCTCATTCTCGGATCAAGCGTGACCATCGACGAGGTGCTCGAACGCGCGCCGTCGAACTGGTATCTCGAAGCCGAACAGGCCCGGCAGATGGGCCTGATCGCAGCAATCCTGTAACGGAGCGGCAGCGGCCGCCGTTCAATAGCGGCGGTCGTAATAATAGTCATCACGGGTCGCGCGACGATAGCCGCGTTCGCGAGGAGCGTAACCTCCGTCATTGTAGCCACGCTGGCGGGTCTGACCAAAGGCGGCGCGCGGATTGATGCCGCAAGCCACATTCCGGCCGGACGCGCTGGCCTGGCACTGTTCATAGGTTGAGTAGGAGCAATCACCGGGGTAGCCGACGCCACGGCCCTGCACGCAATAGGGATAGTCGATCGCCGCGGCAGGCGTCGCACTGAACGCCGACAGCCCGCTCACGGCGATGGCTGCAACAAGAATGACGCTGCGCATGGGATACTCCTGTCATCGCGGCTTCTGCCGCATTCAACATAAGCCGCGCGGAGCTTGTTTCGTTCCCAGCGCGGCGGTGTGTCTTCCTATTCGACCTTGAGGCCGGCCGCCTGTACGACCTTGCTCCATTTCTCGGTCTCGGCCGCGATCATCTTGCCGAACGCCTCCGGCGTGCCGATCAAGGGATCGCCGCCGAGGTCGATCAGCTTGGCCTTGACCGCAGGCTCGGCCAGCACGGCGTTCACATCGGCATTCAGCTTGGCGATGATCTCCGGTGGCGTCTTTTTCGGCGCACCCATGCCGAACAACGCGCTCGCCTCGTAGCCCTTCACGGTGTCGGCAACGACAGGCGTGTCGGGCAGCAGTTCCGACCGCGTGTCGGTCGTCACCGCCAAAGCCCGCAGGCTGCCGGCGCGGATGTGCTGAATGATCGACGGCATATTGTCGAAGATGACCTGGACCTGCCCGCCGAGCATGTCGGTGATCGCCAGCGCGGCGCCGCGATACGGCACATGCTGCATCCTCGCGCCGGACATCATCATGAACATCTCGCCGGACAGATGCACGGAGGTGCCGTTGCCGGACGACGCCATATTCACCTTGCCGGGATTGGCTTTCACGTAAGCGATGAATTCCGCGACGGTCTTTGACGGCACGTCCTTCGCCACGGTCATCACATTGGCGGTGCGGTTGAACGCCGCGACCGGCGCGATGTCCTGAATGAAATTGAACGGCAGCTTCGCATAGAGCGAGGCATTGATGTAATTGGCCGGATTGACCAGCAGGATCGTGTAGCCATCCGGTTCGGCCTTGGCGACCGCATCGGTGCCGATATTGTTGCCTGCGCCGGGCTTGTTCTCGATGATGAACTGCTGGCCGGTGCGCTCCGACAGCCGCTGCCCGATCAGCCGCGCCAGAATGTCGGTTGCGCCCCCGGCGGGATAGCCCACGACGAATTTCACCGGACGGGTCGGATAGTCCAGCGCCGATACGCGTCCCGCCGACAGAATGAAAGCTGGCAGACCTAGCGCGAGACCCGCAATCGCGGCACGACGTGACACCATGAGTTTTGCTCCCTTTGGCCGCGACTTGGCGCGCGGTCCGCTGCGTTGAATTGACAACGAGCAGGATTGTAACCAGAAAACGGTCCACGGCTAGCGCGGCAAAAGTCGCATCGCGCCGCAACAAAAATCAACTGGGAGAAACCAGATCATGTCGCTCAACGTCGATGCGCTCGATCACCTCGTCCTCAATGTCAGCGATGTCGCGCGATCCGCCGACTGGTACGCCAGAATTCTCGGCATGGGTGTCGAGACTTTCGATCCCGGCGGCGGCAAGCCACCACGCACGATGCTGACATTCGGCCGCAACAAGATCAATTTGCGCCCGCTCGGCATGTCAAAGACCGACTGGTTCACCGCCGATCATGAATCGGCCGGCAGCGAAGACCTCTGCTTCCTTACGACATCTTCGCCCGACAAGGTGGTCGCGCATCTCAAAGCAAACAATGTCGCGATCGAGGAGGGTCCGTGCGAACGGCACGGCGCGCGCGGCACGCTGCGTTCGGTGTACTGCCGCGACCCCGACGGCAGCCTGATCGAGATTTCATCTTACGCCGAGGATCTGCCATGAGCCGCCTTCCCGAAGCCGCCGGAATCGTCGGCCCCTTCGCCGGTCTCGACGTGCCGTGGCTGCTGCGTCTGCATGCGCAAGCGCGGCGCGATCATCCGTTTCTGATCTGGGCGCCGTTCGATGCACCCGCTCGCCATTGGAGCTATGGCGAATTCCATGAGCGCACCGGCGCGCTGGCCGCAGGCCTCGCCCGGCGCGGCATCAAGCAGGGCGACTATGTGCTGATTCACATGGACAATTGCATCGAGTTGCTGCTGGCCTGGTTCGCCTGCGTCGAACTCGGTGCGATCGCCGTCACCACCAATACGCGCTCGGCCGCCGCCGAGATCGACTATTTCGCCGGCCATTGCCGCGCGGTCGCCGCGATCACCCAGCCGTCTTATGCCGAACTCGTTGCCGCCAATTGCCGTGATTTGAAATGGATTGCCGTTACCTCGCATGATGCCGGCGTCGAACGGACGCATGCCGTGCCAAAGGCCGAACGTTTCGAATCGCTATTTGCCGACAGCGCCGACCGGCCGCGCCGCGCCGCCGATCCGCAGGCGCCGTGCAGCGTGCAATACACATCCGGAACGACGTCGCGGCCGAAGGCGGTGCTGTGGACGCATGCCAATGCGCTTTGGGGCGCCAGGATCAATGCGGTGCATCAGGGTCTGCACAAGACCGACGTCCATCTGGCCTATCTGCCGCTATTCCATACCAATGCGCTGGCCTATTCGATGCTGTCGAGCCTGTGGGTCGGCGGCACCTGCGTGATCCAGCCGCGGTTTTCCGCGCGGCGCTTCTGGCCGATCGCGCTGGAGCATGGCTGCACCTGGAATTCGACCATCGCGTTTTGCATGAAGGCGCTGCTCGAGCACGAAATCCCGAGAGACCACAGCTTCCGGCTTTGGGGCAATGCGGTGTGCGATCCGACGCCCTTCGCCGGTTTCGGAGTCAAGACAATCGGCTGGTGGGGCATGACAGAAACCATCACTCACGGCATCGTCGGCGAGGTCGATCAGCCGAACACGCCGAATGTCATCGGCCGTGCCGCGCCGGAATATCGTATCCGAGTGACCGACGATGACGGCACGCCGACGCGGCCGGGCGAGACCGGCAATCTCTCGATTCGGGGCATTCCCGGCCTGACCTTGTTCAAGGAATATCTGTACAACGAGGCCGCGACGCGCGACTCGTTCGACGAGCACGGCTTCTTTCTCACCGGCGACCGCGTCACCTTGATGGACGACGGCACGATCAAGTTCGGCGATCGCGCGAAGGACATGCTCAAGGTCGGCGGCGAGAATGTCGCGGCCTCGGAGATCGAGCAGGTCATTGCCATAATCCCGGGCGTGCGCGAAGCCGCGGTTGTCGCCAAGAAGCACCCGATGCTGGACGAGGTGCCGGTCGTGTTCATCATCCCGCAGGGCGGCGTCGCAAAAGCCGCGTCGGGATTGCACGATGCGGTGATGGCGGCGTGCCGCGACAAGCTCGCCGACTTCAAGGTGCCGCGCGAGATTCGGTTCGTCGACGAGATGCCGCGCTCGACGCTGGAGAAAGTCGCGAAGGCGGAATTGCGCAAGCTGCTGGATTGACTCTGTCATTCCGGGGCGCGGGCGGCGACAGCCGCATGCGAACCCGGAATCTGATCATGTTCACCTCGAACCGATTCCGGGTTCTCGTCCGGCAAGAGCCGTCCAAGCCCCGGAATGACGACGTGTTTCTACATCCCCAACGCCACCGGGCGAAACGCCTGCAGCAAATGCGGGTCGAGCTTGCCCTGCATCGATTCCAATGTGGCAAACGACTGTGCATGGCTCATCGGCGCACGATAGGCGCGGCCTTCGGTCAGCGCCGTATGAATATCGGCGATGGTGATGATCCGCACGATATCGCTGATCTGGTCGCCGGACAGGCCGTCCGGATAGCCGGTGCCATCGAGAAATTCATGATGGTGCAACACCACGTCGAGCGTTTCCGGCGGAAAGCTGCCCTGTTGGGTCAACGTGTCGTAGCCAAGCCGCGGATGGGTCTGCATCACGATACGCTCGGCCTCGGTCAACGCCGCGGGCTTGTCGAGGATCGACAGCGGAATGAACGCCTTGCCGACATCATGCAGCAAGGCCGCGCGCGTCAGCCGGCGCTGGTCGTCCTCGCGCATGCCGAGATGCTGCGCGAAGGCGACCGCAAAGCCCGCGACGTAAAGACAATGGCGATAGCTTGAATCATGGTGCTTGCCGACCAAGGCCAGCCATTCGCGCAAGGACGAGCGCTTGATCGCCTTGATGATATGGCTCTCGGCCTGCATCACGTCGCTGAACGTGAGCGCGATACCGCGCGGCAGGCGATCGAAAATCTTGGCCATCACGAGATGCGCCGCGGCGATGCCCTTGGTGAGAGCCCGCCCGCTCGCGGTGCCGTCGGTCTTCGCCGGCATCGCGGGGAACGACGCGTGAATGCGTTGCTGCAGACCGCGCGCGTCGAACGGCCGGGCGATCGTATCCGTGGCGCCGAGCGCCCATGCCTGCATCGAACCGTGATGCAACGCCTCGGCCAGCACGAACAGCCGCGGCAAAGGCTGATAGGATTTGTTCAAAAGACGTTGACGCACGACTTGGACATTGGCGGCGCTGCGCAAATCCATCTCGACGACGATGCCGGCGATGTCGCTCTCCGGCGTTTCAGGCATATTCGAGGCTGCAAGCGCGGTGACGTCACCCAGAGACGACAGGATCGTCGCCAGATCCTTGCTGTGGTCGCTGCGATCGGAAATGAGCAAAAGGCGGCGGTTCGACCTGGTCTGAGGCGCGGCTGCAAACATGGTTCAAATCATCTACGTGGCGTTGCCGATCACAAGTGTCGATGAGGGCTTCCGTCCGGCACGGTAAGCACGCATTGTTAACGCTCGCCTACTGACGTAATGACCACTCCGATTGGGTTAGCGCAGGGTTACAACATGGAGCGTTTTGCAATGGCGCGATGGATGACGACAGCGCTTGGCCTCGCGATGCTGGTCGCGATGCCGGCGCAGGCGGAACCGCTGCCGCGATTTGTTCCGCTGCATGCGACGTTCAACGCGACGTTGTCGAATGCGACGCCGTTGGCATTCGGCATGACTGCACCAGATGCCGCCATCGCGCTCGGCACGCCGCTGGATTACGTCAGCGGCCGGCCCGGCGAGGAAATCTACCTCACGATCCGCTCGGTGGGCGGCGGCGGACTGTTTCCGCGTACCGACAAGTTGTTTTTGCAGTTTCGTCGCGGCCGTCTCGCCGGCTGGAAAGCCGATTGGGGCCGCAACTGGATGTGGCGCTAAACCAGGAAATGACCAACGTTATGGGACACGATCTTAAACTGAAGGCGTCGGACGGCTTTGAACTCGGCGCCTATCGTGCCGATCCGGACGGCACACCGAAGGCTGCGGTGGTCGTCATTCAGGAAATTTTCGGCGTCAATCATCACATCCGCAACGTGTGCGACCGCTTCGCCGTGCAGGGTTACGTCGCCATCGCGCCGTCGATCTTCGATCGGATCGAACCCAATTTCCAGTCCGGCTATTCGCCGGAGGAAGTGACCCATGCGCGAAAATTCGTTGCCGATCCGGACTGGCCGGCCATGCTGCGCGACACGCAGGCGGCGATCGATGCGGTGAAGGACGTCGGCGCGGTCGGGATTATCGGCTTTTGTCTCGGCGGCAGCATCGCTTATGGGGCGGCAACCCGGCTTTCGGGTCTCACTGCCGCAATCGGTTATTATGGCGGCGCGGTGGTGCGCTTCGCCGACGACAAGCCGACCGTGCCGACGCAACTGCATTTCGGCGAAAACGACTCCGGCATTCCGCTGAGCGACGTCGAAACCATCACAACCAAGCGGCCGGACGTCGAGGTGTTCGTCTATCCCGGTGCGCAGCATGGCTTTGGCTGCGACGAGCGCGCGAGCTACGACAAGCCAAGTGCAGAGTTGGCGAAGCAGCGCAGCCTGGCGTTCTTCGCCAAGCATCTCGCGCGACAATAACTACTCGCCCTTGACGCCGCCGGCCTTCGCAACGTCCGCCCAGATGACCGCGTCCCTGCGGATCACCCCGGCGAATTGCTCCGCCGTGCCGCCGACCGGCACAAGGCTGACCGCCTCGAGCTTCTTGATCGCGTCGGCGTCAGTGTTGATGATGCGGTCGAGTTCCGCGGACAATTTGTCGACGATCGGCTTCGGCGTCGCCGCCGGCACGAAGACGCCGACCCAGCCCTCAGCCTCGAACCCCTTATAGCCGAGTTCGGCCATCGTCGGCGTGTCCGGCAGGAAGGTCCGGCGCTTCGAGCCGCCGACTGCGAGCGCCCGAATCTTGCCGGCCGCGATCTGCGCGCCGCCGGTCGTGAGATCGATGAAGCCGGCCGTAACCTGATTGCCGAGCAGGTCGTTCAACAGCGGCGACGCGCCGCGATACGGCACATGCGTCATGTCGATGCCGGCATCCTTTTTCAGCAACTCGCCATAGAGATGCGAGGTCGTCGCATTGCCGAACGAGCCATAGGGAAACTTGCCGGGATTGGCCTTGGCCGCATCGACGAGCTCTTTCACCGTCTTGAAAGGCTGCGCCTCGGGTACGGTCAACACCACCGTGGACAGCGCCACCTGAGACACCGGCGCGAGATCCTTGAACACGTCGTAGGGTAGCTTCGCGAACAGGCTCGGGGCCTGGATGATCTGGGTGATCGCGACCAGCACGGTGTAGCCGTCGGCGGGCGCCTTGGCGACGAAGTCGTTGCCGATCACGCCGCCGCCGCCCGGCTTGTTCTCGATGACGACGGTCTGCTTCCAGGCTTCCGACAATTTGTTTGCGAGCAGCCGCGCGCTGACATCGGTGGCGCCGCCCGGCGCATAAGGGACGACGAAGGTGATGCGACGTTCGGGATAGGTTTGCGCCATCGCGCTCCCGCCGATCAAGAGTGCGACGGTGGCCGCCGCCATGATCGATGTGATGATGCGCATGATCGTCTCCCTCTGTCGTCGCGTCGAGCCGCACGGCGATCGTGATTTGTCGCGGCGTTATGGCACGAGGCAGCGCAGAAACGATGATGGCCTCCGCGTCGCCGCGGAGGCCAATTGTCGCAGATCGATGACAGTGCTCAGAACCAGCGTTCGCCGACCATGATCGTATCGCCGGGGCTGAGCGGCGTGTTTGGCGGAACGACCGCGCGCAGCAATCCTTCCGGCATCGAATGCGTCAGCGTCACGCGGTCGCGCTTGGCGCGGGGCGAAAAACCGCCGGCGATCGCGATGGCGCTTTCGACGCTCATATGCGGCACGTAGGGATATTGGCCGGGGGCCGCGACTTCGCCGAGAATGAAGAACGGCCGATAGGCTTCGATCTCGACCGCCACCGACGGTTCGCGAATAAAGCCGTCGCGCAGTCGACCGGTGATGGCGGCCGCGAGTTCGGCCGGCGTTCTGCCGCGCGCGGGCACGCCGCCGATCAACGGCATGGTGATCGAGCCGGAGGCCGCGATCTGATAGGTATTGGTCAGGCCGTCCTGGCCGTAGACGACGATGCGCAGCCGATCGCCGGCATCGACGCGGTAGGTCTGGTCATAGGTCGGCGGCGCCAAAGGCAGCGGCTGCGGCGCATAGCGCACCGGCGCCGGCGCGTAGGCCTCGCGCTGCGACGGGCGCATGCCGCGGCCGAGCGCTGCGATCGCGCCATTGCCTGACGACGGCGCGAGTCTCGATCCGGTCAGAAGACCTCGCTGCGTTGGCGCGCGCGCAGGCTCAGAGCTTGTGTCCGGCGCCGTCTGAATGGCCGGCTGCTGCGAGGACTGCGCCTGGATCGGCTGCGCCATCGCCGCCTGCGCATCCATCGGCTGCGGCGCGGCGCCGCGCGGCGCGCGATTGAACATGCTGCCAAGGGCTGAAATGGCGCCGCCGCTCGATCTTGCATTCCCGGCGCTTATCGCATTGAAGAGCCCGCGCTGGGCCGGTTGTTGCGGTTGCTGCATGATGACGGCGGGCGGCTGCGCGGCGGACGCGCTCGCCGCACCGCCATAAACCAGCGCATCGAGGTCTGGGCGCGACTGAGCGGACGCGGAGCCGAGCATCGCAACGAACAATGCGGCGGCAAGCAAAAGCAAACGGGACGCGGACAAGACTGACACTGGAACAATCCCTCACAACGAGACTGTCCCTGTTATGCCCGTGTTAGGGTTAATATTCCGTTGGCAGCACGCCTGATAGGCGGAGTTCGTCATTGCGTGCCGGATCAAATGTCGGCGGCTTCGCCGAGATTTGATCCGAGCGAAGCAATCCGGCCTTCCTCGATATTGAAGAGACCGGATTGCTTCGTCGCAGTCGGTTTTCGACGACGAAAACCTTTGCTCCTCGCAATGATGAAGCCAGTGGCTTACGCCGCGACGCCGGCGCCGATCGGACAGGCCACGCCGGTGCCACCGAGCCCGCAATAGCCGGCCGGGTTCTTCGCCAGATATTGCTGGTGATAGTCCTCGGCAAAATAGAACGGACCGATCGGCGCGATCTCGGTGGTGATCGCACCGATGCCCTTGGCGGAGAGCGCTTTTTGATAGGCCGCCCGCGAGGCTTCGACCGCTTTGGCCTGCGCCTCGTCGAACGTGTAGATCGCCGAGCGGTATTGCGTGCCGACGTCGTTGCCCTGCCGCATGCCCTGGGTCGGATTGTGACTTTCCCAGAACGTCTTCAGCAGTTTTTCGTAGGAAATCTTCTTCGGATCGAACACCACCAACACCACTTCGGTATGGCCGGTCCTGCCCGAGCAGGTCTCTTCATAGGTCGGGTTTGGGGTCAGGCCGCCGGCATAACCGACCGCCGTGGTATAAATGCCGTCGCCGAGTTCCCAGAACTTGCGCTCCGCGCCCCAGAAGCAGCCAAGCGCAAACACGGCCTGCTGCAGACCTTCGGGATAAGGAGGCTGGATCGGACGGCCGTTGACAAAATGCGTCTTGGCGGTCGCGATCGCCGTCGATCGTCCCGGCAGCGCCTCGGAGGCATCAGGCAGTGCGGTGGTCTTGCGCATGAAGAACATCGGGTCGCTCCTGTCGTAAATGGCTGACCCTTGATATAAGACATGGCGGCCAAAACGGCAGATGCGGGACGGGCCAGTACAAAGATTTAGTTGCGCGAATAGCCGATCAACGGCTTGCGCGGCCGGAACAGCAACATCAGGAGAATGCCGATCACGCCCATCACGGCCCAGACCGGCTGGTCGAGCAGCAGCCGGACCAGCGGCCACAGCGACGGCGCATGGCTGTCCATCACAGCGCGAAACGAGGCCTGGCTGGCCTGATGGACGTCGTTCCAGAACTCCCCGAGCTTGGTCAGCCGCAGCGCCTGATCGGCGATCGAGCGCGCCCCGTCATAGACCAGGAAGATGAAGCCAACGGCCAGCAGCAAGAGTCCGATCAAACGAAACAACCCGCGGATCATGTGCACCACCCGACATCGACTCCAAGGCGATACCGGCCACGCCGTCCAATGACAAGCGCCGCACCGGAGTGATTGCCCGGAAAGCGTTGACGGTGGCAAACCGGCCCTCTATAAGGTGCGCCATTGGCGGCGGGCGCAATCCTGCCGCCGCTGTTCTTTGGGCGCGCCATCCGTTTGGCGATTGGTCCGAAGCCAGCGGTTCACCCATCCAGAACACCATCAGCGTCGGGTACGCTTGTTCGGCGATCACCAGCGTTGGTCAGAAACGACGCACGCAATTGCAGCCCGGTCGCCCATCTGGGCGCTGCTGAAGGATTATAGACACATGGCCAATACGACTTCCGCCAAAAAGGCGACCCGCAAGATCGCGCACCGCACCATCGTCAACAAATCGCGCCGCACCCAGATGCGCGGTTCGATCCGCAGCGTCGAGGAAGCGATTGCGAGCGGCGACCGCGATGCCGCGCTGAAGGCGATGGCGAATGCCGAGCCGGCCTTGATGAAGGCAGCGCAGCGCAACATCGTTCATCGCAACCAGGCGAGCCGCAAGGTTTCGCGCCTGACCAAGCAGATCGCCAAGATCGGCCAGCAGCAGGCGGCGACCTGATCGTCGCACGCGCCGCGTTAACAGATCGACGATGTCAAAGCCCGGCCCCGCGCCGGGCTTTTTGTTTTTTCCGTCACGGCAATCCGCCGCGCGATATCGGAACTCAAACAGAAGAAAAAGTTCCATCGCCGTCAGTCGCGATGATGACGCGATCAGATGTGATCAGGTCGCTCATCGAATCTGCGATCGGTTGTTGGCGCGCAAGAATTTTCTAATATTCGCCGCGGTCCGGGAAAACACATCGCATATGTCTTGATGACGCAACCTGATCTGCACGGCACGCGCCCTGGTATCGTCAACGACGAATCGTTTTGACACGATGATCGAGAAGCCCTGCAAGAGCGTGTGATTCAAAAAGCAACAGCACAACTTCGTGCTGTCATATTCTCCACGGGAGTTACGTCGATCTTCCGCACAGAAAAAATCGCGTCCACGTAGTCACTTATCAATATAGCGGACCGCAGCATTTGAAAAATGGTTTTGCCGCGGCAGCAAAAGTTAAGATTTTGTGAAAAAATTTTGGCCCATCGCATCTGTGTCACACTCTGCGCAGCGCACGGATTCATGACGCAGATTCAAAACCTTGTCGCGTCGCCTTCGATCGACGCCGATCTTGCGGTCTTGCGATTGCCTCGTATGCGGCACGGTTGCTGAATCAATTCCGTTGCGAGAGCAAAACGCTCGTGTATTTCTTAAGCCGTTCGCGGCGCTCCGCGGTTCTCATGATCAGTGCGATCGAAGAACACGGGGCGGGCATGCAGGCCAGCGCGGTTTGAATGTCAGCGACGCTTTCCCAGCGTTGGTCGGGTGACGACTCATAGCAATATGAGACTGCGGTTCCATGTCTGAAGTTCAGCAACGCGTTGGCGGCAACGCATTGCGCGACAAGGATGAAGGAAGAGCCGGACCAGGACGACGCAGGGGCGGGTAAACCGCATGATCGTATCGCGCAAGAATGCGCGGCGGCGACCATCGGCAAGTGCTTGTTCAAATCTGGGTTTGAGGCGTCACGAACGATATTTGATTTGTGCTCGAAAGGAGAACTCGCTGCGTCAGTCCGCGGCGAGAGGGGGAGGTTTTATGTTTTTTCCGGTTTCAGACTCCACGCTGAATCTTTGCCTGTCTTTCCCGCCCTCTTTGTTCAACCTCTCGACACCAATTTTGCGAACTGCAGACAGAACGTCGCGCACGACCTGACCTCGTAACACCCTCTTCACCACTGACCGCACCAACGGCGAAGGCGCCGGACGGCCGGTCTATGGCGAAAGCGGCTTCGCGAGGCCGCCGCGCAAGCGGTGATTCAAACGGCGATTCATTCGCACCTGTCTGCCGCTCACTCCTCTTTTTGAAAAGTCGTCATCCTATGGCAAACATCGAACAAGACCGCTGGTCCCGCGTCAAAGGCCGCCTGCGCTCGAGCGTTGGCGAGGATGTGTTTTCCAGTTGGTTCGCGCGCATGGATCTGGAAAGCGTCCAGACCGAGAGCGTGCAGATGTCGGTGCCGACGCGTTTTCTGAAGAGCTGGATCCAGGCCCATTATGCCGAGCGCGTGCTGAGCTGCTGGCAGGCCGAAATGCCGGAGGTGCATCGCATCGATCTCACCGTGCGCACCGCGATGCGGTGTGCCGCACCCGCGAAGGATGCCGCACCGATCGAGGCGAAACGCAATGAGCGCCCCGACGCACGCGGCAATCCGGATCTGCGTCCGTTCGCGACCGCGCCGGTCTCTGCCAGCCATGACGCGCTCGGCGGTTCGCCGCTCGATCCGCGTTTGACGTTTGCCAGTTTCGTGCTCGGCAAATCCAACACGTTGGCCCATGCCGCGGCCCGTCAGGTCGCCGAGGGCCGTCGCGGCGATCCCGTGATGTTCAACCCGCTTTATATTCATGCCGGCGTGGGCCTCGGCAAAACCCATCTGCTGCAGGCCGTGACCTGGTCCGGCAATTCCGGCACCGAACGCAAGGTGCTGTATCTGACCGCCGAGAAGTTCATGTACGGTTTCGTCGCCGCGCTGAAGACGCAGACCGCTCTGGCCTTCAAGGAAGCGCTGCGCGGCATCGACGTGCTGGTGATCGACGACCTGCAGTTCCTCCAAGGCAAATCCACCCAGGCCGAATTCTGCCATACGCTGAACGCGCTGATCGATGCCGGCCGCCAGGTCGTGATCGCCGCCGACAGGCCGCCGTCGGATCTTGAAAGCCTCGACGACCGCGTCCGTTCGCGCCTGGCCGGCGGCCTCGTCGTCGAGATGGGATCGCTCGGCGAGGAATTGCGCCTCGGCATTCTGAAATCCCGCGTCGCCGCCGCCCGCGCGCATCATGCGAGTTTCGACGTTCCCGCGCCGGTGCTGGATTATCTCGCCCGCTCGATCACCCATAATGGCCGCGACCTCGAAGGCGCGGTGAACCGCCTGCTCGCGCATTCCAAACTGAATGCGACCGCCGTGACCTTGGAGATGGCCGAGCGCGAGGTCCGCGACCTGATCCGGCCGCAGGAACCCAAGCGCATCAAGATCGAGGACATCCAGCGCGTCGTCGCCCGGCAATACAATGTCAGCCGCTCGGACCTGCTGTCGTCGCGGCGCACCGCCAATGTCGTGCGCCCGCGTCAGGTCGCGATGTATCTCGCCAAGACATTGACGCTGCGCTCGCTGCCCGAAATCGGCCGGCGCTTCGGCGGTCGCGACCACACCACGGTGTTGCACGCGGTGCGCAAGATCGAGGCGCTGGTCGGCAAGGACATCGCCCTGAATGACGAGGTCGAGGCCCTCAAGCGGCAGTTGCAGGAAGTGGGTTGAGCTTCTTCTTTTCTTTTCTCTCCCCTTGCGGGGGGGAGGGGAGAAAGAGAAGCCAGAAAAACATCCCGGGGGACCGGCGCTCGCCGCCCTTGCGTTGAACCCTCATCCACGGCACGTTGCCGTCCCCGCGCGGGGCGGTTGCCGGCCACCCGCCCTGCCGCGGCGGCATGACATTACAATCACTATCGAAATTGGGATCGGGCGGGTTTTGCAATGAAGGTTACGGTCGAGCGCGCGCAACTCCTGAAATCGTTGAGCCACGTCCATCGCGTGGTCGAACGTCGCAACACGATTCCCATTCTCGGCAACGTGCTGCTGCGCGCCGAAAACGGCCGGCTGGCTCTGAAAGCCACCGACCTCGATCTCGAAGTCACCGAAACGCTGCCGGCCGAGGCCGCGACGGCCGGCTCGACCACCGTGCCCGCGCATATGTTTTACGACATCGTGCGCAAATTGCCGGACGGCGCGCAGATCGTGCTGGAAAGCGACGGCGACCGCGCGGTGCTGGCGATCAGGGCCGGCCGCTCGCGCTTCACCTTGCAGACATTGCCGGAAAACGATTTCCCGGATCTCGCCGCCGGCGAGATGACGCATTCCTTCGCGCTGCCGGCGTCGTCCGTGAAGCGGCTGATCGACCGCACCCAATTCGCGATCTCTACAGAGGAGACGCGCTATTATCTGAACGGCATTTATCTCCACAGCGCCGGGACATCGTCAGCCGCGACGCTGCGCGCGGTCGCGACCGACGGCCACCGCCTCGCGCAGGTCGATCTGCCGCTGCCGAAGGGCGCGGCCGGCATGCCCGGCGTCATCGTGCCGCGCAAGACCGTCGGTGAGGTCCAGCGCCTGATCGAGGACGCCGAGGCGGAAGTTACGATCGAGCTGTCGCAGGGCAAAATTCGTTTTACCATCGGCAACGTCGTGCTGACCTCGAAGCTGATCGACGGCACGTTTCCCGATTATGGCCGCGTCATTCCGCAGAACAACGACAAGGAACTGATCGTCGACAAAAAGGATTTCGAGGCCGCGGTCGATCGCGTCTCGACGATTTCCAGCGAGCGCGGCCGGGCGGTGAAGCTGGCGCTGTCCGCCGGCAAGCTGGTGCTGTCAGTGACCAATCCGGACTCCGGCAGCGCCACCGAGGAGATCGAGGTCGACTACGCCTCCGACGCGCTCGATATCGGCTTCAACTCGCGCTATCTGCTCGACATCGCTGCCCAGATCGAAGGCGAGGTCGCGGTGCTGCGTCTGGCCGATCCCGGCTCGCCGACGCTGGTGCAAGACAAGGACGCCAAGGGCGCGCTGTATGTCCTGATGCCGATGCGGGTGTAGACTTTGACCTCCGCACGACCGTTGTCCCCGCGCAGGCGGGGACCCAGTGCGTCGAAGCCTCTCGAAAAATCATTGAGCCTCACGGAATACTGGACCCTCCGCCTTCGCGGAGGGTGACGCTGAGGTTTATGGCCACGACGCTGTGGTTCGCGGCGGCGAAACGCCATACAACGCCCCCATGATCCCCTCCCGCATTCGCCGCCTGACGCTGACGCATTTCCGCAATTATCGCGCGGCGACGTTGCGAACGAATGCCGACCTCGTGGTGCTGGTCGGACCGAACGGCGCGGGCAAGACCAATTGCATCGAGGCGATCTCGCTGCTGTCGCCGGGCCGGGGGTTGCGCCGCGCCACGCTCGACGATGTTGCCGACATTCAGGGCGACGGCTCATGGGCGGTCTCGGCCGAGGTCGAAGGCGCGGAGGGCCTCGCCACGCTCGGCACAGGAATCGACCCGCCCCGCGCCGACGCCAACACGGCGCGGCGCTGCCGGATCGATCGCGAGCCGGTAACTTCGGCGACAGCCTTCGGCGATCATCTGCGCCTTGTCTGGCTGACGCCAGCGATGGATCAATTGTTCATGGGCGCGGCCTCCGACCGTCGGCGCTTCTTCGACCGTCTGGTGCTGGCGATCGACAGCCAGCATTCCTCGCGGGTGTCCGCACTGGACCGCGCGTTGCGCTCGCGCAATCGCCTGCTCGAAGACCGCCATTTCGACCGCCATTGGTGCGACGCCATCGAGCGCGAGACCGCCGAACTGGCCGTTGCAATCGCGGCCATGCGCGCGGAAACTCTCACGCGCCTCTCGACGGCGCTCGAGAGGCGCGCGCAAAATTCGGCGTTTCCAGCCGCGACGATTGCACTCGACGGCTGGATGGAGAACGCGCTGGTGGCCGAGCCCGCCACCGCGATCGAGGACCGCTACAGGCACATGCTGCGCGAGAATCGCGCGCGCGACGCCGCCGCCGGCCGCACGCTGGACGGTCCGCATCTGACCGATTTGCAGGTGATCTACGCGCCGAAGACGATGCCCGCACGCGACGCCTCCACCGGCGAGCAGAAGGCGCTGCTGATCGGCCTCGTGCTCGCCCATGCCGGACTGGTCGCCGAGATGACCGGCCTCGCGCCGCTGCTGCTGCTCGACGAGGTCGTCGCGCATCTCGATCCCGCCCGCCGCGTCGCGTTGTTCGCGGAACTGCACTCGCTCGGAGCGCAGGTCTGGATGACCGGCGCGGACCCCGCGGCCTTCGCCGATGTCGGCAGCGCGAGTGAGATGTTCGAGGTCGAAGACGGCGCCATCACGGCGCGAAAATAATCGCTGAAAAACGCATCGTGACAACGTCCCGCGAAGTGACCTTGGAGGGGCTTGAAAAAATGCCTAAAAATACTATTTTTTCAATGAGTTGCGTTGGCCTGATTTGCGCTAGGCGATGGCTCCAAATCGTGGCACAACCATGCATCTCGGCAGCGACATTTCCGCGCTGATTCGACAGACCTTCATAGGCCCCCAGAATGACAGAACCCGCCCGGCAGACTCCCGCCGAAACCGACCCGTTGCTGCCGATCGAATACGGCGCGGAATCGATCCGGGTTCTCAAGGGCCTCGACGCCGTGCGCAAGCGGCCGGGCATGTATATCGGCGATACCGATGACGGCTCCGGTCTGCACCATATGGTCTATGAGGTCGTCGACAACGCGATCGACGAGGCGCTCGCCGGTCATGCGACGGCGGTCGAGGTCGTGCTCAACGCCGACGGCTCGGTGACGGTCCGCGACGACGGCCGCGGCATCCCCGTCGACATCCACAAGGGCGAAGGCATCTCGGCGGCCGAGGTCATCATGACCCAGCTTCATGCCGGCGGAAAGTTCGACCAGAACTCCTACAAGGTCTCCGGCGGATTGCACGGCGTCGGCGTCTCCGTCGTCAACGCGCTGTCGAGCAAATTGCAGTTGAGCGTCTGGCGCAACGGCAAGGAGCACTTCATCGAATTCGCGCATGGCGACGCCGTTGCGCCGCTGGTCGTGGTCGGCGACGCCAACGGCAAGCGCGGCACCGAGGTCACGTTTCTCGCCTCGACCGAAACCTTCACGATGATCGAATATGATTTCGCGACGCTCGAACACAGATTGCGCGAACTCGCCTTCCTGAACTCGGGCGTCAACATCGTGCTGTCCGATATGCGCCACGCGGTCGAGAAGCGCGACCAGATGATGTATCAGGGCGGCGTCGTCGAGTTCGTGAAATATCTCGACCGCAACAAGAAGCCGATGGTGCCCGCGCCGATCATGCTGGCGGCGGAGATCAACGGCATCGGCGTCGAAGCGGCGCTGTGGTGGAACGACAGCTACCACGAGAACGTGCTGTGCTTCACCAACAACATTCCGCAGCGCGACGGCGGCACGCATCTCGCGGGCTTTCGCGGCGCGCTGACGCGGCAAGTCAACGGCTATGCCGACGCCATCGCCAAGAAGGAAAAGATCGCGCTGACCGGCGACGATTGCCGCGAGGGCCTCACGGCTGTTTTGTCGGTGAAGGTGCCCGATCCGAAATTCTCGTCGCAGACCAAGGACAAGCTGGTTTCGTCCGAAGTGCGGCCCGTGGTCGAAAGCGCGATCAACGAAGCGTTGCAGACCTGGTTTGAGGAGCATCCATCCGAGGCCAAGGTGATCGTCAACAAGGTGATCGAGGCCGCCGCCGCCCGCGAGGCGGCGCGAAAGGCGCGCGAACTGACACGCCGCAAGGGCGCGCTCGATATCGCGTCGTTGCCCGGCAAGCTCGCCGATTGCCAGGAGCGCGATCCAGCGAAGTCCGAACTGTTCATCGTCGAGGGTGACTCGGCCGGCGGCTCCGCCAAACAGGGCCGCAACCGCGAATTCCAGGCGGTGCTGCCGTTGCGTGGAAAAATCCTGAACGTCGAGCGCGCGCGCTTCGACAAGATGCTTGGCTCCGAACAAATCGGAACGCTGATCACGGCGCTCGGCACCGGCATCGGCCGCGACGATTTCGATCTCGCTAAATTACGCTACCATAAAATCATCCTGATGACCGACGCCGACGTCGACGGCGCGCACATCCGAACGCTTCTATTGACGTTCTTCTTCCGGCAGATGCCGTCGCTGATCGAGGGCGGCTTCCTCTACATCGCGCAGCCGCCGCTCTACAAGGTGACTCGCGGCAAGTCGGAGCAATATCTGAAGGACGAGCGCGCGCTGGAGGACTATCTGATTTCCACCGGACTCGACGATTGCATCTTCATGCCGTCGACCGGCGAGCACCGCGCCGGCCGCGATTTGCAGGCGCTGGTCGAGGACGCGCGCGTGATCCGCAACACGCTGCACAATCTGCACAGTCGCTATAATCGCAGCGTCGTCGAACAGGCCGCCATTGCCGGCGTTCTCAATCCGCGCGTCACCGCTGATCTCGACACCGCCAACAAGGCCGCCGCCTATATCGCGCAACGGCTCGACGTGCTGGCCGACGAGGTCGAGCGCGGCTGGATCGGCGAATTCCGCGAAAGCGAGGGCTTCTTTTTCACGCGCACGATTCGCGGCGTGAAGGATGTCGCCATGATCGACGACGCACTGCTCGGTTCGGCCGATGCGCGCAAGCTCGACGAATATGCCGCCTCCCTGCAGGACGCCTATCCGAAGCCGGGCATCCTGCGGCGCAAGGACAACGAGATGCAGATTCACGGGCCGGTCGGCCTGTTCGAGGCCGTGACGGACGGCGGCCGCAAGGGCGTCTCGCTGCAACGCTACAAGGGCCTGGGCGAGATGAATCCCGGCCAGTTGTGGGAGACCACGCTCGACACCAACGAGCGCTCGCTGCTGCAGGTGAAGATCAAGGAAGGCGACGAGGCCGACGATCTGTTCACCAAGCTGATGGGCGATGTCGTCGAACCGCGCCGCGAATTCATCCAGGACAACTCGCTCAGCGCGACTGTGGATGTGTGAGACCGTGCGTCAGTCGCGCCGCATCGCTTTGGCGGGCTAACGCGACCAGAGTGACGGCAGAGCTTACTTGAACGCCGGCAGCACGAAAATCGCGATGTTGCACAGAAGGCCGCCGAGATAGGCGATCGACCGCGCGGTTGCGATGTCGTTGATGTAGAGCAGCGCATGCGCGACGCGAAACACGATATAGAGCAGCGCCAGCAGACCCACGGTGGTCGCAGATGCGCCGAATGACAGCGCCGCGACAACAGCCACGCCGAAGAACGGAAAATTATCGTAGGCGTTTTGATGGGCGGCATAAGCGCGACGTTTCGGCCCCGACAACTGGTCGGCCGAATCGCGCGGCGTATTGTTGTCGCGCGCCGAAGACTTTGCATAGGCCACCAGCGGCAATGGCAGCAACGCCGCGATCAGGACGCACCAATAAGCAATCGGCATCACGCCACCTCCAAGGGTTCCATTAGGAACCTCTACGCGCGGGGACGGTTGATGTTTCACAAAATCGTATGGAAGGACAATGCCATGGCCACATCGAAAACCGGCGATCCGCAGCATGTGTGGGATCTTGCCAAGAAAATCTCGGTGGCGATGCTGACCAATTGGGATGGCAAGGCGCTGCATTCGCGGCCGATGAGCGCCCACCTCGCACCCGAAGAAAACGCATTCTATTTTCTGGCCGACAAGCGCAGCCACAAGGACGATGACATCAAGCAGTTCCCGACGGTTAATCTGGCTTTTGCGGATGCCGGCGACCAGAAATACGTCTCGGTGACTGGCGAGGCGTCGGTCTCAAGCGACCCGGCGAAAATCAAGGAGCTTTGGAGCATGTGGGCGAAAGCGTGGTGGGATTCGCCGCAAGATCCGAACATCTGCGTGCTGAAAATCGTCCCGACGCAGGCCGAATACTGGGACACGCCGGGCACCGTGATCTCCACAATCAAGATGGCGGTTGCGGCCGCCACCAATTCGCGCCCCGATATCGGCGATAACAAGAAGGTCGCGATGTAATGGCGGTCAGTATCGTAACGGCAGGTCCAACCGAAATTCCCCAGAACAATCCCGGCGGCCCGACAGAACCGCCGATGGAAAGTCCGCCTGGAAATCCGAACCCCGAAGTGCCGCCGCCGATGCATGAACCGGGCGCGCCGCCGCAGCCCCAGGAAATGCCCGGCAAAACACCGGACGAGATGCCGACGCGTGGACCGTCCGCACCAACGACGCCCAATCCGGCGACGGACGATGGCGACGTCGAGGACGGCGGTCTTGGCAACGGCATCGACGATATGCCGGGGTCCGAACCCGAGGTCGGTCCGGCGGTGTCCGAACCGCCGCCGCTATGACCGCAGGCCGAGCAACGTCCTGAATGCCTTATGAATATTGACGCATTCAGGCTGGCGCCGTGCGGAAATAAATACGAGGCTGGCGCTGCAGACCGCCACATTGCGGCCTAACCGCTGACGGTTCATCGCCCTGCCGGAAGTTCCGGCGGGTGAACTTATTCACTGACGATCCATTTTTTTTCCGGGGACATCAATCGATGACGAAATTTCGACTCGTGCTGCTGGCATCAACCGCGATCACGATCACGCCCGTGATCTCTGCGGTGGCGCTCGCCCAAACCGCGCCAACCGTTCTGGCTCAAGCCGGGCCCGGCGGCGCTCCGGAGCCGGGCGAAGGTCGCCCGAAGGGACCGCCGCGCGAAGGTGGCCCCGCCCGCGAAGGCCCGCGACCGGAACGCCCCGCCGGTCCGCCGCCCGGGGCCGCACGCCCGGAAGCGCCGGCCCCCCGTGCCGCGCCAGAAGCCCCCCGCCCGCCGGCCGCAGCCCCTGCCGCGCCGCGTCCCGAAGCGCCGGCACGTCGCGAAGCCCCACCGCCGCCGGCCGCCGCACCGGCGGCTCCGCGCCCTGAGGCAGCGCCGCCGCGTCCCGCTGCCCCGCCAGCGGCGGAAACGCCACGTCCACCGCGACCCGAAACTGCGCCGCCGCGCCCGACGCCGCCGGCCGCCGCGCCTGCGCGTCCGGCCGCCCCCGAAGCCCCCGCGGCACGTCCGGCTGCGCCGCCAGCCCCTCCCGCGGCTCCGACACCGCCCGCCGCGGCTCCGACCCCACGGCCGAACGCGGCCACACCGCCGCCCGCCGCGGCTCCGGCTCCCGGTACTCCTGCTACGCCGCCTGGATCCGGCCGTCCCGATCGTCAGGGCCGCCCCGGCGCCGGTGGCCCGAACGGCCCCGGTCCGAACGCCGTGACACCCGGTGCGCCGCCCGCAGCAGGCGTTGCGCCGGCTCCAGGCGCCCCCGTCGCTCCGAATGCCGCGACTCCGCCCCCGCCGGGTGGCGTCGTCGGCGCCAAGGAACAAGCCGTTCCGGGCGCGACGCCTCCGGGCCCGCAGGGCGCGCGATTGCCGCCACCCTCGGCGGCTCCGTTGCCACCGGCGCCTCCGCCGCAGGCGGCCGTACCGGCCGTGGCTCCGGGCGCTCAGCCGTCCGGCCCGCGAAATCTCAACGATTTCCGTAGCCAGCGCCGCGAGGTTCGGGAGGGGGGTCGCACGATCATTACCGAGCCGGGTCGCGTCATCATCGAGGATCCCAGCGGCCGCTCGTTCATTCGGCACAACGAGGTCGATCGCTTCCGTTACGGCGCGCGTGACGTCCGCGTCACGCGCGACGGCCGCGACACGCGGACCGTCGTGGTGCGCCCCGACGGCACGCAGATCATCACCGTCACGGGCGACGATGGTGGGTTGCTGCGCCGAATCCGTCGCGATGATCGTGGCCGTGAGGTCATCATCATCGACAATTCGGTCCGCGGTCCACGCGGAATCGGCGGCTTCTATGTCGATCTGCCGCCGCCCGTGATTCGTATTCCGCAAAACCGTTACATCGTGGATTACGAAGATGCGTCGCCGGATCTGATCTACGACACCATGCTCGCGCCGCCGGTGGACCGCGTGCAGCGCCGTTATTCGCTCGATGAAATTCGCTATTCGCCGAGCGTTCGTCAGTTGATGCCGTCGATCGATCTCGACACCATCAACTTCGAGACCGGGTCATGGGACATTCCCCAGGACCAGGCCGCGAAGCTGCAGGTGATCGCGGACGGTCTCAATCGGGCGATCCAGCGCAACCCGAAGGAAGTCTTCCTGATCGAAGGCCATACCGACGCAGTCGGTGCGGACGTCGACAACCTTTCGCTGTCGGATCGCCGCGCGCAATCCGCTGCGGAATTGCTGACACGGCAATTCCAGGTGCCCGAGGAAAATCTCACGTCGCAGGGTTACGGCAAGCAGTACCTGAAGGTCCCGACCGACGGCCCGGAGCGCCGCAATCGTCGTGTCACCGTGCGCCGGATCACGCCGCTGCTGGATGGCGGTCAGGCCTCGCTGCCGCCGCCGCCCGCGGGCGTCGCCCCGCCGCGCTAAGCGCCAACACGCAACGCAAAATGGCCGGAGGAAACTCCGGCCATTTTCTTGCACGGCCCTGATTGCCGAAGTTCGGATATCATCGCCACGCTCCCGGCGGTCTTACGTGTCGCTACTTCCCAGCCTCCGCCAGTCCGAGCGCATCGGCCATGATGCGAAACACGTCGGTGTTCTCGAGCGAGCCGCGAACGAGGTCGCTGCCGGGGCCCATCGCGGTCAGGATGACGTCTTCACCGGAATGCACGCTCGCACTCATCATCGCCGGCAGATTGCCATGCCGCAAAACGACACCCGGCACGTCCTTGTATTTGTCGTTGGCCCTGAAGGTGCCGGGCGTTTCGCCGGCCTGCGTCGGTTCGTTCGGATTGTCGAGTTTCGGCCGCAGCGTCTCGTAATGATCCGGCAGGCTCGCGGAAAAGATCGCAAGCCGCTTCGTGACATCGATGCGCGCGGGATAGCCTTCGGCATCCGGCGCCGGATAATTCGGAAAGCCGGCTTTCTCGTAGACGCCGACGCGCTCGCGCAGCGGCGCGGTCGGCGCGGCCGCCATGTCGTCGTTGATGGTGCCGACGAGGCTGTTGGGATGGTTGTGATCGGCGAGCACGAGGATCAGCGTGTCGTCGCCACGCGCCGCCGCCCAGTCTTTCGTTTGCCGCACGGCATTGTCGAGCATGATCGTGTCATAGACCGCGCGCTCCATGTCGAGCGCATGGGCGTATTTGTCGATCATGCCGGACTCGACCATCAGGAAGAAGCCGTTGTCGTTCGTCGACAGGATGTTGAGCGCGCTCCTGACTTGATCTGTCAAATCCGGCTGATCGGGCGAGCGCCTGACGCCGCCGCCTTTGAGAAACTTGCGATCGAGCACGCCGTCCATATTGCCGGGCGCGAACAGGCCGAGCAATGTTCGCGTCTGGGGTTGCGCGCCGATCGCAGCGAGTTCGGTGAGCGTGGTCGCCACGGCATAGCCGGCGTCGCGAAAGCGCGCGACATAGTCGATGTCGTCGCGGCGCCTGGACAGCACGTCGCTCTGCGGCAGGAAGTTCGCCGCGCCGCCGCCCATCAGCACGTCGGGCTTCGCGGCAAAAAACTGCGCGACGATTTCGTCATAGGTCGAGCGGCGCCGCGTATGCGCAATCATCGCGGCCGGGGTCGCGTCCTCGATTTCGGTATTGGTGACGATACCTACGGCGAGAGCACGCTTTCGCCGCGCCAGGCTGGTGATGGTCTCGACGCGTGGGTCGTCCAACGGGCTCGCCGTGCGGTCGGCATAGACGCCCATCGCATTCACCACCGCCTTGTGGCCGGTGGCGTAGGCGCTCGCGGCATTGGCCGAATCCGTGATGATGGAATCGGAGCCTGCGGTCGCGACCATGGCCATGTTGGGCATGTCGTCGATCGCGAGCCTCGCCCGGGCCTTGCCGCCCGCGATGCCCTTCGACAGCAGCCGCGCGCCGATGCGATGCGCCGGCGACATCCCGTCGCCGATGAACAGGATGACGTTCTTGGCCTTGCGCGGTCCGGTGTTATAGACGGTCCAGTCGACGCTGCGCGTGGCGATGCCGTCGCTCGCCGTGATCGTGTAGCCACCGGCTTTGGTCAGCGCCACGTCGCGCAACAGCAACGCCGATTGCGGCTTGTTATCCTCGCGCGCAATGAATTCGCCGGGCTTGCCGAAGACCGTCGCGTAATCCTCGCCGTTGACCGTGACCTTGGTCGCCGATGGATCGAGTTCGCCGGGAAACTCGACCTTGAAGTCGAACCGCGCACCGGCCAGGATTTCGGCGCGGTCGATCGGATAGATCGTCTGTGCCATCACGGGAGCGGCGGACAGGACGGCGAGCGCGGCGACGGCGAAACGGATCATGATGCAGACCTCAGGACATTGCTGCCGCGCGCCTTACGACAACAGGATGACGGTAAGATTACCGGACGTGCCGACGGTCCGCAGACGCACACTCAGCTCTGGTCGCTGTCGAGTTTCGGGATATGAGAGTTCTCGCGCGCCGATAACAGGCCCGTCTTCGCGTAGAGGTCGAGCTTGCCGCGCGTGTCGGAAATGTCGAGGTTGCGCATGGTCAATTGACCGATGCGGTCGCCCGGCGTGAACGGCGCGTCCTCGACCTTCTCCATGCTCAACCGCTCCGGCGCATAGGTCAGATTGGGGCTCTCGGTGTTCAGAAGCGAGTAGTCGTTGCCGCGGCGCAGTTCGAGCGTCACCTCGCCGGTGATGGCGCGCGCCACCCAGCGCTGCGCCGTTTCGCGCAGCATGAGCGCCTGGGAATCGAACCACCGTCCCTGATAGAGCAGGCGGCCAAGCCGCATCCCGCTCATCCGATATTGCTCGATGGTGTCTTCGTTGTGGATGCCGGTGACGAGACGCTCATAGGCGATGTGCAGCAGCGCCATGCCCGGCGCCTCGTAAATGCCGCGGCTTTTCGCCTCGATGATCCGGTTCTCGATCTGGTCGCTCATGCCGAGGCCATGGCGGCCGCCGATGGCGTTCGCCTCGAGGAACAACGCGACCGGATCGGCGAATGTCCGGCTGTTGAGCGCGACCGGCCGCCCCTCTTCAAACCGCACCACGACCTTTTCGGCCTTGACGACACAATCGTCGCGCCAGAACGGAACGCCCATGATCGGATTGACGATGGTGATGCCGCTGGCGAGGCTTTCAAGGTCTTTCGCCTCGTGCGTCGCGCCGAGAATGTTGCTGTCGGTCGAATAGGCTTTCTCGGCGCTCATCTTGTAGCCGAAGCCGTTGGCGGTCATGAACGCCGACATTTCCGCGCGCCCGCCCAGTTCGTCCGTGAACTGCTGGTCGAGCCATGGCTTGTAGATTCGCAGGTCCGGATTGGTCAGCAGCCCGTAGCGGTAGAACCGCTCGATGTCGTTGCCCTTGTAGGTCGAGCCGTCGCCCCAGATGTTGACGCCGTCCTCCTTCATGGCCGAAACCAGCATCGTGCCGGTCACGGCGCGGCCGAGCGGCGTGGTGTTGAAGTAGGCGATGCCGCCGGTAGAGACATGGAACGCGCCCGCTTGCACGGCAGCGATGCCTTCGTGGACCAGTTGCACGCGGCAATCGACGAGCCGGGCTTTCTCGGCGCCGAACTCCATCGCCTTGCGCGGGATCTCGTCATAGTCGGCTTCGTCGGGCTGGCCGAGATTCGCGGTATAGGCGAAGACGCGCGCGCCGTTCTGCTTCATCCACAGCAGAGCCGCTGACGTGTCGAGCCCGCCCGAAAACGCGATGCCGACATTGTCGCCCTTGGGCAGGCTCTTCAGGATCGTGCTCATCGGATGTCCAATCGGGCAATTCTGCTTGCTGGGGAGCGCAGGCGTCTAATGGCGGATGACGCGATCGGTCGCGGCCGGCATCGGACCGACGTCGCTACCGCCGAGCTTCTTGCGCCAGCGATAGCCCGGCCAGGCGAAGCGCGTCAACGCGTCGTCAATCCGGCCATCGCTGAGACGGGTCGACGACCAGCGGTAGAGCCAGCCGTAAAGCAGCCAGATCACAAAAAAGGATACGAGGCCGGAAATCGCGACGTCGGTGAAATAATGCCCGCCGAAGGCCATCCGCAGCCCGCCGGTGACGATGCCGAATATGGTCGCGCCGACATAGGCCAGCGGCCGCCATGCCGCCGGCGCGAGCGACGCGGGTGCATAGGTCCAGAACGCGGTCGCGCCTTCGCCGGAAAAGAACGAGCAGTTCTTCGGGCAAACGCCGCGCGGATCCCACCATGCCTTGAATTCCCACTGCCCGTTGAAGTCCTGCGTCGCGACCGGTCGCGGACGGCCCCAATGGCTCTTGAAGGCGAAATTGGTCAGCACGCCGGCTGACAGCGTGATGCTGATCAGCAGGAGCGCGATGGCGCGGCCGGAGATCAAGAGCGGCCTATCCGGGCGCAGCATCTTCCAGACCAGCGCGATGATCGCGGGGGCCGCGATGCCCCAGGCGATCCACATCGCGGCATCGCGGGCGATCATCGCCGCCAGATTGTGCCGCAGCGGGAAATCCCTGGTGGCGGGATCGTAGAACAGCGCCGCAAGCTTGAGATCGAACTCGGGCGCGATCCCGAACACCAATCCGATCAAGAGGGCAAGGCCGAGCGCGATGACAAGTCCGGTCCGATTCATCGCGGCGGTTTATCCGAGGCGACTTGCAAACGCAAAAACGGCCGGGCAAGCCGGCCGTTTTCTTGTCGTGACACGTCAGGCTTGCTTAGTAGCCGAAGCCGCCGAAGCTGACGCCGATCGGGCCGAACCCGACGCCGATGCGGGGGCCACCGAAGCCGTATCCGCCGTAATACGGGCGGTAGCCGCCATAGCCGTAACCGCCGTAATAGGCCGGACGATATCCGTAACCGCCGTAATAGGCCGGACGATATCCGTAACCATAGCCACCGTAATAAGGCCGATAGCCGCCGTAGTAACCGATCGGGCGATAGAAGGGACGAGCATAGCCGAAACGCGGGCCGTAACCGAAGCGGGGACCATATCCGAACCTTGGGCCGTAGCCGAAGCGCGGCCCGAAGCTGAAGCGAGGTCCATAGCCATAGCCGCGACCGAAGCCGCCGCGATATCCGCCGCGGAAACCACCGCCATAATAGCGGCGCTGCGCGCTGACGTCGGTCATGGTCGATGATGTGCCAGTCGTGATACCGACCTTATTGGCCGGCGCCGCCATTGCCGTACCGCCCGCCGCCGCTCCGCCGATCATCAATGCGGTGGCCACGAGCGCCGATCCAAACGATAGTTTCATTTTACGCTCCTCTTCATCTCAAGTCAGGGTCGCAGGTACGACGAACGACCTACCCCAGCGATGTCCGGGCGAATTTGCCCTTGTCATGCGTTTTTTAACGCGCTCCGTCTGGTCCGGTTTCCAGCCGTCCGCTGACGTTTTCGTTAGCGGTCAGCGGTTCCGGACTCGAAACTTTCCCAATGAAACAGGCCCGCTTTCGCGGGCCTGCTGGACTCAGAAACGACGATAGAAACGACGGCCGCCGTAGAAACGACGCGGCGCGTAATACGGGCGGACGTAACGGCGCGGCGCGAAGTAACGACGCGGCGCGAAGTAGCGCGGGCGATAGAAGCCACGACGATAGCCGCCATAGCGGCGAAAACGCACTTCGGTCGTCGCCACTTCGCCGGTTTGCTGCACCAGCGCCGCAGCGGCCGGATTCATCAGCGAAATCGCGTGAGCCGGCTTCGACGGAGCCGCAACAAACAGCAGTCCGGCAAGCGCCAGAAAGCCGAGCGCCTTTTTGAGGATCATGAAAATCTCCTTGGGTTGACGAGAAGCGACAACGGTACGTGGCGGCAATTGTGATCGGGACGCCGCGCGGACCCCGACGGTATTCTGCACGCCATGAACGCAAACTGAATGACGACATGGTCGCCAACGGGTCTCATTGCGTCGCACGGTTAATCGCACCGGGTGCTTCCCGAGCGTCTAGAAGACAACCAGAGGAGACCAGGACCGTATCTTGGGTATCGCCGTCGGCAACGCCGGTTCCTTCCCGGATGTTCGGGCAGGACACAGGAGATCGCCATGCTAAAGCTGAAATTTCTGGTCGCTAGGGCCGTTACGGCTGCCTTCGTATCGATGCCCGTCGTCGCAGCCGCATCGCAGGGGCCGGGCGGCGGACCGGGCACGGCCGGTCATCTGACGCAACTGACGATGGCGATCGTGGTCTATGGCGGATGTGCGCTTATTGTCGCAGCCGGTCTGGTCGGTGGATTGCGGTCGCAGGGACGCCCATCGTCGGACGCGTGATCCGATTCGGCAACCCGAAGACCACTTTCAGGACCATGCCCTAACCGCGCCGCCAGTAGCAGTTCACGCGCGGCGTAATGACCGTTCCGCTCGGCCGGAATTCCTGAACATACGTCGCGCTGCAGTCGCGCACGGCATTCGGGCCCGGATTGTAGCTGGGGTAAACGCCGCGCTCGTCGCCCGGCCGATAGATCCGCACCCGCGGCCGACGACGTGGCGGCGGCGCATCCTCGGAAGCCTGCGCCAACTGGATCGACGGCGCGCGCGACGTCTGGGCTTGCGCCTGTGGCGTCATGGCAATCATGACCAGCCCCAACCCGATTGCCGCTCTCGTGATCCGCATCGTCAAGCCCCGTCCTGTCATCGTGGCAACGTCCCCGATTGCCGCTGCTGCGTCAACCGCACTCCCATTCCGCCGCCGAACCGTCTAGAGGTGGGCATGTCCTCCGATATGATGTCCGCCGAAACCAAAGCCCCCGATCTCGCCGCCATGGAAATCATGGCGCACGAGATGTTCGCGGCTCTGCCGGACGACTTTCGCAAACTATGCGCGGGTGTGGTCATCCGGGTCGATGATTTCCCGACCGACGAGGTGCTGGCTGAACTCAAGGCCGAGACCGAGTTCGACCTGCTCGGCCTGTTTCAGGGCACGGGGCTGCCGTTCCGCAGCAACGACGAGTCCGGCCAGCTGCCGAACATGATCTGGCTCTATCGCCGCCCGATCCTCGACTACTGGGCCGAGAACGACGAAACGCTGGGCCATATCGTCCGCCATGTCCTGATCCACGAGATCGGCCACCATTTCGGTCTGTCGGACGACGACATGGAGGCGATCGAGGCGCAGGTCGAGGATTAGCCATGCCGAGATTGCAGTTGGAACAGGCCGGCGACCGCGCTAGAACGCGCATTATTCCGGGAGAGACGCAGATGGACAAATTCACGACACTGGACGGCGTCGCGGCGCCGTTGAAGATCATCAATGTCGATACCGATATGATCATCCCCAAGCAGTATCTGAAAACCATCAAGCGCACCGGCCTTGGCAAGGGTCTGTTTTCGGAGCAGCGCTTCAAGGACGACGGCAGCGAAAACCCGGATTTCGTGCTCAACAAACCCGCCTATCGCAACGCCAAGATTCTGGTCGCCGGCGACAATTTCGGCTGCGGATCGAGCCGCGAGCACGCGCCCTGGGCGCTGCTGGATTTCGGGATCCGCTGCGTGATCTCGACCTCGTTCGGCGACATTTTTTACAACAACTGCTTCAAGAACGGCATTCTTCCGATCCGAGTCGCGCAGGCTGATTTGGACAGGTTGTTCGACGACGCCGAGCGCGGCGCCAATGCGACCGTCTCGGTCAATCTCGAGACTCAGGAGATCCGCGGCCCGGACGGCGGCGTTGTCAGGTTCGAGATCGACCCGTTCCGCAAGCACTGCCTGCTCAACGGCCTCGACGACATCGGCCTGACGATGGAAAAGAAATCCTCGATCGATACGTATGAGGCAAAGGCCAAGACCGAGCGGGCGTGGGCGTAATTTCCCTCGCCCCGCTCTTGCGGGGAGAGGTGAGGCTGAACATGCGCGCCTCGGAATGACGACTACGTCCCGATCTCATATGGCCCGCCTGCATCGAGTGCCCGTCGATAGGCCGGGCGCGCGTGGATCTGCGTGAGAAACTCCATCGCCTTGGGATGGCCAATCTCCAGCCCGCCACGTGCGCCGGCGGCTTCCAGCGGAAAGCTCATCTGGATGTCGGCGGCAGTGAACGCGCTGCCGGCGAACCATGAACTCTTTGACAATTCGCTCTCCCAGAACGCCATATGCGTCTTGAGTTGCGGCGTCACCAGCGTCGCCAGCGCCGTATCGCAGACCTTGCGCACGATCGGCCGCATCAGGAACGGCGACCGCCTCGGCATCAGCGAGAACACCAGCTTCAGCAACAGCGGCGGCATCGCCGAGCCCTCGGCGTAATGCAGCCAATACGTATAGCGCAGCCGCTCCGGCGTGTGCGCGGGCGGGATCAGCCGGCCATGGCCATAGGTATCGACGATATATTCGACGATCGCGCCGGATTCCGCGATCGTGTTGCCATTGTCGGTGATGACCGGCGATTTTCCGAGGGGATGGACGGCGCGCAGCTCCGGCGGCGCCAGCATGTTCGACATTCGCTGGTAGCGCTTGATTTCATAGGGCACGCCAAGCTCCTCGAGCAGCCAGAGCACCCGCTGCGAGCGCGAATTGTTGAGATGGTGCACGGTCAGCATGGGTGTCCTCGGGTCATGCATATGGCGAGCGTCTGTCCTGCCACTCCGTCGGAGCGATGTCGAGCCGGTTGATCAGGGCCAGGACGCGCGCTACCCTTTGGTGAAATGACAATGATCATATCAAATGCCGCGCGGCCGCAGAGCCGCCGGTCAGGGAGACCACGATGAACCGACCCGCACCGCAATTCATGTTCGACTTCGGCAGCCCCAATGCGTATCTCGCGCACAAAGCCATTCCCGCGATCGAACAGCGCATCGGCGTCAAGTTCGACTATGTGCCGGTGCTGCTCGGCGGCATCTTCAAGGCCACCAACAACAAGTCCCCGGCCGAGACGCTGGCCGGCGTCAAGAACAAGCGGGAATTCCATGCCCTCGAGACCGAGCGCTTTTTGAAACGGTTTGGTGTTTCCAACTACGTCTGGAATCCGCATTTTCCAGTCAACACCCTGAACCTGATGCGCGCGGCATGTGCGAGGCAGATCGACGGCGGTCTCGAAGCCTATGTCGAGTCGGCTTACAAGCACATGTGGGCCGAACCGAAGAACATGGCCGACCCGGAGATCGCGATGGAAGCTTTCGCGAGCGACGGCATCGACGCCGAGGCGCTGTTCGAGCGATCGCATAAGCCGGACGTCAAGGCGAGACTAATGGCCAACACGCAGGACGCCGTCGAGCGCGGCGCGTTCGGTTCACCGACCTTCTTTGTCGGTAACGAGATGTATTATGGCAAGGAGCAATTGCGCGAGATCGAGGATGTGTATCGGCAGACGGCATGAGAAGCCGTCGCGATCGGGAACGCACGCTGGCCTGCAAGGGCATTTTCGGTCAGACTCACAACACGTCACATCGTGACGCCATAAGAAACGGAGTTCAATGATGCGCGTTCTCGTGGTCGGCGCCGGCGCGATCGGCGGCTATTTCGGCGGGCGGATGTTGAACGCCGGCGGCGACATCACGTTTCTGGTGCGCTCGCGCCGCGCCCGCGAATTGGCCCGCGACGGGCTCGTCGTCAAGAGCCCGCATGGCGACGTCACGATCCCCAATCCGCCGAGCGTCGAGGCCGTCGGGCTAAAGGAAAAATTCGATGTCGTGCTGCTGAGCTGCAAGGCGTTCGACCTTGACGATGCCATCTCGTCCGTGGCGCCGGCCGTCGGCGACAAGACGATGATCGTGCCGTTGTTGAACGGCATGAAGCATCTCGACGTCCTCGACAAGAAGTTCGGGCCGGAGCGCGTGATCGGAGGTCAATGCGCGATCGCGGCCACGTTGAACGACAGGCGCGAAGTGGTGCAACTCGCGCCGATGCAGTCGCTGACCTTCGGCGAGCGCGATGGCGCGATGTCGGAACGCGTCAAGGCATTTGGCGCAATCGTCGAAGCCGGCCAATTTTCTGGCGCCGCCAGCCACAACATCTTGCAGGAGATGTGGGAGAAATGGGTGTTTTTGGCGACGCTGGCCGGGGTGACAAGCAGCATGCGCGGCACGGTCGGGCACATCATCGCGGCGCCCGGCGGACGCGATTTCATGCTCGGCGTGCGTGATGAATGCGCGTCGGTCGCCGCGGCCGCCGGCCATCCGTTGCGCGACGACAATCGCGCCCGCGTCGAAGCGATGCTGACGACGGAAGGCTCGCCGATGACGGCCTCGATGTATCGCGACATCCAGGCCGGCGCGGCGATCGAAGCCGACCATATTATCGGCGACATGATCGCGCGCGCCGATGCGGCGAAAGCCCCCGCGCCGCGGCTGCGCATGATCCTGACGCATCTGAAGGTGTATGAGGCGCAGCGGACATAGTCGTTGTCATTCCGGGGCGTGTGATCGACGTCATCTTTGACGTCGATCACAGGAGCCCGGAATCCATAACCCCCGCAGGGAGTATGGATTCCGGGCCTGTGCCACGCGCCGGCTTCGCCGACACAGGGCACATCCCGGAATGACGTTATCTCACTGCAGATGCGCGAGATAATGCGCCAGCGCGACGATCTCCTCGTCCTGCAACGAGTAAGCGACGTCGGCCATCGCTGCCATGCCGCCGCCGGAGCGCGCGCCGGATTTGTAGTCGTTGAGCGCCTTCAAGAGATAATCCTCGCGCTGGCCGGCAATCCGCGCCGTCGCCTTCACCCCGGCGAGTGTATCGGTGTGACACGACGTGCAGCGCCGCCCGTTAGCCGATAATTTGCCCTTTTCGCTCAGGCCCGGATCGGGATCGGGCGCCACGCCGTTCGGCGGCGGCAGCGACGCGAAATAGGCCCCGAGATTGCGGATGTCCTCATTGGTGATGTCTCCGGCGACCGGCTGCATCTGCTCGTTCTTGCGCGTGCCTGCGCGAAAGAAGATCAGTTGCCATTGCGTGTAGAGATCGGGCTGTCCGGCGAGCGAGGGAATGTTCTCGGTCGTCGAGATGCCGTTCTCGCCGTGGCAGGCCGCGCAGGCTTCCGCCTTGGCCTTGCCGGCTTCGATATCGGCGGCGTGAAGAGGGGATATCGCGATGACGGCCAATGAGAATGCGCCGACGAGTCGTGACAACAGCTTCGACATTTTCATTCCAATTTCAAAAGCGCGTCATTCCGGGATCGGTCATCTGTGGTCGGCGCAAGCCGACACAGATGATCGAGGCCCGGAATCCATACGCCCGGCGATGGTTATGGATTCCGGGCTCGCTTATTCATCTCAATCGATGCACGCATCGATTTCGACGAATAAGCGCCCCGGAATGACAACCAGCTACTTCGCGTAAGAGATCCGGTAGATCGCGCCGGCCCAGTCATCCGCGATCAGGACCGAGCCATCCTTGGCCTGGATCACGTCGGCAGGGCGACCGAGATAGCCGGTGTCGCCTTCGATCCAGCCGGAGGCAAACACCTCCTGCTTGGCGTTCTTGCCGTCTGGATCGACCGTGACGCGCTTGATCAGCGCACCCTGATACTTGTTACGATTCCACGATCCATGTTCGGCGATCAGGATGTTGTTCTTGTACTCGGCGGGAAACATGTCGCCGGTGTAGAATTTCATGCCGAGCGGAGCCACATGCGCGCCGAGATTCACCACCGGCGGCGTGAATTCCGAGCACTTGTGACCCATCGCGAATTTCGGATCCGGCATGTCACCCTGGTGACAATAGGGATAGCCGAAATGCTCGCCGAGCTTCGAGATCATGTTGAGCTTGTCGCTCGGCATGTCGTTGCTGATCCAGTCGCGCGCGTTTTCGGTGAACCAGTATTTGCCGGTGCGCGGATCGACATCGCCGCCGACCGAATTGCGAACGCCGAGCGCCACCAGTTCGGCATTGCCCGTCTTGGGATCGACGCGGCGGATCTGCGAGACCGATGTCGGCGGAATGCCAATGTTGAAGGGCGGGCCGAGCGGGATATAGAACCAGCCCTCCTTGTCGGCGGCGAGATACTTCCAGCCATGCGCCGCATATGACGGCATGTCGTCATAGACGACCTTGCCCTCCGGCATCTTGTCGAGGCTGGCTTCGGCGTTGTCGTATTTCATCAGCTTGTTGATATCGACCACATAAAGCGCATCGCCCTGCACCGCGAGCCCCGTCGGCATCTTCAGGCCCTTGATGATGGTCTTGACGTCCTTCTTGCCGCCCTTGTCGGTGATCGCATAGACGTTCCCGAGGCCGAACGAGCCTACAAATAAGGTGCCGTTGGCGCCCCACGCCATCTGCCGCGCGGCCAGCACGCCGGAGGCATAGACCTCGATCTTGAAGCCCGGCGGCAGCTTGATCTTCTTCATCATCGCCGCGAGTTCGGCATCCGACGAACCGGTCGGCGGCCCGGCCGGCGGGGCCTGGCCCTTCTGCGCCTCGGTCTCGTCGCCGAGGAACCAGTCGTCCGGCGGGTTGGCCCAGAAATCCTTGGTGTCGGATTTGTAGCTCTTGAGCTTCTCCTGCGCGCCGGCGTCGGTCACGCCATGCGTGAGGCTCGCGGCCGCGATCACCGCGGCGCAGGCGAGCAAGGTCTTCTTGAATGTCGAACGGGTGAACAGCGTCCGACTCTTGATCGAATTCATTGCGTCACTCCCTGAAGGCAGGCCGTTGCGGCTGCTTGATTGCTTGTTTGCTTGTTTTCAAAACGCTCGTGTTTTCGGAAACGACGTCGCACGCACATCTTGGCCTGATCATCGTCAGACGACGACATGCTAACACGTCTGCCGTGCTCGCCAAGCGCCGCGTGCGGGCACGCGCGTCGCGACGAGTTGTCAGGCCAATGACGACCCGGCGCTCACGCTCGCGATCTCTGCACGCCGGTTTCCGGAATGAAGCGCCATGAAACCGAAAAAGCGGCCCGAAGGGACCGCTTTTCGACAACTGCCGCCAAGAAAATAAAACTCTGGAGCGGGCGAAGGGATTCGAACCCTCGACCCCGACCTTGGCAAGGTCGTGCTCTACCACTGAGCTACACCCGCATCCGAGATGTCCGCGGCAATCGCTCGCCGCAGGCGCAGAGCTATGCCAAAGACCGGCGGCGAATGCAACACCGGGTATCGACCTAATTCGATGCTGGAAATGGAACCTGCGACCAGCCTTGCGACGGCGCTGCAATTGCAAATTGCCCCGCCGGACGCCATTTAGGTTTTCAGGGGCGGCGCGGTTGCGGCTGCGCGTCCCGCCTTTTTAAGCCAGAACCTTTCATGAGGACGCTGTGACGATCATCGAGCAGGGCAATCAACCGACATCTCCGACGCCGCCGGATCTCATCAGGGACACCACGACGCAAGGCTTCGTGGCCGACGTCATCGAGGAATCCAAGCGCCAACCGGTTTTGGTCGATTTCTGGGCCCCGTGGTGCGGCCCGTGCAAACAATTGACCCCGATCATCGAAAAAGCCGTTCGCGCCGCCGGCGGCAAGGTCAAGCTGGTCAAGCTGAATATCGACCAGCATCCCGGCATCCACTCCCAGATGGGCATTCAGTCGATCCCGGCCGTAATCGCCTTTGTCAACGGCCAGCCTGCCGACGGCTTCATGGGCGCGGTGCCGGAAAGCCAGGTCACGGCTTTCATCAACAAATTGACCGCCGGCATGCCGGGTGGCGCGCCGACCATCGGGGATCTGCTGACGGAAGCCGAAGCCGTGAAGGCCGAAGGCGACATCGAGACCACGGCGGCGATCTACGCGGAAGTTCTGGCAATGGAAGCCGGCAACATCCCGGCGCTCGCCGGCCTCGCGCGACTCTATGCCGAAACCGGCGCGTTCGAGCAGGCCAAGCAGACGCTATCGCTGGCGCCCGAGGCCAAACGCGAGGACGCCGCCGTCAAGGCCGTGCAGGCGATCATCGACCTTGCCGAGCAGGCCCAGGCGCTCGGGCCCGTTGCAGAACTCGAACAGAAGGTCGCGGCCGATCCGCTCGACCATCAGGCGCGATTCGATCTCGCCACCGCGCTCAATGCGGGCGGCCAGCGCGCCGAGGCGACAACGCATCTGCTGGAGATCGTCAAGCGCGACCGCAAGTGGAATGAGGATGGCGCGCGCAAGCTGCTGGTGCAATTATTTGAAGCGTGGGGTGCGACCGACGAGTCGACCATCGATGGTCGACGACGGCTCTCGACGATCCTGTTCTCTTGAGACTTTGTTTTGGCGTGATCCGGTCCGACAAGCGACGTGCGCTTTTCGCGATCATGCCACCCAACTGGAATGCTCATGCCGATCAATGCCGATTATCGCGGGCCTGGCGAATTGCCGCAGGTGATCCCCGTCTTCCCGCTGCCCGGCGCATTGCTGCTGCCGCGTGGCCAGATGCCGCTGAACATCTTCGAGCCGCGCTATCTGGCGATGATCGACGATGCACTGCGTGACGGCCACAGGCTGGTCGGGATGATCCAGCCGGATGTGGCGCATTCCGACAGCGCCGAAAAGCCGAGACTGTTCAGCGTCGGCTGCGTTGGCCGCATCACGCAATTCGCCGAGGCGGGCGATGGCCGCTACATCCTCGAACTCACCGGCGTGTCACGCTTCAAGGTGATCGAGGAGTTGTCGACGTTGACGCAATACCGGCAGTGTCAGGTTGACTATTTTCCCTTCATCGACGATTTCACCGCCCGCAAGGGCGAGGACGAGGTCGACCGCGAGGCGCTGATCGAGGTGCTGCGCGATTTCCTGAAAGCGAACAACCTGAAGGTCGACTGGGACGGTGTCGAAAGCGCGCCGAACGAGGCGCTGGTCAATGCGCTGGCGATGATGTCGCCCTACGGCCCGCCGGAAAAGCAGGCGATGCTGGAAGCGCCGGATTTGAAGACCCGCGCCGAGATTCTGATCGCCGTCACCGAGATGGACCTCGCCAAGAAGCGCACCAGCGGCGATCCTCCACTGCAATAAGCGATTTTCGTTCCCGACAAATAATGCATTGCGGCGCACCTTTTTCAGGGAGCGGGCGGGATCATTTTGGCCGCAATCGACGTTGGCTTTCCAACAACCCATTGCACCAGACGAGGTGTGCCAGCGCTCGAACGACCGGACAAGAAATGACCTACGCCACGCAACCGCTGATTCTGATCGTCGAGGACGATGACGTGACCCGCATGGATGCGGCTGTCATGATCCGCGAGGCGGGCTACGAGGTCCTCGAAGCCGCGAATGCCGACGAGGCTATCGCGCTTCTGGAATCGGCATTGCCGATCGCCGTGATGTTCACCGATATCGAAATGCCTGGCTCGATCGACGGGCAGCGCCTCGCGCATGCGGTGCGCGATCGTTGGCCGCCGATTCATATTGTCGCGACATCCGGGCATTTCGACCTGCCGTCCTTCGGTGTTTTGCCAGAAGGCGCGTTTTTTCTGCCCAAACCTTATCTGCACGCGGCCGTCACGCGTACGCTCAACGAGGTCTTGTCGCGGGCAGCCTGATGTTTTCGGACGCAGTTTGTGCAATAGGCTTCAACGCACGCATTGACCGGAGCCCGCGATGACTACCTTCCCGAATACCCGTGCCGATTCCGGCGTCGACCCTAAACTGCTCGAAATCCTGGTGTGTCCGCTGACCAAAGGCCCGCTGGAGTATGACGGCACACGTCAGGAATTGATCTCGCGCAAGGCGAAGCTGGCCTATCCGATCCGTGACGGCATCCCGATCATGCTGCCGGAAGAGGCGAGGGCGATCGAATAGTATCGATCGCGACTGCGGACCCAAGCAGAGCCGTCATCCCGCGAAGGCGGGAACTAGTACGCCCATCGTCGATATTCTGAGAACATCACTATGCTCACGGAATACTGGATCCCTCGCCTTCGCGGGTGACGACGCCGTACACGTTAAACTCTACCGGCTCCTACAGCGCCTCGCCCTTCAGCAGCCGCGGGATTTCGCCCGACAGTCCCGCCGCTTGTTGAATGAAAGCATTTTTCAGCGGCGGCAGGCGGTCGACCAAGCCAAGACCAATATCGCGCACGCCACGCAGCACGCTCGATTTATTCGAGAACAGCAGATTCATCGCATTGGTCGCGACGCCCATCGCCATCGTGTCGAAGCGCCGCCATTGCTGATAGCGCGCCAGCACGTCGGCCTGTCCGGGATCGCCGCCGAGCCGCATCGCGTCGACGACGACTTCGGCCAAGGCCGCGACATCCTTCAGCCCGAGATTGAGCCCCTGCCCTGCGATCGGATGAATCACATGGGCGGAATCGCCGACCAGCGCAAGGCGATCGGCAATAAACGAGCGTGCAACGAAATAGCCGAGCGGAAATGATTTCGGTTTGTCGAGCGGCGTGATTTCGCCGAGATGCAAACCGAAACGCTGTTCCAGTTCAGCATGGAATTCGATGTCGTCGAGTGCGACGATACGCGCGGCCTCGGCGCGGCTTTCGGTCCACACCAGCGACGAACGCTTGCCGGTCAGCGGCAGGATCGCAAACGGTCCGGCGGGCAGGAAATGTTCTTCGGCGCGGCCGTTGTGGTCGCGCTCATGGCCAACCGAGACGACGATGCCCGTTTGATCGTAATCCCAGCCATGAGTCGCGATCCCCGCGCGCTCGCGCAGTTTCGATTTCGCGCCGTCGGCCGCCACGAGAAGGCTCGCGTCGATCACGCTGCCGTCGCCGAGCGTCACTTTCGTGCCGGCGTCATGCGCGTCGTAGCGGGTGACGGCGGTGGCGCGCAGGTCGATGCCCTCGGCGTCGCAACGCGCCATCAGCGCGTCGATCAGATACCGGTTCTCGACCATATGCGCGAACGGTTCGCCGGGCGCGACATCGCCGGCGAAGGTCAGAAAGATCGGCCGCGTCGCATCGTCGAGCCGTGAGTCGGTGACGGTCATGTCGAGGATCGGTTGCGCATGACTGGCGACCTCGCCCCAGACGCCGAGCGCCTCAAACAGCCGGCGGCAGGCGGCGACGATGGCGGTGGCGCGCGGATCCCGGCTCGGACGCGTCGCGAAGGCCGGATCGGCGACGATCACCGGAACGTCCGGGCCGAGCCCCTGCCGCAGCGCCAGCGCCAGCGCCAGGCCGGCGAACGCGCCGCCGCCGATCACGATGCTTTGGTGTGTCATGCTGATCCTGTTCTCTTGCAACGAGAGTATAGGTGGGCGAAACAGGTTCCCCAAGTGCAACGCCCTGTCATTCCGGGAGGGGTCACGATTGTCGGCGCAGCCGACTCGTGACACAGGCCCGGAATCCATAACCCCTGTCTGAGCGTATGGATTCCGGGCTCGCTTGTTCGATTAACATCGTCGCTTCGCGCCGATATTATCCCGATCCAAGCGCCCCGGAATGACGAAGCGCTTGCGGCGACCGACGCGAAACCGAAAGCCCAAAATGTCCAAAAGCCTGATCGACCTGATTTCCATCCTCGATATCGAGCCGCTCGAGCAAAACCTGTTTCGCGGCGTTAGCCCAAAGACGCGCTGGCAGCGGGTGTTCGGCGGGCAGGTGATCGGACAGGCGATGGTCGCGGCGGTTCGCACCGTCGAGGGCGAAGGCCGCATGCCGCATTCGCTGCATTGCTATTTCATCCTGCCCGGCGACCCGGCAATCCCGATCATCTATCAGGTCGAGCGGCTGCGCGACGGCAAGAGCTATGCGACCCGCCGCGTCACCGCGATCCAGCACGGTCACGCGATCTTTTCGATCATGGTCTCGTTCCATGTCGAGGAAGAGACCTCGTTCGACCATCAGGACAAGATGCCCGACGTGCCCGGGCCGGATCAACTGACGGCCGAAGAGGTCGCCAAGCAGCCGATGTTCAAGAACATGCCGGATTTCATCCGGCGCTATTACGAATCCGACCGGCCGATCGAGATGCGCCCGGTCGAAATCGGCCGCTATTTCGGCGAGAAAGTCCCCGACGGAAAATTGCATCTGTGGATGCGCACCGCCGCCAAACTGCCGGACGATCCGGCGCTGCACATGTGCGCGCTGGCCTATGCCTCGGACTTCTCGTTGCTCGATGCGGTGATGGCGCGTTACGGCCGCACGCTTCACGACCAGCGCATGATGCCGGCCAGCCTCGATCATGCGATGTGGTTTCACCGCCCGTTCCGGGCCGACGAATGGCTTTTGTATTGTCAGGACTCGCCCAGCGCCCAAGGCGGCCGGGGACTGACCCGAGGCATGATCTACAAGCAGGACGGCACGCTGGTAGCGTCGGTGGCGCAGGAAGGCTCGATCCGGGAGCGGCGCGAGATGCCGAAAGCCTGACCGACGGCGCAGCGTCAGGATTTTTTTGCGCCTCTACGTAAAATCACGCATAAGTACTCTGCATTCAAAAGACCCGCCCCGAAAGCACGACCCATGAAGCTCATCACCGCCATCATCAAGCCGTTCAAGCTGGAAGAAGTCCGCGAGGCGCTGACCGCGATTGGCGTCCACGGCATGACCGTCACCGAAGTGAAGGGCTATGGCCGCCAGAAGGGCCATACCGAAATGTATCGCGGGGCCGAATACGTCATCACCTTCCTGCCGAAGCTGCGGATCGAGATCGCAGTGGCGTCCGATCTGGTAAAGGCCGCGCTCGATGCCGTGTCCAAAGGCGCGCGCACCGGGCAGATCGGCGACGGCAAGATCTTCGTGACCCCGATCGAGCGCGCCCGCCGCATCCGCACCGGCGAAACCGATCACGACGCGCTCTGACGCGCTCTCCGAATCGCGCCATTAACTGCCCAGTCTCGCGGCGGCCACCCAAGGGTTGGCGGCGGATGACGTGTTTTTGTGCCTGCGTCATGGGCAGCAATGTGTCAACAGCCTGTCACGATCGCAATTTAGGCGTAACTGCCTAATTTTTGAGCGCGTCAGTTTGGCGCATCACGGAACAATTCCGTTGCGATGCAAAAAGCTCCGCATTCATAAACCGTTAGAACCTTTCGGCGGGTTGGCACGGGATTTGACTCTACAGGGTCAGGCTGTGCCCGCGAAGTGACCTTCTCCGCGTGGTGAATTTCAGTCGAGGAAAGTCCGGCCGTGTGTGGGCTGGGCCAAAGCGGGGATTGGACCCATGAAAATTGTTATGGCGATTATCAAGCCATTCAAACTTGAAGAAGTCCGTGATGCTCTGACCGCCATCGGCGTTCACGGCCTGACGGTCACGGAAGTGAAGGGCTACGGCCGGCAGAAAGGCCATACGGAGATCTACCGGGGTGCGGAATATGCGGTGAGCTTCCTGCCCAAGATCAAGATCGAAGTCGCGGTCGCCTCCGATCAGGTCGAAAAGACCATCGATGCCATCACCGTGGCCGCCAAGACCGGCCAGATCGGCGACGGCAAGATCTTCGTCATCAATCTCGAAAACGCCGTTCGTATCCGCACCGGCGAGGCCGATGCCGCTGCCCTCTAAGTCGCGCCTTTCGATTTCGCGCTCACCCTTCTTCAATCAGGAGTAAAACCACATGACGTTCAAGCGTCCCATTGGCGCGGGATTGACGGCTCTCGCCGTCGGCCTGTTTGCCGCAACCGCGGCCTATGCCGAGCCGACCGTCAACAAGGGCGACAACGCCTGGATGATGACGTCGACCGTGCTTGTGCTGCTCATGACCATTCCCGGCCTCGCGCTGTTCTACGGCGGCCTCGTCCGCTCCAAGAACATGCTCTCGGTGCTGATGCAGGTGTTCTACACCGTTTGCATCGTCTGCGTGATCTACGCGCTGTACGGCTACAGCCTTGCCTTCACCGGCGGCTCCGACTTCATCGGCGGCTTCTCCAAGGCGTTCCTGATGGGGGTCACGACCGACTCGAAGGCCGCGTCCTTCACGGTCGACGCCAACATCTCCGAACTGATCTATTTCTGCTTCCAGATGACCTTCGCTGCGATCACCCCCGCGCTGATCGTTGGCGCGTTCGCCGAGCGTATGAAGTTCGCGGCGGTCGCGCTGTTCGTGCCGCTCTGGGTCACGCTGATCTATTTCCCGCTGGCGCATATGGTTTGGTACTGGGCCGGACCGGACGCGATCACCGACGCAGCCAAGGCTCTCGCGGCGGCGGCTGACGGCGCTGCCAAGACCGCCGCGCAGGCCAAGCTCGACGAAGTGAACGCCGACGCCGGCTGGATCTTCAAGAAGGGCGCTCTCGACTTTGCCGGCGGCACCGTCGTCCACATCAATGCCGGCATCGCAGGCCTGGTGGGCGCGCTGCTGATCGGCAAGCGCACCGGCTACGGCAAGGAGCTGATGGCTCCGCACTCGCTGACCATGACCATGATCGGCGCGTCGCTGCTCTGGGTCGGCTGGTTCGGCTTTAACGCCGGCTCCAACCTCGAAGCCTCGGGCGGCGCGGCGCTGGCCATGACCAACTCCTTCCTCGCCACCGCGGCCGCGGCTCTGGCCTGGTTGTTCGCGGAGTGGATCATCAAGGGCCATCCGTCGCTGCTCGGCGCATTGTCGGGCGCGGTCGCAGGTCTCGTCGCGGTCACGCCGGCGGCCGGCTATGCCGGTCCGATGGGCGCGCTTGTGCTCGGCCTCGTGGTCGGCCTGGTCTGCCTGTTCTTCTGCACGGTCGTGAAGAACGCGCTCGGCTACGACGACTCGCTCGACGTCTTCGGCGTCCACTGCATCGGTGGCATCATCGGCGCGCTCGGCACCGGCATTCTGGTGAACCCCGCCCTCGGCGGCACCGGCGTGATGGACTATGTCACCGGCAAGATCGCCGACTACGACATGGTCGCGCAGATGATCTCGCAATCCTGGGGAGTCGGCACCACGCTGCTGTGGTCGGGCATCGGTTCGGCGATCCTCTACAAGGTCGTCGACGTGATCGTCGGTCTGCGCGCCACGGTCGAAGTCGAGCGCGAGGGCCTCGACATCACCGAGCACACCGAACGCGCTTACAACATGTAAGAGCTTCCAGTCGCTGCGCCGGCCCATCCGGCGCAGCGCTTCATCATACCGTTTCGCGACAAGTCATATTGGCTACCAAGTTTAAGTCCGCTCATTTTGAATCAGGTTTTGCGAACCGGATGGGGCACATACCCGGCAATGTTCCATCCGTCGAAGGGCTCCAGCGCAAGCTGGGGCCCTTCACTTTTTGGGGTGACGACGTTTGGTCGCGATCACCGGTTACGACGGACCTTGAATCGGGTGAAGCTCGCTTCCCGCATCACAGATCCTGACGTGCATTATATCACCGCGACGGACCGCGCAGCGTCGATGGTTAATTGGGTCTTAACCTCGCCGTATCTATGCTGGCCTGATCCCGTCCCGGCTTCCCAACGGCAGCCGTCGCAAAGTGTTGGCGTCATCCATGGCAAGCAGTTCTTCAACCGGCACGGCTGCGTCGCGCGCAACATGCGAGACCGAGCGTTCGCCTTTCGCCCGGCTGACGGAGCTGCTCGCGCCGCATGCGCCTAACAAGCCGTTGATCACGATGTCGCTCGGCGAGCCGCAGCATCCGGTGCCGGCTTTCGTCGGCCCGGTGCTGGCGCAGCATTTGCCGGATTTCGGGCGCTATCCGATCGCCAAGGGCATCGAGCCGTTTCGCCGCGCGGCGTCGAACTGGCTGGGCAAACGATTCAGCCTGCCCCGCGCGGCCGATCCCGAAACTGAAATTCTGGTGCTGAACGGCAGCCGCGAGGGCCTGTTCTTTGCGGCGATTGCCGCCGCACGTTATGTCGGCGGCCGAAAGGGCGCGCCCGCGATCCTGATGCCGAACCCGTTTTACCCGGCCTACGGCGCGGGGGCGAAGGCCGCCGGCTGCGAGGCGGTGTTCTTGCCGACGACGCTCGGCAACGGCTTTCTGCCCGATCTCGACGCGCTGGATGAGACGATCCTGGCGCGCACGGTCGCGATGTTCATCGCCTCGCCGGCCAACCCGCAGGGCGCGGTGGCCTCAAAAGAGTATTTCGGAAAGCTGCATCGGCTCGCCGAGGCATACGGCTTCATCATCCTCGCCGACGAATGCTATTCGGAAATCTACACCAGGGACGCGCCCGGTTCGATGCTCGAACATGCCGGGCCGGACTTCAAGAACGTCGTCGCGTTTCAGTCGCTGTCGAAACGCTCGAATCTCGCGGGCATGCGCGTCGGCTTCGCTGCCGGCGATGCGAAATTCCTCGCCGCCTATCACGAATTGCGCAATGTCGCCGCTCCGCAAGTGCCGGTGCCGCTGCAGCACGTCGCCATCGCCGCCTATAGCGACGAGACGCATGTCGAGGAAAACCGCCGGCTGTATCGCATCAAGTTCGATCTCGCCGATCAGATTCTTGGCGGCCGCTACGGGTATCGCCGGCCGGCCGGCGGGTTTTGTCTGTGGCTCGACGCCTCCGCGCATGGCGGCGACGAAGCGGCAACGGTGAAACTCTACAAGGATGCCGGCGTGCGCGTTGTGCCCGGCAGCTATCTCGCACGGGCGCAGGCCGATGGCAGCAATCCCGGCGCCGGCTACATCCGCATCGCGATGGTGCAGGACAGCGACACGACAGCGGAGGCGCTGCATCGCCTCGTGCAGATTTTGGATTGACCGCCCGCATGAGCATGACCTCGATCGAACGAGTCATCCCGATCGTCGGCCAGTTGCCGGCCTCGATCAAAGACATGCTGGCGCGCCGCCTGCGCGAACTCGGCGGCCTTCTGTTGCTCGTATGCTCCGGCGTCGCCTCCGCCGGCCTGATGACCTGGTCGGTGCAGGATCCGTCGCTCAGCCACGCCACCGCGCGCACGATCCGCAACGTGCTCGGCTATCCCGGCGCGATCGGGGCTGATCTGGCGATGCAGATCATCGGGCTCGGCGCCATCATGCTGCTGTTGCCGGTCGCGGTCTGGGGTTGGCGCATGCTGACGCATCGCCCGTTCGACCGGCACTGGCTGCGGATCGGCTGCTGGATCGTCTGCGCGATCATGGCGGCGGGGTTTGCAAGCTGCTGGCCGCATGGCGGCTCATGGCCCTTGCCGACCGGTGTCGGCGGCGTCGTCGGCGACGCGCTGGTGCGCGCGCCGGCCGTCGTGTTCGGCCCTGCGGGTCTCCTCTATCGCCTCGCCCTCGGCGCCGTCTATGGCAGCGTGATGGTCGCGGCGTTGCTGATGACCTGCGGTCTCGGCGCGAAACAGCCTGACGCGGTCTCGGAAATCGAAGACGACGACACGCCGTTCGAGGAAGAGAACGACCGCGGCTCGGTCTCGCTCGGCTTCATCGTCCATGCGTTGATGAGCGCGAAAGCACGGTTGTCGCGGCTTGCCGTGAGGGCCTATCGCGCGATGGTCGCCAGCGCCCCGGAGAAGACCGCGACCGCTTTCGAGCGGCAGGAGCCCAATCTGGGCGGCGGCGCGCGCCGGGCCAGCCCATCGATCGCGCCGGATCCGCATGACGACGAGGATTACGGCGAGGCGCACGCGCATCACGACCATGATGACGCCGGCGACGATGACGACGACGCGCCCGTTGTACCCGCGCGGAAGAAGTCGACACCTGCCGCAAAGCTGCCGGTCAAGAAGCCGTCGAGCAAATTTGAACTGCCCTCGGTCAACGTGCTGACCGCGCCCAAGGCGTCGGACCGCAAGCCGCTGAACAAGGCCGAACTCGACACCAATTCACGGGCCCTCGAAGGCGTGCTCGGCGATTTCGGCGTCCGCGGCGAGATCGTGAAAGCCAATCCCGGCCCGGTCGTGACGCTGTATGAACTCGAACCCGCGCCCGGCATCAAATCGTCGCGCGTGATCGGCCTCGCCGACGACATCGCGCGTTCGATGAGTGCGTTGTCGGCGCGCGTCGCGGTGGTCTCCGGCCGCAACGCCATCGGCATCGAACTGCCGAACGCGCACCGCGAAAAGGTCTATCTGCGCGAATTGCTGATCGAGAAGGACGACGGTGTCTGCAAATTGCCGCTGTGCCTCGGCAAGACGATCGGCGGCGACCCCGTCATCATCGACCTCGCGCGCACGCCGCATATGCTGATCGCCGGCACCACCGGTTCCGGCAAATCCGTCGCGATCAACACGATGATCCTGTCGCTTGTCTATCGGTTGCGGCCGGACCAGTGCCGCCTGATCATGGTCGATCCGAAGATGCTCGAACTCTCCGTCTATGATGGCATTCCGCATCTGCTGACGCCCGTCGTCACCGATCCGAAAAAGGCCGTCGTCGCGCTCAAATGGGCGGTGCGCGAGATGGAAGAACGCTACAAGAAGATGTCGAAGCTCGGCGTCCGCAACATCGACGGCTACAACACGCGTCTGCTCGAGGCCAAGACCAAGGGCGAGGAACTCACCCGAACGGTGCATACCGGCTTCGACAAGGAAAGCGGCAAGGCGATCTATGAGGACGAGAAGCTCGACCTCGAACCGCTGCCCTATATCGTCATCATCGTCGACGAGATGGCCGACCTGATGATGGTCGCCGGCAAGGACATCGAGGGCGCGGTGCAGCGCCTCGCGCAGATGGCGCGCGCCGCCGGCCTGCATGTCATCCTGGCGACGCAGCGGCCGTCGGTCGACGTCATCACCGGCACCATCAAGGCGAACTTCCCGACCCGCATCTCGTTTCAGGTCACGTCGAAGATCGACAGCCGCACGATCCTGGGCGAGATGGGCGCGGAACAACTGCTCGGCCAGGGCGACATGCTGTACATGGCCGGCGGCGGCCGCATCAGCCGCGTCCACGGACCCTTCGTGTCGGACGAGGAGGTCGAGAAGGTGGTGCGCCACCTCAAGACGCAAGGTCAGCCGGAATATCTCGAAGCGGTGACGGCGGAAGAGCCCGCCGAGGGCGAGGACGGCGCGGTGTTCGACTCCACCGGCATGGGCGCGGAGGGCGGCGGCGCGGGCGACCTGTTCAGCCAAGCCGTCGCAATCGTCAAGCGCGACCGCAAGGCCTCGACCAGCTACATTCAGCGCCGTCTGCAGATCGGCTACAACAAGGCAGCGTCGCTGATGGAGCGGATGGAGAACGAAGGCATCGTCGGCCAACCGAACCACTCCGGCAAGCGTGAAATTTTGATCGAGGAAGAGGAAAGCGGATTTTGACGAAGTTCCAATATCCGTCATTGCGATCGGTCGGGCCGCGAAAACGCCACAGCGGCTCGTTAGCGCCTAGATCGCAATGAAGACTATCTTTGACCACAGCGTAACAGCGGCCGATGACGCCGGGCAGGATCAGATCGTGACCACATCTCCGACCATCCGCGCCGCAATGACGTCGATAATGTCTGCGGGCCTCGCTCTGTCGCTGATGGCGACGTCGGCGCCGGCGCAGAGCGTGCCGTTGCCGAAATCTGCCCCGAAGGCCCGCGACAGCTTTCAGATGTCGGCGGCCGAAGCGCCGCAACAGAAGCCGCGCGCCAATCCGGCCAGTGCCGCGCCCGAACCGGTCATCCCCGATCCGCGCCGCAACAAGCCGGCAAGCCTGTTCACGACCTTCGATGCCAACCAAAAGGCGCAAGCCGGAAAGGTCTCCGCCTATCTGTCAGGTCTGACCACGCTGACCGGCAATTTCGTGCAGGTCGGACCGGATGGCAGCCGCACCAAAGGCGATTTCTTCATCCAGAAGCCAGGCAAGGTCCGCTTTGAATATGACCAGCCATCGCCGATCGCGATGATCTCGGACGGCTCGTCGCTGGCGGTGCGAGACCGCAAGCTGGCGACGCAGGACATTTATCCGCTGTCGCAGACGCCGTTGCGTTATCTGCTGGCCGACAAGATCGATCTGATGCGCGATACGAATGTGGTAGCCGTTACCGCCGACGATCTCTACATCAGCGTCATCATCGAGGAGCGCAACGCGCTGGTCGGCACCTCGCGCCTGATGCTCATGCTCGGCGTCAAGGACAACCAGCTCAAGCAGTGGACCGTCACCGATCCGCAGGGCTACGACACCACGGTCGCGGTCTACAATCTCGACACCGGGAAGAAGCCCGATCCGGGCCTGTTCAAGATCGACTTCACGAATTATTCAAATCCGAACAATTGAGCGGCGTCACACGCGCCGCCGGTCCTGCACCACCCATGCGCCGAAGGCGATCAGCACCACGGTCGCCAGCCCGAACCAGGTGATCGCATATTGCAGGTGGTTGTCCTTGAGATGGACATCGAGCGGGCCCGGCTTCGGCGTGCCGCTTGGCGGCACCGGCGTTTCCAGATCGATATAAAACGGCGCGACGTCGCCCCAGTTCAGCGCCCGCGCCATCGCGACGGGATCGCGGTTGAACCACAAGCGCTTGCCGGCATCGGCGGCCGGCGTCAGCGTGCCCGCCGCTTCCGGGAAACGCAGGTAGCCTGCCAGCGTCACGGGCTCGACATTGACCAGCGGTGCGACGGCGCGGTCTTGCTGCGCGCGCTCCTGCATCGTGTTCTGCACGAAGCCCGCATTGATGACGACAGTCTCGCCGCTTGCGAGTTTCGCCGGCAGGAACGCCCAGGTGCCCGGCCCGGAAATATCCGTCCGCACGGCCGAGCCCGCGCCATAGACCATCGCATCGGGCTTGCGCTCATAGGTAGCCGTCAAGATGACGCGCTTGAATTCGTCGCGCGCCGGAGCAAGCGACGCCCATTGCGCGGCCTGTGGCAACGCAACCGGTGCCGCAGCCAGCCGCTCCGTCAGCGCGTCGATCAGCGCGTGCTTTTCGACGCGGCGCTGCAATTGCCAGACGCCCAGCGATGCCAGCACGCCGACCATGATCGCGGCGATGATGGCGAGGCCGACGACGCCGCGCTTGCGGACCGCGACCGTGCTCATGGCTGATCCTTCGGCTTGTCCTTGACGATGAGTTGGCCCTCCGCGGCCTTGTGATGGAATTGCAGCGCGATCAGCAATGCTTTCATCGACCGCAGCGGCAACAATGTGGTTGCGAGGATCAGCGGTCCCCACAGAGCGGCATGCAGCCAGAACGGCGGCTGGTATTTCACCTCGACGACAAGTGCTGCGGCGACGACGATCGCACCGGCAAACATAATGATGAAGATCGCCGGCCCGTCGCCGGCGTCGATGAAGCCGAAGTCGAGCCCGCACCTGCTGCAGGCCGGGCGTAGCGTGATGAAGCCGTCATAGAGCTTGCCCTCGCCGCAACGCGGGCATCTGCAGGCGAGGCCCCGCAAAGCGGATTGGGCGAGGGTGGGTTTCACTGACGGCATTTCAAAACCCACTCCGTCATTCCGGGGCGCGATGCGAGCCCGAAATCCATAATCACGGCAGGGAGTATGGATTCCGGACTTGCGCTGCACGTGCGCGCAATCCGGAATGACGAGAGTATGTTTTGACCAAATATAAAGGGCGGCCGCAAAGGCCGCCCTTTTCTTGAGATTGAATTGCGATCAGCCGCCGTGGGCGCCGCCTCCGGCGCCGTGGCCCCAGACATAGATCGAGATGAAGAGAAACAGCCAGACCACGTCGACGAAGTGCCAGTACCAGGCGGCGAACTCGAAGCCGAGGTGCTGCTTGGGCGTGAAGTGACCGGCATAGGCGCGTGCCAGGCAAACGATCAGGAAAATGGTGCCGACCAGAACGTGGAAACCATGGAAGCCGGTCGCCATGAAAAAGGTCGCGCCATAGACGTTGCCCGAAAACGCGAAGGCTGCGTGGCTATATTCGTAGGCCTGCACGCAAGAGAACACCGCGCCCAGGATGATGGTCAGGATCAGGCCGTATTTCAGGCCCTTGCGGTCGCCTTCGAGCAGCGCGTGATGCGCCCAGGTGACGGTGGTGCCTGACGTCAGCAGGATCAGCGTGTTGAGCAGCGGCAAGTGCCACGGATCGAAGGTCTCGATGCCCTTCGGCGGCCAGACGCCGCCGAACAGCGCCTCGCGCGTGGCGTGCACGGCGTCGGCGGGAAACAACGCGGCATTGAAATAGGCCCAGAACCACGCGACGAAGAACATCACTTCGGAGGCGATGAAAAGGATCATGCCGTAGCGGTGATGGATCTGCACGACGCGGGTGTGGTCGCCCTTGTACTGGGCTTCCTTGATGACGTCGCTCCACCAGCCGAAAAAGGTATACAGCACACCAACAGTGCCGACGCCGAACACGATCGGCGCGCCGGCGAACATATGATGCATCCACGTGACCGCGCCGATCGCCATGACGAAGGCCGAGATCGATCCGACGAACGGCCAGGGGCTCGGATCGACGAGGTGGTAATCGTGATGCTTGACGTCAGCCGTAGCCATTGCGGTCTCTCCATTGGCGATGCCGGCAAGCCTGCACCGGATCGTCTCGTATATCTAAAGCCTGCGAATACCCCGCGTCAAAGCGGGAATTAATGGTTCGTCATTCCAGGATTCGCCACGGGCGGCTCTTAGCCGACCGTGGTGAAGGCCCGGAATGACATCAGTTTTGCTCCAAGCATCATTCCGAAAATGCCCTACAAATTCCCCTTGCGCCTGTCGGTTTCGGTCTGCGCCAGCGGCTTCGGGGCGGCGTCGCGGACCGGATAGAACGTATAGGACAGCGTAATCGTATTGAGCCCGTCATTTTCCGCGTCGGCGGCAAGTGCCGGATCGACGTAGAACACCACCGGCATCTCGCGGGTCTCGCCCGGGGCCATGGTCTGTTCGGTAAAGCAGAAGCAATTGATCTTCTGGAAATAGGATCCGACCGTCAGCGGCGCGACGTTGTAGGCGGCGACGCCGGCGGTGGTCCGCGCCGCCTGATTGGTGACAGTGTAAAACACCGTGACCACTTCGCCGATCTTGACGTTGATCTCGGTCTGCTCGGGCGTAAACTTCCACGGCAGGCCGCCCGACACGTTGGAGTCGAATCGTACAGCGATGGTTCGGCCGAGCGGTGTGCTCGTCGGCGCGGAGGTCGCGACTTGCGTGGTGCCGTTGAAGCCGGTGGCGCGGCAGAACCAGTCATAAAGCGGCACTGCGGCGTAAGACGCGCCGACCATCAGCGCGACCACGAGGCCGCAGCAGCCGGCAACGAGGGCGTCGCGTGTCAGGCGGGGCTTTCTGCTCGGTTTGCTGCTCATGTCACTGTTTCTTGGATTACATCGGCCGGACAAGAACCGCCGGCCCCTTCACCATCGTCACCGCGAAAAACAGGATCACCAGCACGCCCAGCGCCAGCGCGATCGCGATCGAACGCTCACGCCGGCGCTTTTTCTGCGCCTCCGTGAGGACGATGCCATCGCGCTGCGGATCCATGCTCATCGATCAATACCGCCCGTCACCAGATCAGCTTCGCGATACCCTGCGCGACAACCTCGAGCAGCAGCACGGCAAACAGAGCGAACAGATAGAGCAGCGAGAATTTGAACAGCCGGCGTGTCGCGAGGCCTGCGAGCTTGCCGGTGCGGTGACGATAGACGTCGATGGCGAGCCACAACATGCCACCGCCGAGCAGGACCGCGGTCACGCCGTAGATCGCGCTGAAATAACCCAGCGCCCACGGCGCCACGGATACGAAAGCCAGCACGATCGAATAAAGCAGGATCTGCAGCCGCGTCGCATCGGGTCCGGCGACCACCGGCAGCATCGGCACACCGGCGCGGGCGTAGTCATCGTTGCGGAAGAGCGCCAGCGCCCAGAAGTGCGGCGGCGTCCAGAAGAAGGTGATCAGAAACAGCCAAACCGGCTCCATCGACAGCGAGCCCGTTGCAGCGGCCCAGGCGACGACCGGCGGCAACGCGCCGGCGGCCCCGCCGATGACGATGTTCTGTGCGGTCCAGCGCTTCAGCCACATCGTGTAGACGACGACATAGAAGAAGATCGTGAAGGCGAGCAATGCGGCCGACAGCCAGTTGACGAGAATGCCTAATGTCATCACCGAGAAAAACGACAGCACCAGGCCGAAGGTCAGCGCCTCGGACGGCGTGACGCGGCCGCGCGGAATCGGACGGTTTGCCGTGCGCGTCATCAGCGCGTCGATGTCGCCTTCGTACCACATGTTCAGCGCGCCGGACGCGCCGCCGCCGACGGCGATGCAGAGGATGGACGTGATCGCCAGCACGGGATGAACGTGGCCCGGCGCAATGAGGAAGCCAACCAGCGCGGTGAAGACCACCAGCGACATCACCCGCGGCTTCAGCAGCGCGAGGTAGTCGCGGACCCCGGCCTCGGAGATGTAAGGCGGGGTGAGGTCGATATGTTGTTCGACGATCGACAAGATGAAACGTCCAATCGGGTTTTGCCGTCACGCCCCATTATCGTTGTCGGGCACAACATGCATCTCAAGCATTGCTGTTATCCCCGCGCAGGCGGAGATCTAGTAAACGCAGGCGCTTCGTTCGAACGAGAGAACGGAGCGTACTGGGTCGCCCGGTCATCGGGCGCGAAGAGCGCCCTCGCCGGGCGACGACGCCGCGTTGTGACGCGACGTCAATGCGCGGTCACTTGATCCGCGGCAGGATCTCGAACTGATGGAACGGCGGCGGCGATGACAGCGTCCATTCCAGCGTGGTGGCGCCGACGCCCCACGGATTGGCCGCAGCCTTTTCCTTGCGGATGAAGGCGTCGATCACGCCCCAGATGAAGATCAGCACCGCGAAGCCGGAGATATAGGAGCCGATCGACGACACCAGATTCCAGCCCGCGAAGGCATCGGGGTAATCGACGTAGCGGCGCGGCATGCCCGACAGACCGAGGAAGTGCTGCGGGAAGAACACGAGGTTCACACCCACGAACGTGACCCAGAAATGCAGCTTGCCTATGTGTTCCGAATACATGTAGCCGAACATCTTCGGGAACCAGTAGTACCAGCCCGCGAAGATCGCGAACACGGCGCCGAGCGACAGCACATAGTGGAAATGCGCGACGACGTAATAGGTGTCCTGAAGAACGCGGTCGACGCCGGCGTTCGACAGGATCACGCCGGTGACGCCGCCGAGCGTGAACAGGAAAATGAAGCCCATCGCCCAAAGCATCGGCGTCTTGAACTCGATCGAGCCGCCCCACATCGTTGCGATCCATGAAAAGATCTTCACGCCGGTCGGCACCGCGATCACCATGGTGGCGGCGACGAAGTAGGCCTGCGTCGCTGACGACATGCCGACGGTGTACATGTGATGGGCCCACACGACGAAACCGATGCCGCCGATGGCGACCATCGCATAGGCCATGCCGAGATAACCGAACACCGGCTTTTTCGAGAAGGTCGAGATGATCTGCGAGATCATGCCGAAGCCGGGCAGGATGAGAATGTAAACTTCGGGATGACCGAAGAACCAGAACAGATGCTGGAACAACACCGGATCGCCGCCGCCATCGGCCGCGAAGAAGGTGGTGCCGAAGTTGCGATCGGTCAGCA
>CAXTJT010000017.1:0-77412 GCA_964244735.1 uncultured Tardiphaga sp.
CGCCTGATCGTCGCGGGCTGGGTGCGGTGGAAGCGGCCGCAACGCGTGCCGATCTAGTGGTCCGATTTCAACATTCGCATCCCGTCTCGGCAGGCTACTTTGCGAATGCTGAAATCAACGGACCACTAGAACTGTATAAATTGCTAGTGGAGTTTTGGATTTGACATTCGCCAGACGAACACGCTGCAAGGCGTGTGCGAATGTCAAATCCACTCCACTAGGTCTACGGAGCACGCTGTGACAACGACACATATTGTTTTGCTGGGCCTCGGCGCCCTCGTGCTTGTGCTGACCATCGTCAGCATCATGGATTGGCTGCCGTCGCTGCGGGTCGTCCCGGACGATACGCATTTCGACTTCACGCGTTTCCGCCGCATCAGCTTTCCGATCTCGGCGCTGCTGTCGATCGCGGCGATCGTTTTGTTCTTCACCCACGGTTTGAACTTCGGCATCGATTTCAAGGGCGGTACGCTGCTGGAAATCCAGGCCAAATCGGGCCCGGCCGATATCACGGCGTTGCGCTCGACGCTGACGGGCCTCAACCTCGGCGACGTGCAGTTGCAGCAGTTCGGCGGACCGACCGAGGTTCTGATCCGGATTGCAGAGCAGCCGGGCGGCGACGCCGCGCAGCAGGCGGCGGTGCAGAAGGTGCGTGCAGCGTTGGGCGATTCCGTCGAGTATCGCCGCGTCGAGGTGGTCGGCCCGCGCGTCTCCGGCGAACTGCTGGCCTACGGCATGCTCGGCCTGATCATCGCGATCTTCGCGATCCTGATCTATCTGTGGTTTCGGTTCGAGTGGCAATTTGCCCTCGGCGCCATGATCGCCAACGTCCACGACATCGTGCTGACGATCGGCTTCATGTCGCTGACGCAACTCGAATTCGATCTGACGAGTGTCGCGGCGCTGCTGACCATTCTCGGCTATTCGCTGAACGACACCGTGGTCATCTATGACCGCATTCGCGAGATTTTGCGGCGCTATAAGAAGATGCCGATGCCTGAATTGCTCAACGAGTCGATCAATTCGACGCTGACCCGCTCGATCATCACTCATGTCACCGTCACGCTGGCGCTGCTGGCCTTGTTCGTGTTCGGCGGCCAGGCGATCCATTCGTTCACGGCCGTGATGATCTTCGGCGTCGTGCTGGTCGGCACCTATACTTCGATCTTCATCGCCGCGCCGCTGCTGATCTATCTCGGCGTCGGCGAGAACCGCGACATCGTCGGCGACAAGCCGACGAAGCCTGCGCCGAAGCCGCGCCCGTGACGAAGCCGCCACCCGACGCGCTGCATCTGCCGCGCGCGGCCGCGATCGAGGCCTACGGGCAGGGCGGCTTCCGCTTCGACGACATGTCGCATCGCGGCTCGTTGTTGTGTCTGCCAGATGCGGTGTGGGCGTGGTCGATCGAAAAACCGCGGGACATCGATCGTCATTCGCTGGCGAGGGTTTTTGAGGCGTCCGCCGGGATCGACACGCTGATCATCGGCACCGGCAACGAGGTGTGGCTGCCGCCGAATGATCTGCGCGACGCGCTGCGGCGCCACCATGTTGGCATTGATGCGATGATGACCGGGCCTGCGATCCGCACCTACAACATCATGATCGGCGAGCGCCGCCGCGTCGCCGCTGCTCTCATCGCCGTACCATGAGCAACAGCGATGCGGCGCACTGCGCGACGCTGGTGCGCGAGCATGATTTTGCGCGTTATGCCTCGACGCTGTTTGTGCCGCCTGACAAACGCCGCGCACTGCTGGCGCTCTACGCGTTCAATCTCGACATCGCGCGCATCCCGGATCAGGTCAGCCAGCCTTTGCCCGGCGAAATCCGGCTGCAATGGTGGACCGATCTCCTGGAAGGGCAGGGTCATGGCGGCGTCGAAGGCCATCCGGTCGCGGCCGAATTGTTGCGGGCGATCCGCGATCATGGGCTGCCGGCGCGACCGTTGCTGCGGCTGATCGAGGCGCGCAAGTTCGATCTCTACAACGATCCGATGCCGACACTGGTGGCGCTCGAGGCATTTTGCGACGACACGGTCGGGACATTGTTCATGACGGCCGCCCATATTCTGGATTCAGCCTCTGAACAGGTCGAACACGCCACGCGCCATGCCGGCATCGCGCAGGGGATCATCCGTGCGGTTGCGCGGTTGCCGCGCGACGCGTCGCGGCGGCAACTCTATCTGCCGGAGGAGATCCTGGCACAGCATGGTGTCACCGACGAACAGGTGTTTGCCAGAAAAAGAACGGTCGCGATCAAGGCTGTCTGCGCGCAGCTATTGGCGGGGGCGCGAACGCATCGCGATGCGGCGCTGGCGTTGTTGGCAGAGGCGCCGCGCGAGACGCGGCCGGCATTTTTGCAGTTGGCATTGACGGATCATGACCTGGACGCGCTCGGCCGTGCCGACCGCGATCCGTTCGCGATCTACGAACCGCCGTCCCGGCTGCGCGTGCTGTGGACGTTGTGGCGCGCCTCGAAGGCAAAGGTGTATTCCGCGTCATCCTGACGATGCGCGCACAATGAACGGCGCGCTTGCACCGTGCGCGCCTCGAGGAATGAATCCAGGGACGTCGTCGATGCCGTCGTCCTTCAAGGCTCGCGTGAAGAACGCGTGCACCTTTGGATGGCGGCCTGCGCTTACGCCGCCGCCGCCGCCTTGCGCAGATTCTCGGCAATCCAGCGATCCATGTCCGCCAGCGCGCGCGCGCTCATCGCCTGCTTCTTGGCGATGGTCTTCTCGTTGCCGCGCAGACGGACGCCCTCTGCAGTCTTGGTCGGATTCTGTGCCAGTGGCGGGAACAAGCCGAAATTGATGTTCATCGGCTGGAACGAGCGCGGACCGGCATCGATCGTCTCGATATGGCCGCCGGTGATGTGGCCGAGCAACGAACCGAGCGCCGTCGTCGCCGGCGGCTGCGCCAGAATTTCCCGACGCGCATCCGCCGCCGCATAAAGTCCGGCGATCAGGCCGATGCTGGCGGATTCGACATAGCCCTCGCAACCGGTCATCTGGCCGGCGAAACGCAGGCGCGGCTCCGCGCGCAGCCGCAACTGGCCGTCGAGCAGCTTCGGCGAATTCAGGAACGTGTTGCGATGCAGACCGCCAAGCCGTGCAAACTCTGCATTTTCGAGGCCGGGGATCATCCGCAGCGTCGCCTGCTGCGGGGCATATTTTAGCTTTGTCTGAAATCCGACGATATTGTAGAGCGTGCCGAGCTTGTTGTCCTGACGCAGTTGCACGATGGCGTGCGCCTTGACGCCGGGGTCGTGCGGATTGGTGAGGCCGACCGGCTTCATTGGGCCGTGGCGCAGGGTCTCGCGACCTCGCTCCGCCATGACCTCGATCGGCAGGCAGCCGTCGAAATAGGGCGTGTTGGTTTCCCACTCCCTGAAGTCGGTCTTTTCGCCCGCGAGCAAAGCGTCGATGAACGTATCGTATTGCGCCTTGTCCATCGGGCAGTTGATGTAGTCCGCCCCGGTGCCGCCGGGTCCGACCTTGTCGTAGCGCGACTGAAACCATGCCTTCGACATGTCGATGGAGTCGCGATGGACGATCGGCGCAATCGCGTCGAAGAACGCGAGCGCACTCTCATCGGTCAATTGCCTGATGCCCTCGGCGAGAGCCGGCGATGTCAGCGGCCCCGTCGCGACGATGACGTTGTCCCAATCGGCGGGCGGCAGGCCTGCGATTTCCTCGCGCGATATCGCGATCAGCGGATGGGCATCGAGCGCGGCGGTGACAGCATCGGAGAAGCCATTGCGATCGACGGCCAATGCGCCGCCGGCGGGCACTTGGTTGGAATCGGCACAGCGCATGATGAGCGAGCCAAGCTGGCGCATTTCGGCATGCAGGAGGCCGACGGCGTTGTTGGCGGCATCATCCGAGCGGAAGGAATTCGAGCAGACCAGCTCCGCCAGACCCGATGTCTGATGCGCCTCGGTCATCCGGTGCGGCCGCATCTCGTGCAGCACGACGGAGATGCCGGCACTGGCAATCTGCCAGGCAGCTTCGGATCCGGCCAGACCGGCGCCGATGACATGCACGGGACTCTGGTTCGGCGGCGTCTTCGATTTCGAGACTGTCATGCCGCGGTGCTAGCGCATTTCGCAAGGGAACGAAATCGGCAATGCCAGCGTCGCCTACGACAACGCCCGCATTCGCGGGCGCTATCCGTCTGTATCAGTGTCGCAGAATTAGCCGTTATACGATCCGGCGGCGACGCGCGGAATGTCCGAGCGGTCGAGGCCGATGTCTGCGAGTTCACGATCGCTGAGCTGGTTCAGCTCGCTCATGTTGCGCTGATATTCGCGGAACGCCTGAATCATGCGGATGAATGCAAGCAGCATGGTAATCTCCTTAGAATTCGCGGTTCAGAGTTTGGTTCAACCGCGCCGTTGCCAAGGAATATAGATTAAATTTCGCAGTGCAGCAGTTCAAATGTTGCGATGCAGCTAAGCGACAATCGCATGGCTTGTGCAAGGAATGATTAACCTTTCCGCTTTGTGTCCCTGCGCGGGCAGATCATGCCCAAAAATTGAAGAAAAGTAGCAAAAATCTCTATTTCAAGAGCAAGATCAGCCTCTTCGTCGAAGCCGCAAAACGTTTGCATCACGGATGATCAGCTCGTTGTGGGTGTCGGAGCGAATCGAAATTTCGCAAAAGCTATGCATCTATGCGCTACAACGCCGCATATGAATTAAAATTCACAACCGATTAAATAACTCAAGCTTTGACTGATTGGCATTCGGAAATTCGGAGGTCGTGCCGCTCGTCAATCACAGCAGGATCGCGAGAATTTTATTGCCGTGATGGCTGGTCAAGCAGTCGAGCAGTTCTATCGTTTTCAGATCAGAGATCGGCAATGGTGCCGGCTCTGAGCAAAAGGACAAATGCACATGAAGATGTATCTGGGAGCGGCCGCGATGGTCCTCGTCGCGGTCGTGGTTCAGCCGGCGTCTGCGGCGAAGATGACGGGCGGCTGCAGCGGCGCCAATCTGGGCAAGACCGAAGCGATGATCGAAGCCATGGCCGAGGGCCCCGCCAAAATGATGGCGCAGCAGGAAATCGCCACGGCGCAGACGGCGATGCTCGACGGCAAGATGGCGCAGTGCGCGATGCACCTCAATAAGGCGATGCATGCTGACATGATGAAATAGCCGACGCCGACGCACATAAAAAGGGCCGCATCGAAGCGGCCCTTTTCGTATCGGTTTGTGTAAGCGTCAGGCAGCGCTTCGCTGCGTGTGCTTGCCTTCGGCGACTTCTTCGATGATTTTGGCGGAAAAGGCCTCGAGATCGCCCGGATTTCGCGACGTGATCAAACCCTTGTCGGTCACGACCTGCGAGTCTTCCCACTTGCCGCCTGCATTGATGACATCGGTCTTGATCGAATTGTAGGAAGTGACCTTTCGGTCGCGAATGATGTCGGCCTCGATCAGCAGCCATGGCGCGTGACAGACGGCGGCGACGACCTTCTTCTGGTTGAACACCTCTTTGATGAAGGCCAGTGCCTTGTCGTTGATGCGCAGCAGATCGGGATTGATCTGACCGCCGGGAAGAACGAGGGCGTCGTAATCGTTGGCCGAGACCTGATCGAGGGTCTTGTCGACTTTGACTGTGCGACCCCAGTCGGTCTTGTCCCAACCCTTGATCTCGCCGGCTTCCGGCGAAACGACATGTACAGTCGCGCCAGCGGCCTTGAGGCGATCGCGAGGTATCTCCAGTTCCGATTGCTCGAAACCGTGCGTCGAAAGAATAGCTATTGTTTTTCCGGTGAGTTGCATCTGGTTTCCAATTTTCTGAACCCCGGTCTCCAACACACCGCGCGCAGCACCGTTCCTATCGTTCTCGCGAGCGCTGATGAAAATGACGCCGCGCTTCCCCGACCGCGAGGCGTGCGCCTTGCAGCGACGGCTTTTATTTTTTTGTGCCTTTGAAAAGCGACACCGGAAAATCCGCAGCCGAGCGATGAACATTGCTTGCCGGCGGCAGCGGTGGCGGGTTCGGGTTGCGTTCGATCATTTTACGATAGAGGTGCCACGTCGAATGACCCAGCAACGGGATGACCACGGCAAGGCCGAGGAACAGCGGGAGCGAGCCGAGGATCAGAAGCCCCGCAACGATCAATCCCCACATCGCCATCGACAACGGATTCCGTGCCACCGCCCGCAGCGAAGTCGTCACGGCATCCACGACACTGGCATGGCGATCCAGCATCATCGGAAACGACACGACGCTGATGCAGAGCGCCGCCACCGCGAACAGGAAGCCGGTGCCGCAGCCGACGACGATCAGCCGCCAGCCCTCGGGCGTGGTCAGCACGCGATTGATAAAATTCGGGATTTCCGCGGCCGGCTCCTTGCCGAAGGATGAGGTATAGATCGCCTGGGCCGCGAAAATCCAAACCACGAAGATCGCCATCAAGGCCGCGCCAAGCCCCAGCATTGCGCCAAAGGATGGCGAACGCAGCACTTCGGTTGCGTTCCACGCATTGGCGTCCTGACCGATCTCGCGCCGGCGGCTCAATTCATAGAGGCCCAGAGCTGCGAATGGACCGATCAAGGCGAAGCCTGCCGCGATCGGAAACAAGAGTGGCAGAACCGAATAGCCCATCACGACGCGCGCGGCGGCAAGACCGAGGATCGGATAAATCACCGCCAACATAATGGCGTGGCTTGGCACCGCCTTGAAATCTTCCCAGCCGAGTCGCAACGCATCCTTCAAGTCGTCGAGCGTGACATTGTTGATCGACGGGGCACGATCACGCGTCGCCAGAGGTGTGACGTTGTCGGGATATTGCTTCACTGGAATTATCGTCGCCATCTGTCTCTCCCGACATGTGTTGCACCGCCGCAAATTTGCGTGCGGCTCACCAACGATCACGCATATCAAGCGCGGATGACCAGTCGAGTTACGGGTTGCCGGGCTTGCCGCGACCTGTGAACAGTGATGTCTAACGCCGATATATCGCGTTGGTTCAGTCGACCGTCGAAAATTCATTTCGCGCTTGTTTATTGGCTTTGTCATCGGCTGCGACTAGTCTTCCGCTCGTGCGACCGGCGCGGCGCGGTCGGTCTTCCCATCCAGCGTGATTTCAATTCACATCCTCGAGGAGCGATACGATGAGCATTTTCGGCAAGATCATGGGCGCCATTTTCGGCACCAAGGCTGACGCTGCGCCGGCCGGCACGACACCGGGCACGACACCGGGCACGGCGACAACGCCCGGCACCACGACACCGGCAGGCGGCGGCGCGGCGCCGACCACGAGCGTCGAAGTGGGGCCGATCCTCGACGCGGCCGTGAAAGCAAAGGGTGAAAAGCTCGAATGGCGCACCTCGATCGTCGATCTGATGAAGGCGCTCGACATCGATTCCAGCCTGACGGCGCGCAAGGAACTGGCGAAGGAGTTGAATTACACCGGTGACACCAACGATTCCGCGACCATGAACATCTGGCTGCACAAGCAGGTGATCGCCAAGCTCGCGGCCAATGGCGGCAAGCTGCCGGACGACATGAAACATTAAGGGTTGCAATCCCTGACGACGAGAGAGGCCCGCAGCGATGCGGGCCTCTCTCTTTAATGCTGCGCTGCATGTCGTGCGTCGCAAGGAAGGAAGTGCTGGCGGCTCGCGATGTTTGATGCTGAATTGCGAGGAGCGCCGGATACACGGTGCATCAAAGGCAGCAATCGGCGTCGCGATGAGCGAGGTCTGGAGGGCGGATCTGTCTTTGCGGATCTCTGTCTTTGCGGATCTCTGTCTTTGCGGATCAAGGGAGAGTAAAATGACCACGATCGATCGCAGAACGATGCTCGCGACCGGCGCGCTCTCGCTCGGCGGCGCAGCGGCGTCCACCGGCGTCCAGGCACAAACCGCAAAGCCGGTGTTCGCCGTCGCCGATGTGACGATTCCCATCGTCGGCGTGAGCGATGTCTTTCCGGTGCGCCGCATCTATTGCATCGGCCGCAACTACGCGGCGCATTCGCGCGAGATGGGATCGGACCCGACACGCGAGCCGCCGTTCTTTTTCCAGAAGCCGACCGATGCGATCCAGAACGTCGCGATCGGCCAGGTCGCCGATCATCCCTATCCGCTGCTGACGAAGAATTATCATTACGAGGTCGAACTCGTCGCCGTTCTGAAATCCGGCGGCATCAACATTCCATCCGCCAATGCGCTCGACCATGTCTATGGCTACGCGCTCGGGCTCGACATGACGCGGCGCGACCTGCAGCGCGCGATGGGCGACGAGAAAAAGCCTTGGGAGATCGGCAAGAGTTTTGACCGCGCCGCCGTCATCGGCCCGGTTCATCCGGTCGCCGCCACGGGCCACATGACCAAGGGCGCGATCTCGCTGGCGGTCAACGGTGTCGTCAAGCAGGCGTCAGATCTGGACAAGATGATCTGGAGCGTCGCCGAGCAGATCGCGAAGCTGTCGGAAGCCAATGAGCTGAAAGCGGGCGACATCATCTATTCCGGCACGCCGGAAAATGTCGGGCCGGTGGTGAAAGGCGACGTCCTGCTGGCGAAGCTCGACGGCCTGCCGGACATGTCGATCAGGATTGTGTAACCCCGGCTAGGCGGCAGAGTTCGTCATAGCGAGCGAAGCGAAGCAATCCAGTCTTGTTCTGCAAGACTGGATTGCTTCGTCGCGGTCACGCCTCGAAGACGAGGATCGACCGCTCCTTGCAATGACGATGCGGTGGCTCACGCCGCCCGTCGCCACGCGATCTCGCCAAGGTCCTCGCGAAACGAGAACCGCTTGAGATGCTCGACCACGACGCCTTCGAGCCGCGTCAGCGTTTCGGCGTCGGCGGCCTCGATCCGCATCGTCAGCGTGTCCGGCGTGGCCTCGAAAGTGGCGGCGCGGTTGTCGCCGAACGGCACGCGGCCTTTGTCCGGCGTGAAATTCACCGCGAATTTGTGGCTCCAGTGCTTGCAGAGCCGCTGGAGGTATTTGCTCGCGGACGGCGTGGCGATATGGGTCTCGGTTATCGGCATCGGTCATATCCTGTTGACGGATCGAGCGGAGATGGCGGCGCTCTTGCGTTGCGGCAAGGGCGCGTCGGCGCGATTTGAATGATTCAAACGTCCGGGATGTTCAACCGATCAGATCGGCCTCGTCCGGATGCTGTTCGAGGTAATCCGCGACGAAGCCGCATCCGGCGACCACCTTGTCGCCGTCGGCGCGGATCAGATCGAGTGCGCCCTTGACCAGTTGCGACGCGATTCCGCGACCGCGCCATGCACGCGGCGTCTCGGTATGGGTGATGACGACGCGGCCGGGCAGGCGGCGATAGCTCGCAAAGGCGATGTCGCTGCCGATCGCAAGCTCGAAGCGGCTTTCGGCGGCATTGTCCCGCACATCGGCGGCTTTCGGCAGCGTGGTGGTCACGGTCGTCGGCTTCATCGCTCGGCTCGTTGCTCCCGGTCTTGCATGAAGGTTGCCACAGCGGGCGGGGATTTCAAGGCGGCCGGGTGAGTCGCGCTGTCGCGGCCGGTCGGCGAGGCGACGCCAGGCATCGTTGCCGGTCGTGCTAGGGTGACGCCATCCGCTCGAACGACTGACCGATGGGACACGACGATGCCGAACGACAAAGGGCCGAACACCAAGAAGAAGCAGAAGTGCAAGAACTGCGAGGGCAAGGGCCTGCTCAAGAAAGGCGACAAGGTGGTGACGTGCCAGCGCTGCAAGGGGACGGGGTTGCGGTGAGATAACGACGCGACAATTCGTCGGACGTCGAAAGGCCGACCGGCAACGCCCTGCACGGCTGCCTGCGGCAACGCCTGGCGCGGCGGCAGAGCGTTTGCCGGCACAGCAGAGCGGCGCATCGCGCTTGCACCGCGCGGTCGATCGCAGCGCGCGGTTCGCGGGGCTGCGGCATCTCGGCGAGCGTCGCCTCGATCCCGTCGAGGATCTTGCACTGGATGCGCAGGGTGCGCGAGGGGCGGGGTCTATCCCCTCGAACAAGAGGGGGCGACGGCGCGCCTGACGGCGCGAAGGTCGTCTTATGCGCAACTTCTCGCGAGGCTGCGGCGCCTTACGGCGCGCCGTCCGACGTGTTCGCGACGGGGGCCGCGCTTTCGGTGACTGCCGCTCGCGCCCGTCCGGTCCGCCACACCCCATCCCACAGGGATGAAAGGCGTACCGCAACCGGCGAACGGCGAGCCGTCCCGGACGACAAGAGCCGTCCCCGGACGACAAGAAGTCGTCCCGAACGGCAAAAGCCGTCCTTCCGTCAGCGAGCTCCTCGCAGGGGGTCTTAGTGCCCCCGGGCGGTGCTCCCCATCGCCCGAGCCCGTGCTTGCGAGGCACGACCGCGGACGCCGGTCCTGCTCCATCAACAGACGCCTCTAGAAGACGCCCCCATCGAGCAGGACGGGGGGGTGAAGCGGAGAATAGGAATATTGTCAAGTTTAACATTTGATATTGAGATGCTCCTTTTGCTTGGGGTCCGCATTAAGCGAAGCCCATTGTAAGATAGATTGACCAGCATTCGCCTCGAATTACATTCTGCTCCATACTGACTACGTTAGTTCTATCGTTGATGCTCTAGCTTTTTGGCGAAGGTACATGGTGAGCGATCTGGACGAAGATTATTTCGAGTACGGAAAGCTTTATGAGCATAGCCTCGGCGAAGCCAGGCAGCCGGTTCCCGCTCGCGCAGAAGATATCTGGCCCAACTGGACTGACGGATTGCCGACGAAGCTGCGCCGAACATATTGGTTGGATACGCACTCAGTCGGGCGAGTGCGATATGACGCTCGCTCAGTTCAAGAGACGATCGATTTCGAGTGGAGCAAGGCTCACGCGCTTCACAAGCTCGACAGCCGCTACGGACCGTTACCGGGAAAATATTCGAGCCAGTGGAAAGGCGTCTACCGCATCTTCCTACCCAATAAGAGTATCGGGCGGCTATGCGCAGACGATCCAACCGGCACGCTCTACATTGGCAAAGCTGGTAGCTCGCGAGGCTGGTCGATTCTTCGAAGCCGAGTTCAGGCGGCAATCTCTCGACGACATCACGCAACAAGTTGGTGGAGCTATCAAGGTGTGCTGCGCGACAAACACCCGTGGGAGACGCTGGCGATTCAATGGGCTTACGTTGCGGATCGTATCGACCATCGCGGCGAAATGGCCAAGGTTGCTGGTAATGCAGAGTCTATGCTGTTGCGGTGCTATCATGATACGTTTGGAGAACTCCCGCCTTTGAACGAGAAGGGCTGATCGCGCGCACGACTGAAAAGCGAGTAGCAAGTAGCCGGCATGAAGCGACGCAAAATGCGGGCAAGTGCGCTGAGCTATAGACCAGATTGCTCCGCTTCATCCGAGCGATGCTGGCTATTACGGAAGCCTCTTAAACAGGTTGATTACGTCCGGTGCATCCGGCGGCACTGCAACTCCAGCCAGCTCCAACGCTTTCAGGAATTGCCGCACCGAGGCGTCGAATTCATCAAGTGAGATCGCTTGCTCGATGGGCATCGTGTGCACGCGAAGTTCACGACCTTGTCCGCGCTGATGTTCGCTCAGATCGACAATTAGCGGCACTGGATCATTCGGGTCGTCGATGCAGTGAAGCTCGTGAATGCCGCGAGCCAGAAAGCTGATGTGCTCCGGCACAAGCCGTTGCGTTTTTCGCGGATTGATGAGAACCGCGTACGCCTGACTATCGACGAACCAAAAGCCTTTGATTGATGGCTTAAACCAGAATCCCGATACTCGGAGTGGCTTCCGCGGGTGGTCATACCATTGACCGCGACCTCCAAAATGCTCCGCCAGCAGGCGAGCCGCGGCCTTGAGCGATTTATTTTTCCAGTCTTCTCTGTAAAGAGTCAGCTCGCGATCGATATATGCTTCGGTAGCGTGACCGCTGGCGAGTGTGCCGAGACGGGACCAGATCGCCTGATATGTCATAAAACCACCCCCACCTGAGAGGCGCTCGACCAAATTGTGCGATGTAAGTGCCGCATCCATCGCCACTACTGTAGGATTGGCAAATTTTGGAAAGTCCAACAGCTCAAAAATCTTTCCCCGCCCCATCATTCAGGACTCCTTGCGCTTCGGCATAACCTTTAACACATATGGCAGATAGTTCCGGACCACAAGATGTAGTCAGTGCTTGGTTGTGAATAAGTTCTGACCAGCTAGATGGCGCCGGATGAGGTCATTCGGAATACGGGGACTGAACGTCGCGTCGGCAAGGTGCGCACGATAAGTTACATCCCAAGGCCCGTTGGCCTCGTGGGAGAGCTGTACGAGCTGGCCCGTCGTGAAGCGACTGTATTTTCGAAACTCAGCTTTGATGAAGTTTACGTCTGCTGGTGGAATGTTGTCGTAAGGGACAGGGACGGTCTTGCCCGACGAGTAGTCTAGGTAATGCGCCGGAGCTGTAATCGGCCCGTCGTTGTAGGGTCTGAAGGCGTCGAAGACAGGACGAATAACGGGACCAAATTGCCAAGCCTCGAAGTGATTGCGGATGAGGCCGTCTGGGCGAGAGCGGAGGGCTTCGGCGTGAATGAAGAATAATAGCTTGTTCATCCGCAAATTTGTCAGCCGAAATTCCTCGGCGTCGAAATTCGCCAGCAACAGATTGGCGATTTTGCGAGCTTCATACATCCACACGACTTTATCAGAACTGCGAAGCCATCTCCATCGCTTGATGAGCGAGGATCGCCTAACGACGAATGAGAATTTCGAACCAATCGCCATTAGGATACCCCCATGCCAGCCATAGCGGAAGCTGGCGCTACTCCGCCGCCTCGCCGGACGCCTTCTTCGCCCGCCGCCGCGATGCGCCGCCGGCCTTCGCCAGCACGGGGCCGAGAAACTTGCCGGTATAGCTGCGCGGGGCCTTGACGATGTCCTCGGGCGGGCCCCAGGCGACGATCTCGCCGCCGCCGTCGCCGCCTTCGGGACCGATGTCGATGACCCAGTCCGCCGTCTTGATCACTTCGAGATTGTGCTCGATCACGACCACGGTGTTGCCCTGCGTCACCAGCTCGTGCAGCACTTCGAGCAATTTCGCGACGTCGTGGAAATGCAGGCCCGTGGTGGGCTCGTCGAGAATATAGAGCGTGCGGCCGGTCGCGCGCTTGGACAACTCCTTCGCCAGCTTCACGCGCTGCGCCTCGCCGCCGGACAGTGTCGTCGCCTGCTGGCCGACATGGATGTAATCGAGGCCGACGCGGTGCAGAGTCTTGAAGGTCTCGCGGACGCGCGGCACCGCCTTGAAGAAATCGGCGGCTTCCTCGACCGTCATGTCGAGCACGTCGGCGATCGACTTGCCCTTGAACAGCACCTCGAGCGTTTCGCGGTTGTAGCGCTTGCCCTTGCAGGTGTCGCAGGTGACGTAAACGTCCGGCAGGAAGTGCATCTCGATCTTGATGACGCCGTCGCCCTGGCAGGCCTCGCAGCGGCCGCCCTTGACGTTGAAGGAGAAGCGGCCCGGCTCGTAGCCGCGCGCCTTGGATTCCGGCAGGCCGGCGAACCATTCGCGGATCGGCGTGAACGCGCCGGTATAGGTCGCGGGGTTGCTGCGCGGGGTTCTCCCAATGGGCGACTGGTCGATCTCGATGATCTTGTCGATATGCTCCAGCCCCTCGATGCGATCATGCGGGGCCGCGCCCTCGCTGGCATTGTTGAGCTTGCGGGCGATCGCCTTGTAGACGGTGTCGAGCAGCAGCGTGGACTTGCCGCCGCCGGAGACGCCGGTGACGCAGGTGAACAGCCCGAGCGGGATTTCCGCCGAGACGTTTTTCAGGTTGTTGCCGCGGGCGTTGATGACCTTGATGGTGCGGCGATGGTTCGGCGGCCGCCGCTCCGGCACCGCGACCGAGAGTTCGCCGGTGAGGTATTTTCCGGTCAGCGAGGCCGGGTTCTTCATCACCTGCGCGGGCGTGCCCTGCGCCACGATATGGCCGCCGTGGACGCCGGCGCCGGGGCCGACATCGACCACGTAGTCGGCCAGCGCAATGGCGTCCTCGTCATGCTCGACCACGATCACGGTGTTGCCGAGATCGCGCAGCCGCTTCAGCGTGTCGAGCAGCCGGGCGTTGTCGCGCTGGTGCAGGCCGATGGACGGTTCGTCCAGCACATAGAGCACGCCGGTGAGGCCCGAGCCGATCTGCGAGGCGAGGCGGATGCGCTGGCTCTCGCCGCCGGAGAGGGTGCCGGAGGCGCGCGCGAGGGTCAGGTAGTTCAGGCCGACATCGAGCAGGAAGCTCAATCGCTCGCGGATCTCCTTGAGGATGCGGACGGCGATTTCGTTCTGCTGCTTGTTCAAGGCCGCAGGTACGCTCTCGAACCATTCGCCGGCGCGACGCACCGAGAGTTCGGCGACCTCGCCGATGTTCTTCCCCCCGATCTTGACGCACAGCGCTTCCGGCTTCAGGCGATAGCCGGAGCAGGCGGCGCAGGGAACGTCGGAGAAATACTTGCCCAATTCCTCGCGCGCCCATTCGCTTTCGGTCTCGCGGAAGCGGCGCTCGATATTGGTGACGACGCCCTCGAACGGTTTCTTGGTGTCGTAGGAGCGCACCCCGTCCTCATAGGAAAACTTGATCTCGTCGTCGCCGGAGCCATGCAACAGGGCGTTCTGCGTCTTCTTCGGCAGGTCCTTCCACCTGGTGTCGAGCGTGAACTTGTAGAACTTGGCCAAGGCGGTCAGGGTCTGGATGTAATAAGGCGACGACGACTTCGCCCACGGCGCGATCGCGCCCTTGCGCAGCGTCAGATCCTTGTCCGGGATCACCAAATCCGAATCGATATGCTGTTCGATGCCGAGGCCGCCGCAGGCCGGGCAGGCGCCGTAGGGATTGTTGAAGGAGAACAGGCGCGGCTCGATCTCGGGGATCGTGAAGCCGGAGACCGGGCAGGCGAATTTTTCCGAGAACAGGATCCGTTCCGGGCCGGATTTGTCGTGGATCTTGGCGGTTTTTTTCGCAGCGCTCGCGCCAGTCTCCCCCTCCCCACCAAGAGGGGGGAGGGGGGACGCATCGGCATATTCGATGACCGCCAGGCCCTCGGCCAGCTTCAACGCGGTCTCGAAACTCTCTGCGAGGCGCTGGCCCATGTCCGGGCGCACCACGATGCGATCGACGACGACGTCGATGTCGTGCGGGAATTTCTTGTCGAGAGTGGGCGCGTCAGCCAGTTCATGGAACGCGCCGTCGATCTTGACCCGCTGGAAACCCTTCCTGAGATACTCGGCCAGCTCCTTGCGGTACTCGCCCTTGCGGCCGCGCACGACCGGCGCGAGCAGATAGAGCCGCGTGCCGTCCGGCAGCGCCAGCACGCGATCGACCATCTGCGAGACGATCTGACTTTCGATCGGCAGGCCCGTGGCAGGCGAATACGGCACGCCGACGCGCGCCCACAGCAAGCGCATGTAGTCGTAGATTTCGGTCACGGTGCCGACGGTCGAGCGCGGGTTCTTCGATGTCGTCTTCTGCTCGATTGAGATGGCCGGCGACAGGCCGTCGATCTGGTCGACGTCCGGCTTCTGCATCATCTCCAGGAACTGGCGCGCATAGGCCGACAGCGATTCGACGTAGCGCCGCTGGCCTTCGGCATAGATGGTGTCGAAGGCGAGCGACGACTTGCCGGAGCCGGACAGGCCGGTGAACACGACGAGCCTGTCGCGCGGGATCGTCAGATCGACGTTTTTGAGATTGTGCTCGCGCGCGCCGCGAATGGTGATGGAGCGTTGGTTTTCCGCGACCTGTTTCCGGGTCGCCTTGAGGATTTCGTCCATGATCAACATGTCCACAGGCCTGAAGCGTTTTCTCAGCTTCTGCCTTCATCATTCTGAAAATACGTGATGTTTGCGAAATAATACGACGAATTCGGACACCCCGGCGCGGTCATAGTATCAGTCCCGGTATCGGATTGGCGCCAGGAGATCATGCAACGGCAATGTGGACATAGGAAGAACGCGACTCGATTGCCAGACCTGCACGCGCGTCATCCACCGCTGTTTGGAGGGAATCGTGCGCAACGCAAAAGGCCGGCGCGAGGCCGACCTTTCGCATTCAATCGATGAGATCAGACGAAGCTCAGTAGCGAGCCACTACCGGGCCGCCCCACTTGTAGTTGATGCGGGCCGTGACGATGTCGAGGTCGCCACGAACGCGCTCGGTGAAGGTCGGGTTCGGGTAGGTGTAAGTCGTGGTGCCGAGGAATAGGTGATTGTATTCGACGCCGGCGGACCAGTTCGGGGTGAAGGCGTATTCGACGCCGGCGCCAACGGTTGCGCCGAAACGGGTGTCGCGACCCGTGATGCTGCCAGGGCCACCGGCGCCGGTCGCCGTGAAGAACGAGTCGAAACGCTGACCGACGACCGCGCCGCCGCCCTTAACGTAGAGCAGGGCCTGGCCGAAGGAATAGCCGACCTGGCCGGTGAACAGGCCGAACGCGTCAACGCGGGTGCCTCTGGTGATGGTCGGCACCAGGCTGACATTGTTGCCGCGCAGGTCGGCGTAGTTACCCTGACCTTCGATGCCGTAAACCATCGGGCCGTGCTGCCAACGATAGCCGATCTGACCACCGCCGACGGCGCCGTCGGCGTCGTGGCAACCATCAGCGGCGATCAAGCCGCCGCCGGTCACGAAGTCCATGCATTTGCGCGACGTGCCGTAGCCACCGTTGGCGCCGATGTAGAAACCGGTCCAGTCGTAAAGAGCGACCATGACCGGCGGAGCCTTGGTGTAGGGGCGCGCGGCGAGATCGGCTGCGGAGGCAGATGATGCGCCAAGAGCGACGAGGGCGGTCGCGGCAAGGAAAATGTTCTTCATCGGATGCAACACCGGTTTGAAAAGTGAGTTTGAATCTGAGACCATGATACAGCGCGCGGCGGCGTTGCGCTGTTGCTGTTCAGATACACTCGGGAAAATTCAAATCGCCGCCCCGTCTCCAGGATATCGTGTTTGCCGCTTATTGATCGACGGCGGAAGCGGCCCGGACTAGCGATGCACCAAACGCAAAAAGGCCGGCACGAGGCCGGCCTTTCGCATTCGATCGGTGAGGTCGGACGAAGCTCAGTAGCGAGCGACGACCGGGCCACCCCACTTGTAGTTGATACGGGCGGTGACGATGTCGAGGTCGCCACGAACGCGCTCGGTCGCGAGCGACGGAGCGGGATAGCTGTAAGTGGTCGTGCCCAGGAACACGTGATTATATTCGACGCCGAACGACCAGTTCGGGGTGAAGGCGTATTCGAGGCCGGCGCCGACGGTCGCACCGAAGCGGGTGTCACGACCGGTCACGCTGCCAGCGCCACCGGGGCCGGTCGCCGTGAAGAACGAGTCGTAACGCTGACCGACGACCGCGCCGCCGCCCTTGACGTAGAGCAGGGCCTGGCCGAACGAATAGCCGATCTGGCCGGTGAACAGGCCGAACGCGTCGACGCGGGTGCGGTTGGTAACGGTCGGAGCCAGGATGCTGACATTGCTGCCGCGCAGGTCGGCGTAGTTGCCCTGACCTTCGATGCCGTAAACCATCGGGCCGTACTGCCAACGATAGCCGATCTGACCACCGGCGACGGCGCCATCGGCGTCGTGGCAACCTTCAGCGGCGGCAACGCCGTTGCCGTTCACGAAGTCGAGGCACTTGCGCGACGTGCCGTATCCGCCGTTCGCGCCGATGTAGAAACCGGTCCAGTCATAAACCGCAACCATCATCGGCGGCGCCTTGGTGTAGGGACGGGCGGCCAGATCGGCAGCCGAAGCGGGCGCAACGAAACCCATCGCAACCAAAGCAACCGTTCCCAGCAGATACTTCTTCATTTCCATTCTCCAAGTAAACTGCTTCGCTTGGCTGAAGCAGGCAATTCCCCCGGCGCGAGCGCCCCTCGAATCTGTCCATTCAACATACGCGATCAGGCCCAGAAAGCCGTCTCCCAAAAGACACAGTCACACCCGAACTCACTCCCGCAACATTCATCTTTCATTAGGAAATATTGACGTTTTGAGCCGCTTCAGTGCCCTGCGAAAGGTATGGAATTCTAACGATTGTCGTCGAATTTCCTGTTTTTGACCTTGAACAAGAACAAATATAGAACATAATCCGGTTCGTTGCGGTGTGGATAAGGCGGCATCGGCCGGGCCGGGCGCGTCGTGACCTTGTATAGCTGGGCAATGAAATGAAGAGGCGGCCGACTTCGGCCGGATTCCGCCGCCGGCGAAATGAGCCGTTGGCGAGATGAGACTGTAAATTTCAGCGTGAGAGTGGAGAGAGGCAATGGCGGGAAGCGTCAACAAAGTCATTTTGATCGGCAATCTCGGCGCCGATCCCGAAATCAAGCGGACCCAGGACGGCCGCCCGATCGCGAATCTGCGGATTGCGACGTCCGAGACCTGGCGCGACAAGAATAGCGGCGAACGCAAGGAGAAGACCGAATGGCATCGTGTGGTGATCTTCAGCGAAGGTCTCTGCAAGATTGCCGAACAGTATTTGAAGAAGGGTGCGAAAGTTTACATCGAAGGGTCTTTGCAAACCCGCAAATGGACCGACCAGAGCGGTGTCGAAAAATATTCGACCGAAGTGGTGCTGCAGAACTTCAACTCGACGCTCACGATGCTTGACGGCCGCGCCGGCGGTGCGTCTGGCGGCGGTGGCTATAGCGGGGACGACCAAGGCGGCGATTTCGGATCGAGCAGTCCGGCCGAGCGTCAGGCCCCACGTCGCGCGGCTGTGGCCGCAAGTGGGCGTAGCAGCGACATGGACGACGACATTCCGTTCTGAGGCGACGTCGCCCGGCCGTCACCCGACGCGCCGGGCGATTGTTAGAGTCTGATCCACCAGAGTCTGATCCACCTGTGTGGAACGCAGGGTTTACAATGTCGGCAGCGCGCTCCCTCTCCCATGGGGAGAGGGTTGGGGTGAGGGTGTACGCACTATCGATAGGCTCCAACCCCCTCACCCGGAAGCGTCGCTTCGCTTGCTTTCGACCTCTCCCCGACGGGGAGAGGTGAGGCAGTGCCCGTGGTGGCGGCCGATTCCAACTTGATGGATCAGACTCGAGAAAACCGCCTGATGCGAACTTGACAACGGTAAGATACATGTAAATAGTCTTTACATGGCTTGTCGACATCTCGGTCATGGAGCGGCAATTGTCACTCGCACCCTTGCTGAATGCGCCATTGGTCGTGCAACTCCACGCCTTTGCGGCGATGGTCGCGCTGCTGCTCGGCATCGTTCAATTGGTCGCGCCGAAAGGTACGCTGCCGCATCGTGCGCTGGGCTGGGTTTGGGTCGTTCTGCTCATGACGATCAGCATTTCGTCGTTCTGGATCCACGGCCATAGCTGGCGGCTGTGGCGGACATGGAGTCCGATCCATCTGCTGTCGATCTTCACCCCGATCATGCTGATCGTCGGCGTCGTGGCGGCGCGCCGCCACAACGTCGTCAGCCACAAGTTCACGATGATCTTTCTCTTCGTCGGGGCGCTTGTGATCGCCGGCGCGTTCACCTTCGTGCCGGGCCGAGTCATGCATCACGTCGTGTTCGGCTGAGGCCGTCGGAAGCCAGCCAAAAGCAACGCGTAAGTGCCTGAAAAACAAAGCGTATAAAGCTGATTGGAAACTCGTGCAGGGGTGGCTTGCGGCGGCGCGATGCGCTATATGATTCCCAGCCAAATTTGACCGGAATTTACGAGTGTCTGACGCCGACGACCACAAGCCCGGAGAGCCGCCCGCGCCTTCGGATATCCGCCCCGTTTCCATCCTCGACGAGATGAAGCGCTCCTACCTCGATTACGCGATGAGCGTGATCGTGGCGCGCGCGTTGCCGGATGCGCGCGACGGTTTGAAGCCGGTGCATCGGCGTATTCTGTTCGCGATGTACGAGAACGGTTTCGAGTGGAACAAGCCCTATCGAAAATCGGCACGAACCGTCGGCGACGTGATCGGCAAGTATCATCCGCACGGCGATCAATCCGTCTATGACGCGCTTGTCCGCATGGCGCAGGATTTTTCGATGCGCGTGCCGCTGATCGACGGTCAGGGCAATTTCGGTTCGGTCGACGGCGATCAAGCCGCGGCGATGCGATACACCGAATCACGCCTGACCAAGATCGCACAGTCGCTGATCGACGACATCGACAAGGATACCGTCGATTATCAGGACAATTACGACGGCTCGTTCCGCGAACCGCGCGTATTGCCGGCCAAGTTTCCGAACCTGCTCGTGAACGGCGCGGGCGGCATCGCCGTCGGCATGGCGACCAACATTCCGCCGCACAATCTCGGCGAGGTCATCGACGCCTGCGTCGCGCTGATCGATGATCCCGAACTGGGAATCGACGACCTCATCAAGATCGTGCCGGGACCGGACTTTCCGACCGGCGGCCAGATCGTCGGCCGCCAGGGCATCCGCGCGGCCTATCATCTCGGGCGCGGTTCGATCGTGATGCGCGGCAAGACCAAGATCGAGCCGATCCGCAAGGACCGCGAGGCGATCATCATCTATGAAATTCCGTATCAGGTGAACAAAGCCACGATGGTCGAGCGCATCGCCGAACTCGTGCGCGAGAAAAAGATCGAAGGCATCTCGGATTTGCGCGACGAATCCGATCGCGACGGTTTTCGCGTGGTCATCGAATTGAAGCGCGACGCCGTTCCCGATGTCGTGCTGAACCAGCTTTACAAATTCACGCCGCTGCAGACCAATTTCGGCGCCAATGTCGTGGCGCTCGATGCCGGCCGTCCGCAGGTGATGAACCTGAAGGATCTGCTGACGATCTTCGTCGCGTTCCGCGAACAGGTCGTCACCCGCCGCACCAAATTCCTGCTCAACAAGGCCCGCGACCGCGCGCATATCCTTGTCGGCCTCGCCATCGCCGTCGCCAATATCGACGAGATCATTCGCGTCATTCGCACCTCGCCGGATCCCGCCACCGCGCGCGACATCCTGATGTCGCGCGACTGGGAGGCGAGGGACGTCGCGTCGATGATCACGCTGATCGACGATCCGCGCCACAGGCTGAACGAGGACGGCACCGCGCGGCTGTCGATGGAGCAGGCGCGGGCCATTCTCGATCTGCGGCTGGCCCGCCTTACGGCCCTCGGTCGCGAGGAGATTTCAGACGAACTCGACAAGCTCGCGGTCGAGATCGCGGACTATCTCGACATCCTGCGCTCGCGCGCACGCGTCCAGACGATCATCAAGGACGAACTCGGCGCGGTGCGGTCGGAATTCGCGACGCCGCGCAAGACCGTTATCATCGAGCAGGAAGGCGAGGTCGAGGACGAAGACCTGATCCAGCGCGAGGACATGGTCGTCACGGTTTCGCACCATGGCTACGTCAAGCGCGTGCCGCTCTCGACCTATCGGGCGCAGCGCCGCGGCGGCAAGGGCCGGTCCGGCATGGCCACGCGCGACGAGGATTTCGTCTCGCGGCTGTTCGTGGCCTCGACCCATACGCCGGTGCTGTTCTTTTCGTCGCGCGGCCAGGTCTACAAGGTCAAGGTCTGGCGGCTGCCGATCGCGCCGCCGAACGGGCGCGGCAAGGCGCTGATCAACATCCTGCCGCTGGAGCAGGGCGAACGCATTACCACGATCATGCCGCTTCCCGAGGACGAGGCGACCTGGGCTGATTTGGACGTGATGTTCGCGACCACAAGCGGGACGGTTCGTCGCAACAAGCTGTCGGATTTTTCGGATGTGCGCCGCTCCGGCATCATCGCGATGAAACTGGATGACGGCGAGGCGATCGTCGACGTGCAGATCTGTACCGACCGCGACGACGTGCTGCTGACGGCCGCCGGCGGCCAGTGCATCCGCTTCCCGGTCGACGAGGTCCGCGTCTTCCAGAGCCGCGCTTCGATGGGCGTGCGCGGCCTGTCATTGGCCAAGGACGACCGCGTCATCTCGCTGTCGATCCTGCATCACTTCGAGGCGACCCCGGCCGAACGCACGGTCTATCTCAAGCAGTCCGGCGCGATCCGCCGCGCTGCGACCGGTGAGGACATCGAGCCCGAAGAACCGACGATCGAAGCCGAGGAGGCGGCCGAAGCCGCCGACGCCTCGCTGTCGCAGGAACGCTATGCCGAAATGGGCGGCGCCGAGCAGTTCGTCCTGACCGTCACGCGGAATGGCTATGGCAAGCGGTCGTCATCGTTCGAGTTCCGGGTGTCGGGACGCGGCGGCAAGGGCATCCGCGCCAGCGATCCGACCAAGCTGAAGGAAATCGGGCATCTCGTCGCGGCCTTCCCGGTCGAGATGTCGGACGAGATCATGCTGGTCAGCGACGGCGGGCAGTTGATCCGCACCTCGGTCGAGGGCATCCGCTTCACAAGCCGCGCCTCGAAGGGGGTCCGGGTGTTCAACACGGCCGACGACGAGCATGTCGTTTCGGTCGAGCACATTCCGGATGAAGGCGAGGCGGAGGCGGGGGAGTAGGGGCGTTGCTGTGTCGGCCTCTCATTACGAGAAGCCGTCATCCCCGCGCAGGCCGGGAACCAGTATTCCGCGACGCTCATGATCGGTTTCCGACGCTGCGGCGGCCTGGTTCCCCGCATTCGCGAGGATGATGGTCGTACTCATTGCTGAGTCGCCGTAAAAATCGCAAATTCGCAAAGAAAAAGCCGCTGGGGAGCATCCCGGCGGCTTTCGACTTGGAGGTCGGTCGTTTCTTGCGTTTCTAAATCGGTTAGCGGCGCTCCGCGGTCACGAGGCGGGCTTCACGTACCGAAGTTTTGCTGGCACCCTTGAGGCAGGCGGCTGAAATATTCGGCCAAGCCTGCTTCGCGCAATCCGTGTTCATGGTTGCGATCGGGAGGCGATCTGCCTTTGCGAGCGCGACAGGCTCGCTGGCCTCGACCTTCGGCGCAAAGCCAGGCAGCACGGTCAGAGCGGCTGCGATGAAGGCGGCGATGGCGATGGCGGAAATGGCCTTGATCATTGTAATCCCCTGTCGTCCGGGCCGTTGGCCCCGTCTGTCTCGTTGGCGTCTGTCATAACCGTCGCCGGTTTCATGACGTTGTCGTCGCCATCCAATCGTGTTTCACAACCGGCCCCGATTGTGTCGTCTGCGCCTGCTTCACGAAACATTCGGCCTAAAAACCCAACGCCGTCAGTCTCGTTATGTGTCGGGTGAATGACGCACCAACCGAAAAATGGTTCAATTGCGATTGTGAAATAAACGTCTGCGTGTCGCCCGATTTTGCGGGAACCAGTTCGGCTTGCGGGGATCGGGGCTTCGCGGTAGGAGGGGGAATGCCCCGCATCGCGCTCTATCCAGGCTCGTTCGATCCCGTTACCAATGGCCATCTCGACGTCGTGAAAAACGCCGTCGGACTATGCGATCGCCTGATCGTGGCCATTGGGGTTCATCCCGGCAAGAAGCCGGTTTTCACGACTGAAGAGCGGCTCGCCATGGTCGAACGCGTCTTCGCGCCGATCGCCGCCGCGGCGCATTGCGCCTTCGATTGCACGACCTATGACGGTCTCACCGTCACCTCCGCGCAGCAGCATCATGCGACGATCATGATCCGCGGCCTGCGCGACGGGACAGATCTGGACTATGAAATGCAGATCGCCGGCATGAACGAGACCATGATGCCGACGGTCCGCACCGTATTCCTGCCGGCGTCGGTCGCGGTCCGCCCGATCACCGCCACACTGGTGCGGCAGATCGCTGCAATGGGCGGCGACGTCTCGGCCTTCGTGCCCGACGAAGTCGCCGCCAGCCTCAAGACGAAATTCGCCGGTTGACCGGCTTCATCCACCCCGGAGTTTCTATGATCCGTCTATTTGCACTTGCGGTCGCGCTGCTCTGCGCCGCGCCCGCTCTCGCGCAGCAGGCCGCTCTGCCGGCCAGTCTCGACAAGGCCAATGCGATCGTGATCGACACAAGCAAGGGCCGCATCGTCATCAAGCTGAATCCTGAACTGGCCCCGGCCCATGCCGAGCGCCTCAAGCAGCTCGCCCGCGACGGCTACTACAACAACGTGCCGTTCCACCGCGTGATGGACGGCTTCATGGCGCAGACCGGCGACGGCCAGAACTTTAACGGCACCGGCGGCTCGAAATACCCGAACCTCAAGGCCGAGTTCACTGCCGTGCCGTTTATTCGCGGCGTGGTCGGCATGGCGCGCAGCGCCAGCAACGATTCCGCCAACTCGCAGTTCTTTATCATGCTGGCGCCCAACCCCGGCCTGAACGGCAAATATACCGTGATCGGCGACGTCGTCGCGGGCATGGACGTTGTCGACAAGATCAAGAAGGCCCCGGCCGGTTCGCCGAGCGGCGCCGTCACGGACCCTGACAAGATGATCAAGGTGCAGGTCGCCTCGGACATCAAGTGATGTTCTTCGACATCAAATAACTTGGCCGCTTCAATTTCCAGCAATCAGGAGGGCCGCATGGCCGCGACAGAAAACACACTGATCCTCGACACCACGCAGGGTCCCGTTACGATCGAGATGCGCCCCGATCTGGCGCCGGGCCACGTTGCCCGCATCAAGGAACTGGTTCGCGAGGGATTCTATGACGGGATCGTCTTCCACCGCGTCCTCGACGGCTTCATGGCGCAGACCGGCTGCCCGCAGGGCAACGGCACCGGCGGCTCCGGCAAGAAGCTGAAAGCCGAATTCAACAAGGAGCCGCATGTCCGCGGCACCACGTCGATGGCCCGCGCGGCGAGTCCGGATTCCGGCGACAGCCAGTTCTTTATCTGCTTCGACGACGCCTCGTTCCTGAACAACCAATATACGGTATGGGGCAAAGTGACCGACGGCATGGAGAACGTCGACAAGATCAAGCGCGGCGAGCCGGTTCAGAACCCGGACAAGATCGTCAAGGCGCATATGGCGGCCGACGCCAAGGCTTAAGTTACAAGCCCCGCAACACAACGCGGCGTCGTACCCGCGCAGGTGGGTACCCGGTCGTCACCGTCGCTTCTGATAGGAAATGGCGGTGATGACTGGTTCGCCCGCCTTCGCGGGCGATGACGGGTGGTGGAATGCGCACCGATCTTTTTGATTTCGACTTGCCCGCCGACAGCATCGCGCTGCGGCCGGCGCAGCCGCGCGATGCCGCGCGGATGCTTGTCGTGCAGCCGCGCAGCGCGCCGCAAGACCGGATCATGCGCGATCTGCCGGATTTTTTGCGCGCCGGCGACCAGATCGTCGTCAATGATACCAAGGTGATTTCCGCACAACTGAGCGGCCGCCGCATCGGCCGTGGCGTCGAGTCGGCCATCGACGCGACGCTGATCAAGCGCCTTGATGGATCGCGCTGGCAGGCGCTGGTCAAGGGCGCCAGGAAGCTCGAACCCGGCGATACCGTCCGATTCGGCGATGAAGGTCGGGTCTGTCTGCTTGGCCATCTCGATGCGACGGTCGAGACCAAGGGCGACGCCGGCGAGTTCGTTTTCGCCTTTGTCTTTCACGGGCCTGCCCTCGATCAGGCGATTGCTGAACTCGGCCATACGCCATTGCCGCCCTACATCGCGTCCAAGCGTGCGCCCGATGACCGCGACGCCGTCGACTACCAGACCATGTTCGCCGCCCATGATGGGGCGGTCGCCGCGCCGACCGCCGGTTTGCATTTCACGCCCGGCCTCCAGGCCGCGTTGCGCGACAAGGGCGTCGGGTTTCATCGCGTGACGTTGCATGTCGGGGCAGGGACGTTCCTGCCGGTGAAGGTGGACGACACGGCCGAGCACCGGATGCATGCCGAGTGGGGCACGATCTCGCGCCTCACCGCCGACGCGCTGAATGCGGCACGCAAAGCGGGCGGCCGTATCGTGGCGATCGGCACGACGTCGTTGAGATTGCTGGAAAGTGCCGCGACCGCCGACGGCGTCATCCATCCCTTCGCCGACGACACCGCGATCTTCATCAGGCCGGGCTATCGCTTCCGCGCGGTCGATCTACTGGTCACGAATTTCCACCTGCCGCGCTCGACCCTGTTCATGCTGGTGTCGGCCTTCGCCGGGCTCGACACGATGCGGGCGGCCTACGCCCATGCCATCGCGGCCGGCTATCGGTTCTATTCCTATGGCGACGGCAGCCTGCTGTTTCGCGAATGATGAGTAGACAAGAGATCAGCATGAGCGTGCCCAATCATTTTGAACTGCTCGGCCGCGACGGCCCGGCGCGCACCGGACGGCTGACGACGCCGCATGGCGTGGTCCGGACACCGGCTTTCATGCCGGTCGGCACGCTCGGCGCGATGAAGGGCCTGCACTGGCGCGAGGTCCGCGACGCCGGCGCCGACATCGTGCTCGGCAATACCTATCATCTGATGCTGCGGCCCTCGGCGGAGCGCATCGCGCGGCTCGGCGGCTTGCAAAAATTCACCGGCTGGAACGGGCCGATGCTGACCGATTCAGGCGGCTTCCAGGTGATGTCGCTGGCGCAACTGCGCAAAGTGACCGAGACGGCCGTGACGTTCCGCTCTCACATCGATGGCGCCAGCTACGAATTGTCGCCCGAGCGCGCGATCGAAATCCAGTTGCTGCTCGGCTCCGACATTGCGATGCAGCTCGACGAATGCGTGCGGTTGCCGGCGGAACACGCCGACATCGAACGCGCCATGAACCTGTCGCTGCGCTGGGCCGAGCGATCCAGGCGCGCCTTCGAGGCCGCGCCCGAAGGTCACATGCTGTTCGGCATCGCACAGGGCGGCGACGTTGCGGCATTGCGTCACGCCAGTGCGCGCAGGCTGGTCGAGATCGGTTTCCACGGCTATGCCGTCGGCGGGCTTGCGGTCGGCGAACCCCAGGACGTGATGCTGGCGATGATCGAGGAAGTCGCGCCGCTGCTGCCGACCGATCGCCCGCGCTATCTGATGGGCGTCGGGACCCCGGACGACATCCTGGAAGCGGTCGCGCGCGGCATCGACATGTTCGATTGCGTGATGCCGACCCGCAACGGCCGCCACGGCGTGGCCTTCACGCGGTTCGGGCCGGTGAATCTGCGCAATGCGCGCCATGCCGATGACCATCGTCCGCTGGACGAGACAAGTGCGTGGCCCGCAACGTCAGGCTATGCGCGGGCCTACCTGAATCATTTGGTGAAATCGGGCGAGACGCTCGGCGCGATGCTGCTGTCGGAAATCAATATCGCCTATTATCAGACGCTGATGCAGGGCATCCGCGCGTCGATCGCAGCGGGGACATTCGCGGATTTCCGCGCGCAGACCAAGGCCGACTGGGCGCGCGGCGATATTGCTGTGTTGTAAGCATCGAAGTTCGTCATTGCGGGCCGGAGGAGATCGGCGCTTCGCTGGATGACGATCCTCGAAGACGAGGATCGCCGCTTCTCGCAATGACTGCGCATTCTCTAATTTAGAACCTGCTCAATTACAGGCAATGCGCTGCATGCTGTGCTTGGTCACGAAGCCATAGCCGCAGGTGTCGCAGGTCCACAGATAGCTGACGACCCCGTCCGACACGAAGGCCGACGCCTCTGCCGCGACCATCGAGTCCGCACAGACCGTGCAGGTCGGAAAGTCGCTGCCGCGAGGGGACGACTGGCGAGGACTGATCGTCTGGTTTGCAGCGATTGCCGTCATCGTGACCTCCTTCGTTGGTGAGCGTCGACTGTTTGCAATTCGAATCTAGCGGCGATCTTTGACGGTGTCGCAACACAAATGCGTTGCTTTCGCGATTCCTGATGGCGAGATTTTGCACTGCAGCGCGAACGCGTCGTTGCGAAAGCCACTTGCGAGTCATCGCGCCGTGAGCCACATCAAGCAGATCGCATTTAACGCGGCGTTAATTCTGTCGGATTGCAGGGGTAGGGAATCGTCATGAACATCATGTCATCGCAGACTCGTCTGCCCGGTCGCGGCCGGGTGTTCAACTCGGTCGTCGAGGCCATCGGCGACACGCCGATCGTGCAGCTCAATCGCTTGCCGAAGGAGCACGGCGTTCACGCCACGATTCTGGCGAAGCTGGAATATTTCAATCCGGCCGCCAGCGTGAAGGATCGCATCGGGGCGGCGATGATCGAAGCGATGGAGAAAGCCGGCGTCATCAATGCGGAGACCGTCTTGATCGAACCGACCTCGGGCAATACCGGCATTGCGCTGGCTTACGTGGCGGCCGCCAAAGGCTACCGCCTCAAGCTGGTGATGCCGGAATCGATGTCGATCGAGCGCCGCAAGATGCTGGCCTATCTGGGCGCGGAGATCGTGCTGACGCCGCCGGCACAAGGCATGAAGGGCGCGATCGCGACGGCCGAGGAATTGGTGCGGACGACGCCGAATGCCGTGATGCCGCAGCAATTCAAGAACCTCGCCAATCCCGAGATCCATCGCCGCACCACCGCGCTGGAAATCTGGAACGACACCGGCGGCAATCTCGATTATTTCGTGGCCGGCGTCGGCACCGGCGGCACCATCACGGGCGTGGGGCAGGTGCTGAAGCAGCACAAGGCGTCGGTGCAGGTCGTTGCCGTGGAGCCGGAGGAGAGCCCGGTGCTGTCGGGCGGTCAGCATTCGCCGCACAAGATCCAGGGGATCGGCGCGGGCTTCGTGCCGGATATCCTCGATCGGGCCGTGATCGACGAGATCGTCCAGATCAATAGCGCGACGGCGGTCGAGATGTCGCGGGCGCTGGCGCGCTTTGAAGGCATTCCCGGCGGCATTTCGTCCGGCGCGGCCATCGCAGCGGCGATCGCGATCGGCAAGCGGCCGGAAAACGCCGGCAAGGTCATTCTGGCGATCGTGCCGTCCTTCGCGGAGCGCTATCTGTCGACCGTGTTGTTTGAAGGCATATAAGGATCCGTCGTGTCGCAACCTCCACGCCGGCCCCGCACGCTCAGCGACGCCAAGACCGAGGCCGAGGCGCTGTTCAAGACGGCGACGGCCAAACCCGTCGAGGCTCCGGCCAAAGCGGTAGCCGTGCCCGGCGTGCGCGAACTGGTGTCGTTGCGCATCGACCAGGATGTGCTGGCCTTCTTTCAGGAGGATGGGCCGGGCTGGCAGGACCGCATCAACGCAGCGTTGCGCAAGGCGGCCGGCAAGTAGCTCAAACTTCGAGGCGGACCGGCGCGTGCGCCGCCGGCCGCAAATTCAGGAGATTGCCGCTCAGGATCAGCATGGCGCCAAGCACGGTCAAAAGGTCAAGTCGCTCGCTGTAGATCAGCCAGCCAGCCAGGGCGGTCAGCGGCACCCGCAGAAAATCCATCGGGATCACGACGGTGGCGTCGGCATAGAGCATCGCGCGCGCCATGCAAAAATGCGAAAACGTGCCGCAAAACGCCACCACGACGAGCCACATCCAGACATAGGCCGATGGCCACTGCCACGCATACAACGCCGGCACGAAGCCCGCAGCCGACTGGATCGCCAGCATCCAGAAGATGATCGCAATCGTGCCTTCGGTGCGGGTCAGCGACTTCATCAGGGTGATCGATACGCCGAAGCCGAGCGCCGCCGCCAACGCGATCATCTGACCGGGATTGATCGCGCCCGTTGCCGGACGCACGATCACGATGACGCCGACGATCCCCAGCACGGTTGCCGCGATCTTCCAGACGGTCATGCGTTCGCCGAGAAACAGCGTGGCCAGAATAGCGGTCCACACCGGCATGGTGAATTCGATCGACACCACCTGCGCCAGCGGGATCAAGGTCAGCGCGTAGAACCAGCACAGTTGCGCGCCGTAATGCACGAGATTCCGGGAAAGATGCTTGAGGGGTTTCGCGGTTCGCATCGCGCCGAACCCGCCATTGAGATGGATCAGCGGATAAAGCATCACAAAGCCGACCACCGACCGGATTTCCATGATCTGAAAAACGTTGAGTTCGCGCAGCGTCTCGCGGCCGGCGACCGCAACGATCAGCATCAGCGTCAGCCAGCCGGCCATCCATAACGCCGCCTGGGGGATCGAGGGCTGTCGTGTCATCGGTCTTTACGCCGGTTGGGAAGGGTGCGGCCCGATAGGCCGGGAAATTCCTATCGGCGAGATGCGGCCGATGTGCAATATCCAGTTGGACGACAGCAGCAATGCGCCTTGCGACCGCCACAGGCGAGTGGGATCAACGGGCCGATCAGCCAACAAGAGGAAACGAACAAATGGCGGAGTTGCGCAAGGCATCGGCGAATTTCTTAACCGGCTTTGCGACCGGTTGGCCGGAAGACAGGCCCGACCTGATGATCCTGACGCTGACGACGGCGAACGGCACGCAGGATTTCGCAATGACCAAAGAGCAGTCGGTGCTGGTGGCCAAGACGATCAAGGAGACCGCCGCAAATCTGAAGGGACCGAAGGCATAGGGCACAAAAGCAACGGCGCCGGACCGGGGTCCGACGCCGCTGCTAAATTTTGACCTGAAGGGTTCTCAGGATTTCGTCATCGAAATCTTGGCGCCCTTGAACTGACCTTCAGAACTGATGGTCACGCTCTGCTTCTTGCCCTGCGTCACCAGAACGAGGTTGGCGGTGAACGCAGGGGCCGTCACGGTGACGTTGAACTGACCGTTTCCGGACCGACCCGACAATGTCCCGCCGACGCCGCGGCTCGCTTCCGACCATTGGCCAGTGAGCGAGTTGCCGCGGGCGGTCACATCGCTTTTCAAGTCGAATTTGTAGCTGTCGCTGGCGCAGGTCAGGGATTGGTTCAGACCGACACCGTCACCGCTGACGGCGTAAGTGGCGCGACAGCGAATCCGCTCGGTCGCGCCGTCCTCGAGCGCGATCGTGCCAGAGCCTGACCAGACGCCGGCCATGCCGGCAAACGGGCCGGACTCCGCCTGTGCTGTTGCAACCGTCAAAACGAAAAAACCGCCCGCGATGACAGAGCGGGCAGCAGAATTAAGTTCAATCATCCTATCGTCCCCATTCAGTCGCGCATTATTGGCGCGAGGCTTCCCAACGACCGCTGCAAGGAATTCCGCCGGCTGCACCGTTCCATTTGCCGGACCCGGCGTTGCCGCTGAGTTGGCCATTGGCGAATGCGCCACGGATCGAGACGCGAACAGTTCCTTCGCGCCCGACACTGCCGGACACGTCCGAACCCGGAGCCGACACCTTGCCGTCGGTCACAGTCAGGGGATAACGAGTTGAGGGTTCGCAGGTTCCAGTCTTGGTCAGAATCGTAACGTGCCAAAGACCGTCATAAGGCGACTGCGCGGCAGCGTTCGCGACACCAGTAGCAAGGGCGGTCGCGGACAGCGCGAGCAGGCAGGCATAGTGACGAATCGTCATGGCAACATTTCCTCGAATAAGGGAGACGGAGTCATATTCGCGGATAATGTGGCCAAAGATTGTGCAGTGCACGCGAATAGTTTTCAGGATTGCGTATTAAAGCCTGATTTGGTGAATCGTTCCCCATAGAACCGTATTTATCTACCGTCAGATCGACATGGCAATCGACCAAAAGAAAACCCCGCCAGGGGGAATGGCGGGGTTTTCGTGGGGTTCGAGCGCGGGGGGACGTCGCTCTGGCTAGACAACCGCGACCTTCCGAATTGGTTTCCGCCCTCAAAAGGTTTTTTCGCAAAATTTTGAGTTTGTCGCGCTCGCGCAGGATGCGCCAATCTGGCGTATCGTCGCGACCGGCGCGATCCGCTAGTGTCGCCGAAAATTCGGGAGGAAACGATGTCGAAAAGCCTCGCGCGCAAATTGCCGGCCTGGCCGGATTGAACCCGAGGGCATCGTCCGCTATCACCGCTCGCAGTTTCGCGAGAGGTCCGGCGTGCCGAAACATTCTGTCCCGCCTGCCAATTCCGGGGTCAACCCCATCCGCGCGCAGGCGCTTGACCGTGCTGCATTAGCGCTGCGGATGCAGAATTTCGCCGAGGCCGAACGGCTCGCCGGCGACATTTTGCGGGCGAGCCGGACGGACGGCGCCGCCATTTCGATTCTTGCGCATGCCCTGATCGCGCAGAACCGCGCGGCCGAGGCCGTCGCACCGCTCGAAAAGGCAGTCCGCCGCAACAGCGACGCCGCCATCGAAACGCTGCTCGGGGCCGCGTTGGGCGGTGCCGGACGCGGCAAAGAGGCGATCGACCAATTGCGCCGGGCCGCCTCGCGGCGTCCGCTCTATCCGCCGGCCTTGCAGGAACTGGCCGGGCAGTTGTCCAAGGCCGGGCAGATCGACGAGGCCATCGCCGCCGTCGAAACCGGCGTCTCGCTGATACCCGACCTGATCGCGCTGCAAATTGATCTGGCGCGGCTTTACATGCAGCGCAACGAACGCGGCAAAGCCCGCGCCATCCTGCTGAAGGCGCGTGACACGTCGCCGGTGCGCGAGGTGCTGACCGCATTGGCGCGCGTGCTGCTGCTCGACGGCGACTATGCCGCCGCCGCCGCCGCCTTCCGGCATGCGCTGGCTCTGCATCCCGACGATGCCTTGACCCGTGCCGATCTCGCGGCCTGCCTTCTGGAAATGAATCAGCGCGAGGCCGCGGAGACCCATTTGCGCGCCGTCGCGCGTGGTCGGCCGCAACTGCTTGGGCGAACGATCTATGCCCTCGCGATGTCCTCGCACGGCCGGTTCTTCTTCCGGCCGGGCGCCGCGGCAAAATTTCTTCAGGACGACAAACCCTGAATTTGCTCAGGCCCGGAACTGGCGTCGGTAATGTCCGGGTTCGCGGCTGATTTTTTTGGTGAGATCGTGCACGCGCTGCGTCTCCTCCGCGGTGTAGGGCGCAATGGAGGCGACCCAGCGCTCGCGCCTGACCGGAATGCACTGCGCGATCGGCGTGCCCTTCGGCAGCACGCCGCTGAAATTCACATCGTGCCAGTGCGCGGGAAAATGAATCCAACTGTCGTTGAAGAGATCGCAATCGACCATGCCGGTGATCGTCGTAAAGGGCAGATCGAAACGGTTGACCGGATGCGTGAACAGCACCGAATAGCCCTCCGGCGCTTCGATGCTCCACAGATTGTGAAACTTGATCAGGAACTGGTCGGGCTTGAACAGCGGCGATCCGATGGCCTGGCTCGGATCATGAAATCCGATCGGCGAGCGCGGGAATTCGACCGCGCCGCCGGGCGGCAACTCGTGATCCCAGGTGATCTCGCCATTTGCGATCCGCAGGTCGCAACTGAGCGGAATCAAAAAGCCTGCCGTCATCGCGTCGATGAAGGGCGGACAGCGTTTGATGGTGTCTTCCTGGCGAAGATTGATCGCGCTGAACGCCTGCGGCGGCATCGTCTTGAGCCAGTCAGGCACACCCGAACCCGCCGGCACCGGCGGCGGAATCTTGCCTTCAAGCTCCGCCGGACAGCGGAATTTAAGCGTCATAGATTCGTCGGTCTTGGCCAAGCTGTGATCGTTCTGTTGGATGCGGGAGCCGGACTATCTGCGATGCTGCGAAAGACGCAAACGACCGTCGGTCCGGGCACGGGGCAATTTCGGCTGGCAGCTACGCATCATCTCATATCGCTCGGTCTTGCTCAAAGTGGCCTTGTCCCGACCCGGACGCAAGCGTTCGTTTGACAGAGGCTGAGGTGTTGCCACGATGCATCCGGTCGTTGATAGCCGGCAGCAACTGCGCTCCCATGTGGCGGGGCCAATCGCGCCGCGGCCGGCAAGGCCGAAGCAACCGCGGAACTGCGGGCGATTCGGAACACGGTTTTCTCGGGTCCACCGCAGGCCAGGCCTTATGGCAATTTGCTCTCTATGCGAGCCAGGCGTGCATCGATCGAGCGAAGCATGTCGAATATTTTATCGTTCTGACTTTTCGTGATGTCGTTTTGCTTTGCCGTCACCTTGCTCGCAACCGAGTCATCTTCGGTCACTTCCACCTTGCTGCCAAGAAGATCGTCCACGGTAATTCGAGTCACGACGCGATTCCTGAGAATGCAAATAGCGTCCCGGATTGCCCGGGACACCATCGATCAAAACCGAACACGATTGTCCAATCTCATTTTTTACGTCCCGCACACGCTTAAGTTTCACGATTGGGCCGCGACAAATTGGACAAATTTGTTCACAGCCTGCCGGAAGATACCCGGCCCGTCCGCCGGTGCGCATGTTGGTTTCGCGCGATGCGCTCGGGGTTCAGCCGGTCGATGGCTTGGACAGCGGGCGGTTCGCACACAGTCTGAAAAAAACCGCCGGTGCGCGACATGCGTTAAGGTCTTGACATGTCTTGGTGAGCGCGGAGGGACTCGAACCCTCGACCCCATGATTAAAAGTCACGTGCTCTACCGACTGAGCTACGCGCTCACGTGCCGCGCTGTTTAGGGGCGGGGTCCGCGCGGGTCAAGGGACGAGGGCTGCGTAGCAGCGATCCCGCAGGTTGGCGGGAAATCTAGCCAATGGACATCAAGACATCGTCATGCCCGGCCGAGCGCCGCCGGCGACGTCTTCGTCGTCCGGTCGTGCGCGATGTGCCGGGTATCCACGTCTCGAAAGAAAATAAAAAGCAAGACGTGGATGGCCGGGACGGCGGGCGCAAGAGCGCCCTGGCCCGGCCATGACGCGCGGAAATGCGGGGATTACCCCGCCTTGCGCTGGGGTTCCGACGCGATCTGACGGGGCGGCGCAAAGCGCGGCATCGGCGCCGGGCGCAGGCCGATAAGTTCCGCCGTCCGTATCCTTGTATTGCTCCAGAACGAAAACGAGTTGGTCCGTGAATTTTCCAGGATCGCGATGGCGACCGCCGACAGAAACGGCAGGCTCTGCAACACCAGCACGCCCGCGAACACGTAAATCTCGTTCACCTGCTTGAAGCTGTTGGACGCCACCAGCACGCAGGCGCCGATCAGCAGCAGGACGCCGATGACGGCCTCCCAGAACGCCTGGAATTCGATCGACATCAATGACAGGCCGCCCTTCGAGGTGCGCGCGAAGGGCAGCGCGTCCTTGATGAGGCCATCGGCGACCGCGCGCGACACCGTCCACTGCACGGACATCGCGGCGACCATCGCGCCCAGCATCTGCGGAATCTTAACCGGCACGCGAAGGCGATACAGCGTCAGGAAATGCGCAAGCGACACGACGAAGGCGGCGATGATCGGAAGGGTCAAAATCTTGTCGGGGATGGCGATGTCGGCGAAGGCCACGATCGGCACCCAGATCAGGTTCAAGATCGCCACGACGACGCCGAGGCTTTCCGCCCCGAGCCAATTCAGCCAGCCGAGCGTGAATTCGCGCTTCTGATGCGGCGACAGCCGACTCGCACCGGGCAGGAAGCGCCGCCAATGTTTCTTGACGATCTGGAAGCCGCCATAGGCCCAGCGATGGCGCTGCTTCTTGAACGCCTCATAGGTGTCCGGCAGCAGCCCGAAGCCGTAGCGCTTGTGCGTGTAATGCGTCAGCCAGCCGAGTTCGATGATGGCGAGGCCGAGGTCGGTGTCTTCGCAGATCGTGTCGCTGGCCCAGCCGCCGGCCATGTCCATCGCGGCTCGGCGGATCAGGCACATCGTGCCGTGAACGATGATGGCGTTGGCCTCGTTGCGCTGGACCATGCCGATGTCGAAGAAGCCGGCATATTCGCCGTTCATGATGTAATGCATCAACGAGCGGTCGCCGTCGCGATGGTCCTGCGGGGCCTGCACGAGGCCGACCAGCGGGTCCTCGAAGGCCGGGACGAGTTCTTTCAGCCAGTCCGGCGTGACGACATAATCGGCGTCGATGATGCCGATGATCTCGGCATCGACGGCCGTGCGCGCCATCGCGATCCGCAGAGCGCCGGCCTTGAAGCCTTCGACCTTCTCCGCGTTGATGAACTTGAACCGTTCGCCGAGCATCCGGCAGTGGTCCTGGATCGGCATCGTGAATGACGGATCGGGCGTGTTGTTGATGATCACGACGCATTCAAAGTTCGGATAGTCGAGAGCGGCCACCGCATCGAGCGTCTGCTTCAGCATCTCCGGCGGCTCGAAATAGGCCGGAATATGGATCGACACTTTCGGCGGCAGCGGCCCGTCTCTGGCCTCGTCGTGACTCACCACGAGCGCGGGAGCGGTTGCAGCCGCCGACAGCGAACGCAGCGGCACGGGCGGGCCGAGATGCGCCACCTTGCCCGGCAGCAAGCGGATCGGCTTGCGGCCGAAGGCGATCGCGGCGATCTCCTCCACCCGCGCCATTGCAATGAGGATCAGCGGCACCAGCAGGACGAGGCCGAGCGTCAGCGCGAACGCCGAGCCGAAAATGAAGTAGTGCCCGTTCCAGTAGGAGAAGATCGTCGCCGCCCAGGCGCCGACGCCATTTGCGGCGACGGACAGCAGCATCGCCTGCATCGGCGTCGGCATCACCAGCCGCAGGATCGGCAGCGAAAGCAGAACGCCGACCATCACCGCGATGATCGCGAGCTTCCAGTGATCCTGATCGACGACCGGGCCGGTCCATGCGAATTTCGGCTCGCGATCGGCGTTCAAGATTCCCCAATAGGGGCCGACGCCGCCCTCGAAATATTTCCAGGGCTGGTCGATCGCCTCGACGATGTTGAATTCCATGCCGATCTGGTCGGCGCGGCTGACGAAATTGCGCAAGGTCACGGCCTGCTCGAACGGGCCGGGGATCGCCTTTTTCAGGTTGTAGCCGGAACTCGGCCAGCCGAATTCGGCGATCACGATGCGCTTGCCGGGGAAGGCGTCGCGCAGCTTCTGGTAGATGATCATCGCCTGGTCGACGGCCTGCTGATCGGAAAAGCCTTCCCAGTAGGGCAGGATATGCGCGGCGATGAAGTCGACCGACGACGCCAGTTCGGGATGCTCGATCCAGATGTTCCAGATCTCGCCGGTCGTCACGGGGACGTTGACCTGGCTTTTGACCTTCTGGATCAGCTTGATGAGATCCTCGATCTTTTGCTCGCCGCGGAAGATGGTTTCGTTGCCGACGACGATGCCGTTGACGTTGCCGTTGCGCTTGGCGAGTTCGACGGCGGAAACCATCTCACGCTCGTTGCGATCGACATTCTTGTCGATCCACGCGCCGACAGTGACCTTGATGCCGGCCTCGTTGGCCAGCGGCGGCACCATTTCGGGACCGCCCGTCGAGGAGTACAGACGGACGGCCTTGGTGATCGGCGCCAACACTTTCAGATCGGCGCGAATTTTCTCGGGCGTCGGGATGTTGTCGACGTCGGGGTGGCCGGAGCCGTCGAACGGCGCATAGGATACACTCGGCAGCATGCCGCGGAAATCCGGCGCGGACTGTTTTTCGCGGAACAGGCCCCAGAGCCCGGCGTGAGCGGCGGTAACAAGCAACAAGACGGCGACGACGGCACGCATCGACTAACCAAACAGGGGCGAAATGACCCGGAAATGGACCCGTCCCCTAGGCCCGTCCGGACACCGGCAGAGATCAGACTATCTCTGCCGCAACAGTTAACAAGTCACTGTGTGACATCCATTTGTCCGGCGCAGTGGCGTTTTGAGGGCGACGCACAAAACAAGGCCGGTCGCTCGCATGCGTTCCCGTCGGAACCGGTTGTTGGCGCTGTTTATTTTTGTTCGGTCGGGGCGGGGGGAGCCGCCGCAGGCGGGTTTGCAGGAGCGGGGGCAGGCGCCGCGCCGGGATTCGCCGGCTGGCTCGCCGCAGCATTCTGCGGCTGTGCGTTCGGATTGATCCAGCATGTATGAACGCGGCTGTTCAGGCTGTCCGGCTGCTTGGGATCGATCGCGCCGAATTTGACCAGACAGCGGAATGTCGCCTGCACATGGCCGCCGGGGCAACCGAACCGGTCATACAAATCGAGATGGCGGAACGCGGTGTCGAGATCGTCGCGCCACATCAGCACCACGACGCGGCGGCCGAGCCAGACGCATTCCGGATTGCCGGCGGGACCGTTGATCGCCTGCGCGGCTTCGACGAATTCATCCGACTTGCGCTGGCTGTCACGGGCGACGTCGGCGGGCGAGGGTCCTTGGTTCTGGCCGGAGGGTTGCTTGGCCTGATCCTGCGCGTTCGCGGCAGCGATTCCGATCAACAATGCGAGGCTGAAAACGGCAACACCGCGCATCACGAAACACTGCAAGCCAGACACCAGACGACGCATATTTTCCCCAATTTCCTAAGTGTCACGGCCTGTTCAACAGGTGAAGCGCGGACGTTATATTGGCCGCTGAGTAAGCTCAATCCGAAATTGCTCGAGGTCGCCAAGGGGGCGAATACTCTCATTGAGATGACGGAGATTTTTGTTTTTGTCCAGCGATCGGCGCAGCTTATCGCGTTCGCGACAGGAATGCCAAACGACCGGTCTGCGGCTGGATCAAAACGTCCACTTGGCTTATCGCCTGTGAACGGTTAATCGACATTACATTTTCCGAAGGATCAGACCGATTTCTCTTCGCACGCCGCTGGCGCTTCTCGTTCTGTCCCTGGGACTCATTGCCGGCCTGTGGTGGTGGTTGGCGACTCCGATCACGCTCGCGCGCGCGCCGATCGACCCGGCCGCGAAACTGGAATGCGTCTCCTATGCGCCGTTCCGGGGCGACCAATCGCCTCTGATCCAGACCACGATGATTGCGCCGGAGCAGATCGCGCAGGATCTCAAACAACTCGCCGAGATCTCGAAATGCGTGCGGACCTATTCGGTCGAGAACGGGCTCGACAGGGTGCCGGAACTGGCGTCGCAGATTCCCGGCCTCAAGGTCATTCAGGGCATCTGGCTCGGCAGCAATCGTTTGAAGAATTTGCAGGAGATCGCGACCGTCGTCGATCTGACCAAGCAATATCCGACCGTGATCACCGGCGTGATCGTCGGCAACGAGGTGCTGTTGCGCGGCGAAATCACCGCAACCGATCTTGTGGCCAACATCCGGTCGGTCAAATCGCAGGTCGGGAAAATGCCCGTCACCTATGCCGACGTCTGGGAATTCTGGCTGAAGAACCGCGAATTGTACGATGCGGTCGATTTCGTCACGATCCACATTCTGCCGTATTGGGAGGATTTTCCGATCCGCGCGAAGTTTGCCGCCCAGCATGTCGATTCGATCCGCAAGCGCGTCGCGGTGGCTTTTCCCGACAAGGAAATCCTGATCGGCGAAACCGGTTGGCCGAGTGCCGGGCGTATGCGCGACGGTGCGCTGCCGTCCCGCGCCAGTCAGGCCCGCGTGGTGTCGGAAATCCTCGACCTGGCCAAGAAGGAAAACTTCCGCGTCAATCTGATCGAGGCCTACGACCAGCCGTGGAAGCGTGCGCTGGAAGGCACCGTCGGCGGCTACTGGGGCCTGTTCGATGCCGACCATCGCGCGGTGAAATATCCCGCCGGCGTGCCCATCACCGATTTTCCACGCTGGAAATCGCTGATGGCGATGGGGCTCTTGCTCAGCGTCGTCACCTTCGGCGTTGCAATTCTGACGCTGCGCCGGCGGCCGTGGCCGCCACGGCTGACGACATGGCTCGCCGTCTTCGTGATGGCGACCGGAGGCGGCGCGTTGTTCGGTATCGCGGCCGAGCGTATGCTTTTTGAAAGTTATGGCGTCGGCGGCTGGGCGCGCTGGGGCCTGTTGCTCACCGCCGGCGTCCTCGCGCCGCCGCTGTGCGCCAACGCGCTGCTGGCGGGCCGCCCGCTGCCGGTGTTTCTGGATCTGTTCGGGCCGCGCGAGCACCGCACCCGTCAGCTCCTGCCGATCATGCTCGGTCTGACGCTTCTGGTTGCGGCGGTTCTGGCCGTCGAATCGGCCCTCGGCTTCGTGTTCGATCCGCGCTACCGGGATTTCCCCTTCGCCTCGCTGACCATGGCGGTGCTGCCATTCGCGATGCTCGCGCTGCTGAACCGTCCGGCCGAAGGCAAGCGCCCGCTTGCCGAGGCCGTCTTCGCCGGCATCCTGGTTCTGTCTGCGATCTATACCGCCTTCAACGAAGGGCCGGACAACTGGCAGTCGCTGTGGAGCTGCGCGACCTTCGCGCTGTTCGGGCTTACGCTGTGGCGGGCGCGGGCCGCGCAAAACCAAGGACCAGCAGTCCGATAGCGACGCCGGACAGGCCGATATTGTAGAGAACGATCCCGAAGCCGGCGCAGATCAGGCCGGCCGTTAGTGTCACGATCGATGGACGAATAAAGTGGAGCACGGCGATCACCACCGCTGCGATCCCGAACACCGAATTCTTGAACAGCGCCGTCACCATCAGGCGGGTTTTGCACAGCATGGTCGGCAGACCGCTGTCGCAGGACAGCGCGAATGTCGAGAACTCGATGGCCATATAGCGCAGATAGAGCGCGTAGCCGACGGTGACGAAGCCGACGATCAGCAGCCATTGAACCTGATACGGCGTCAGCCGAAACGGATGTTTTTTCATGACGCGATTATGGGGTTTATCGCCTTGGCGGACAAGGCGGGGCGGGGACTGATCTTGAGATCCGTTCTTTCTTTCCAAGCAACGCGGCGGTCATCGGACGCAAGCGCGCCCTTGCCGGTGATGACGGCCATCTTGCCAGGCGAAGCTACGGCTCAAGGTGATGCTTGCCGCCCCAGCAGCGACGTACGCGCCGGTGCCGGCGTGGGGGCCGCCGGCGCGGCGGCGGGTTCCGCAGGCGGTTTCGGCTTTGGCTTGCGTTTGACGACCGGTTTCGGGACCGGCATCGGGGCAGCCGCGCCGTCGCTGGTCGTCGCCAGTTTTTGACCGTCATAAGCGGCCGGCTCGCACAAGCGCCCGGGCGGCAGCGCCGCGCAGATCTGCTGAGCAGAACTCGCATCGCGCAACGGACCGGCGACGAGCCGCAACTGCATGCCGGCGACGCCGGGCTTTTCCTTGACGACGATGAGGGGTTGCAGGGCGGCCAGGGCCGGATGCGCCGTGCTGATCTGCCGCCACAGCGCGCGAAGCCCCTCGACCGATGGCGCGATGCCGAGATCGATGCCAAAGTCGGCGCGCGTCAGGGGTCTATCGGCGGCCTCCGCGGGTGGGGCGCTGGCAACGACAGCGGGCGGCGGCGCGTCGAACTTGCCGGCGGATGCCTCGGGCGGGGCCATCAGCGATTTCGGCGCCATCAGCGGCGTAGCCGGGCTGAACTTCGGCAAGTCCGCGGGCGGCGCGCTGGCGACGGGGTCTGCCGGTTGGGGCAGTTCTGCAACCGGTGGCATCGGACGCGTGGCGGCGGCCGCCTGACGACCGATCGAGCCCGTCACCGAATCCAGCCCCTGTTCAAGCGTGGTGACGCGCGCGTACAGCCGGTCGCGATCGCTGCTCAGGGTCTCGACCGCCGAGGCGAGCCGCTTTGAATCGCTCTGGGTCTGCTGGCTCAGCATCTGCACCTGACGCGCCTGCAACGCCAGATCGGCGCTGGCGACCTCGTCGCGGCGAATCTTGAGCGACGACTGGTTGGCGAGCATCGCCAGCACCACCGCAGACGTCGCAGCCACGCTCCAGCCGGCAAGCCGCAAAAAAGCCCTGCGATCGAACGGGTTTTCGTCGGCCAGCAAGGTGCCGTGAGCGCGATCGGCCCTGTCGGCAGCGGCGGCGCGGTCGCGTTTCCTGCTCATCGGACGAAATCGGCCCCCCTGCGGCCCTGCGAATCACATCCCTGACAATATCAGCAACAGGGCATGGCCACAGCGACGCGGGTTTCCGTGCCGGGTAAAACGTTTTAAGAGGGCGGCGGACAAGTCTGAATCAAGACACAGCGACGGGCAGTGACTTCACCTCCGCGCGAACGGGGAGAGGTCGAGCGGGCGTCTCGTTCAGCAGGGGCCCTCATCCCAACCTTTTCCCCGTAAGAAAGGGGAGAAGGAGCGCGCTTCCGACGATGCAACGCATATTTGACATGGACCAGCTATGACGAGAACCAGCCTGACCATCGTGCTCGCGGCGGGCGAGGGCACCCGGATGCGGTCGTCGGTGCCAAAGGTGTTGCACGAGGTGGCCGGACAATCGTTGCTTGCGCATGTGCTGCGTGCGGCGCCAGCGGGTGGTGGCGATGCGCTCGCGGTCGTCGTCGGGCCGGATCGCGCCGATGTCGTTCTCGAGGCAGGCCGCGCGCGACCGGATGTGCGATCGTTCGTGCAGCACGATCGGCTCGGCACCGCGCACGCCGTACTCGCCGCGCGCGATGCCTTGGCGAAAGGCGCGGACGATGTGCTGGTCGCGTTCGGCGACACGCCGCTGATTTCGTCGGCGACATTCGCGCGGCTCCGCGAACCCCTGGCCAAAGGCGCGGCGCTCGTCGTGCTCGGGTTTCGCGCCGAGGATCCGACCGGTTATGGCCGCCTCATTGTGGATGGCGAGAAACTGGTCGCGATCCGCGAGCAATCCGACGCCAGCGAGGCCGAGCGAAAGATCACGCTGTGCAATGCCGGCGTGATGGCGTTCGACGGCACGACCGCGCTGAAGGTGATCGAGGCGATCGGCAGCGGCAACAGCAAGAACGAGTTCTACCTCACCGACGCCGTCGAGATCGTGCGCAAGCTCGGTCTGCGCGCCATCGTGATCGAAACCGATGAGGACGAGGTGCGCGGCATCAACACCAAGGCGCAACTGGCGCAGGCCGAACGCGTGATGCAAGCGCGGCTGCGCGACGCGGCGCTCGCCGCCGGGGTGACGATGGTGTCGCCGGAGACGGTCCATCTCGCCGCCGACACGACGTTCGGCCACGATGTCACGATCGAGCCATTCGTCGTGATCGGCCCCGGCGTCTCGATCGGCGACGGCGCGGTGATCCATGCCTTCTCGCATCTCGTGCAGTCCAAAATCGGGGCGAAGGCGCTGGTCGGACCGTACGCGCGGCTGCGGCCGGGAACGTCATTGGGCGAAGGCTCGAAGGTCGGCAATTTCGTCGAGATCAAATCTGCGACGCTCGATGCCGGCGCGAAGGTCAATCACCTGACTTACATCGGCGACGCCCATATCGGCGCGAAGGCCAATATCGGGGCCGGCACCATCACCTGCAACTATGACGGCTTCGATAAATTCAAGACCACGATCGGCGCCGGCGCGTTCGTCGGCTCGAATTCGTCGCTGGTCGCGCCGGTGACGATCGGCGCAGGGGCCTTTATCGGTTCAGGCTCCGTCATTACCGCCGACGTGCCGGACAATGCGTTGGCGCTCGCGCGCGGCCGACAGACCGACAAAGAAGGATGGGCGACGACATTCCGCGACGGCAAGGCGGCGGCGAAGGCTGCGAAATTGAAAAGTTAATGGTTTCCCAACTTACCCTGTCGCAATCCGCAATAATTATTGAGTAACGCGCGCGGGGCGATAGTCGATAAGACGGAACGTTGCGGGATTCGATCGCATCAGCGATTCACAGGGCACGGGGACAACACACCGCATGTGCGGCATCATCGGAATCTTGGGGCGCGGTCCGGTTGCGGAGCAACTGGTCGATTCATTGAAGCGGCTTGAATATCGTGGTTATGACTCTGCCGGCATCGCGACGCTGGACGGTGGCGTGATCGATCGCCGCCGCGCCGAAGGCAAATTGCGCAATCTCGAAAAGCGCCTGGATGCGCAGCCGCTGCCGGGCGACATCGGGATCGGCCATACACGCTGGGCGACGCATGGCAGGCCGACCGAGGCCAATGCGCATCCGCACCAGGCAGGCTCGGTGGCTGTCGTGCATAACGGCATCATCGAGAATTTCCGCGAGTTGCGCGAAAGACTGGAATCCGAAGGCGCCGTGTTCGCGAGCGAGACCGACACCGAAGTGGTCGCGCATCTCGTCAATGGTTATTTGCAGAAGGGTGCGACTCCGGCCGAAGCCGTCCAGCAATCGCTCCCGCATCTGCGCGGCGCGTTTGCGTTGGGCTTCATCTTCAAGGATCAACCAAACCTTCTGATCGGTGCGCGCAAGGGCTCGCCGCTGGCGATCGGCTATGGCGACGGCGAGATGTATCTCGGTTCAGACGCCATCGCGCTGGCGCCCTTCACCGACACGATCAGCTACCTCGACGACGGCGACTGGGTGATGCTGACGCGCGACGTCGGCGTGATCCATGATGAGACCAATGCCGTCGTCAACCGCGACATCGTCAAGTCGGGCGCGTCGTCCTTCATCGTCGACAAAGCGAACTATCGCCACTTCATGGCGAAGGAAATCCACGAGCAGCCGGAGGTCGTCGGTCATACGCTGGCACGCTACGTCGACATGGCGAATGAATGCATTTCGCTACCGGTCCAATTGCCGTTCGATTTCAAGACTCTTCAGCGGATTTCGATCACGGCATGCGGCACCGCGAGTTATGCCGGCTTCATCGCCAAATACTGGTTCGAGCGGCTCGCGCGACTGCCGGTCGAGATCGACGTCGCCTCGGAGTTTCGGTATCGCGAAGCGCCGCTGCGCCAAGGGGATCTCGCGATCTTCATCTCGCAGTCCGGCGAGACCGCCGACACGCTGGCGGCGCTGCGTTATGCGAAGTCGCAAGGGCTGCATACGCTGTCGGTCGTCAACGTCGCGACCTCGACGATCGCGCGCGAAAGCGACATCGTGATGCCGACGCTGGCCGGGCCGGAAATCGGTGTCGCCTCGACCAAGGCCTTCACCTGTCAGCTCATGGTGCTGGCGGCGCTGGCCATCGCCGCCGGAAAAGCGCGGGGAGAATTGTCCGACGCGGACGAGGCCAAGCTGACCCATGGGCTGGTGGAAATTCCGCGGCTGATGGCCGAGGCTCTGAAGACGGAGCTTCAGATCGAGCATCTGGCGCGCGACATCGCCAAGCGGACCGACGTGCTCTATCTCGGCCGCGGCACCAGCTACCCTTTGGCGCTCGAAGGCGCGCTGAAGCTGAAGGAAATATCGTACATTCATGCCGAGGGCTATGCCGCCGGCGAATTGAAACACGGTCCGATCGCGCTCATCGACGAGAAAATGCCGGTCGTCGTGATCGCGCCTTATGACAAGGTGTTCGAGAAAACCGTCTCGAACATGCAGGAGGTGGCGGCGCGGGGCGGCAACATCATCCTGATGACCGATGCCCGTGGGGCCGCCGAAGCCACGATCGAGTCGCTGGTGACGATCGTCTTGCCGGACATGGGCGCGATGTTCACGGCGATGATCTACGCCATTCCGGTCCAGCTTCTGGCCTATCACACGGCGGTCATCATGGGGACGGACGTCGATCAGCCGCGAAATCTCGCGAAATCGGTCACGGTCGAGTAGGGTGCGGCGGCGCGAACGGTCGCCTTTGCGGGCGGAAGTCTGCTAGACTGCGCATCTGCCGCCTGGATACGCACAAGATGACGACCCGCAACAACCTGCCGCCTCTGACACCGCCCGCTCCCGTGACGCCGGAGCCGCCGCGCGGCCTGATGGGCCGTCTGCGGACTTACTTTCTGACCGGGTTGATCGTCGCCGGGCCGATCGCGATCACCTTTTACCTCACCTGGTGGTTCGTCACCTGGGTGGACGGGTTGGTGCGGCCGTTCGTGCCGATCGATTATCGCCCCGAGACCTATCTGCCGTTCGGCCTGCCGGGCTCGGGCCTCGTCGTCGCCGTGGTGGCGCTGACGCTGCTCGGCTTCCTCACCGCCAACCTGATCGGCCGCACGCTGGTCGATCTCGGCGAAAAAGTTCTGGGCCGGATGCCGGTGGTGCGGGCAATCTATCGCGGGCTCAAACAGGTGTTCGAGACGCTGTTTTCCGGGCAGGGATCGAGCTTCCGCAGAGTGGGCCTCGTCGAGTTTCCGTCGCCCGGCATGTGGTCGATCGTGCTGATTTCGCAGGCGCCGAGCGTCGAGGTCGCCGCGACCTTGCCGGGGCAGGAGGGCTACATTTCGGTGTTTCTGCCGTGCGCGCCGAATCCTACGACGGGATTCTTTTTCTATCTGCCGAAGAGCAAGATTCTGGAGATCGACATGAGCGCCGAAGACGCCGCCACGCTGATCATGTCGTGCGGCGTGGTGCAGCCCGGCTCCGATCCGCAGAAGAAGATCGCGGCTTTGGCCGAGGCCGCCGGTGCGACGCAGTCCGCGCCGCTTGCGCCGGAGCGGGTGGGGTAGTTCGTCATTCCGGGGCGCGTCTTCTTCGCCAAAATTGACGACGTCAATTTTGGCGAAGAAGACGTGAACCCGGAATCCATAATCACCGCCGGGAGTATGGATTCCGGGCCTGTGCCACACGTCGGCAAGAACCGACGGTGGCCCATCCCGGAATGACGAACCGAAGCTACCCCGCCCCGATCAGCGGCAAGGCTTCGTCGCGCTCATAGAGATACAGCAGCACGCGCAGCGCTTCGCCTTGCTCCCCCTGCAGTTTCGGATTGTCTTTCAGGATTCGCAGCGCCTCGTCGCGGGCCTGCGTCAAAAGCTGGGCGTGGACATCCGCGCGCGCGATGCGAAAGCCGGGCAAGCCGCTTTGACGGGTGCCGAGCACGTCGCCTTCGCCGCGCAGTTTCAAATCCTCCTCGGCGATCTTGAACCCGTCCGTGGTCTCGCGGATCACTTTCAACCGCTTTTCCGACATCTCGTTCAGTGGCTCCCTGAACAGCAGAAGACAGGTCGACGACTCCGAGCCGCGCCCGATGCGGCCGCGGAGCTGGTGGAGTTGCGCGAGGCCGAACCGCTCGGCGTTTTCGATCACCATGATCGATGCCGCCGGCACGTCGACGCCGACCTCTACCACTGTCGTCGCGACCAGCACGCCAATGTCGCCGGCGGAAAACTGGTCCATCACGCGATCTTTGTCCGGCCCGCGCATCTTGCCGTGCACGAGCCCGACGCGGTCGCCGAAGCGGTCGCGCAAGCTGTCGTAACGCTGCGTCGCGTCGGTCAGTTTGACGTTTTCGGATTCCTCGACCAGCGGACAAATCCAATAGACGAGCTTGCCGGCCTCCAGCGCCCGGCCGACGCCGTCGATCACCTCCTGCAGACGAATATCGGGGACCGCGCGGGTGTCGATCGGCTGGCGGCCGGCGGGCTTTTCGCGCAATTCCGAGACGTCCATGTCGCCGAAATAGGTGAGCACCAGCGTGCGCGGGATCGGCGTCGCGGACAGAACCAGCACATCGACAGCGTCGCCCTTGCTGGTCAGCGCCAGGCGCTCGCGGACGCCGAAGCGATGCTGTTCATCGACGACGGCAAGCGCAAGGTCTTTGAAAAACACATCGTCCTGAATCAGCGCATGGGTGCCGACGAGGAAATCGATCTCGCCGTTTTCGAGACGCAGCAGAATGTCGCGGCGCTCTGCGCCCTTTTCGCGCCCGGTGAGGATCGCGACGCGCAGGCCGGCGCGCTCGGTCAAGGGCGTGATGGTCTTGATGTGCTGGCGGGCCAGAATTTCCGTCGGCGCCATCAGCGCGGCCTGCTTGCCGGCCTCGGCGGCGGCTGCGGCGGCGAGCAACGCCACGACGGTCTTGCCGGAGCCGACATCGCCTTGCAGCAGCCGCAGCATCCGCAACGGTTGCGTGAGATCGGCCGCGATCGCGGCGGCGGCCGCCTGTTGCGACCTGGTCAGCGCGTAAGGCAATGCATCGATGATGCGACGGCGCAGCGCGCCATCGCCGGCGTTGCGCGCGCCGGCCGGGCGGCGCAATTGCGCACGCACCAGCGCCAGGGCCAATTGCCCGGCGAGCAATTCGTCGAACGCCAGCCGCGACCAGAACGGCCCATCCGGCAGGATGTCGGTGATGTCCTGCGGGACGTGTACACGCTGCAGCGCCTCGGCGAGCGGAGGAAAATTGCAGCGCCGCAAGATCGCCGGGTCGATCCATTCCGGTATCGCGGGCAGCTTGCTGAGAGCCTGTCCGATCGCGCGGCGCAGCGAGCCGATCGCGAGACCCTCGGTCAGCGGATAGACCGGATCGATCCCTGACAGTCGCGCGAAGGCGGCTTCATCGACCACGCGATCCGGGTGGATCATCTGCAGCGTGCCGTCGAACATCTGTCCGGTGCCTGATATGAAGCGTTTGGCGCCGACCGGCAGCAGTTTCTCGACATAGTCCGGCTTGGCGCGGAAGAATGTCAGCACGACGTCGCCGGTCTCGTCGCTGGCATAGACCAGATGCGGCGCGCGCGAGCGGCCCCCCGGCGCGGGGCGATGGCGATCGACGGTGACTTCCAGCGTCACCATCTGGCCCGGCGTCGCGTCGCGGACCTTCGGCCGGTCGCGGCGGTCGATCACGCTCGCCGGCAGATGCAGCAGCAGGTCGACGATCCGCGGCGTCTCGCTGCGCCCGAGCAGGAACTGCAAGAGCTTGTCCTGTTTTGGGCCGACGCCCTGCAGCGTCGTCACCGGCGCAAACAACGGATTGAGGATGGGCGGACGCATGAACGACTCGACAGGGAAACCGTTGCCAGACGGTTTCAGGCTTGGCCGCAAAATGAGGCGATTGCAATGCACAGGAGACGGCTGACATCGCCAGGCATGGAGGCTATATGAACCCCGCCCGGCACGTCCGGGCGTTTGGCGTTGGCTGGAGGAATTTGTTTCGGATGAAATCGCAACGCGGTGTGCCTTCACCTCTCCCCAATGGGGAGAGGTCGGATTGAGCGAAGCGAAAATCCGGGTGAGGGGGTACGTATCTATCGATAGTCCTTACCCCCTCACCCCAACCCTCTCCCCATGGGAGAGGGGGCGCTCAGCGTCCGTAACAACTTGTTTTCGTCAAACTTAAAATGCTCGAGAGGGACATTCGATGACCGGAACGACACGATCGAGCCACGGCCTCGATGACCGACGCAAGCGACTGCTTTTTCGCTGCTGGCATCGCGGCACCCGTGAAATGGATTTGATTCTCGGCCGCTTTGCGGATGCCGAGATTGCCATGCTTTCGGACACCGAATTGACAGAACTGGAAGGCCTTATCGAATTGCCCGATCCCGACCTCTATAACGCCTTTTCGGGTGCGGCAGCGATCGACCCGGCGCATGCCGGCGCGTTGTTCGAGCGCATCAGGGCCTTTCACGGTTCGGATCACCACGCATGACATCGCCGATACGCTCTCCGGCCGAGCAGCTTGCGCCCGGCCGCGCACTCACCTTTGCCAATGTCGCCGAAGGCGCGGAAGGCCTGATCGTCTCGGACCTCGCGCGCGCCGTCGCCGCGAAACCGAAACCGCCGGCCGTGAGTCTTGCCGTGGTCTGCCGCGACGGGGCACGCATGGCGGCGCTGGCGCGGTCATTGGAATTTTTCGCGCCTGATCTGGGCGTGATGCAATTTCCGGCCTGGGATTGCCAGCCCTATGACCGGGTGTCGCCGCATGGCGGCATTCTCGCGCAACGCCTGACGACGCTGGCGAAACTGTCGCGGCTCAAGGGCAGCGAAAAGCCGCTGATCGTGCTGACGACGGTTAACGCCATCGTGCAGCGCGTGCCGGCGCGCGACATGGTCGCGGCGCAGGCGCTGTCGGTCGCGCCGAGCCATATCGTGCCGATGGACAGCATCATCGCCTGGCTCGAACATAACGGCTACAACCGCTCGTCGACCGTGCGCGAGCCCGGCGAATATGCCGTGCGCGGCGGGATTCTCGATCTGTTTCCGGCGGGGCTCGACCAGCCCGTGCGCTTCGACTTTTTCGGCGACACGCTGGAATCGATCCGCACCTTCGACGCCGAAACGCAGCGCACGCTGCTGACGATGCGCGGGCTCGACCTCGTTCCGATCTCGGAATTTCAACTCGTGACGGAAACCATCAAGCGGTTCCGCATGGGCTACGTCAAAGAATTCGGTGCGCCGGAGCGCGACGATCTGCTTTACGAAGCCGTCAGCGAAGGCCGCCGCTATCCCGGCATGGAGCACTGGCTTCCGCTGTTTTCCGAGCGGATGGATACGCTGTTCGATTATCTCGGCGATGCGCCGGTCGCAATCGAAGCGCAAAGCGAGGATTTCGCGCGCGAACGCCTCAAGCAGATCAACGATTATTACGAGGCGCGCAAAGAAGCGCTCGGCATTCCCGGCGGCGGCGCGATCTACAAGCCGCTGCCGCCGGACCGGCTGTACCTGACGCAAGTCGAATGGGACAAAACGCTGGCTGACGTGCCGTTGGCGCGGCTGACGCCGTTTGCCGTGCCGGAAGAGTCCAGCGGTGTGATCGACGCCGGCGCGCGGGCCGGCCGTAACTTCACGCCGGAGCGCGCGGACACCTCGATCAACGTCTTTGAGCGCGTCGTCGCGCATATCGGCGCGCTCCAAGGCGCGCGCAAGAAAGTCGTCGTCGCGTTGTGGAGCGAAGGCTCGCGCGACCGCATGGCGAGCATGCTGAAAGACCACAAGCTCGTTCACCTGACATCCGTGAATTCGTGGCGCACCGTGCAGGCGACGCCGCGGAACGAGACCATGCTCGCCGTCGTCGGACTCGAATCCGGCTTCGAGACGGACGCCGTCGCCGTCATCACCGAGCAGGACATCCTCGGCGACCGGCTGGTGCGGGCGCGCAAATCGAGCCGCAAGCTCGACAACTTCATTTCCGAAGTCACCAGCATGGCGGTCGGCGACATCGTCGTCCATGTCGAGCACGGGATCGGACGCTTCGTTGGATTGCAGACATTGCAAGTCGGCGGTGCGCCGCACGACTGTCTCGAACTGCGCTACGCCAACGAGACCAAGCTGTTTTTGCCCGTCGAGAATATCGAATTGCTGTCGCGCTATGGCTCGGATTCGACGAATGTCGAGTTGGATCGGCTCGGCGGTTCCGGCTGGCAGAACCGCAAGGCGAAGCTCAAGAACCGGATTCGCGAGATCGCCGGCGAACTCATCAAGATCGCGGCCGAACGGCATCTGCGCGAAGCGCCGAAATTGTCGGTGCCGTCAGGACTGTACGACGAGTTCTGCGCGCGTTTTCCCTACGACGAGACCGAAGATCAGTTGGGCGCGATCAATGCGTCATTGCGCGACCTCGAAAGCGGCCGTCCGATGGATCGCCTGATCTGCGGCGACGTCGGTTTCGGCAAGACCGAGGTTGCATTGCGTGCGACCTTTGCCGTGGCGATGGAAGGCAAGCAGGTCGCGGTGGTGGTGCCGACGACGCTGCTGGCGCGGCAACATACGCGCACGTTTATCGATCGCTTCAAGGGCTTTCCCGTGAACGTCGCGCAAATGTCGCGGCTGGTGCCTCCCAAAGAAGTGACCGCGACCAAAAAAGGATTGACGGAGGGCGCGGTTGATATCGTCGTCGGCACCCATGCGCTGCTCGGAAAGGCGATCAAGTTTCGCGATCTTGGCCTCGTTGTCGTGGACGAGGAGCAGCATTTCGGCGTGTCGCACAAGGAACGCCTGAAGGCGCTGCGCTCGGAAGTCCATGTGTTGACGCTGTCGGCAACGCCGATTCCGCGAACCCTGCAACTGGCGTTAACCGGTGTTCGCGACCTCTCCATCATCGCGTCGCCGCCGGTCGATCGCCTCGCGGTCCGCACCTTTGTGGCGCCGCATGATCCGCTGATGATCCGTGAAGCCTTGCTGCGCGAGCGATACAGGGGCGGGCAGGCGTTCTACGTCGTGCCGCGCATCGACGATCTGGCCGAGGTGAAGGATTTTCTCGACAAGCAGGTGCCGGAGATGAAAGTCGCCGTCGCGCACGGCCAGATGCCGCCGACGGTGATCGAGGACATCATGTCCGCGTTCTACGACGGCAAGTTCGACATCCTGCTCTCGACCACGATCGTCGAATCCGGCCTCGACATTCCCGCCGCCAATACGCTGATCGTGCACCGCGCCGACATGTTCGGTCTCGCGCAGCTCTATCAGTTGCGCGGCCGCGTCGGCCGCTCGAAGCTGCGCGCCTATGCGCTGTTCACGCTGCCGTCGCAGCACAAGATCACCGCGCAGGCGGAGCGTCGTTTGAAGGTGCTGCAATCACTGGAAACGCTCGGCGCGGGCTTTCAATTGGCATCGCACGATCTCGACATCCGCGGCGCCGGCAATCTCTTGGGCGAGGAACAGTCCGGCCACATCAAGGAAGTTGGATTCGAACTGTATCAATCGATGCTGGAGGAGGCGATCCTCGCGCTCAAGGCCGGCGTGTCAGAACCGGTCGCCGATCGCTGGTCGCCACAGATCACCGTCGGCATGCCGGTGATGATTCCGGAGGATTTCGTCAACGACCTCGCCGTCCGGCTATCGCTGTATCGCCGGCTCGCCGATTTGGACACCGACGACGAGATCGACAATTTCGCCGCCGAGTTGCGCGACCGTTTCGGCGTGCTGCCGGACGAGGTGCGGTATCTGTTCAAGATCGCGGCGATCAAGGCCTATTGCCGGCGCGCCAATGTCGAAAAAATCGATGCCGGACCGAAGGGTGCGGTCATCGCGTTCCGCGACAATTCCTTCGCGCAGCCGGATCGGCTCGTCGCCTTCATCAAGCATTACGGACAGGCCGCGAAGGTGCGCCCGGACATGAAGGTCGTATTCCTGCAGGATTGGGATACGCCGGAAGATCGCCTCGAAGGCACGACGATCATCATGCGCGAACTGGCTCATCTCGCGGAGCGCAAGAAGGCGGCGTAGAGGGGCGTAGCTACAATGTCACCGTGATCCTAAGGCGCTTTCAATCGTCGCTATCGCGACGGTTTGAAAGCCTCGAAGGGCGACGGCGACCTGGTCCAACCTCAACTCACCTCGCCACGATCGCGAAACGCATCGACCATCAGCGGATTCAATCCGAGTCCGGCCAGCGCTTCGCGCGCGCGCGCGTTGTTCTGCGCGCGACCGGCAAGGCGATGTCCGCTCAAGCGATCGGGCAAGGCGGTCAACAGCGCGCCTTGGCCGAGACGCTTCGCCCATTCGTTCAGATCGTTCGAGAGAAACCGGTAGCCGCCGACCGAGACGATGCCGGCGGGCGGCGCGGTGATGATGATCGCACCGTTGCGATCGATCCGCGCGGCGTATCCCGTATCGACGTGATCGAGGACGGGTTGGCCGACCGGCAGCAGCGGAACGTAGGCCTCCGGCGTGATCATCGGGCCGCGCAAGGCCAGCGTGCCGCGCTCGGTGAGAAAAGCTTCTCCGGCAATTGACGATGACGAGACGCTTCGCGGCGCGCCGTGAGGGCCGGGCAGGATCGGCGCCGGCTGGCCGTCACGACCGCGCTGCGCGCCGAACAGTCCGGCCTCGCCAAAGAGATAGACGTCCGTCAGCATTGTCTGGCGATCCGGCCACGCCTCGCTGGATGCGACTTGTTCGGGTGCCCGCCAAAGCGCCACAAGATGCCGCAGCGCCGGCAGCCGCGACGGCAGACCGTCTTCGGCAAGTCTGAACGCCAATGCAGCGGGCACGATCAGCGCGGCTGATCTGTCGTCGGCGATTTGGCTTTCGAGCGCGTCGGCATCGAAGGGATGATGCAGCGCCAGCGTGCCGCCCGTCAGCAACCACACGACGAGCGTCGAGGTCAGCCCGGCGAACGACGAGGGAGCCAGCGCCGCCATGATGCCGGCGCCCTGCGGCAATCCGCTTTCGAGAAACAGCGACAGACCGCCGGCGATCAATTGCAGATGCGTGCGCGGTACAGCGCGCATGCCGTCGTCACCGATGTCGAAGGTGACGATCGCGGCACGGCGTGCGTCCTGTGCGGCGGTCGGTGCGACGCTGCCGCCGTCGCGGACCACTTGGTCGAGCGAGATCATGCCGTCCGGCAGGTCGTCGCCGAAGCCGCCGACATAGCGGATCGCGAACGCCTCGGCGGCGGCGTTCATCGCCAGATCGGCGTGGTTGATGCCGTCGATCGTCCTGGTCGTGAGGATCGCGCGCGCGCCGGTGCGGTTCAAGGCCACGGTCAGTTCGGCCTGCCGCCAGAGTTGCGGCAGCAGCGCCACCACGAGGCCGGCCCGGTGCGCGGCCAGAACCGTCAAAATGAACTCGCTGGTGTTCGCCAGCTGGATCGCGATCACGGAATTGGATGGCAAGCCGGTGACGGCGAAATGCGCAGCGAGCGCGCCGATGGCGCGATCGGCCTGCGCGAAGCTCCAGCGCTTCGGCTGTTGCCCCGTGACGCGCATCTTGTCGGCGGGATCGATCAGCGCCGTCGCGTCGGGCTGGCGGTCCAATACGCGCCGGAACAGGCCGTCGAGCGTCGGCGATACGGGCGTCTGGATCACGGCGTCACTTTAGGTTTTGAAGCATCGGGGTTCGACGGCGACTGAAACCACCACGTTTCGGGCAGATAGCCTGACAACGCCGTGGTCGATGGTTTTTGTATCCGATTCCAGCGCGCGATCCATTGCTCGCCGACGTTATAGACCGGAATTGCATAAGCCCCCGCGATAAGGGCGCGATCGAGCGCCCGCACCGCCGGCACGAAGTCGGTCTGGTCGCGGGCTTTGAGCAGCGCCGCGATCATCGCGTCGATCGCGGGATCCTTCGCGCCCATGTAGTTGCGGCTGCCACTGGCGTCGGCAGCCCCCGAGCCAAAATAAAACGCCTGCTCATTGCCCGGCGACAGCGACTGGTCCCAGCGGTTCTGGATCATGTCGAAATCGAAATTGAGGCGGCGCTGGTCGAACTGCACGGCGTCCACAAGGCGGACGCTGAGCGCAACACCGGCGCGTTTCAGGTCTCGTTGAAAGGCCAGGGCGATGCGCTCCTGATCGCGCGTCGTCACCAGCAGTTCAAACAGCAGCGGCTCGCCCGCGGCGTTGCGGAGCGTCTTGCCGTCGGGCTTGAAGCCGGCCTCCGCAAACAGGTCGAACGCCGCGCGCAACGCATTGCGGTCGCGGCCTGAGCCGTCGCCTTCGGGCAGGCGGTAGCTGCCGTCCATGATGTCTTCCGGGATTTTTGCAGCGAAGGGCTTCAGCAACGCGCGCTCGGCCGGACTTGCGGGTCGGGTGTAGGACGAGAGGTCGGAACCGGCGAAAAATCCGGCCGAACGGGTGTACAGATCGAAGAAATAATTGCGATTGATCCACTCGAAATCGAACAGCAGCGTGAGCGCCCGGCGGATATGAATATCTGCAAACAATGCACGCCGCGTGTTGAACACCAGATATTCCGATGGCTGCGGCATCCCCGTCTTGATCGTGTCGCGGATCACGTCGCCGCTGCGGGCTGCCGGAAAGTCGTAGCCGGAATGCCAGCGCAGCGGCTCGTGCTCGACGCGGGCGTCGTAAAGCCCGCGCTTGAACGCCTCGAACGCGCCGCTGGCCTCGCGATAATAATCCAGACGGATTTCATCGAAGTTCCACAGCCCGCGATTGATCGGCAGGTCGCGGCCCCAGTAGTCGGGATCGCGCGTGAACGTCACGGCCGCACCGGGCCGCACGTCCGTGACACGGTAGGGGCCGGAGCCGAGCGGCGGCTTCAGCGATGTCTGCTCGAATGTCTCCGGGTCGACGGCGTGCTTCGGCAGCACAGGCATCAGCCCCAGAATCAGCGGCAATTCGCGGTCCGGTTCGCCGCCGAACTCGAAACGCACCGTGCGCAGATCGATCGCGTCGGCTTTCGTCACTTTGGCGTAATAGCCGCGATGGTTGGGGCGGCCTCTGTCGCGCAACAGCGCCCATGAGAACAGCACGTCGTCCGCCGTCACGGGTTGACCGTCGGAAAAATGCGCTTTGGGATTGATGCGAAAGCTGACGAAGCTGCGATCCTCGTCCGTTTCGACGGTCTCCGCCAGCAGTCCGTACAGTGTGAAAGGCTCGTCCTCGCTTCGGATCATCAGGCTTTCGATTACGTATCCGCGGATCTTCTGGACCGCGAGACCCTTGACGATCATCGGGTTGAGGCTGTCGAAAGAACCGAGCAGGCCTTGCACCAGCCGGCCGCCTTTTGGCGCGTCGGGATTGACGTATGGCAGTTGGCTGAAATCCGGCGGCAAAGCCGCATTGCCATGCATGGCGATGGCGTGCTGCGGCTCGGCGCGGGCCGGTGCGATCAGTCCGAGCGACAACAACGCCAGCGCCGCCGCAGCACTGCGCAGAAGGCGAGGGCGATATGATTCGCTGCCAGTCACGCCCGAGGATAACATGTCCGGCATTGCCGGTGCGCGCGGGCGATCAAAAGCTGCTGTCCGCATTGATCTTTCCGCGCGTCGTTGTATTGAAGGCAAGCAATTGACGGATGTTGCGCCGCCTGTCACGTATCCGCCTCAATTGGCTCCGAGACACCCGCCGAACGCCTGTCGGGCTGCGCCCCGCGCTGTGATCGTGCGCTTCATTCATGAAAGGGTTTTCCGCAATGGGTTTCCGTGCATTCAACGCGCCGTCGCGCGGCCGGGTCATGGCTCTGCTGGCAGCCTCCGCTCTGACCACTGCGACCATCGGCGCGCCGGCTTTTGCCCAGGCGCCGCCGGCTCCGGCCGCGCCTGCCGCTCCGAAGGCTGCGCCGAAAGCCGCTCCCAAGGCGGCTCCGAAAGCGGCGCCGGCACCGGCGGCTCCGGCCGCCGGCGCGCCCGCCGCCGGCGCCCAGCCTGCCGATCAGCAGGTACAGTTGATCTATGCGCCCTGGACCAAATTCTGCCTCAAGGGCCAGGACGCCAATGCCAAGCAGGTCTGCTTCACCGGCAAGGACGGCCGTATCGAATCCGGCCAGCCGGTCATCGCCGCCGTCATCATCGAGCCTGAAGGCGAACCGAAAAAAATCCTGCGCGTGACGCTTCCGCTCGGCATGCAACTCGTGCACGGCACGCGCATCATCGTCGACAGCAACGCCCCGGCGCAGTCGCCTTACGTGATCTGCTTCGCCAATGGCTGCATGTCGGACTACGAAGTGACGCCCGAGCTGATGGCCAACATGAAAAAGGGTCAGAACCTCGTCGTCCAGGCGATCAATTCCAACGGCGCGCCGCTGACGCTGCCGTTGCCGCTGAGCGAATTCGCGAAGGCCTATGACGGTCCGCCGACCGACCCGAAGGTGTTCGAGGAAACACAGAAGAAACTGCAGGAAGAATTGCAGAAGCGCGCCGCCGAGGCCCGCGCCAAGCTGGAAGCCCAGCAGCCGGCCGCCGGCGCCGCTCCGGCCGCGAAGTAAGCCGATCGCACAACCAAAAAAAGCGCTCCGAAACGAGCGCCTTTTTATTTGTTACGTCATTCCGGGTTCGCAAGCGGCAAGTGCCGCCTGCGCCCCGGAATGAGGATCTGTGGTTTCAATTCAGCGACGGATTGCGCTGGCGGTAGCCGCCGGCCTTGTCCTTGACGAAGATTTCCGCAACCTGCGAATGCCGTATCGGCTCGCCGCTTTCGTCGGGCAGCAGATTCTGCTCGGACACGTAAGCGACGTATTCGGATTCGGAATTTTCCGCGAGCAGATGGTAGAACGGCTGATCCTTGTGCGGACGCACTTCCTCGGGGATCGACAGCCACCATTCCTCGGTGTTGTTGAACACCGGGTCGATGTCGAAAATCACCCCCCGGAACGAAAAAATCCGGTGGCGCACGATTTGTCCGATCTGGAACTTGGCGGTCCGCGCTTCAATCATGTTTCGTCGAATAGACCAGGATTGTGGCCGATGCTAGAGGAAAACGGCTAATCCACCCGCGACATAGCTGGATCATGTCCAGATGCCGCGATGACGGCCGCGCGGAAAGCCATCCCATTCATGATCGACATTCTCAATCTGGCGCTGCCCTATTTCGGGCTGATCTTCATCGGCTTCGCCTGCGGCAAGCTCAAGCGGCTGCCGGAATCCGGGCTCGCCTGGATGAATTTCTTCCTGCTCTACGTGTCGCTGCCGTCGCTGTTTTTCCGGATCATGGCGAAGACGCCGTTCGAGCAGTTGAACAATCCGCCTTTCGTGATCGCGACGACTCTTGGGACTGCGATTGCCTTTGTCCTGGCCGGTCTGGTCGGGCGCTGGATCGCCGGCATTTCAGTGCGCCAGGGCACGATGGCGGCGCTGGCCGGCGGCTACGGCAATATCGGCTATATGGGGCCGGGGTTGGCGCTGGCGGTGCTCGGGCCGAAGGCGGCGGCGCCGGTCGCGCTGATCTTTTGCTTCGACAGCATTTTCCTGTTCTCGATCGTGCCGCTGTCGATGGCTCTGACCGGCACGGAACGCCGGCCTCTGCTGCCGACGATCGGCATCGTGGCCAAGGAAATCCTGTTGCATCCGCTGATCGTCGCCGCCTATCTCGGCGCGCTGTCCGCGGCCTTCCATGTCCAGATGCCGGTCGCGATCGACGGCGTGCTGGTTTTTTTGCAGAACGCGGCCGCCCCCGTCGCCTTATTTACGCTCGGCGTCACCGTGGCGCTGCGTCCGATCGGACGGGTGCCGTGGGAGGTGCCGTGGATCATTGCGATCAAGCTGATCTTCCATCCGCTGCTCGTGGCTGGTCTGATGCTGGCGATCGGGCCGTTCCCGCCGTTCTGGGCGGCGACCGCCGTGCTGATGGCCTCGCTGCCGCCGGCGCTGAACGTGTTCATCATCGCGCGGCAATATGATTCGTGGGTCGAGCCCGCGTCGGTGGCGGTCTTGCTCGGGACGTTCATGTCGGTCGTGACATTGACGACGGTGATGTGGCTGATCAACAGCGGGCAGATGCCGTTTTGATCCGAGTCGTCATTCCGGGGGCGCGAACGCCTCTTGGCGGACGCGAACTACGGTGCGCAATTGCGCACCGGAGAATCTGGTCAAGATGAACATAAGGAGATTCCGGGTTCGCATGCGGCACGAGCCGCCTGCGCCCCGGAATCACGGATCAACCCCGCCACGACGGCGCGAGGCCTTCGCGCATCGCCAGACGCTTCAATGGGCCGACGGCATCGATCAATTGCAGTCCGATCGATCGCGCGACTTGCATCGGCAGCAGGTCGCTGAGCAGCGAGCGGTTGGCGATATCGATCACGGTGGTGCGGCTGACGACATCGCCGCGCCGCGCGCGGGCATAGCGCAGCAATGCATCCGGCGCGCCGATATCCTCCCCGGCCGCCAGCGCCGAGGCAACGATGCCGGCGAGATCCGAGCCGTCGCGCAGGCCCATATTGAGGCCCTGTGCGCCGATCGGCGGCAGCACATGGGCGGCTTCCCCGATCAGCGCGATCCGGTTGCGCGCGAAGGCTTGCAGTCGTTCGATCGACAGCGGAAAAAGATGGCGGCCAGACTCGACGCTCATGCGGCCGAGGACGTGATGCGCCTGTTTTTCGACCGCCGCCGACAAGGCTGCGTCGTCGAGCGCCATCAGCCGTTCGGCCTCCTTGGGCGCTGCGACCCAGACCACGCTCGACCGACCGCCCGGCAGGGGCACGAACACGCACGGGCCCTGCGCGGTATGGAATTCGGTCGAGATGTTCTTGTGCGGGCGGGAATGCGTGACCGTGAAGGTCAGCGCCGATTGCGGCAGATCGCGATGGGTCGTCTTGATGCCGGCAGCCTCGCGGCACAGCGAATGCCGCCCGTCCGCACCAACAACGAGGGTGGCCGTCAAATCATCGCCGCCGCCAGTCGCCACGACCACGGCCTCGTCGGCGGGCGTTACGCCGTCGGCGTCTGCGTCGAAGCGAACGAGGTTCGGCAAATCGGCTGCGCGGGCTTCCAGCGCCTCCATCAGACTGCGGTTCTCGATGTTGTGGCCGAAGGCATCGCGGCCGATTTCGACCGACGAAAACTTGACCTCGGGCGCGCGGATCAGCCGCTTGGAGTCATCGACAAGCCGCATCACTTCGAGCGGCGCGGACTGCGCGGCGCAGCGATGCCAGACATCGAGGCGTTCGAGAAATTCGACCGAGCCGCCGAGCAAGGCGGTGGTGCGATTGTCCGCATAGGGCATGCGGCGGGCGACGACGGCCGTATTCGCGCCTGCCAGGGCCAGCGCGATCGCGGCCGTGAGGCCGGCGGGGCCGCCGCCGATCACGGCGACGTCAAAAGCACGGGTCGGAACAAGACTGTCTGTCATCCCAAGACAATCGTCCTTCGCAGGCGGCATTTCAAGCGCCAGCGGTCAGATCAGGTGCTGGGCAATGGCCAGGGAATCCTGATAGCACGTCATATACATGACACCGCTCGATCCACAGCAAGCTGCAACGCCCTCGCGACACGCGCGTTACGCGGCGTTTTCCGTCCATATCTTCACCGCGCTGGGGGCGGGCGTGGCCCTCATCGCGATGCTGGAGGCTGTCCGCGAGCATTGGGCGGCGATGTTCGGCTGGCTCGGTCTGGCGCTGATCATCGACGGCATCGACGGGCCGCTGGCGCGACGCTTCGACGTGCAGCGGCTGCAACCCGATTGGTCCGGCGAGACACTCGATCTCGTGGTCGATTTCCTGACTTACGTGTTCGTGCCGGCCTACGCCATTACCGCGAGCCGCCTGATGCTGCCGGTGGTCGGTCCGATCCTCGGCGCGGGTATCGTCGTCACCTCCGCCCTGTATTTTGCCGACAAGCGGATGAAGACCGAAGACAACCACTTTCGCGGCTTTCCGGCGCTCTGGAATGCCGCCGCCTTCTATCTGTTTCTATTGCAACCGCCGCCCGTCGCGGCCACTGTCTGCATAGCAAGTCTGATCGTGCTGACCTTCGTGCCATTCAATGTCATCCATCCGGTTCGGGTCGTGCGGCTGCGGCCGCTGACCTTGTCGCTGATGGCGGTCTGGGCCTTGCTCGCGGTTTTCACGGTCATCAAGAATTTCGATGTGGCCCTTCCGGTCACGCTGACGCTGTGCGCGATTGCGCTCTACATCGTCTGCGCCGATGTCATCATCCGCCTGCTGAGGCCCGTACCCGCATGATCGACCTTCTGACCAGCCCCGAAGCCTGGTTCGCGCTGCTAACGCTGACGACGCTGGAGATCGTGCTCGGCATCGATAACGTCATCTTCATCTCCGTGATCGTGGCGCGCATTCCGCCGCATCAGGCCAAGCGTGCGCGTCAGATCGGTCTCGGTCTCGCGCTGCTGTTTCGGATCGCGCTGCTCAGCGTCCTGGTCTGGCTGATCGGTCTGACCGCGCCAATCATCACCTACAAGACGATCGCACTGTCGTGGCGTGACATCATCCTGATCGCCGGCGGATTGTTTCTGATCGTCAAGGCGACGCACGAAATCCATCAGGAGGTCGAGGCGAGCCACTGGGAGGGCGGCGAGAAAACCGTCCCGAAATCGTTCTTCTGGGTGATCGTGCAGATCATCATCATCGATATCGTGTTTTCGCTCGACAGCATCATCACCGCGATCGGCATGGCGCAGGATATCGAGATCATGGTCGCCGCCGTCGTCATCGCCTGCGGCGTGATGTATATTTCGTCGGGGCCGGTGTCGAAATTCGTTCACGATTACCCGACGACGAAAATGCTGGCGCTGGCGTTCCTGGTGCTGATCGGCGTGGCGCTGGTGGCGGATGGTTTCCAATTCCACATTCCGCGCGGCTACATCTACTTCGCGATCCTGTTTTCGGGATTGGTCGAGACCTTCAACATTCTCGCCAAGCGCAACCGGCGCAAGGGCCGGCCGACATCAGAGACGGTGGAGACGCCGCCCGCCGGGCGTGGCGGTTGACATCATCCGCATCATGGCTTTCGCTCCGCCTCACAAGCAGGGAGTGTTCAAATGATCAAGGCTGTACGCGTGCATCAGGTCGGCGGCCCGGACGCCATGATCTACGAGGCGATCGAACTGCCGCCGCCCGGCCAGGGCGAGGTTCGCATCAAGCAGAACGCGGTCGGGCTCAATTTCATCGACGTTTATTTCCGCACCGGGCTCTACAAGGCGCCGACGATGCCATTCATCTGCGGCAACGAGGCGTCCGGCGAGGTGGTGTCGGTCGGGCCGGGCGTGACGACCTTCCATCCCGGCGACCGCGTGGCCTATTATTTCAACCTCGGCGCCTATGCGACCGAGCGCAACATCCCCGCTGAAAAGCTCGTCAAGCTGCCGGATCGCATCACCGACGAGCAGGGCGCGGTGCTGATGCTCAAGGGCCTCACGGTCTGGTATCTTCTGCACAAGACCTTCAAGGTCGAGCACGGCCATCGCGTTCTCATTCACGCCGCGGCCGGCGGCATCGGCCTGATCGCATGCCAATGGGCCAAGGCGCTCGGCGCGCATGTGATCGGCACCGTCAGCACCCAGGCGAAGGCGGATCTCGCGCTCGCCAATGGCTGCGATCACGTCATCAATTACGCCGAAGAGGATTTCGTCGCGCGGGTCAAACAGATCAGCCGCAATGAACTCTGCGACGTGGTCTATGACGGCGTCGGCAAGACGACGTTTCCGGGCTCGCTGGCCTGCATTCGGCCGCGCGGCCTGTTCGTCTCGTTCGGCAATGCGTCGGGGCCGGTGCCGCCTTTCGCGCTCACCGAACTGAACAACCACGGCTCGCTGTTCGCGACGCGGCCGAAGCTCAACGATTACGTCGGCACGCGGAAGGAATTGCTCGAAGGCGCGGACACGCTGTTCTCCGCCGTGATCGACGGCAAGCTGCATGTGCCGATCAATCATGCGTATGCGATGAAGGATGCCGCCAAGGCGCATCGCGATCTCGAAGGTCGCGTGACCACGGGCGCATCGATCTTGCGGCCGTAATCGATTGCCTGCGTCGCGCCGGCGCATTAGCCTCCGCGCATAAGAACACAAAGGGAGGCTGAGATGAGTCGAATTGTCATGGCGGCGGCACTGGCGGGCGCGCTTCTATGTCCAAGCCTTCCGGCGTGGAGCGCGACCGACGAGCAAGGTTTCGTGCGGATCAATGCGGGCGAAGAAGTCTGGAAGAATCCGTTCGGCGTCGGCGTCGAGGTTGCGACGATGTATGGCGATCCGTCAAAACCCGGCATCTATGTGCTGCGAATCAAATGGCCGCCCGGAATCATGAGCAAGCCGTACAAGCATCCGGAAGATCGCCACGTCGTCGTGCTGTCCGGCACTTGGTACACTGGAACGGGCGACGCCTTCGAGCCTGAAAAGGCAATCCCGATGAAGGCCGGCGGCTACATGGTGCACCCCAACGGCAAGGTGCATTGGGACGGCACGCGGGAGGAGGGCGCGGTGATCCAGATCACCGGCTACGGCCCGAGCGGCAATCTGTTCGTGAAACCGGACGAGCCGCAATTCGGCAAGACGCAATAGGGTGGATTGTCATTCCGGGATGCGCCCTCTCGCAGTCGGCGAAAGCCGAACAGAGCAGGCGCAGGCCCGGAATTCATACTCGCGGCGGTGATTATGGATTCCGGGCTTGTCCGATCGCTTCGATCGACGGCAAAAGGCGTCGATTTAGCGCTCGCGCGCGCCCTCAAGTGTGCAATGGCGCACCGGGGAATGATGACAAGTTACTTCCGCTTCTTGCGGGCGGCATAGCGCGCGTCGCGGGCGGCCTTGCGCTCGGCCTCCAAAGCGATCTCGCGCGCGGCGGCTTCCTCGGCCTCGCGGGCGGCGAGGGCGGCGGCGGCGGCGGCTTCCTCGGCCTCGCGCTTCTGCTGCTCGGCCTTGGCGGCGTCGCGCTCTTCCTTGGCCTTGGCGCGGGCAATCGCTTGCGCCTCGCGCTCGGCGGCGCGCGCCTTGACGGCCGGATCGTCCGGGCCGGGCTGCGACTTGAATTTGTTCAGAATGTTCTTCCGAGCCTCCATGGCAGCCTTCTGCCGATCGGCGAAGCTCGGTTCCTTAAATCCACTCATCTCTCGTCTCGGCCTTGTCCTGGGGAATTGCGATTGCGCGCGGTATAGCAGGTCCGCAGCCTTCGCGAAGCAAATATCCTCGTGGTCCGAACTAGCGCGCGCCTTGCCAGGGATCGACCACGCCCTTTGGCTCGGGAATGCTCTTGAGCGCCCGCTGATAAGCCGCGTCGGCGGCTTTCTTCTTGGCGAGAGTCTGCGGGCTCGGGGCCTCGGCTTCCTGGATTTTCCGGCCTTTGCCCTGCGCCATCGCCGGTGTGACGAGCGCGGCAAGCAGAACCGATACGATCAAAAGTCTCACGACGCTTGCTCCCTGTGGATTGCGCTGACCAGCATAGGACCGGCATCATGGACCCATCATGACTTTGACCTGCGGCGCAGGTGACGACGTGGCGATCCCAGCAGGATTCGAACCTGCAACCCACGGAGTAGAAATCCGTTACTCTATCCAGTTGAGCTATGGGACCGGTTAAGCGCTCGCTTTCCTAGCATAGGTTTGCATTGCATCGCATGCCAAGTCGTCGGCTTGATGACGGGTTTTCAGCTTGGCGGCAAACAGAAAACCTCCGTGTCCCGGCTTGACGAAAAGAGAACAATGCAAGAACATGCAACTCCAGCAAACGGAGATGCGTGATGGCCGACGCGGCGCGAGAGACGGTTCCCGACCCCTACGAGACGGCTTGCGACGAGGCGATCGCCGCCTGCAATGGCGATCTGCGGAGCACCATCCGCGCTCTGCTGATCGTCAACGAATTCCTCGAACACGAGTTGCAGGAGGCGCGTGCGGCGACCGCGCAAAGCAGCGGCTGGGTTGCGGCTTGATCTCGAACCAACAGGCCGAAGGCCGCGACACAGTTCAGCGATGAGGCGGTCCAGGTGCGATTGCTTTTGACCGGGTGCGCCGCAATGATGCGCGCGGGAATCGCGAGGCGGTTGACTTGATCCGCTGACACGAATGCCGCGCCCGCCTGGAGGAGTTGCCGATGCTGGGTTTCGTTCGCGCCGCGCTCATTTGTTCGGCGCTGGTCGCCGGCCTCGTTTCGGCCTCGGCGGCAGACAAACCGTTTCGGCGCGACGGTCTCGCCGACGCCGCGATCAAGCTCGAAGCCCAGATCAAGACCGAGGCGGGGGTTGTCAGCAAACCGGCCGCCACGTTGCGCAACGACGCCGACGCTGCGCTGCGGCGCGCCGATGTCCGCAGCGCGTTGCAGATCATGGGGCAGATCGTGGCCATCGCGCCCGACGACAGCACCAACTGGCTGCGGCTGGCGCGCAGCATCTTCCAGATCAAAACGACGACGCCGTCCGAACAGACGGTCTTTAACGAGCGCGCGGCGACTTCGGCCTATGTTGCGTATCAGCGTGCCCGCAATGCCGGCGAGGAGGCCGACGCGCTGGCCGTTCTGGGCCGCGCTCTGTCGGACCAGAAGCTGTGGCGACCGGCGCTCGACGCGCTGCGGCTGTCGCTCGATCTGCGCGAAGTGGCCGAGATCCGCGGCCAGTATGAGAAGCTGCGCGACGAGCGCGGCTTCAAGCTGCTCGACTACACGGTGGATTCGGATTCCGCATCGCCGCGCGCCTGTTTCCAGTTTTCCGAAGACCTTGCCAAGCGGACGGACTTCGCGCCGTTCCTGGCGCTGGCCGGTTCGGAAAAGCCCGCGGTCTCGTCGGACGACCGGCAGCTCTGCGTCGACGGTCTGAAGCATGGCGAGCGTTACACGATCAATCTGCGCGCCGGCCTGCCGTCGCAGGTCAAGGAGACGCTGGCGAAATCGGCCGAATTCAACATCTATGTCCGCGACCGCAAGCCGTTCGTTCGGTTCACCGGCCGCGCTTACGTGCTGCCGCGCACCGGCCAGCGCGGCATCCCGCTGGTCAGCGTCAACACCCAGGCCGTCAATGTGCAGGTGTTCCGGATCGGCGACCGCAACCTCATCAACACGGTTCTTGGCAGCGACTTCCAGCGCGCGCTGTCGCCCTATGAACTGACCGATCTTGGCAATGAGCGCGGCGTCAAGGTCTGGTCCGGCGAGATCGCGACGGCGCTGGCGCTGAATGCCGATGTCACCACGGCGTTTCCGGTCGATCAGGCGCTCGGCGATTTGCAGCCCGGCGTCTATGTGATGACCGCCGCGGCCAAGGGACCGGGGGCGGCCGGCGACGATGAGTCCGGGACCCTGGCGACGCAGTGGTTCATCGTCAGCGATCTCGGCGTCGCGGCGTTTTCCGGCAATGACGGCGTCCATGTGTTCGTCAATTCGCTGGCCTCGACCGACCCGGCCGTCAAGGTCGAGGTCCGGTTGATCGCGCGCAACAACGAAATTCTGGCCACCCGAAAAACCGACGAGGCCGGCCATGTGCTGTTCGAGGCCGGGCTGGCGCGTGGCGAGGGCGGTCTGTCACCGGCGTTGCTGACCGTGACCGGCGACAAGGGCGACTACGCCTTCTTGAGCCTAAAGTCGCAGGCTTTCGACCTGACCGATCGCGGCGTCGCCGGCCGGCCCGCGCCCGCCGGGTCCGACGCCTTTGTCTACGCCGAGCGCGGCGTCTACCGTTCCGGCGAAACGGTCTATCTGACGGCGCTGTTGCGCGACGGGCAGGGCAACGCCGTCGGCGGCGGTCCGCTGACGCTGGTGATCGAGCGCCCGGACGGCGTCGAGTTCCGCCGGACGGTCTTGCCGGACCAGGGCGCGGGCGGGCGCAGCCTGACGCTGCCGCTGAACGCGGCGGTTCCGACCGGCACCTGGCGGGTCCGCGCCTTCACCGATCCGAAGGGAAAGTCGGTCGGCGAGACGAGTTTTATGGTCGAGGATTACGTGCCGGAGCGGCTGGATTTTACGGTCAATGCCAGCGCAACGCAGATCAAGTCTCAAGTTCCTGTAGAACTTGAGGTCAACGGCAAATTCCTTTATGGCGCAGTGGCTTCCGCGCTGCAGTTGGAGGGCGATCTGCTGGTCGCGCCGGCCGCCGGGCGGCCCGGCTTTGCCGGCTATCAGTTCGGCGTGGCGGACGACGAGACCGCCAGCAACGAGCGCACGCCGATCGAGGACCTTCCGGAAACCGACGCTGCTGGCGCCGCCAAATTTCCGGTCAGCCTGCCGAAGCCGCCGGCCGCGTCCCGACCTCAGGAGGCGCAGATTTTCATCCGCATGGCGGAGGCCGGAGGCCGTTCCGTCGAGCGCAAGATCGTTCTCCCGGTCGCGCCTTCGGGCCCGATGATCGGGGTGAAGCCGCTGTTCGCCGGCGCTAACGTCGCCGAGGGCGACAGGGCCGGCTTCGACGTGGTGATGGCGGCTCAGGACGGCAGCCGCATCGCCCGCACGGGGCTGCGCTACGAACTCCTCAAAATGGAGTCGCGCTATCAATGGTATCGACAGGGCTCGGGTCAGGGCTCGTCTTGGGATTACGAGCCGGTCAAATCGACCAGCCGCGTCGCCGATGGCGATCTCAATGTGACGACCGCCGAGCCGGCGCGGCTGACGCTGCAGCCGCCGCCCGGCCGTTATCGTCTCGACGTCCGCACCGCCGAGTCCGACGGACCGTTGACGTCGGTGCAGTTCGATGTCGGCTGGTACTCGGACGGCAGCGCCGACACGCCGGATTTGCTTGAGACTTCAATCGACAGGCCCGATTACGCATCCGGCGACACCATGATCGTGACGGTCAACGCACGCAGCGCGGGCCGGCTCACCGTCAATGTGGTCGGCGACCGATTGTTGCTGACGCAAGCGATGCAGGTCAGGGAAGGCACCTCGCAGCTCAAGATTCCCGTCGGCAAGGATTGGGGCGCCGGGGCCTATGTGGTGGCGACCCTGCGCCGGCCGCTCGATCAGACCGCGCAACGCATGCCGGGACGCGCGCTCGGGCTGAAATGGTTCGGCATCGACAAACCGGCGCGCACGCTGGGCGTTACTCTGTCGCCGGCGGCGCTGGTGCGCCCCGGCACGACAATGAAGCTGCCGGTGAAGGTCTCGGGCCTCAATCCCGGCGAGGATGCCAAGATCGTCGTCGCCGCCGTCGATGTCGGCATTCTCAACCTCACCAATTACAAGCCGCCGGCACCCGACGACTATTATCTCGGTCAGCGCCGCATGAGCGCGGAGCTGCGCGACCTCTACGGTCAATTGATCGACGGCATGCAGGGCACCCGCGGGGCAATCCGTTCGGGCGGCGATTCCGCCGGTGCGGAATTGAGCGGGAGCCCGCCGACGCAAAAGCCGCTGGCGCTCTATTCCGGAATCGTCACGGTCGGCCCGAACGGCAATGCCGAGGTGGCTTTCGCGATTCCCGAATTCGCCGGCACCGCGCGGGTGATGGCGATCGCCTGGACGGCGACCAAGCTCGGACGCGCCACGACGGACGTGACCGTTCGCGACCCCGTGGTCTTGACGACGACGCTGCCGCGTTTTCTCCTGAGCGGCGATCGCGGGACGATGAGCTTCGACCTCGACAATGTCGAAGGCGAGGCCGGCGACTATCGCGTCAGCGTGACCTCCGCCGGTCCGGTCAAACTGTCGGGCAATCCGTCCACCACCTTGAAGCTGGCAGCCAAACAGCGCGTGTCGACAACGCTGGCGATGGAGGCGGCGGGCGCGGGCGCGGCACAACTCGATGTCGATATCAGAGGCCCGAACGGGCTGAGTTTGGCGCGGCATTACGATCTCAGCGTCAAGGCGCCGACGCAAATCCTGGCGCGGCGCGTGGTGCGCACGCTGGCAAAAGACGAAAGTCTGACGCTGACCTCCGACATGTTTTCGGATCTGGTGCCCGGCACCGGCGGCGTGTCTCTGTCGGTCGGGGTCTCGACCGCGCTCGACGCGGCGTCGATCCTGAAGGCGCTCGATCGCTATCCGTTCGGGTGCAGCGAACAGATCACCAGCCGGGCTATGCCGCTGCTGTATGTCAATGATCTTTCGGCCGGCGCGCATCTGGCGATGGACGTCTCTGCCGACGAGCGCATCAGGGAATCGATCGACCGCTTGCTGGCCCGGCAGGGCTCGAACGGCTCGTTCGGCCTGTGGTCGGCCGGCGGCGACGATCCCTGGCTCGACGCCTATGTCACGGACTTCCTGACCCGCGCCCGCGAGAAAGGTTTCGCGATCCCGGAGCCACTGTTTCGGACGGCGCTGGACCGCATCCGCAATACCGTCGTCAATGCCGAGGAGCCAGAGAAAGGAGATGGCGGCCGCAACCTTGCTTACGGGCTGTATGTGCTGGCGAAAAACGGTGCCGCCCCGATCGGCGATCTGCGCTATCTCGCCGACACCAAGCTGAACAACCTCGCAACGCCGATCGCCAAGGCGCAACTTGCGGCGGCCCTGGCGCTGGTCGGCGATCGCGCCCGCGCGGAGCGCGTCTACGCCGCGGCGCTTGAGAGTCTGGCGCCGAAACCCGTGCTGTCATTCGGCCGCACCGATTACGGCTCGGCGCTGCGCGACGCGGCGGCCCTGGTGTCGCTCGCCAGCGAGGGCAATGCGCCGCGCGCGACGCTGACCACCGCCGTGCAGCGCGTCGAGGCCGCGCGCGGGCTCACGCCGCTGACCTCGACACAGGAAAATGCCTGGCTGGTGCTGGCCTCGCGCGCCCTTGCCAAGGACGGCAACACATTGTCGATCGACATCGACGGCGCATCGGTCAAATCCGCCGTCAACCGCAGCTATAAGGCAAGTGACATGGCCGGCAGGCCGGTCCGCATCGGCAATGTCGGCGAGACGCCGGTGCAGGCCGTCGTCTCGGTGACGGGCTCACCGCAGGTTGCGGAACCCGCTGCATCGAACGGCTTCAAGATCGAGCGCAGTTACTTCGCGCTCGACGGCACGCCGGCCGATCCGGCCAAGGCCAAGCAGAACGATCGCTTCGCCGTGGTCTTGAAGATCACCGAGGCGAAGCCGGAATTCGGCCACGTCATGGTCGCGGATTATCTGCCGGCCGGTTTCGAGATCGACAATCCCAAGCTAGTGTCGTCCGGCGACAGCGGCACGCTCGACTGGATCGAGGACGGCGTCGAGGCCGCCAACACCGAATTCCGCGACGACCGCTTCACGGCAGCGATTGACCGCAAGGCCGGCGACAAGTCGGTGTTCACGCTCGCTTATGTCGTGCGCGCGGTCTCGCCCGGCCGCTACGTCCTGCCGCAGGCCGCTGTCGAGGACATGTACAATCCCGTCCGCTATGGCCGCACCAACACCGGCACGATCGAGGTGCGGGCCGCGAAATGAAGGCTATCGAGCCAGGTCCTGTCGCTGATGTTCATCCCACCTCTCCCCATTGGGGAGAGGTGGGATCGGCAGACCAGCGCGAGGCGTCGTCTGCAACGATCCGGTTGGGGGGGTCCGATTCTATCGATAGGCCGTACCCCCTCTCCCCAAGGAAGAGGGGGCCCGCTGCCGAAGGTGGTCGGCAGTGGCTAGGATTGGCGGTGGCATTATGGGCGTCGGGGTCGATTAGTGCTGCGCTTTGGATCCATTCCTTGGGGCCGCTGCCGCTCGCCGCCGCTCGGCAGGTCTCGCCATCCGTCCTCGATCGCCACGACAAATTGCTGCGCGCCTACGCGATGCCGGATGGGCGCTGGCGGTTGCCGGTTGTGGCCGACAAACATGTCGATCCCGGCTACCGCGATCTGTTGCTTGCCTACGAGGATCGGCGGTTCTGGACCCATTGCGGCGTCGATCCCTGGGCCCTCGGCCGTGCCGCGTTTCAACTCGTCGTCCAAGGCCGCATCGTTTCGGGCGGCTCGACCATCACCATGCAGGTAGCGCGGCTGATCGAGCCGCGCCGCGAACGCTCCGTCGTTGCCAAGCTGCGGCAGTTTGTGCGCGCGCTGCAACTCGAACATCAATTCAGCAAGGCCGAGATTCTCGATCTGTATCTCGCGCTGGCGCCGTTCGGCGGCAATCTCGAAGGCGTCCGGGCCGCCGCGATCGCCTATTTCGGCAAGGAGCCGCGACGGCTGTCGCTTGCTGAATCCGCGCTCCTGGTCGCATTGCCGCAATCGCCGGAAACCCGCCGGCTCGATCGTCATCCGGATGCGGCGCGAGCGGCGCGTGACCGCGTCCTCGATCGCATGGTCGCGGAAGGCCGGATCGCGGCCGACGACGCCGCGCAAGCCAAGCTGGCCGAGGTGCCGAAGCTGCGGCGGCCGATGCCGGTGCTGGCGCCGCATGCCGCTGATCAGGCGCTTGCGTCACATAATGGCAGCACCGTCATCAAGCTGACGCTTGACGGGGCCCTGCAGCGGAGTCTCGAAGCGCTGGCGCGTGACCGCGCCGCCGCCCTCGGACCGGACATTTCGATCGGCATGATCGCAGTCGATCATGCGTCGGGCGAGATCCTGGCGCGGGTCGGCTCGCCGGATTATTTCGACGACCGCCGCGCCGGGCAGGTCGACATGACCCGCGCGGTCCGCTCGCCCGGCTCGACACTGAAACCCTTGATCTACGGCCTGGCTTTCGAGGACGGCTTCGTCCACCCGGACAGCCTGATCGACGACCGCCCGGTCCGCTTCGGCGGCTGGGCGCCGGAAAATTTCGACATGACGTTCCAAGGCACGGTGCCGGTGCGCCGCGCGCTGCAATTGTCGCTGAACGTGCCGGCGATCGCGCTGCTTGACCGTGTCGGTGCGCAGCGCCTCGCCTCGCGCATGTCGCAGGCCGGTGCGCGGATCGTGCTGCCCAAGGATGAAATTCCGGGGTTGGCGATGGGGCTCGGCGGCGTCGGCGTCACCTTGCAAGACCTCGTGCAACTCTATGCCGGGATCGCGCGCGGCGGCGCTGCGATGCCGTTGCGGGAATTGTCGGGTGAGGCGGCACGCGAGCCGTTGCGGTTGCTCGATGCGGTCGCGGCCTGGCAAGTCGGCCAGGTGCTGATCGGCACGCCGCCGCCGGACAATGCTGTCCCTAACCGCTTGGCCTTCAAGACCGGGACCAGCTACGGCTACCGCGACGCCTGGTCGATCGGCTTCGATGGCCGCATGACAATCGGCATCTGGGTCGGGCGACCGGACGGCGCGCCGGTGCCCGGTCTGGTCGGGCGAACCGTCGCCGCCCCGATCTTGTTCGACGCCTTCGCGCGCTCCGGCAAATTGCCAGCGGCGCTGCCGAAGCCGCCGCGCGGTGTGCTGATCGCCGGCAATGCCAAGCTGCCGCTGCCGTTGAGGCGGTTTCGTCCGTTGGGCGATCTGGTTAGCGCCAGCCGCGAGCAGGCGCTGAAAATCCAGTTTCCGCTTGACGGCTCGCGGATCGATGCCGGCGGGGAAGGCGAGCAGGGCCTGACAGCGGTGCCGGTCAAGGTCGCCGGCGGCGTTTTGCCGATGACCATGCTCGTCAATGGCGTGGCGGTTGGCGACCTCGACGGCCGGCGTCAACGGACGATCGATCCGCCCGGTCCGGGCTTCGTCAGGCTTACGGTGATGGATGCCGCGGGCGCGGCGGACACAGTCGTCGTCAGAATTCAGTAACACCTCGGCCAAGCGGTTGTCGCAGCGTTGGTTTCCGCGTATGCGGACTGCATGGCCGAGACCTATGCACGCCCCCGGTTTGGCGAACCGCGACAGCCGAAAAACCGGGTCAATCCGGGTAAGGGGCTCGTCACGGCGCTCGATCTCGTCTCCGGCAGCCATGCGCGCGCGGTCGCGTTCCTGATCCTGTGCGGCCTGCTGCTGTTCTTGCCGGGATTCGTCACCATTCCGCCGATCGATCGCGACGAGGCGCGTTTTGCGCAGGCCACCAAGCAGATGGTCGAGGCTGAAGACTTCATCGACATCCGGTTTCAGGATGAAGTTCGTTACAAGAAGCCTGTCGGCATTTACTGGCTGCAGGCTCTGAGCGTCGAGGCCGCGTCGGCGCTCGGCATGCCGCGAGCCCAGGTCAGAATATGGCTGTATCGTGTCCCGTCGTTGATCGGCGCGATCGGCGCCGTGCTCCTGACCTATTGGACGGCGCTCACCTTCGTCTCGCGGCGCAGCGCCGTCATCGCCGGTTTGATCCTCGCCAGCTCGGTCTTGCTCGGCGTCGAAGCGCGGCTCGCCAAGACCGATGCGATGCTGTTGCTCGCTGTAGTGGCAACGATGGGCGCGCTCGGCAAAGTCTATATGGGCTGGCAGCGCGGCGAAGATCCGGTGAAGCCGGACTGGCGCGCGCCTGCCGTGTTCTGGACGGCGCTCGCCGGAGGTATCCTGCTCAAGGGGCCGCTGATCTTGTTGTTTGTCGGTCTCACGGTCGGCACCCTGGCTTTGTTCGATCGCAGCGTCGTGTGGCTGTGGCGGTTGCGCCCGGCGTGGGGCATTCCGTGGACGCTGCTGCTGGTGCTGCCGTGGTTCGTCGCGATCTTCCTGCGCGCCGGCGATCAGTTTTTCACGGACTCGCTCGGCGGCGACATGCTCAGCAAACTCGCCGGCGGCCAGGAGTCTCACGGCGCACCGCCCGGCCTGTATTTTGTTCTGTTCTGGGTGACGTTCTGGCCGGGCGCAGCCCTGGTCGGCATGGCCGCTCCGGCGATCTGGCGGGCGCGCCGCGAGCCCGGCGCGCAATATCTGCTGGCGTGGCTGCTGCCGTCCTGGATCGTGTTTGAACTGGTGATGACGAAGCTGCCTCATTATGTGCTGCCGCTGTATCCGGCGATCGCGATCCTGATCGCCGGGGCGCTGGAGCGTCGCGTGTTGTCGCGCGGCTGGCTCGCGCGCGGCGCGGCGTGGTGGTTCGCAATTCCTTTGGTCTTTTCCGTCATCGCGATCGTCGGGGCGATCATGCTGACGCGGCAGCCGGCGTTTCTGGCGTGGCCGTTCATTGCGGCGGCGTTGATCTTCGGGCTGTTCGCCTGGTGGATGTATGACGACGCCCGCGCCGAGCGCTCGCTGCTGAACGGCGTCGTCGCGTCCTTGTTTCTCAGCATGGCGATCTACGGCGTGGTCGTGCCGTCGCTGACGCCGGTGTTTCCGAGCGTCGAACTGGCGCGCGCGCTGCGCAACGTGCAATGCGTCGGTCCCAAGGCCGCCTCGGCCGGATTCCATGAGCCAAGCCTCGTCTTCATGGCGGGCACCGACACCGTGTTGACCGATGGCTCCGGCGCGGCGGATTTTCTCGGGCAGGGCAGTTGCCGTTTCGCTTTGATCGAACGACAATCCGAGCGCACCTTCGTGCAACGCGCCGAGGCGATCGGCCTGCGCTACAATGCGGCGACGCGGATCGAGGGCTATAACTACTCGCAAGGTCGCGCGATTTCGATCTCCGTGTTCCGCTCTGAAGGCACGCAATGACGGCCGCACGGCCATCCGCCGGCTCGCGCGGTTATCTTGCGGGTCTGTTCGTCGTGCTTCAGCAGTCGCTCCTGCAACTGATCCGGCCGCCGTCGCATTCGCGACGCGCCGACGCCGGCCGCGGGCTCGCACGCCGCACCCTCCTGGTTGGATTAATCGCGGCCAGCGGCATCGCCGCGCTGATGTTTCTGCTCGACGCTCGGGAAATCCGATGGATGCCGCCGCGCGGCACGGCTGGCTTGTGGCCGTTGCGGATCCTCACCGATTTCGGCAAGAGCGAATATGTGCTGTGGGCCCTGTTCGCGCTGATGATCGCGATCCTGCTCATCGTGCCGAAATTGCGTGGCGTCGCGCATGCGACGCTGCTCGGTTTCGGCATGCGCTTGCAATTCCTGTTTCTCGCCGTGCTGCTGCCGGTCCTGACCGGCGAGGTGTTGAAAGGCATTGTCGGGCGTGGCCGCCCCTTCGTCGGCGGCGAGCCCTCTGCATTTCACTTCTCGCATTTCACCTGGAGCGAAACCTATGCAAGTTTTCCGTCCGGCCATGCGACGACCTCCTGTGCGCTGGCGTTTTCGGTTGCCGCGTTGTGGCCGCGCTTACGCGCCACGATGGTCGCATACGCGCTGATCATCATCGGCACGCGGCTGGTGCTGCTGGCGCACCATCCAAGCGACGTGCTCGGCGGCGCGTTGAACGGCGTGATCGGCGCGATGGTCGTGCGCTACTGGTTCGCCGCACGGCGGCTGGCTTTCGTCATTCGCAATGACGGCAGCATCCTGCCGCTGCACGGTCCGACGCCGCGACAATTGACGGCTGCGGCGCGGCAGGTGTTGTCTTAGAGTTGCATGTCGTTGACGCCGCTCCCTAGCCCTCCCCCACAAGGGGGGAGGGAACGCGCTTTGCTCGCTGGTGTGTTGCCTTCAGAAGTGAATCGCTCCAGGTGTTCGATTCTTGATTGGACTTGATAATGAGCGATCCCCTGACAACGCTGGATGCCGATACGCTCGGTGCACCTTTGGTCGCCGTCTCGATCGTCGTTCCCGTGCGCAACGAAGAGGGCAATATCGCGCCGCTGATCGCGGAGATCGCAGCCGCACTCGGCGAGCGCTGGCCATTCGAGATCATCTACGTCAATGACGGCTCGACCGACGGCACCGCCGCCAAACTTGCCGAGTTGAAACGCGCGCGCGACAATCTGCGCGAGATCAAGCACGCGCAATCGTCGGGCCAGTCGGCGGCGGTGCGCAGCGGCGTGCGTGCCGCGCGGGGCGGCATCGTCGCGACCCTCGACGGCGACGGCCAGAACGATCCGAAGTTTCTGCCCGACCTGATCGCGGCGATCGAGACCGGCGGCGGCAATGTCGGTCTCGCGGCGGGACAGCGCGTCGGCCGCAAGGACACCGAGTTCAAGCGGTTGCAGTCGCGGATCGCCAACCGGGTGCGCAAGGCCGTGCTCAAGGACGGCACCCGCGACACCGGCTGCGGCATGAAGGCGTTTCGGCGCGACGTGTTCTTGTCGATGCCTTATTTCGATGGTCTGCATCGGTTTCTTCCGGCGTTGGTTCGCCGCGAAGGCTACGACATCGCCTATGTCGATGTGATCGATCGGCCGCGCCATTTCGGCGTATCGAATTACGGCTTCTTCGACCGGCTCTGGATCGGCATCATGGACCTGATGGGTGTGTGTTGGCTGATCAAGCGCAAGCGCCCGACGCCGGTCGCAACCGAGATTGAATGATGCTGATTTCCTACGGGCAGGCGCTCGGCGATTATTTGTTCGATGTGTTCGTCGCCAAGTTCGATTTCTGGCTCGCTTTCGGCCTGGTCGCCCAGCTTCTCTTCACCGCGCGTTTTCTGGTGCAATGGATTTCGAGCGAACGCGCGGGCAATAGCGTGGTGCCGACGTCGTTCTGGTTTTTCTCGATGGGCGGCGGACTGATGACGCTGGTTTACGGCGTTGCGAAGCGCGAGCCGATCATCATTCTTGGCCAGTCGTTGGCGACGATCATCTACATCCGCAACATCATGCTGATCATCAAAAACCGCGCGCGAGAATCGGAAACGGTGGGAAAATAGGGTCTGTCATTCCGGGATGTGCTCCTGCCGGCGCGCGCCGGCTGGAGTGCAGGCCCGGAATCCATACTCCTTGTCGGGGTTATGGATTCCGGGCTCGCATCGCACAGGCGACGAAAACGTCGTCTGTGCTCGCGCCCCGGAATGACAATCAGGCAAGCATCCTCGCAAACGCCTCCAGACCCTTCGCGAAATCCGCCTTGAGGTCGTCGATCGCTTCAAGCCCGATATGCAGCCGCAGCGTGGGGCCGCCGGGATTCCAGCGCGTCGCGCTGCGATAGGCCGTGCAATCGAACGGAATCACGAGGCTCTCGAAGCCGCCCCACGAATAGCCCATGCCGAACAGCGTCACGGCGTCGAGCAAGGCATCGACGGCTTTTTGCGGCGCGGGTTTCAGCACGATGCTGAACAGTCCGCTCGCACCCGTAAAATCGCGTTTCCAGATCGCGTGACCGGGATCATCGGGCAAGGCCGGGTGCAACACGCGCAACACTTCGGGCCGTGTCCGCAACCATTGCGCCATCTCGATCGCGGCGCGCTGGTGGTGCGCCAGGCGCACCGCCATCGTGCGCAGCCCGCGCAAGGCAAGGAAGACATCATCAGGCCCGGCGCAGACGCCGAGCTGGCGGATGCCGTCGGCGATCAGCGGCCACGCGTCCTTATTCGCGGAAATCGTGCCGAACATGATGTCGGAGTGGCCGCCGATATATTTGGTGGCGGCCTGGATCGAGATATCGACGCCCTGATCGAGCGAGCGATGATACAGCGGCGTCGCCCAGGTGTTGTCGTCGATGACGAGAAGCCCGTGCGCCTTTGCGACCGCTGCAATGGCCGGAATATCGGGCATTTCCAGCGATTGCGAACCGGGCGCCTCGACCATGACCGCGCGGGTGGCCGGCTTGATGTGGTCGGCGATCCGGTCGCCGACCAGCGGATCGAAATAATCCGTCGTGATGCCGTAGCGCTTCAACAGTCCTTCGCAGAACAGTCGCGTCGGCCGATAGGCATTGTCGCAGACCAGCAGATGATCGCCGGTCTTGAGCACGGCGAGCAACGCGGTCGAGATCGACGAGACGCCCGACGGCGTCAGGCCGACACCCGCGCAGTTCGGGCCTTCGAGCGCCATCAGGGCCTGCTGCAACGCTTTCGTCGTCGGCGTGCCGTGGCGGCCATATTGAAACTCGCCGCGATGCGCGTGCAGATCGTCGGCGGTCGGATACAGAACCGTCGAGCCGCGCACGATCGGCGGATTGACGAAGCCCCACTGCGCTTTTGTGTCGCGGCCCGCCGTGACGAGGGCGGTTTCGGGATGAAGCTGCGTGCCGTCACAATGTTTTGCTGTCATTTCCCGCTGCCGTCCAAAAGTCTAATGCTGCCGAAAGCGACGCTGCTGCGCCTGCTTGAATTCACCTTTGCAATAGCGGGCCGCAGAAGACGTCCGTCAACCCCTTGACCGCGAACGGTATCCCGTCTGTGATGCGGACCAGTCATCTTGTCGCTGCATGTTGAGGGGCCTGCCGCGAATCTCGATCGACGCCGCGCTTCAGATTCGTTGACCCTGCGATCAAACGGGTGGCGATCGGCGAGGCTCGCGTCTGGACATCAGGCTCCGAAGGTGCTGACGGCAATCGTCGTGATTCAGGAGGTATGCCCGACAGGGTATGCCTCTTGCATAATCCGAATGAAAAATCTGTCTAGCAGGGAACCCCATCCCTCTCCGAAAGGTCTCGTTATGAAAAGCGTATCCCTTGCTCTCACGCTCGCTCTCGCTACAGGCTTCGCCGCGACCGGGGCCAGCGCCCAGACCCTGAAAACGGTCAAGGATCGCGGCATGCTGTCCTGCGGC
>CAXTJT010000018.1:0-59601 GCA_964244735.1 uncultured Tardiphaga sp.
GCGCCGCCGCTGGAACAGATGACGCCCGATCAGGCCAGCCGCCGCCAGCGCGACAAGGTGGTGGCGTTCTGGAGCGGTATGCGCAGCCTCGCCCCGCAGGCGGGGTAAGGGTGGGCGCACGCCCTAAACGGGCGGCAAGAGGTCGCCGTTGATCCAGCGATGCGCCGTCGTTTCGGCCGTGATCGTCTCGGCGTTGTTGCAGTTCGCGCACTCGAACGTGTGCAGATCGAAACCGATCCGCGCCGGCCTGGTGCGGACGAACGTCATCGGCGCCCTACATTTCGCGCATGGACGATGACGGATGGCGTTGGACGTGAACGCAAACATCGGCGGAACGGACACGACTCTCTCCTCGTGATGAAGGCGGGAGCAACGATCTCTCTGTCGCCGATTGCCAATGAGCCGCGCGGCGATGACGCAGCTTCTTCCAATCGAAACATTGCGGCTGGTTCGTATTGACCACCGATCGAAAATTAAATCACAGGCAGACCTGCGACGTCGAAAGATGCGAACAATTCTTGATTTCACGCGAGCATCAGCTATTCGCTGCTTTGGCCATTATTGACCAGACAACAAAGTCATTTGGGAATCTTGTGCAGACTGATGAGGCCAGACGCCCCCCAGCCTCTCTGATACTGGCGGAGTTCTCGAAAGAGGGCTCCGCCATTTTTGGGTGGCGTTCGGCCGACCCATACATTAAGTGTCGGAAACCGGACTTAATCCGTTAGTGTCGTCAATCAACTGACGCCGCGAAGGCGCCGACCGTCGCGCCGCCACGACACATCACGGCGAAAGTCATATGGCTAAAGAGAAAAACCGTTTTCGATCCCATCGAGTTTCTTGCGCGAGTAGGAGCCGGTAAAACCGTATCGAAATACGCCAAGGACGAGATCATCTTTAATCAGGGGGATCCGGCGGACACGATTTATTATCTGCAGAGCGGCAAGATCAAGATCGTCGTGATGTCCGAACAGGGCAAAGAGGCCGTTGTCGGCCTGCTCGACGCCGGGCAGTTCTTCGGCGAAGGCTGCATGAACGGGCACAGGACGCGGGTCGCAACGGCGGCGGCGATGGTGCCGTGCCTGATTACGGCCATCACCAAAACCGCCATGCTGTCCGTGCTCGACACCGAGCCGAAATTCTCGAAGCTGTTCATGTCGCATCTGCTCACGCGCAACAGCCGGGTCGAGGACGACCTGATCGATCAATTGTTCAATTCCAGCGAAAAGCGGCTGGCGCGATTGCTTCTGCTGCTCACGAATTTCGGCAAGGAAGGCGTCCCGACACCGATCAATCCGAGCATCACGCAGGAAACGCTGGCCGAGATGATCGGCACCACGCGCCCCCGCGTCAGCTTTTTCATGAACAAGTTCCGACGGCTCGGCCTCATCAGCTATAACGGGCATATCGAGGTGCATCGGTCGTTGTTGAATGCTGTGCTGTACGACAAGCCTGAACTTCGCGATGCCAGCGACATCGACCCGAAGAAATTGTAGCTTGTCTGACGTCATTCCGGGTTCGCGTTCGGCAAGAGTCGACGCCCCGGAATGACGTCTCTACTCCGCCACGACCGACGGCTTCGAATACACGGCGATCGTCGAGATTTCCTTGCGGTTGGAATCGAGCACCGCGATATGCCGCCCCGGATCGATCCGGGGCGTGTCCATCGAGACCTGAATGGCGATCACTTTCGCCTTCTCGATCGCGGCCTTGTCGTCAAGACATTCGCGACCCGCGGGATCGACGAGACGATGGCCGTCCTTGATGTCAAAAAAGTAGTGCGGCATTGGTGCCTCCAACGAGCCAATCCCCCCGATCTCCGGTCGTTCCGCCGGTCGCCGACCCAAGACGGATATAAATCTTGCGCCCGCGCGCCGCCGCGCTATATCCGGCTTTCATCCCGAAACCCGGATCACAAGCGATGACGACGACCGATACCGCCGCGACCTCCCAGCCGTTTCAGGCCGAAGTCGCCGAACTGCTGCATCTGATGGTGCATGCGGTCTATTCCGAGACCGACATCTTTCTGCGCGAACTGATCTCGAACGCCTCGGACGCCTGCGACAAGCTGCGCTTCGAGGCGATCGCCAATCCAGGGCTCGTGACCGATGGCGAGAAGCCGTCGATCCGCATCGCGCCGGACAAGGCCGCCAACACGCTGACGATTTCCGACAGCGGCATCGGCATGGACCGGCAGGAGCTGATCGACAATCTCGGCACCATCGCGCGCTCCGGCACCAAGTCGTTTCTGGCCAAGCTCTCGGAGGCGAAAGAGGGCGCGGGGCTGATCGGCCAGTTCGGCGTCGGCTTCTATGCGGCCTTCATGGTCGCCGAGCGCATCGTCGTCACCAGCCGCCGCGCCGGCGGCGATGACAGCTTCGTCTGGTCGTCGTCGGGCGGCGCGGGATTCGAGATCGCGCCGGCCGCTGAGGGCGAAGGCCGCGCCTCGCACGGCACGACGATCGTGCTGCATCTGAAAGAGGATGCGGCCAAATATCTCGAACCGCACGAGATCGAGCGCATCGTCGGCGCCTATTCCGACAACATCCAGTTTCCGATTGATCTGGCCGACGACAAAGGCGAGGCGCGGCAGATCAATTCGGCGAGCGCGCTGTGGCAACGCTCCAAATCGGAGCTGACGCCGGAGGACTACACGCAGGCCTACAAGTCGATCGCCAGCGCCTGGGACGAACCGGCGATGACGCTGCATTACCGCGCCGAGGGCCGGCAATCCTACGCGGTCCTGCTGTTCGCGCCGTCCACAAAACCGTTCGATTTGTTCGAGCCGGAGCGCAAGGGCCGCGTCAAGCTCTATGTCCGCCGCGTGTTCATCACCGACGACGCCGATTTGCTGCCGGCCTATCTGCGTTTCGTGCGCGGCGTGGTCGACAGCGAGGATCTGCCGCTGAACATCTCGCGCGAGATGCTGCAGAACAATCCGCAGTTGGCGCAAATCCGCACCGCGATCACCAGCCGCGTCGTCGGCGAGATCGAACGGCTCGGCGACAAGGAGCCGGAGGCGTTCAAGAAGATCTGGGATGCGTTCGGCCTGGTGCTGAAGGAAGGCATCTGGGAAGACCGCGAACGCCGCGACAAGATCCTGGCGCTGTCGCGCTTCGCCACGACCTCGGGCGAGGACCGAACGCTGAAGCAATATGTCGAGGGGCTGAAAGAGAACCAGACGGAGATCTATTATCTGGTCGGCGACAGCATCGACCGGCTGAAGTCGAATCCGAAGCTGGAGCAGGCGACCGCCCGCGGCATCGAGGTGCTGCTGCTGACCGATCCCGTCGATGCGTTCTGGACCTCCGCGCCGATCGATTTCGGCGGCAAGCCGCTGAAGTCGCTGAGCCAGGGCGAGATCGATTTCAGCCTGATCCCGGAGGCCGCGAGCGACGAGCCGAAGCCGGAGCCTGTCGCCGACGAGGCCGCAACGGTCGCGATCATCAAGGCCGCCCTCGGCGAACGCGTCGCCGATGTGAAGGCCTCGCAACGCCTGACCACCTCGGCGTCGTGTCTGGTGGCCGGCGGCTTCGGCCCGGACCGTGCGCTGGAGCGGATGCTGGCGCAGCAGAATCGCGGCGGCGGCACGAAGCCGATCCTGGAGATCAACATGCGGCACCCGCTGGTCGCAGCACTCGCGGCGCATGGCGCGGATGCGGCGGAATCCGGCGACCTGTCGCTGCTGCTGTTCGAGCAGGCGCAGATCCTCGACGGGGAGTTGCCCGACGATCCCGCGGCGTTTGCCGGCCGGCTCAACCGGCTTGTGCTGAAGGGGCTGTGAAAACGTCTTTTGCCGCAAGCACAGCGCGCTCCCTCTCCCATAGCCCGTCGAAGACGGGCGTGAACGCCCTGATCGGGAGAGGGTTGGGGTGAGGGGGTACGGTCTATCGATAAGGCGCAGCCCCCTCACCCGGAAGCATCGCTACGCTCGCTTCCGACCTCTCCCCGGAGGGGAGAGGTGAGTCAGCACTCGTTGCAAATTCACCCTGAACTTAGCCTTTCGTCGCAGTCGTCACGCGCAAATAGTGATGGGCAGCGCAATCCGAATAAATTAGCGTCCGGCCAACCTAAAAAACGTCGGGAGATGCGTTCATGAATTTCGGATTATCGACAGCCGTCGCCGCCTGCGCCCTGATGCTCGCGCTGCCCGCTCAGGCGCAGCAGGGCGTCAAGATCGGCATCCTCAACGACCAGTCGGGCGTCTACGCCGATTACGGCGGCAAGTGGTCGCTCGAAGCCGCCAAGATGGCGATCGAGGATTTCGGCGGCAGCGTGCTCGACAAGCCGATCGAGATCGTCACGGCCGATCATCAGAACAAGCCTGATCTGGCCGCCAGCATCGCGCGGCGCTGGTACGACGTCGAAAACGTCGACATGATCACCGAACTGACGACCTCGTCGGTCGCGCTCGCCGTGCAGGAACTCTCGGCGCAGCAGAAGAAGATCGACATTGTCGTCGGGGCCGCGACCTCGCGCATTTCGGGTGATGCCTGCACGCCCTACGGCTTCCATTGGGCATTCGACACCCGCGCGCTCGGCGTCGGCACCGGCGGCGCCCTGACCGAGGCCGGCGGCGACACCTGGTTCTTCCTGACGGCCGATTACGCCTTCGGCTATTCGCTGGAGAAGGACACCGGCGACATCGTCAAATCAAAGGGCGGCAAAGTTCTCGGCGCGGTGCGCCATCCGCTGAACTCGTCGGACTTCTCGTCGTTCCTGCTGCAGGCGCAGGCCTCGAAGGCCAAGATCGTCGGCCTCGCCAATGCGGGATTGGACACCACCAACGCCGTCAAGCAGGCGGCGGAATTCGGCATCGTCGCCGGCGGTCAGAAACTCGCGGGCCTTTTGCTGACGCTGGCCGAAGTGAACGGCCTCGGTTTGCAGGCGGCGCAGGGGCTTGTGCTGACCGAAGGCTTCTATTGGGATCGCGACGACAAGTCGCGCGCGTTTTCCGAGCGTTTCTTCAAGCGCACGCAGCGCATGCCGAACATGATCCAGGCCGGCACATACTCCGCGACGTTGTCATATCTGAAGGCCGTCAAGGCCGCCGGGACCAAGGAGTCCGATGCGGTGGTCAAGAAGCTGAAGGAGTTGCCGGTCGATGACGCCTTCGCTCAGGGCAAGGTGCTGGCCAATGGCCGCATGGTCCACGACATGTATCTGTTCGAGGTGAAGAAGCCCGCGGATTCCAAGAAGCCGTGGGATTACTACAAGCAACTCGCGACCGTGCCCGGCGACAAGGCGTTCCCGACCGCGGCGGAGAGCGGCTGTCCGCTGACGAAGTGAGATCGGTCGACACGGGCACGGCCTTCACCTCTCCCCGCGTGCGGGGAGAGGTCGGAAGCAAGCGAAGCGCAGCTTCCGGGTGAGGGGGCGTCTCATTCAGCAAGAGCCCCTCATCCCGACCTTCTCCCCGTAAGAACGGGGAGAAGGAGCGCGCTGCCGATGTTGCAATGCCCCGCTCAATACCCCGTCATTTCCAGATACCCCATGCCGCTTTGCGATCCCGCAAACCGGATCGGGCCTTCCCAATAGGGAAAGCTGGTGCCCATCCAGCTTTGCGGATTGATCGGCGACACGTCGATCTGCAGGCCGCGCGACGGCACGCCGACGCGCCATGATGTCGGAATCTCCTTCGCAGCTATTTTCGTCGTTGCTAAAGGCGACATCGTGATCGCCTCGGACGGCAACTGCAATGAGCCGCCGTCGCGGCCGATCCAGTTGCCCGAGAAATAATTCGCGCCGCCGCTTTGCCGCAGTCGAAACAGCATGAGCTTCTCGCCATCCGACAGATGCAGCGATAACCAGTCCCATCCGGTCTGGTCCGACGCCAAGGGCTGGCTCGACCATTCGCGATCGAGCCAGGCGGTGCCCGTCACATCGACATCCTTGCCGTCGATCGTGACGCGTCCGGCGGCGCGATAGAACGGCTGGCTATAATAATACGAGGCCTGACCCCGTTCGGATTTCTTGCTGTAGCCGTGGTCGCCCTGCAGCACCAAGGGCTGCGTTGCGTCGAGCGTGAGCGCGTAATCGAAGTCAGCGCCCGATGCCGAGAGGCTCACGGGCGAGATCGTCGTCGCGTCGAAGCCGTCGCCGGCCTTGATCTGCCAGGCATCGATCCAGGCATTCAGCGGCGACGCCGCGACGCCCGCGGTGCCGATGCCGCCGCGCGAAAATGTTTCCGCAAATCGATGCGTGTCCGCGCGCGTCACGGCCGCATGGCCCATCCAGATTTGCTGGCTCGCCCAGCCGGCTGCGCCATCGCCCGGCGTCATCGCCTGCCGGAACAGCGTCCATTGTGCGCCGTAATGCTGGCCGGATGCGTCTTTCAGGTTCGCGGTGACGTACCACCATTCGATGCGAAAGCCCGGATGCGCGCCGTGATCTGCCGGAAACGCCGGCGCGCGGCCGGGCGTGACGTTTTCGAATCCGGCAGCGTCGCGGCCGAGGCCGGCGAAGCCTTGGGCATTTGCGTTATGAGCAACTGAAAGGGAGCCGATGCCCGCGAGCACGGCGCGGCGGGTGAGGGGGCTCCCCTCCCCCTTGCGGGGAGGGGTCGGGGGTGGGGGTGATGGCGAAGTCAGAGCTTGGAGTTCACCCCCCTCCCCAACCCTCCCCCGCAAGGGGGGAGGGAGCAGTCCGTGCCCTGCCGCTCCGCCCTTCGCATCAATGAAGTCATCACCTTTCATTCGCAAACACCTTCACCAGTTCCGCCGGCTGCATCCGCAGCAACTTCAGGATCGGCAGCAGCGCCGCGAGAAACGCCGCGATCATCGCGACGCCGAGCAGTTCGATCAGTTGCAGCGGAAACACATGAAACGGCAGCCGCCACCCGAACGCCTTGACGTTGACAACGGCGATCAGACACCACGCCACCAGAAGACCCAGCGGCAGCGCCAGCAGCGCGGTGATCAGCGCCACCGCCATCGTCTTCAGCAACTCGATCAGCGCGAGACGTCGTCGGGTGATGCCGATCGCCCACAGCGGCGCCAGTTGCGGCAGCCGCGAATTGCTCAAGGTCAGGAGGCTCGTCAGCAAAGCGACGCCGGCGACGCCGAGCGTGAAGGCATTCAGCGCCGACGTCACGGCGAAGGTGCGATTGAAGATGCGCAGCGATTCGGTTTTCACCGTGGCCTGATCGGCAACGCTGCGACTGTCGAGCCCGAAGGTTTTCTGGATCTCCGCGACCAGCGCCGGGGCGTTGTCCGGCGCGGTGCGCAGCCCGAAGCGCGTGCGCGGCGTCTCTGGAAATTTCCGCACCAGCGCGTCGGTGGCGACGCCGAGCTGCCCTTTCGCATTGCCGTAGTCGGCATAGACGGCGACGATCTCCAGAGGCCAGACGCCGGACGGCGTCGGAACGTCGATGCGGTCGCCGATGCCGAGCTTGAGACGGCGCGAGAGTTGTTCGCTGATGAGCGCCGCGTCGCCGTCGCGCATGCGATTCCAGGTGTCATTGCGCTGCTCGAGCAACGGCCATTGCTGGCGATAGGTCGCGTGATCGGCGAAGCCGAGAATTTCGACCGGCCAGCCGCCGATCTGCACGTCGGCGCGCGCGCTCGGCAGGACGGCGTCGACCTCGGGGCGTTGCTTGAGCCAAGCGGCGATCTCGGCGGCCTGCTTGTCGTCTTTGGCATTGAGATAGATCTCGGCCGCAAGACGTCCGTCGAGCCAGCCGGTGAAGGTCTTGCTGAAGCCCGAGACCATCGTGCCGACGCCGACATTGACCGCGAGCGCCAGCAACAGCGCCATGAGCGCGAGCGACAGTCCCGACAGTTGCTGGCGCGAGTCGGCCCAGAACCACGATATCAAAGGCCGCGTCGTGCTGCGCTCGCCGGTTTTCAGCACGAAGCCCAGCACCACCGGCAGCGCCAAGGCAGCGCCGAGCATGATCGATGCCAGCACCGCGAAGCCGGCCGCGAGCGAATCGCCGAACCACAGCCCACCGGCGGCAAAGGCAAAGACCGCGAGCGCCGCAAGACCCTGAAGTTTGAGCAAACGCTGTTGCGCGACCTGCCACGCATAGGGTTGCGCCGCTGCCAGGAGCGGCAGACGCGCAGCCTTGACGAGGCTCGTCGCGGCGGCGGCCAAGGCACCGATCACGCTGATGGCGATGCCGGCGATCCACCATTGCGGCTGCAATGTCAGTTGTCCGGGAATCTGTGCGCCGTAGAGCCCGCGCAGGCTCGCGGCGACATCCGGCAGCAACGAAGCCGCGATCAGGTAGCCGCCGACGAGGCCGACGAGTCCCGCGACCAGTGCGATCGTGACGAGCTCGCCGACCAGCACGGCGTTCAGCATCCGCGCCGATATCCCGCAGGCGCGCAATGTCCTCAGCATCGGCAGGCGTTGCTCGAAGGCAAGGCCGATAGCGGAATTGACGATGAAGAGACCGACAACGAACGACAGCAAGCCGAACGCGGTCAGGTTGAGATGGAAGCTGTCGGTCAGGCGTTCGAGATCGCTCTCGCTGGTCGGCTCGACCAGCCGCAGCCTGTCGCCGACGATCGCCTCCAGCGCCGCGCGTTTTTGCGTGCCGCTGCCGATCAAGAGCCGCGAGACTTGATTGGGTTGGCCGAGCAGTTTTTGCGCGACGCCGATATCGACCACCAGCACGCCCGGCAGCAACCGAGACTGCGCGCGCAGCGGCGGCAGCGTGAGGCCGTTGGCGATGGCGGGCGTGTCGCGCTCGCGCAGGCCGAGGTCCTTGAGCGTTTCCGGCGCGAGCAGCGTCTCGCCGGGCGGCATGAGAAAAGACGGCAAGCCGTCGCGGCCGATCTCGGGCGCACCGGCGGATTGCACCGGCAGCGTCACCGGATCGATGCCGAGCACGCGAAGCGATTTTCCGCCGGTCTGCACGCGGCCTTCGAGCAGCGGCGAGACCGGCCATCCGGCGCGCCTCACATCGACAAAAAGCGATTGCGGAAATGTCGGGCCGTCGCGGCCGATCAGCATGGCGGTGCGCGCGCCGCCGAACGCGCTGGCGGCGCGGTCGTAGCTGGAGCGCGCCTGCTGGTTCAGCGCCTGCACGCCGCTCCACAGCGCGGTCGCGGCGATCAGGCCGATCAACAGCGTCGCCAGTTGCATCGGGTGCCGTCGCCAATGGCTGAGCAGCACGGCGAGACACCACAGAGGGCGGTTCACGAGACCAGACCCGCGCTGAGCCGCACCTGCCGGTCGAGCGTCGCGGCAAGTCGCGCTGAATGCGTCACCATCAGCAGGCCGCAGCCGCTGCGCGCGACGAGATCGCGCGCCAGATGCAGCACCTCGTCGGCGGTGGCCTCGTCGAGATTGCCGGTCGGCTCGTCGGCGAGCAGCATCATCGGCTTGATCGCCAGCGCGCGGCCGATCGCGACGCGCTGCTGCTGGCCGCCGGAGAGTTGTTCGGGATAGCGCCTCAACAGCGCGCCGAGGCCGAGGCGTTCGACCAGTTCATTGTGCCAGGCGGCGTCGTGGCGACCCGCGATCCTCGCCTGAAAGGCGAGATTGTCGGCAACGCTGAGGCTCGGAATCAGATTGAACTGCTGAAACACCAGCCCGAGGCGATTGCGGCGTAACGCCGCGCGACCGGTGTCGTTCAATTCGGAAATGTTGATGTCGCCGAGCATGATGTGGCCTGAGTCGGCGGCGTCGAGTCCGGCGATCAGATGGAGCAGCGTGCTCTTGCCGCTGCCGGATTCTCCGGTCAACGCGATGCTTTCGCCGGCCTTGACGACAAGATCGACGCCGCGCAGCACGGTCACAGGCACGTCGGCCGAACGATAGGATTTGACGATCTTCGAGACGGTCAGCATGCCGGCGGCGACATCGGGTGGTTCCTGTTGCATTGAAGATGGTAGCCGAACGCGGCTGCGACGATAGATCAGGCGACAAGGCAGCCCTGCCACGCGATCATGCGCTCTGATGGCCAACGCCCCTAAGACTCATTCGCTCCGCGTGCTGCTGACGGACGGCAGCAGCACCTCGGCGCGGCAAGCCGTGACGCTGCTCGGCCGCGCGGGGCATCGCGTCGAGGTCTGCGATCCCGGACTATTCGGGCTGGCGCGGTTTTCGGGTCATGTCGCCAGATGGCATCGCTGTCCCGGCCTGCGCGACGATCCGGTCGGTTTTCGGCGCTTCATGCTGGATCTCGTGTCGCGCGACCCATTCGACGTGGTGTTGCCGATCCACGAGCAGGGCCTGGCGCTGGCTGGCACGGACCTCAAGGCGGGCATCGCGCTGCCGTCTTTCGCGAATTATCTCACGGCGCACAGCAAGTCCGGATTCAGCCGCCTGCTTGATGAATTGACGTTGGCGCAGCCGGCGACGCGGATCGTGCGCAACCCCTATGATTTGCGCGCGGCCATTCACTATCCTTGCGTCGTCAAGACGGCGGTCGGCACGGCCAGTCGCGGAGTGTGGCGCGTGCGCAATGCCGATGATCTTGCGCCGGTGCTGGCCGCGCTCGACGGTGATGGCGGCGAGGTTCTCGTCCAGGATTTTGTGGAAGGCCCGCTGGAGAAAGCGCAGGCGGTGTTTTCGCACGGCGCGCTGCTCGGCTTTCATGCCTATCGCCAGATCGTCGAAGGGGCGGGCGGCGGCGATGCTCTGAAACAGAGCGTGGCGCGGCCGCGCGTGCGCGACGACGTCGCCGCGATCGGTCGCGCGCTCGACTGGCACGGCGCATTGTCGGTCGATTACATTTTGCCGCAGGATCAATCGCCGCATTACATCGATTGCAATCCGCGGCTGGTCGAGCCGATGAGCGCGCATCTTGCCGGCGTCGACCTGATCGGTCTGCTGCTGCGCGTGTCGCGCGGCGATGCCCCGGACGCGTTGCCGGCCGGTCGCGCCGGCGTCGTCTCGCATCAGGCCGTGCAGATTCTGCTCGGAGCAGGGCTGCGCGACGGCACGCGCCGCGAGATCGCGCGGGTCATGGCCGATGTGACGCAACGACGTGGACGTCTTGCAGCCAGCACCGAGGAATTGACGCCGTGGCGGGACGATTGGCGCAGCGCCGTTCCGCTGGCGATCACGGCCGCAGCCATGCTGCTTGCGCCGCAATTGGCCGGCACGCTGACGCGGCTCGGGTTCGGTCGGCACCTGCTGAACGACGCGTCGATCGCACTACTCGCGGCCGACGAAAAGGTGTAAAGCCGCACCCGACGCGCTCTTACCGCGCACACCGATAACCCCACCGGAGCATCAATGAAAAAGCCGAAGATTGACGCCGACGACCTGCAGCCGCGCAAGATCATCCGCGCTGACAAGGCGCCGACGGAGGGCTATTCGCTGGTCGTCGACGGGCATTTCAAGTCGCATCACGCGACGCAGGACGCGGCCGAAGCCGCCGGCATCGCGCTGAAGACGAAATACCAGATGTTGCAGGTGCAAGTGTATGACGCCGCGACCCGGACCCGATCGATGGTGCCGTGGCCTGAAAAGGCGTGATGGTCGACCGCGTTTGAGGCGAGTTCGGCGTGCTTTCCCCACCTTGCGGGGCCGCCGCCCCGCAAGAAGAGGGAATAATCCTAGGTTCGTCGGCCGCCGCTCTGCTGACCGGCGAGCCATTCGCCAAGCGCCGGCGTTTCTTTCTTCCCTGCCTTTCCGGCCTTCGCCTTCTTGGCAACAACCGTCGGGGGCGGGTTGGCCGCCTCGCGAGCGAGTCGCAGTTCCTTCAATTTCGCCATGTTGTCGCGCACCGCCTTGGCGGCGGCGTCGCGCTCGTTGCTGGCGGCCTTCTCGCTCGGCGTCTTCGCTGATTTGGCGAAGCGGGCCTCGGCGCGGATCTTGTCGTTCGCGCTCATGATGCGGTTTTCTTGGCTTTCGCCTTCTTGGCGGGTGCGGGCGGCTTGGCGCGCTCGGCGGCTTCCTTGGCGAGGCGGATGGCGCGCAGGTTTTCTGTGCGCTTGCGGATCGCAATGTCGGCAGCCGCGATGTCGGCCATCGCCTTGATGCCCTCGGCATCCTGCGCCTGCTTCCGCTTGATGCGGATTTCCTTCATTTCGGCTGCGGTCTTCTGTTCAGATTCCATCAAGTGCCTCAAATCATTGCGCAGCGCGTCGGCGCGGCGGCTGTCGCCCTCAAGCCTATATCATGGATTAGGACCGGTTCCGAAACCCCGGCGGGCCACAATTTAAGGCGGCCTATCCGACAGTTAACACGCGGCGGCGATTGCGCTGCCGCTTCAGCTTTTGTAAAAACACCGCCCCGGATGGAAAAATCTACTGCTTTTAGCGGGTCTGGTGGCCCAAGCTTCTCTGTCGGCCGTCACTTTTTCGGCCGCCTCATCAATTTGTCGATGCAGGATGTCCCATTTCCAGTCGCGCTTCCTCATTTCAGCCAAACAGGATTTCCGCTATGCGAAAGTTCGAATCGTGATCAATAAGCATATGCCCCTCACGGCCGCGAAACCCATGGCGCCGCCGAAAATGTCTCCCGCCAACAGCGCGGCCCTCAAGAAGCTCACCCGCCGGGCCGCTCCAGCCGCCGGCCTGCTCAAACTGCTCGGCAACGAGAAGCGCCTGCTGATCATGTGCCATCTGGCGACGCGCGGCGAGATGACGGCCGGCGATCTGGCCGACGCCGTCAGGCTCAGCCAGTCGGCGCTATCGCAACACCTGGCCAAGCTGCGCGCGGACGGTATCGTCGCGTTCCGCCGGGCGTCGCAAACCATCCACTATCGCGTTGCCGACAAAAGCGCGCTGCGGGTGCTGACCCTGCTCAGAGATATCTATGGCGGTGCGGCCGCATGACGCACGACCCGAAGGACTGACATCGATGACCATCGCTGCCGAGGCCCACGACGATCGTCGCGCCAAATCAAACGTCGTGCGGCTCGCGGCGGCGCAGGCGCTGACCGGCGCCAATGCGGCGGTGATCTTCGCCACCGGCTCGATCGTCGGTGCGACGATGGCGCCGGACGTCTCGCTCGCGACGGTGCCGTTGTCGGTCTATGTCGTCGGGCTGGCCTTCGGCACATTGCCGACCGGCATGATCTCGCGCGCCTATGGCCGCCGCACCGCCTTCATCATCGGCGCGGCTTGCGGCACGCTCACCGGCCTGCTCGGCGCCTTGGCGATCGTGATCGGCTCGTTCCCGCTGTTCTGCGTCGCGACCTTCCTCGGCGGGCTCTACGGCGCGGTGTCGCAATCCTACCGGTTTGCGGCCGCGGACGGCGCAAGTGCGGCGTATCGTCCGAAGGCCGTATCGTGGGTGATGGCCGGCGGCGTCTTCGCCGGCGTGCTCGGCCCGCAGCTCGTGTCGTGGACGATGGATTTCTGGGCGCCCCATCTGTTCGCGGTCTCGTTCCTCGCGCAGGCCGTCGTCGCCTTGATCGCGATGGCCGTGCTGGCCGGCGTCGATGCGCCGAAGCCGGCGCCGGCCGATCTTGCCGGTGGCCGGCCGCTGATGCAGATCGCGCGGCAACCGCGATTCATCGCGGCGGCGTTATGCGGCGTGGTGTCCTATTCGATGATGAATCTCTTGATGACCTCGGCGCCGCTGGCGATGAAGATGTGCGGCCACCCGATCAGCGATTCCAACTTCGGCCTGCAATGGCACATGGTGGCGATGTTCGGTCCGAGCTTCTTCACGGGCTCGCTCATCGCGCGTTTCGGTGCGGCAAGAATCGTTGCGCTCGGCCTGCTGCTGGAGGCAGCCGCGGCGGTGATCGGATTGGCCGGCATCACGACGGCGCATTTCTGGATCTGCCTTATCGTGCTGGGGCTGGGCTGGAATTTCGGCTTCGTCGGCGCGTCGGCGATGGTTCTCGAAACCCATCGTCCGCAGGAAAAGAACAAGGTGCAGGCCTTCAACGATTTCCTGGTGTTCGGCGTGATGGCGGCGACGTCGTTTTCGTCCGGGCAACTGCTCGCCCATTACGGCTGGAATGCCGTCAACCTCGTCGTGTTTCCGGCCGTGGCGGTCGGCCTGGTCGGGCTCGCCGCCATCGCGCTGACGCAGCGCCGCGTCGTGCCGCAAACGCTATAGCCCGACATCGTGGTCGGCCTGGGTCTCGAAGCGCTCGCGCGGCCAGGCGATTTGCACCACCGCGCCGTGATCGGGAAAGGTGCGGTTCGAGAACGACACTTTCGCGCCGGTGCGTTCCAGCAGCGTGCGGGCGATAAAGACGCCGAGGCCGAGCCCGCGATGCTCGCTCTGGCCGTCCTCGGTGCGGCGACGCGACAGATACGGCTCGCCGATCCGCTTCAGAATATCCGGCGGGATGCCGGGACCGTCGTCGGAGATGACGATCTCGACGGTGTCGGCATTCCACCACGCATTGACCTCGACATTCGCATTGGCGAAATCGACCGCGTTTTCCATGATGTTGCCGACGCCGTAGAGCACCGCCGGATTGCGCATCCCGACCGGCTCCGTGACGGTCGCGACCGCGATCCGAACCTTGATTGCGATGCCGAAATCGCGATGCGGGGCGACGGCTTCCTCGATCAGCGTCGAGATCGGCATGCGGTCGAACGGTGCGCCGGACGAGGACAACTGCGTAATCTTCGCCAGAATATCGCGGCAACGCTGCGCCTGTTCGCGCATCGTCTTGAGATCGGCGGTGAACGGCCCGTCCGCCGGATTGGATTTTTCGAGTTCGCGCGAGATCAGGAAGATGGTCGAGAGCGGCGTGCCGAGTTCATGCGCCGCGGCAGCGGCGAGGCCGTCGATCTGGGTCAGATGCTGTTCGCGGGTCAGCACCAGTTCCGTCGCGGCGAGCGCGTCGGACAGTTTGCGCGCTTCCTCCGTGACCTGAAACGCGTACAGGCTGGTGACGCCGATCGCGAGCAGGATCGAGAGCCAGACGCCGACCATGTAGATCGGCGGCAGCACCAGCGGATCGGCGCTGTCCCACGGCAGCGCCATGTGGAAGAAGCCGAGCACCGTGGCGCAGCTCGCGGCGAAAATCGCAATCCAGACCGTGAATTTGGTCGGCAGCGCGGTCGCCGAAATCAGGACGGGCGCGAGAAACAGAAACGAAAACGGGTTCTGCAAGCCGCCGGTGAAAAACAGCAAAGCTGCAAGTTCGGCGATGTTCAGCGCCAGCAACGCGGCGGCAGCGAGCGGTTCCAGCCGGTGCACCGGATCGAACGTGGCCTGCAATGCGAGATTGACCAGCGCCGATATGACAATGATGACGATGCAGGGCACCAGCGGCAGATCGAAATCGAGCGCCTGTTCGACGATGAAGATCGCCGCGAGCTGACCGAGCACGGCGAGCCAGCGCAGCCGCAGGATGGTGTCCAGACGGACATAGCGGCGCGGATGGCGAAAATCGGAGGCAGCGATGTCGGTCATATCAGGACCTTAGCGGCGCGGTCGCGCGATCACAAATCCGCGCCGATGGCCGCGGCTCCCCGCAATGACGGTTCGCTTCTGTCCAAAAATATTCTAACACGCGCGCATGACAATGCCCGAGCCCATCGATCCCGCGATCGCCGTCAGCCATCTGGTGAAGGTTTACAAGACCACGCGCGCCGTGAACGACATCTCGTTCGGCATCGCGCGCGGCAGCATCACGGGTCTGCTCGGCGGCAACGGCGCGGGGAAGACCACCACGATCGCAATGATCATGGGTCTCGTGCTGCCGACCTCCGGCAAGGTGCAGGTTCTCGGCCATGCGATGCCGGCGGAGAGCGCGCAGGTGCTCGGCCGCATCAATTTCGAGAGCCCCTATGTCGACATGCCGATGCGGCTCACGGTGCGGCAGAACCTGACGATCTTCGGCAAGCTCTATGCGGTGAAGAACCTGTCCGAGCGGATCGCCAGGCTCGCCTCGGACCTCGACCTCAATGATTTCATCGACCGCGCCAACGGCAAGCTCTCGGCCGGGCAGAAAACCCGCGTCGCGCTCGCCAAGGCGCTGATCAACGATCCGGAACTGCTGTTGCTCGACGAGCCGACGGCGTCGCTCGATCCCGATACCGCCGACTGGATTCGCGGCCACCTCGAGGCCTATCGCAAGGCGAGGGGCGCCACGATCCTGCTGGCGTCGCACAACATGCTCGAGGTCGAGCGATTGTGCGATCGCGTCATCATCATGAAGCGTGGCCGCATCGAGGACGACGACAGCCCCGGCGGCATCATGGCGCGCTATAACCGCGCGACGCTGGAAGAGGTGTTCCTCGACGTCGCGCGCGGGCGGGAACGGGAGATCACCTCATGAGCGCTGTCGCCCATCAAGGCATCTCGGTGCAGCGCATCGGCGCGATGATCCTGCGCTATTGGTATCTGCTGGTGTCGTCATGGCCCCGGCTGCTTGAATTGGTCTATTGGCCGGCATTGCAGATCATCACCTGGGGATTCTTGCAGAGCTACATTGCGACCAATGCCGGCTTCTTCGCGCGCGCCGGCGGCACCTTCATCGGCGCAGTCATCTTGTGGGACATCCTGTTTCGCGGCCAGCTCGGTTTCTCGATCTCGTTTCTCGAGGAGATGTGGGCGCGCAATCTCGGCAACCTGATGATGTCGCCGCTGAAGCCGATCGAATTCCTGCTCTCGCTGACGATCATGAGTGTGATCCGGCTGGCGATCGGCGTCATCCCGATGGTGCTGCTCGCGCTCGTGTTTTTCGACTTCAATCTGCTCGGCTTCGGCCTGCCGCTGATCGCGTTCTTCTGCAACCTGATCTTCACGAGCTGGGCCATCGGCATCTTCGTCTCGGGTCTCGTGCTGCGCAACGGCCTCGGCGCCGAGAGCATCGTCTGGACCTTGATGTTCGTGCTGCTGCCGCTGACGTGTGTATATTACCCGGTTTCGGTGCTGCCGGGCTGGCTGCAAGTGGTGGCGTGGGTCCTGCCGCCGACCTATGTGTTCGAGGGCATGCGGGCGCTGCTGATCGACCGGACGTTTCGCGCGGACCTGATGATCGAGGCGTTCTGCATCAATCTTGTGCTGCTCGCCGGGTCGTTCGCGATTTTCCTGTGGCTTCTGAAGAGCGCGCGCCACCATGGGTCGCTGATTCAAAGCGGGGAATGACGCTTATCAGCCAATTAACCGTCCCATGATCTTGCGCGGGGAACGTCCTGTGCATTGACGCACTATTATGCAGCCGCCACTATGCTGCGACGCGACATTTTAGATTGAGGGATACGATGCCGATTGGTGAGTTTGGCCGGCCGCCGGCGCTTCCGGAGGAAGTCAGCCCGGCGATGACGACGCCGTTGTACTGGATGCACGAGATGTTTTACGCGTCTCTCAATCCGGCGCGCGCGATGACGGACGCGACCAAGATCCTGTTCAAGAATCCGCTGAACCCGTGGTCCTACACCGATGTCGGTCGCTCGATCGCGGCAGGCTGCGAATTGTTCGAGCGCACCACACGGCAATACGGCAAACCGGAATGGGGCCTGCGCGACACCGACGTGAACGGAGTCCGCACGCCGATCGAAATTCGTTCGGTATGGGAAAAGCCGTTCTGCCGCCTGTTGTATTTCGATCGGAAGCATCCGCGCCCGCTGCGTCATCCGCAGCCGCGCGTGCTGATCGTGGCGCCGATGTCGGGCCATTACGCGACGCTGCTGCGCGGCACCGTCGAAGCGTTTCTGCCGACGCATGAAGTCTACATCACCGACTGGGCCGATGCGCGCATGGTGCCGATGGCGGCCGGACGCTTCGATCTCGACGACTATGTCGATTACATCATCGAGATGCTGCAGGAGCTTGGCGGCAACATCCATATCATCGCGGTGTGCCAGCCCTCCGTCCCGGTGCTGGCCGCCGTGTCGGTGATGGAAGCCGACAACGATCCCTACGTGCCGCTGTCGATGACGTTGATGGGCGGGCCGATCGACACGCGCTGCAATCCGACCGCGGTGAACAACCTCGCCGCCGAGAAGGGCATCGACTGGTTCCGCAGCAACGTCATCACCAAGGTGCCGTTTCCGCATCCGGGCTTCATGCGCGACGTCTATCCGGGCTTCCTGCAACTCTCCGGCTTCATCAGCATGAACTTCGACAAGCACAAGGACGCGCACAAGCGGCTGTTCAGCAATCTCGTCAAGGGCGATGGCGATCTCGTCGACAAGCACGTTGAATTCTATGACGAATATCTCGCGGTGATGGATCTTACCGCCGATTATTATCTGCAGACTGTCGATGTGGTGTTCGTGAAGCATTCGCTGCCGAAGGGCGAGATGCTCCATCGCAACAAGCGCGTCGATCCGTCGAAGATCACGCGTGTCGCGTTGATGACTGTCGAGGGCGAGAACGACGACATCTCGGGATTGGGACAGACGGAAGCCACGCATCGGCTGTGTCCGCACATTCCGGATGAACGGCGCGTGCATTACGTTCAGAAAGGCGTCGGTCATTACGGCGTGTTCAACGGCTCGCGATTCAAATCCGAAATCGTGCCGCGCATTTCCGACTTCATGCGTTCGACCGCCAACAATCAGGCGAAAGAGATCGCCGAACAGCGTGAAGCCGCGGCGGAATAAGATGATCTGCGGTCGCGCGCGAAATCCGCGCGCGTGAACGGCTGAATCGCGGGTCATTCCGATGCGGATTTTAACGTTTTCAGCGATCGGGCAGGGGCCAAAACTGCCTGATCCGTGGGCACTCATGGAGTGAGGAGTTAATTCGCTCCTTGATCTCCCGAACCAACTTAGTCCTGAATCTTGATTCAGGTTCCCGGGCCCCGTCTGTAGGGGTGCGACAGCCCGATATTGCTGTATATTGGGCAAATGATTTGTTTTTCTGCGGGCCCGTTTCCTTGGCGGCGGTTATGGCAGAATCCGGGCGAGTTTCTCCTGCCCGGACCTGACTTCATGGCTTTTCGCGCGCTTTTGTATCGCCGTCCCACTGAGCCCCACACGCTTGCGATCAAGCACGGCTCGCAAATCTTCGCGGTGCGACTGCGCCGCCATCGTCGCGCACGGCGTTACACGCTGCGCATTCATCCGAGCGATCGCGAAGCGATCCTGACGATGCCGCCGCGCGGTTCGCTGGCGGATGCGAAGGAATTCGCGCAGCGACACGGCGCATGGATCGCCGCGCGGCTCGGTCGTCTGCCGAAGGCCGCACCGTTTCAGGCTGGAACATGGGTGCCGTTGCGCGGCATCGCGCATAAGATCGTGCATCGCGCCGGCAGTCGCGGCACGGTCTGGACGGAAGTTCGCGACAGCGGCGAAAAGATTCTCTGCGTCGCCGGCGGCGCGGAGCACATCGATCGTCGCGTCCATGATTTTCTCAAGCGCGAAGCCCGTGCCGACCTTCAGAAAGCGTCGATGCATTATGCCTTGAGCCTCGGCGTCAAGGTCAAGCGCCTCTCGATCCGCGATCAGTCAAGCCGCTGGGGGTCATGTACCTCGGCGGGGTCGCTGTCGTTCTCGTGGCGGCTGATCCTCGCACCGGCTTTCGTGCTCGATTATCTCGCTGCGCATGAAGTCGCACATCTGGTCGAGATGAATCACTCGGCGAAATTCTGGCGCGTGGTGGCGAGGATTTGCCCTGCGACCGAACGCGCGAAAGCGTGGCTCGATACCCATGGCAACGACCTGCATCGCTACGGGATTTCGGAGTAGCCGCAGCACGCTTTGACGTCATTGCCCGGCCGAATGCGCTTTCTTGCGCAAGAGGACCGGGCGATCCAGTATTCCGTGCCGCTTGTTCTAAAATGCTAACCTCGCGGAATACTGGTTCCCCGCCTTCGCGGGGATGATGGCTGCATGCGTTGCGCGTGCGCCGTCTACCGCCCGAACAACCGATCCATCAGCCAGCCGTCGAGGCCGGCGGCAGCTTCGGGCCGCGCCGAAGTCTGCATCGGCGCGGGGCGTTGTTGAGACGGCGACTGCGGCGGCGGGGCATAACGCGCCTGCGGATAGGCCGGCGACGGCACATAGCCGCGATTGTCTTGACGATTATCCGGCGGCGCGCCGCCTTGTTGCGGGATCGATTGCGGCGCGGCGGGCGCCAGGGTCTGCGCGACGTTCGCCATCCAGCCGATGCGGCCGCCGCCCGGCAACGCCGCAACCGCGACGCCTTGATGCGCGGTGCGCATGAAGCGCGTCCAGATCTCGACCGGCAGGCCGCCGCCGGTGGCCTTTTTGGTCGGCGCATTGTCGTCATTGCCGAGCCAGACGCCCGTCACAAGGTTCGCGGTGTAGCCGATGAACCAGGCGTCTCGGAAATCCTGGCTGGTGCCTGTTTTCCCCGCCGCCGACCAGCCCGGAATTTCGGCCTTGCGCGCGGTGCCGGACAGCAGCGTCTCCTGCATCATCGTGTTCATCATCGACACCGCGCGGGCATCGATCACCGCAGACGGCGCATCGGTCGGGCGGGCATAGAGCACCTTGCCGGTCGCGGTCTTGATCTTCACGACCACGCGCGGCGTCACGCTGAGGCCGCCATTGGCAAACGGCGCGTAAGCCCCGACCAGTTCGGTCAGCGACACTTCCGACGTGCCGAGCGCGATCGAGGCATTGGCATCCAGCTTCGACGCAATGCCCATGCGGTGCGCGGTGCGCACGACGCTCTTGGCGCCGACTTCAAGCCCGAGCCGCACCGCGACGGTGTTGAGCGACATCGCCAGCGCCTGGGTCAGCGTCACCGCACCGAAATATTCGTGCGTGTAGTTCTCGGGCTTCCAGCCTTTCACATCGAGCGGCGCATCCTGCCGGATCGTGTCCGGCGTCAGGCCCGACTCGATGGCGGTGAGATAGACGAACGGCTTGAACGCCGAGCCGGGCTGGCGCTTCGCCGTCACCGCGCGGTTATACTGGCTCTCGGCGTAATTGCGGCCGCCGACCATCGCGCGCACCCAGCCGTCCGGCGTCATCGCCACCAGCGCACCCTGGCTGACATTGAACTTCACGCTCTTCGCCGCAAGTTCGTCGATGATCGACGTCTCGGCCAGGCTTTGCAGCTTCGGATCGATCGAGGTCTCGACGACGATGCTCTGGTCGATCTGGCCGACGAGATCGTCGAGCACTTCGCCGATCCAGTCGGCGACGTAATTGACCGTGCCGGCGCCGACCGGCTTCACCGCATAAGACGGCTTCGCGATCGTGGTTTGCGCCTGCTGCTGCGTGATGAAGTCCGCATCGGCCATCGCCGCCAACACGACTTTCGCGCGATTCTCCGCGCCTTCGGGGTTGCGGTTCGGCGCCAGCCGCGACGGCGACTTGACGAGGCCGGCCAGCATCGCGGCTTCCGCCAGCGTCACGGTCTTCGCCGACTTGCCGAAGTAGCGTTGCGCGGCCGCCTCGACGCCGTAAGCGCCGGAGCCGAAATAGACGCGGTTGAGATACAGTTCCAGAATCTCGGCCTTGGAATGCTTGCGCTCAAGCCACAGCGCCAGTTCGGCTTCCTGCAGCTTGCGGGTCAGCGTGCGCTGTTCGGTCAGGAACAGGTTTTTGGCGAGTTGCTGCGTCAGCGTCGAGCCGCCCTGCGAGACCCCGCGATGCATGACATTGGTGACGGCGGCGCGGGCGATGCCGATCGGATCGATGCCCCAATGCGAATAGAAGCGGCGGTCCTCGATCGCGATGAAGGCCTTCGGCAAAAAAGGCGGCAAATCCTTCAGCGCGACATTCGCCCCCGCTTGTTCGCCGCGCATCGCCAATGTCGAGCCGTCGAAGCCGACGATCTGGATGGTCGGGGGCTTCTTGGGAATCTCCAGCGACTGGATCGGCGGCAGATGCGAGCCGACATAGATGACGCCGCCGGCGATGGCGATCGCGCCCCACAGGCCGAGCACCGCGCCCCAGTAAAACATCCGCTTTACGCCGGCGCCGAAACCGCCTTTGCGCGCCCTGGACGACTTGCGGCCAACGGCCTTGCCGCGGTCGGATGTCGGCTTGTCGGATTTTCTGGGCTTGTCGTCGGCGACGGTGACGCGGTCCTGCGGACCGAGCCGAAAATCGGTCAAGGCCGCGCCGAGCCCGAAGGTCGGCTCCTTGCGCGCATTGCCTTTTTTCCTGCCCGACGCCATCCGCAACCACGCCAACCGAGACAAACTCAGGACCCCGCGGCACCTTACGGGGCGTGGTTTAAGGCAGCGTTAAGCGGCGATTAAGGGGCTCGATCGAGAGATGAGAAGGCAACGGCCATATCGTCATCCTGAGGCCTTATCTTGCGACGCATCGAAGGATGTCCTGCGCCGCATCCGTCGAGCTTCGTCAGGATGGCGGCGCACACAGCGCCGTTGGCTCGCATCTCATGACAAGGTCGACCTCTTGCATCGCCGCAGGATTCTTTCGACAGATTGTGTCACGACACCCGCAAGGAGAACGCCATGAAAATCTACTGGTCGCCGCGGACGCGGTCCTTCGCATCGTTATGGGCGCTGGAAGAAACCGGCATGCCTTATGAAAGCGTGCAACTCGACACGGCCAACGACGCGCACAAGACGCCGGACTATCTCGCGGTCAATCCGATGGGCAAGGTCCCCGCATTGAGCGACGGCGATGCCGCGATGGGAGAAGGCGCTGCGATCATCGCCTACATCGCCGAAAAATACCCTGACGCCAAACTCGCGCCGCCGATCGGCGACCCCAAACGGGCGCGTTACCTGCAGTGGTTGTTCTTCGGGCCCAGTTGTATCGAGCCGGCCATCATGCAGGCTTTTCTCAAGTTCGACGTTCCGACCGCCACTGCATCATGGGGCAGCACCGGGCAGACATTCGATGTCCTCGACAAAGCAGTCGAGACCGGCCCGTATTTGCTGGGCGAGGATTTTTCCGCCGCCGATATCGTGATCGGTTCCGGCATCAATTTCGCGGTGCGGATCTTCAAGATGATCCCGACGCGGCCGTCCTTCGAGCGCTATCTCGATGCCATCAGCGCACGACCGGCATTCAAGGCGGCGGAGAAGATGAGCGCGGGGTGAGGCGTCGGCACGATGGCATCGCTCGGTTGCACCGCCGTCGTCACCCGCTCTTGCTCAGGCGGGTGATCCAGTATTCCGTAACGTTTGAGTTAAAGTCGTGAGGCTGCAGCGTACTGGTTCCCCGCCTCGCGGGGATGACGGCCTACGTGCGATGAAGCGCTCTTAGCGTGCGCTGCGCTTTGCCCCTACAACTCGTCCGGCCGCGGCATCGAGATGATGTTGTAACCCGAATCGACGTAATGGATTTCGCCGGTGACGCCGCCGGACAGCTCCGACAACAGATAAAGCGCCGAGCCGCCGAGTTCGTCGAGCGTCACGCCGCGGCCGAGCGGCGAGTGCTTCTGCATGAATCCGAAGATCGCGCGTGAATCACCGATCACCGCGCCGGCCAGCGTCCGGACCGGACCGGCCGAGATCGCGTTGACGCGGATGCCTTGGCGGCCGTAATCGGCGGCGAGATAGCGCGTCGAGGCCTCGAGCGCGGCCTTGATGACGCCCATCACATTATAATTCGGCATCACCCGGTTCGAGCCGTCGAAGGTCAGCGTGATGATCGATCCGCCGTCCAGCATCAGCTCGGCGGCGCGCTTCGTCACTTCGGTGAATGAAAAGCAGGAGATCACCATGCTGCGCGAGAAATTGGCGCGCGTCGTGTCGGCATAGCGGCCGCGCAATTCGTTCTTGTCGGTAAAGCCGATGGCGTGGACGACGAAGTCGAGCGTGCCCCATTTGTCGTTCAGCGCGGCGAAGGTCGCATCGACGCTGGCAATGTCCTCGACATCGCAGGGCAGCACGAGATCGGACTTCAGCGACTCCGCCAGCGGCTTGACGCGCTTGCCCAGCGCCTCGCCCTGGTAGGTGAAAGCGAGTTCTGCCCCATGCGCGTGCAGCGTCCTGGCGATGCCCCATGCGATCGAGTGGTCGTTGGCGACGCCCATGATGAGCCCGCGCTTGCCGTGCATGAGATTTTGCATCACTCAGACTCCAGTTCGTACTCGGCAGCCGCAACGGGCACGACGTGCTCCTTCTCCCCGTTCTTCACGGGGAGAGGGTCGGGGTGAGGGCTCTTGCCCTCGGAAAGGCAGACATTGAGGGAAGCAAGTGCATGGCCCCTCACCCGACCGACTTCGCTGCGCTTCGCCGGTCGACCTCTCCCCGTGAAGGACGGGGAGAGGTGAAGAAAAAATCAAGCATCCAGGCGCCTGAACACCAGCGTCGCGTTGGTGCCGCCGAAGCCGAAGGAATTCGACAGCACGGTGCCGAGCTTGGCGTTGTCGATGCGCTTGCGCACGATCGGCATGTCGGCAAACAACGGATCGAGTTCGGTGATGTTGGCGCTCTCGCAGATGAAGCCGTTCTGCATCATCAGCAGCGCATAGATCGCTTCCTGCACGCCGGTCGCGCCAAGCGAATGCCCGGTCAACGACTTGGTCGCCGAGATCGGCGGGCACTTGTCCTCATTGCCGAACACCTTGCGGATCGCGGCGATTTCCGGCGGATCGCCGGCCGGCGTCGAGGTCGCGTGCGGATTGATGTAGTCGATCTTGGTGGTCACGCCGGCCATCGCCATGCGCATGCAGCGCTCGGCGCCTTCACCCGACGGAGCGACCATGTCGTAGCCGTCCGACGTCGCACCATAGCCGACGACTTCCCCGTAGATCTTCGCGCCCCGCGCCTTGGCGTGTTCAAGCTCTTCGAGCACGACGACGCCCGCGCCGCCGGCGATGACGAAACCGTCGCGGCTGACGTCATAGGCGCGCGAGGCCGTGGACGGCGTGTCGTTATATTTCGACGACATCGCGCCCATCGCGTCGAACAGCACCGACAGCGACCAGTCGAGTTCTTCGCAGCCGCCGGCGAAGACGATATCCTGCTTGCCCCACTGGATCATTTCATAGGCATTGCCGATGCAGTGATTCGACGTCGCGCAGGCCGATGAGATCGAATAATTGACTCCCTTGATCTTGAACCAGGTCGCAAGCGTTGCGGATGCTGTCGACGACATCGCCTTCGGCACCGCGAACGGGCCGACACGCTTGGGGCCCTTGGTGCGCGTGATGTCAGCGGATTCAACGATGGTGCGCGCCGACGGCCCGCCCGACCCCATGATGATGCCGGTGCGCTCGTTGGAGACGTCGGTCGGCTCCAGGCCGGAATCCTGGATGGCCTGCTCCATTGCGACGTGATTCCAGGCCGCCCCTTCGCCGAGAAAGCGCATCGCACGGCGATCGACCGTGTCGGCCGGGTTCAAGGTCGGCGCTCCCTGCACCTGCGAGCGGAAGCCAAGCTCGGCATATTTGTCGGCCCGCGTAATTCCGGATTTCGCCTCGTGAAGGCTCGCAAGCACTTCCTGGGTGTTGTTTCCGATGGACGAGACAATGCCCATCCCCGTAATGACAACCCGTCTCATGATCGCCTCGCCCTGTCGTTTCAATGGATGGATGATCGGTTCGATATAAGTCGCGATCACGACGGCCGCCATTGGCCGTCGCAAAGCGCGCGCGTCAAGCGTTCGGTTGCGCCGCGCCGATCTTGAGAAGGCCGACCTTCAGATCCTTGGCGCGATAGAAGATTTCGCCATCGGCCAAAAGCGTGGCGTCGGCAATGCCAAGCCACAGCTTCGAGCGCATCACGCGCTTCATGTCGACGTTGTAGGTGACTTTGCGGACACCAGGCAGCACCTGGCCGGCGAATTTCAATTCGCCGAGGCCCAAAGCGCGGCCGCGGCCCTGGCCGCCGCTCCAGCCGAGAAAGAAGCCGACCATCTGCCACATCGCGTCGAGACCGAGGCAGCCCGGCATCACCGGATCGCCCTTAAAGTGGCAGCCAAAAAACCAAAGGTCGTCCTGCACGTCGAGTTCCGCGCGAACCACGCCCTTGCCATATTCGCCGCCGGCCTCGGAAATTTCGGTAATGCGGTCGAACATCAGCATCGGTGGAAGCGGCAATTGCGCGTTGCCGGGGCCGAACAGCTCGCCGCGGCCACAGGCCAGCAGGTCTTCGTAATCGTAGCTGCTCTGCCTGTCCTGCATTACCCTCGCCTTTGACTTTTCGGAATTGCTTTGAATAGAGGAGCGACATGGCTCCGGCATGACCGCGCCCTGCAGCCGGTTCCCAATCACCGGACGGCAAGGCGCCACTGCGTCTAACATAGCCCCATGAGTGGTCAAACCCGCGCCGCGCGCTGCATCGCGACAAATCAACGCTGATTCGCGGGGCAGGCATGCCCAGTTGCGAAAAACTTGCATCTGCGCGGCTTACTTTCTATAAAGATAGGTGATGTATTGACGAGACCGAGGTTTTGGCGTGGAAACGAGCGATTTGACCAACATGAATGACGATGCCGCCTTCATTGCGGAAATCGGTCGCGGTCGTCAGCCCGCGCTGACGGGATGTCCGTGGCATGACGTCAACGAGATGTTGTCTTCGGTCGGCTTGCGCCCGACACGTCAGCGCATGGCGCTTGGCTGGCTGTTGTTCGGCAAGGGCGCGCGCCATCTGACGGCCGAAATGTTGTACGAGGAAGCCACGCTGGCGAAGGTGCCGGTGTCGCTCGCGACGGTCTACAATACGCTGAACCAGTTGACGGATTCAGGCCTTCTGCGTCAGGTCAGCGTCGATGGCACCAAGACCTATTTCGACACCAACGTGACCGCGCATCACCACTTCTATATCGAGAACAGCCACGAGCTGGTCGATATTCCCGACCCGCATCTTGTGCTGTCGCGCATGCCCGACGTGCCCGACGGTTACGAAATCAGCCGCATCGACATGGTCGTGCGCCTGCGCAAGAAACGATAAGCGGGTTTCAAGCGGATTGTCGTCACCACCCGCGAAGGCGGGTGGTCCAGTATTCCGTGACGTTCATTTCTGGAACGAGAAGTTGCGGCGGACGGGTTCCCCGCTTTCGCGCGGATGACGCCTGATGTGTTGAGAGGTGTCGTCCCTCAATCCACTTTCTCGTCGGCATAAACGCCCCACAGCCGTTGCTGCTCGATCCAGCCATCGAAACCTTCGCCGATGACCCGACACCAGTTGGCGACGCATTTCTTGACTTGCGCCACAACGCCGGCTTGCAGCTTGGCTGCAACCGCGCTGGTGAGATCCGCGCGATCATAGATCGGGGCCAAATCGTCCTTGGCCTTCATCGTCACGACCGCGGTCCGTCGGCCCGACAGCAGCGAGTGATAGACCCAGCCTTCCGAACCCTCGGAATCGCGCACCCGCCGCCAGTTCTCGAACTCGGCGGTAATCTCGACCGGAAGGCCCGAGCGCGTATAGACCCAGGCCACATCGTTGTCCTTGGTCGGGCCGGCGCGGACATTCACGTGGTCCGACTTCAGGCTGACATAACGCGGGATCGGGAGCCCGCTGGTCGAGACCGGCGTATCCTTGGCGCAAAGCGCTTCACCCGCCGACACGCTCCACAACGCCACTGACATCAGCAGCGCCGATAACACTCGCCCCGCAACCATTTCACCAAGCCCCTTGTCGTCACGCATCGTCATCGCCTGATGTCCGTGCTCGGCGATGTTGCAAAGCGCAAGATCCCGTTCGAGACAGGGTTCTTGTCTTGCCGCAGCCTTCTGCTAGAGAGAACGAAACCCGGACGCAGGCAGCGGCAGTTTCAAACAACCGGGTTAATGGGGACTGAACGGATCGCTCAATCCTCTCTGCAAACGCCCGTCGAGAGCCCATCATGTCGCTGAAAAAGAAGCCGCTCGTCGTCGTCACCCGCAAACTGCCCGACATGGTCGAGACGCGGATGCGCGAACTGTTCGATGCGCGCCTGAACCTTGACGACGAGCCGATGTCGCCGGAACACCTTGCCGATGCCGTGCGCAATGCCGACGTGCTGGTGCCGACCGTCACTGACGAAATCACCGCCGACATTCTCAACCAGCCGGGTGGCCGGCTGAAGCTGATCGCCAATTTCGGCAATGGCGTCGACAATATCGATGTCGCGGCGGCTGCGGCGCGCGGCATCACCGTGACGAACACGCCGAAGGTGCTGACCGAAGACACCGCCGACATGACGATGGCGCTGATTCTTGCGGTGCCGCGCCGGCTGATCGAGGGCGCGTCGATCCTGACGGAAGGCAAGGATTGGGCAGGCTGGTCGCCGACCTGGATGCTCGGCCATCGCATCGGCGGCAAGCGCCTCGGCATTATCGGCATGGGCCGGATCGGCCAGGCCGTCGCACGCCGCGCCAAGGCGTTCGGCCTGCAGATTCACTATCACAACCGCAAGCCGGTCGCGCCGCGCATCGCCGACGAACTCGGCGCGACCTATTGGGATTCGCTCGACCAGATGCTGGCGCGGATGGATATCATCTCGATCAATTGCCCGCATACGCCGGCGACGTTCCATCTGCTGTCGGCGCGGCGGCTGAAGCTGGTTCGCAAGGATGCCTATATCGTCAACACCGCTCGCGGCGAAGTCATCGACGAAGAGACGCTGACCAAATTGATCGAGAGCGGCGACATCGCAGGCGCCGCGCTCGACGTGTTCGAGCATGAGCCGGCGGTCAATCCGAAACTGGTGCGGCTGGCCCGCGCCGGCAAGGTCACGCTGCTGCCGCATATGGGTTCGGCGACGATCGAAGGCCGCGTCGAAATGGGCGAGAAGGTCATCATCAACATCCGCACGTTTTTGGATGCGCACAAGCCGCCGGACCGGGTGCTGCCGAACATGATGTGAGGGGGCGGACGGCGTGAGCGAGGCCCATTCATCGATCTTGAGCTGGCTCGCTGATCTCGTCATCTCGCAATGCCCGGAACGAATCGTGCGCATCGGCGTCGATGGCGCGGGGAAGACGATGTTTGCCGATCATCTCGCAGCAGAAGTCAGCCGGCGTGGTCGATCGACCATTCGCGCATCGGTCGATGACTTTCATAATCCCCGCGCACAACGTTATGCGCGGGGGCGATCGTCGCCCGACGGCTTCTTTCTCGACTCGTACCATTACGATGCTTTTCGCGCGCTCTTGCTCGATCCGTTGAGCCCGTCCGGCTCGGGCCGATACTGTGCGAAATATTTTGCCCATAGGCTGGACGCCCTGGTGCCGCCGGACTGACAACAAGCCGAAGCGACCGCTGCCCTCATCGTCGACGGCATCTTTCTGCACCGTCCGGAATTGAAACCTTACTGGGATTTCTCGATTTTTCTCAGGGTCGATCTCGACATATCGATCCCGCGAGGCGCGCAACGCGGAAACGACTTCGGTTCGCCGGACGTGAATGCAAAATCAAACGAAAGATACATCGGCGGACAGAAACGCTATTTCGCCGAATGCGCGCCTGAAGACGGTGCGACGATCGTCATCGACTATCATGACGTCTTGAAGCCACGAATCTTGAAAGCAGCCCCGACACGCATGATCCCTTTTTAAACGCAAGCACTGTTGCAGTTCGCTTGGTTCTGCTATCATAATTCCATGACGACCGTCGAGGACATTGAACGCGCGGTGGAGCGCCTGGAAGGCGAGGACTACTTTCGCTTCCATGAATGGTTCAAGCATTTTTCCGAGACGAAGTTCGATAAGGCAATCGAGGATGATGCGAGATCGGGCCGCCTCGACAAGTGGCTTGATGAAGTGCTGGCGGACGATATCGCCGGGCGCACAAAGCCTTTGTGATACATCGAACTAACAAGAAATTCTGGCAGGCCTATGATCGACTGCCTGTGCCGATCCGCGCGCTCGCCGACAAGAACTTCAAGCTCCTCCAATCCGATCCTTATCACCCGTCTTTGCATTTCAAGCGCATCGGCCGGCTGTATTCGGTCTGAGTCGGAATCGACTACCGGGCTGTTGCACTGGTCCGCGAGGATTTTGCGGTTTGGTTCTGGATTGGAACTCACAGCGAATACGACGAAATTCTCAAATCGTACTGACTCAATGCTTCAGGGTTCTACCCGCCCGTACCGCAGCGTCTCGAACCGCATCGCGCGGGCATCGATCATCAGCAGCCGCCCAACGAGGCCTTCGCCGAACCCCGTGATCTCGCGGATCGCCTCCAGCGCCATCATCGAGCCCAGCATCCCGGCCAGCGCGCCCATCACGCCGGCCTCCTGACATGTCGGGACGGTGCCGGGCGGCGGCGCTTCAGGAAACAGGCAGCGATAGGTCGGGTTCAAAACGCCGTCGGCGTTGCGTTCGAACGGGCGCAGCGTGGTCAGCGAGGCGTCGAAGGCGCCGAGCGCGCCGGTGATGAGCGGCCGCTTCGCCAGAGAGCAGGTGTCCGCCACCAGATAACGTGTTGCGAAATTGTCTGAACCGTCGAGCACGAGGTCGTAATCCGCGATCAACGCCATCGCATTGGCCCCGTCGAGCCGCGTGTTATGCGCATTCACCTGGACATGCGGATTGAGCGCATGAATCGTGGCGGCGGCGCTGACGGTCTTCGGCTTGCCGATGTCGGACGTGCCGTGAATGATCTGGCGTTGCAGATTGGACAGCGACACATGATCGTCGTCGACGATGCCGAGCGTGCCGACGCCGGCGGCGGCGAGATACATCAGCACCGGCGCGCCGAGCCCGCCCGCACCGATCGCCAGCACCCGCGCCGCCTTCAGCTTCGCCTGGCCGGGGCCGCCGATCTCGCGCAGCACGATGTGGCGGGCGTAGCGTTCGAGTTCGTCGGCGGAAAGCATGTTGCCGTCTGATCCTTCGCGCGGTGAACCCGCATTTGGTGTTGTCGACCAAGCAGATGTGCTTAATTGCAGCGCCGTCAATGGACACGGATTCGGGATTTGTCATGAGATCGATGCTCGCCGCAACCGCGCTCATCCTGGTCGCGGGCTCGGCCGCCGCACAGACGCCCGCACCGCCGCCGGCAGCGGCGGCTCCTGCCGCGAAGCCGAAGCCTGCAGCGCCGGCTGTCGCGCGCCCGGTCGTGCCTGCCGATCCGGCCGCGCAGGCCGAGCGGATGGCGTTGCAGTCTGATCTGGCCTGGGCCGGCGATTACAACGGCGCGATTTCGGGAGAAGCCAATGAGCGCATGACGACCTCGATCAAGGCGTTCCAGAAAAACAATGGCGGTGCGACTACCGGCGCGCTGAATCCGCAGCAGCGCGCGCTGCTCGCCGCTGCCGCGAAGACGCAACAGGACAATGTCGGCTGGAAGATCGTCAGCGACACCGCGACCGGCACGCGGCTCGGCGTACCTCTGAAACTTGTGCCGCAGCAATCCAGCAACGCCGAGGGCACGCGCTGGGCTTCAACGACGGGCACGATCCAGATTGTCGTCTCGCGCCGCAAGGATGCAGCCGCGACGATCGCGGCCGTCGCCGAGCAAGAGAAGAAGGAACCCGGCGGCCGCCGCATCGATTACGCCGCGGTGCGGCCGGATTTCTTCGTGCTGTCCGGCATGCAAGGACTGAAGAAATTCTACGTCCGTGGCCAGATCAGGGACGGCGAGATCAGACGGATGACCGTCCTCTACGATCAGGCCACCGAAGGCACGATGGCGCCGGTGGTGATCGCGATGTCATCGGCATTCACGCCGTTCCCGGCCGGAGCGATGGCCGGTGCGCCCGCGCCGCGCAGGACGGTCGAATATGCAACCGGGACGGTGGTTGGCGCGGACGGCGTCATCATCACCGATCGCGCGGCGGTGGAGGGTTGCCAGTCGATCGTGATTGCCGGCCACGGCAATGCCGAGCGCTTCGCCGACGATCGGCTGCATGATCTGGCGCTGCTGCGGCTGTTCGGCGCGCGCGGACTCGTGCCGCTCGGGCTTGGCGGCAAGGCGAATGCCGGCGCGCTGGATGTCACCGGCATTGCCGATCCGCAGAACCAGGGCGGCGGCTCGGCGGTGAGCGTCGCGAAAGCGCAGGCGTCGCCTGCCCCGAGCGGCGATCCAATGCTCTCCCCCGCGCCCGGTTTGGGTTTTTCCGGCGCGGCGGTGCGCGATAACGGCGGCAACTTTGTCGGTATCGCAGTGCTCAAACCCGCCGTCGTCGCAGGCCCGGTGCCGCCAACGCCGCAGGCCGTTCTCGCACCGGCCGAGGCTGTGCGCGCGTTTTTGCAGACGAACGGTGTCACTATTGGCGATGCCGTGGGCGGCGACGCAAAACCCTCCGTCGTGCGGGTCATTTGCGTGAGAAAATAGCGGCTTGCAACAGATTATGGGTTAGCATAGGCTTTTGGCATAGGCGAAGGAGGCGGCATGTCTGAGCAACGGCACGTCAAACTATTCCGCAACGGCCGCAATCAGGCCGTCCGCATTCCCGTTGAATTTGAACTGCCGGGCGACGAAGCGGTGATGCACCGTGACGGCGACAGGCTCGTGATCGAGCCTGTCAGAAAGCGCGGCCTGCTGGCGCTGCTGGAGACGATGCAGCCATTCGATGAAGAGTTTCCTGACGTCGACCGCGATCTTCTGCCGCTGCGGGACGTCAAAATTTGAGTGTGACGCGGTATATGCTGGACACCAATATCGTGTCCGACCTGCTGCGCAATCCGACAGGCAAGGTGGAAAAGAAAATCCGCAAAGTCGGAGTCGCTGCGATTTGCGTGAGCATTATCACTGCCTCTGAACTTCGCTTCGGCTGCACCAAACGCAACTCGCCGCGCTTGACCAAACTGGTCGAGCAACTTCTCGGCGAACTTGATGTCGTCGCGTTCGACAGCCCTGCCGACGCTGATTATGCCGCGATCCGCAATGATCTCGAACGGGCAGGAAGACCGATTGGCCCAAACGATTTGCTGATTGCCGCGCATGCGCGGTCACTGGGTGCCGTACTCGTCACGGCGAACGCAAAAGAGTTCGGCCGCGTGCACGGTCTCAAGATCGCAAACTGGCTCGCTTAAACCTTACCGCTGGCACTTCGGGCACCAGAATGTCGAGCGGCCGTTCTGCACGAAACGCTTCACCAGCCCTGAACAGCCATCGGTCTGGCACGGTTCGCCTTCGCGGTCATAGACCTGAAACGAGTGCTGGAAATAGCCGAGTTCGCCGGAGGTCTGGCGGTGGTCGCGAAGCGACGAACCGCCGGCCGCGATGGCCTGATGCAGCACCGCATGAATCGCGTCGACCAGCCGCACCGCATGATCGGTCGGCAAGCCCTTCTTGGTGGCGAGCGTCGCAGCGAGCCGCCGCGGCGACAGGCGCGAACGAAAAAGCGCCTCGCAGACATAGATGTTGCCGAGACCGGCGACGGTGCGTTGATCGAGCAAGGCGGCTTTGAGGCTGGTTGTCTTGCCGGCGCAGGCGCGCGCCAGCATCGCAGCATCGAATGCATTGCCGAGCGGCTCGGGACCGATGTCCTTCAGCAGCGGATCGTGCGCCATCTCCGTGCGGGCCAGCACCTTCATGTAACCGAAGCGGCGGGGATCGTTGAAGACGACGGATATGCCGTTCGACATGTGGAACAACACATGATCGTGGGTGCGATCCTCGCCGCGCGGATGGTGAAACGCGCCGGGCGTGACGGCGGCCTCATCGGACACCACGCGGAACGAGCCCGACATGCCGAGATGCATCAGCAAGACGTCGCCGGACGACAAATCCGCGAGAAGATATTTGGCGCGACGGCCGAGCGAGACGACAGTCTGCCCGTCAAGTCGCTCGGTAAAATCCGGCTGAAACGGAAACCGCAGATCGCCGCGCCGCGTCTCGGCCTTCACGATGATCGCGCCCTCCATCGCCGGCTGCAATCCGCGGCGCACGGTCTCGACTTCGGGCAGTTCGGGCAATGACATCGCTCCAACGTAGATCGTCATCACCCGCGAAAGCGGGTGAACCAGTATTCCGCAAAATGAGAGTTTAAGTACTGGCGCTCTGCAATACTGGTTCCGCCGATCCGCGCGCGCAAGAGCGCGCTTGTCGGGGATGACGGCAGCGGCCAAATTCACCGTGACACATCATCGCTGCTCTCGCTGAACACGAGGTGATTGGAGAACGGATCGCCAATCGTCATCGTGGTCGCCCACGGTTGCTTGACCAGGCCAGGCCGCGCATAGCCATAATGTTTGGCGAGCAGCATTGCGTTGTAGTCCGCAAGGCCCGTCATATCGATGATGACCTTCGCGCCCGGCGAGGCATCGCCATGATGCTCGCTGAGATCCAGCAGGATGCCACCCAGCGATATCCGCATATAGAGCGGAAAATGAGGCTCGAAACGGTGCTCGAACACGACCGTGAAGCCGAGAAACTCCAGGTAAAACTCGCGTGCCTTGGCAACATCGAACATGCGAAGGATTGGCGTCACGGGGGTGAAATGTGGCGTCATGCTTGGCCCTTCTGAAATTAAACTAACGCCGGCATCGCGCGTGCCCCTTCGCTGCCTGATGCCATGCTATGTAGCGAGCGCCCGACCCCCGCGCTATGGTTGGCGGACAGAGGTGACATGATGGATGGAACTGATCAATCGACGCATTTCGGCTTTCGGGACGTGCCGCTCGACGACAAGCAGACGCTTGTCAACGACGTGTTCCACAGCGTCGCGCAACGTTACGACTTGATGAACGACCTGATGTCGGGCGGGCTGCACCGGGTCTGGAAGGACATCATGATCACTGCGCTGAATCCGCCGCACGGCGACCAGCCGTTTGCGTTGCTCGATGTCGCCGGCGGCACGGGTGATATCTCGTTTCGCGCGGCCAGGGCCGCCGGCCACGGGTTCCACGCGACGGTTTGCGACATCAACACCGGCATGCTTGGTGTCGGCCGCGAGCGCGCCGAAAAAGCGCTGCTGGATCAGCGCGTCACCTTCGTCGAAGGCAATGCGGAGGCCCTTCAGTTCGCCGATCGCAGCTTCGATGCCTATACGATCGCCTTCGGCATCCGCAACGTGCCGCGGATCGATTTGGCGCTCGCCGAGGCCTATCGCGTCTTGAAGCCCGGCAGCCGGTTTCTATGTCTGGAATTTTCCAGCGTCGAGGTGCCGGGCCTCGACAAGATTTACGACCTGTTCTCGTTCAACGTCATTCCGCGGCTCGGAAAAGCCGTTACCGGCGATGCGGACTCCTATCGCTATCTCGTGGAATCGATCCGCAAGTTTCCCAAGCCTGCTGTGTTTTCCGAAATGATCCGCGATGCGGGCTTCTCCCGCGTCAAGCACGATGTTCTCTCCGGCGGCATCGTCGCGCTGCATTCGGGCTGGCGTTTGTGATCTCAGCCGCGACGCATATCGCAAGGCTTGTCCGCGCCGGCTATGTCTTCGCGCGCGAAGGCGTGTTCGGCGTTGTCGATCCGTCTCTCGTGCCTCCGCCCGCGCAATTGGCGCTGCGGATGGCGCGCCTGATCGAACGGCCCGGCGTCAAATCCGGCGCGCGCCTGTCGCGGGCGTTGACGCGGCTCGGCCCGGCCTATCTCAAACTCGGGCAATTTCTTGCGACGCGGCCTGACGTCGTCGGCGTCGCGATGGCGCGCGACCTCGAAAGCCTTCAGGACAGATTGCCGCCGTTCCCGCAGGCCGAAGCCGAAGCGGTGATCGCCGCATCGCTGGAACGACCGGTAGCACAGGCCTTTGTGACGCTTGGCCCATCGGTTGCCGCCGCCTCCATTGCGCAGGTGCATCGCGCCGAGGTCGAGGCCGGCGGCGTCCGCAGCGTTGTCGCCGTAAAGGTGCTGCGGCCGGATGTCGGAACGCGCTTTCGTCGCGACCTCGGTGATTTCGTCTTCGTTGCCGAGAATGCCGAGAAGCATTCCTCCGAGGCGCGGCGGCTTCGGCTGGTCGAGATCATCGCCACGATGTCGCGTTCGGTCGCGATGGAAATGGATCTGCGGCTGGAGGCCGCCGCGCTTTCCGAGATGGCGGAGAATACCAGGGACGACCCGGATTTCCGCGTCCCGCAGGTCGACTGGGATCGCACCAGCCACAATGTGCTGACGATGGAGTGGATCGACGGCATCGCGCTGAACGATCACGTGCGGCTGGCCGCTGCGAATGTCGATCGCGCCGATCTCGGCCGCAAGGTGATTCAGAGTTTTCTGCGTCATGCGCTGCGCGACGGCTTCTTCCATGCCGACATGCATCCCGGCAATCTGTTTCTCGATCCGCAAGGCCGGCTCGTCGCTGTCGATTTCGGCATCATGGGCCGACTCGGGCTGAAGGAGCGGCGCTTCCTTGCGGAAATCCTGCTCGGCTTTATCACGCGAGATTACCGTCGCGTCGCCGAGGTGCATTTCGAGGCCGGCTATGTCCCGGGGCACCACTCGGTCGAGAACTTCGCGCAGGCGATCCGCGCGATCGGCGAGCCGATCCACAATCGGACCGCCGAAGACATCTCGATGGCGAAGTTGCTGACGCTGCTGCTCGAAGTCACCGGGCTGTTTGACATGCGAACGCGGCCTGAATTGATCCTGCTGCAAAAGACGATGGTGGTCGTCGAAGGCGTCGCGCGATCGTTCGACCCCAAGCTCGACATCTGGACGATCGCAGATCCCGTGGTGCGCGAATGGATCGCGCGCAATCTCGGACCGCGCGGCAAGATCGAAGGCGCGCTGTCGGGCGCCGGCGAGATCGGCCGGGTGCTGTCGGGGCTGCCGGCGATTGCCGTGCGCTCTGTGGCGACGCTGGAACAGTTTGAAGCGATGACGCGCGAAGGCCTGGTTCTGGCGCCGGAAACGATCGATGCGATCGGCCGCGAACAATCACGCCGCAACCGCTGGAATACGCTGGCGCTGTGGGTGATCGCCATCACGTTCATCATCATCCTGTGGCGGCTGTAATGATTGCATCGCTATCGTATAATTGCTAGCATTGCTGTCATGGCCAGCCTGACGATCCGCAAGCTCGACGATGCGATCCGCGATGAATTGCGTCTGCGGGCGGCGCGAAACGGCCGGTCGGTGGAAGACGAGGTGCGCGTCATCCTGCGCGACGTCGCACGTGGCGCCATCGCCGCCCACCCGCAAGCCGTTGCGATCGTGCCACAAAACGTCATCCCCCGGATTACGCTGATCATCGGCGGGGGCATCGCGGCCTACAAGGCGCTCGACTTGATCCGGCGGCTGAAGGAGCGCGGCAGCGAGGTGCGGGTCGTGCTGACCAAGGCGGCGCAGCAATTCGTGACGCCGCTGGCGGCGAGCGCGCTCGCACATGGCCGCGTCTATACGGACCTGTTCGATCCGCAAAGCGAGTTCGATGCCGGGCATATCCGGCTCGCCAGAGACTGTGATCTTATCGTGGTCGCGCCCGCGACGGCCGATCTGATGGCGAAAATGGCGCATGGTCATGCCGACGACCTGGCATCGGCGATCTTGCTCGCGAGCAATCGTCCGATCCTGCTCGCGCCGGCGATGAATCCGTTGATGTGGAGCAACGCCGCGACCACGCGCAACGTCGCGCAGCTTGTGCGCGACGGCGTCACGCTGATCGGCCCGATGTCCGGCGAGATGGCGGAGCGCAACGAGGCCGGCACCGGCCGCATGGCCGAACCGATTCAAATCGCGGATGCGGCCGACAGGTTTCTACGGACGCCAATTGAGCAGCGGCTAAAGAACCGTCGCCTGCTCATCACCGCCGGGCCGACACATGAGCCGATCGATCCGGTGCGCTATATCGCCAATCGCTCGTCCGGCAAGCAGGGTTTCGCCATCGCCGCCTCGGCCCGCGCGGCGGGCGCGGAGGTGACGCTCATCTCGGGGCCGGTCGATCTGCCCGATCCCCCCGGCGTCGAATCCATTCGCGTCGAATCCGCGCGCGATATGCTCGGCGCGGTCGAGGCCGCATTGCCCTGCGACGTCGCGATCTTCGCAGCCGCGGTGGCGGACTGGCGCGTCGCCAGCGCAGGCGCGCAGAAGATCAAGAAGACCGGCGGCGCAATGCCCGCACTGACATTGATCGAAAACCCCGATATTCTCGCGACGATTTCACAGTTGACCGAACGGCGCCCGCGTCTTGTGATCGGCTTCGCGGCCGAAACCGAAAACCTGATCGCCAACGCGCAAGCGAAGATCGCGCGCAAAGGCTGCGACTGGATCGTCGCCAATGACGTCTCGCCCACGTCCGGCGTGATGGGCGGCGACCGCAATACGGTCCATCTGCTGACGCGCGACGACGGCGACACGGAAGCCTGGCCCGACATGAGCAAGCAGGAGGTCGCGCAAGCATTGGTCGCACGGATCGCAACATTTCTGGAAACCACATGAGTCTGACAGTCGACGTCAAACAGTTGCCGCATGGCGAGGGCCTGCCGCTGCCGGCCTATCAGAGCGCGCATGCCGCCGGACTCGATCTGCTCGCCGCGGTGCCGGCCGACGCGCCGACGATCCTCGCGTCAGGCAAGCACGCCATGATCCCGACGGGCCTGACCATGGCGCTGCCGTCGGGCCATGAGGCGCAAGTGCGTCCGCGCTCAGGCCTCGCGGCCAGGCATGGCGTCACAGTGCTGAATTCGCCGGGCACGATCGACGCGGACTATCGCGGCGAGATTTCGGTGCTGCTGATCAATCACGGCGCCGAGGCTTTCACGATCAAGCGCGGCGAACGGATCGCGCAGATGGTGATCGCGCCGGTGGTGCAGGCGCAGTTCCGCGTTGTCGAGGCGCTGCCGGACAGCGAGCGTGGCAGCGGCGGGTTCGGCTCGACGGGAAGGTGAGGTTGAGGCTGTCTCCCTCTCCCCGTAAGAACGGGGAGAGGGAGACAGCCCACCCGAAAGACTCACCGCCGCATTTTTTTGCGCACCGACTCCCGTTCCTGTTTCGGACTCTTTCCGTGCGAGTCGCCAAGAGGGTATCGTCGAAATGATTCGCGAACGGCGGCCATCACGCGGGTCGTGCCGTCGTGTGGTTTGGGGCCATCCATGTCAAGCGTGATCGCAGCGATGCGTCGATTGATGCTGTCGTGCACGTCGCTGGTCGGCGGCGGCACGCTGGGCGTTGTCGCGATTTCGCCTGCGCACGCCGAGAATGTCGAGCAGGCCCTGATCAACTATCTCGATCTCGACCGCCAGGAACTCGTCGTGCTGGTCATCGCGGCCGCGGTGCTGGGCTTTTCGGTATTCTCCGCCATCGTGCTGATGCGCACGCGCACCCGCGCCGCCAGAACGGAAGCAGCCTTGCGCGGCGACGTGCGGCGGCTGCAGGCCGATGCGGATCGTTTTCGCGCGCTGCTGTTCGCCGAACAACAGGTGCTGATTTCCTGGCCCGCCGGCGACAACCGCCCGCAGATCAGCGGCGATGTCAGCCTGCTGATTCCGTTCGATGCGGCCACGCAATCGGTGCAGCGCGTGCTGGCCTTCGGCGCGTGGCTGCCGCCGGAGCCGGCGTTGCAGATGGATCATGCCGTCGATGCGCTGCTCGAAACCGGCGAAGGCTTTGCGTTGAACCTGATGACGTCGAACGGCCGCGCCATCGAGGCGATGGGCCGCGCCATCGGCGGGCAGGCCATCGTTCGCTTGCGCGAACTCAGCGGCCTGCGTCGCGAGCTTGCCGAGATGACGCAGCGCTATCGCGTGCTGCAGGACGACACCGAGATGCTGCGCGGCCTCGCCGCGACTTTGCCGTGGCCCGTCTGGACCCGCCGGAGCGGCGGCGGATTGAGCTACGCAAACCCTGCCTACACGCAGGCCATCGAGGCCGCCTACCCGAACGAGGCCACCGGCCGCGATCTCGAACTGCTCGACAGCCACGACCGCAACGCGCTCGCCCGTGCGCTCGACGAGACGGCGCAATTCGCAGCGCGTCTTCCGATCGTCGTCGGCGGCGCACGCCGTCTGTTCGATGTGAGATCGATGCGGGTGCCCGGCGGCAGTGCCGGTATCGCGATCGACGCCAGCGAAGCGGCGGGATTGAGCGCGGCGCTCGTCCGCATGGCGGAGGCGCATCGCCGCACGCTCGATCAGTTGTCGTCCGGCGTCGCCGTCTTCGACGCGCAGCGCCGCCTCGCTTTCTACAACGACTCCTATCGCCGGCTGTGGGATCTCGATCGTTTGTTTCTGGACTCCTCGCCGGACGATTCCGCCGTCCTCGATCGGCTGCGCGCCGCCCGCAAGCTGCCGGAGCAGGCGAATTTCCGCGACTGGAAGGCAAAGCTGCACGAGGCCTATCGGGCCGTCGAATCGGCGAAGGACGTCTGGTATCTGCCGGACGGCCGCGCGGTCTCGATCGTCACCACGCCCAATCCGGAAGGCGGCGTCACCTATCTGTTCGACGACGTCACTGAAAGCCTCGATCTGGCGCGGCGCTTCGATCGCCTCAACAACGTCCAGCGCGAAACGCTCGACAAGCTGGCCGAGGCAGTCGCGGTGTTCGGCAGCAACGGCCGGGTGCAATTGTTCAACCCGGCTTTCGAGAAGATGTGGCGGTTGTCGGCGACTGCATTGAAAGACCAGCCGCACGTCGAAGCGGTCGAGGCCTGGTGCCGGCCGCTGTTCGACGATGCCGGCGTCTGGCAGAGCTTGCGCGGCGCGATCACCGGGATCGACGATCGCGTGCCGTTGTCGCTCAAGCTCGAGCGCAAGGACGGCAGCGTGCTCGCCTGCATGACGATGCCGCTGCCCGACGGCGCGACCATGCTGACCTTCCAGGATATTACCGACACTGAGAATGTCGAGCGGGCGCTGCGCGAGCGCAACGAGGCGCTGGAGACGGCCGACCAGATGAAGGTCGATTTCGTCCACCACGTTTCCTACGAACTGAGGTCGCCGCTGACCACGATCATCGGCTTCGCGCATTTCCTGAGCGACGTCGCGACCGGACCGCTGACGCCGAAGCAAAGCGAATATGTCGGCTACATCACCAGTTCGACCGATGCGCTTCTCGCCATCATCAACAACATTCTCGACCTCGCCACCATCGACGCCGGCGCGATGTCGCTCAATCTCGGGCCCGTCGACATCCGCAAGACGATCGACGACGCGGCGGCCGGCATTCAGGATCGACTGGCGCGCGACCGGATCACGCTGCATGTCGCGCTCGACCCCGAGATCGGCGCGTTCACCGGCGATCAGCGCCGCGTCGTGCAGGTGCTTTATAATCTGCTTGCCAATGCGGTCGGCTTCTCGCCGCAGGATTCGACCATTGCGCTGAGCGCCGTTCGCACTGACCACAAGGTGATCTTCGCCGTCACCGATTCCGGGCCCGGCATTCCGGCCGATGTGAAGGACAAGGTATTCGACTGGTTTGAAAGCCATTCCAACGGCTCGCGGCATCGCGGCGCGGGCCTCGGCCTGTCGCTCGTGCGTTCCTTCGTCGAACTGCACGGCGGCAAGGTGCATGTCGATTCGGTCGTCGGCACCGGCACGACGGTGACATGCAGCTTCCCGATCGATCAGGAAGCGCATCGTAACGCCGCCGAATGAGCGAGAACCAGACATTCCTGGTCGCACTCGGCAACGAGGCCGCGACCGCCAATCTGATGGCTGACCTCGCGCTGCTGATCGGCCCCGGCGACGTCATCACGCTGTCGGGCGATCTCGGCGCCGGCAAGACCGCCGCGGCGCGGGCGATGATCCGCTATCTCGCCGGCGACGAAACGCTCGAAGTGCCGAGCCCGACCTTCACGCTGGTGCAAGGCTATGACCTGCCGTCGTTTCAACTGCTGCATGCGGACCTTTATCGCGTCAACGACCCGAACGAACTCGACGAGATCGGCCTCGCGCCGCTGCCCGACGGCGTCGTCGCGCTGATCGAATGGCCGGAGCGGGCGCCGTCGGCGCTGCCGGCGGACCGCATCGACATCGCGTTCAGCCATCGCCCGGCCCAGGGTCCGAATGCGCGCGCGGCCGACATCACCGGTCATGGCAAGGCCGCCGCGATCGTCGCGCGGCTCGCGGCGCTGCGGCTGTTTCTCGACGGCGCGCGCTATCTGCAGGCCGACCGCGAGCGCATGGCCGGCGATGCCTCGACGCGGTCCTACGCGCGGCTGATGCAGAATGGCGAGGTCGTCATTCTGATGAACTCGCCGCGGCGGCCGGACGGCCCGGCGCTGTATAACGGCAAGGCCTACAGCGCGGCGGTGCATCTCGCCGAAGACGTCCGGCCGTTCGTCGCGATCGGCAACGGCCTGCGCGCACTCGGCCTGTCCGCACCGGCGATCTATCATGCCGATCTCGAAGCCGGCTTTCTCATCACCGAGGACTTCGGCCGCGACGGCGTGTTGGCGGGCGATCCGCCTGCGCCGATGCCCGAGCGCTATCAGGCCGCGACCGATTTGCTGGCGGCGTTTCATCGCGACGAATTGCCGGCGGTGCTGCCGCTGACCCCGCAGCAGAACTATACGATCCCGTCGTTCGACACCCAAGCGATGCTGATCGAGATCGGCCTGATGCCGGAATGGTACCTGCTCGATCGCGACGCCGTGCCGGATGAGTCCACGCGCGCCGATTTCGTGGCGCGATGGCGCGCGGTGCTGGCGCGCATCACGGCCGCGCCGGCGACATGGATGCTGCGCGATTACCATTCGCCGAACATGATCTGGCTATCCGAGCGCGCCGACGATATCCAGAAAGTCGGGATCATCGATTTTCAGGACGCGGTGCTCGGCCCCCCGGCTTACGATCTGGTGTCGCTGCTTCAGGATGCGCGGATCGACGTGCCGGAGCCGTTGGAACTGGCGCTGTTCGGCCGCTATCTGAAAAGCCGGCGCGCGACGGATGCCTCCTTCGATCCGGCCGAATTCGCCGAGCATTATGCGATCATGTCGGCGCAACGCAATACGCGGCTGCTCGGCACCTTCGCGCGCCTCAACCGGCGCGACGGCAAGCCGCAATACCTCAAGCATCAGCCGCGGATCTGGACGTATCTCACGCGCTCGCTGGCGCATCCTGTGCTGGCCGATCTCCGCGACTGGTACGACACCAACGTGCCGCCGCCCGCCTGAGAGCGAGGAAGTCCCTTCAATCAGAGGCTTCATTTCCGGCCAGACTCTGAGGTCAGCACGTCTTTACCCGCTGTTTACGCCTCGCTCATTAGGCTGCCGGAGGCGTTCTGTCCCGCGATCCGGCGGCGACGGACGATGGAGCACGGACGATGGCTGTCGAACGGCGCAAGGGCGATCGTGTGACCTTCGAGCGCGGCATCGGCGCGCAGATGATGGGCATCGACGGAACCTGGCGCCGCGACTGCACCATGGAAGACATTTCCGAGAGCGGCGCGAAGCTGACGGTCGTCGGGTCGGTCGAAGGCATCAATCTGCAGGAGTTCTTCCTGCTGCTGTCCTCGACGGGCTTGGCCTATCGGCGCTGCGAACTCTCCTGGGTGAACGGCGACCAACTCGGCGTCAGCTTCATCAAACCCAGCGACAAGAAGAAAAAGATCGTGCGGCGCGGCCAGGCGGCGGACGCTTAGCGCATTTCGATTTTGTCGGGATCGCTCGCATGGAGCCGGGGCGTTGCTTCCGACCTCTGCCCCAAGGGGAGAGGCGAGCCAGTCACCCATGCGACTTCATCGAAACATATCCGCCTTCAAAAGCCCGCCCTGTCGCATCCTCGTCATTCCGTCATCGTAACGAGTCCGAGGTCACGACATGCAATCGCGCTGGCCGGAGTCGGCCGGCGCGGTTATGATTCGCTGTCACCCGATTGCTCCTCGAGATCGCCTATGCCCGTCAAGCCGACCACTGCCATGGTTCTCGCCGCCGGTCTCGGCCTGCGGATGCGTCCGATCACCGACATGATGCCGAAGCCGCTGGTGCAGGTGGCGGGCCGCGCGCTGCTCGATCATGTGCTCGACAAGCTCGGCGAGGCCGGCGTCCACCGGGCGATCGTCAATGTGCATTATCTGCCGGACCAGATCATCGCCCATGTGGCGGATCGCACCAACCCCGCGGTGACGATCTCGGATGAGCGAGACGTCGTGCTCGGCACCGGCGGCGCCGTGGTGAAAGCATTGCCTCTGCTCGGCGATGCGCCGTTCTTTCATCTGAACGCCGATACAATGTGGCTCGACGGCGTGCGGCCGAATTTGGCGCGGCTCGCCGAAGCGTTCGATCCCGCGCACATGGACATCCTGCTGCTGATGGCGCCGACCGCGAGCAGCATCGGCTATTCGGGCAGCGGCGATTATGCGATGGCCGCGAACGGCGCGCTGAAGCGACGCAAGGAGAACCAGGTGGTGCCGTTCGTCTATGCCGGCGTCGCGATCATGACGCCGGCTCTGTTTGCCGACGCGCCGCAGGGTGAGTTCTCGCTGACGAAGATATTCGACCGCGCCAACGAACAGGAGCGCCTGTTCGGCCTGCGTATGGACGGGCTATGGATGCATGTCGGCACGCCCGACGCCATTGCCGCCGCCGAGGACGCATTGCTCGCGAGTGTTGCGTAACAGCGGGTACCGAACCATGATCCTCCATGCCATGATGCAACCTGATCCCGAATCAGGATGGCCATGCACGTTTTCAGCATTCCCGCGTCTGCGCCGTTCCTTCGCACGCTGATCGAGGCGCTGGTCGACGGGCGGCTCGTCGCAGGCTTCGATGCGCGCACTCAGCCGGAACGTCTGGCGACGGCGACGCTGTATCTGCCGACGCGCCGCGCCGGCCGGTTGGCGCGCGAGGTGTTTCTCGATGTGCTCGGCGCCGAGGCCGCGATCCTGCCGCGCATCGTCACGCTCGGCGACATCGACGAGGACGACCTCGCATTCGCGCAGGCGGCGGCGCCGACCTCGCTCGCCGATCTCGACACCGCGCCGGCCCTCGATGGTCTGCCGCGCCGGCTTGTGCTGGCGCAATTGATTGCGGTATGGGCGAAGGGTCTTGCGCCCGACGATCCCATGCAGTCGCCATTGGTGATCGGAGGTCCAGCCTCGACATTGGCCTTGGCGGATGATCTCGCGCGGCTGATGGACGACATGGCGACGCGCGGCGTGGCGTGGCGCGCGCTCGACGGCCTGGTGCCGGATGCGCTCGACACCTACTGGCAGATGACACTGGGATTTCTCAAGATCGCAGCCGACATCTGGCCGCCGATTCTGGCCGAAAAGCAAATGATCGAACCGGCGCTGCGCCGCGATCATCTGATCGCAGCCGAGGCCGCGCGGCTGGCGCTGCATCGCGACGGGCCCGTGATCGCGGCAGGCTCGACCGGCTCGATGCCGGCGACGGCGCGGCTGCTGCACGCCATCGCGCAATTGCCCGACGGCGCCGTGGTGCTGCCCGGCCTCGACATCGATCTCGACGACGCGGCATGGACCTTGATCGGCGGCGCAGGCGATGCGCCGCCGGCATCGAACCATCCGCAATTTGCGCTGCATGGCTTGCTGGATCGCTTCGGCATCGCGCGCAAGGATGTCGTCCAGCTCGGCGACGCGGCGCCGCATGCACGCGAATTGCTGGCCTCGGAAGCGATGCGGCCGTCCAACGCCAGCGCGCAATGGCATATGCGGCTCAAGGAGCCGGATGTCGCCGCGCGCCTCACGGAGGGCATGCAGAACCTTGCCGTCATCGCGGCCGACAATCAGGAGATGGAAGCGCTGGCCATTGCCTGCGCGATGCGCGAGTCGCATGAAAACAAGCGGTCGGCGGCGCTGGTGACGCCGGATCGCGCGCTGGCGAGGCGCGTGATCGCAGCACTCGGGCGCTGGGATTTGCCGTTCGACGATTCCGGCGGCGATGGCCTGATGGATACGCCGGCGGGGCTTTTTGCGCGGCTCGCGGCGGAAGCGGCGTGCGAGAGACTCGAGCCCGCGACATTGCTGGCGCTGCTCAAGCACCCGCTGTTGCGGCTCGGCCGCGAAGGGGGCGGCTGGATGCGCGCGACGCAGACCCTCGAACAGGCGTTGCTGCGCGGCACGCGGCCGAGCGAAGGGACGCAAGGGCTGGCGCAGGACTTTGCGCATTTCCGTGACGAACTCGCCAACCGTAACGCCGACCGGCTCTCGAGCATCCATCCGTCCGAACCGCGCGCGAGATTGAGAGACGACGCGCTGGACGAAGCCGGGGCCTTGATCGTCGCGTTGCGTGCCGCCCTTGCGCCGCTCGAACGGATCGCGCCGGCGGCGCAGGACTTCGCGGATTTTGCGCGCGCGCATCGCGTCGTGATCGAGGCGCTGTCATCCGATCATGACCGCGTCATCGTCGCCTTCGACGGACCGGCCGGCAAGGCGCTGACATCGGCGTTCGACGGATTGCTCGCGATGAACGAGCCGAGCGGCCTTGCGGTGACGCAGAGTGATTACGCCGAAGTGTTTCAGACGGCGTTCGGCGACGGCGTGGTGCGCCGGCCACAAATCGCCGAGGCGCGCCTGCGCATCTTCGGTCTGCTGGAAGCGCGGCTGACGCAATCCGATCGCGTGATTCTCGGCGGGCTCGTCGAGGGCATCTGGCCGCCCGCGCCGCGCGTCGATCCGTGGCTCAGCCGGCCGATGCGCCACGCACTCGGCCTCGATCTGCCGGAACGCCGCATCGGCCTCACCGCGCATGACTTCACGCAGATGCTCGGCCATCCGGATGTAATCCTGAGCCACGCCGCGAAGGTCGGCGGTGCGCCGGCGGTGGCGTCGCGGTTTCTGCACCGGCTCGAAGCGGTGGCCGGCAAAACGCGATGGCAGGCCGCCAATGCGCGGGGCGCGTTGTATCTCGATTATGCGCAGGCGCTCGACGCGCCGGACACCGTCGAGCCCTGCAAGCAGCCGCAGCCGACACCGCCGCGCGCCGCGCGCCCGCTGAAACTGTCGGTGACGGCGATCGAGGACTGGCTGCGCGATCCCTATACGATCTATGCGAAGTTCATTCTCAAGTTGCAGCCGCTCGATCCCGTCGACATGCCGCTGTCGGCGTCGGATCGCGGCACGGCGATTCACAACGCGCTCGGCGATTTCACGCTCGCGCATCCCGATGCGCTGCCGGACGACGTGGTTGCCGCCTTGCGCGAGTCCGGCGCGAAGCATTTCGCGCCGCTGATGGACCGGCCCGAGGCGCGGGCGCTGTGGTGGCCGCGTTATCTGCGCATCGCCTCTTGGTTCGCGATATGGGAAACCGACCGCCGCCTCAATGTGAAGGACATCAAGGCGGAGACGCGCGGCCGAATCGAAATCCCATTGAACGACGGCCGCGTGTTTCATCTCTCCGCGCGGGCCGACCGCATCGAGCGCCGCAATGACCGCACCTTCGCGATTGTCGACTACAAGACGGGCCATCCGCCGACCGGCAAGCAGGTGGCGATGGGGCTCTCGCCGCAACTGACGCTCGAGGCCGCGATCCTGCGCGAGGGCGGCTTCGACGGCATTCCTGCCGGCGCGTCGGTGAGCGAACTCGTCTATGTGCGCCTGAGCGGCAACACGCCGCCGGGCGAAGAAAGGATTCTCAAACTCAAGCGCGGTGACGACGAGCAATTCCCCGACCAGGCGGCGCAGGAGGCGCGGACCAAGCTCGAAGCGATGATCCGCAAATTCGAGGATGAAACAACGCCCTATAAATCGCTCGACCTGCCGATGTGGTCGAACCGCTACGGCCAATATGACGATCTGGCGCGTATCAAGGAATGGTCGGCGGCCGGCGGCAGCGGGGACGAGGCATGAGCGCGCCGCGCGCCATCCCCGACGAGGCGCGGGCGCGGCAGGCGCGGGCGTCGGACCCCGCATCGTCGGCGTTCGTCTCGGCCAATGCCGGGTCGGGCAAGACGCATGTGCTGGTGCAGCGCGTGATCCGCCTGATGCTGAGCGGCGTGCCGCCCGAAAAAATCCTCTGCATCACCTTCACGAAGGCGGCGGCCGCCAACATGGCGGAGCGGGTGTTCACGACGCTCGGCCACTGGGTCAGGCTCGACGATGCGCAACTTGACGCCGCGATCCGCGATGCCGGCGTGGCGCAGCCGACGACCGAAATACGCAGGCGGGCGCGCGAATTGTTCGCCTGCGCGCTGGAGACGCCGGGCGGGTTGAAGGTGCAGACCATCCACGCGCTCTGCACGCGGCTGCTGCAACAGTTTCCGTTCGAGGCCAATGTGCCGGCGCGCTTCACCGTGATGGACGATCGCGACCAGAAGGACATGCTGGAGCGCGCCAGCCTGAAAGTGTTGCTCGACGCCTCCGCGTCGCCGGACAGCTCCGAAGGCCAGGCGCTGGCGACCGCGATGACGTCCGCCGCAGATGTGACATTCCGCGATGTGGTGCGGCAGGCGACGCTGAGCCGCGATCATTTTCTCGCCTGGACGGATCGTGCCGGCGACGTGCCGACCGCGATGGCGCAACTCTCCGCCGTGCTCGGGATCGATGCTGCGGACAGCGCGGACGCCATCGCGCGCGATATTGTCGACGGCCCGCATCTGCCGCGATCAAGCTGGCTCAAGGCGGCCGATGTCCTTGAAAGTGGGACCAAAACGGATGGCGATCAAGCGGAGCGTTTCAAAGAAGCGATTTCGCTTTCAGGCGAAACGCAGATCGAAAAGTATCTTCAGGTCTTTCTGACCAAAGAGGATACTGCGCGCAAATCGCTTATCACCAAATCGCTCGCGAAAAGGGAGCCGCGCCTTGACCAAAAACTCGCCGCCGAGGCCGAGCGCCTCGCGCCATTGCTCGCCGCGAAGCGCGCCGTCGCGATGCGCGACCGGACGCAAGCGCTGCTGGTAATCGCGTCCGGCGTCGCCGGGCACTATCGCCGCGAGAAGCGCGAGCGCGGCCTGCTCGATTTCCACGACCTGATCGACAAGACGTTGCAGATGCTGACGCGGGTGTCGTCCGGCTGGGTGCACTTCAAGCTCGATCGCGGCGTCGATCATGTGTTGATCGACGAGGCGCAGGACACGAGCCCGCGGCAATGGGACATCGTCGCGCATCTGATCTCGGAATTCACGACAGGAGCCGGCGCGCGCGACGTGCATCGCACGATCTTCGCGGTCGGCGACGAAAAGCAGTCGATCTTCTCGTTTCAGGGCGCGGCGCCGCGCGAGTTCAACGCGCGCAAGAGCGAATTGCAGCGCAAGTTCGAGCGCGCGGGTCTGGTGTTCGATCCGGTTGCCTTCACCTATTCGTTTCGATCGGGCACGGCGATTCTCAACTCCGTCGACCACGTCTTCAAGACGGAGGACATTTTCAAGAGCATCCATGCCGACACCGCCGCACCGATCCATCAATCGCTCGCCGATGCCGGGCCGTCGCTGATCGACCTATGGGCGCTGGACGAGGCCGATGCGCGCGAGGACATCGAAGGCTGGCGCGCGCCGTTCGACGCGACGTCGTCGACCAGTCCCGAAGTCAAGCTGGCGCAGCGCGTGCAGGACGCAATCCGGCAGTTGATCGCGGACGGCGCCCAAACGGGGCCGGCCGGCGCGCGGCGCGCGCTCAGCTACGGCGATATCCTCGTTCTGGTGCGGCAGCGCGGCAGCGCGTTCGATGCGATCATCCAGGCTTTGAAACGCGCGGGCGTTCCCGTCGCCGGCGCCGACCGGCTGCGCCTGACCGAGCACATCGCGATTATCGATCTGATGAACCTCGCCGACGCATTGCTTCTCCCCCAGGACGACCTCGCTCTGGCGACCGTGTTGAAGTCCCCTTTGTTCGGGCTCGACGACGACGACCTGTTCGCGATCGCCTGGCAGCGCAGGGGCTCGCTGCGCGAGGCGCTGGCGCAGCATGCGCGGGAGAACGCCAGGCTGGCCGTCGCGCTGAAGCGGCTGCGCGTCTGCGAACACCGCGCGCAACACGACACGCCCTTCGCGTTCTATGCGTGGCTGCTCGCGGGCCAAGGATTTCCGGACGGCGGCCGGGCGCGAATCCTGAAGCGGCTCGGCTATGAGGCCAACGACGCGCTCGATGAGTTTCTTGAACTCGCGCTCGGCTATGAGCGCCGCGCGCCGGCCTCGCTGCAAGGCTTCATGGCATGGCTGCGCGCGGCCGACACAGAGGTGAAGCGCGACATGGAAATGACGCGCGACGAGGTCCGCGTCATGACGGTCCACGGCGCCAAGGGGCTGGAAGCGCCCGTGGTGTTTCTGGTCGATACCACGACCTCGCCGGCGGATGGCGCGCGGTTCAATCTGATCCATCTGCCGCAAGGTGACGAGCGGTCAAGCGTTGTCGTCTGGGCCGGACGCAAGGCCGACGACCCGCCGGTGGTGGCGCAGGCCCGCGTGGCGATGATCGCCGACGCCGAGGACGAGTATCGCCGGCTCCTCTATGTCGCGATGACGCGCGCGGCGGATCGCCTGATCGTCGGCGGTTGCCTGCCGGGCAATCGCAACACCGTGCGGCCGCTGTCCTGGTACGACCTGATCGCCAAGGGGCTCGAGCGTGCCGTTGCGGAGACCGTGTTGGACGTGGACAACGTGCCGCCGCCGGACGGAGTCGTGAAACGCTATTCGCGCCGCGACGATCGGATGCCGCCACTGGCCCCCGTCACGGTTTCGCCTGTCGCCGCGAAACCCGAGCTGCCGGCCTGGCTGCGCGCGACGGCGATGCGCCCGCCGCTGGCCGAGACGGTGCTGCGGCCGTCCGCCGGCTCCGATGACGAAGGCTTCCGGCTGCGCGGCGGGGACACCCCGGAGGCGCGTGCAAAGGCGTTGCAGCGCGGCTCGCTGGTGCATCGGCTGCTGCAATCACTGCCGGACCTCGCGCCTGAACGGCGTGCGGCGGCGGCGGCGAATTATCTTGCGCGCAATGCCGTGACATCGACCGCCGACGAGCGGGCAGCGCTCATCACGCAAATTCTGGCGATCATCGCCGATGACCGCTTCGCGGCGTTGTTCGCGCCTGGCAGCCGCGCGGAAGTCGCGATCGTCGGCCGCGTCGCGCAGCCCGGCGGCGCAACGGCGTTGGTGTCGGGCCAGATCGACCGCCTCGTGCTGACGCCGCGCGAGGTGCTGATCGTGGATTACAAGACCAACCATGCGCCGCCGCGCGACCTGACCGGGGTGCCTCCGGCCTATGTCCGGCAACTGGCATTGTATCGTGCGGTGCTGGCAAAGCTGCATCCCGACCGGCCGGTGCGCGCCGCGCTGTTGTGGACGGAAACCCCTGAGATGGTGGAGCTTTCGGCGAAAATGCTGGACGGCGCGCGGGATGCGGTCATCTTGCCGTGACGATGCTTGACCGCGGCGGACGGTGTTCCTACCTTGGATCAGACAGATCATTCAGGCGCGAGTCGCGCCGCAATTTAAGGGAATACCGTCATGACCGTTGGCAAGGTGTCTGATTCCGATTTCGAGGCGGAAGTCCTCAAGGCCACCGGCCCCGTCGTCGTCGATTTCTGGGCGGAATGGTGCGGCCCGTGCCGCATGATCGCACCGGCGCTCGACGAGATTTCCGGCGTGATGGGCGACAAGGTGAAGATCCTCAAGCTCAATGTCGACGAGAATCCGCAGACCGCATCGAAATACGGCGTGATGTCGATTCCGACGCTGATGATCTTCAAGGGCGGCGAGATGGCCTCGCGCCAGGTAGGCGCGGCGCCGAAGCAGAAGCTGCAGCAGTGGATTTCGGCCGCGGTCTGATTCGGCATTCATGAGGTGCGAGAAAGCCGGCGAGGGATCGCCGGCTTTTTTCTGTGCGTCATTCCGGGGCGCGATCGACTGGCGACTATTTCGTCGTCAGTGCGATGCGAGACCCGAATGACGAACTCAACCTGGCAATGTCCCGTTCACGGCCAGCACATGGCCCGCAAGATACAGCGACCCCGTAATGAGAATGCGCGGCGGCACTTCATAAGCGAGCGTCGCCAGCGCCTGCAGCGCGGCGGGCACGCTCTCCGCGAGATCGACGCGCAGGCCGAGGCTTCGCGCGGACTGAGCCAGGTCCTCGCGTTTCATCGCACCATGTCTCAGAGAATCCTCGCGATCCGGGATTTGCACCGCGATGACATGGCGGGTCAGGCCCGTGAAGTTTGCGAGAAAGGCCGCCGCGTCCTTGTTCGCCATCATGCCGGCGATGACGACCAGCGGACGCGGCGCGCGCTCTTCGAGATCGCCCAACGCCGCAGCGATGACACGGCCGCCCTCGGCATTGTGGCCGCCGTCGAGCCACAACTCGGCGCCGGCGGGCGCATCGCCCAGCAGCGCGCCTTGCGTGAGACGCTGCATCCGCGCCGGCCACTGCGCGCAGACGATGCCTCGCTCATAAGCAGCCGTATCGATGTTGAAGAGTTTGAGCGCGCGCAGCGTTGCGATCGCGAGGCCCGCATTGTCGATCTGGTGACGCCCGAACAGACGCGGCGCGGGCAGATCGAGCAGTCCGCGCTCGTCCTGATAGACCAGCCGGCCGTTCTCCAGCCCGACATGCCAGTGGTCGCCCGCCGTATGCAACGGCGCGCGGGCGTGTCTCGCGGCGTGCGCAATCGCGCGCATCGCATCGGGCGCTTGTTCGGCGCAGATCACCTGCGCGCCGCGCTTGATGATCCCGGCTTTTTCGGCCGCGATGCCGGCAAGATCACGGCCCAGAAATTCGACGTGATCGACGCTCACGGGCGTCAGCACGCAGGCGGCGGGGGCCTCGATCACATTGGTGGAATCGAGCCGGCCGCCGAGCCCGACTTCGAGCAATACGACGTCGGCAGCGTGTTGTGCGAACAGAACGAAGGCCGCCGCCGTCTGCATCTCGAACAAGGTGATCGGTGCATCGCCATTCACGTCAACGCAATGCTGAAGCGCCGCCAGCAAGTCGTCGTCGCTCGCCAGCGTGCCGGCAAGGCGGAAGCTTTCGTTGATCCGCACCAGATGCGGCGAGGTGAAGGCATGGACGCGCAGGCCGGCGGCTTCGCAGATCGCGCGAAGATAGGCGACCGTCGATCCCTTGCCATTGGTGCCGGCGATATGGAGCACCGGCGGCAAATGCCGTTCGGGGTGGCCGAGTTGCGCCATCAGGCGCTGCATGCGATCGAGCGACAGATCGATCGCGGTCGGATGGAGCGCCGAGATGCGAGCGAGCAGAGCTTTGAGCGCGGGCGGTTCGGCCGCGCTCACGAATGCGGCGCGGCCGGCGCGAGGCTTACGCCCGGCGTGATCTCGGCCGGGATGGCGATCGCCTCCGGCGCGACGCGCGGCGAGGTCACGGTTTCGACGGCCGGCGATTTGGTCAGCAGGCGGCAGAGCCGCGCGAGGGTCGGGCGCAGATCATGGCGATGCACGACCATGTCGATCATGCCGTGGTCCTTGAGATATTCCGCGCGCTGAAAACCTTCCGGCAATTTCTCGCGAATGGTCTGCTCGATCACGCGCGCGCCGGCAAAGCCGATCAGCGCGCCGGGTTCGGCGATCTGCACGTCGCCGAGCATCGCATAGGAGGCGGTGACGCCGCCGGTGGTCGGGTTGGTCAGCACGACGATGTAAGGCAGCTTGGCCTCGCGCAGCATCTGCACTCCGACGGTGGTGCGCGGCAATTGCATCAACGACAAAATGCCTTCCTGCATCCGCGCACCGCCGGAGGCGGCGAACATGATGAAGGGCGATGTTTTCTCCAGCGCCAGTTCGAGCCCCCGCACGATCGCCTCGCCGGCGGCCATGCCGAGCGAACCGCCCATGAAGTCGAAATCCTGCACGGCAACGACGACGCCCGCGCCTTCGAGCTTGCCGAAGCCGACCTTGACGGCCTCGTTCATGCCCGTCTTGGTGCGGGCATCCCTGATGCGATCGACATATTTGCGCTCGTCGCGGAATCTCAGCGGATCGGCGGTCACGCCCGGCAGCGCGATGTCGTACCAGGTCTCGTTGTCGAAGATCGACTTCAGCCGGGCTTCGGCGCTCATCCGCATGTGATAGTTCGAGCCGGGAATGACGAACTGGTTCTGTTCGACGTCCTTGTAGAACACGAGCTGGCCGGAATCCGGACACTTGATCCACAAATTCTCGGGCGTGTCGCGGCGCAGGATGCTGCGGATTTTCGGCCGGACGACATTGGTCAACCAGTTCATGAAATCAAACTCCGGATCGTCAAGACCAGATGTATATGGTGACGCTTTCCGTCACAATTAAGATCATCTGTCATTCCGGGGTGCGAAGCGCGTCGGCGCAAGCGAACCCGGAATCCCAGCAAGTTCAACTCGACCGAATTGCGGGCCTTCGCCGCGCCGAAGGGGCTTCGGCCCCGCAGGCGGGTCTCGTCCGGCAAGAGCCGGACGAGCCCCGGAATGACGTCGTGTCGCTATTCCGCGGCCTGCTTCGCGCCACGCACGCCTTGAGCCAATGAGGCGACGAGATCGGCAACGGCGGGCACTGTCTCGGGTGTGGCGTTGCCATCGGAGTCCAGCGAGGCCTTCAACGCATCGACCAGCGCCGAGCCGACCACGGCGCCGGAGGCATGTTGCGCGATGTCGCGCGCCGCCTCCGGCGTGCGGATGCCGAAGCCGACGCAGACCGGCAGCGTGGTGTGGCGTCTGATCCGCGCCACGGCCGCGCCGACATCGGAGGATTTCGCGCTGCCCGACCCGGTGATGCCGGTGATCGCCACGTAATAGACGAAGCCCGACGTATTCGCGAGCACGGCGGGCAGGCGCTTGTCGTCGGTCGTCGGCGTCGCGAGGCGGATGAAGTTCAGCCCGGCCTTCATCGCCGGAATGCAGAGTTCGTTGTCTTCCTCCGGCGGCAGGTCGACGATGATCAAGCCATCGACGCCGGCGGCCTTGGCGTCGGCGAGGAAACGATCGACGCCGTAAATGTAGATCGGGTTGTAATAGCCCATCAGCACGATCGGCGTCGCGTCATCGCCTTTGCGAAAGTCGCCGACCATCGCCAGCGTCTTCGTCAGCGTCATGCCGGCCTTCAACGCGCGGATGCCGGCGGCCTGGACCGCCGGGCCGTCGGCCATCGGGTCGGTGAAGGGCATGCCGATCTCGATCATGTCTGCGCCGGCGACGGGAAGCGCCTTGATGAGGTCGAGCGAGGTTTTGATATCGGGGTCGCCGGCCATCACAAAGGCGACGAAAGCCGCGCGGCGTTCGTCTTTCAGCGCTGCGAAGCGGGCGTCGATGCGGGTTGTCATGTCAAAGCGCCAGTGGTTGCAAACCTCTCCCCGCTGGGGAGAGGTCGGATTGAGCGAAGCGAAATCCGGGTGAGGGGGATGGACAAGTTTAAAGCCAGAGCCAGAAGCCTGCGACTGTCGCAAACAAGCGCCGAAGCCAGATTATGGCAGGTATTGCGGGCGCGACGGCTTGCGCGATGGAAATTCCGACGGCAGCACGAAATCGAAGGATACATCGTCGATTTCGTGACGATCGACGGCAAGCTCGTCGTCGAAGTCGATGGCGTGACGCACAGTACCGATGCCGAGATCACACGGGATCGCGCGCGAACTCGGGTGCTTGAAAATTGCGGCTTCCTCGTGCTGCGTGTCAGCAATTCGGACGTGTACGACAATCTCGACGGCGTGCTTGAACTGATCTGGACGACGTTGCCCGAAGGCTGACGCCCCCTCACCCGACCGGCTTCGCTGCGCTGCGCCGGTCGACCTCTCCCCAGTGGGGAGAGGTGAAGCAAGTGCTTCACCTGCCTCATCACGCCTTTGTCCTCTTCAGAATCTCCGCGACCTGCGGGATGTCCTTGTCGCCGCGGCCGGACAGGTTGACCACCATCAGGTGATCCTTCGGTCGCGCAGGGGCCAGCTCCATCACCTTGGCGATGGCATGCGCGGGCTCCAGCGCCGGGATGATGCCTTCCAGCTTCGACAGCAGCTTGAAGGCGTCGAGCGCCTCGTCGTCCGTCGCGCTGAGATATTGCACGCGCTTCATCTCATGCAGCCACGCATGCTCCGGGCCGATGCCGGGATAATCCAGACCGGCCGAGATCGAATGGCCTTCCTCGATCTGGCCGTCCTTGTCCATCAGCAGATAGGTCCGGTTGCCGTGCAGGACGCCGGCGCGGCCGCCCGCGATCGACGCCGCGTGCAATTGCGTCAGCCCGTGGCCGGCGGCCTCGACGCCGAAAATCTCGACCGACGGATCGTCGAGGAAGGGATGAAACAGGCCCATCGCATTGGAGCCGCCGCCGATGCAGGCGACCAGCGAATCCGGCAGGCGGCCTTCGACCTGCTGCATCTGGGTCTTGGTCTCTTCGCCGATGATCGACTGGAAGTCGCGCACCATCGCCGGGTAGGGATGCGGGCCGGCGACCGTACCGATGCAATAGAACGTGTCGCTGACATTCGTCACCCAGTCGCGCATCGCCTCGTTCATCGCATCCTTGAGCGTGCGCGCGCCGACCTGCACCGGCACGACCGTCGCGCCGAGCATTTCCATGCGGATCACGTTCGGTTGCTGGCGCTCGACGTCGACCGCGCCCATGAAGACGATGCATTCGAGCCCGAACCGCGCGCACAAGGTCGCGGTGGCGACGCCGTGCTGGCCCGCGCCGGTCTCGGCGATGATGCGCTTCTTGCCCATGCGGCGCGCGACCATGATCTGGCCGAGCACGTTGTTCACCTTGTGCGAGCCGGTGTGGTTCAGCTCTTCGCGCTTGAAGTAGATTTTCGCGCCGCCAGCGCCGCCGGAGGCCGCAGACACTTCCCGAAGATGCTGGGTGAGCCGCTCCGCATAATACAGCGGCGAGGGTCGGCCGACATAATCCTTGAGATAGCCGTTCATCTCGGCCTGAAACGCCGGATCGGCCTTGGCGTCGTTATACGCCTTTTCCAGATCGAGGATCAGCGGCATCAGCGTTTCGGCAACGTAGCGGCCGCCGAAGATGCCGAAATGGCCGCGCTCGTCGGGACCGCTGCGGAAGGAATTGGGCAGTTGCGGATTCATCGGTTATCCCAGCGTTGAGCAGCGTCATCCCCGCCGAACCAATTGGTTCGGCTTTGAGAGGCGAGCGACCGGCGACGTTTTCGTCGTCCGGGGTCGCGAGCCTCAAGGAGAGGCTGCTTACACCATCCTTCGAGGCCCGCGCGCAAGAGCGCGGGCGCCTCAGGATGACGTTTCCGTTGTCGCGAGTAAATTCTCGCGGGCGGCGCGAATGAAGGCATGGATCATCTCGGCATCCTTCATGCCCGGTGCGCTCTCGACGCCGGACGAGACGTCGACGCCGCCGGCGCGCGTGACGCGCACAGCCTCGGCGACGTTGCCGGCGTGCAGCCCGCCCGACACCATGAACGGAATTTTCAGATCGAGATTTGCCAGCAGCGTCCAATCGAACGGCGTGCCGAGGCCGCCGGGGCGGGTCGCGTCCTTCGGCGGTTTGGCGTCGAACAGGATACGATCGGCGACGGCCGCAATGCCTGGCAGCACCGCCAGATCGCCGGCCGTCTCGACGGCGAGCACCTTCATCACCGGCAGACCGAATGTCTGCTTGATGTCGCGAATCCGGGCGACGCTTTCATGGCCGTGCAATTGCAGCATGTCCGGCCGCAGCGTCTCGACGATGTTGCCGAGCACCGCGTCGTCGGCATCGACCGATAGCGCCACCTTCAACGCGCGGCCGTTGGCCATGCGGCCGAGGTCGCGCGCCGTCGCCAGATCGACATGGCGCGGCGAGCGCGGAAAGAACACAAAGCCGACCATATCCGCGCCGCCGTCCAGCGCCGCACCAAGCGCCGCCGATGTGGACAGGCCGCAGATTTTGACAATCAAGGACATCGTGTGAATGGTCCGGCGTGATTTGCTGAGGGCATTTTGACTTCGGCAGAAACGCCTCGACATTTTCGGCCGTCGTCATCCGCGAAAGCGGATGAACCAGTATTGCGAAACGTCTGTGATTGCCAAGGACGTCCCGGCGTACTGGATCCCCGCCTTCGCGGGGATGACGGCTTCCTGTGTTGCGATCCACCTGAAACGAATTCGCTCTCGGCGTGAAGCATAATGTCTCATGGTGCGAGACGCGACCGAAGCCGGCCGCTCCTCACCATGAGGAACGCTCCGCCTTCTACAGCGTCAAACGCGGTCTGTCTCTTTCGGCAGCGCCATAAGGGCCGACCGGTTGGAGCAAAGCGGGCAGACGCTGCGGCGTTGGAGTTGTATTCCGGGCCCGCGCCTCGTCAAGCAACCGGCGTGCCTGGTCGGCGTCGGCCTCATGACGGCGGGAGGCGCGTCGCCAGCGGCCCTGGCTGAACCAGGTCGCAACCCCGCCGGCGATGACGCCAAAGATCGCGACGGCGATGATGACGACGAATAGCGGCAATGTTACGCCGAGCGCGGGATCGACGGTGTTGAAGGGGTCGAACGAGACCGTGACGACGTGACGATTGGCCACCGCGAACACGATGAAGACGAGGCCGAGCGGAATCACGATCAGCGCGGTCAGGAATTTTCGCATCTCGTCTCCTGCGCGCGCTGTGAGGTTATGACGCGCTGGCGTCCGCGCCGGCGCCGCTTTGGTCAGAAATTGAGCCGTCGCGGTTCAGCCGCTCGCGCATTTCCTTGCCGGTCTTGAAAAACGGCACACTCTTCTGGTCGACCGGCACATGCGCACCGGTTCGCGGATTGCGGCCGGCGCGGGCCGGACGATGCTTCACCGAGAACGCGCCGAAGCCGCGCAGTTCGACGCGATCCCCCCGCGCCAGAGCCGCAACGATTTCGTCGAGGATCGCGTTCACGATGTTCTCGACGTCCCGCTGATACAAATGCGGGTTGTGTTCGGCAATACGTTGAACGAGTTCTGATTTAATCATAGCTGAAAAGACCCGTAGATGGGACGGTCATTTCCGTGAAAATAGTCTGCACTGTCAAGCCGATAAATGATGAATCAGATTGGCGAAAAGGCGTGACAAATTTTCAAAAAAGGGATTCGGTCAATGCAATCAGGCCGGGAACTCGTCCGGCGCAATCCTGCAATCGATCGAGATCAGTTCGTTGTGGCCGGACGCCAGAGCGCCAGCATGCCGTCGAGGCTCAATTGATCGGCGGCCTGCAACAGCCTTGATTGCTCGACCTTGCGTGCGAGGCCGCCAAGGCCGGCGGCCTCAAGCGTGACCGAAGCCGCCGTGCGCAGAAAGGTCAGGTCGCCGAATTTCGGCGTCAGCTTGTAGTCACGCACCGGCAGATCGGCTTTGACTTTCTTTTCCGCCACGAGCCACGCCACGGCGGTCTTCTCGTCGCCGATCTGATCGATCAGCTTGAGATCGACGGCCTGCCGCCCGGTGAAAACGCGGCCATCCGCAACCTTGTCGAGCTGCGCATCGTCCATGCCGCGCCGGCTCTGCACCATGTTGCGAAACCAGGCGTAGGAATCCTTCACCAGCGAATCGAGCGCGGCGCGCGCTTCGGGGCTGGTCGGCTCGAAGCCGTTCGGCGCCGCCTTCAGCGGCGACGACTTCACCTCCTCGACCTTGACGCCGATGGTCTTGAGCAATTCGCCGACATTGGGAATCTGGAACAGGACGCCGATCGACCCGACCAGCGAGGTCTGCTGCGCGACGATATGATCCGCCGCGATGGCGGCGATATAGCCGCCCGACGCCGCAAGACCTTCGACGACGACGACGACCGGCTTCTTCGCCTTCAGCCGCACCAGCGCGTCATAAAGCTGCTCGGACCCGGCGGTCGTTCCGCCGGGCGAATTGATGCGCACCACGACGGCGGCGGCCGCCGACTTTTCCAGCCGCTCCAGCGCTTCGACGCGGTCATTGTCGCTGCGGATCAGGCCTTCGATGTTGATTCGTGCGATCGAGCCGGAGGTCGACAGCGCGCCGCGCCCGGCCGGCGAGGCGACCAGCGCGACCGAGACGACGGCGATGATCGCGACGACGGCGGCGAGCACGCGCCAGAAGGTCAGCTTGCGGCGAATGCGGCGGCGATCGACGATCACATCGGACTCAAACGACATTGACAATCTCCGGGAGGCTCAGCGGTCGGTGTCGCACGGCAGGCGTCTGCGCAGCGTTGATCCGGTCGACGTGATTTACATCAAATGTCGTCGGAATTGAAGCGGAGGGATGTGTTGTGAGGGCGCGATGCCCTTCGACAGGCACGGCGTCGTCCCCGCGAAGGTGTTTGGTGTCGAGGGATTGGTTGGATGGAATCGGTGTAGAACGAGGCGTCT
>CAXTJT010000019.1:0-56266 GCA_964244735.1 uncultured Tardiphaga sp.
CATCGCAACACCACCATAGCAGGTGTTGCACTTGTTCTGTGAACTCAGGGGAACCCGTATGCCGAGACGTTTGTGTTTGGAACGAGAGGTCACGGAGTACTGGGTCGCCCGGTCATCAGGCGCAAAGATGCGCCCTTGCCGGCGATGACGCTGTGCCAGTATCAGAACAGGCTGCCTTGACCCGCGGCCTTTGCGAGGCGCTTCGGCGTCGTCGGCTTGGCGACGGCCTCGCCATACGCGACGGTTCCGACGCGGCCGTCGGCGAATTCGAGTGTCAATGCGCTGCCCGGCGTGACATCGGCTGCGGCCCGCAAAGCGACGCCGTTGCCGTCGCGCACCAGCGCAAAGCCGCGCGCGAGCACGCCGCGATAGGAGAACGCCGCGAGCAACTGGCCGGCATGGGTGGCGCGGGCATCCTGCCGTTGAATGGCCGTCCGCATGGCGCGGTGCGCGCGCTCGGCAAGGCGCGCCACGCGCTCGCGGTCATGCGCGATATGCGCCTTGAGCACGCGCAACGTCAGCCGTCCGCTGACTTGCGCGAATCGTCTGAAATGCAGGCTGGTGTTGGCGCGCAGCGCACGCGGTAATCCCGACGCCGCGCCGTCGAGCCGCTGCCGCGGAATCGCCAGCAATTCGCTGAGCCCCGGCAGCGCCCGCGCCGCCGCGCGCAATTCGCTGCGGCGCGTGTCCTGACTGCGCTGCCAGCACAGCATCATGCGGCGCTCGAAGGCGCCGATCTCGACGAACAATTCCGCCCGCACCGGCACCGCCATCTCGGCGGCTGCGGTCGGCGTCGGCGCACGCTTGTCGGCGGCGAAATCGATCAGCGTCACGTCGGTCTCGTGGCCGACCGCCGAGATCAGCGGGATCAGGCTCTCGGCGGCGGCGCGGACCACGATCTCCTCGTTGAACGACCACAGATCTTCCAGCGAGCCGCCGCCGCGCGCGACGATCAGGAGATCGGGGCGGGGAATCGGGCCGTCTTCCGGCAGCGCGTTGAAGCCGCGGATGGCGGCGGCAATTTGCTCCGCGGAGCCGTCGCCCTGCACCCGCACCGGCCAGACCAGCACGCGCCGCGGGAAGCGATCCGCCAGCCTATGCAGGATGTCGCGAATCACGGCGCCGGTCGGCGAGGTGATGACGCCGATCACGTCGGGGAGCCACGGCAGAAGCTGCTTTCGGGCCTCGTCGAACAGCCCTTCGGCTGACAGCTTGCGCTTGCGCTCCTCCATCAGCGCCATCAGCGCGCCGACGCCGGCGGGCTCGATCGCCTCGATCACGATCTGGTATTTCGACGAGCCGGGAAAGGTCGTCAGCTTGCCGGTGGCGATGACCTCGAGGCCCTCCTGCGGCTTGAAGCGCATCCGGCCGTGAACGCCTTTCCAGACCACCGCCTCGATCTTGGCGCCGTCGTCCTTCAGCGCGAAATAGCAGTGGCCGGAGGAATGCGGGCCGCGAAAGCCGGAAATCTCGCCGCGCACGCGGACATGGCCATAGGCGTCCTCCACCGTCCGCTTCAAGGCGGAGGACAGCTCCGTCACGGTAAATTCGGTGGAGTTCGAGATGGCTTCGGCTAGTCGGGGCGGCATCGGTTGTCTCGGATGTTGCGCCTCCAATCTAGCATGGCTATGGGATCGGGCCTACTCGCAGAGTCGATTGGCAGCCTTCATGAACATCCTTTTGCTCGGTTCCGGCGGACGCGAACACGCGCTCGCATGGAAGATCGCCGCGTCGCCGTTGCTCACGAAACTGTGGTGCGCGCCGGGCAATGCCGGCATCGCCAAGGACGCCGCGTGCGTCGCATTGGACTTTGCGGATCATGCGGCGGTGATCGATTTCTGCCGCGCCAACCAAATCGACTTCGTCGTCGTCGGGCCGGATGCGCCGATCGCGGCGGGGATCGTCGATAACCTCTCTGTCGCCGGAATCAAGGCGTTCGGCCCGACCAGGGGCGCGGGCCAACTCGAAAGCTCGAAGAGTTTTACCAAGGCGCTGTGCCGCGCCAACAATATTCCCACCGCCGCCTATGCGCACTTCATCGACGCCGACAAAGCGAAAGCGTATATCCGCGCGCAGGGCGCGCCGATCGTGGTCAAGGCCGATGGTCTTGCGGCCGGCAAGGGCGTTGTCGTCGCGATGTCGCTCGATGACGCGCTGGATGCCGTCGACATGATGTTCGGCGGCGGTTTCGGCGACGCGGGCGCGGAAGTCGTTGTCGAGGATTTCATGCAAGGCGAGGAGGCGTCGTTCTTCGCGCTGTGCGACGGCGAACACGCGTTGCCGCTGGCCACAGCGCAGGACCACAAGCGCGCCTTCGACGGCGATCAGGGCCCGAACACCGGCGGCATGGGCGCCTATTCGCCCGCGCCCGTGATGACCGACGCATTGTGTGCGCAGGTGATGGACGAGATGATCCGCCCGACCTTGCGCGCGCTCAGCGCGATGGGGACGCCGTATAAGGGCGTGCTCTATGCCGGCGTGATGGTGACGAACGAAGGGCCGAAGCTGGTGGAATACAATGCGCGCTTCGGCGATCCCGAATGTCAGGTGCTGATGCTGCGCATGAAGGACGACATTGTGCCGGCGCTGATGGCGAGCGCGGACGGGCAATTGAAGAATTTCAGCCTGCGCTGGACCGACGACGTGGCGCTCACGGTGATCATGGCGGCCAGGGGCTATCCCGGCGATTACGGCAAGGGCTCGGTGATCGCGGGATTGGGTGACGCCGCCGCGATCGACGGCGTCGAGATTTTCCACGCCGGCACCAAGCAAGATGGCGATCGCGTGCTGGCCAATGGCGGCCGCGTGCTGAACATCTGCGCGTCGGGCAAGAGCGTGAAGGAGGCGCAGCGCCGCGCCTATGCGGCGGTCGATCGGGTGAGATGGCCGGAGGGATTTTGCCGGCGCGACATCGGCTGGCGCGCGGTGGAGCGGGAAGAGCAGGGCGCATAGCTCGCTCCGATGACTGCCGTCATCCCCGGCGAGGGCCGCCGGCGACGTCTTCGTCGTCCGGTCGCGCCCGACGACAGGGTGATCCAGTAATCACGGACGCCCGCGTTTACTGGGTCGCCCGGTCAAGCCGGGCGATGACGGCTGATGATGTCGCTACCGCCGCGCCTTGAAGAACTCCCGCAGCATCTCGGCCGATTCCAACTCCGCCAGTCCCGCATAGACCTCCGGCGCATGGTGGCAGGTCGGTTGTGCAAAGAACGTCACGCCTGACTCGACCGCGCCGCCTTTTGGATCGGATGCGCCATAATACAGCCGGCGGATGCGCGCGAAGGAGATCGCGCCGGCGCACATCGTGCACGGCTCCAGCGTCACATAGAGGTCGCAGCCGATCAGCCGCTCGCTGCCGATTTTCGATGCCGCCTCGCGGAGCGCCAGCACCTCGGCATGGGCGGTCGGATCGCGGTCGCGCAGCGTGCGATTGCCGGCCGTGGCGATCACCGCGCCGTCCTGCACCACCACGCAGCCGATCGGCACTTCGCCGGCCTCGGCGGCGGCCCGTGCGGCTGCCAAGGCTTCATCCATGAATGTCATTGCCGCATCTCGCGCCTGCGCCATGTCCCGGCCATGAATGCCGGCTATCGCCCGTGCCGCAAAGCCGCTAAGGCTTTCGTTTCCCTTTGCGCGCCGTGAGGCGCCCAGCCAGAGATCAAATCCATGCCCCGCGATACCGACAAACACAACAGCCCGCCCCGTGGCCGCCCGCCCGGTGGCGGCAAGGGTCCGGGTAAAAGCCGCTCCGGCACCGCGCGCGGCCCCGAGAAGAAGTTCGCCAAGCGCGACGGCAAACCCTTTGAAGGCCGCGCGCCGAGTGCACGAGATGGCGAGAAACGGCCCTCTACGCCGCGCTCCGCCGATCGCGGCGACAGTCCCAAACCCTACGGCAAGAAGCCGTATTCCGGTCCCGGGAAGCCTTATGCCGGCAAGCGCGAAGGGCCAGCCCCGGCGCGGTCGTTCAGCGATCGTCCCAAGCGCGACTTCAACGATCGCCCCAAGCGTGATTTCAGCGAGCGTCCCGCGCGAAGCGCCGGCGGCGACCGCCCGTTCAAGCCGCGTGAGGACCGCGCGCCGCGCGGCGATCGCGGTGACAGCCGGACTGCCGGCCGTTCCGATGACAGAAAATTTGGCGAGAAGCGGCCTTACGCACCGCGCAGCGATGGCGAGCGCCCGGCGTTCAAGCCGCGCGGCGATCGTCCGCAGGGCGACCGGCCGTTCAAGCCCCGAGGGGATCGTCCGCAGGGCGACCGACCGGCGTTTCGTCCGCGCGCCGATCGCGCGCCGCGTCGCGACTTCGACGGACCGGATCGCAGCGATTCGAAACCGTGGGAAAAACGCGAGCAGCGTCCCGCGCGTGACGATCGCCCCGCGCGCAGTTTCGACAAGCCACGTTTCGACAGACCGCGTTCGGATCGCCCGGATGCCGATCGCAATTCGCGCGACGAGCGTCCGCGCTTCCAGCGTCCGCGCGATGAGAGACCGCAGTTCGATCGTCCGCGCGGGGACCGCCCGGTGCGAACGCGCAGCGACTGGCAGGAGCATCCGCGCAACGAACGCGGCGGCGATGAGCGTCCGCGCCGCGACAATGAGGACGACTCGAAAGTCTTCGCCAAGCGTCCGGCGTTCGGCGGTCGCGGCGAATATCGCGAGCGAAAGCCGGACGACCGCAAACCGCCGCGCGCGCCTGCGGTGAAGAAGCCCGGCGAGCGCATCGCAAAAATCGTTGCGCGCGCCGGCCTGTGCTCGCGCCGCGATGCCGAGGACTGGATCACGCAGGGCCGCGTCGCGGTGAATGGCCGCGTCATCAATTCGCCGGCGCTCGACATCACCACGCGCGATGTCGTGACGATCGACGGCAAGCCGTTGCCCGCGCCCGAGCGGACGCGGCTGTTCATGTTTCACAAGCCGCGCGGCCTGATGACGACCCATGCCGATCCCGAGGGTCGGCCGACCGTGTTCGACAATCTGCCGGAGGGCCTGCCACGTCTGATCTCGATCGGCCGGCTGGATTTCAACACCGAAGGCCTGCTGCTGCTGACCAATGACGGCGGGCTGGCGCGCACGCTGGAATTGCCCGACACCGGCTGGCTGCGGCGCTATCGCGTGCGCGCGCATGGCGAGGTCACGCAGGCGCAGCTCGACGAATTGCGCAACGGCGTCGAGGTCGACGGCGTGAAATACGGTTCGATCGATGCGCAGCTCGAACGCGACAAAGGCGCCAATGTCTGGCTCGTATTCGCGATCCGCGAAGGCAAGAACCGCGAAGTGCGCAACGTGCTGGCGCATCTCGGCCTCGAGGTGAACCGCCTGATCCGCGTCTCCTACGGTCCGTTCCAGCTCGGTGAGATCGAGGAAGGACAGGTCGAGGAGGTCAAGACGCGCGTGCTGCGCGAGCAGCTAGGCGATAAGATCGCCGCGGCCTCGGGTGCGGATTTCGCGCGGCAATTGCCGAGCAAGGGCGACGCGTCGCTCGACCCGGTGGTGGCGAAGAAGACGCCGCTGAAGCGCGGCGCTGTGCAGGACAGCAAGGGCCGCCGCGTGCTCGTGCAACGCGCCGGCTCCGAGGAGGCGCGCGCGCGCAACGAGGACGAGGCAATGGGTTACGGCCCGCCGAAGCGGCCGAAGCGCGGCTATCACGGCAAGCGCGATCTCGCCCCGCGCGAGGAGTGAGGACTGTCAATGATGGTGGAATGGCGTACCGCGCGTTCGGCCTCACCTCTCCCATGGGGAGAGGTCGGCGCGTCCTGTCGATGCGCAGCATCGTCAGGAAACCGCCGGGTGAGGGGGTACGGCTCATCGATAGTCCGTACCCCCTCACCCCAACCCTCTCCCCATGGGAGAGGGGGCGCGCTGCCGGTGTCGCTCAGTCATCAGATCACATCATAATGCGCGTCGTCGGCGGGCGGCTGCGCGGCCGCAACATCGCGTCTCCGACGTCGCGCGAGATCAGACCGACGCAGGATCGGCTGCGCGAGTCGCTGTTCAACATTCTCGCGCATGGCCATGGCAACCCCGTCGTCGATGCGCGGGTGCTCGACCTGTTCGCCGGTACCGGCGCGCTCGGCATCGAAGCCATTTCGCGCGGCGCGGGCTTCACGTTGTTCGTCGACAATGGCGCGGAGGCGCGCGCATTGTTGCGCAACAATGTCGAAGCGCTCGGGCTCGGCGGCGTCAGCAAGATCTATCGCCGCGACGCGACCAATCTGGGGCCCGCGCATCCGGTCGAGCCGTTTCAACTGGCGTTTCTCGATCCGCCCTATGGCAAGGGGCTGGCCGAGACCGCGCTTGCCTCGTTGCGCGACGGCCACTGGCTGTCGCCCGACGCGCTCGTGGTCGTCGAAGAATCTACCGCTGCGGCCGTGGCTGCGCCGGACGGCTACGAGGAAATCGAACGCCGCGCCTATGACGAGACGGAGTTCGTGTTTTTGAGAGTGGTGTAGAAACACGTTCCGATGTCACCACCCGCGAAGGCGGGTGGCCCAGTACGCCGTGACGTTGAGGTTTGAACTCTGACGTCACGACATACTGGATCCCCGCTCAAGAGGCGGGGATGACGGCTGCGAGTGTGGCTACTTCCCCACCCAGTTCGGCGCGCGCTTTTCCGAGAACGCCTTCGGGCCTTCGATGTAATCCTGCGACGCCGCCATCGCCTTCACGGCCGAATACTCGCGCTGGTCGGCCATCGCCCGTTCGAGCGAGACGTCCATGCCTTTCTGGATCGTCTGCTTGGAGGCGCGGATCGACATCGGTGAGTTCTTGCAGATCGTCTCCGCCCAACGCAACGCGGCGGTCAGCGCGTCGCCCTGCGGCACGACCTCGTTGACGAAACCGAGTTCGTAACCTTCCTTCGCGGAGACATGACGCGCGGTGAGGATCATGCCCATCGCACGCTTCATGCCGATCTGCCGCGGCAGGCGATGCAACCCGCCGGCAAGCGCGGCGAGACCGACCTTCGGCTCGGGCAGCGCAAACGTCGCGTTCTCCGATGCGATGATGAGATCGCAAGCCAGCGCGATCTCGAAGCCGCCACCCATCGCGACGCCGTTGACGGCGGCGATGATCGGCTTGTCGCAATCGAAGCGCGCGGTGAGGCCGGCGAAGCCCGACGTGTTCCAGCCGCGCTTGCCGCCCTGCGCCTGCCATTTCAGATCGTTGCCGGCGCAGAACGCCTTGTCGCCGCCGCCCGTCACGATCGCGACCCATTGCGCAGGGTCCGAGGAGAAATCGTTGAAGACGTCGTGCAACTCGTTATGCGCGTCGGTATGCAGCGCGTTGTAGACCTCCGGCCGCGACAGCGTGACGATCGTGATCGGACCTTGGCGTTCGACCGTCGAGAATTGCAGCGTCGATGTGTCCAGAGCCATTGAGGCCTCCCTTGTTTTTGTTGGCTTGACTTGATGAGTCGATGCCACCTTAATCGACCGACTAACAAGATCAACAACAAGCAAGAAACTGGGAGCGCGCCTTGGATTTTTCATTGCCCGACGATCTCGTCGCCTATCTGGCCGAACTCGATGCCTTCATCGACGCCAGGATCAAGCCGTTGCAGGCGCAGGACGACAATGAGCGCTTCTTCGACCATCGCCGCGAATGGGCGCGCACCGATTTCGACAATGGCGGACTGCCGCGCCACGATTGGGAGCAGTTGCTGCGCAGGGCGAAAAACCTGGCCGACGAGGCCGGCCATCTGCGCTTCGCGATTCCCAAACAATATGGCGGCAAGGCCGGCTCCAATCTGTGGATGGCCGTGATCCGCGAGCATTTCGCCTCGCAAGGATTGGGCCTTCACAACGATCTGCAGAACGAACATTCGATCGTCGGAAACCTGCCGCTGGTGACGATGCTCGATCGCTACGGACGCGACGACCAGAAGGCGATGATCGAGGGTTCGATCACCGGCAAATATCGCATCACATTCGGCTTGACGGAGCCCGATCACGGCTCCGACGCGACGCATATGGAGACTCGCGCGGTCGAAGCCGTGCGCGACGGCGTCAAGGGCTGGGTCATCAACGGCGAGAAGATGTGGACCACCGGCATGCATGTCGCGACGCATTGCGCGCTGTTCACGCGGACGTCGGGCCATGACGGCGACGCGCGCGGCATCACCTGTTTTCTCGTGCCCGCCAAGGCAAACGGCGTGAAGATCGAGGAATATATGTGGACCTTCAACATGCCGACGGATCATCCGCGCGTGTCGTTCACGGACGTGTTCGTGCCGGACGATGCGCTGTTCGGCGAGATCGGCCGCGGTCTGTCGCTGGCGCAATGCTTCGTGCACGAGAACCGGATCCGGCAGGCGGCGTCGTCATTGGGTGCGGCCGTTTACTGCATCAATGAGAGCGTGAAATATGCCCGCGAGCGCAAACCGTTCGGCGAGGCGTTGGCGCGCAACCAGGGCATCCAGTTTCCGCTGGTCGAGCTTGCGACGCAGGCGGAGATGCTGCGGCTGCTGATCCGCAAGACCGCCTGGGAGATGGACAAGCTGACGCAGGCGCAGGTCGAGCACACGCTGTCGGACCGTGTGTCGATGTGCAACTACTGGGCCAACCGGCTGTGCTGCGAGGCGGCCGACCGCGCGATGCAGGTGCATGGCGGCATGGGCTATTCGCGCCACAAGGCGTTCGAGCACATCTATCGCCATCACCGCCGCTACCGCATCACCGAGGGCAGCGAGGAAATCCAGATGCGCAAGGTCGCGGGATTCCTGTTCGGGTATATGGGGGCGGGGAAGCACTAAGCGGTCGCGACAACACGCAAACCGTCATCACCACAGGCACAGCCGTCATCATTACAAGCACAGCCGTCGTCACCCGCGCAGGCGGGTGATCCAGTATTCCGAGACGTTCATGACTGGACACCAGCGTTGCCGGATACTGGTTCCCCGCATCCGCGGGGACGACGGCCTTGCATGTTGAGAGACACCGATCGACATTTATCGCCAAAGAAAAATGCCCGGCGTTTCCACCGGGCATTTCAGTTTGTCGTCTCAGCCGAAATTATTTTTCGGTCTTGTAGGACTGGTTCTTCGCGATGGTTGACCAGCGGCCGTTCTTGATCTGGCCGATGACCGCCGCCGAGACGCCGAGATGGTTGTCCTTGGAGAATGAAATCGGTGCGCCGCCGAAGATGTCGTCGAATACCTTGCCGGATTCGAGCGCGGCCATCATCGATTCCGTGGTCAGGGTCTTGCCGGCCATCTTGGCGTAATATGCGAACACCATCGCGCCGTTATAGCCTGCGGTCGCCTGCTGGTTGGCCTCGACGCCGAACGACTTGCGATAGGCGTCGATGAAGTCCTTCACCTCGCCCGTCGCCGTATCCGCATAAAAGATCTCCGTCTGGCCGACGCCATAGACGCCTTCCGTCGCCTCCATGCCGAGATCCGGGAAATCCGGCACGAAGCTCGGCGACGACACCACGAAGGCCGGCTCCCAGCCGAGTTTCTTGGCGACGGTGACGATGCCGATCGATTCACGCACCACGGAGCCGAGCGCCACGAGATCGCAGCCATCGGCCTTCATGCGCGCGACCTGCGAATTGAAGTCGGTCGCGCCGCGCTTGAACGACACGCGCGTCAGTTCGGGCACCTTCAGATCCTTGAGTTGATCCGAATAGGCGTCGGTGAAATTCTTCCCCATCTCGTCGTCCTGATAAATGATGCAGGGCTTCTTGAATCCCTTGTTCTCGATCACCCATTTGATGCCGAGACGCATGGTGTCGTAATATGGGCTGAACATGTTGAACTTCAGCCGGTCCTCGGGCTTGGCCGGGTCCATCTTGAAGGTGAATTCCGCCGCCGTGATCGGGAACAGATGCAGCAATCCCGCAGCCTGCACCAGCGGCATCGGAGCCAGCGTGGTCGCCGAGCCCATCGCCGAGACGATCGCGAACACCTTGTCGAGTTCGATCAGCTTCTGCGTTTGAAGAACGGCCTTCTTCGGGTCGTAACCGTCATCCTCGGAAATCAGCTTGATCTTGCGGCCGTTGATGCCGCCCGACGCGTTGATCTGCGCGACGGCGAGCTTCATGCCGTTGGTCGCGGGCACGCCCCAGGATTTGATCGGACCGGACATGTCCATATGGGTGCCGAGCACGATCTCCGTGTCGGTCACGCCTTGCGTCTTGAATTGCGCGGCGGCGGGCTGTGCTGCGAGGCCGCACAGAGCGAGCGCGGCTGCGGTCGAAAGAAGCGTGGTCTTCATGGTCGTCCTCCGGGGTCAGGGTTCATGTTGTCTCAAGGGTCGCAATCATCGCCGTATTTTGCGCACGGTCGGAATGGTCGTCGCGCAACTTGTGTCGCCGCAGTGCGAGCGCGGGGCTGACCTCTGCGTCGTCCGGTCCGAGCGCGCGCTCGATCAGCGTGAAGTCGGCGATCGGGACTTTCGTCTTTTCGTTAACGTCGGCAACGATTGCGGCGATCAGCGCGCGGATATCGTCGGAGCGGCACAGGCTGAGAAAATGTGTGAATGGAATGCTCTTGTCCTGCGCATATTTCACCACGGCGTCGGATTCGATCAGGATGCGTGCGACGATGCGCTTCTCATCGTCCTGATGCAAAAACGCGTCGGCGATGAAAGGCGAGGCGATCAGCGCGCGCTCGGCTGCGAAGGGCGACGCTCCGTTCCCGAGAAGATGATCGCGGCGGCCGACGATCCGTAAAACGTCGCCATCGCGCGCGGCGATGTCGCCGCTCGCCCATGTCTTTGACGAGATGGCATGGTTGCCGGCATAGCCGGCGAACAGCGTGTCGGAGGCGATCCGGCCGTCCGGATCGAATGCGTGGCCCTCAAGTGCATGTCCGGCCAGCGCGACCGCCCCGCCGGTTTCGGCATGGCCGTAAATGTCGGTGAGCGGACGCCTTAATTTTGCGAACCATGCGGCGACGTCGTCGCGCATCGGTGCGCCGCCGGAGAGGCACAGCCGTGCGCGGCCAAGCCCGATGTGGCGGCGGATCGGAGCGAGCACGAGGGCGCCGCCTAGACTGCCGCCGCCCAGGGCCCTGGCGCAGGCCCAGCGCTGGAACGCTGTCGCGTCCATCATCGCCAGTTCGATGCCGCCCTTGAGCCGCGCCCAGATTCGAGGGGCTGCGAGAACGACCGTCGGCTGCAGTTCGACGAGATTGGCCAACGCCGTGTCGCGGCTCTCGGCGAAATTGATGACGGCGCCGGCGAGCAGCGACGCATGGATGCCGACGACACGCTCCAGCACATGATGGATCGGGATCAGCGACAGCCGCTCGTCGTCGGCTGTCAACCTGAGCGCCTTTGCGGCACGGGCGGCCTGCGTCGCGACCGCGCGGGCGGACAGGATCGCGCCGCGCGCCGGTCCGGTCATGCCCGACGTATAGATGATGAAGGCCGGGGCGTCGGCATCACGCGCGGGCAACGCCGCTGCGCCGCTGCCTTTGGCTTCGAGTTCGGCCAGCGGCATCGCGGCATCGGCCGTGCTGCCGTCGTCCCAGCCCTGATGCATCACGACGATGGTCCGCAGGGCCGGGCAATGCGCACGGGCCCGACGCGCTTTGTCCAGTTGCACGTCGCCTGCGACGAAGATGGTGCGAGCTTTGGTCTCGTTCAGCACGCGCGCCAGTTCGTCGACATCAGATTGGACGTCGAATCCGGCAGAGATGCCGCCCGCCGCGACGATCGCGAGATCGGCCAGAACCCATTCGGCGCAATTGTCGCCGATGATGCCGACGACGTCGCCTTCGTTGAGGCCGATGCCGCGCAGGCCTTGCGCGATCGACGTGACGCGCGCGGCCATCGCCGCGCCGCCGATCGTCTGCCAGACGCCGTAACGCTTCCAGCGCATCGCGGTCTGCGCGCCGCGTTGCGTCAGCGTGTCCAGCACGGATGCGTTATTGCTTCGCATGGGACTGTCCGTGACCGAGATAGAACTCTTTGATCTGATCCGATTGGATCAAGTTCACGCAGGTGTCGTGCATCACCACGCGGCCGACTTCGAGCACATAGCCGTAATGCGCGGTCTCCAGCGCCATCCGCGCATTCTGCTCGACCAGCAGGATCGCGACGCCCTCCTCGGCATTCAACCGCCGGATGATGGCGAAAATCTCCTTCACCAGCAGCGGCGATAGGCCGAGCGACGGCTCGTCGAGCAGCAGCACCTTCGGCCGCGCCATCAGCGCGCGGCTGATCGCTAGCATCTGCTGCTGGCCGCCGGAGAGCTGGCCCGCGATCTGGTCCTGCCGCTCGCGCAGCACCGGGAAATAGCCGTACATCTTCTCGATATCGGCCGCGATCTGCCTTTTGTCGTTCTGGATGTAGGCGCCCATCTTCAGGTTGTCGCGCACCGACAGAAACGGAAACACCTCGCGGCCTTCGGGCACATGGCTGATGCCGAGGCGGACGATCCTGTCCGGCTCCATCGACTGGATTTTCTTGCCCTCGAATTCGACCGAGCCCTTGAGCGGATCGAGCACACCGGAAATCGTCTTGAGGATGCTGGTCTTGCCCGCGCCGTTGGCGCCGAGCACCGTGACGATCTGGCCCGGCATGAGATCGAGGCTGATGCCGCGAATGGCGGTGATCGGGCCGTAGCAACTTTCGACATTGGCGAGGCGCAAGATGGGCTGTGTATTCGGCTGGGTGCTCATGTCAGGCTCCCAGATAGGCGGCGACGACGTCGGGATGGCTTTGCACCTCTTCCGAGGTGCCGAGCGCCATCTTGCGTCCGTAATTGAGCGCGAGCACGCGATCGGAGACGCGGCTGACAAGCGTCATGTCGTGCTCGACCATCAGCACCGTCACCTTGAGGCGTCGGTTGATTTCGAGAATCCATTCCGCCATCGCGTCGGTTTCCTCGACGTTCAACCCGGAGGAGGGCTCGTCGAGCAGCAGCAGCGACGGCCCGACGCAGAGCGCGCGCGCCACCTCGATCACCTTGCGCACACCGTAAGGAAGGCTGCCGATCGGCGTGTCGCGATAACGCTGCAACCGCAGCACGTCCATGACCTCCTCGGCGGCGCGGCGATGGGCGATCTCCTCGTCGCGCACCTTGCGCACGCGCAGGATGTCCTGCCACGTCTTCGTCGTTGAATGGCGATGGCGGCCGACCAGCAGATTTTGCAAGGTCGAGGCGCTCTCGAACAGTTCGATGTTCTGGAAGGTGCGAGCGATGCCGCGCCCCGCGATCTGTTGCGCCGAGAGTTGCGTGACGTCCTCGTCGCGAAACACGATATGGCCCGCGTTCGGCGTGTAGAGCCGGCTGATCAGGTTGAACAGCGTTGTCTTGCCGGCCCCGTTCGGGCCGATGATGGTGAAGATTTCGCCTTCGTTGATGTCGAACGACACGTTGTCCACAGCGGTGAGGCCGCCGAACTTGATGGTGAGGTCTTTCACATCGAAGTACGTCATTAACGCCGCTCCGACTTCAGGAACATGCGCTGCGGGCGGGCGCTGCGTTGCCGCGCCAGCGGGAATTGCTTGCAATAGGCCTTCACGCGCTGCCAGCGGCCGTCGAGGCCCATCGGCTCGTAGATGATGAAGAGAATGATGATGAGGCCGAAGATCAGCGACTTCAGGCCCGGCGCATTGACGACGCGCAGCACCCCGGCCTGAATGTTGGCGATGACCGGCTCGGCCAGGCCGATGCCATGCATCGCGGCATCGGTGAGCTGCGGGAGTTTGTCCTTCACGACGATCAGCATCGGATCGACCATGATCATGAAGATCGCGCCGAACACAGCGCCGCGCAGGCTGAGCACGCCGCCGATGATGATGATCATGACGAAATCGATCGACACCGACAGCGAGAACATTTCCGGCGAGATGAACGACAGCTTGTGCGCGTAGAGCACGCCGGCGATGCCGGTGATGGCGGCCGAGATCGCGAAGGCCGAAGTCTTGTAGCGTGCGGTGTCGATGCCCATGCTGCGCGCGGCGGTCTCGGAATCGCGAATTGCAAGGAAGGCGCGGCCGGTCGGCGAGCGGATGATGTTGATCGCGGCCAGCATCACCAGCACGGTCACGCCGAGGCAGAGATAATAGAAGCCGTTCGCGCTGAGCTTGAAGCCGAACAGGTTCGTCGCGGCCAGCATCAGCCCTTCATTGCCGTGGGTGACGCTTTCCCAGCGCGCGATGATCTCCTCGACGATGAAGGCAAATGCCAAAGTGGCGATGGCCAGATAAATGCCGTGCAGGCGCAATGCGGGCAGCCCGACGAGATAGCCGATCAGGCCGGTGAACGCGCCGGCCAAAAGCAAATAGACCGGCAGCGGCACGCCGTATTTCTGCGCGATCGCGGCCGAATAGGCGCCGATGGCGAGGAACGCCGCATGGCCGATCGAGACCTGTCCGGCCTGCCCGGAAAGGATGTTCATGGCGACGCCGACGATGGCGTAGATCAGCACGAACACCAACTGGCTGAGATAATAGGGCTCGATCAGGAACGGCGCCGCGATCAGCAGCGCGCCCAGCGCCGCATAGGCGATGACGCTCGACCGCGAGGCGAACAACTGGTCGCTTTGCGCATAATCGGTGCGGATGTGGGCGCTCATCCGGTCAGACTTTCTTCATGGCGTTGCTGCCGAACAGGCCCTGCGGCCGCCACAGCAGGACGGCGAGCAAAACGACATAGGCCGCGACGTCCTTGAAGCCTTCCGGCAGGTAAAATCCAGACAGCGATTCCACGATGCCGATGGTGATGCCGCCGGCCAACGCGCCGGGGATCGATCCGAAGCCGCCGAGCACCGCGGCAGGAAACGCCTTGATGCCGAGAAAACCCATATTGGCGTGGACGAAGGTGATCGGGGCCAGAAGGATGCCGGCGCAGCAGGCGACGATGGCGCTCAGCGACCAGACCAGAGAGAACATCCGCTTGACCGGGATGCCCATATAATAGGCCGCGAGCATATTCTGCGAGGTCGCCTGCATCGCGATGCCGACGCGCGTGAAGCGGAAGAACGCATAGAGCAGGACGCACAGCAACGCGGTGGCGACGATGATCGACAGCGAATCCTCGGCGATCACCAGTCCGCCGAGTTTGACCACGCCATTGGTGAAGGGCGTCTCGATCCGCAGGTCGTCCGTGCCCCAGATGATCCCGACCAGCGAGCGGATCACGAGTCCGAGGCCGATGGTCGCCATCACGATCGAGAATTGCGGATAGCCGAGGATCGGCCGAACGACGAGGCGCTCCATCACGCTGCCGAGTATCGCCATGCAGATCACACACAGCAAAAAGGCGAACCAGTAGTTCAGGCCCAGCGTGGCGATGAAGGTAAAGGACAGGAACGCGCCGAGCATCATGATCTCGCCCTGCGCGAAATTCACGACCTCGGTGGCCTTGTAGATCAGCACGAAACCCAGTGCGATCAGGCCATAGACACAGCCCAACGCCACACCGCCGATCACCTGCTGGATGAAATCGAGCATTCCGTCCCCTTCGATCCCGTTGGCGGGACCGTTGTTTTTATTTATGACGTTCAGGAACAACCCCTCGCCGAACGCGCGGGGATTAAGGTGGCAGAGGCGGTGTTAGTCAAGCGATGAATTAATTCCATGTCGTGGGACCCAATGACGGAGTATTCCCGGATCAACAGTTCCGGAACGAAACGTCGCACCCCGCATTGATTGCCCATGAATTCATCGGGAGGCTGAGATGAAGAAGCTGTTGATCGGAATCGCGATGGTGACGCTCGCCTTCACGGCAACCGCGGCCGAAGCGAAGGGCTGCATCAAGGGCGCAATCATCGGCGGAATTGCCGGGCATTATGCCGGGCATGGCAAGGTCGGCATGGTGGCCGGCTGCGTGATCGGACGCCATGAGGCCAACAAGGCCGATGCTGCGCGGTCGGCGCAACGGCCGCAGGGCAAGCCGACCACGGAAGACGGCAAGATCTGATCGAGAGATCGGATAACTTGTTCTTAACGGGTTGCGGCAGAACCTCGGCCTTTAGGCCGGGGCCTTTTTGCGTCTTCGGACCCGTGAAAGGGGGACGCGCTTACAGTGCTTCATCGCGACATATTTTGGCTTGGACGGCAATGGTGCGTCACCGGATTTGGCATCCAGGTCATCGACAAGAGAATGAAGATGCGGTTCGACGTTCCGGTGTCGCGCATCTGGGAGGACGACCTCACGACGCGGCTGGCGAGCGAACCCTGGTTCGATGCAGACGACTTCGAGCAGGCGCTTGCTCTCGCCCGCACCCGCGCGCAGGACAATCCGAAGACATTCGCGCCGCCGCTCAGCGACGAGCGCTGACTCGCGGGATCGTGCTTTAGAAAAAGGCAAGCGCTGCAGCATTGTGTTGCGTTTGGAGCGCTTCCAATTCGCGCGACTGCTGGTATCGTTCTCGACATGAACGCACGCGCCAAGATCGACATCAAACATTCCACCTGTCCGCATGATTGCCCGTCGGCCTGCGCGCTCGACATCGAGGTGATCGACGACACGACCATCGGTCGCGTCAGGGGCTCCAAGCAGCAAAGTTACACGGCCGGTGTCGTCTGCGCGAAAGTCGCGCGCTATGCCGAGCGTATTCATCATCCCGACCGGCTGATGTATCCGATGCGCCGCGCCGGGCCGAAAGGCTCCGGGCAATTCGCCCGCATCACATGGGACGAGGCGCTGGACGAGATCGCGGCGCGCTTCGACGCGGCCGAGCGCGACTTCGGCGCGGAATCGGTGTGGCCTTATTATTATGCCGGCACCATGGGGCTGGTGATGCGCGACGGCATCAACCGTCTGGCGGCCGTGAAAAAATACTCGCGCTTCTATTCGACGATCTGCTCGACCATCGCCTGGGCGGGCTTCGCCGCCGGCACCGGCAAGGTGGCGGGCGTCGATCCGCGCGAGATGGCGAAGTCCGATCTTGTGGTGATCTGGGGCACGAACCCCGTCAACACGCAGGTCAATGTGATGACCCATGCGACCCGCGCCCGGAAAGAGCGCGGCGCGAAGATCGCCGTCGTCGACATCTACGACAATGATTCGATGAAGCAGGCCGACATCAAGATCATCCTGCGGCCGGGCACCGACGGCGCGTTCGCCTGCGGCGTCATGCACGTGCTGTTCCGCGACGGCCATGCCGACCGCGATTACATGGCGGCCTACACGGATTGTCCCGACGACCTCGAGGCGCATTTGCAAAGCCGCACGCCGCAATGGGCGTCGGCCATCTGCGGCGTGCCGGTCGCGGAGATCGAGGCCTTCGCGAAAGTCGTCGGCGAAACGCCGCGCGCCTTTTTCCGGCTCGGCTATGGCTTCACCCGCAGCCGCAACGGCGCTGCGCAGATGCATGCGGCATTGTGCATTCCCGCCGTGACCGGCGCGTGGCAGCACGAGGGCGGCGGCGCATTCTTCAACAACGGCGCGATCTGGCAGTTCGACAAGACCCTGATCGAAGGGCTCGACGCGATCGATCCGGCGGTAAGGCGGCTCGATCAATCCAAAATCGGCCGCGTGCTGACCGGCGATCCGGTCGCGCTGCAAGACGGCCCGCCCGTCAAGGCGATGCTGATCCAGAACACCAACCCGATGACGGTCGCGCCCGAGCAGGATTTGGTGCGGCAAGGATTCGCGCGCGACGATTTGTTTGTCGCCGTGCACGAACAGTTCATGACCGAGACCGCTGCGATGGCCGATATCGTGCTGCCGGCGACGATGTTCATGGAGCACGACGACTTGTATTACGGCGGCGGGCACCAGCATATTTCAGTCGGTGCTAAACTGATCGATGCGCCCGGCGAATGTCTCTCGAATCACGAGGTGTTGCAGGGCCTTGCGCAGCGGCTCGGCGCGGAGCATCGCGCGTTCGCGATGACGTCGCGGCAGATCATCGACGAGACGCTGCAAGCGAGCGGGCGCGGCGGCATCGAAGACCTCGAAGCCGATCTGTGGCGCGACATCCAGCCGGAGTTTCGCGCGTCGCATTATCTCGACGGCTTCGCGCATGCGGACAGGAAATTCCATTTCAGGGCGGACTGGTCGGCGATTCCGACGCCGAACAACGGCCGGATGGGCGCTTGGGACGAGATGCCGGGATTGCCGGACCACTGGGCGATCATCGAGAATGCGGACGCGACGCATCCGTTTCGTCTGGCCACGAGTCCGGCGCGCAGTTTCCTGAACACCAGCTTCAACGAGACACCGTCGTCGCAGGCGCGCGAGGGTGCGCCGAGCGTCATGATGCATCCGGCCGACGCCTTGGGCCTGTCGCTGGCCGATGGCGATATCGTGGTGCTGGGCAACACGCGCGGCGAGACGTCGTTGACGCTGAAACTCTTCGAGGGGCTGCGGCGCGGCGTGCTGATTGCGGAATCGGTGCATCCGAACAAGTCGCACAGCGGCGGCAAAGGGATCAATTCGCTGACTGGCGCGGACGCCGTCGCGCCTTATGGCGGCGCTGCCTTCCATGACAACAGAGTGTGGGTGAAGAAGGCGGTGGTGGTTTAGGCGACGCGTGTCGCTTTTAGCGCGTTGCACTGGAAGGGGTTATCAACCCATCACCAAGCACGGCGTCGTCCCCGCGCAGGCCGGGAGCCATACGCCGTGTCGTTGCTTTTTAGCGATGCGGCAAATGCAATCTGTAAATTGAAAGGCGAAGGGTGATGGGTCCCCGCCTGCACGGGGACGACTCGCAGAGAGACGTCGCAAAACATCGCCCTCGGCAAATTGTCGCGTCTGAGATTTACAATCCGGACGATAGGAACGTCCTCATTCGCTCCGCATTCCGCTCCTGAAACAACCAAAGGAGATAGCCATGAGTGGTGACAGTCCCGTAAGCTGGTTGATGTTCTTTACGCTGGTGGCTGGCCTCGCCATCATCACCGGCGCTTGCCTGATGCATCTGCGATCAAGCCGGAACCGCGACATTGCCGCCGACGCGCTCGCTGGTGATAACAAGGCCAGCGCCGGACCGACCGGCAACGGCGCGTTGCCGGATCTGATTGGCGTGGCCGTTTTCGCGGCGATCGCGATGGGGTTGCTTGGATTCGGCTTCAGCCAGAAATCCAGTTTCGAGACCGCGCAGACGTCAAAGCCCGTCGGCGGCACGACGTCCGGCATGGCGCAGGACGCAGGCAAAGCCAACGAAACAAAGACGTATCAGCCGGCAAATCCAGCGCCCGACCCGCGAATCCCGCCGGCCGGCACGTCTGCCGGCTCAGGCCCAGACAATGGCGGTCGGCCCGAACAGCAACCTGCCGCCAAATAGCGATCGTATTTTCGACCTCCCGACTGCGGCGGCGCTGGCATCCAGCGCCGCCGCTTTCTTTTGCGTTCGTCCGAATTGCGCGGCTCATGGTAATCCGGCAGGGTGGCTCCGCCGGTTCCGTTATGCTCTGCGAAAGCCCTGACATGCCCAGACTCTTGATCCACGCTGGAGACTTTACTTTCGACGCTCGTTTCGAGGAAGAACTTGCCCCGAAGACCGTCGCCGCTTTCAAAAAGGCGATGCCGTTCGAGAGCCAGGCGATTCATGTGCGCTGGAGCGGGGAGGCGGTGTGGATGCCGCTGGGCGATCTGGATTTCGGCGTCGGTTATGAGAATCACACCAGCTATCCGGCGCCGGGGCAGGTGATTCTCTATCCTGGCGGCATCAGCGAAACCGAAATTCTGCTGGGCTATGGCGGCGTGCATTTCGCCAGCAAGATGGGCCAGCTTGCCGGCAACCATTTCATCACGTTGACCTCAGGCCTGGAACGCCTGCCGGAACTCGGCAAGACCGTGCTCTGGAAGGGCGCGCAGAAGGTGCGGTTCGAGGAGGTCTGAGATGACCGCACGCTATCCGCGCGACCTCGCGGGTTATGGCCGCAATCCGCCCGATCCGAAGTGGCCCGGCGGCGCGCGCGTCGCCGTTCAGTTCGTCGTCAACTTCGAGGAAGGCGGCGAGAACAACATCCTGCATGGCGACCGCGCCTCGGAGGCGTTTCTGTCCGACGTGCTGGGCGCGCAGCCATGGCCGGGCATGCGCCACGCCAATATCGAATCGATGTTTGAATATGGCTCCCGTGCCGGCTTCTGGCGGCTATGGCGGATATTCACCGCGCGCAACATGCCGACCACGGTGTTCGGCGTGGCGACGGCCTTGCAGCGCAATCCCGATATCGTCGCGGCGATGCATGAGGCGCGATGGGACATCGCCAGCCACAGCCTCAAATGGGTCGAACACAAGGACATGTCGGAGCCAGAGGAGCGCTTCGAGATCGCCGAGGCGATCCGCGTTCATGCCGAAGTGACCGGCGCGCGGCCGCTCGGCTGGTATACCGGGCGGAGTTCGCTCAACACGCTGCGGCTGCTGATGGAAGCCGGCGGCTTGATGTATCTGTGCGATTCCTATGCCGACGATCTGCCATACTGGATCAAGGCCGATGGCGACCCGCATCTGGTGATCCCGTACAGCCTCGATGCCAACGATATGCGCTTCGTCAACGCGCAGGGTTTTGGCGACGGCGATCAATTCTATAATTATCTCAAGGACTCGTTCGACGTGCTCTATGCCGAAGGCGGGACCTCGCCGAAGATGATGTCCGTCGGCCTGCATTGCCGCGTTGTCGGGCGTCCCGGCCGCGCGGCGTCGCTGATGCGCTTTCTCGATTACATCGCGTCGCATGAGAAGGTCTGGGTGCCCACGCGGTTGCAGATCGCGCAGCACTGGCACGCGCATATGAAGCACCTCGCTGCCGACGCGTGGCGGATCGGTTGAGCGATGGATCAGGCCGTCAATTCGTCGCTCGGCGAAACCATCGTGGCGCGCATCGATGCGCTGGCCGCGATCTCCGAAACGCCCGATGCGATCACACGCATCTTCCTCACGCCGCAGCACCGCGCCGCCGCTGACATTCTGATGGCGTGGATGCGCGAAGCCGGCATGACCGCGCATCTCGATGCGATCGGCAATGTTTGCGGGCGCTATGAAGGCACGGCGTCGGGCGGGCCATGTCTGATGCTCGGCTCGCATTACGACACGGTGCGCGATGCCGGCCGCTGGGACGGTCCGCTCGGCATCGTCACCGCGATCGCCTGCGTCGCCGATCTGCACCGTCGCGGCAAACGGCTGACGTTCGCGATCGAGATCGTCGCCTTCGCCGACGAAGAAGGCGTGCGCTTTGCGTCGACATTGCTCGGCAGCCGCGCCGTCGCCGGCACGCTCAATGAGCGCGTCTTCAATTCCAGGGATGCCGACGGCGTGACGATGCGCGCAGCGATGGAGGCGTTCGGTCTCGATGCGCTGCATGTCGGCCGCGCCGCGCGCGCTCGCGGCGAAATTCTGGCCTATCTCGAACTGCATATCGAGCAGGGGCCGGTGCTGGAAACCGAGGATCTGCCGGTTGGAGTCGTGACCGGCATCGCCGGCGCGACGCGGCTTGCCGTGTCGCTGAAAGGTTTCGCCGGCCACGCCGGGACGGTGCCGATGGCGCTGCGCCGCGACGCGCTTGTCGGTGCGGCCGAATGCATCGTCGCGATCGAAACGTTTTGCAGGGGCGATGACGCATTGGTCGGCACCGTCGGCTATATCACCGCGCTGCCGGGCGCCACCAACGTCATTCCCGGCCAGGTGTCGTTCACGATCGATGTGCGCAGCGCATCCGACGCCAACCGCAAGCTCGCCGTGGCCGATATCGTTCGTCAGGTCGAGGAGATCGCCAGGCGCCGCAATCTCGTGCTGCAGGCCGATGTGACGCATGAAAATCGCACCGTGCCCTGCGCGTCGTGGTTGTCATCGCAAATCGGCGAGGCCATCGCGGCGGAGGGATTTCGCGTGTTCTCGCTGCCGAGCGGCGCAGGGCATGACGGCATGGCGATGATCGACATCGCCGACGTCGCGATGATCTTCGTGCGATGTCGCGGCGGCGTCAGCCACAACCCCGCCGAACACGCATCACGCGAAGACGTCGACGCCGGCGCACGCGTGATGCTGCGCGCGATCGAAAATTTTCGGCCGGTGGGACAATGAGCGCCATGACGGATTTCCACGGCGTGTTTCCATATCTGGTGTCGCCGGTCGATGCCGACGGCCGAATTCGCACCGACGTGCTCGGCAAACTCTGCGACGATCTCATCACCGCCGGCGTGCACGGCCTCGCACCGCTCGGCTCGACCGGCGAGTTCGCCTATCTCAATCGCCGCCAGCGCGCCGCCGTGATCGCGACGACGATCGATGCTGCGCAAGGTCGCGTCCCGGTGCTGGCCGGCGTCGCGTCGACCTCGACGGCGGACGCGGTGGCGCAGGCGAGATCCTACGAGAAACTCGGCGCGACCGGCATCCTGGCCATTCTCGAAGCGTATTTTCCGCTGAAGGACGCGCAAGTCGAAAGCTACTTCAAGGCCATTGCCGATGCGGTCGATCTGCCTGTCGTGATGTACACCAATCCGCAGTTTCAGCGCTCCGACCTGACGCTCGACGTCATCGCGCGGCTCGCGCAGCATCCGCGCATTCGCTATATCAAGGACGCCTCGACCAATACCGGGCGGCTGCTTTCGATCATCAATCGCTGCGGCGACGGTCTGCGCGTGTTCGCGGCCTCGTCGCATATTCCGGCGGCGGTGATGCTGATCGGCGGCGTCGGCTGGATGGCGGGGCCGGCCTGCGTTGCGCCGCGCCAGAGTGTCGAACTCTACGATCTATGCAAAGCCGGCCAATGGGACGCCGCGTTGACGCTGCAACGCAAGCTGTGGCGGCTCAACGAGGCGTTCGCAAAGTTCAACCTTGCCGCCTGCATCAAGTCTGGCTTGACTCTTCAGGGTTACGACGTCGGCGATCCGATTCCACCGCAGAGCGCACTCAGCGCCGATGATCGCAATGTCATCGCGGCGGTGCTGCGGGAGATCGGATGAAGCGTGCGGCAAAACAATCCGTGCTGCAAAATGGTCGACGAATCGACTGCTCGAATCTGACGCAGAGTTGAGTCGAAACATGGTAGCCAGCACTGCCTCACCTCTCCCCGCCCGCGGGGAGAGGTCGAAGCCGAGCGGAGCGAGGCTTCGAGTGAGGGGGCGTCTCGTTGAGCAAGAGCCCCTCATCCCAACCTTCTCCCCGTAAAAACGGGGAGAAGGAGCGCGCTGCCGCTCTTGCGAACTCGGCGTTTCTAAATAGGTGAACCGAAATTCTAAGGACTCTCCGCCATGAACATCCTTCCACCCAATATGCGCTTCGGCGCGGGCCAGCCCGTCAAGCGCCTCGAAGATCAAAGGCTGGTCACTGGACGCGGCCGCTTCATCGATGACAAGCCGGCCGATGGCGCGCTGTGGCTTTACGTGCTGCGCTCGCCGCATGCGCATGCGCAGATCATGTCAATCGATTGCGAGGCTGCCAAAGCGATGCCGGGCGTCGTCGCGATCTTCACAGGCGCCGATCTCGTCGCGGATGAGATCGGCACCATTCCGACGCTGCCGATCTTCAAGCGCGCCGATGGCTCGCCGATGACCACGCCGCCGCGTCGGCTTCTTGCGCATGAGGTCGTCCGCTTCGCCGGCGAGGCGGTCGCGGCGATCGTGGCGGAATCGCGGACGCAGGCGCAACTGGCGGCGGAATCCATCGATGTGACGTTCGATGTGCTCCCCGCCGTGGTTGATCCGTTGCTGGCAATCAAGGATGGCGCGCCCGTTGTATGGCCCGACGCACCGGACAACATTGCCGCCGTGATGACCTATGGCGATGCGGCCAAGGTCGATGAGGCTTTCAAAGGCGCGCAGCATGTCGTCGCGCTCGATCTGATCAGCCAGCGGCTGATCCCGGCCGCGATGGAGCCGCGCTCGACCATTGCCGAATTTGACAAAAAGACCGGCCGGCTCACGTTGCATGTTCAGTCGCAGACGCCGACCGGCACGCGCGACGCGATGGCCGGCGCGATCCTGAAAATGCCGAAGGAGGATGTCCGCGTCGTTGTCGGCGATATGGGCGGCGGCTTCGGTCAGAAGACTGGCGTCTATCCCGAAGACGGTCTCGTCGCTTACGCCGCCAGAAAACTGCAACGCAAGATTCGCTGGCGCGGCGAGCGCACCGACGAATTCGTCGGCGGGACGCATGGCCGCGATCTCACCTCGACCGGCGAATTCGCGCTCGACGGCAAGGGCCGCGTGCTGGCGTTCCGCGTGCGCTCGATCGGCGGCGTCGGCGCTTATGCCGCCGGGGCGGGCATCATGATCCCGCTGATCCTCGGTCCGTTCGTCGCGACCGGCGTGTACGATCTGCCCCTGATCCATTTCGATCTCAAGGCGGTGATGACCCACACGGCGCCTGTCGGGGCCTATCGCGGCGCCGGCCGGCCTGAAGCGGTGTTCATCGTCGAGCGGCTGATGGACAAGGCCGCGCGCCAGCTCGGCATGGATCCGCGCGCGATCCGCAAGGTCAATTTCGTCAAGCCGAAGCAGATGCCCTACACGAACGGCGTCGGCCAGGTTTACGACAGCGGCGCCTTCGCGCATATGCTCGACCGCGCCTCGGAATTGTCGGACTGGGACGGCTACAAGGCGCGCAAGAGAGCCGCGCTGAAGAACGGCCTGCTCTATGGTCGTGGCGTCACCAGCTACATCGAATGGACCGGCGCGCGCGTCCACAACGAAACCGTGAAAATGCAGGCGACGGCGGAAGGCCGGCTGCTCGTCTATTCCGGCACCATGGCGATGGGGCAGGGCTTGCAGACGACCTATTCGCAAATGGCCGCCGATGCGCTCGGCATTCCGATCGACAAGGTCGATGTCATTCAGGGCGACACCGATGCGATCAACGGTGCAGGAAGCGTCGGCTCGCGCTCGCTGTTCATCGGCGGGACTGCCGTGGCCGTCACCAGCAACACGCTGATCGATGCCGCGCGCGACAAGGCGGCCAATCTCTTGGAGGCCTCCAAGGAAGACATCGAATATGGCGACGGCTGGCTGACGGTGGTCGGCACGGACAAGCGCATCAGCCTGTTCGAGATCGCCAAGTCCGAAAAGGACATGAAGCTCAGCGTCGAGTCCGTCGGCGCGGTCGATGGCCCGACCTGGCCGAACGGCGCGCACATCTGCGAGGTCGAAATCGATCCGGATACGGGCATCACCCGTGTTGCGCGCTATACCACGGTCGATGACGTCGGCATCGCGATCAATCCCATGCTCGTGACCGGGCAAATCCACGGCGGCGTCGCGCAGGGGATCGGGCAGGCGCTGTATGAAGGCACGTTCTACGATGCGGACGGGCAGTTGCTCACGGCGACATTCCAGGATTACTGCATCCCGCGCGCCGAGGACATGCCGATGATGGACGTGACGCTCGACGGCTCCGCGCCGTGCCAAACCAATCCGCTCGGCTCGAAAGGCTGCGGCGAATCTGGCGCGATCGGCGGGCCGCCCTGCATCGCCAACGGCGTGATGGATGCGCTGGCGCCGCTCGGCATCGAAGCGCTCGACACGCCGTTTGCGCCCGTCAAGATGTGGCAGGCGATCAGGGATGCGAAGAAGGCGAAGGTGGCCTAGCAACACGATGACGGCATCGGCTCTCAACTGCCATCGACGACGCGCCATGATCGGCGCAATAAAAAGCAAAGGGAAACGCCATGAAAAGCTACAAGGTCACGGATTTCAACGCGCCGCTCGAAGAGGTCAGCGCGGATACGCCGCAGGCGACAGGAACGCAGGTGCTCATCAAGGTGCGCGCCGCCGGCGTCTGCCATAGCGATCTTCACATCTGGGAAGGCGGCTACGATCTCGGCCATGGCCGCAAGCCGCTGTCGTTGAAGGAGCGCGGCGTTTCGTTGCCGCGCACGATGGGCCACGAGACGGTCGGCGAAGTGCTGGCTTTCGGACCAGATGCGACGGACGGCTACAAAGGCGATCTGAAAGCCGGCGATGTCGCGCTGGTCTATCCATGGCTCGGCTGCGGCACGTGCGACGTCTGCAAGGCCGACAATGAGAACATGTGCCTGAAGCCTTATTCGCTCGGCGTCCATTGCGACGGCGGCTATGCCGATCACATGATCGTGCCGCATCCGAAATATCTGCTCAATCTGAAAGGGCTCGATCCCGTCACGGCTGCGCCCTATGCGTGTTCGGGCGTGACGACGTTCAGCGCCCTGAAAAAGGTCGAAAGCGATCTGCACAATCCGATCGTCATCTTCGGCGCGGGCGGGCTTGGCCTGATGGCGCTGACGCTGTTGAAGGCGATGGGCGGCAAGGGGGCGATCGTCGTCGATATCGATGCGCGCAAGCGCGAGGCCGCCGAGAAGGCCGGCGCATTGGCGTCGGTCGATGGTGGTGCGGCGGATGCGCTCGAGCAGATCGCGGCGAAAGCCGGCGGCCCGGTCTATTCCGTCATTGATCTCGTCGGCAATGCGGCGACGACGCAGCTTGGTTTCGATTGCCTCGCCAAAGGCGGCAAGCTGATCATCGTCGGCCTGTTCGGCGGCGGCGCGACCTTCGCGCTGCCGCTGATCCCGATCAAGGCGATCACGATTCAGGGCAGCTATGTCGGAAATCTCAAGGAGACGCAGGAGTTGCTCGACCTCGTGCGCGAGAAAAGGATCGCGCCGATCCCGGTGACGCCGCTGCCCTTCGCGAAGGCCAACGATGCGCTTCACGATCTCAAGCACGGGCGGCTCGTCGGTCGCGCGGTGCTGACGCCGTAAGGAACGCCGTCACTGCGAGCCATTGCAGCGTCGGCCTTGCCGGCGTTTCAATGGCGAAGCAATCCAGTTCTTGTGAATCAGCAAAGACCGGATTGCTTCGTCGCGACGATGCTCGACGACGAGCACAGTCGCACCTCGCAATGACGTATTTGTTGCTACCCCGCCGTCACATCGATGACCTCTTCGCCGTCGAGCACGCGCTTTGCTTTCGCGCGATCGAGATCGCCTTCCCATGCGGCAACGACGACGGTAGCGACGCAATTGCCGATCAGGTTGCCGAAGGCGCGCGCCATTCCGATGAACCAGTCGACTGACAGCACCAGCACGAGGCCGATCGCCGGGATGCTCGGGACGGCGTTCAGCGTCGCGGCGAGAATGACGATCGCCGAGCCGGGTACGCCGTGCGCGCCCTTCGACGTCACCAGCGACACGCCGAGCACCAGCATGAGATCGCCGAACGACAACGGCGTATTGGTCGCCTGCGCGATGAACACGACCGCGAGCGTGAGATAGATCGAAAAGGCGTCGAGGTTGAACGAATAGCCGGTCGGAATGACCAATCCGACGACACTGTCCTTGACGCCGAGCCGTTCGAGCTTGCGCATGATCTGCGGCAGCACCGCATCCGACGATGCCGTCGCCAGCACAATGGTCAATTCCTCGCGCAGATAGCCCAGGAACTTGACGATGTTCAGCCCGGCCAGCGCCATGACGCCGCCGAGAACGCCGAAGATGAAGATCGCGATCGAGACGTAAAACAGCACGACCAGCGAGATGAGCTGCTTGAGTGAACCGACGCCGTATTTTCCGACGGTGTAGGCGACCGCGCCGAGCACGCCGAGCGGCGCGAGGCGGACGATCAGCCCCATGGCCCGGAACAGCACCGTCGAGACCGAGTCGATGAACGTCGTGATCCGCTCGCCCTTTTCGCCGCCGACCAGCGCCAGGCTGACGCCGAAGATGATCGCGAAGAACAACACCTGCAGCACGTCGTTGCGCGACAGCGCGTCGAAGGATGTGCTCGGAATGATGTTGAGCAGGAAGCTGCCGATGCCGCCGCCTTGCAGCTTGTGAGCGTTGTCGGCGTAATTGCCCAGCGCCTTGCCGTCGAGCGTGGCGGGGTCGATATTCATGCCGTGGCCGGGCCCGAACAGATAGGCCAGCACGAGACCGACGATGAGCGCAAGCGTCGTCATCACCTCGAAATAGATCAGCGCCTTGACGCCGACGCGGCCGACCTTCTTGAGATCGCCGGCGCCGGCGATGCCGTGCACGACGACGCAGAAAACGATCGGTGCGACGATCATCGAGATCAGCTTGAGGAAAGCATCGCTGAAAATCTTCAGCCCGACGGCGAATTCGGGCGCGGCGACCCCGAGCACGATGCCGAGCAGCAGCGCCGCCAGCACCTGTGCGAACAGCGACGTGTAAAATGGCTTGCGCGGAGCGGCGACGGCCGCTGCGGCAAGGGGAGCGCTTGAAAGGCTGGACATCGATCGCTCCGGATCATCGCGAGACAAAGACGCGATTATCCGAGCAACAAACGTGCCATTCAACCCCCAATTGACATCAAAAGAAAAGGCGCGGCTCCGCAAATGAAGCCGCGCCCGAAAGGAATTGCAGCAGCCGGAGCCGCGCGCTTATCTGTCTTCGTCCGCGATCGATTCCATCAGCACGACAAGCTGGCGCTGGACCGCCTGATTCTTGATGCGGCTATAGGCGCGCAGCAGGCGCAGGCTGAACGCGCTATCGAGAAACAGCAGGCTCTCGACCTCGCGGTTCTTGCCATCGCCGTCATAGAAGAACGTAACGGGCACGCTGAGCGCATTCGCGATCTGCTGCAGACGGGCCGCGCCGACGCGGTTAACGCCTTTTTCGTATTTCTGGACCTGCTGAAAGCTGACGCCAAGCTTTTCACCAAGGTCGGCCTGGGAAATCTTCTGCTCGACGCGACGCAGACGAATCCGCTTTCCCATCTCGACGTCAGGCTTGCCAGCGCTCCGCTGCTTCATTTTCGTGTCCACACTTGTTTGGTCGTTGATCGACATTAATGTTTCATTTCATTCAGTTATCGACGGATAGGCGGTTGATCATGGTCGGTTGCCTGAGAAACCTTTTAGCAGATTGATCAGGGCTCGCCCTTGCAGGAATTCTGGCGTTCGTCAGGGTGAAGGTGTTCATCCTTGAACGACGGATACGACGCCGGATTAAAAGAATCGACGAGCCAGTCGATTATACGGCGCACGACGAATGCGATTACTATCTGGATGACAGGAAAGCCATATGTCAAATGGTCTCTGCAGGCTGATCTCGATAGGGATAGGTTTAGTCCCCAGTAAATAGGAATATGTCGGAAATAACCCTATCCCAACACCTTTTGCCGCCGCACAGTCGTTGGCGCTGCCTGCGCTGGTTCGCATCGTCAGCGACCTGCTTCGGGAAGCTCCGGGAAACCAATTCTCCAATTCCGGCCTCTCGGGCTCGATCGGCGAATTGCAAGACGAGACGGTATTTAAGTCATTCCTCATACGTCTGTGGCTCGTTCAAAGTTTCAACAGGCTTGCGGCTGGCGACGGGCGTGACATCAAGAGCCAGGTTTGGTTTTTCGACTTCGGGCGCATCGTTAGCCGCAACCGAATGCCGATGTGAGCTTCATCGCACGAGATATTCGCCCTCACCGGTAAACGTTTCCGTGACCGGCCGCCGCCGCGCATGCGATCGAACCACCATTGTCAGGTGGAGCGCCGTTTGCGGAGGCGTGCATATGTGAACACTCCCGTGCGGCGATCTGAAACACGATCCACGCGGGCATATCGGGTCACTGTCCAATCACAGCGCATTTGCAACTCGATGCGCGCGTATATCACCGCCTGACAATCTTGACCGCTTTGCGATACGAGGCCGTGCTTGCGAGCCTGTTCACGAGTTGGCGGGGATGACGGTTCAGCGGCGGCATCGTCGTTTGCGCGGCGCGTCGGTGAGGACCGGTCTCGACGGCGATGCGGCGCGTCGCAAGACCGACGTGCCGCTGCAGACCGGCGAAAAGCGGGCTCAAGCGTTGCTTTCCGTGATCGACGAATAGATCATGGTGCGCAGTTCGCGGCGGACCGCATAGGCGCTCGAGGGTATCAACTGCGTCATGAAGATCGCAATCAGATCCTCGACCGGATCAATCCAGAACGATGTCGTGGCCAGGCCGCCCCAGGCATATTCGCCCGCTGTGCCGGGGATCATCGTCAGGTTCGGATTCATCGTCACCGAGAAGCCGAGACCGAAACCGATGCCGGCATAGGTCGCCTCGCTGAACATCGACTTCGACAATTCGGTGAGATCCTTGCCGCCCGGCAGGTGATTCGACGCCATCAGCTTCAGCGTCTTCGGCCCGATCAGCCGCACGCCGTCGAGACTGCCGCCATTGAGCAGCGCGCGGCAGAACATCAGATAATCCTTTGATGTCGAGCACAGGCCGCCGCCGCCGGAAATGAAGGCAGGCGACGCGAGATAGCTGCTCGTCGTGGGATCGTCTTGCAGCGTCATGCCGCCGCGGCCGTCGGCGAGATAGCAGGCGGCGAAGCGATGCGCCTTGTCGGCCGGCACATGGAAATCCGTGTCGAGCATGCCGAGCGGCTCGAAGATGCGCTGTTTCAGGAATTGCTCAAATGGCATGCCGCTGACCTTGCCGATCAGGTAGCCGATCACGTCGGTCGAGACCGAGTAGTTCCACGCGTCGCCCGGCGCGAATTCCAGCGGAATCGCCGCGAGTTCGGCGATCATCTGATCGAGCGTCGAGGTCTGGCCGACGACGCCGATCGACTTCTCTCGATAGGCGGCATCGACATTGCTCCGCTGCTGAAAACCGTAAGTGAGGCCCGACGTGTGGCGCAGCAGGTCGATGATCATCATCGGTCGCGCCGGCGGCCTGGTCTGAAACGGCGGCGCGATGCCGCCCTGATAGACGCCGAGATCTTTCCATTCGGGAATGTATTTGTGGACCGGCTCGTCGATCGCGATGCGGCCTTCCTCGACCAGCATCATAAAGGCGACGGACGTGATCGGCTTGGTCATCGAATAGATGCGGAAGATCGTGTCGTCCTTGAGCGGCGTCTTGCGCTCGACATCGGCATAGCCCTGCGTGCTCGCATGAACCACCTCGCCGCGCCGAAACACGGTGAGCTGCGTGCCGGGAAAGCGGCCGGTCTCGAGATAATTGCGCTTCAGGTGAACGTCGGCGCGGCGCAAGCCGGCAAGCGACATGCCGGCGGCTTCGGCCACAGTCGGGGCAGGGGTATGCAGCGTCATGGGAATCCTCGGAAACGGTCTTGATGGGAATGGGGGCACACGCTGTCGCCACTCAACCGGAATTCGCGGTCCTTTCCAAGTTGAACCCAGCCATTCGCATCCGTCACGACCAATGCATAAAACTTGTGCGATGCACAAAAATGCATCGCCAACGCTTCATGGATGATCAAGCAACGCCCGTCGAGCGGACGGCTGGAACATTCGATTTTCCAGCAATTGCAGGCCTTTCGTGGATTGGCACGATGCTTGAATATCTGATTGCGACGCCATCGATGCCGTCAAGTGCAGCCGCCCCCGGATATGCGCTCACTGGTCCCGGACGCCTCCTTGTGAGCGAGCGCTCCGCTTGATCGGTCAGCGGGGCGCAGGCGAGCAGGGCAGGCGCACTTCATCAGATTCATTCAAGAGGACGATTATCGTATGACGAAGCCCGAGAACCAGACGTCGAAGATTTCGCGCCGCCGGTTGCTGAAGGTCAGCGCCGGCACGGCCGCGCTGCTCGCGGCGGCGCGGTTGAATGTCCCCGGCGGCGCGTTCGCGCAGGGTGCGGGCCCGGAAGTGAAGGCCGCCAAGCTTGGGTTCATTGCGCTCAGCGATGCCGGTCCGTTGTTCGTTGCCAAGGACAAGGGCCTGTTCGCGAAATACGGCATGCCGGATGTCGAGGTGATGAAGCAGGCGTCGTGGGGCACGACGCGCGACAACCTCGTGCTCGGCTCGGAAGGCAACGGCATCGACGGTGCGCATATCCTGACGCCGATGCCCTATCTGATCTCCGCCGGCAAGGTGACGCAGAACAATCAGCCGACGCCGATGTACATCATGGCGCGCCTCAATCTCGACGGCCAGTGCATTTCGGTCGCGAAGGAATATGAAGACATCAAGGTCGGTCTGGACACCTCGCCCTTCAAGGTCGCGCTCGACAAGAAGAAGGCGTCCGGCAAATCCATCAAGGCCGCAATGACGTTCCCCGGCGGCACGCACGACCTCTGGATCCGCTACTGGCTCGCGGCCGGCGGCATCGACCCGGACAAGGACATCGAGACCATCGTAGTGCCGCCGCCGCAGATGGTGGCGAACATGAAGGTCGGAACGATGGATTGCTTCTGCGTCGGCGAGCCGTGGAATGCCCAGCTCGTCAACCAGAAGATCGGCTACACCGCGCTGACCACGGGCGAACTCTGGAACAAGCACCCTGAAAAATCCTTCGCGCTGCGCGCTGCCTTCGTCGACAAGAACCCGAAGGCGGCGAAAGCGCTGACCATGGCGGTCATGGAAGCCCAGCAGTGGTGCGACAAGAAGGAAAACAAGGCCGAACTCGCGGCGATCATGGGCAAACGGCAATGGATCAATTGCCCGGTCGAGGACGTCGTCGATCGCACCAGCGGCAAGTTCGACTACGGCATTCCCGGCAAGGTCGTCGAAAACTCGCCGCATGTCATGAAATACTGGGCCGACAATGCGTCGTATCCGTACAAGAGCCACGACCTCTGGTTCATCACGGAGGATATCCGCTGGGGCAAATACGAAGCGGGCTTCAACGCCAAGGCGCTGATCGACAAGGTCAACCGCGAGGACATCTGGAAAGAATGCGCCAAGGACATGGGCGTCGCCGCTTCGGACATTCCGACGTCGACGTCGCGCGGCAAGGAGACCTTCTTCGACGGCAAGGTCTTCGATCCGGAAAATCCTTCCGCCTATCTGAAATCGCTTGCCATCAAGCGCGTCGAAGTCTGACGCCGACTGCGCCGCGCATTATCGCGCGGCGCAGTCTTTCATTGCATCCGGGAGACACTTCATGGCCATGCCAGCCGTCAAATCCGAGAACGTCGTGACGATGCCGGGCGCCGCCGCGCCGCAGGCGTCCTCGCCGGTGGTCACGCTGACGCCACCGAAGCGCAAGGCCGAGGCTGGCAAATACGCCAAGACGGCGCGCGAGGCCGCCGCCCGGATCGTGCCGCCGCTCTTGGTCATCACGTTGTTTCTCGTCGTCTGGGAATTGCTCTGCCGCAAGACGGGCGCGACGCTGCCGCCGCCCTCCAAGGTGATTTCCGACACCAAGGAACTGATCCTGCATCCGTTCTTCGACAATGGCGGCATCGACAAGGGGCTGTTCTGGCATCTGTCGGCGAGCCTGCAGCGCGTGGCGCTCGGCTATTCGCTCGCGGCTGTCGTCGGCATCGGCTTCGGCACGTTGATCGGCCAATCGGTCTGGGCGATGCGCGGTCTCGATCCGATCTTCCAGGTCCTGCGCACCATCCCGCCGCTGGCCTGGCTGCCTTTGGCGCTCGCCGCCTTCCGCGACGGCCAGCCCTCGGCGATCTTCGTGATCTTCATCACCTCGATCTGGCCGATCATCATCAACACCGCCGTCGGCATCCGTAACATTCCGCAGGATTACCGCAACGTCGCCGCCGTCGTGCGCCTCAACCCGGTCGAGTTCTTCACCAAGATCATGATTCCGTCGGCGGCGCCCTACATCTTCACCGGTCTGCGCATCGGCATCGGCCTGTCATGGCTTGCGATCATCGCCGCTGAGATGCTGATCGGCGGCGTCGGGATCGGCTTCTTCATCTGGGACGCCTGGAATTCCTCGCATATGAGCGAGATCATTCTGGCGCTGTTCTATGTCGGCATCATCGGCTTCATTCTCGACCGCATGATTGCGGTGCTCGCCAGCATCGTCACGCGCGGCACCGCGACCAACTGAGGGATCATCATCATGGCGCCCTATCTGAAGCTCGATCACGTTGACAAATCCTTCACGCGCGGTGCGGCGACGACGGAAGTGTTGAAAGACATCAACCTGTCGATCGGGAAAGGCGAATATGTCTCGATCATCGGCCATTCCGGTTGCGGCAAATCGACGATGCTCAACATCGTCGCCGGCCTGACGACGGCAACGAATGGCGGCGTGCTGCTCGAAGGCCGTGAGGTCAATTCGCCCGGCCCGGATCGCGCCGTGGTGTTCCAGAATCACAGTCTGCTGCCGTGGCTGACCGTCTATGACAACGTTCGTCTTGGCGTCGACAAGGTGTTCGGCAAGACCAAATCGCGCGCCGAACGCGATGCCTGGACCATGCACAATCTCAACCTCGTGCAGATGGCGCATGCCAAGGACAAGCGCCCGTCGGAAGTCTCCGGCGGCATGAAGCAGCGTGTCGGCATCGCCCGCGCGCTGGCGATGGAGCCGAAGGTTCTGTTGCTCGACGAGCCGTTCGGCGCGCTCGACGCGCTGACCCGCGCGCATTTGCAGGACTCCGTGATGGCGCTGCATCTGAAGCTCGGCAACACGATCATTATGATCACCCACGACGTCGATGAGGCCGTGTTGTTGTCGGACCGCATCGTGATGATGACCAACGGGCCGAGCGCCAGAATCGGCGAAGTGCTCGACGTGCCGCTGCCGCGCCCGCGCAATCGGCTCGAACTGGCGTCGAATACGACCTATCTGAAATGCCGCCAGCGCGTGCTCGAATTCCTGTATGAGCGGCATCGCTTCGTCGAGGCGGCGTAGAACAAGATAGATGAGGTGACGTCGTCATTGCGAGCCGAGGCAAACCTCTTGGTTGGCCGGTGGCGAAGCAATCCAGAGGGCAACAAGCGCAGGCTGGATTGCTTCGTCGCACACGGTCTTCGGAAGACGAAGACCGTGGCTCCTCGCAATGACGGCGATGCGGACAAGGCGAACACATGAGCGAGCCTCTGGTCATCATCGGCAACGGCATGGCCGCGGCGCGGCTGGTCGATGAACTCGCCAAGACCGCGCTCGGCCGTTACGCCGTTGCCGTGATCGGCGACGAGCCGCGGCTCGCCTATAATCGCGTGCTGCTGTCGTCCGTGCTGGCCGGCGAGGCGACCTCCGCCGAGATCGAATTGAAGCCGGCCGTCTGGTGGCGGGCGCGCGGCGTGACGCTGAAATATGGTTGCATCGCCACCGCGATCGATCCGGCGCGTCGCGCGGTCGAGATCGCCGGCCACGGCAGTATCAAATATTCCAAGCTTGTTATGGCGACCGGTTCCGCCGCGCTGCGGCTCAACGTGCCCGGCGCCGACATGCCGGGCGTGCATACATTTCGCGATAGCCGCGACGTCGATCATCTGCTGGCGCTGGCCGCCGGCAAGAAGCGCGTCGTCGTGGTCGGCGGCGGTCTGCTCGGGCTGGAAGCCGCCTACGGTCTGGCGAAAGCCGGTGCGAGCGTAACGCTGATTCACCTGATGGACCGTTTGATGGAGCGTCAGCTCGATGCGCCGGCGGCAGCCTTGCTCAAGGACCGCGTCGAGCAGAAGGGCATTCTCGTGACGCTGAACGCCAACACGGCGACGATCCACGGCGACGGCAAGGTGGAGCGCGTCGAACTCACGGACGGCCGCAAGATCGATGCGGATGCGGTGATCTTCGCCGCCGGCATTCGCCCGAACGTATCGTTGGCAAGGGACGCCGGGCTCGATGTCGGGCGCGGCATCATGGTCGGCGATCAGTTGCAGACCAGCAACGCCGACATTTACGCGCTGGGCGAGTGCGCCGAGCATCGCGGCACCTGCTACGGCCTCGTCGAGCCGGCTTACGAACAGGCGCGCGTGCTGGCCTCGCATCTCGCCGGACGCAGCGCGGCCTATGCCGGCAGCATCATGGCGACCAATTTGAAAGTGTCCGGCGTGTCGGTGTTCTCGGCCGGCGATTTCATGGCCGCCGAAGGGCAGGACACGATCCTGCTGAACGACGCCAAGCGCGGCATCTACAAGAAGCTCGTGATCGCAGATGGCAAACTCACCGGCGCGGTGCTGGTCGGAGATACCAGCGATGCGCTGTGGTATCTTGAGCTGATCCGCGGCGCTGCGTCGATCGCGCCGATGCGCGACGATATCATGTTCGGCAAGGCTTTGACGCTGCGCAATCTGCCTGCGACGGACGTGCCGCCGCAGCAGCAGGCGGCGTGAGATGAGCATGATCGAGCCGACGCTGCGCACCACGCGCACGACATGTCCGTATTGCGGGGTCGGCTGCGGCGTCCTCGCGACGGCAGACGGGCGTGGCGGGGCTGCGATCGCCGGGGATACGGACCATCCCGCCAATCTCGGCCGGCTGTGCTCGAAAGGCTCTGCGCTCGGCGAGACCCTGTCGCTGGATCGGCGTTTGCTGCATCCGATGATCCGGCTGCGCAGCGGCAAGATGGAGCGCGTCGCCTGGGCCGATGCGCTCGATCACGTCGCGCATCGATTTCAACACATCGTCAAGCGCGACGGGCCGAACGCCGTCGCGTTCTATTTGTCGGGGCAACTGCTCACCGAGGATTACTACGTCGCCAACAAGCTGATGAAGGGCTTCATCGGCAGCGGCAATGTCGATACCAATTCGCGGCTGTGCATGGCGTCGTCGGTCGCCGGCCATCGCCGCGCCTTCGGCTCGGATACCGTGCCCGGCAACTACGAGGACCTCGATCAGGCGGATCTGATGGTCTTTGTCGGCTCGAATGCGGCCTGGTGCCATCCGGTGCTGTTTCAGCGCATGCTGAAAAACAAGCAGACGCGCGGCGCCCGGATGGTGGTGATCGATCCGCGCCGCACCGACACCGCCGGCGACGCCGACCTTTTTCTCGGGCTGAAGCCCGGCGCCGATACCGCGCTGTTTTCGGGTCTGCTCGCCTATCTCGCAGATAACGGCGCGCTCGATGGCGAGTACATCGCTGCCTATACCGAAGGCTTCGATGCCGCACTCGCCCGCGCGCGCAGCATCGCCGGCAGCGTCGCGGCGACGGCGCTGGCGACGGGGTTGTCCGAGGCCGACGTCGCGACGTTCTTTCAAATGTTCAAGGCGACGCCGCGTGTCGTCACGCTGTATTCGCAAGGCGTCAACCAGTCGGCGCAGGGCACCGACAAGGTCAACGCCATCGTCAATTGCCATCTCGCGACCGGACGCATCGGCAAGATCGGCGCGTCGCCGTTCTCGCTCACGGGCCAGCCGAATGCGATGGGCGGCCGCGAAGTCGGCGGCCTCGCCAATCAGCTCGCCGCGCATATGAATTTCACGCCGCCGGACATCGATCGCGTGCGGCGGTTCTGGAAAGCGCCGCGCATCGCGACCCATGAAGGGCTCAAAGCGGTTCAGATGTTCGAGGCGATCGGCCGCGGCGAAATCAAGGCGCTGTGGGTGATGGGCACCAATCCGGCGGTGTCGCTGCCCGACGCGGATGCCGCCCGCGCGGCGATGAAGAAGCTCGACCTGCTGGTGATTTCCGAGAACGTGCTGTCGAACGACACCGTCAATGCCGGCGCGGACGTGCTGCTGCCGGCGCAGGCGTGGGGCGAGAAATCCGGCACCGTCACCAATTCCGAGCGCCGCATCTCGCGGCAGAGGGCATTTTTGGCGCCGCCCGGCGAAGCCAAAGCCGATTGGTGGATCGTCGGCGAGATCGCCAAACGGATGGGCTTCGGCGCGAGCTTCGGGTTCAATTCGGCGGCCGATATTTTCCGCGAACACGCGGCCTTGTCGGGTTTCGAGAACAACGGCAGCCGCGATTTCGACATCGGCGGACTCGCGCATGTCGCCGATTCCGCCTTCGACAATATGGCTCCCGTATTGTGGCCGATGCGCGCCAGCGACGGCGGCTCGCAGGCGCGTTTCTTCGGTGACGGCGCATTCTACACCCATGACAAGAAGGCGCGCTTCATTGCGCCGGAGACGCCGGCGCTGCAGACCGAGACCAGCGCGCTGCGGCCGCTGCGGCTCAACACCGGCCGGATTCGCGATCAGTGGCACACGATGACGCGCACGGGCGAAAGCCCGCGTCTCGGCCAGCATTTGCCGGAGCCGTTCGTCGAGGTGCATCCGGACGATGCGCTGAAAGCCGATCTGGTCGATGGCGCGTTCGCCCGTGTCGCGACCGACTTCGGCGCCTGCATTCTCAAGGTCGTGGTCAGCGACCGCCAGCAGCGCGGCATGTTGTTCGCGCCGATCCACTGGAGCGAGGCGACGGCGTCGCATGCGCGCGTCGGCGCACTCGTCGCTCCATTCATCGATGCGTTCTCAGGCCAGCCCGAGAACAAGGCGACGCCCGCCGCGATCGCGCCGCATGCCTTCGCGCAACGCGGCTTCGTGCTGTCGCGCACACCGCTGACAATGCCGGAGGGGACGTGGTGGGCGCATGTCGCCGTCGCCGGCGGCCACGGTTATCTGCTCGCCGACAATGCGGATATCACGGCCTGGCGCAGTTGGATGGAGACGTTCAGGAGCGCGGGTGTCTCCGATTACGTGGATTCCGCGGCAGGCATCTACCGCGTTGCGAGCTTTGCGGGCGATCGCATCGAGATGTGTCTGTTCGTCGGCCCGATCGACAAGGCGGTCGGTTGGCAGGAGGTGGTGGCGATGTTCGCCGCCGAGGCGTTGTCGGACGATCAGCGTCGGATGCTGCTGTCCGGCCGGTCTGCCGACGGTCTCGCCAGCACCGGTCCGACGGTCTGTGCCTGCTTCGGCGTCGGCCGTGATACGATCTGTGCGACGATTGCGGAGGGCGCGCGCACCGCTGCCGACATCGGCGCAAGGCTCAAGGCCGGCACCAATTGCGGCTCGTGCATCCCGGAATTGAAGCGCTTGATCGCCCTGACGCCTGTGGTGTCTGTCGAGGCCGAGCCGCGTCGCGCGGTGGCGGTGGGATAACGTTTCGTCATTCCGAGATGCGCCACTTGTCGGCGAAGCCGACCAGTGATGCAGGCCCGGAATCCATACTCCCTGCAGGGGTTATGGATTCCGGGCTCGCATCACATCGGCAACGAAGACGTTGCCGATGTGATGCGCCCCGGAATGACAAACTCACCTCTTCTTGTGACTCGCATTGACGGCGATGGTTGCGGCGGCGGTGCGGTTCTCGACGCCCAACTTCGCGTAAATCTGTTCCAGATGCTTGTCGACGGTGCGCGGGCTCAATCCGAGAATCTGCGCGATGTCGCGATTGGTCTTGCCCTTGCTGAGCCACGACAAGACCTCGCTTTCGCGCGTCGTCAGTCCGAACTGCTTGCCGAATTCCAAAGGGGCCTGCGGCGAAGCATCCTTCGCCAACCGCAGCAGCATCTCGTTCTGCCCGGCCTTGCCGATGAATTGGAGCCGCAACGTTTCGTTGTTCGGGAAGGGGGCGGACACCGCGGCTTTCGTATCGGGCCGATCGACCAGCGCCAGCCAGTCCAGCATCGCCTGTGGCAGCACCAGTTCGTCGTCGATCATCGTATCGAGATTGTCCGCCAGCAGTTTTTGCGCTTGCGGGGTTGCCCATAGAATGCGGCCAGCGCGGTCGACCGACAGCAGATAGCGCCCGGACACATCGAGCGCATTGCGCGCGCTCTGCGTCAGACGTGCATTGAAGAGGTGAACGCGAATCCGCGCCAGCATCACCTCGATGACGATCGGTTTGGTGACGTAGTCGACGCCGCCGGCGTCCAGCCCGCGCACGATGTGCTCGGCCTCGCTCAGGCCCGTCATGAAGATGACGGGCACATCGACCAGTCCGGCATCGCGCTTGAGGCGGCGGCAGGTCTCGAAGCCGTCCATGCCCGGCATCATCGCGTCGAGCAAGATGATGTCCGGCGTGATCTGGTCGACGATCCGCAACGCGGCCGCACCGTCCATCGCGACCATCACCGTCATGCCCGCGCCGTCCAGCGCGTCGGTCAACAGCCGCAGCGTCTCCGGGGAATCGTCGACGACGAGCGCGACGTCGCGCTTTTTGGATTCAATGGTCATAGCTGTGCAGTGTTTTCAGCGTGGCCATGTACTGGTCGAGATCGAATCGATCGACCAGTGCGCGCATCTCGACGACGAAATCCGCGTGTTCGGGCAATTCGGCGCCCAGATCATCAAGCTTGGTCTGGATACCGCGGATATAGCCCATCTGGCCGAGATTGATCAGTTCGACGATGTGTCGCACCGGCGGGCGCGCATCGATGTTCGGCTTCCACGGCCTCACCACGGCCTGTTCGGTGTCGTAGCGCCAGTCGAGCTTGAGCACTTGCCGGATCAGGTCGAGCAGCCGCGGAATATCGACCGGCTTCATCAGATAGCCGTCGTGAAATGGCTGCGCGAGCGGCGCGCCATGCGCTTCGAGCGCGCTCGCCGAGACCATCAGAATCCGCGCCTGATGATGACCGCTCTCGCGCAACGTCTCGGCCACCGTCCAGCCATCCATGCCCGGCATCGAGATGTCAAGCAGGAACAGGTCAGGCCGGCAGTGCTGCGCCAGCGCGAGACAGGCCGGGCCATCGGGTGCGCTGAGCAGGATGAATCCGAGCGGCGACAGCACCTCGCGCAACAGATCGCGCTGGGTCGGGTCGTCGTCGGTGACGAGGATGGTGCGGCGCGGACCATGATAGCCCTTGATCGGCGCGTTGACCGGGGCCGTCCGCGTCGGGTTCGTGACCTCCGAGAGCAGCAGCTTGACGCGGAACGTACTGCCTTCGCCGACCTTGCTCGTGACGCGGATATCGCCGCCCATCACGCCTGCGAGCAGTTTGGAAATCGTCAGGCCCAGTCCCGTGCCGGTATGCGGCTGCGCGACGCCGAGCGCGCCGCGTTCGAAGGGAGCAAAGATGCGATCCAGATCGTCGGGCTGGATGCCGGGGCCGGTGTCGGTGACTTCAAATTCGGCGACCGGGCTGCGGTAGTGAATGACGAACTGGACGCTGCCGTCAGGCGTGAACTTGATCGCGTTGGAAATCAGGTTGATGAGAATCTGCCGCAACCGCTTTTCGTCGGCATAGACCACGACCGGCAGGACGGCCGGGCGGCAAAACACGAAGTCGACGCCTTTTGCCTGAGCTTGCAGGCGAAACATGCCGACAAGCTGCTCGAGAAAATCATTCAGCCGCACCTCGTCGCGCGACAGATACAGCCGCCCGGCCTCGATCTTGGAAATATCGAGAATGCCGTCGATCAGGCCGGACAAGTGATCGGCGCTGCGGCGCACGACGCGAACCTGATCGCGCGGTTTCTGCGCGAGCGTATTGTCCTGTTCGAGCAATTGCGCGTAGCCGCTGATGGCGTTGAGCGGCGAACGCAGTTCGTGGCTGAGGCCGACGACGTAGCGGCTCTTGGCCAGGTTCGCGGCTTCCGCGACTTCCTTGGCGCGTTGCAATTCCTTGTCGGTCTGCTCGTGCGCCGTGATTTCCTGCATCAGGAGATCGGTCTGGCGCACGGTCTCGGCTTCGGCGGCGCGGCGGCTTTGCTTGGCGAGAACGAACAGCCACACGACGACGCCGATGATGATGCTCAGCGCGAAGAACACCTTCCACAGCACTTCGGAGAGTTGCTGATTGTCGGCGTGTACGCTCGCCGACGTCTGCAGATAGATCAGGCCGAGCGTCAGGCCGACCAATCCTGCCGAGAGCATGAACAATCCGAGATAGTGCCCGAGTTGCGAGTTGAGCTTCGCGAACACCGGCGCAGGGAGAATCTTGCCGAAACTGTCGGCGACCTGCGCGTCGATCCGCGCATGCGGCTTGCACATGTCATGGCAGCGCGCATCGAGGGAACAGCACAGCGAGCAGATCGGCCCGGCATAGGCCGGGCAGGAGGCCATGTCCTCCGGCTCGAAAGAGTGCTCGCAGATGCAGCACCGGATCGACGGCAGGTTCTGCCAGGCACGTTTCGGCTTGCGCGCGATGTAGTATTTGCCCCCGGTCGCCCATGCGATCAACGGCGCGGTGACGAGCGCCGTCACGAGGGCAACGAACGGCGCGAGCGCTTTCGCCAACGGTCCGAACAATCCGTAGAACGCGCTGATCGAGACCAATGTGGCGATCAGCATTGCGCCAACGCCGACCGGGTTGATGTCATAGAGATGCGCGCGCTTGAATTCCATGTGCTGCGGGCGCAGCCCCAGCGGCCTGTTGATGACGAGATCGGCCACCAGCGCGCCGACCCAGGCGATCGCGACGTTGGAATACAGGGCCAGCGTCTGTTCGAGCGCCTTGTAGACGCCCAACTCCATCAAGAGCAGCGCCACCAGGACGTTGAAGACGAGCCAGACGACCCGGCCGGGATGGCTGTGCGTCAGCCGCGAAAAGAAGTTCGACCATGCGATCGAGCCGGCATAGGCGTTGGTGACGTTGATCTTGACCTGCGAAAGAATGACGAACACGCCGGTCAGCGCCAAGGCCAGATCCGGCTGCGACAGCACATAGCGAAACGCTTCGAGATACATGTGTGCCGGTTCGGCGGCATGCTCGGCGGCGATGCCGTGGTTCAATGCAAAATAGGCCAGAAACGAACCGGCAAGCAGCTTCAATGCGCCGGGGCCGATCCAGCCGGGGCCGGCGGCGAGCAAAGCGAACCACCAAGAGGCTTTCGAGGTGCGGCGGTCGCGCGGCAGAAAGCGCAGGAAATCGACCTGTTCGCCGATCTGCGCCACCAGCGAAAACACCACGGCGGCGGCGGTGCCGAACAGCATCAGATCAAGATGGCCATCGGCATTGCCGTGATCGCCGCGAAACGTGCTCCAGTCCGAAAAGGATTGCGGGCTTGCGAAGGCAATGGCGACGAACGGCAGAAGATTGAGAACGATCCAGATCGGCTGCGTCCACAATTGGAAGCGGCTGATCAGCGTGATGCCGTAGATCACCAGCGGGATGATGATGACGGCGCTGATGAGGTAGCCGATCGGGCGCGGAATGCCGAAACACAGTTCCAGCGCGGAGGCGAGGATGACGGCTTCCAGCGCGAAGAAAATAAACGTGAACGACGCATAGATCAGCGACGTGATGGTTGAGCCGATATAGCCGAAGCCGGCGCCGCGCGTCAGCAGATCGATGTCGATGCCGCATTTTGCGGCATGGTAGGCGATCGGCAGGCCGCACAGGAAGATGATGACGCTGACGACAAGGATTGCCGCGGTGGCGTTGCTGAAGCCGTAATTCAAAGTAATGGTACCGCCGATCGCTTCCAGCGCGAGAAACGAAATCGCGCCGAGCGCCGTGTTTGCGACGCGCGCGGCCGACCAGCGGCGCGCGCTCTTGGCGGTGAAGCGAAGCGCATAGTCTTCAAGGGTTTGGTTGGCCACCCATTGATTGTATTGGCGCCGGACGCGGTCGATGCGCTGTCGCCCTGCCACTTCGTTACTCCTCACTGACGCTAAACTAAGCGTCGTCGGCTGACGTAAAAATCTACGTCGTCATTCTGCGGTGCAGTATACGCGATCTCGCGTATGAGTGCGCTGCACGATTTCAGCAATCCTCCTTCCGTCAATTGGCGTCCTTTAAATGGAGTGGGGTTCAACATGTCAGACGAGAACAAGAAAGGCTTGCAATCGCCGATGCGGCGCAAGCTGCTGATGGGGATGGCGGCGATCCCTGCGCTGTCGATGATGGGCAAGCCGTCCTTCGCGCAGGCGCCGGCGACCTCCGCCATCAATACAACCGGCCTCGCCGTGACCGACACGGAAGTCACCGTCGGCATTCTGCATTCCGCGACCGGCACCATGGCGATTTCGGAAACCGGCTCGATCCAGGCCGAGAAGCTCGCGATCGAACAGATCAATGCGATGGGCGGCGTGCTCGGCCGCAAGATCAAGATCATTCAGGAAGACGGCGCGTCCGATTGGCCGACCTTCGCCGAGAAGGCGAAGAAGCTGCTGGTCAACGACAAGGTCGCCTCGATCATGGGCTGCTGGACGTCGGCCTCGCGCAAGGCCGTGCTGCCCGTGGTGGAACAGTATAACGGCATGCTTTATTACCCGACCTTCTACGAGGGCCTCGAGCAGTCGAAGAACGTCATCTACACCGGCCAGGAAGCCACGCAGCAGATTCTCGCCGGCATCAACTGGATCACCAAGGAAAAGAACGCCAAGTCGTTCTATTTCATCGGCTCCGACTACATCTGGCCGCGCACCTCGAACAAGATCGCGCGCAAGCACATCGAGAACATGCTCAAGCTGAAGGTCGTCGGCGAAGAGTATTTCCCGCTCGGCCACACGCAGTTCAACTCGGTCATCAACAAGCTGAAGCTGACCAAGCCGGACGTGATCTTCACCGACGTCGTCGGCGGCTCCAACGTCGCTTTCTACAAGCAGTTGAAGGCGGCCGGTATCGACCTGTCGAAGCAGACGCTGCTCACGATCTCCGTCACCGAGGACGAGATCGACGGCATCGGCGGCGAGAACATCGCCGGCGCCTATGCCTGTATGAAGTACTTCCAGTCGCTGAAGAATGAGAACAACGAGAAGTTCGTCGCCGCCTTCAAGAAGATGTGGGGCGAGAAGACCGTGATCGGCGACGTCACCCAGGCGGCCTATCTCGGCCCGTGGCTGTGGAAGGCGACCGTTGAAAAAGCCGGCTCGTTCGATGTCGACAAGATCGCGGCGGCCTCGCCGGGCATCGAGTTCAAGGGCGCGCCGGAAGGCTACGTCCGGATTCACGAAAACCATCACCTCTGGTCGAAGACGCGCGTCGGCAAGGCCAAGCTCGATGGCCAGTTTGAAGTGGTGTTCGAGACAGCCGACCTGATCGAGCCGGATCCGTTCCCGAAGGGCTACCAGTAAGCCTTGCGACCTCACGCGGCTCTGATCGCCGCGTGACATTTCTCCCTGAAGCGGACGACCCATCCGCGTCACGACCCCGCGTTGCGCAGCTTGCATGACGCGGGGACTTCCTCCGAAGGAGCAGGCCCACATGTTCGGCGACTATTCGATTGGCGATCTCGGCGCCATTTTCGCGATGCAAGGCTTTGCCGGCCTGATCCTGTTTTCGGTTTATGTGCTGATGGCCCTCGGTCTTGCGATCATTTTCGGCCAGATGGGCGTCATCAACATGGCCCACGGCGAATTCATGATCCTCGGCGCATACGTGACCTGGCTCACATCAAGCGCGTTCCAGACCTATTTGCCGTCGCTGTTCGGCGGCTATTTCTTTCTCGCGATGGCCCTGGCGTTTCTCGCGTCCGGTGCGCTCGGCATGCTGGTCGAGTGGGCGCTGATACGTCATCTCTACAAGCGCCCGCTCGATACGCTGCTCGCGACCTGGGGCCTCAGTCTCATTCTCCAGCAGGCCTATCGCTCGATCTTCGGCGCGCGTGAAGTGGGCGTCGAACTGCCGCAATGGATGCTCGGCTCGAAGCATGTGACGGAGACGATCGAAGTGCCGATCAACGGCATCTTCGTGATGTGCCTGACGCTGCTGATCACGCTCTGCGTCGCTTACATCATGTACAAGTCGCGCTGGGGCCGTCAGGTCCGCGCCGTCATGCAGAACCGCATCATGGCGGGCGCCGTCGGCATCAACACCGAGAAGGTCGATCGCTACACCTTCGGTCTCGGCTGCGGCATCGCCGGCATCGCAGGCTCCGCCTTCACCATGATCGGCTCGACGGGCCCGACCTCCGGCCAACTCTATATCGTCGATACGTTTCTTGTCGTCGTGTTCGGCGGCGCGGCCAGCCTGTTCGGCACCATCGCCTCGGCCTTCACGATCTCGCAGGCCCAGTCGACGATGGAATTCTTCATGTCGGGTTCGATGGCGAAGGTGCTGACGCTGCTTGCGATCGTCGCCATCCTGATGATGCGTCCGCAGGGTCTCTTCGCCCTGAAGGTCCGCAAGTAAGACAATAGCCGGAAAGTGCAGGGACGATCATGATCACTTCACGCTTCTTCAATCGGTCGGAACTGCTCGGATTTCTGTCGCTGGCATTGCTTCTGTTCATCGTCCTGCCGCTGTTTCTCGACGTGTTTCGTCTGAACCTCGTCGCGAAATACCTCACCTATGCCTTCGTCGCGATCGGGTTGGTGATGTGCTGGGGCTATGGCGGCATTCTCAGCCTCGGGCAGGGCGTGTTCTTCGGCCTTGGCGGCTATTGCATGGCGATGTATCTGAAACTGGAAGCCTCCAGCATCGCCAACACCAAGATTCAATCGACGCCGGGCATTCCGGATTTCATGGACTGGAATCAGATCACGGCGCTGCCGTGGTTGTGGAAACCGTTTCAGAGCCTGCCGCTGACGATCATTCTGATTTTCCTCGTGCCGGGCATTCTGTCTTTCATCATCGGCGCCGCGATGTTTAAAAGGCGCGTCGGCGGCGTCTATTTCGCGATCATCACGCAGGCGATCGCGGCGATCCTCACCATCCTGATCGTCGGCCAGCAGGGCTATACCGGCGGCATCAACGGCATCACCGATCTGCGCACGCTCAACGGCTGGGATATCCGCACCGACCACGCCAAGGTCATTCTCTACTTCTTCGAGGTGGTCTGCCTGTTCGGCTGCATCATCTGCGCGCAGTTCATCCGGCTCACCAAGCTCGGCCGCATCCTCGTCGCGATGCGCGAACAGGAAGACCGCGTGCGCTTCTCCGGCTACAGCGTCGCGAATTTCAAGATCTTCGCTTACTGCGGCGCGGCGATCTTCGCGGCGATCGGCGGCGCGATGTTCACGCTGCAGATCGGGTTCATGTCGCCGTCCTTCGTCGGCATCGTGCCCTCGATCGAGATGGTGATCTACACCGCGGTCGGCGGCCGGATGTCGATCTTCGGCGCGATCTACGGCACGCTGCTGGTCAACTACGCCAAGACCAGCCTGTCGGAATCCTTCCCCGAATTGTGGCTGTTCGGCCTCGGCGGCCTGTTCATCGCCGTCGTCCTGTTCTTCCCCGACGGCCTCTCGGGCATCTGGCGCGACCATGTTCAGGGCCGTTTCGATCGCTTCATGGGCGAACGCAGGGCGAAAAAAGGCTGGACCGCGGACGGCATCGCCGCCGACGGCGCGCCGGCAGAGTAAGGGGACCATCATGCTCGTCGGACACCAGCCGCCCGAATTCCTGCTCGCGGTCGAAGGTCTCACCGTCTCCTTCGATGGGTTCAAGGCCGTGAACGATCTGTCGTTCTATGTCGAGGAGAACGAAATCCGCGTCATCATCGGCCCGAACGGCGCCGGCAAGACGACGGTGCTCGATCTCATCTGCGGCAAGACCAAGGCGACCGCCGGATCGATCCAGTTTCGCGGCCAGGAACTGACGAAACTGCGCGAAAACGAGATCGTTCATGCCGGCGTCGGCCGCAAATTCCAGACGCCGTCGATCTTCGACGATCTCACCGTGTTCGAGAATCTCGAAATCTCCTATCCGCGTGGTCGCACCGTGTTCGGCTCGCTGATGTTCAAGCGCGATGCGGCCGTGCGTGAGCGCGTGCAGGAGGTTGCCGAGATGATCTTCCTGAAGGATCGTCTCGACATGTATGCGAGCTTTCTCAGCCACGGCCAGAAGCAGTGGCTCGAAATCGGCATGCTGCTGATTCAAGACCCCGAATTGCTGATGCTCGACGAGCCTGTCGCCGGCATGAGCGTCAGCGAGCGCGTCAAGACGGCCGAACTCCTCAATACGATCATCAAGGACCGCTCGGTTCTGGTGATCGAGCACGACATGAAATTCGTCGAGGACATCGCGCACAAGGTGACGGTGCTGCATCAGGGCCAGATCCTGTCGGAGGGATCGATGGACAAGGTGCAGAACGACCCCAAGGTCATCGAAGTCTATCTGGGGCATTGAGGATGATCGCGCACAGCAGCACATCGCCGTCATTGCGAGGAGCGCCGGTTCTCGTTTTCGAGAACCGAGAGCGACGAAGCAATCCAGTCTTCACTAGTTGCTTTCTGGATTGCTTCGCTCAACACAACGCCGGCAAGCGGCCGGCGCTGCGCTGGCTCGCAATGACGAACCGATAGGACAAACCAATGCTCGCGATCAACGATCTTCACGTCGCCTACGGCCAGAGTGAAGTCCTGCACGGCCTCAACGTGTCCGTCGCGCCGAACGAAATCGTCGCGATCATGGGCCGCAACGGCATGGGCAAGACCACGCTGATGAAATCGCTGATGGGCATCGTGCCGACCAAAAGCGGCTCGGTGACGATGGAGGGCACGGAACTGTCGAAGCTCGAAAGCTACGAGCGCGTCGCCAAGGGACTGGCCTATGTGCCGCAGGGCCGCATGATCTTCTCGACGATGACGGTGAAGGAAAACATCGAGACGGGTCTCGTCGTCTCCGGCGAGAAGAACGTCCCGGAAGACATCTACGAGCTGTTTCCCGTGCTGCTCGAAATGAAAGGCCGTCGCGGCGGCAATCTGTCCGGCGGCCAGCAACAGCAACTCGCCATCGCGCGCGCGCTCGCCACCAAGCCGAAGGTGTTGCTGCTCGACGAGCCGACCGAGGGCATCCAGCCCTCGATCATCAAGGACATGGCGCGGACGCTGCGGCACATCCGCGACACCAAGGGGCTGTCGATCATCGTCTCCGAACAGGTGTTGAGCTTCGCGCTCGACGTCGCCGACCGCGTTCTCGTCATCGAGAACGGCGAGATCGTGCGCGACGAAGCCCGCGAGGGCATCGATGCCGCGCAGATCTCGAAATATCTGTCCGTCTGATTTCCGACCAAACCGTTTGTAACAGGGGAGCGAACGAATGCCCGAGACGATCATCAAGGTTGACCTCACGCAATCAGCCTACGACAACGACATGATCCACAACCGCTGGCATCCCGACGTGCCGATGGTGGCGTGGGTCAATCCGGGCGACGACTTCATCGTCGAGACCTATGACTGGACCGGCGGCTTCATCAAGAACAACGACTCGGCCGACGACGTGCGCGACATCGACCTGTCGATCGTCCACTTCCTGTCCGGCCCGATCGGCGTCAAGGGCGCGGAGCCGGGCGATCTGCTGGTCGTCGATATTCTCGATGCCGGGCCGATGAAGGAGTCGCTGTGGGGTTTCAACGGCTTCTTCTCCAAGCAGAATGGCGGCGGCTTCCTGACCGATCATTTCCCGCTGGCGCAGAAGTCGATCTGGGACTTCAAGGGCATGTATACCTCGTCGCGCCACATTCCCGGCGTGAACTTTGCCGGGTTGATCCATCCCGGCCTGATCGGCTGCCTGCCCGATCCGAAATTGCTCGCGACCTGGAATACGCGCGAGCAGGCGCTGATCGACACCAATCCGACCCGCGTGCCCGGCCTCGCCAATCCGCCGTTCGGCCCGACCGCGCATATGGGCCGCCTTAAAGGCGAGGCAAAAGACAAGGCCGCGGCCGAGGGCGCGCGCACCGTGCCGCCGCGCGAGCATGGCGGCAATTGCGACATCAAGGATCTGTCGCGCGGCTCGAAAGTGTATTTCCCGGTCTATGTGCCGGGCGGCGGGCTCTCGATGGGCGACCTGCATTTCTCGCAGGGCGACGGCGAGATCACCTTTTGCGGCGCGATCGAGATGGCCGGCTGGCTGCATCTCAAGGTCGAGGTGATCAAGGACGGCGTGGCGAAATACGGCATCAAGAATCCGATCTTCAAGCCGTCGCCGATGACGCCGAACTACAAGGACTTCCTGATCTTCGAGGGCATCTCCGTCGATGAAGCGGGCGAACAGCATTACCTCGACGTTCACATCGCCTATCGCCAGGCGTGCCTGAACGCCATCGAATATCTGAAGAAGTTCGGCTATTCCGGCGCGCAGGCCTATTCAATCCTCGGCACCGCGCCGTGTCAGGGCCACATCTCCGGCGTCGTCGACGTGCCCAACGCCTGCGCCACGCTGTGGCTGCCGACGGAAATCTTCGACTTCGACATCAACCCGTCGTCGGCGGGGCCGCAGAAGTTTATCGACGGCGCGATCCAGATGCCGCTGTCGCAGGATAAGTGACGCAACGTCATTCGCTGTCATTGCGAGAAGCCGTTGTTTCTCGTCTCTCGAGAAACAGCGGCGACGAAGCAATCCAGTGTTCTTAATAAAGAACTGGATTGCTTCGCGTTTTGTCCAACCGGCGTCGCCGATTGGACAATCGCTCGCAATGACGGATGCGGCGTGATCCCGTTTCAGAATGGATTCTAAAATGCCCACTTACGAATATCTTTGCAACGATTGCGGGCCCTTCACCACCATGCGGCCGATGGCCGAATGCGACGAGCCCGATGACTGCCCGCATTGCGACGCTCGCGTACCGCGCGCGTATCTCACCGCGCCGGCGTTCTTCTGCATGTCGGCCGACACGCGCAAGGCGCATGCGACCAACGAGCAGAGCCGCCACGCCCCGAAGACCTCAGCCGAGTACAAGGCGTCGCACGGCAAGAATTGCGGTTGCTGCTCCGGCAAGAAACCGGCGCGATTGCAGACGAAATCACGCAGCGGCGCGAAGGGATTCCCGACCGCGCGGCCGTGGATGATCAGCCATTAGCGTCATTCCGGGGCGCGGGCGGCGTCAGCCGCATGCGAACCCGGAATCTCATTGTGTTGATCTTGCTGAGATTCCGGGTTCGCTCGCACTGAGAAGTGCGCGCGCCCCGGAATGACGGAGCTTGTTCAAGGAACACCTTGCACCGCTCAGCTCTTGTCTCGTCTCATCAGCAAGGCAAGAGTTACGGCATGACCATGACCCAGCGGCCGTTCGGCCGGTCCAATCCATCGACCTCGGTGATCGGGCAGGGCACCTGGCATATCGACCACGGCGACCGCGCCGCTGCCGTGAAGGCGCTGCAGCGCGGCCTCGATTGCGGCATGAGTCACATCGACACCGCCGAGATGTATGGCGACGCCGAACCCGTCGTCGCCGAAGCGATCGGAGGCCGCCGCGACGAGGTGTTTCTCGTCTCGAAGGTGCTGCCGGGCAATGCGTCGCGCAAGGGCACGGTGACGGCCTGCGAACGGTCCTTGAAGCGGCTCAAGACCGACCGCCTCGATTGTTACCTGCTGCATTGGCGCGGTTCGCATCCGCTGGTTGAAACAGTCGCGGCGTTCGAGCAGCTCAAGCATGACGGCAAGATCGCGTCATGGGGCGTCAGCAATTTCGACGCCGACGATCTCGACGAGCTGCTCGCCGTCGCGGGCGAGGGCGCGATCGCCTGCAATCAGGTGCTTTACCATCTGCGCGAACGCGCCATCGAGCATGCCGTGATCCCGTGGTGTGCACAGCAGGGCGTGGCGGTTGTCGCCTATTCGCCGTTCGGCCATGACGATTTCCCCGAACCTGGCTCACCCGGCGGCCAGGTGCTTGCGAAGATCGCAACACGACACGATGCGACACCGCGGCAGGTTGCCCTGGCGTTCCTGACGCGAGAGACGTCCTTGTTCGCAATCCCCAAAGCGGCCTCCGCAGATCACGCGGCGGACAACGCCGCCGCGGGATTGCTGACGCTGACGCCGGACGAGATTGCGGCCGTCGACGCGGCGTTTCCGCGCGGAAAGAAGCCGGCAGGCCTGCCAATGCTGTGAGAGCGCATGCCCGCTGCCCGGTTTCGGGACTTGTCGATGTCGTAAAATCTGGCATCTGTGCGTGCCTGACGCGCGCGTGGCGATTTGCCGGGTTGCGTCGTGCCGCCGCAGCTCCACGCAATCGAACCGTCCAGCATCATGACGTCGCCATCCTTCTCGCCCGCCGCGATCCCTGAAACGATTCGCGAGCCTTTGAAAACGCCCGTTCGCGGCGCGCCGATGGGCCGGGTCGACCGGCCGTTCCGGGGCATTCTGTTGCTGATGAGCTCGACGATTTTCCTGGCGAGTTCGGACGCGATGGCGAAATATCTCGCCAAGTCGCTGCCGCCGATCCAGATCTCCTGGCTGCGATTTGCGATGTTCGCGCTCATCATGGTGATCGTGATGGTGCGCCATCCGCGCGCGCTGAAATCGCTCAATCCGGGCATTCAGGCGCTGCGCGGGCTGGCGATGCTGCTGTCGTCGGTGTTTTTCATCTCCGGCCTGCAATTTCTGCCGATCGCGGAAGCCTCGGCGACGACGTTCGTCGCGCCGATCTTCGTCACCGGACTGTCGATTCTGTTTTTGGGCGAGAAGGTCGGCAAGCGACGCTGGGCGTCGACGCTGATCGGCTTGGTCGGGGTCATGATCATCGTCAAGCCCGGCACCGCGGCGTTTCACCCTGCCGCGATCCTGCCGATTCTGTCGGCGCTCGGCTGGGCCGTCACCCTGGTGCTGACGCGCCGGATCAGCGGCGGCGATAACGTCATCACGACGATGGCCTACACCGCGCTGGTCGGCTTCATGGTGCTGAGCGCGATCGTGCCTCTGTATTGGGTGACGCCGAGTTGGCAGCAGGTGGCGATCGGCGCCTGTATCGGCATCGCCGCGACCATGGGGCACTGGATCGTGGTGTTGGCGTTTCGTTATGCGGATGCGTCGGTGCTCGCGCCCTTTTCCTACAGCCAGTTGGTCTGGGTGACATTGCTGGGCGTCGTCATGTTTAACGAAGTGCCTGACGTCGGGACCATCTGCGGTGCGGCGGTGATCATCGGCAGCGGGCTCTACACGGCGCATCGCGAGCGCTTGCGCCGGACCGCGATCGTTGCGTCCGAACCCTATCCCAGCGCATGAAAGCCCAGGCTACCGCTACCCCGCAAATTCGTGCAGCGCGTCGATGATATGCTGGGTCCGGTAAGGCTTGCGGAAGAACTTGCCGCGCTCCGGCAGGTCCGCCGGACTGCGGATCATGTGGCCGGAGGTGACGATGATCTCGATCGGCGGCCAGCGATCGCGGACGGCGGCGGCGAGCTTCATGCCATCCATCGATCCGGGCATCCGGATGTCGGTGAAGACGATGCTGATGTCGTCGCGCGACGCCAGGATGCGGATGGCCTCGTCGGCGTTGCCGGCGGCGACCGCCTCGTATCCGGCTTCCTCGACGAGATCGGTGGCCATCAGCAGCAAGATCGGCTCATCTTCGACCACGAGAACCTTGATCGTCGTCGCCGGTGAGGCGGTCGCGTCGGTGGTGTTCAAAGGGTATCCTGACTGCCGGAGGCGGCCTGACGATGATACGCCAGGCCGGTCGTTCGTAGCGCATTCACGTCAGTATTCCTCGACCGAAGCGAGGGAAGCGATGAAATCAACTTCGAATCCGGATTCGTCATAACACTTGGTCACGCCGCCGGTTCCTACCAGACCCATATTAATTAATCGACTGCCCAGCCCGACCCGCGTCGGTTGTTTGGCCGGTGGCCCTCCGACTTCCTTCCAATGCAGGTTCAGATCGAGGTTTTGTTTACGCCAGCTCACCTCGACATGGCCCTCGGGCACCGATAGCGCTCCATACTTGACGGCATTGGTGGCCAATTCGTGAAGCAGGAGCGACAAGGACAAGGCGGCCTTCGGCGCGAAGCTGACATCGGGCCCGTCGAGATGGATGCGCGAAATATCGCCGTGCATCTCCAGCACGCCGTTCATGATGTCGCGGATATTCGCCGCCGCCCAGCTCCGCTGGAGCAGCACGTCATGCGCCCGGCTGAGCGCGTCGACGCGCAATTCAAAGGCGCGCACCGCGGCCTTGTCGGCGATGCCGCGCAACGTCTGCGCCGCGATCGCCTGCACCAGCGCCAGCGTATTCTTGAGCCGGTGGCTCAGCTCCTGGTTCAGCATCGCCTGGCGTTCTTCGATCACCCGGCGTTCCGTAATATCCTGCACCGTTCCGAGCAACCGCACCTGCTTGCCGGCCTCGTCGTCGAGGAATTGCGCGCGTCGCGAAATCCAGACCGTCGCGCCCGTATCGGGCTTTCGTATCCTGTATTCGGCGAATAGCGGCATCTTGCCGGCGAGCCTTTCTCCGCTGTTCGAGATCAGGTCGGCATCGGCCGCATCGACCAGCTTCTCGATCTCTGTGGCCGGTATCGTTTCGGTCGGCGCGATTCCGTAGATCCGACAGAAATGATCCGTCACCGTCATGATGTCGGTCGCCATGTCGATCTCGAAGCTGCCGATCCGGCCGGCTTCCTGCGCCAGCCGCAGCCGGGTCTCGTTGATCCGCAGCATGTCGCTGAGCCGCTCGCTTTCCATCGCCCGCGCCGCCGACTTGAAGCTCGAGGTCTGGTCTTCGACGGCTCGGGTCTGGTGGACGACCGTCGCGCGCCGCATCGCCAGCAGCGCCATCACCTGCCGCGCCAGCGCTTCGAGCGCGGCGATCTGATCGGTCGCGAGGCCATCCGGACGAGGCGCAAGATCGATCACGCAGACCGTCCCGATCGGCACGCCGGACGCGGATGTCAGGATTGCGCCCGCATAGAAGCGAAGGAAAGGCTTGCCCGTCACCAGCGTGTTGTCGCGCGTGCGGTGATCGCGCGTCAGATCGGGGATCACCAGCGTGCCCGATTGCTGCAAGGCATGCGCGCACACCGACTGTTCGATCGGCGTCTCCGAAATGTCGAGGCCGGCGACGGCCTTGAACCATTGCCGCTTCGCGGCAACGAGACTGACGAGAGCTATCGGCGTGTTGCAGACCTGCCGTGCCAGCAGCACGATGTCGTTGAAGGCCTGTTCGCTTGCAAATCAAGAATGTCATAACTGTCAAGCGCATCGACGCGCTCCCGCTCTTCGGTCGCTGCAAAGTCCGTCATCAATCACTCACGTCACTGTCCGATACCCGACACTGGCAGATCGGCGATGGAAAAGAAACGAATTCCGCTGCGCAGTATGATCGACCGATTGGAATTCGCGCAAGCCATGCAGGGGAAGCCTTGCTCTCGCCATCGGGCTGATTTTATATGCGCCGTCGCTGCAACGGCGACGCCCGCGTCTGGCGGGTCGCGATTTGCGGGGCGGTTACGCGAGGGTGCTCGCCCGCCGCTTCGCCGCTTCAGTCTTTGCCAATCTCGATTTATCCGCCTGAAAGAGGTCTCCGATGGTCAACCGTATGCAGTTCTATATCGACGGCGCTTGGGTCGATCCCGCCGTCAAGAAATCGCACCCCGTCGTTAATCCGGCAAACGAAGAGACGCTGTACGAGATTTCGGTCGGCTCGAAGGCCGATGTGGACAAGGCCGTGGCCGCCGCCAAGACGGCCTTTGTGACGTTTTCGCAGACCAGCCGGGAAGACCGGGTTGCGCTGCTCGAAAAGATCATTGCGGTCTACAAAACCCGCATGAAGGATATCGGCGCCGCCGTCTCCGACGAAATGGGTGCGCCGCTGCCGATGGCCGAGAAGATGCAAGCCGGCGCGGGCTTGGGCCACCTCGCCTCGACGCTCGACGTGCTGAAAACCTATCAGTTCGAGGAACAGCTTCCCGGCGCCACCGTCGTGCGCGAACCGCTCGGCGTCATCGGCATGATTACGCCGTGGAATTGGCCGCTGAACCAGATCGCCTGCAAGGTCGCGCCCGCGATCGCCGCCGGATGTACGATGGTGCTGAAGCCGTCGGAATACACGCCGTCATCCGCCTTGATCTTCGCGGAAATCCTGCATGAAGCCGGCGTGCCGAAGGGCGTGTTCAACCTCGTCAACGGTCTCGGCCCGGAGGTCGGCGTCGCGATGAGCGAGCATCCGGACATCGACATGATCTCCTTCACCGGCTCGACCCGCGCCGGCATCGACGTCGCCAAGCGCGCCGCCAACACCGTCAAGCGCGTCAGCCAGGAACTGGGCGGCAAGTCGCCGAATGTCATCCTTGAAGACGCCGATTTTACGAAGGCCGTCACCGGCGGCGTCGCGCACATGTTCAACAATTCGGGGCAGTCGTGCAACGCGCCGTCGCGCATGATCGTGCCGCTGGCGAAGATGAAGGAAGTCGCCGCCATCGCCAAGGGCGTCGCCGACAAGACCAAGGCGGGCGATCCGCGCGCCGAAGGCACCACGATCGGCCCGGTCGTGAATCGTATCCAGTGGGACAAGATCCAGGCGCTGATCCAGAAGGGCGTCGAGGAAGGCGCCACGCTGGTGTCGGGTGGTCCTGGTCTGCCGGAAGGCGTCAACAAGGGCTTCTATGTGCGCCCGACGATCTTCGCCGACGTCACCAAGGACATGACCATCGCGCGCGAGGAAATCTTCGGGCCGGTGCTGGCGATCATGGGCTTCAAGGACGAGGCCGAAGCGGTCGAACTCGCCAACGACACGCCTTACGGTCTCGCCGGCTATGTTTCCGCCGGCACGGTCGAAGGCGCGCGAAAGGTCGGTCGCCAGATCCGCGCCGGCAACGTCAATCTGCAAGGCGTGCCGAACGATCGCACCGCGCCGTTCGGCGGCTACAAGCAGTCCGGCAACGGCCGCGAATGGGGCAAGTTCGGCCTCGAGGAATATCTCGAGGTCAAGGCGATCGCCGGCTACAACGCCGCGTGATCTTTTTTGACTGACCGGGTTGCGAAACGCTGGGGCAGGCAGCTGCTCCGGCGTTTTTGTATGTCATTCCGGGATGCGCCGCCCGCCCGGCGCAGCCGGCCGGCGGCGCAGTCGTCATCCCCGCGCAGGCGGGGAACCAGTATCCCGGGGCTTCCATGATAAGCGTACTGGATCCCCGCTCGCATGCGCGCAGCGCAAACGCGCTGGCGCATTTGGCGGGGATGACGGCTCCCGACTATTGTTCTTGACAATAATCCTATATGATAGTAGTCCTAGATGCATCCCGCCTCATCGAGAGGGGCGAGCGCGATCGTCACGATTGCGAGGCGGGGTG
>CAXTJT010000020.1:0-55443 GCA_964244735.1 uncultured Tardiphaga sp.
CATGGAAGGCACGGATGTCTGCTTCGCGCCGGTGCTGACGATGACCGAGGCGACCAGGCATCCGCATATGGTCGCGCGCGGCGTGTTCGTCGAAAATGGCGGCCACTTGCAGCCCGGCCCCGCGCCGCGTTTCTCGCGGACGCCCTCATCGGTGCGCGAGATGCAGACGACGGAGTTGGGCGCGCAGGCAAGGGCGTGGCGGAAGTGAGTTTGTCATTCCGGGGCGCGTGATCGAGCAATCGACCATTGGCGATTTTGTCGAAGATCACGCGAGCCCGGAATCCATAACCACCGCCGGGAGTATGGATTCCGGGCCTGCGCCACTCGTCGGCTTCGCCGACGCATGACACATCCCGGAATGACGAACTCTCACGCCACCCGTTTATCACCCACCGTCAACACGCCGCGCCGGATCTGATCCTCCTCGATCGATTCGAACAGCGCCTTGAAATTGCCTTCGCCGAATCCGTCGTCGCCCTTGCGCTGGATGAACTCGAAGAAGATCGGCCCGATCGCATTGGCCGAGAAAATCTGCAACAGCACCTTGGTGTGGCCGCCGTCGACCACGCCTTCGCCGTCGATCAGGATGCCGTTCTTTTCCAGCCGCGCGACATCCTCGCCATGCTTCGGCAGCCGCGCGTCGATCTTCTCGAAATAGGTCACAGGCGGCGCGGGCATGAAGGGCAGGCCGTCGGCGCGCAGCGTCTCGATCGTCCGGTAGATGTCGGTGACACCGCAGGCGATGTGCTGGATGCCCTCGCCGCGATAGGTGGTGAGATATTCCTCGATCTGTCCGGCCTCGCCGGCATCCTCGTTGATCGGAATCCGGATTTTCCCGTCCGGGCTGGTCAGCGCCCGCGAAAAAAGTCCGGATGCGCGGCCCTCGATGTCGAAAAAGCGGATCTGGCGGAAATTGAACAGCGTCTCGTAGAAGCTGGTCCAGACATTCATGCGGCCGCGATGGACGTTGTGGGTGAGGTGATCCAGATAGAACAATCCTGCGCCGACAGGACGCGGATCGGCCGCACCGAGCCAGTCGAAATCGGCGTCATAGGCCGACCCTTTTGCGCGGTAGCGATCGACGAAATACAGCAGGCTGCCGCCGATTCCCCTGATCGCTGGCACGTCGAGCGTCTTCTGCGCCGCCGGAATATCCGCCGGTTCCGCGCCGAGCGACAGCGCGCGCTCATAAGCGAGCTTGGCATCGACCACGCGAAACGCCATCGACGGCGCGCAAGGTCCGTGCGCGGCGACGAAGTCGTGGCCGTGGGTGCCGGGCTGTTCGTTGATCAGATAATTGATGTCGCCCTGACGATACACCGTGATCGCCTTGGTCTTGTGTGTCGCGACAGCGGTGAAACCCATCAAACTGAACAGCGAATGCAGTTCCTGCGGATTCGCATGCGCGTATTCGACGAACTCGAAGCCGTCGGTGGCCATCGGATTGTCTGCCGTGATCGTAGCGGGCGGCGCGTCGTGCGGAAACGGTCCCATCGCAAATCTCCCTGTTCGATCAGGCAGTATCCGTCATTCAGAGTGCAACAGGCGTGCAAAGAGCGAGGCACTTGGCTATCTTGATGCACATGTCGTGCATCACAGAGCCCATCCGCGCATGATCGACGTCGATGCCTTCGATCTGAAATTGCTGGCCGCGTTGCAGGACGACGGCCGGCTGACCAACCAGCAGCTTGCCGATCTGGCGGGACTGTCGGCGTCGCAATGCTCGCGGCGGCGGATGCGGCTCGAACAGACCGGCGTCATCTCGGGCTACCGCGCCGAGTTGAATGCCGAGGCGCTCGGCGTCACCATCATCGCCTTCATCCACATCACGCTGGCGACGCATTCGCCTGACAATGCCGAGAAGTTTCGCGCGCTGGTGCAGCGCACCGGCGCCATTCAGGAAGCCTATGCGCTGACCGGCGATTCGGATTATCTGCTGAAGGCCGTCTTGCCCGATTTGAAAAGCTTGTCGGATATCGTCAACAGTGTGCTGATGCCGCATCAAAGCGTTGCGCATGTCCGCTCCTCGATCGTGCTCGATCGGCTGAAGGCGACTGCACGCCTGCCGCTGGGGTGACTTGCCAATCCGGCTGACGCGGCACATTCTGCCCCCGGATTGAACCGGCCTGTCGCTCGTTCACCTATCGTCAAGTGTCAACCGGAGACGCGCGATGTCGATGCAAAGTGCCACCTCTCCCACCGGCTTTCTCGCGCGTCCGAAACCCGGCGCGCTGGCGCATATTCCCGGCGACGAAGGTTGGCCGATCATCGGCAAGACGTTTGACGTGCTCGCGGATCCGCGCGGGCAGGTCGAGAGGATGGCGGCCGCTTACGGCCTCGTCTATCGCAGCAAGGTGCTCGGCGAGACCAGCATTTCCGTTCTCGGCCCGGATGCCAACGAACTGGTGCTGTTCGACCAGACCAAATTGTTCTCCTCGACTCATGGCTGGGGCACGATCCTGGACCGGCTGTTTCCGCGCGGGCTGATGCTGCTCGATTTCGACGAGCATCGTTTGCATCGCCGCGCATTGTCGGTCGCCTTCAAGGCCGGCCCAATGCGCTCCTACATGGCCGAACTCGACGCCGGCATCGGCAGGCGCGTCGCTCAGTGGCGCAAGCAGCCGGGGCCGATGCTGTGTTATCCGGCGATGAAACAACTCACGCTCGACCTTGCTGCCGTATCGTTTCTCGGCGCCGGCATCGGCAAGGAAGCTGACGACATCACGCGCGCTTTCGTCGACATGGTTGCGGCTTCCGTTGCGCCGATCCGCACGCCGATTCCAGGCACGGCGATGGCGCGCGGCGTCGCCGGCCGCAAACGCATCGTCGCTTACTTCTCGCAGCAGATACCTGTGCGTCGCTCGCTAGGCGGCGACGATCTGTTCTCGCAACTGTGCCGCGCCACCCATGAGGACGGCGCGCTGCTCTCGACGCAGGACATCGTCGATCACATGAGCTTCCTGATGATGGCGGCGCATGACACGCTGACATCGTCGCTGACGTCTTTGGTCGGCGAACTCGCCGCGCATCCGGAATGGCAGCAAAGACTGCGCGACGAGGTGAATGCGCTCGGCCTCGCGCCGCACGAGCCGATGCCGTTCGAGAAGCTCGACGCGATGCCGCTTACCGAGATGGCCTTCAAGGATGCGATGCGGAAGAAGCCGCCGGTGCCGTCGATCCCGCGCCGCGCGACGCGTGATTTCACGTTCAAGGGCTATGACATTCCCGCCGGTACGATGGTCAGCATCAACCCGCTGTTCTCGCACCACATGCCGAGCGTTTGGCCGGATCCCGATAGGTTTGATCCGCTACGTTTCAGTGATGAGGCGACACGGGCGCGGCATCGCTTTGCCTGGGTGCCGTTCGGCGGCGGCGCGCATATGTGCCTCGGGCTGCATTTTGCATACATGCAGGTGAAATGCTTCGCGCGGCATTTTCTGCAAAATATAGAGGTGTCACTGCCTCAGGGTTACACGCCGCAATGGCAGATGTGGCCGATCCCCAAGCCGAAGGACGGGTTGCGGGTGGCGATGAAGGCGGTGTGAGGGTTTCATCGGGATGGCCGTCATCACCCGCGCAGACGGGTGATCCAGTACACGCAGGCGTTAGTGAGTACTGGTTCCCCGCCTACGTGGGGATGACGGCTTCTCTTGTTGCTACGACGCTGCCGGTTGCGGCCCCTCCACCGACAACCCATCGAGAAACCGGTCAGCCTCGGCCGTGATCGACGCCTTGCGTGCGGCGTCCCAGCCGTCGAGCGTCCGATAAGGCATCGCCATGCGCGGATTGCCGCGCAGCGTCTTGGCGTTGCGGATGAGAAACGCCCAATACAGATAATTGAACGGGCAGGCTTTCGGGCCTGACTTCTGCTTGACGTCGTAAGCGCAGTTTTTGCAAAAGTCCGACATGCGATCGATGTAGGCCCCCGACGACGCATAGGGCTTCGAGGCCAGTAATCCGCCATCGGCGAATTGCGACATGCCGTGCACGTTCGGTAGCTCGACCCATTCATAGGCGTCGGCGTAAACAACAAGATACCATTCGGCGATGTCTTTTGGCGCGATGCCGGCGAGCAGCGCGAAATTTCCCGTCACCATCAGGCGCTGAATGTGATGCGAGTAGGCGGTGCGGCGGGTCTGGCCGACCGACTCTTTCATGCAATGCATCTCGGTCTCGCCGGACCAATAGAGCCACGGCAGCGCGCGCGTCGCGTTCAATGCATTGCTCTCCGCATAATCCGGCATCTTCAGCCAGTAGATGCCACGGATATATTCGCGCCAGCCGAGAATTTGCCGGACGAAGCCTTCGACGGCGTTGAGCGGCGCGCGTTTTTCCAGATACTCACGTTCGGCGGCAACGCAGATCTCGCGCGGCGTCAGAAGCCCGGCATTCAGATAGGGCGAGATCAGGGCGTGAAACACGAACGGCTCGCCGGTCGCCATCGCATCCTGGTAGTCGCCAAAATTGGGCAGCGCATAGGTGAGGAAATCACGAAATGCGCGCAATGCATCGACGCGCGTCACAGCCCAATCGAACGGCGTCAGGTCTCCGAAATGATCGGCAAAGCGATTGCGGACAAGATCCAGCACGTCCAGCGTGATCGCATCGGGCGCGAAGCCGAAGCGCTGCGGCAATTGCAGCGCCTTCGGCAGCCGCTTGCGATTGTCGCTGTCGTAATTCCATTGTCCGCCGGCGGGCTCGTCGCCCTGCATCAGCAAATCGCTCTCACGCCGCATCTCGCGATAGAAGAACTCCATCCGCAATGACTTGCGGTCATTAGCCCACGCTGCAAACCGTTCGGAGCTTGCGAAGAACCGGTCGTCGTCGCGGATCTCGACGGCGATGCCGAGCGTCGCGGCCCAGCTCTTCATGTCGGCTAGCACGCGCCATTCCCCGGGCTCGGTCACGATGACGCGCGTCGTCTTGTTGCGCGTCGCCGCACGTTGCAATTCGCCCGCGAACGAGCCGCTATTGCCCGCGTCGTCGAGCTTGATGTAATCGACGGAAATGCCTTCGCTACGCAGTTCGTCTGCAAAATGTCGCATCGCGGAAAAGAGGAACGCGATCTTCTGTTTATGATGTTTGACGTAGGTGGCTTCCTCGGCGACCTCGACCAGCAGAACGACGTCGCCTTTTTCAACGTCGCGCAGCGACGAGACCTCGCGCGTCAAATGATCGCCGAGCACGAAGCGCAACGTCGTCATGCGGCGGCTGACGGGCGGCGCTTGCGGCGCAGATTGCTCTTGCAACGATCAGAACAGGTCTTCACCTCGTTCCAGACTTTTTCCCACTTCTTGCGCCAGACGAATGGACGGCCGCAGGCCTCGCAAATCTTGTCAGGCAGATCAGCCTTGCGGCGCATTTTCGGCATGAATGTTCAGCTATCCCTGGCCATCGATGCGGGCGGAGTGATCCAGCGCGTGCGCGACCAGCGCCTTCATCCTTGTTTCGTCGGTCACATCGGTCTGGATAAAGCTGCACGCCGCGCCGAGTTTCAAGGCAGACGTTTCGCCTTCTTTCGCCCGGCGTCCGGCGATCACGATCCTTGCGCCTTCGGCGACGGACAGTTCCGTCGTGCGCCAACCAATCCCGCAGGTCGCCCCGGCGACGATTGCCACTTCTCCGCCGAACCGCGCCATGTATGCTCGGCTGTCTTTGACGGCACATCAGACACAAAGATGCGCGCAGACAAGACTGCGCGCATCTTTCATATCGTCTTCAAAAGTTTACTAATGCCCGCTGATCTGCAATTCCAACAGAGCCATTGTCTGGAGCGCCGTTGGATCGCGTTCACCGTCTTTCGCCGTCCGCAAAATCGTCTCGGCGATCGAGCGGACATGGACCGAACTGACAGGATGCGGCAGTGTTGCCACGGCACTTTCAAGCGCGCGCTGCATCACCTTGATGGTGTCAGGTGGAAATGACGCATTCCCGAAATCCTTCATGCCCATCTCCCGGTTTACACAAAACGGCCAGTGCAGCCGAATCGTCAGTGATGAGAACAAGCCGCGTGCCGCATATTCGTTCCAGCCGCGGTTCCGCTTAAAATTTATGCAATCAGCAGATTAGACCTTTTCTTTCATGGTTTGCACCACCTGCATTAAGGCCGAAGCAAGCGCGCCTGCATCATACGGCTTGCGTATCCGCGGCGCCGATGCCCAGGCGCCGGGCACCGCGGCCAGATCGCCGTAGCCCGATGCCAGCACGAACGGGATTTTCATCCGGTCGAGTTCTTCGGCGATCGGCCATGACGTATCCATGCCGAGATGGATATCGAGCACGGCGACATCGGGCGCAGCCCGCTTCAGCGATGCCAGGGCCTCGTCGACCGATGATGCGGTTTCGACATTTGCTGCGCCTATCGACGTGAGCATCGCTTCGGCGTCGAGCGCGATGATGAGTTGATCCTCGACCAGCAAGACGTGCAATTGCGGCGGCAATTTCGATGGCTGCTTTCGCGGGCCGGCGGCGTGTCCGATCGTCCTGGGCATGTTCGCCAGTGCAGTGACGAACCGCGCCGGAATGACGACACGGGCGCCCAGCCCCGCCGGGGCGTAATCGATCTCGCTGACACCGCCGAGATCGAACGGCACACTGCGATTCAGCAGCACCGAGCCGAAGCCCTCGCGGCCTGGAATCCTCACAGTTGGTCCGCCGGATTCACGCCACAGGATTTCGCAGCTTCGATCGTCCGTCAGCCGCCATGCGACGCGCAGCGTTCCGCGATTGCTTGACAACGCACCATATTTCGCGGCGTTGGTCGCAAGCTCGTGCAGCACAAGCGCCATGACCGCGAACGCGCGGGCGTCGAGCTGCACCGACGGGCCTTCAAGCACGATCGCGCCCGTCTCGCGATACGGCGACAATTCCGCTGCGAGCAGTTCCTGCAATGCACCGCCGCCGCTGCCGCGGATCACTTGATCATGGGCATAGGCCAGAGCCTGGATGCGCCCCTTCAACGACGACACGTAGTCTTGGAGATTTCGTCCAGCCTCGACCGGATGCGACACTAGCGACTTGATCAGCGCGAGGATATTCTTGACGCGGTGGTTCAACTCCTCATTCAGCATCTTCTGGCGCAGATCGTATTTGGCCCGCTCGTCGGCCAGAATCTCGTTGTGCCGCAGCACGATTTCGACGAGTGCGGCGCGCGATGCCTCGGCAATGCCGCGGTCTCCTTCGGTCCATGGCAACGCCTGCCGCTCGACCGTCTCTTTCCAGATCGCAAAGCTCTTGCGCGGCGTCAGCCGGTCGCCTTGCGGGCCGCTCCCATAGGTCTTGTCCGGATTGCCGGCCCAATTGACATGCTGGATCACTTCCTTTCGGAAAAACAACAGGTAATCGCGCGGGATCTGCGATAGCGGAATTGCGAGGATGCCCGCCACGTCGCCGCGGAAATCAATCGCGGCCGGATAGCTCTCGGACAACGCATGCGTCGCCCAGACCTTGCCGCCGGCCACCGAATTGATGAAGCGGCCGAGCGCCGGGATTGCGCTGGCCGCCGGCGTGGATCCCGTGCCGGTCCAGTGATTGTCGATCCACAGGCCGAGGCCGTCACATGGCATCAGTTCGTTGAACGACGAGATGTTGTCCTGCAATAGGCCGACGACATCGAGATGGTGCGACATCCGTTGCAGCATGGTGTCGAGCACGCGGCGAGCGCGGCCGGCGAGATCGAGCGAGCGCTTGTGATTCAACGCCTCGAGATTCATCGCGAAAAATTGCCCGAACATTTCGGAGGCGACGCGAAGCGCCATCGTCAGCGGGCGGGGCGCGTAATGATGGCACGCAATCAAGCCCCATAATGCGCCGTCGACGATGATCGACACCGACATCGACGCGGCGACGCCCATGTTGCGCAGATACTCGCAATGAATTGGCGATACGCTGCGCAGATGCGCGAAAGACATGTCGAGCGGTTCGGCCGAGGCGTCAAGCACTGGCTCGACCGGCACGCGGATCGCATCGACGTCGCCGATCACGCGGATCGTATTGTCGAGATAAAGCTGGCGCGCCTGCTTCGGAATATCGGTCGCTGGAAAATGTTGACCGAGAAAAGATTCCAGATCGCCGCGCTTGGCCTCGCTGATGACCTCACCGGAACCATCGTGTGCGAAGCGATAGATCATCACGCGGTCGTAGCTCAGCAGGCCGCGAACGAGCCGTGACGCGCCGCCGATGAGTTGATGTGTATCGTCGATCTTGCCGAGACGGCCGATCAGCGTGCGCGCCAATTCCAGCGGCGACGACCCGTTGCCGTCCTGCGCCGGTTCGAACTCCACGAACGTCGCGCCTTTGAAGGCATGCACGGCGACATCGACCGCCGGCCGACCGTCGCCGAGTTGCAAGCCGAGCAGCAGCCCCGGCCGCGCCGGATCGTTGCAGCGTGCCGCCGCGTTGCGAATTTCATGGGTGACGTATTCGCCGAACAGATCGGCGACCTTCGCGCCGTTCAGGGAGTCGTGCGACAGGCCGAGCATTGCGGCGGCATTGACGGAGTGTCGGCGGACGACGGCGAGACTGACGTCGCAGACCAAAACACAGCCGTGGGGCTGAATGCTGCCGGGGATATGGATCGGTTCCCGGTCGCAATTGGTTAGATCGACGATCGTGGTCTGCGGCATTCCAAGTGAGTCCGTCTTGACGAAGGCGTCGGGCGGGACCGCGTGATAACGCGTTTTCTCGATATAGGGAGCGAACAAGCCGAACTCAATCGCGGGATCTGCGCATGATCGACGTCATCGCGCGCGCGGGACGAGCGATGCCGCAAATCCCGAGCGGTGACGAGCCTGACGCGTCATGCACAGGCTTTGCGACATAGCCGACAACTGCGATTTCTCTGTGTCGTCGTCTCGGCGCGACGAAACATAACGCTCCCGCGGACGAAACCATTTTCCGATTCGACGCAGACTGCCCGATACGAAACAGCTTTATCAGATTGCTCAACGATGCGGCGCAGGGCGCTGCTTCAAACCGGAGCAAAGATGATGCGATACATTGGCTTTATCCTCGCATTCGCCCTCACCCTCGCCGCACCGTCGGTCGCGGGTTCGGCGCAGACCGGCCTGCCGGGAGTCGGCACCTTCACCTATTCGGGCTCGCCGGCTGTGATGCCCGCCGTCATCGTGGTCGCCGGGCTCACTCGCGCTGACCGCTCCTGATCATCGATTTCACGCACTCAAAGGAATACGCACATGACCTTCATCACCGCACGCACGATCCGCACCGCTCTGACCTCCGCCGGCGTCGGCGCCGCATTGCTGCTCTCGGCGACCGCAAGCCAGGCCCAGTCCGGTCCATTCCTGGGCTTTGACGGGTCGTGGAACGGCAACGGCACGGTGTCGCTGGCGAATGGAACCTCCGAGCAGATCCGTTGCCGCGCCACCTATAAGGTCGAAGGCGGCACCGCTCTGAAACAGACGCTGCGCTGCGCCAGCGACAGCTATCGCTTCGAACTCAGCAGCGACGTCAAGAGCCAGGGCGACCAGGTGACAGGAAACTGGAGCGAAGCGAGCCGCCGCATCTTCGGCAATCTGCAGGGCAGCGTCGGCGCCGGCCAGATCGACGTCTTCGTCGAAGCCGCCGGCTTCGCCGCCAATCTCACGCTGACGACGCGCGGCAACAAGCAGCTTGTCTCGATCACCTCGAAGGGCGAAATCCGCGACGTCACCATCAACATGGTCCGCGGCTGACGGTTCGGCCGGCGGAGCATCAGGGGTGGCGACCGCCGATCCTCTTTTGACCAGACCTATCCTTGGCGCACCGTCGTCACTATCTCTGTGAGGCGCAACCGCGAACAAGGAGCAGCCATGGTGAAAGCCGTCTGGAACGGAAAGACGATCGCGGAATCCGATCGCACAGAAGTCGTCGAGAACAATCATTACTTCCCGCGCGACGATGTGCGGCAGGACTATCTGGTCGCCAGCGCCCACACCACGATCTGTCCGTGGAAGGGCACCGCCGAGTATTTCAGCCTCTCCGTCGACGGCGCGAAAAACCAGGATGCGGCCTGGTATTATGCCGATCCCAAACCGGCGGCGAAGAACATTGCCGGACGCATCGCGTTCTGGAAGGGCGTCAAGATCGAGGCGTGACGCCGGGTATGGCGTCCTGGTCGGTCGTTGCCGAAACAGCCCCGATCGGCTACACGAACTGCACGCACCCGTAGCTCAGCTGGATAGAGCGTTGCCCTCCGAAGGCAAAGGTCATAGGTTCGACTCCTATCGGGTGCGCCACTAACTTTCATTTTCCGACATCGCTGTCCGCAGTTTGTCCGCTGAATAGGTTCGCGGACCGTTCTCGCGTGTCATCATGACTGCGGAACCTAACTTTATCCCTCTCGAACATTCCGTTTATGTCGGCCGCGATCGCGTTGGCCGGTACCTGCAGAATGGACTGCGACTGTTCGTCGCTTTTGATTGCGATGACAATCCGGTCGGAACTTTCCAAAAACAGAAAGATGCCTGTGCTGCGATGACCCTCGCGGGCCGCGAGGGCGCGGCATGAGCTGGCAGGCCACCGCTTGGGCTTTGCAACAGCAGACAGGATCGTCGGCGGCAAAACTGACGCTTTTGGCTCTTTGCAATTATGCTGATGAGGACGGTATCTGCTGGCCTTCGCAAGAACGTCTGGCTGCGGAAACTGAGCAAAGCGTTGATACCGTCCAGCGTCGCATCAAGCAGCTGGCCGCGCTTGGTTTGGTTAGAGTGGAGCGGCGCGAAGGAGCGCGCGGTCAATGGGCCGGCAAAATCTACTACCTGAACCTGAGTGTTGCAAAAATGACCAAACCGCAAAATGCGGTGCGGTCAAAGGCAGAACGGCACGCAAAAAAGTCGCCGTCACCAGGCCGCACTGAGCCCGGTGACCATGCCGCAAATACATATCTCCGCCACCATACCGCAAAGCTTGCGGCACAAACCTTCACTAGAACCACCAATAGAATCTTCTCGCGCGCCCGCGAGCGCGCCCGCCTTGGTACGGCTGCAGGCTTTCCGAGGGAAGGTCGAGGGCAGTGAGGTTGTGCAAAATCGCATAGCGCAGCGGATTGGTCGCGAGGATTGGCTCGCTCTCGGAGCCATGAGCGACGCAGTACGCGCTAGGCTCACGACGCTAGAACGGCGCAACGAACTCGATGACCAAACGCTAGCATTTGCTGTACTCGATGCGCGCGGCGGCACCGACGCTATCCCAGCGGGGCGATGCAAGTGACTGCACCCCTTGCCCATCGATCAGCTGTTCTGAGGCGCCTGCACCGCGCCGCGCTCGACCTGCATGTGCACTCCGCCCGACCCGGCGATGATGCCGATTGGCTTGCAGCGGCGATCGATGGCGTGCTGCGCGGTGGCGAATTCGAGCAACTCGTCGGCCTGCGCGCCACCCCCGGCCAGCGCAAGGTCACGACGCTGCAGCTTCACGAACGACACGACGCGCTCCTGTGCGATGCTGCGCAACGTTTTTTCCCTGGCGAAAGCCGCCTGCACCAAGCTCAGCGATTGTATCAAGAACTCGCGCGGTACGCGGCGTCCGGCTGGCGACGGGACCGTGTTCGCGATGCCCCACCTGCGCAGCCGGAAACCCTCAAGGCGGCGTTGTGGGCAATCCTTAAGTTGCGCGATTGTGTGCCAAGCGAGCGCGCCATCCGCCGGCGGTTGGCCAGGAGCTCGGCCTATTCATGGCCAACCGACTCGGCTTCGATGGCCTCTAACGACAGCGAAGGAGACGGGCATGATTAATGCAGTTCATAAGGCAGTTTTCGGCGAAAGCTCGGCACGAAGGACGCCGCAACCGATCGTCGACAAGGTCAGGGCGACTGCGTCCTACGCCGGTGTCCTGCCACTGGCGATCAAGGCCGCGCCTTCGCAATCTCAGGCCGCGCACGATCAGCGCCAAGACCGGCTGAACGCTGCGGTCGACAAACTTTCTCATGAGAGGACCGAGCAACGCATCGCCCACGACGACGCGCCTGCGGCGGGTCTTTGCGCTGCGATCGATCGCCTCGTCGCCGCCCGTCTAACGTAATCCCGCGAAACCAGAAACCCTTGTTGGAGAACCAGAAAATGAATTTGTTTTTCCTGATGTTGCATGACGCGGACGGTCATGACGTTGCCGTCAACGTCGATCTGATCACCAGCCTGCAGCCAGAATCGGACGGCACTCGGATTAACTTCGACAAGCTCAATTCGATTGTCGTCCAGGAGAGCGCGCCATCCATCATTGGCACCTTGCCGATCAGTCGGGTGCCGGTTTCGTAGCTGCCGCAACGCTCCGTGCGACGCGTTCGGACATGCGTTTCACGGCCAACGGGTCCTTCCTCGACCCCGGTTCCAGCGGGGGCAATGACCCCCGGAAAACAGCCAGTTTGGCTGTTTGGAAACTGGCCTTACACTCCTTACACCAAACGAACACAGCGAACATGAACGATCCCTCCGAACTCGATCTTGATGCCGGTTTCTGGCTCACAATCACCGAATTGGCTAAGCGCAAGGGCGTCACGAAATCGACGGTGTCGGAGAAGGTGAGACGCTTCGAGGCCGCCGGCGAACTGCAGACGCGGCCAGGCGATGGCAAGCGGAAACTGGTCAACCTTGCCCAATATGATCTCGCGATCGGCGCTGTCGGCGACGTCGCGCGCGAAGCGGCTGCGGCCACGATGGCCTTCGTTGCTGGAGCGGAGAAGGGCAGCGTTTCCGGACGTTTCCGCGACGAGCAGACTCGCGAAAAAGCATATTCCGCGGATCTGAAATTTCTCGAACTGGAGCGAGCGCGCGGCAACCTGATCGAGGTCGCCGAATTCGACGATGTCGCGTCCGACGCGGCCGGCCGCATCGCTGATGTCATCGACGAGTTGCCGAGCCGGACTGAAGAGATCACGGCGATCGCCAGCAAGGGCGAGCACCATGTCCGAATTGCGCTGCAGCGGATCGCACGCGCGCAACGCATCGCCATCGTCAATGCGATCAACGAGATGGCCGCCACCGTGCGGAGGCGAGCGCAGACGACCGCGGCCGCTGTCGCCGCGCCTCCTGCAAACCTCACTGATTGAACGACGTCAACGAACTGGAGCACATCATCATGAACGGTATCGTCCCGAACAATCTCTTCAACCGCCTGCCGGAATATGCCCGCGAGACGCTCAGCCGTCTGATCGCGCAGCGCGAAGATGCGCTCAGTCTTATGCGAAGCGACTACGTCGCCTCGGTAGATTTGCGCAGAACAGTCGTTCATCTTCAGCAGCAGCGCGATCTGCTGGAAAGGCGGCGGCCGGTGCGTACCCGTCTCAACGCGAATGCAAACGGTGCCCGCGCGATGGATGCGATCGAGCATCGGCCGCTGATGGTCGAGACGCGCATTGATGAGACTGTGGTGTCGAAGGAGATCGTCGACGTCGATTCCCAACTGAAGCCGCTGCTCGATCAGCAGAAGCGCGCGGAGGATCGTAAGATCATCAACGAGGCGACGACGCAACGTCTCACCGGATTGATTACTTCGATCGCCACCTGGCTGGGCGATCTGCCGGCGACGATGGCGATCGACGAAATTCCCCGCGGCCAAGGCGTCAGAAAGTCGACGGACGTCACGCCCGAAGCCATCGAGCGGCGTCGGTTTCGGATTCGCGAACTTCTGGCTGACATCCGCCAGACCGACGCCGCCCCGTGCCCGAATAGCGAAGCGAAGAGACTGGCGCGCGCCGAGGTCGAGCGTCTTGCCGAACTTGGTCGGCCGAATGTCGACCCGCTGATCGAGCGACGCGAAAATATCATCTGGCCCGAGCAGTCAGTCCGCGTCATGAGTGACTGGATTGATCCGATGGTGCGCGACGGCGTAGCGCTGGTCGCGTGGCTGCATCGTGATGCGCTGATCGCGGCGCTCGACAAGGAGATCGACGAGAGCGCCGAAGATGGCGGCCTGTCCGACGTCGAACGCGCCGCGCGGTTCAAAACTCAACTGTCCGATCTGCTCACCGCCGAGCGCGATGAAGAGATGATGATCGCGGCCGCGAATTTCGACGTCGATCGGCGGCCGGACGCTGATCCGCGCGCCGTACTCCGCCTTGTAAGCAGTCTGCCGGGTCCGAAACGCGCCGATTTCTTTCACCGTGCCTTGGCCGGCTGTTGAGGCGCTGACATGGAATCATCCAATTCGGAGTCCAAGTTGACGGCGGCGGCGATCCGCGCGCTCGGCAGCGCGCCCGATCAAGTCGGGCTCGGTGGCATCGCCGGATACTTGCAATGGGACATCAACCACGCGCCGCCGGCGTATGACTTTCGCGCCGGCGGGCCGATGGTCCTCACGAGCAGGTTGAACTTGAGCAACATGACTCCGGAATCACTTGAGGACCAGCGCCATGCTTGAGGTTGGCGTCGATGTAAGTGAGATCCTGAAAACCGGCGTGCGCCTAAAGTCGGCCGGCAAGAACATGCCGACCGCGATCATGCGCGCGCTCAACCACACGGGACGAAAGACGCGCACGGTGATGATCCGGTCGTTGGTCAAACAGACCGGGCTCAAGCGCAAAACAATCGTCGAGGCCCTGAAGAAAAAGGGCGCAGCCGTCGGATCGCCGTCGTTCGTGATCAAGTCGCGCGGTGGCGATATTTCGCTCAAGTATTTCAAGCCGCGCGAAACGCGCAAAGGCGTCTCGGCCGCGCCGTGGGGCAAGCGCAGGTTGTATCTCGGCACTTTCCTCAAGGGCGGTTTTTATCCCGATCACCGCATCACGCTCAAAATGGGCGGTCACGTTTTTAACCGCGTCGGCAAAAATCGCGTTCCGATCGAGCTGCAAAAGTCAGGTGTGGTAATCCCGGCGGAAATGATCTCCGGGGCAACGGAAGCAGCCTTCAATGCAACGACGGAACGCGATCTGCCCAAGCGTTTCGAGCACGAACTCGCGCGCCTCATTCGCTGACTTTGGAAGGGAGATCAACATGAAAAACGCATTCACCATCACCGACGACGGCGGCCGCGCCCGCAACCTCTTGAGGCCGATTCGCGGCCCGCAAGGCGAGATCGATGCCATCCGGCTCCGGCCGCCGAAGTATCGCGAGATCATGACCTATGGCGATCCGACCACGCTGATCGTGATGGACGGCGCGATGTTGCCGACGCAGGACATGGGCGTCGTCGAGAAATACATCGACGCCCTCATCCAGGACGACAGCGGCAACGTCATGATGCCGGCATTGCTGCAGCAGCTCGACTATCGCGATGCGCTGGCGCTGAAGGACGCCGTGTTGGATTTTTTCACGGTGGCGGCCTCGACAACATCCTCGACGCCGCCGACGGCCTGATCTTTCGCATGAATTTTGATGTCCACGCCGTGCAGGAAATGACGGTGGTGCAAATCGAGCACTGGTTTGCGCGCGCCGTGCATTGGATCAAGCGACAAAACGAATTGACCCGGCAAACTGAGAGAAGCCGCAGATGAACTCGATCGAAACGCGCGCCATCATTTCGGCCTCCGACAAGACCGGCGGCGTGTTCGACGCCATCGCGCGCAAAATCTCCGCCTTGAACCAGAAAGCGGCGGCGGCGCGGCGGCGCGTGAGCACGGCGACCGATCGCGCCGAGACGGTGGAGCGGGCCGCACCGATCGCGCGGCGGCATATCGGCACGGTTGCCGCTCAGACCGCGCGGCAGACGATCGGAACGGGTGTCGGCTTGCTGGGTCCGGTCGCGGTCGCCGCCGGCGGCGTGCAGGCCCTGAAACGATACGGTGAAACCGACCTGGCGCTCACGCGCATCGGCATCACCGCCGCCGCGACCGACCAGCAAATCCAGGGTCTCAGCAAATCGGTTCGCGAACTCGCGTTCGGCTCGGGCAAGAGTTTCAACGAGGTCAAGGACGGTCTCGACAGCCTCGTCGCCGGCGGCCTTGATCTCGACAAAGCGATGCCGGCCATGCCGGCGATCGCAAAGACGGCGCAGGCGGCCGGCGCCGAGATCAAGGACATGGCAACAACGGCCTTGGCGCTGAATCAGGGTCTCGGCATCTCGACTGACAAAATGCAAGCGTCGTTCGACGTGCTCGTCGCCGGCGGCAAGGCCGGCAAGTTCGAACTCAAGGACATGTCGCGCTATATGGCGTCCATTATCCCGGCCGCGACGGCTGTCGGCATGACGGGCGAGGATGGCTTGAAGCGCATCGTCGCCATGATGCAAACCGTGCGCGCTGGCACCGGGACGACCGAAGAAGCTGCTGCTTCCGTACAAAACATCTTTGCAAAGATGGAATCGGAAGAGACAGCTAACAAGTTCAAGAAAATGGGCGTCGATCTGCGGAAGGAGATGGCCGGCGCGCGCAAAGATGGCAAAGAACTGCTGACCTTTTTTACCGAGCTGACCGAGAAAACGTTGAAAGGCGACATGTCCAAGTTGCCGCAACTCTTCAGCGACATGGAATTCTCGCGCGGCATGCGCGCGCTACTCAATTACAAGGACGTTGCGCAAAAGGTCATGGCGGACCTCAACAAGTCGGCCGGCGCGGCGAACGCCGACTTCGATCGGGTGATGCAGCGCCCGCAGATCGCCATCGACCGGCTTTCGGAAAGCTGGGATCGCATCAAGACCAGTGCCGGCGCGGCGATCGATTCGATGGGCGCGTCGAAGGGCCTGCAGAAGATCGCCGAGACGTTCGAAGAAAGCGCGGATTATTACAACAAACCGGAAGCCGAACGCGCGCGGATCGATGCCGAGAAACGGCGTCGGGCGGTCATCGATCCGCAGGTTCGCGAGGTCGAGCAAAAAATCGAATATGCCGAGCGCGCCGAGCGGTCACAAACGGAGCCGTCGCTGATGCAGCAGATGCGCGGCGAGAAGCTGGAGCCGCTGGCGGATCGCCTGGAAAAAAGCCCGCTGCTCCGCGAGCTCCGAATGAAACTGCACGAACTGAAATCGAGACAGTCGTCGAAATCGATCGACGACTTGCCGCCACTGTTCACCGACAAAGAGAGGGAAACGATCGAAGAGGTCGATCGCGAGCGCCGTCGCGGCGTCGCGCTGTCGGAGATGAAGAAGCCGACCCCAACGAAGGAAGGCAAGGAAAAGTGGACGAAGGACAGGCAACCGCCAGTGCCGATGCCGATGCCGGATCCTCGCCGCCGCCAAAGCGACGGCTCCGCAGGCGAGAATAACATCATGGATTTACCGGACAGCGAGCCGGCGCGACAACGGCAGTTGCCGCAGCAGACGGCGGCGTCATCCCCAGCTGTCGTGCAACAACCCCCACAGCGCGAACTGCCCGCAGCACCGGCCGCGCCGGTCACAGCGCAATTGACTGGCACCGGCGACATAGCCGGAAAGGTCGACGTGACCGTCAAGGTGGAGGCCGGCAGCACGCTGATCGCGATCGAGCAGTCCGTGAAGAATCTGATCGCGCAGGTGACCGGCCGGTTCAACGCTGGCAACGGGCCGGGCTCGCTGGGCAAGTCGTCGCCGGACGCGGCGGCGCCGAATGTCGGTAGAGGCTCCAGCGGCTCGTGGTGATGGCCCGACATGACGACGCAGGATCATCATCGATGACCGGCCCGGCACCGCCTCAGGGCGATACCGACAGTGCTTTGCTAAAAGAGTTGAAAGAGTTGCAGCTTCGCATGGCGACGCTGGAAGCCGTCTATTCGATGGCGCTGGGCCTCATGCTATGCGGGGTCGAGTCAGAGGCGCGGGACGAAATATTGACCGTGATGCGCACCAGCCTGACCTTCAAGCACAGCGGCGAGGGTACGCTCGACGACGTGATGAAACTGCACCTCGAGGCGCAGGGCCACGCGCTCGTCGATGACATCGAGGTCATCGCGCGGTCGGGCGACCAGGCGTGATGGCGTCACCGCTCGCCGGGCCACCAGACCGATGGCGGCGCGGTCGTGCTGATCGGGTCCGGCCGCAGCGCGACGAACTGGTCGCGCTTGACGCGATAGCCGACGCGATCGGAGCAGTCCCGGCAGTGCATGCGCCGCTCGATCTCGTGGATTGGCGTCGGCCCTCTCGGCCGCTGCGCGGACGCCGCTGTTGTAGGGACGTTCGCGTGATTTGGTGCCCATGCCGGCGGACCTAGGGCGGCTGGTGACCGATCGGCAAGCCGCTACGGTTGCTGTCGAACCTATCCAAAGCCGCAAGGGCGATCAGCGCCAGCATGTGTGACGCACGCGAATCGCAGGGCAACTTGCACATCAGCACACCTGCGATTGATCTGCAGCGGCACACGTGACGCCGTCACGCGAACGTCTCTTATGCTCGACACCCCCGTTACTTCCCCCTTTTGTAAAACTTTATTCCCGATTATGACGGGGTTTTAATGTTGCCATTGCCGAGGATAGTCGTGATCGATAACAAGCAAAATCCTTGGACCAAGGCAGCGATCAAACGGGCGATCAATGCTGCGATGGAATGCGGACTGATCATCGTTGGTGTCAGGCCGGATGGCACGGTGCTGACGGAGATGCCGAGCGGCTTGAGATCTCTCGATCCCGATCCAAGGCGATCAGGCCCAAGGTTACGCGATGCGCGCGAGTTGTTGATCGATGATGACGAACTGCCGGCATTCGACAAACCGGTCGATCGTCGCGCCACATCAGCGTCGAAGCCGAGGGACGCCCGCAAGCGGCTGCGCGACGAAGGTCATGACGTCTAAAAGCCGGATGCGCGCGAAAGCGCCCCGATGGGGATGGACTTTTTAGGCAAATCGGATCAGCATGTCCGTGGGCTTGGAAACCCGGACCAGAGCTATAGCCGCACATCCCTGGTCAGGATGCTCCCGATTGGCGTCGGGGGTGACGGCTGAATGAGTATTCTTCCGAGTCGGAAGATTACTCGACGGACGCACTTGGCGGTGCGGCTCCGAACCCTGCCTTTATGGCCGGGGGCGGGCGTGCTGTCCAGCGGGAAACCGTAAAAGCGTCCGGCTTGTCGCTCTGGCAAGTTTCCAACCCCCGGCTGCTCGGTCTGTCACCGAGCGCGGGCCTTGGAAAGCCCTGACCACAGAGCAACCTTCATGACACTTGCGCGACCTATGTTCCCGCCACGTGCGGACGACTGGAGCGACTCCAGAAAGAAATCTTCCGAAGCGGTAGAATTCTTTCGGGAAATTGACGCTGAACCGGCAATGACAGATTTAGGAGTCGACTGGGGAATTTCCCCAGTTGAGCCGTGCCGCGGTGACGAAGCAGCACCACGGACTTATTGCGACGATCTAGGCGGTACCGACGGCGAACAGCCTAAAACCAAATCCCATCCGGCTCAGCCTAAAAATGGTTTGGACGTCGGACCGTTTCCGGCGCCACAGGAGGCCACAGAGGCCAGCTACGTCCGGACGGACATTTCCCCGGACGCGCTGTTCAAGGCCGTGGGCAAGCTCCGCAGGGAGGCGGCCGACGAGATCGAGCGGTTGATCGCCTTCCTCGACGAGATTGGCCCTGCCGCCGATCTGGAGCCCTCCGGCGACGAGCTGGACGCCGATGCCGACAGTGAGCCGTCCATGGCCGCGCCAGAGCAGCATCCGGATGGCGTCTGGTGGCGTCGTCGCGCCGGCGTCTTTCGCGACCGGGACGGCAGCCAGGCCCAATGGGGCGGGCGCGGCAATCTCGACGATCGCGAGGGCGATGCCGGCTTCGACGATCGCGAAGGCGACGAGTTGCAGCACGGTGGCGAATCCGAGCGGGAGGACCATGAACTATCCGGCGATGAAACCGAACCGTCGCTGGGTTCATTCGACCGGCTGACGAATCAGAACCATGGCTGGCGACAGACCGCCGGCAACGGGCGGACCTGGCAGTCCCATTGCAACAGCGACTTCGAAACGGACGCTGCCCAATGACACGGGCCAGCATGAACGAAGCCGGGGCGCTCACGCGCCCCGGCCAATATGGTTATTCGTCTCGCGTGCTTCGACGCTTCGAAAATGATCTCGATGTATCCAGCCCTATCAGAGGTTCGAGTATTGACTTTATACGAACCCTATGGGAGGTTCGCACTTTAGAATTAGGGGCGACCGACATGAAACGACTTCACGATGATCTCGACCTCGCACAGTACACCCAGGCTGAAGTTCTTCGTGTCGTCAAAGGCCTCAGACCCAAGACGCTGCAAAACTGGAATGATCGCGATCTGGTGCAAATTCGGGAAGCGAATCCGGGACGGCAGGGCAAGCGGCTCTACAGTCAAACCGACATTGTGAAGCTCGCCATCATGAGCCGAATGTCTGAACTGAACATTCCGTTGATCGTCTCCCGTGCCATCGCGGACACGACCACGCTTACCTTTTCCAAGAAAGCTATCAGCTGGGACCTTCACCTGTTCCTCAAGCCGCAGAATATGGAGAAGCTGCTGGCGATCGTCGAAGGCGGCGAAAACATCCCAATCGGCCTTCTGGGCCTTCAAATGCAAGATGCCCGCTATCTAAGGGTTTCTGACTTCACCGGAACGGTGCATCCCAGCAGCCAAGCAAAGCTGGGCAAACCCATGACGTTCACTGATGCGAACGGTCGGTCAACCGGCGGCACCGTCAGTATTGTCAGCGGTGGCGAACAGAAGATCGATCAAGTATATCGCCTAGAGATGGCGCGGAAAGGCAGACATGCCGAGCCCATCATCGTTTTTCCTCTCGGTGAGATCGTCAATGGCACACTCGCGCAGCTGCGAGTGCAGGATGGGCTCTTCGCAAGCGATGAGAAATCATCGCATGTGAAAAGCGGACGCTCCATCGCAGCCGACAGGGAGCGTCGTTGATGGCAAAGTCTCTCGAAGACTTGCCTCGTCTCGTGTCCATCCCCGACGCAGCCGAATATCTTGGACTCAAAGATGGTCAGCTGCGTGGCGTCATCGCTGCAAATCGCATCGCGATTGTTCGCGTCGGCTCTCGCATCCTGATTCCGCGGAACGCTCTCGACCTCTTCATCATCGAAAACACGGTGCAGCCATGCCGCGACGAAACTCAGGAGCGCGTCTCCGCTTCCTCGAAAAACGCCAGTGTTTTTATATCGTTTGGAGCGAAGGCGGACGCAGCCGGGAGCGCTCAACGGGCACTACAGATCGCAAGCTCGCTGAAGCCGCGCTCGCCGATTTCCTCCACATCCGCACGCGTGACAACGGCCCGCGTGATCCCGCTGAAATCCTAGTCACCGACGTGCTGGCCGACTATGCGGAGGAACGCGGCCCTGACACCGAGGCGCCTTGGCGCATTTCGGCGGCCGTCAAGGCCATGGTGCCGTTCTGGCAGGGCAAGACTGTTGATAAGGTGACGCGGGAGACGTGCCGAAACTATCTGGCCGCGCGTGACCGATCGGCTGGCACAACGCGCCGTGAGCTGGGCGTGCTTCGCGCGGCCATCAATCATGCGCATCGCGCCGGCCGACTGTCCCGTGTCGTTGCCGTCGATCTTCCGGAAAGCCCTCAGCCGCGCGATCGATGGTTGACCAAGTTCGAGGCTGCGAAGCTGCTGCGGGCGGCCTTGCGCGAGCCGCGCGTTAGACTGTATCTGCCGCTATTTATCTTGCTGGGGCTTTATACCGGTCAGCGCAAGGCCGCGATCCTGTCGCTGCGCTGGTCTCAGGTCGATCTCGTCAATGGCCGGATCGATTTCAACGAGCCCGGCGCGCGCCGAAGCAAAAAGCGCCGATCGCATATTCCGATCCATCGTCGGCTATTGCATCAACTGCAGCGCGCCCGGCAGCGCGGAGCCGATCTCGGCTTCGTCGTGCATGAAGGCGGTAATCGTCTGAAGGATATCAAGCGCGGCTTTGCGTCGGCCGCCGAACGGGCTGGACTTTCGGACGTCACGCCGCATGTCTTACGCCACTCCTGTGCGACCTGGTTGATGCAGCGGGGTGTCCCGATCTGGGATGCGGCCGGCTACCTGCAGATGACTCCGGAAACGCTGCAGCGCGTCTACGGCCATCACCATCCGGACTTCCACAAGGGCGTCATGGAGGCTTTCGGATGAGCGTCCGCAGATTGTCCGCAGAACGGCGTTCGTTTCCCGTTTCGTTCGCTAAAATTTGGAAGGCAGAAATGCTGGTAACATTGAGCTTCTATGCCGCTGTGAGTTCTCCGAAGGCAAAGGTCATAGGTTCGACTCCTATCGGGTGCGCCAACTTGATATCAAGTTGATATTGCATATTCTGCGCCGCAATGCGCACCGCTGTTCTTGGCCACCTCGCGATTGCGGCGCCGCGGAACTCGACATGTCGTCGGCCGTTTGTCACTCTAATTCCCAGCAACCCACAAAGCTGCATCCGCCAGGACAAGGCCAAAAACGCCGACCGCTGGCATGAGGTGCGAAACGGGCTCTCGCGCTTTCAGGAGCGTCACAAGCGCGGCAAGCATAAGAAATGATAGTCCAGCAAGCGCAATGACCCGCGTGAATGGAAGCAATAGTGCCGACGCGCCCACTATCTCCAGACCCGCGGTCAACAACCGCCATCCGCTTGGATAGCCCCAGCGTTGAAAATCTGCCTCCGCGTTGCCAACGTTGAAGAGGTTGACGAGGCCCGCACCAGCGAACGCCAGCGCGGTGATGCCGTTCACAACGGCTGCGATGTTCATGGCGTCGCTCCGCCTTGCGTCGGAATGGCGCCTATCTGCTGCATCACTTCAAGCAGGTTGAGCTCGTCCCAATGCTCGACGAACCGATCGTTCTCGACGCGCCAGATATCGATCGAACGCATGGTGATCTCGGCGCCCGAAGCGGGCACGCCAACGAAGGGGCCAGTGTGGCGCGCCCGATAGGTGTAGCGGCCGACTACGCGGTCGCCAACGGCGAATGCGTCCTCTACAATGACGCGCGTGTCGGACAGCGTATCGAACCAGTGCCCCATGAAGGCAACGACTCCCGCGCGGCCAGGGGCGACGCCGGGATTGTGGTTCACGTAGTTCTTGGAAACGAGTTCCGCGAAGCGGTTTGCGTCGTGGCTGTTCATGATGTCGGCGAACAGATGGGCGAGTTCGACGGGGTTGCGCATGACTGGCCTCCTTGGCTATAAAGTGATACACAATCGTATCGTATAAATCATGTAAGACGAAATCGTATCGTATGCAAGCCCCCTCCCGCAGAAAGTGGCGCGCCGATGATCCGCGCAGGATGCGCATGGCCGAAAAACGGGCCGCGATCCTGCAGGCCGCGCGACCTATCGTGCTGAGAGACGGTTTGGGCGGGACAACGCTAGACCGGGTCTCGGCCGAAGGCGGGATTGCGAAAATGACGCTCTACCGGCACTTCCCAAGCAAGGAAGCGCTGTTCGAAGGGCTGGTCATGGCCATGTGCGAATACATGCGCGAGGGCCTCGAGACCGTTCCGGTCGCAGATGCCGATAAACCAGCCGCGGATAGGCTTGCGGACGAACTTCGCGCCTTCACCTGTGCGCTGATCGAGCCGGACGCGCTGGCGCTCTATCGTCTGATCGTTGCGGAGGGCTGGCGTTTTCCTGATCTAGCGCGTGTCTTCGATCAGTCGGGCATGCGCGTTATTCGGCAGCGGATAGCGGCACTGCTCGAAGCCAGCGGAGTGCCCTCCAATAAGTCGAGAAAAGTCGCCGCCGAGGTGGTTGCCTTGGTGCTCGGCGATGTCTACCAGCGCGCAGTGCTTGGCATCGCCGAAAACGGGGACAGCGAAGCGTTTGCACGGCAAATCAAGGCTGCTGTAGAATATGGGCTGAGTCTGCGGGTCCATTGAGGAACTACAACGTAATTTCAATCACATAAGAGTTCGCACTTTTATCCTGTCCGGTGCGCCAGAAAATGCAGGCGTCTCTGAGGTTTTCGGCGTTCGGCCTGGATAAGCGAGACGTGGCGCATCGGACCCGATCGTCTCTCGGTTCACGAAATTAAGTCGCCTGTCATGCAATATGCGAGCAACGAACATTTATTGTTGCCGAATGATCTTGGCCCAGCGCGTGATGCGCGCGTTAAATGGCTTTTGCTCGAGCATTCCCGTCCTGCATGAGGCGAACTAACCCCGAAAATCCTCGTTCAAGAGGCCGAACAGCAGATGATCCTGCCACGCGCCGTTGATGCACAGATAGCGCCGTGCGAGGCCTTCACGGGTGAAGCCGCATTTTTCAAGTACGCGCACGGATGACGCATTGGTCGGAATGCAGGCCGCTTCGACGCGATGCAGATTGAGTTCGCCGAACAAAGTCGGCAACAGCGCGCGCAGCGCGCTCGTCATGTAACCGCGATGCGCGAAGGGTTCCCCGACCCAATAGCCGATCGTGCCGGCCTGGACGATGCCACGCCGGACATTGGCGAGCGTGACGCCTCCGATCATTACATCGTCGGAGTCGCGAAACACCAGAAACGGATAGGAGCGGTCGGCCGCGATGTCCTCGGCGTAGCGCCGCAGCCGGCGGCGAAAGCCCGAACGCGTCAAATCATCCGAAGGCCAGATCGGCTCCCATGGCGTGAGATATTGCCGGCTGCGATCGCGCAACTCGGCCCATTGCGGAAAATCGGCCATCACCGGCGCGCGCAGCACGAGGCCATGACCGCGCGGCGCGAGCGGCGGTGGCGACGTGGACGGCAACCGAAACAGGGCCATGAAACCGATCTCCAGAGAGCTTGCTGTCGTTCCGGGGCGCGCGCAGCGCAAGCTGCGAGCGAACCCGGAATCTCCTCATGTTCATCTTGACGAGATTCTCAGGTGCGCAATTGCGCACCTTGGTTCGCACCGCCAAGAGGCGTGCGCGCCCCGGAATGACGTTGTTAATGATAAATCATCTTCGCTTTCGGGGTCGTCAAGCCTTCGGCAAAGGCTACGGCTTTCTCCAGACCATTGCCGCTGCCGAGCGCGACGACGGCCGGCTTGCTGCCTGCCAGCAGCGCGCGCGCGGCGTCGCGGGTCGATTCGACATTGACGGCATCGATGCGCGCGACCAGCTCGTCGACGGTGAGCGGGCGGCCGTAAGCCAAAATATGCCGCGCCAACTGCTCGGCGCGGGCGCTACAGCTTTCCAGCGCCATCAACAGTCCCGCTTTCATCTGCGCCTTGGCGCGGTTGATCTCGGCCTCGGTCAGCGTCTCGACGGCGTCGGTCATCACGTCGACGATGACCTCCATCATCTCGGGAGCGTCGGCGGGGTCGGTGCCCGTATAGAGCCCGAAGAAGCCGGTATCGGTATAGGGCGCGTGGAAGGTGTAGATCGAGTAGCAAAGTCCGCGCCGCTCGCGGACCTCCTGAAACAGCCGCGAGGACATGCCGCCGCCGAGCGTGTTTGCAAACACCTGCAAGCTGAACAATGCCGGGTCGGCCTGCGGCAGGCCTTCCAGCGCCAGCGTCAGATGCGCCTGTTCGAGATCGCGATGCACGACACGCGAACCGCCTTTGCCGAATTTCGCCGATTGCGGCTTCGGGCCGACCTCGCTGGTGAAGCTGACGAATTTTTCGCTCACGTCAGCCACGATGCGCGCGTGATCGACAGCGCCGGCCGCCGAGACCACCATTTCCGGGCCGCGGTAGTGCGTCGTGAGATAATTGCGCAGGACCTCGCGATCGAACGCCTTCAAGGTCGCGGGTGTTCCGAGCAATGAGCGTCCGATCGGCTGGTCAGGATAGCACAGCTCATTGAGATGCTCGAACACGACATCGTCGGGCGTGTCCTGCGCGGCGCCGATTTCTTGCACGATCACGCTCTTTTCGCGCTCCAGTTCTTCGGCGACGAAGGTCGGATTGGCGAGGATGTCGGCGAGAACGTCGAGCGCGAGCGGCACGTCGGCTTTCAGCACGCGTGCGTAATAAGCGGTGGTTTCGGTCGAGGTGCCGGCATTGAGATCGCCGCCGACCGCCTCGATCTCCTCGACGATCTCGCGCGAGGTTCGCTTTGCGGTACCTTTAAATGCCATGTGCTCGAGCAGATGCGAGATGCCGTGCTCGTCCGGCCGTTCGTCGCGGCCGCCCACGCCAGTCCAGACGCCGAGGCTTGCGGTTTCCAGATGCGGCATCGTGTCGGTGATGACCGTCAGGCCCGACGGCAGCTTGGTGATCTCGACGCTCATCGTATAGCTCCTTGTTTCGCGGCGCGGCTCACGGAGCGCACGAAGCGTTCGATTTCGCTCTGGTCGTTCGGCACGACCTTGATGGTTTCTTGCCTGCTCATCAGCCCATCGAGCCATGGCGGCAGGTCGGGCCGCACGCCGCAGGCGGCTTCCACCGCATCGGGGAACTTCGCGGCGTGGGCCGTCGAGAGCACAATGTTCGGAATGTCGCGCCCGGTCGCGTCGCGATCGGCGACAGCCAAGGCAACGGCCGTATGCGGATCGACCAGATTGGCGGCCTCGCGCCATGCGGCACGGATCGAGGCGGCGGTTTCATCTTCATCGGCACGGCCGGCATCGAAGTCCGCGCGGATCGCAGCGAGCAACTCGTCCGGGAGCACGAAGCGGCCGGACTGCTTGAGCGACGCCATCAGATTGCGCACGAGGGCCGCGTCGCGCCCCGACGCCTCGAACAGCAGCCGCTCGAAGTTCGAAGAGACCTGAATGTCCATCGACGGCGAGGCCGTTTCGTGAACGTCGCGAACTTCATAAATTCCGGTTTTCAGAGTGCGTGCAAGGATGTCGTTGACGTTGGCGGCGATGCGCAGCTTGCGCACCGGCAGGCCCATTTTCTTCGCCACATAGCCCGCGAAAATGTCGCCGAAATTGCCGGTCGGCACCGTGAAATCGACCGCGCGCGCCGGCGCGCCGAGCGCTACGGCCGCGGTGAAATAGTACACCACCTGGGCGACGATGCGCGCCCAGTTGATCGAGTTGACGCCGGAGAGCGAGACTTCGTCTCGGAAGGCGTGATGATTAAACATTGCTTTCACCAGCGCCTGGCAATCGTCGAAATGGCCTTCGACCGCGAGCGCATGAACATTCGCCGCACCCGCCGTCGTCATCATCCGGCGCTGCACTTCGGAGATGCGGCCATGCGGAAACAGCACGATGAGATCGGAGCGATGTGCGCCCGCAAACGCATCGACGGCCGCGCCGCCGGTGTCACCCGACGTTGCGACGACAATCGTGGTGCGATCGTTACGGTTGGCCAGCACATGATCCATCAGCCGCGCGATGAGTTGCATCGCGACGTCCTTGAATGCCAGGGTCGGGCCGTGAAACAGTTCGAGCACGAATTGATTCGCACCGGTTTGATTCAGGGGTGCGACCGCCGGATGGCGGAACGTCGCATAGGCCTCGAAGGCCATGCGGCCGAGATCCTCGTCGGAAATCTCACCGGCCACGAACGGTTTGATGATCGCGACCGCGATCTCCCAATAGGGCTTGCCGAACAGAGCCGAGATCGCATCCGGCGTCATCTGCGGCCAGGTTTCCGGCACATAGAGACCGCCGTCGCGGGCAAGCCCGGTCAGCATCACGTCACAGAAGCCGAGGGCAGGGGCTTCCCCCCGCGTCGAAATATAGCGCGTCAAATGATCCTCCAAAGGCGGCGGGCACAGCCCGGCCTTTGACGATGTGGGATTTGGCGATCTCACGGTTGAGATCGCGGGCACCATAAAGCTTTTTTGCGGGAGGGGAAATGTTGCCACGATACGAGGCGTCGCCCTCCGCCACCGGGTCTCGCCCTTGGCGAGCCCGATGACAGGCTCCGGCGGAGGGTCCCGTATTTTAAAGCTTTCATGATGGGCGTACTGGTTCCCCGCTTTCGCGGGGATGACGGCCGTGCATGGTGATCTGCCGTGCATCGTGACTCACAAGGAAAGGGACGAAAGCATCGCCACCCTTCCCTTCACCCTCTTGCTGTGGGACAGCAGCCGCATCTCATCGCGAGCCAATGGACGCCATGCGCCTCAAGCTGACCACCTGGAACATCAATTCGGTACGGCTGCGGATCGATCTCGTCGCCAAGCTCTTGCAGGCGGTCCAGCCCGACGTGCTGTGCCTGCAGGAGACCAAATGCCCCGACGACGCCTTTCCGTTGAAGGCGCTGAAGAAGCTCGGCTACGAGCACGTCGCGCTGAACGGGCAGAAGGGCTATCACGGCGTCGCGGTGATCTCGAAGCTGCCGTTCGAGACGCACAGTGTCCGCAGTTTCTGCAACAATCCGGATTCGCGGCATTTGACAGTCGAATTCGGCGCGGCGGCTGGCTTCTCTGTACCGTTGCAGGTGCATAATTTCTACGTGCCGGCGGGCGGCGACATTCCCGATCCCGCGCTCAATCCGAAATTCCTGCACAAGTTGAGTTTTCTCGACGAGATGAAAGACTGTGCGCCGCTCCATCCGCGCGATGGCGAGCGCCATATTCTGGTGGGCGACCTCAATGTCGCGCCACATGAGCACGACGTCTGGTCGCACAAGCAACTGCTGAAGATCGTGTCGCACACTCCAATCGAGTGCGAGAAACTACTGGCGGTGATCGCGCGCGGCGGCTGGATCGACGTGGCGCGGGATCGCATTCCGATGTCGGAGAAGGTCTATACGTGGTGGAGCTACCGCGCCGCCGACTGGACCGTCGGCAATCGCGGCCGCAGGTTGGATCACGTCTGGGTGTCGAAGGCGCTGCAGGGCGCCGTGACGGATTTCCAGATTCTACGCGACGCGCGGGGCTGGGAACGGCCGTCCGACCATGTACCGGTCACGGTAGTGGTGGATGTTTGAGAAACATTACATCGGGGCGCGGTCGGCCTTTGCCGAACGCGAACCCGGAATCTCGTGATGATGAACTTTCCGAGATTCCGGGTTCGATCGCGCAGGAGCGCGCTCGCCCCGGAATGACGTTACCGTCTCTCGATCCGAAACTCCGGCGAGTGATCCGGCTGCGTCGTGACGACGCCGATCGGGATCACCGGAGTATCGTCGTCGAGCGAGATGCGGAAGGCGCCGACGATCCGGGCCAGCGCCAGCACCGCTTCGACGATCGCGAAATGCGCGCCGACGCAGATGCGCGGTCCGGCGCCGAACGGCATGTAGGCGAAGCGATCCGGCGGCGGCGCGCCGGGCAGAAACCGCTCCGGCTTGAAGGCGTTCGGATCTGTCCACAGTTTCTCGTGCCGGTGCAGCAACCACGGCGCGATCAGGATCACATCTCGTGCATTGACCTGGTGGCCGGCCACGATGTCCGGCCCGGCCGCCGCGCGCGCGACCAGATAGGCCGGCGGATAGAGCCGCATGGTCTCGTCGATCACGGCGCGGGTGAACGGCAGCCTGGTGATGTCCTGCGTGTCGCCTGCGGCCTCCGCTTCCGCTGCGAGGCGATCTTGCGTCGAGGGATCGAGCGCCAGCACGTAGAGCGCCCAGAACAAGGCCGTCGCCGTCGTCTCATGGCCGGCGAGGATCATCGTCGCGACCTCGTCGCCGAGCATGTCGTCGTCAAACGCTTCGCCGGTTTCCGGATCGCGCGCCGCGACCATCAGGTCGAACAGGTCGCGCGGCGGCGCGCCTTCGGCCTTGCCGGCGGCACGACGGGCCGCGATCAACTCGCTGACGAAGCGTGTCCAGCGCTTGCGGAAACGTCGTCGTGCGAAATCCTGCGGACTTGGCCAACTCAGCGGCAGCAGCATGTCGAACAGATGCGGATGCGCCAGCGTCGAGCCATATTCGATGACAAAATCGCGCAGCCTCTGGCCGAGATTTCCCATGTCGAAAGAAAACATCGTGCGACCTGCGATCTCCAGCGTCATCCGCTGTAGCGCCTCGCGCAGATCGACAGGCCGGTCCGTGACCTCGCGCAATTCTGCGATCGCTTCCTCGGTCGCCGACAGCATATGCGGGATCAGCGTCGTCACCGCGCGCGGTGTGAAAGCCGGCGCGAGCGTGCGGCGCTGGTGCTTCCACGGCTTGCCCTCGGCCATCAGGAGGCCATCGCCCAGCATCGGCCTCAGCACCCGGATCCCGACCGGCGTGCGGGCGTAGTTCTCGTAGTTCTCCACCAGCACGTGGCGGATTGTCTCAGGCGTGTTGAGGATGTAGCTCGCCCGGCCGAAAAAGCGGCCCTTGATGATGTCGTCCTCATAAGCGCGCTGACCCCAGACGCCGATCGCGCTCTTGCGCAGCATGGCGATGCGCCGGATCGCGCCCATCGATGCTGCGGCTCGCGGTGGCGACGGCGGCACCAGAGGCGCGCGAGCCAGAGGAAAATCGAGGGTTTCGGCGATGCTCATAAAAGCGTCCTTGCATTTCAGGCAGAATGTCGCTGCCTATCAAGGCTGAATTCTGATCCTGATCAACAAACTTGACGAGCGCGGCCATCTTTCGAGGCTCGCAGGACAGCGCAAGAGCTTTGATCCCGCGAGCCTCGAAGGGCACGGCATATATTGAGTCTCAATACGTCAGTTCCGCGATGCTGATGCGGTTGTCGGAAGCGGCCCAGGCACGCGCCACCACGCGCTCGGCATTGAATATGCCCGGCACGGCGCGGCCGACATCCGCCGCCGGCAGCCGCAATGTCGCCAGTGAATCCGTCGGGACCCCCGCTTTGACGTCGGTGGGCTCCTTGCCGTCGAACAGCACGATATCGCGCGGCAGTCCGAAATAGCCCCGCGGGCGCGAGAACAGCACCACGGCCCCGGCGTCCTTGTCGGCAGGCCCGAGCGGACGCGCGGCGCGCAAATGCACGACATCCGACGAGCGCGCGAACGGCGAGCGATAGATGTGCGTCGTCGGCGTGCTAAGGGTCGCTTGCGATCCCGGGGCCGATGTCAGCACGAATTCAAGCGGCCATGCCGGATCGACCTTGGCCGGGCCCCAACGGCCATCGGCCGCCGTCTTGGCGCTGAAAATCGGCTCGCCGGCCCGCGCGCCATCTGCGCCGACGCGGAAGATATCGACTTGCGCTTCGGCCACCGGCCGGTTGGTCTGGACGCCGCCGGGCGTGCCGGTGACAAGGCCGCTCAGCGTCACCTCGGCTTCGGGCCGGATCTCGATCATCTCCGGCTCGCGGCCGGCGATGAACTTGAAGATCTCGCGGAAGGCGCGTGGATGGAACGCGACCTCGCGGTGATCGAGTGCGCCGAGCACGAGGTTGGTCGCGCCGGTCAGCGCCGGACCCTCGAAGGTCACATTGGTCGGCATGCCCGGCTTGCCGGCGAAGCGGCCGTCCGGCTGGGCGAATTTGTCCATTCCGTCGCTTCGCAGCGTCAGAAACGCAGTCCCCGGCGTTGCCTCGGTCTCGCCGGCATTGAGCTTTTGCAGGAACGGGCCGCGGCCGTTGAACTCGCCGCCCAGGCCCTCGTCCCAGGCATAGACCCCGTGATTGGGCGTGCCGCACAGCACGGCATGGCTGACATCCGCGCCGCCGTTCTTGATATAGAAGCGGACGGCATTGCCGCCGCGCGAACTCGCGACCAGCGCGACCTTTGCTGCACCTGTGCGCTGACGCAATGCTGCGATCGCCTCGGCGAGTTCGCGCCGCTGGTCCTCGGTCGACGAGCGATTGGTTTGCGGCACCGGGTCGTCGGTGCGGGCCAGCGGATCGGTGAAGTTGTTCGCGGCGAGGCGGTCGCGCGGCACGCCGTTGCTTTCCATGCGCCAGATCTGCGTCTGCCACAGCGCCGCACTGTCGCCATTGCCGTGCACGAAGAGAATCGGCGACATCTCGGCCGTCTGGGCTAAGGCGCTGCGCATGAGACCATTTGCCGCCAACGGCAGAACCGCGGCCGCCTTCAACAGGCGGCGACGGGACAGGACCGACTGTTTCGATGAATTTGACATGGGGCGGACGTTCTCCCGGATAAACCTGTTTTCAAGAGCCTAGCAGCCGCGCAACCCTGCTGGAAGCTGTCCGGCACTGGACAACACCCTATCATCGCGGGCATCCATCTTTCATGCCGACACAAGCGGACAATCCGATGACAGAATCGCCGAAACGCCCGATACTGTCCTCCGATGGTGTCGCGGCTCCGTTGCGTTATCCGACCTTCCGTCGAATCTGGCTGGCGAGCCTGCTGTCCAATCTCGGTTTGATGATCCAAGGCGTTGGGGCGGCCTGGGCGATGACGCAAATGACGGCCGCCGCCGACAAGGTGGCGCTGGTTCAGACGGCCTTGATGCTGCCGATCATGCTGATCTCGATGCCGGCCGGTGCGGTCGCCGACATGTATGACCGCCGCATCGTGTCGCTGATCTCACTGGTGCTTTCGCTGACCGGCGCGACGTCACTCGCGGTGCTGGCTTGGCTCGGCTTCGTAACGCCGAACATCCTGCTCGCGTTCTGCTTCATCGTCGGCTCCGGCATGGCGCTGTTCGGCCCGGCCTGGCAGTCCTCGGTGAGCGAACAGGTGCCGGGCGAGGTGCTGCCTTCCGCCATTGCGCTGAACGGCATCAGCTACAATATCGCACGTTCGTTCGGTCCGGCGATCGGCGGTGTCGTGGTGGCGACCGCCGGCGCGGTCGCGGCCTTCGCCGCAAACGCGCTGCTTTACGTGCCGCTGTTGATCGTGCTGCTGATGTGGAAGCGCGTTAGCGAACCGTCGCGACTGCCGCGAGAGAAACTCAACCGCGCGATCGTTTCGGGCGTGCGTTACATCTCGAATTCGCCGCCGATCCGCATCGTGCTGGGGCGGACGCTGTTCACCGGCATCGCCGGCGGCTCGATCTCCGCGCTGATGCCGCTGGTCGCCCGCGATCTGCTGCATGGCGGCGCGCAGACTTACGGCATCATGCTCGGCGCGTTCGGCATGGGCGCGGTCTTCGGCGCTCTGAACATTGCCGAAGTGCGCAAGCGCCTCTCCGGCGAGAGCGCGATCCGGCTGTGCGCCATCGTCAACGGTGTCGGTATTGCGGTGGTCGCGGTCTCGACCGAGCCGGTGCTGACCGCCGCTGCGCTGGTGATCACCGGCGCGGTGTGGATGCTGGCGATCGCATTGTTCAACATCGGCGTGCAGCTCTCGGCGCCGCGCTGGGTCGCCGGACGCTCGCTGGCGGCGTTTCAGGCGGCCATCGCCGGCGGCGTCGCGATCGGCAGTTGGGGCTGGGGCTACCTCACCGATCATGTCGGCGTCGAGATGGCGCTGCTGGTGTCGGCTGGGCTGATGTTGACCTCGCCGCTGGTCGGTTTGTGGCTGCGGATGCCGCCGGTCGGTGCCAAGGTCGATGATGCCGACATGCTCGCCGATCCCGAAGTGCGTCTCGCCATCACTGGCCGTAGCGGACCGCTGGTTGTCGAGATCGAATATCGGGTCGCGCAGGATAAGGCGCGTGCCTTTCACGGCGTGATGCAGGAAGTGCAGTTGTCGCGTCAGCGCAACGGCGCCTATGGCTGGTCGATCGCACGCGATATCGCCGAGCCGGAGATCTGGACCGAGCGTTATCACTGTCCGACCTGGCTGGATTATCTGCGCCAGCGCAATCGCACGACGCTGACCGAGCGCGCGCTCTATGAACAATCCGCCGCGTTTCATATCGGGCCGGATCCGATCAAGGTGAAGCGGATGCTTGAGCGGCCGTTCGGATCAGTGCGTTGGAGAGAAGACACGCCGGATGTGGCCGCACGCGAGGTATTGCCGGCCGCGACGGCGGCAGGAAGCAGCGCGTAACCGCTGCGCTGCACGCGGCGTCGTCACGTCCCGCGTCGATATTGGTTTCAAAACTTCAAGTCGGTTTCCGACATAAAAATAGGAACGATGCGCCTATCCGCCCATTCTTTCAGAACTACCATTTTAATAGGAGTTCAAAATGAAGAAAACTGTTCTCGTTGCGACCTGCATCGCCGCACTGTCCGCGTTCACGACTGTCGGCGCGTCCGCGCAGACGACCGGCCCTGCTGGTCAGGATACGACCACCAAGGGCACCGATACGATGTCCAAGGACGGAATGTCGAAAGGCGGCATGGAGACCAAGGGCATGTCGAACGGTTCCATGTCCAAGGACGGAATGGCGAAGGATGGCATGAAGAAGGACGGCATGGCCAAAGACGGCATGATGAAGAAGGACGGCATGAGCAAGTAAATCGCTCTGTTCGACCGTGAAGGGGCCGTCAGCTTTGGCGGCCCCTTGCATCTGTTTTCTAAACGGTATTGCGGAATGAATCATGATCGTATTTTTGATTGCGCTATTGCTTTCGACGTCTCCGGTTTCCGCCCAATCTCTCGGCGAGAAAACGGGTGTCAATGAACTGATGGATAAGCCGCCGACGGCGACCGATCTGTTGCTCGAAATGCACCAGTTTAATCTGTTTCAGTCGCAGGTCGCCGACTCGGCCGACAAGCGCGGCGATGACGGCATCAAGAAACTGGCAAAGGACGAAGCGGCATCGGCGGAAAAGCGAGACGATGCGCTGCTTGAAATCCAGGAAAAGGCCGGCCTGAAATTCGCGTTTCCGGAAGACGTCAGCAAGGCGCGCGACAATCGGCTTGGCGGACTGGGCGGCTCAGTCGCGGAAGTGTTCGTACGGGAGTATTACGACGCACAACGGGCCGAGTACGAGTCTGTCATGTCAGCGCTCAAGCGTTATGTCGCCAAGCCGGATAACGAAGTGGTGAAAGCGTTCGCCGACAAGCAAATCCCGTTGCTGGAAGCTGGGTTGAAGAAGGTCGAAGCGGCGCAGACGCAAGGGCCTGCAAAGCCCGCTGCGAAAGAGCAGAAGGCAAAGTCTAAATAATCATCGAGACGACGCGCGCGGCAGGCCGATCATGCGGGCATTGGCGTCGGACAATGGTCGAAACATGATGCTGCCTTTGCGTCGGTGCGAGCCTGGTGACACGGTCGCGACCATCAGGCCGTTGGCTTCCGCGATGATGTCGCCGGTGCGCAGCGTGTGATCGTCGCGCACGGAAATCGGCGTGAGTCCATGGCCCAACGTGGCATTGCAGGTGCAGTTCGCCACCATCTCGCGCTGAAAGCGGAAGGCATTGGCGAGCTTCTCATAGGGCTTGCCCTGTTCGGACATCGACGTCTTGATCTCCGTGCCCGAGTATAATTTCATCTCGCTCGAGGGGCAGACCGCGTCGCAGGCTTTGACATCCCTCTCGCCGCGATCGGCGGGATAGGGAAAATAGCGGCCGTCACAGGTTCGGACGCAATAGGCATTCTGCCGGTTGGGCTCAGGCCGAGCATGAATATGGACGCGGGCGCGAGGTGCCGCTTGGCCGCCGAGCGGCTGTCCGAAGAAGGACTGATCGCCGAATGGCAGTTCACCGAGTGGCGACATTTGCGGCTCTTGTGCGTGCGCCGAAGAGACGGCGACAGCACCGACCGCGGTCGCTGCAGCGATCAGGCGAGTGATGAATTCTGAAAATGTCATCGCCACAATCGATCTCGTCAAAGCCAAATGCCCAGTATTGGCTGTTGAATATCGTTTTGTAGCACGACGATGCAAGCTAAGCGCGCATCATTCGTCCGCACACCGCAGTTTAGGATGAATCGGTTTGAAAGACGAAGGCGCTGGTGCCGCTTGCAGGACTCGAACCTGCGACCCCGTCATTACGAATGACGTGCTCTACCAACTGAGCTAAAGCGGCAAACCGGCGCGGACGAAGCATCGTCCGGCGCGATCCTGATAAAGCCCGACGGCTGATTTTGCAAGACGACGGCGCCGCCTTTGCGCCTGTTGCCGCCGGCGACGATCAGTTGCCGAAACGGCCGAGAAATCCCTTCAGTCCGCCCGGCTGTTTGATCGGCGGATTGAGTTCGTCGGCGAAATCGTCGCGAATCTCATCCTTGCCGTCATCGGTGCCGGGGTCGTCGGGCGCGCGGACGATCGGAATGATCGACGCGGCCGCGCGCTTGCGCGGCTCCATGCCGGGCCGGGCGCGAAACAACGGCGGCGGAGGAGCAGGCGCTGGCCCGGGTGCGGGTTCCTCGGCCACGGCGGCGCGCTCCGGTTCGGTCGCTATGATCGTTGCGGGTCCGGCCGGCATCACGGGATCGGGCTGCGCAACAGGCTCGGGCGCGACGATCGGCGGTTCCGCAACGACCTCCGCCAAAGGCGGCGCAATGGTTGTTTCGGGAATGCTGGGCACCGGCGGCCCGATCTCGGGGCGACTGGCCTCTGCCAGCCAGTCGGAGCTGGCGTCGATCGCCCGGTCGGACGGCAACGCGGCCAGCGGCGTCTGCCACTGGAAGGCGTCGAGCCGGCCTGTGACCGGCGATACCGGACGCCAAGTGTCGGAGACATAGCCGTCGGCGGTCCATACCGGGTCGTGGGCGGCTCTGACAGCGCGCTGGGTCCAGGCGCGGGCGCGGCCGGAATCGCCGTTTTCGCTGCGTTCGATCTCGGCCATCAACATCGCGACGCGCTGCGTCGGTGCGGCCAGATGCGGCGCCAGCACGTCGCGGGCGCGGGCGAATTCCGAGGCGTCGATAGCGGCGCGGGCGATTGCCAGCGCGCTCTCCATATTGTTCGGTACCCTGGCGGCCAGCGCCTCGACGCGCACCAGACGTTGCCGCGCGGAATCGCCGAGCTTCACATGGGCATAGGCATCCGCGAGGTCGGGATGCGGTTGCTTTTGCCAGGCGGTCTCGACGACGCGCATCGCGCGGCGGGTTTGCGCGGCTTCGCTCAGATATTTCGCGGCGAGTACGGCCGCCGGTACAAGCGTTGGCGCGAGCTTGATCGCTTCATAGATGCTCTCGCGCGAGACATCGCGGTCGTTGTTTTCAAGATCGAGCGCGCGGGCGGTCAACAACACGCCGCGCTGCCGGCGATAGGCGTGCTTCTCGATCTGGCCGGACTCGTGATCCCGCTCCAGGATCGACAACGCCGCCTTCCAGTCGCTTTGCGCGACGCGCAGACCGAGCACGGCCTGCGATGCCCATGCCGCGCCGGGTGAGGTTTTGAGAGCCTCTTCGGCGATCGTTGCGGCGGCCTCCGGGTCGTCAGCGCGCTGCGCCTCGATGAACAATCCGCGCAGGCCAAGCAGCCTTGTGTCCTTGCGCTCGGCCATCGCGCGAAACGCGCGTGCCGCGCCGTCGCGGTCGCCGTCCATTTGCGCGGATTGCGCATGCAGCAGCAGCGCCAGCGGATCGTCGCCGGCGAATCGCCGGGCAATGTCGGCATGCGTGCGTGCGGCGATCGGATCGCCGTGGCCGATCGCGAGCAGGCCGCGCGTGATCGCCGCGCGACCGCGCGCCTGCCGCTTGGCGCGGCGCCTTTGCGATATCACTCGCGGCGCGCGCCACAACCCGCGCAGGATCGACCAGGCGAGCAGCGCCAGCACGACAATGATGCCAAGAATCAGCGCGAACATAGGCAGCGTGGTCTGCGCGCGCCACGGTCCCCAGGACAGTGCGATATCGCCGCCTTGGTCGGAAACCCACGTCGCGCCCAGCGCCGCCAGCGCGATCAGGACGAGAAACAGAATGATGCGGATCATTGCGGTCCTATGGTGCCGGTTTGGCGAGTGCGGTCATCGCGTCGGTCGCGAACTGCTGGGAGGCGGCAAGCGCGGCGTCGCGCGCGTCGGCACGATCGATCCATGGCTGCACGATGGCGCGATCGGCCGGCGACAAGCCTGCAAGTTCGCGTCGCGCGGCGGCAAGGTCGCTCCGGCGCGCCGCTTCGGCGGCGCGGGCGACGACGGCGCTGCCCGTTACGCCAGATGTGTCATTGCGTTCGATCTTGACGAGCCTGGCAGCGCCGGCCTGCAACCGGTCCATGATGCCCGTGCCGGTGGTTTCAGTTGCAGTCGGCGCCGGTGAAAGTTTCGGCAGCAGCGCCAACAAGTCCTTCGATAGCGTGTCGGCCGACGGAATGCCGGTCGCGGCAAAGGCCTGCAGCGGTTGAGCGCGTGCTGCATCGGCGCTTGTGGACGCTGCCTGCAAGGCTGCGACATAAGGCTGGCCCTGACGCACCTGCATATCGAGCAAAGACGCCGCGACCACGCGACGGAGCGGCGCATCGTCGGCTGGTTTCGCCGCCTGCTGAGCGGCGGCTGTCGCCTGCGTTTTGATGGCGCTCTCGATTTGCGTGAGGCGCGAGGTGATCGCGGACAGGTCCGGCGGCGGCGATGCAACAGGCGGCGGCGCGGCCTTCAATTCGCTCACGCTGGCCAAAGCCGCTTCGCTACGGGTGCGTGTCGCGGCAACGTCGTCGCGCAACGCGGCGATGGTTTTGTCGAGAGCATCGATGCGTGGGGCCAGCGACGGGGGAGCGGGCGCAGGAGCCGCTGCCGGCGCGACGGCGGGGCGGGCTTCGATGCGGGCGAGGCGTGCCGTGAGCTCGTCGAGGGCGGCCGCGTTGGTCGGCGCAGGAGGCGAAACTTCCGTCGTCGGCATACCGACCGGCCAGCCGGCCAGCGAGATCAGGATCATGATGAAAGAGGCGGCGGTTGCGCCGGCCAGCGCCGGAATCAGGATAGGCGATGGCTTCTTCTGGCGCGGCGCGGGCTCGGACGAAGGCTCGGCGGCGGCCTCGGCCATCGGCTCGTCGAGCGGCGGAACCGCGTCGCCAGGAGCATTGGCGCGCGGGATTTCGGTCGCTGAAAGATCGAGCGTAGGCGGCGCGCGCTTCGGGCGCCTCGGATCGAGCCCCGATTCGTCGCCCAGTTTGTCGGCTGAAGGGCCGTCGGTCGGGGGCCTGTCGTCGGCCATGCTGTCATCCCATCCGGGTTAGGCCGCAAACGCTGCCGCTGGTTAAAGCAATACCTTCTAGCGCGATCCGGCGATTATGGCACGGTCGAGCAACTCGAACATGGCATTTTCGTCCGGCGTCCGCGCCGCCATCACCCGGCTGGCGCCGGCATCCCGGACGATGGCAGCAACCGCATCGGAAAGGCAGCATTGCGGCAGCGCCAGCGCGGAAATTTCCACACCGCCGGCGCGCGTTGCCGCGATGAAGGCCCGCGCGCTTCGCCGTGAGTAATGCAAAACGGCTGAGATTTTGCCAGCCGAGAAGGCGTCGGTGATTTCTGGCGGCAGCGCGCCGACCGGGGCCATGCGGTATGTGGTTTGCGTCACCACCGTAAAGCCGCTCGCGCCCAATTCGCCGGCGAGATCACGCGCCAGATCAGCCCCGGCCAGGTACAGCAACGGAACGCCGGATTTCAGGTCCTTCGCGGTGCTCTTTTTCGATGAGATCAGGTCGCGCAACGCAGCCGCATCGCCATCGGCCGGAAACACCTTGCCGAAGCCCGCCTTTCGCGCGGCATCCGCGGTTTTGTCGCCGACCGCGAATAACGGCAGTTTCAGCAAAGCCGACAAGCCCGCCTGTCCTGCAATGGCGCGCAGTGCGTTGGCCGAGGTGACGATGACCGCGCCATATTGCGAGTCCGGATCGTCCTGCAGCGACACCGGCTCGAATCGTAGCATCGGTGCGGACAGCACGTCTCGGCCTTGCGCGCGCAAGGCGGCCACGGTCGTCGTATTGTCAGGCTCGGGACGCGTGACGAGAATCGCCATATCTTAAATCGCCATATCTTTAGTAGCCATGTCGTGAGCGTCTCCCTGCGCGCGATTTGCAACCGAACTCCGCGCAATGCTAACTCGGCAAACGAAAACGCTGGTTCCGAAGAGAAGGCAAGGACAGAAATTGAATCAGGATCGCGCGATGCTGGTGTTGGGCATCGAAACCACCTGCGACGAGACCGCCGCGGCGGTGATCGAACGCGGCAATGACGGCAGCGGTCGAATTCTGTCCAACATCGTCCGCTCGCAGATCGAGGAACACGCGCCCTATGGCGGCGTCGTGCCCGAGATCGCTGCGCGCGCCCATATCGAGGTGCTCGACGGCATCATCAGTCGGGCGATGCAGGACGCCGGCGTCGAATTCCAGCAACTTTCGGGAATCGCGGCGGCAGCCGGGCCGGGTCTGATCGGCGGCGTTATCGTGGGGCTGACAACAGCGAAAGCGATTGCGCTCGTGCAGCGGACGCCGCTCATTGCCGTCAATCATCTCGAAGCCCATGCGCTGACGCCGCGCATGACCAACGGCATCGCCTTTCCATATTGCCTGTTTCTGGCGTCGGGCGGTCACACCCAGATCGTCGCGGTGCGCGGCGTCGGCGATTACGTGCGCCTCGGCACAACCGTCGATGACGCGATGGGCGAAGCCTTCGACAAGATTGCAAAAATGCTCGGGCTGCCTTATCCCGGCGGTCCGCAGGTCGAGCGCGCGGCCGCCACCGGCAACGCCAAGCGCTTCGCGTTTCCGCGCCCGATGCTCGGCCGCCCCGACGCCAATTTTTCGCTGTCCGGGCTGAAGACCGCCGTGCGCAACGAAGCAAGCCGGATGACGCCGCTGACACAGCAATCCATTGCGGATCTCTGCGCGAGCTTTCAGGCGGCCGTGCTGGACTCGACGGCGGATCGCATCAGTGTCGGCCTCAAGATTTTTCAGGAGCGTTTTGGCACGCCGACAGCATTGGTGGCAGCCGGCGGCGTCGCCTCCAACCAGGCGATCCGCCGCGCGTTGCAGGATGTCGCCGGCAAGGCGCGGATCGAACTGATCGTGCCGCCGCCGGCTTTGTGCACCGACAATGGCGCGATGATCGCATGGGCCGGCGCGGAGCGCCTTGCAATCGGCATGATCGACGATCTCGATGCCGCGCCGCGTGCGCGCTGGGCTCTTGATGCGGATGCGACAGCGCCGCCTGGTTTCGCGAAGACGCGGGCCGCGTATTAGGCATGATCGCGAAAAGTGGAGACCGGCTTTCGGACAAAGATCATGCCTCTTGGAAATAGAGTCTTGCAATCCGTCGCGGTGATCGGCGCGGGCGCTTACGGCACAGCATTGGCCGATGTCGCGGCGCGCGCCGGGCGCGATGTCGCGCTTTGTGCGCGCACGCCGGCCGCCGCCGAGATGATGCAGGCGACGCGCAGCAATCCGCGCCTGCCGCGCATCGCGATCGACAAGGCTGTGACGGTCGTCGGCGATGCGTCGGTCGTCGCAGGCGCGGATATCGTATTGCTCGCCGTGCCGTCTCAGCATCTGCGCGAGGCGCTTGCGCATATCGTGCCTCATCTGAAATCCGCGACGCCCGTCGTCGCCTGCGCCAAGGGCATCGAGCGCGGCACGCATTGCTTCATGACGGAAATCATTACGCAGACCGCGCCGGAGACGATCCCTGCGATCTTGTCGGGACCGAATTTCGCCGAAGACGTTGCGCGCGGTCTGCCGACGGCTGTGACTCTCGCTTGCGCCAATGAAGGGCTGGCGATCGATCTCGTGCACGCGTTGGGATCGGCGACTTTCCGCCCGTATCATTCGACCGACGTGCGCGGCGTCGAGATCGGCGGCGCCGCAAAGAACGTGCTGGCGATCGCCGCCGGCATCGTAGTCGGCCGCAACCTTGGAGCCTCCGCGCTGGCGGCGCTGACGACGCGCGGCTTTTCCGAATTGATGCGGTTCGGCCTCGCTTGCGGCGCGCGCGCCGAAACCATTGCGGGGCTTTCAGGATTGGGTGATCTGACACTGAGTTGTTCGTCGCCGCAGTCGCGCAATTTCGCATTGGGTTTCGCCCTCGGCCGCAACGAACCGCCGCCGCCGCAACTGGCGGAGGGCGCGTTCACCGCGCCGGTGCTGATCGAGTTTGCGCGCGACAAGACTATTGAGATGCCGGTCGCAATGGCCGTCGCCGCCATTCTCGACGGCAGCGCCACGGTCGATCAGGCGATCGATGCACTCTTGACACGGCCGTTTCGGGCGGAAGGATAAATCAATGGCTTATTGGCTGGTGAAATCGGAGCCCTCGACATGGTCGTGGGAGCAGCAGGTCGCGAAGGGCAAGAAGGGCGAAGCCTGGACCGGCGTGCGCAACCATACCGCCAAGCTCAATATGATGAAGATGAAAAAAGGTGAGCAGGCATTCTACTACCACTCCAACGAGGGGAAGGAGATCGTCGGCATCGTCGAGATCGTGCGCGAGCATTATCCGGATGCGAGCGACGCGAGCGGTAAATTTGTCTGCGTCGATATCGCGGCACTGAAAGCGTTGAAGACGCCCGTGACGCTGGCCACGATCAAGGATGACAAGCGCTTCGCCGAGATGGCGCTGCTGAAACAGTCGCGCCTCTCGGTACAGCCGGTGACGGATGCGGAATGGAAACTGATCTGCAAGATGGGCGGGGTGTGATGGGTCGCTATCTCACCGCTCCCCGTCGGGGAGAGTCGGACGCGAACGCAGCGAAGCGTCCGCGTGAGGGGGATCGAATGTTCGCAGTAGCCCCTCACCACGCCCCTCTCCCCGAGCGGGTAGAGGGGCGCGCTGCCGTCGTCGGGACCTTTCTTAATTCGGCATCACATACGCATAGATGCGGCTGCGCGAATACACCGACTCCGCGACGCGGCGGCCGTGATTGCCCGACACCACGATCGGGTTGCCCTTGGCATCGACGCCGCTGACGATGCCGACATGACCGCCGCCGCGCCCGCGCGACATCACGGCGATCGCGCCAACCTGTGGCCCCGAGACGCGCTGGCCATAGTTTGCGAACGAGCGCGCCATATCCGAACCGGTTGTGCGATGGCCGGAGCGCTGCAGCACCAAGTTCATGAAGCGCGCGCACCACAGGCTCTTTCGCCCGGTCGGATTGCCGCCGATATAGCGCCGCGCTTCAGCGACGATGCTCGATCCGGATCTCATACCCCCGGATCTCATACCCATCGATGCGCTGGACGATAACGCGGCCGATTTCTCGGTCGTCTGTACCGAGACACCATCCTGCGGCAGCAGTGCCGCTTGCGGCGTCAGTGCCGCGTTTGCGTCGTGAAAATTCTGCAGGCGAGCGGTGCGTCGCATCTCCCGACGTGACACTCTCATTTCCCGGCGCGACTCCTGGCGCATTGCGGCGCGGCCGCGCCGCGCGTGACGGCGTGTCTGTGCGGAGAATCGGCGCAAAGCGCGATGAGAGATCGATTGATGATGGTAATGATAACTCTGATTCACAGCGTGATGGCGGCTATGCCGGGGTCGGGCATCGGCGGGAGAGGCCGAGGCAACGATGACGATCGCACACAACGCCATCACGCACGCAACAAGCGTGCGACGAAACGCAAACAACTGGTTCATTCATAGTCCTCAACAAGACACCCCCAAAGGCACCCCGTCTCCGGCAGCCGAGATGGCTGCTGATGATGCGTGTAAAACCAATTTCGATGTGGCGAGATCAAGACGTGATGGGGCAATGCAAGTGGCACTGCGAGGCCATTCCGGGATCATTTTGTGACGGTATGATTGCTTACATTTGCACCGGCGCGTCGCCGCGAAGCGCGAGCGCCAACTGATGCAGCGGCCGATCACGGCAGCCCTGTGCTTCGATCGCCGCAACAGTCGCCAGCACGTAATCGCGATTGACGCCGGATTGACCGTGGCCCTGCCGCACAAAGCGCAACTGCTCGGCCTGTGACAGGCGTCCGGCATACTGAACGTGGCCACGATCGACAACATAGGCCAATGCACTGACGCGTTGGCCGTTCTCCAGCCATACCGAGCGCGTGACCTCGCGATAGACCGACGTGACCTGTTCGCGCTCGCGCAGATACGCAACGGTTTTCGCGCGAAGCTCAGCAGCGACGCGAAACGCGATGCCGCAACAGGCGCCGCCGCGATCGAGCGCCAGCACGAGACCGGGCTTTTCCGGCGTGCCGCGATGCACGAAGGAATAGACGCAGAGCGCGCGATGTTCGCCGATCAATCGCGCAGGGGACTGCTCGATGAAGCCGAAGCCCGGCCGCCACATCAGCGAACCATAGCCGAACACCCACAGGTCGCCCTCAACTGTCATCGGATCGGGATGTGCGGTCGACGCCATATTATTTTGCCTTGATGAGTCGCGTGACTAGCAGAGGACAAGGCAGGCAAACAAGCGGCACGCTATTTCTGTTTAGAAAGTCTCGCATCGCGGTTTCGACAAAATCGTCCCGCCTACTTTCCTGCATGACAGATTACAATTCTGACGACACGTTCGTCATGCCGCGGCGGCGCCGGCTGTGGCCCGTTTTCGTAGCACCCGGCCTGCTGCTGATCGCCGCACTCGGATGGAGCGCGTTCTGGTATATTGCGGCCGGCAAGGTCGATCAGGCCGTCGATGAATGGCGCGCGCGGGAAGCCTCTGCCGGCCGCGTCTATGAGTGTGCCGATCGTTCGGTCGCCGGCTATCCGTTCCGGCTCGAGGTTCGCTGCGCGGGCGCGAGCGTCACGCTGCGCGGCCAGACCGCGGATCAGGCCACGTCGCAAGCACCGGTCACGGCCAAGCTCGGCGAAATTCTCGTCGTCGCTCAGGTCTATGATCCGACGCGGCTGATTGCCGAATTCAAGGCCCCGGCCACGATCACCGACAGGACACAACACCCATTGATGGTCGTGAACTGGACCGCCGCGCGCAGCAGCATTGTGGGGCTGCCGGGCGTGCCGCAGCGCGTCTCGCTATCGTTCGACAATCCGGCGATCGATCGTATCAACGGCGCGGTGCAGGTCGGTCTCGTGCGCGCCAGGCACGCCGAACTGCACGGCCGCTTCGCCGAGACGTCGACCGCCGACAAGCCTGTGATCGACGCCGTGCTGGTGACATCGGGGGCCAGCATTCAGGATGTTCATCCCGTGCTGTTGGCGCCGTTCGATACGAATATTCGTGCAAGGGTCTCGGGTTTGCGTGATTTTTCGGCGAAGCCGTGGCCGGAACGCTTGCGCGAAATCCAGGTCAATGGCGGTCGCATCGAGATCACGCAATCACGCATTCAGCAGGGCAACTTGCTCGCAATCGGCGCAGGTTCGCTCGGGCTCACGGTCGAAGGCCGGCTCGACGGCGAGATGCAGATGACCGTCGCCGGCATCGAGGCGGTCGTGCCCGCGCTCGGCATTGACAAATTGCTCGAAGGCAGCGTGCAGCAGGAGACGCTTGATCGCTACGCGCCCGGCGTCAAGGCGCAGGACGTCAACAGCGTCATCGGCGCGCTCGACAAGATGATCCCTGGCTTGTCGCGGGTGGCGCGGCAGAACGCCAATGCCGGCGTCGCGGCGGGCATCAATTCGCTCGGCACCGAGGCCGACCTGGAAGGCCGCAAGGCGCGCAGCTTCCCGCTGCGTTTCGTCGATGGCGCGGTCTATCTCGGCACGCTGAAAATCGCGCAGACGCCGCCGCTGTACTGAGGCCAAATATTAAGGCCAAGCTTCGCGACCGTTCCGTTGCCTTTGGTTCGCCGCCATTGCGCTGCTATAAGGCGCGCCGCAGAAGAGACTGACGGGGACATCGGATGGTCGGCATACGCTCTACGACAGGCACCGCGGCGGCGGTCGCTGCAGCTTTGATAGGCAGCCTAGCGGCGCAGGCCGCGTCCGCACAATCGATCACCGATCGCTTCAAGTCGCTGTTCGGCGGTAGTTCGCAGCCCGCCCAGGAAGCGCCGTCCACGGGCGCAGCGCCGCCGCCGGATGAACTCGACTGCCCGGCCGTCAGCATCCGTCCCGGCGCCTCCACCTATGCGGTCGGCCTGCCGGGCAAAACTGCGGCCGGGGCAGATTTACGCTATCAGGCAACAATTACGCGCACAGCGCGCGATTGCACGCTCACGGGCGGCCAGATCGTGGCGCGAATCGGCATTCAGGGCCGCGTTATCGTCGGCCCGGCCGGCGCGCCAGCCGCGGTCGACGTGCCGCTGCGCGTTGCCGTGGTGCAGGAGGGCGTCAATCCCAAGACGATCGCCACGAAGGTTTTCCGCACCAATGTGGCGATGTCCGACACCAGCGTCGGCTTCAGCATGGTCGGCGAGGACATCGCCTATCCGGTGCCGCCGGGATCGACCGGCGACAATTACGTATTTTACATCGGTTTCGATCCGCAGGCGCTCGCGCCGGAGCCGCGTGCGAAAAAGAAGCGCTAGATCAGCTTCAGCCCCTTCAGGCTCGCATGGCCGTTCTTGCCGACGATGATGTGGTCGTGCACCGAAATGCCCAGCGGCGAGGCGATCTCGATGACCGACTTCGTCATCTGGATGTCGGCCGATGACGGCGTCGGATCGCCCGACGGGTGGTTGTGGACCATGATGATCGCGGTCGCCGACAACTCCAGTGCGCGCTTGATGACTTCGCGCGGATAGACGGGCGTGTGATCGACCGTACCGATCTGCTGCACCTCATCGGCGATCAATTGGTTGCGCTTGTCGAGAAATAGAATCCGAAACTGCTCTTTGTCGGCGAAGGCCATCGCCGTGCGGCAGTAGTCGATCACGCTGGCCCATGACGAGAGCAGCTTGCGCTGCTTGAGTTGTCCTTTCGCGACGCGGCTTGCGGCGGCTGCAATCAGCTTGATCTCTGTGATCGCCGCCTCGCCCAATCCTGCAAATTCGCGCAATCGCGGCGGCGGCGCATGAACCACTTCGGCAAAGGAGCCAAAATGCGCGATCAGAGCCTTGGCAAGCGGCTTGACGTCGCGGCGCGGCATCGCGCGAAACAGCACCATCTCAAGCAATTCATAATCGCTCAGCGCTTCCGCGCCGGCGTTGCGAAAACGATCGCGCAACCGCTCGCGATGGCCGTGATAATGCGGCGCGTCCGAGATGTCGCTCAGGCCGAACGGCTGGTTGCTGTCTGCGGGCATGCTGTATCGGACCAGTGGCGGACAGGCCAAGCATGCCGCGCGCGGCGGCATTTGCAACCTTAATATATCAACACCAAATGATGCAGCTAGCCAGCGAAACCCGGCTTCTCCAGGCCGCCCGGCGACAGCGTGAAGATCTCGCAGCCGTCGGCGGTGACGCCGATCGAATGCTCGAACTGGGCCGAGAGCGAACGGTCGCGGGTCACGGCGGTCCAGCCGTCCGACAAAATTTTGACGTGCGGCTTGCCGAGGTTGATCATTGGCTCGATCGTGAAGAACATCCCCGGCTTGAGCTTCACGCCCTCGCCGGGCCGACCGACATGAATGATGTTCGGCTCGTCGTGGAACATGCGGCCGAGGCCGTGGCCGCAGAAATCGCGGACCACGCTCATCTGCTGCGGTTCGACAAAGCTCTGGATGGCATGGCCGATATCGCCGGTGGTTGCGCCGGGTTTGACGGCGGCGATGCCGCGCATCAGCGACTCATAGGTCACGTCGATAAGCCGTTCGGCCTTTCGCGAAATCGGGCCGACCGGATACATCCGGCTGGAATCGCCGTACCATCCGTCGACGATGAAGGTGACGTCGATATTGACGATGTCGCCTTCTTTCAAGCCGCGATCACCGGGCATGCCGTGACAGACCACATGGTTGATCGAGGTACAGGTCGAAAAACGATAGCCGCGATACATCAGCGTCGCCGGATAGGCGCCGTTGTCGAAGGCGAACTCACGGACGTAATCGTCGATCTTCGTGGTCGGCAGGCCAGGCTGGACCAAACCTGCGAGGTCATCGAGGCATTTGGCGACCAGTGCGCCGGCCTTGCGCATCCCGGCAAACCCGGCCGCGCCGTGCAATTTGATCTGGCCGGTCTTTCGCAAGGCGGTTTCTGAGGCTTCGACGTAGCTCATCGGGCAAGGTCTATCTGTGAGGCTGGATGCGAAGCGCCCAATTTAATCGGCGCAGCCGGGAGCGCAAGCGCCACGGCCGCAGGGAGCTCTACTCTGCCGCGACATCGACGATCGACTCGACCGGCAGCGCGCCGCCCCGGACGCGGATTTCGCGCACCGGATAGGGAACGCGGATTTGTTCTTTCTTGAAAGCGTCCCATAGCGCCAGCATCACGTCGCTCTTGACGCTGTCCATGCCGTCAGGTGAAGCGATCCAGAACGTCAGCGAGAACTTCATGCCGGCTTCGGCAAATTCGACCAACAGGCAGCTCGGGGTTTTCGCCTTATCAGCGCGCGGCGATGCTGCGGCGATCTCGGCTGCCAGCCGGCAGACGAGCCGCGGATCGGCATCGTAATTGGTGCCGAAACTGATTTTCACGAGGGAGTTTTGATCGGTGTAGGTCCAGTTGACGACCTTCTGCGTCACGAGATCTTCATTCGGGATCAGAAATTCACGGCCGTCGCCGGCGGCGACCGAGATGTAGCGCGTGTTCATTGCGCTGATCCGGCCCGAGCTGTCGCCGATGGTGACGAGATCGCCGGGCTTGACGGATTTGTCGGCCAGCAGGATCACGCCGCTGATGAAATTGGCGACGATCTTCTGCAAACCGAAACCGATACCGACGCCGGCGGCGCCCGAAAAGATCGCCAACGCCGAGAGATTAATGCCGACCGCGCCCATCACCAGCGTGATCGCGAAGATCATCAGCGCAACGCGCATTAATTTGACCAGCAACACCTGAATCGACGGCGTCAGATCGCGCGACTGGGTGATGCGGCCTTCGAGGAAATTGCTGGCGATCTTGGTGATCCACAGCGCGATCGCGAGCAGCACCACGAGCTTGATCAGAAGCAGCGGCGTCAGGCGCAGGCCGCCGAGCACGATCGCGACCGAATCCAGCGCATCGACGGTGGAATCAAGTTGCCCGATGATGCTGAGCGCGGCGACAGCCCAGGCTGAGATTGACACCACGCGGACCAGAAATTCGTTGCGGATCACGCTGGTGACGATGCTGATGGCGAGCCACGCCAAGGCCAGCCGCGCCGACACCGCGAGCAGGTAGCTGCGGCTCGGCCAGGTCATCGTGTGCAGTGTGATCCGCGCGACGATCATCAGGACGGTGAAAGCAAAGATCGAGGTGCTGCGGACGATGACGCGGATCAACATGCGAATCGGAGCCGGCCAGCCCATCGCCAGCGAGGTGACATCGACACGGGCTCGGACGGCCGCGCCGGCGCCATAAGCGAGGCCTGCGCCGGCGATGATCAGGCCGAGTTGCAGATAGAACCAGGGTGACGACACTTCCGCGCCGACCGAGCGCAGGCTGGAGAGCAGGAATTCGTAGACGTCGCTCAGATCCATGATGCTCTCGGTGTTTCAGTCTTGTCTTAAATCTCAATCCGGACGTGATCGCTCGCAAAATGATTCGGTGGCCGGACCAGTTTCCAGAAATGCTGGTGAGCGACGGTGCGCCGTGCCATGTGATCGCACCGGGTGGCGTTGACATTCGTGGCGGTTCGATACGCGCTGCAGAAAGCAGTTGGCGTGGAACTATGGCGACGATAAGGATGCAAATGCAAGTATTTGCCCGCTTGCGAACCATTGGAGCGCCATGACATCTCTCGATGCCGTCAGCGTAGCGATTCTGCTTGGCTCGGTTCTGGTGATGGCCGGGATCCTGTCGAGCCTGCTGGCGTTGCGCTTCGGCGCGCCGTTGCTGCTGGTGTTCTTGTTCATCGGCATGTTTGCGGGCGAGTCGGGCCCCGGCGGCGTCCGTTTTGACGATGTCCGGACCACCTATCTCGTCGGGTCGATCGCGCTGGCGCTGATCCTGTTCGACGGCGGCCTCAAAACGCGCTTCCAGAGCATTCGCACGGTGCTGGCGCCGTCGATGATGCTGGCGACCGTCGGCGTGCTGGTGACGGCTTTGATAACCGCCCCGGTCGCCAAATACGCGCTCGACATCAACTGGGCGCAGTCGCTGCTGGTCGGCGCTGTCGTCGCCTCGACCGACGCTGCAGCCGTGTTTTTGCTGGTCCATGCGCAAGGGCTGCGGCTGCGGCCGCGCGTCGGCGCGACGCTCGAGGTCGAATCCGGCACCAATGATCCCTTCGCCGTGTTTCTGACGCTGATGCTGGTCGAACTGCTGTCGGTCGGCCAAAGCTCGATCACGCATGTGATCTTGCAGTTCGCGAAGGAAGCGGTTCTCGGCGGCGTTATCGGCGTGGTCGGCGGCCGCATGGTCGTGCTAGCGCTCAATCGCGTCGAACTGCCGCAAGGCCTGCACGCGCCTTTCGTGACGACCGCAGCGCTCGTGATCTTCGGCCTCGCGCAGATTGGCCACGCCTCGGGATTTCTCGCGGTCTATCTCGCAGGCATGATCATCGGCAATCTACCGATGCGGGCGCATAATTCGGTCGTGACCTTCCTTGATGCCGCGACCTGGCTGGCGCAGATCGTGATGTTCGTGCTGCTCGGTTTGCTAGTGTCGCCGCAGCGCGTGTTGGAAAACATCTGGCCCGCAATCGGCATCGCTCTGGTGCTGATGCTCATCGCGCGTCCAGTGGCGGTATTTCTCTGCCTATCGCCGTTCCGATTCAACTGGCGCGAGCGAACCTTCATTTCGTGGGTCGGTTTGCGCGGAGCGGTCGCGATCTTCTTGGCCTCGATTCCCCTGCTGGTCGGATTGCCCGCGGCCTATCTGTATTTCGACGTCGCCTTCATCGTCGTCATTATCTCGCTGCTGCTCCAGGGCTGGACGCTCGGCGTCGCCGCGCGCTGGCTTCATGTTGCGTTGCCGCGGTCGGATCGCGGGCCACGACGGATCGAACTGGATCTGCCCGGGCAACTCGAACAGCAACTCGTCGGCTATGCCGTGCGGCCGAAAAGCCTGTTCCTGAAACGCGGGCTGTTTCCGTCCTGGTCGAAGCCGACGCTGGTGATCCGCGACGAGCAGATCCTGTCTCCGGCCGAGGCCGATCCGATCGCGGCCGGCGATTATGTCTATCTGCTGGCGCCTCCCGAAAAAGCCGAGGCGCTGGATCGCTTCTTTGTCGACATGCCGCCGACTGCCGCGCCAGATCCGCATTTGCTCGGTGATTTCGTCGTCACCGGCGAGATCACGTTGGGCGATCTCGCCGGCATCTATGGCGTCACCGTAACCGAGGACGAGGCACGGCTGACGCTGGCGGATTATTTCGACGTCCATCTCGACCACGCACCGAAGGCCGGCGCGACCTTGCCGCTGGATTCAATCGTGCTGGTGGCGCGCAGCATCGGCGGCGGCCGCGTCAATGTCGTCGGTCTCCGTTTGCCGGAGGACGAGGACGAGCCCGCGCCGCCGCTGACGCGCAAGGCCAGGATCAAGCGCAAGCTGTCGCGGACGTGGGACGCGGTGTCAGGGGTGTAGGTACTTGCATGTGCAGAGCCGGGGCCGTTACGGACCGGTGCCTTCGTTACGGTCCCGGATCTGCGGCGCCGGTACAAGACATCAACGCGCCAACAACTCGACCCCGCCCACCGCAATCGCACGGCCGCCTTTCAGAATCACCACCTGCGTCGCGAGCCGGCGCATCTCGTCGGCGTCGTGGCTGACATAGACCATCGGCACGCCGGCCTCGTCCCGCAAACGCACGAGATAGGGCAGGATCTCCGCCTTGCGAGCGTCGTCGAGCGACGCCAGCGGTTCGTCGAGCAGCAGCAATCGCGGACGCGCCAGCAGCGCACGTCCTAGCGCAATGCGTTGCCTTTCGCCGCCGGAGAGTTGTCCGGTGCGGCGCGTACGCAGCGGGGCGATGTCGAGCAGCGTCTCGATTCGCGCCGCATAATCCGCGTCGCGCCGCAGGCCGTTCATGCGCCGGCCATAATCCAGATTTTGCGCAACATCGAGATGCGGAAACAGCCGCGCGTCCTGAAACACGCAGCCGATCCGGCGCTTATGCGCGGGCACATGTATCCCCGCATCGGTGTCGTCGAGCACATCGTCCTCGAGCATGATGCGGCCGCGATCGGGTCGTTGCAGTCCGGCGATGATGCCGATCACCGAAGTCTTGCCCGTGCCGGATGCGCCGAACAGGCCGGTGACGCGACCGTCGCTCGTAAAGCCGACATCGAGCGCGAAGTCGCCGAGTTGTTTGACCGCGTTGAAGCTGAGCACGGTCAATTCCCGTGCAGACGCAGCGTCGCGCGCCGCGCCAGCCATTCGGACATCACCAGCGCCGCCATCGCGATGACGACGGACACGATGACAAGCCGCAGCGCGGCGCTGTCTCCGTCCGGCGTCTGGATCAGCGAGTAGATCGCCGCCGAAATCGTTTGCGTCTCGCCGGGAATGTTGGAGACGAACGTAATGGTCGCGCCGAACTCGCCGATCGCCTTGGCGAAGCCGAGCACCATGCCTGCGAGCACGCCCGGTAAGGCCAGCGGCAGCGTGATGGTCCAAAACACCCGCCACGGCGCGGCTCCCAGCGTGGAGGCGGCCTGTTCGAGTTTGCGATCGACGGCTTCGATCGAAAGCCGGATCGGACGCACCAGCAGCGGAAACGACATCACGCCGCACGCCAAAGCAGCACCGGTCCATTTGAACGCGAAGACGATGCCGAAATCGGCGAGCCATGCGCCGACCGCGCCGCGCCGTCCGAACGTCAGCAACAGCAGATAGCCGGTGACGACCGGCGGCAGCACCAAGGGCAAATGCACCAGCGCATCGATCAGGCCCTTGCCCCAGAACTCGCGACGCGCCAGCAACCAAGCCAGCGCGATGCCAAGCGGCGTCGCCACGAGCGTCGCGACCAGCGCCACGCGCAGCGACAGCGCAATTGCTGTCCATTCCTCGGGGGTGATATGAGACATGGCGACTTAGCTAAGCCTCTCGTCATTGCAAGAAGCAAAGTCCCTCGTCTTCGAGGGACGTATGCGACGAAGCAATCCAGTCTTTCTTGCGCCGAAGAACAGGATTGCTTCGCGTCGACCGACATCGGCATGAGCCGATGCCGGTCTCGCTCGCAATGACGAAGACCTCACGACACCGGCTTGATCAGGAACGTAAAACCGTATTTCTCCAGCACGGTCTTCGCCGCAGCCGAACGCAGGAAGGCGAGGTAGTCATTCGCTTCGGGCTTGGCCGTTGTCGTCGCCGCGACCGGATAGATGATCGCCGGATGCGAGTCGGCGGGGAAGGTGCCGACCACCTTGACGCCAGGTTCGATCCTGGCGTCGGTCGCATAGACGATGCCCAGATTGGCTTCGCCGCGCGCCACCAGCGTCAGCGCCGCCCGTACGCTTTCGGCCATCGCGAATTTTGGTTCCGCCGCGGTCCATGATCCGAGTTTCTCCAGCGCCGCCTTGGCATATTTGCCGACCGGTACCGATTTGACATCGCCGGTCGCGATCTTGCCGTCGCCGGCGAGGGTGGCGAGGTCAAAACCCTGACCGATCGTGACGGTCTCGACCTTCGAATCCTTCGGCGCGATCAGCACGATCGCATTGCCGAGCAAGTTGACGCGGCTTGGCTCGTTGATGGCTTTCTTTTGCGTGGCGTAATCCATCCAGTCGGTGTCGGCCGAGACGAACACATCCGCCGGCGCGCCCTGTTCGATCTGTTTGGCCAGCGCCGAGGAGGCCGCATAGCTGGCGACGATCTTGACGCCGGTCTTGGCCGTATAGGCCGCGTCAAGTTCGTCCAGCGCATTCTTCATCGACGCTGCGGCGAAGACGGTCAGAGATTTTTCCTGCGCGATCGCGGAGGCGGGTTGTCCGCCGAAGACGAACGCAGCGACGAAGCAGGCCGCGAGGCGGCGAGAGATAGCAATCATGGGGCGCTCCAGAAGCTGAGACCAAGCGCAAACGCGCGCGGACGCGCGGGATCGCTGCTTGACAAGACTTTCGATCGCGACAGGCGGAAGCGCCGTTCCGGCAACCCCACGGACTGACGGTCCGCAGGGTATCGCTGCGGCGGACCATATCAGGCCAGCCGCAGCGGTAAAGGGCTGGAATTATTGAGAATGCGCCTGCGACAGCAGCAGATTGACGCGGTCGGCCTTGCCGCCGCTAAGCTGTATCGTAACCGGCCGTGCTGTCAGATCAAAGCGCATGGTCTTGCGGATGCCGGCGCAGTCGGTTGCGCCGCTGAACGCCACCGGCTTCAGCGGCTTGCCGTCCTGCACGACGTCGACCCACAGCGCCTCGGACAGGCTGACGGAATAAACGCCGGCTTCCTTTGGCGCGGCCACCATAACGTAGCCGCCGAAAGCATCCGGCGGAAAGTTGCGCTCCGAGGGCGTCGGCAGTCTCGCCTCGGTTGACGGCACCAGCGCGACGGTAACGGCGCTGCCGGTTGCCGGCAGGTCGCCGCCGGATGTGACGATCGGCCGCTCCGACACCGTCAGCGCAGCGCGCTCGGCATCGATCGGCCATTTGAATTTGTCACAGCCGCTCGGCTCGGCGGCATGGGCCGCCGTCGCGCCGAGCAGAAGGGCCGTTGTCAGCAGGATACGCATCAATCCACCGCAATCATGACGTCGGAGGCCTTCACCACGACGACGACCTTGCCGCCCTTGGCGATGCCGAGTTCGTCGACGGCTTCGTTGGTGATCGACGAGGTCATCATCTGGCCACCGCCGATATCGACTCGGACATGCGAGGTGGTCGCGCCCTTCGTGACATCGACGACGGTACCCGTGATCTGATTGCGTGCGCTGATCCGCATATTGGGTCTCACAATGTTGCCGGACGCGGCGACGGCCACGCATGAGCGATTGACGATTTTGAGAGGAACCGTCGTTCCCGATCAGCCGTCTGCGCTTACGACGCGAGGCCTCGAGAACCATACCGCGATTTCTACGGCGCGGCCAGCACCTGACGGCACGCGGCCGGCATCTCGGCCAGCGTCATCGGAGGTCGCGGCTTTGGCGGTACGGCCGGCGGCTTCGGATGCAGAACGGCGTCGGTGAACCAATGCGCGAGTTCGGCGCCGCAGCCGTCGCCGTCGCCCGGCGGCGCCTGCGGCGTGCATGCGCCGCTGCCGGACGGGCAGACGATGCGGACGTGGAAATGGTAATCATGGCCGTACATCGGCCGCACCTTGGAAAGCCACGAGCGGTCGCCCTTGGCCTCGCGGCACAGCGCCTTCTTGATCGCGGCATTGACGAAGATGCGCTCGACCGCAGGCTCCTGCGCGGCGGCGCGGATCACCGACAGATGCGTCGGCGTCCATGTCTGCGGGTCGATGTCGAGACGATCCTTGCGCACCATCATCACGGCGGACATCTCTTCGCGCTCGTTGCGCGACAATTGCCGGTCCGGCATCGGCGTCAGCCAGATATCGGCATCGAGTCCGATCTGATGGCTGGCGTGGCCGGTCAGCATCGGCCCGCCGCGCGGCTGCGACATGTCGCCGATCAGAAGCCCCGGCCAGCCCGCGACTTTATTGGCCTTCGCGGACAGTCGCTCCAGCAGCGCCACCATCTGCGGATGCGCCCAATTGCGATTGCGCGACAGCCGCATCACCTGCCATGTGTCGCCGTTGATCGGAAGGGCTTCCGCGCCGGCGATGCAGCCCTTGGCATAGAATCCGACGACTTCCGGCGCGCTGCGTGTCGGTAGCGTCTTGCGCCCGAACAATTCCCTGGCGGCAAGCCCCGGATCGTTCGGATTGGCCAAATGCGGCAGCACCCGCTGCGTCAACGTGCCTTTGTCCTGCGCGGGCGCAGGGCTGCTAGCGACGAGCAAAGCGAGAAGCGGGAGAATCAGCCGGAGGGTCATGGGTGGAATTTATAACCCAGCCGGTTTGCGATTTCAGTAATCGGAACGCCTGCCTAACGAGGCAGCGCGATCAATACTTCGCTAACCGTCAAATCAAATGGCATCAAATGAGGCTTTCGAGTCATGCGGCGGCCTCTGACGGTCCGGTATGTACGAATTGGAGGAAAACCGCCAGTTATGCGGCGACGCGAAATCGATTTTCAACCCGAAGTGGACCATTTACCGATCGCACTGCCGCAAAAAGAGGCTTCGAGGCTTGAAACTATTCGTGCCGCTGTCCGTGTGCCGACGACACTACACTGTTTTTTCAGACAAAACCGCGAGAACGGCACACGCAGAATGCG
>CAXTJT010000021.1:0-55320 GCA_964244735.1 uncultured Tardiphaga sp.
CCAATGTGGCTGATCATCCTCTCAGACCAGCTACTGATCGTCGCCTTGGTAGGCCATTACCCTACCAACTAGCTAATCAGACGCGGGCCGATCTTTCGGCGATAAATCTTTCCCCGTAAGGGCTTATCCGGTATTAGCACAAGTTTCCCTGAGTTGTTCCGAACCAAAAGGTACGTTCCCACGCGTTACTCACCCGTCTGCCACTGACATATTGCTATGCCCGTTCGACTTGCATGTGTTAAGCCTGCCGCCAGCGTTCGCTCTGAGCCAGGATCAAACTCTCAAGTTGGACTTGAAACTTTAAGCCGGCTGATCACAACGTTATTGACGAGGTCCCACCATTCTTTGTTTGCCTGAACCTTGCGGCTCCGGCCAACATGCTGTCTGCGATTCACATCGCGAACAACGATGGTGTAACCTTTTCAAAACGTGTACCGCCGAAGTCTTTCGTCCGGCCTCAACCGCAAAGAACCGAAATTCTTTATGATCGAGACCCGCAAGGACTCCGCCGTCCACGTTTCTCTTTCTTCATCTTTACTTGTCAAACAGCCCGGAGCCATGAGCCCCACGCTCCTGAAAGGAGCGGTATCCAACCGAGCATCGAGGGTTTCGAAGGCTCTCAACCTATTCATCCGACGACAATTCACAACCGGTAACTGACCGGTTGTTTAGCACCATCGGAGTGAAGGAGCTTGAGAGGCACGAAAGCCGCCTGGGCCATGGGCCCCGGCGCCGCCGCGCTCAGTGGCCGTTGTATAGGCCCCACCCCTCAGGACTGTCAACGATGTTTTTTCAAAAAAGCGTCACGCAACGCAAAACGAATCCGCACGGGTCCTAGAAATCCCCATGGGACGGGGATTTCCACCCTCAAAAAAAGTTTGCACTGCGGGATCGATTTCTAAAATCACCGCGAAAACCATGCCGCACTTGAGCCACAATCCTACGACGATCTGACGCCGGAGTGATTTTGAAGCGGCTGTGACGAGGTTGTTGCAAGGTTCAAACAAGGTCGAACATTCATGACGCAATCCTCTCGTCTGCAGGATGGCATCGCATCTGATTTCCATTGCTTAAGAGCCGGGACGACGCGAAAAACTTTGCAGATCGCAAGACGAGGGCGCCGACGATCGATGGGCCATTGACGTTCGCTTCATCCGCCAGCAATTTGGGCGTATGCAAATCAGACGTTACTGGTCGAGACTTGAGGACGCGAACGCGCGACGCTTTGATGCGGCGCTCGGGCAGCGGCGGGGGACGGCGCACAACGCTCGGCAACGGGCGTGAGACGCCATAACGGATCGAACGGTGACGAATGGATTTCGCGGGGAGCGTGGTTTGAACCACAGAGCGTCACGCATGGGCAGCTATGATCGTGCCACCGGGGTCATCGACCTCGGCCACGAGCCACCGCTATCCGTCGACGGCTCCGAAGCCGCCGTCATCGACCGTCGTCGCGTGTCCGTGCAGTGGTTTAGCGGCACCATTCTGACAGGCCTTTGCGGCGCAGCTTTAATCGGCGGCGCCGTTTTCACGTCGCTCGACGGTGAGATGACTTTCGCGAAATTGCCCGAGCGCGTCGAAGGCGCGTTACGCGGCGCATTCAGCGGCGCCGACAAGCAAGCCAGCCTGCACAAAAGCGACCGGCTTCCGCCGCCCAGTGAAGCCAATGCGGCGCGACAGGTCGTGCGCATCTCCACCGTCACCCGCGTCGGCAGTCGCGATGTGATGCGCGTGCGGCCGTTCATTCGCATCGCCGGCAATCTGTCGATGTCGACGAGCGACCTCACCTCGAAAATTCCGCCGTTCAACGCGCAGCGTATGCTGACCGATGTCGGCTCGCCGTCGGCGCCGACGACCATCGAAGACGCGCAGAATCCTGAAGCGGTCGAACCGGATGCCGAAGTGTCGTTCGTGACGCGCGATCTCGGCACCGTGTTGCCGCGCGCCAGGATCACCGCGGCCGTCGCGATCGAAGACGTCGTGATGCGCGTGCGCGATGCATCGAGTTGGCGCGGCGGGACGGGCGTTCGCTACACAGTGGCAAGCGCCGGCACCGATGTCGGCGCACAGCCCGATCTTAAGATGGCCTACGCCACCGAAAGTAACGTCACCGATCCGTATGCAGGTTTCGAGACGCGCGTCGTGCCGGAAAACGTCACGCTGCTGGCGAAGACCAAGGACCAGGTGACAGGCGGCAACCCGAATGGCGAGCGCATTATCGCCGTCAAGAAGGGCGATACCGTCGCCAGCATTCTGCTTGAACAGGGCGCCACGCCTGACGAAATCAAAGCGATCACCGCAATGCTCGGCCCGCGCGGCCGCGACGGCGGGCTCCGGGAAGGCCAGAAGCTCCGCATCCTGATGGCGCCGGCCGCACCGGGCAAACGGCTGCAGCCTTACCGCGTCATCGTCGCCAACGACTCCACCGTCGAAGCGGTTGCGGCGTTGTCGGATCTCGGCCGTTACGTCGCCGTCGACGTCTCCAGCCTCAACACCGTCGCAGGCACCGCCGACAGCACCGCTAGCGAAGATGACGAAGAGGACGACGGCACCGGCGTCCGCCTCTACCAGAGCATTTACGAAACGGCGATCCGCAACAAGGTGCCCGCGGAAGTCATCGAGGATATGGTCCGGATCTACTCCTACGACGTCGATTTCCAGCGAAAAGTTCAGCCCGGCGACTCGTTCGACGTATTTTTCGCCAGCGACGAAGACGGCCCGATGGGCCCTGACAAGAGCGAGGTTTTGTTCGCCTCGCTGACCGTCGGCGGCGAAACGAAAAAATACTACCGTTTCCAGACTCCCGACGATTCCGTCGTCGACTACTATGACGAGACCGGCAAGAGCGCGAAAAAATTTCTTGTCAGAAAACCCGTCAACAACGCGATCATGCGCTCCGGCTTCGGCGGACGCCGCCACCCCATCCTCGGCTACGTCAAGATGCACACCGGCGTCGATTGGGCGACGCCCTACGGCACGCCCATTTTCGCATCCGGCAACGGCGTGATCGAAAAAGCCGGCTGGGAAGGCGGCTATGGCAAGTTCATCCGCATCAGACACAACAACGGTTACGAGACGGCCTATGGCCACATGTCGGCTTTCGCCAAGGGCATGGAGCCCGGCAAACGGGTCCGTCAGGGCCAGGTGATCGGCTTCGTCGGCTCGACTGGCATGTCCACCGGCGCACATGTGCATTACGAAATTCTCGTCAATGGCCGCTTCGTCGATCCGATGCGCGTGAAGCTGCCGCGCGGCCGCTCGCTCGAAGGGCCGATGGTCGCAGGCTTTGAAAAAGAGCGCGACCGCATCGACGGCATGATGAGCAATCGCAACAACCGCGTCTCCGAAGCCAACGGCAGCACCACCGGCAATGTGATCCCGGCGCGACAGGTCATCAACCGCTAGAGCAATTTCGCCTCGTGACGTGTCGGCGCTTCCCGCGGATCAGCCCAATCCGAAAATTCTCTCGACGCCCCAGATCAATCGCGTCGAATCAACCGACTATTAGGATAATTCGATCAACCTCAGCGGGTAAGCGCGCGAATTTGAGTCGCGACTCATTGGGGACATCGTCTTGCAGATATTTTCCGGGCCTCAGCGCCGCTTTTACATCGCCATTTTCGTAATGGCAGCCGCAACCCTGTCGTTCCAGATTCTGATCACCCGCTTTTTCAGCGTGATGCTCTACTATCACTTTGCCTTTGCCGCGATTTCGCTGGCGATGCTCGGGCTGACGCGCGGCGCCATGGAGGTCTATGGCCATCCGACGCGCTATGCCCCGGAGCGGGTCGCGGCGGAGTTTTCACGCCATGCCGCATGGTTCGCGATGTCCGGCGTGGCTGCCATGCTGGTCTTTCTCTGCGTGCCGCTGCTGGTCCCGAGCGACTACGTCCTGATCGCGCTGGGCGTCGCGATCCTCGGTTTCGTCAAGCCGTTCACCGAAAGCGGCGTCTGCATTACGTTGCTGCTCACTCGCCTGCCCTATAGCGGCGGCTGGCTTTACGCCGCCGATCTGTCCGGCGCGGCGCTCGGATGCCTCGGCCTGATCTTCGTCCTGCTGGTGATCGATCCGGTCAGCGCCACGCTGTGGATCGGCGCGTTCGCCGCGGCGGCCGGATGGCTGGTGGTCCGTGGCCACCAAGCCGACGTCCAAATCGATCTGCGCAACCTGCGCCTCAGCCGCGCCGTCGCCGTGGTGCTGGCGGCGGCGGCCACCGTCCATACCGGGCTCGATATCTCCGGCAAGGGCCATATCGGCGTCGTCTGGGCCAAGGGCGTGGAGCAGACCGGCACATTGTTCGAGCGCTGGAACACCTATTCGCGCGTCCGGGTGACGTCGCTGGGCGAGAGCACGCCGTTCGGCTGGGGCCTCGCCCGCACGCCGCAAACCACGATCGACCAGAAGCATCTCGATATCGATGCCGACGCCGCTACGGTGATCACGCGCTTCGACGGCGATCTCGGCAAACTGTCCTACCTCAAGACGGACGTCATCAACGCCGCCTATCTGGTGCAACCGCCCGGCGCGGTCGCCGTGGTCGGCGTCGGCGGTGGTCGCGACATCCTGTCCGGCCTGTATTTCGGTGCCAAGCGCATCCACGGCATCGAGATCAATCCCGCGATCTTCGAGGTTCTCACCGACAAGTTCGCGGCGTTCTCCGGCCACCTCGATCGCCAGCCCGGCGTGTCGCTGGTCAATGCAGAGGCTCGCAGCTACATCAACCATTCCACCGACCGTTACGACCTCGTACAGATTTCGCTGATCGATACCTGGGCCGCGACGGCGGCCGGCGGCCTCACGCTGACGGAAAACCGCCTCTACACGGTCGAAGCGTGGGACGACTTCTACCGCGCGCTGAACCCCGGCGGCTTGCTGTCGGTCTCGCGCTGGTACGATCCCAACGGCCATCGCGGCGAATTTTATCGCCTGGTCGGAATCGCCGCCACGGCACTGCAGGGCAAGGGCGTCGCCGCGGCCGACCTGCCCAAACATGTCGTCGCCGTCAATGTCGGCAATATCGTCAACGTCATCACGCGCCCCGAGGCCTTCAGCAGCGCCGACTGGCAAAGCGCGCGGCAGCGGCTAGAGGCCCAGGGCTTCAAGATACTGCTCGGGCCGGACACGACGTTCGATTCCGTGACCTCCGTTTTGCTGTCCGGCAAAGCGGACGCGGCCTATTTCAATTCGCTCGCCGAAAACATCGCGCCATCGACCGACGACAATCCGTTTTTCTTCTATACCGCGCGGCTCGGCCAACTGGTGAGCGCGCCGGCGTCGGGGCTGACCGCCAACAACAACGCGGCGATCAACATCACCTTGATGCTCGTCGTCGTCTCGCTGATGGCTTGCGTCGGCTACATCATCGTTCCCTTCGTCCGCCTCGCACGCCCCATGCCGCTGGCGGTGCTGACGCCGCCCGTGGCCTATTTCAGCGCGATCGGCATGGGCTTCATGCTGATCGAAATCTCGCAGATGCAGCGGCTGATGGTGTTTCTCGGCCATCCCGTCTACGGGCTCGGCGTCGTGCTGTTCACGATCCTGCTGTTCAGCGGCATCGGCAGCATCACGGTCGGCGCACAACCGCCGCGCTCGGGATCGGTCATTGTTCGGACCCTTGGGCTGCTCGCGACGTTGGCCATCGCAGGACTGCTGACGCCGCAGATCACGACATGGGCGCGCGGCGAAGCCACCGACATCCGCATTCTGATTTCGGTGCTGCTGCTGGCGCCGCCCGCTTTCTGCATGGGCATGATGTTCCCGCTCGGGCTCAGCATCTGGCGTCGTCACGCCGATTTGCTGCCGTTCTTCTGGAGCGCCAACGGCATTACCTCGATGCTGGCCTCGGCGCTCGGCGTGGCGCTGTCGATCGAATTCGGCATCGCCAACACCTATGCGCTCGGTGCCTGCTTTTATGTCGTGTGCGGCGTGATGATGCTGGTCGGCTGGCGTGCGCAACGACTGGATCAGCCCGTCACTGCAACGCTCGATGCGCCGGAACTCGTACCGCAGGACGGCCTTGCCAGCGGTCTCGCGCCGGCCGCATCGGCGCGCAGCGAAACGGCACCTCAGCCTGCCTGAACAGCGTCGCTACGCCGCGAGTTCGAGGATCTCGCGGATCTGGGTGGGGCCAACGATGTGTCGCGGATTGCGCGGCACCCACGGCGTGGACATCGCCTGCTCGGCGATGCGATCGAAGTGCTCCGGACCGACGCCGACATCGCGCAGGCTGCGCGGCATGCCGAGATCGCGCATGAACGCGTCGAGCACCTCCGACGCGTCGCCGCCGGGATGGCCCATCGCATCGCAGACGAGGGCCTGACGCGCGGCGTTCTCGCTTTTATTCCAGCGCATCACCGCCGGCAGCATCACGCAGGATGTGTGGCCGTGCGGCACGCCGAACGCAGCACCAAGCACATAGCCGATGCCGTGGCTTGCGCCCATCGGCACGCCCGACGAGAGCGGCCCCATCGACAGCCATGTTCCGATCTGGCAATCGAGCCGCGCCTGCAGATCCTTTGGATCGGCCTTCACGCGCGGCAGCGCGTGCGCGAGCATCGCCAGCCCCTTCATCGCTTGCGCATCCGCATAGGGATGCGCCTCGCGCGAACATAGTCCCTCGACGCAATGATCGACGGCGCGGATGCCGGTCGAAAGCCACAGCCATTCCGGCGTATGAACGGTGATCGCGGGATCGAGAATCGCCGCGCGCGGCATCACCAGCCGGTGCGTCAGCATCTCCTTCACGCCGGTCGCGGCATTGGTGACGCCCGCGAGCGAACTGAATTCGCCGCCCGCGATCGTCGTCGGCACGCTGATTTGCCGCACGATCGGCGGCTTGATCGACGGGATCAAGCCCTTCGCCGACCGCACGACGTCGATATCCGCAACGCTGCGCACATCATTGGCGAGACAGATTTGCACGGCCTTGGCGCCGTCGGTGATCGAGCCGCCGCCGACCGTGACGATCAGGTCGACCGCGGCCATGCGCGCCTGTCGTGTCGCCTCGACAACCGCTTCGCGCGGCGTATGCGGCGGCATGCCGTCGAACACGGCCGCACAACGGGGACCGAGCAGATGCTTGATCTTGTCGATCTCGTCGGTGGTCCGGTTCAGCGTGCGGCTGACCATCAGGAACGCGTGATTGGCCGCCAGTCGATCCATTTGTTCAACGATGGCCTCGGCGGCAGGTTTGCCGAACACGACTTCGTCCATCGCCCCGAATACGACACGCCCCGGCTGCATGGCACGTTCCTCCCGTCGCGGCCCGATCGTTTGCGTCGGTCTTTGCGCGATGATGGGATCGCCTGGGGCGTTGAGCAATGGATATTTTCGGAGAAGGTGCTCCGCATGCGGCCTGACTCCCCTCCCCCTTGCGGGGAGGGGAGAAGACGATCAATTCAACATCCGCTTCGGCACGGCCTGATCGAATTGCGCGATCTCCGCCGTGTGCGGCGGCTGGCCGTTGAAGGTCAGCACGCCGCCCTCGGTTGAGATCGCGACATCGTCGCCGTCGCGCACGGAGCCTTCGAGGATCATTTCCGCCAGCGGATCCTGCACGAACTTCTGAACGACGCGCTTCAAGGGACGCGCGCCATAGGCCGGATCCCATCCTTTGGCCGCAAGCCAGTCGCGCGCGCCGTCGTCGAGCGTCAGCGCGATCTTGCGATCGACCAGCAGGCGTTGCAGGCGGCCGAACTGAATCTCGACGATCCGTCCCATCTCGCTCTTTTGCAGCCGATGAAACAGGATGATCTCATCGACGCGATTCAGAAACTCCGGCCGGAAATGCGCGCGGACCATGCCCATCACCTGCTCGCGCACGGCTTGCGTGTCCTCGCCTTCCGGTTGACCGACCAGAAATTCAGAACCGAGATTCGACGTCATGATGATCAGCGTGTTGCGGAAATCGACCGTGCGGCTCTGCCCATCGGTCAGGCGTCCGTCGTCGAGCACCTGCAACAACACGTTGAAGACATCCGGATGCGCCTTCTCGATCTCGTCGAACAGCACGACCTGATAGGGCCGGCGCCGCACGGCTTCCGTCAATGCGCCGCCCTCGTCGTAACCGACATAGCCCGGCGGGGCCCCGATCAGCCGCGAGACCGAATGCTTCTCCATATATTCGGACATGTCGAGGCGCACCATCGCGGTCTCGTCGTTGAACAGATATTCGGCGAGCGCCTTGGTCAGTTCGGTCTTGCCGACGCCGGTCGGCCCCAGGAACATGAACGAGCCCATCGGCCGGTTCGGATCCTGCAAACCCGCACGCGAGCGACGGACGGCTGTTGCGACCGCCCGCACGGCTTCGGCCTGTCCGACGACGCGGGTGCCGAGGCTGTCTTCCATCCGCAGCAGCTTGTCCTTTTCGCCTTCCAGCATCTTGTCCACGGGAACGCCGGTCCAGCGCGAGACGACTTGCGCCACGTGATTGGCCGTCACGGCCTCTTCCATCATCTCGCCGCTGTTCTCGTTGGCTTCCATCTCTGCCAAGCGCCTTTCGAGATCGGGAATCCGGCCATAAGCCAGTTCGCCCGCACGTTGATATTCACCGCGACGTTGTGCGTCGGCGAGTTCGATGCGCAACGCGTCGAGTTCGCTCTTCAACTTCGCGGCATTGGAAAGCTTGTTCTTCTCGGCGCTCCAGCGCGACGTCAGATCGGCGGACTTGCCCTCAAGCGCGAGCAACTCCTTTTCGAGCGTCTCCAGGCGGCTGCGGGACCCCGCGTCGGTTTCTTTCTTCAAGGCCTCCTGCTCGATCTTCAGCCGGATGATCTCGCGATCCATCGAATCGAGTTCTTCCGGTTTCGAATCGACCTGCATCTTCAAACGTGCGGCGGCCTCATCGACCAGATCGATCGCCTTGTCCGGCAAAAACCGATCGGTGATGTAGCGATTCGACAGGGTGGTCGCGGCGACCAGCGCCGAATCCATGATTCGCACGCCGTGATGCTGTTCGTATTTGTCTTTCAGCCCGCGCAGGATCGAGATCGTGTCCTCGACCGTCGGCTCGGACACGAAGATCGGCTGAAAGCGCCGCGCCAAAGCCGCATCTTTCTCGACATGCTTGCGGTATTCGTCGAGCGTGGTGGCGCCAATGCAGTGCAGTTCGCCGCGCGCCAAAGCAGGCTTCAAGAGGTTCGACGCATCCATCGCCCCGTCGCCCTTGCCCGCGCCGATCAGCGTGTGCATCTCGTCGATGAACAGAACGATGCCGCCTTCGGCCGCCGTCACTTCGGACAGCACGGCCTTCAGGCGCTCCTCGAATTCGCCGCGATATTTCGCGCCTGCGATCAGCGATCCCAGATCGAGCGACAGCAGTTTCTTGTCTTTCAGGCTCTCCGGCACGTCGCCGTTGAGAATGCGCAGCGCGAGGCCTTCGACGATCGCCGTCTTGCCGACGCCGGGCTCGCCGATCAAAACAGGATTGTTCTTGGTCCGACGCGACAGCACCTGGATCGTGCGGCGGATTTCCTCGTCACGGCCGATCACAGGATCGAGCTTTCCCGCGCGGGCATCGGCGGTCAGATCGCGGGCATATTTTTTCAGCGCGTCATAGGCGTTCTCCGCGGTCGCCGAATCGGCGGTGCGGCCCTTCCGCAGCGTGTTGATCGCCGTGTTGAGATTTTGCGGCGTCACGCCGCCCTTGGCGAGCAGGCTGCCGGCCTCGCTATCCTTGTCGAGCGCCAAAGCGAGCAACAACCGCTCGACGGTGACAAAGGAATCGCCGGCCTTTTCGGCCGCCTGTTCCGCCGCATCGAACGCGCGCGCCGTCGCCGGAGCCAGATAGACCTGCCCCGCGCCTGCACCGGAGACCTTCGGCATTTTATTGAGCGCATCTTCGGTCGCTTTGAGGATGGCCCGCGAATGCCCGCCGGCGCGGTCGATCAGACCGCCCGCAAGACCTTCCGGATCGTCGAGCAGCACCTTGAGAATATGCAGCGGCGAGAATTGCTGATGGCCCTCGCGCACGGCCAGCGATTGCGCCGACTGAATGAACCCGCGCACGCGCTCGGTGTATTTTTCGATATTCATATGTTGATGTCCCTCGGCCTGCCGGTCCCGCCTCGAAAGCACAGGGCCAGCATCTTCATTGGGGTTTCGCCGGTCATCCGGCTTGCCACAAATGTGGGCATCGCAGAGCGTTGCGAAAAGGGGCGGCAAGAGGGAATTTGGTATACACGCACGGCGTCGTCACCCGCGCAGGCGGGTGAACCAGTATTCCAGAGCATCAGTTATGGGAGTACTGGTTCCCCGCATGCGCGGGAATGACGGCATTCCTTGTAATCCAGGACAACCATGAACTCTGCCAACGCCGCCATCGCCGCGATCTACCGCTACCCCGTCAAGGGGCTGACGCCCGAACGCCTCGACCGCGTGACGCTCGCACCCGGCCAGACGCTGCCGGCCGATCGGCGCTATGCCATCGAGAACGGCGACTCCGGGTTCGATCCGGCCAGCCCCGTCTGGAAGGCGAAGACCCACTATCTGATGCTGATGCGCAACGAGCGGCTGGCGGCGCTGCACACGCATTATGACGACGCAACTCATGTGCTCGCGATCCGCCATGACGGCCACGAGGTCGTGCGCGCCGACCTCGCGACCGCTGCCGGCCGCAAGGCGGTCGAGGACTGGTTCACCGCAAATTTCGCCGACGAGCTGCGCGGCCCGCCGCGGATACTGTCTGCGCCGAATTACAGTTTTTCGGACGTCTCGAAAAAAGTCGTCTCGATCATCAATCTGGACAGCGTCGCGGCGGTCGCCGACATGGTCAAAGCGGCGGTCGATCCGCTGCGCTTTCGTGGCAATCTGCATGTCTCGGGCTGGCCGGCCTGGCACGAATTCGACCTGATGGGCCGGACGCTCGCCGTCGGCGGCGTTCGGATGAAGGTGGTCAAACGGATCGTTCGCTGCGCCGCCACCAATGTCGATCCGAACACGGCCGAGCGCGACATGAACATCCCGCATACGCTGATGCGCGAACTCGGCCATGCCGATCTCGGCGTCTATGGCGAGGTCATCGAAGGCGGCGAGATCGTTACCGGCGATGCCATTCATGCCGAACAGGTAGCCCTGCTCTGATCACCGCAGCATACGGTCAGCGCCTGCTCTGAAACCGGCCCACAGCGGCCAGAATGAAGCCGCGCGGAAACAGCCGCAGCAGAAACGGAATGATCTTGATGCCGATCCCCGGCAGCACATTGCGCTTGCCGGCCATCAGCCCGCGATAGCCGAGCAGCGCGACCTTGGCCGGCGTCACGTTCAAAATCGCCGAGTCGAAACCGGGCTCGAAACCGGCGCGATACTGAAATTCGGACGGCACCGGTCCGGGACACAAAACGGTCACACGGACTCCGCGCGGTCCGAGTTCGTTATGCAAGGCTTCGGAGAACGACAATACGAAGGCCTTCGAGGCGTAATAGACCGCCATCCCCGGCCCCGGCAGAAATCCCGCGATCGAACCAAGATTCAGGATACCGCCTTTGTGGCGCACGAGGCTGTCCGCGAAACGCAGCGACAAGTCGGTCAGCGCGCGAATATTGACATTGACGATGCCGATCTGGTCGGCGCGATTCATCTCGATCGCTTTGCCGAACAGGCCATAGCCGGCGTTGTTGACGAGAAATTCGACTTCAACGCCTGCGGCGGCCAGCGCAGCAGCGATCTGATCGCCGGCATCGGGCTCGTTGAGGTCGCAGGGAATGACGATCGGCGCGGTACCGCCGGCGGCGGCGATCTCGTCGGCCAAGGTCTTCAGGCGATCGGCCCGGCGCGCCACGAGGGCGACGCGGTGGTCGTTCGACGCGAAAATTCGCGCCAGCTCAGCTCCGATGCCGGACGACGCGCCCGTGATCAGCGCGACCCGCTCAGCCACGGGAAAACCTCGGTTTTGAAATGGCCACCATGCAACGATCTTCAGTTTGCGATGGCCACAGCCCTAAGCGGGATGACCGGCAATCGCAACCCCGACGGCCGCATAAGGCCGTGCCGTTGGCGGGGCAGGCGCGGCTGGACACGATGCATCAGGTCGCGGGCACGGCTTCCGGATCGGCCTCGGGCGCGGCCTCGTCGCCGGCGACGCGACGACGCAAATTGACGCGCTCGCGCGTCGAGATGCCGAGCAGATCGGCGGCGCGCCACACCACATTGTCCTCGAATTCGCTGACGCGGCCATCCGCATAGACCATTTCCCACATCATCTCGACGATGCGGGCGCGGCCGGGCTCGTCCACGGCGCGCATGATGACGCTGGTGAAGTGATAGAGATCAACAGCCTGGCCTTCTTCCAGCATGGCAGCGGCGATCAACTTGTCGGCCGTGCCGGGATCGAGCCCGAAGCGGGTTTCGATCAGGCTGTGAAGCTTGTTGGTTTCGACCGTCGATGGTGCGCCGTCGAGCGAAATCACATGCACCAGCAATGCCGTCGCGGCGAGGCGATAGCCGGTATCGTCGAAGGCCTGCTGCTCGGTCGCGGAAGGCGACACGACATCGGCGATGAACTGGCGCAGGCTTTCAAACATGGCTCATCTCTAATTTGCAGGAGGGAACTTGACGACGGGCATATTACTTCGCTGTTCCGCACGCTAACATGAAGCCTTCGTCATATTCGATAGATTCGCGTCAGGCCGCTTTCAGTGGCGGCTGCGCCCATGCGAGCAGCGCGCCCAAGGCCAGCATCGCCGCCGACGTCAGCAGGGCCGAGTTCAGGCTGCCCGTCGCATCGGTGATCGCACCGATCGCGATCGGGCCGAGCGTCTGGCCGACACCGAAGACGATGGTCATCGCCGCGATCGCGGTCGGCCATGCCGCCTGCGGATAATTGACGCGAACAAACGCCGTCGTGGACGCGACCACGGCGAAGAAGGCGACGCCGAACACAAGCGCCGACGTGCCGAGCAGGAGTGCTGACTGGCCCAGCAACGGCAGCCCTGCGCCAAGCGCGTTGCAGCCGAGAATAATGGCCGTGGCTCCGCCGGTGCGGCTGTTCGCGAGCACGCCGCGCCAGACCCAGGGCGAGGCAAAAGCGCTCAGTCCGATCAGGCTCCAGAACACGCTCTGCGCGGCGGCCCCGCCGCCGGCATCGCGAACATAGGCGATCATGAAGGTCATGTAGGCGATATAGCCGACGCCGAACAGGAAGTAGCCGACGAGATAAAGTGCGATCGGGCCGACGCGAAAGCCGGACGCGTCGCCCTGCGCCAGCATCGTGGTGGCGGCGATCCGGACCGGCAGCAGCGGCAGCACCACCAGCAGCGAGATCGCGGTCATCGCCAGCCAGACGATCCACCATGAGCCTTCGCCATAATGCGCCAATAGGAATGGCGCGATAAGGCCCGATGCGAGAATGCCCAGCCCGGGGCCCGCATAGAACAAGCTGAGCAGAAAGCCGGATCGCGCGGGCTGGGTCTGCGCGATCGTCGCCGCCAGCGCACCGCCGGCAACGAATGACAACGCCGCGCCGAAACCGGCGAGCAATCGGCCGAAACTGAGCACAGCGAAATTTGCCGAGACCGCGCAAAGCGCCAGCGCCACAATCGCCGTCAGCGTGCCGGCCTTGACCAGCGCCAGCAGGCCGTAGCGATTGGCGAGTCGCGCCGCGACCAATGCGCCGGCGAGATAGCCGGCGGCATTGATCGTGTTCATGAAGCCGGCGGCGGAATACGACCAGCCGAGCGTGTCCCGCATATCCGGCAGCACCAGCGAATAGGCGAAGCGGCCGATGCCGAGCCCGATGGTCAGCGCCAGCGCGAGGATCAGGATCAAGCGTGCGGGGTTCGGATGGGACTGGTCGGTGGCGGCGGTCACGGCGGGCTCCGGGCGGGACGCGCATGTGGACTTATTCGGCGCACGCCCGCAATCCCGCAGATCGCGCTTTGTCCCGGACGCGGTGCAGTGTCGGTCCGGCGCAGCCGGACGACGCCGCTCCGCAGAGCCGGGACCGTTGCTCAGGCTGCCTCCGTTACGGTACGGGCTCATCGATGCGGCTGCGCCGCCTCTCGTCCGGGACACGGTGCGGGACTACTTCGCCCGAAAACAGAACAGCCACGCCATCCTTGCGGATGACGTGGCCAGGCCGTTCTGTTGCTAGGTGGACCTACCCCGAACGGTTACGCCGCGAGGCGCACTTCGTTCATGCTAACGTTATCGTTGGCATTTAGGTTTTTGACCCGATAACGGCGGTATCATGCCGGGAACACTTCAAAGCTTCTTCGCGGCCATCGATCCTATTTCGCCCCCGCCGCAACAGCCTTCAAATCCTCAGATTGGGATCTTGCGATCCGGCTCGTCAAACCGGTTCAAGCTGCTGTGGTGGAGGCGTCGGGTACTGCCCCCGAGTCTGCCCGCAGTCCACTTTTGAGATTCAGCGCCATCGTCTTGCGACAGGATCAATATAGGCTCGTCCGGCCGAAACGGCAACGGTTGCCGCGACGCTTGCCAAGCAGGCGAGGCCGCTTTAGCAAGTTTTGAATTCAGGCCCATTCGCCGACACGAACGAAGCCGTCATTCCGGATCGCGAGTTCGCAGCAAATGACGCAAAGCGTCAGTTGCGGGAACGAGCGAGTCCGGAATCCATAACCACCGCAGGGAGTATGGATTCGGGCCTTCGCCACACGCCGGCTTCGCCGACGAGCGGCAAATCCCGGAATGACAGGCTCAGAATCGTGTGCCGTTTCAGGATTTACTCACGAGGAAATGACTCCCATGACCACCCACAAGCTGCTTCTTCTGCCCGGCGACGGCATCGGCACCGAGGTGATGGCGGAGGTGAAGCGCCTGATCGACTGGTTCACCGCCGAGGGCATCGCCAAGTTCGAGACCGAAAGCAGCCTCGTCGGCGGCGCGTCCTACGACGCCCACACCATCGCCATCACCGACGAGACGATGGTGCTCGCGCATAATTCCGACGCCGTGATTTTCGGCGCCGTCGGCGGTCCGAAGTGGGACAGCGTGCCCTATGAACTGCGGCCCGAAGCCGGCCTGTTGCGTCTTCGCAAGGAACTCGGCCTGTTCGCCAATCTGCGGCCGGCGGTGTGCTATCCGGCGCTGGCGGAATCCTCGAGCCTGAAGCGCGAGGTGGTCGAGGGCCTCGACATCATGATCGTGCGCGAACTGACCGGCGGCGTCTATTTCGGCGAGCCGAAGACCATCACGGATCTGGGCAATGGCCAGAAGCGCGCCATCGATACGCAGGTCTACGACACCTACGAAATCGAGCGCATCGCCCGCGTCGCTTTCGATCTCGCACGTAAGCGCGGCAACAAGCTGACCTCGATGGAAAAGCGCAACGTCATGAAATCCGGCGTGCTCTGGAACGAGGTCGTCACGCAGGTCCATCAGCGCGATTACAAGGACGTGACGCTGGAGCACCAGCTCGCCGACGCCGGCGGCATGAACCTGGTGCGCTGGCCGAAGCAATTCGACGTCATCGTCACGGACAATCTGTTCGGCGACATGCTGTCGGATATCGCGGCGATGCTCACCGGTTCGCTCGGCATGCTGCCGTCGGCCTCGCTCGGCGAGGTCAGCGTCAAGACCAAGAAGCGCAAGGCGATGTACGAGCCGGTCCACGGCTCCGCGCCCGACATCGCCGGCACCGGCGCGGCCAATCCGATCGCGATGATCGCGTCGTTCGGCATGGCGCTCCGCTATTCGCTGGAGCGCGGCGATCTCGCCGATCAAGTCGATCAGGCGATCGCGGCCGTCCTCGCCAAGGGCCTGCGCACGGCGGACATCAAATCGGACGGCATGACAGTCGTGAGCACATCGCAGATGGGCGAGGCGATCCTCAAGGAGTTGCAGGCGTTGCAGGATTAAGATTCGTCACAACATGGGAGGTCGTCATCCCCGACAAGTGCGCTCCCGGCCGCGCACTTGCGCGGTCCGGCTTGCGCGCGCAGTTCGGGGATCCAGTAGTCCGCAAAGCTCCAGACTATCACTACCATCTCGGCATACTGGTTCCCTGCCTTCGCGGGGATGAGGGCAGCAAATGCTGCGATGCCTTGAGTCAACAAAAAACGCCCGGCTCATCGCCGGGCGTTTTGCATTCAGGCGGTAACAACCCGATCAATACAGCGGAAACGGCCTTGGGCCGTTGAAACCGTCGCCCAAGCCGAAATCCGAACCGGGTCCGAGCGGCTGGCGATCGAGCGGGCGGTTCAAATTCTGCTGGCCGAACGACTGGCCGGGCGGGAAGGCGTAATCCGTGAACTTGCGCTCACCCGGCAGCACTTCTGTTCCGGCATCGAGCCAGGAGCGGCGGGTCACATAGACGCGGGTGCGGGGACCGGCCTGATAGGACGAGTTCGGGCCGCCGCGGCCGTAATAGGGACGACCGCGCTCGTCATAACGCTGCTGGGCGTCGGCCGGCGAGATCGCGAAGCCGGTAACAACCACGGCGGTCGCGGCCAGCAGGACCGCGAGGCGCCTGGTTGAGAATGATGCAGTCATCGGAACCCCTTGGCAGAATGAAAGGCCGCATGGCCTGAAACAGGACGATTTGAGCACCATCTAGCGGGCCGGAACCGGGGGCGGCAAGGTCAATCCGGCCACACCCGGCGACTATTCGATCTCCATGCGACAATGCGGCGGGTTCCGAATCGTTGCACGATCACGCTCCAGCGCAATGTCACAGGCTTCCGCGCAAAGGCGGCGGATCGGCCATCCAGCCGGCCGTGACGGCAACTTGCCGCGCCTGCAGGACCGCGTCGGGCAGCCCTTCCCACAGTGTCGCCCCGGCGAAGACCAGCAGCGCCAGAATGCCGAGATAGCCGACCAGCCGCACCCCGAGCGCGCCGGTCTCATAGGCCGTGCGCCGGAGCGCGATGCGGGGATCGAAACTCGAATGTCTACGCATGGCCGCCCTGCCGACAGATCGTGAGACGTTGTCTTGAAGGCGTTTCTGGCATAGAAGCCGTGGTGCTTTCGTATCCGCCGCATGCGGATGCGGAGCATTTTTCGTTGGAGAGTGAACGATGGGTTACAAAGTCGCGCTGGTCGGAGCGACCGGCAATGTCGGGCGTGAAATGCTCAACATCCTGGACGAGCGGAAATTCCCCGCCGACGAGGTTGTGGTGCTGGCGTCGCGCCGCTCGCTCGGCACCGAAGTGTCCTACGGCGACAAGACCCTGAAAGTGAAAGCGCTCGAAAACTACGACTTCAGCGACGTGGACATCTGTCTGATGTCCGCCGGCGGAGCCGTGTCGCTCGAATGGTCGCCGAAGATCGCCGCCGCCGGCGCGGTGGTGATCGACAATTCTTCGGCCTGGCGGATGGACCCGGACGTGCCGCTGATCGTGCCGGAGGTGAACGCCGCCGCATGCGCCGGCTATACCAAGAAGAACATCATCGCCAACCCGAACTGCTCGACCGCGCAGCTCGTGGTGGCGCTCAAGCCGTTGCACGACAAGGCCGTCATCAAGCGCGTGGTGGTCTCGACCTACCAGTCGGTGTCCGGCGCGGGCAAGGACGCGATGGACGAGCTGTTCTCGCAGACCAAGGCGGTGTTCACCGTCAGCGACGTGGTGTCGAAGAAGTTTCCGAAGCGGATCGCCTTCAACGTGATCCCCGAGATCGACGTGTTCATGGAGGACGGCTACACCAAGGAAGAGTGGAAGATGATGATGGAGACCAAGAAGATTCTTGATCCCAAAATCAGGCTGACCGCGACCTGCGTGCGCGTGCCGGTGTTCGTCGGCCATTCGGAGGCGGTCAACATCGAGTTCGAAAATCCGATTTCGGCCGACGAGGCGCGCGACATCCTGCGCAACGCGCCGGGCTGCCTTGTGATCGACAAGCGCGAACCCGGCGGCTACGTCACGCCCTATGAAGCCGCCGGCGAGGACGCCACCTATATCAGCCGCATCCGCGAGGACGCGACGGTGGAGAACGGCCTCGTGCTGTGGTGCGTGTCGGACAATCTGCGCAAGGGTGCCGCGCTGAACGCCGTGCAGATCGCGGAATGCCTCATCAACCGCAAGCTGCTGACGGCGAAAAGCAAGCAGGCCGCTTGAATTCAACGGCGCGGGATTATCGACAATGACAGACGATCCCGCGCCGCCGTCAGATCGGCCCTCCGAGTCGACGCCCTACAAGCCAAATCCAAGACTGAAGCAGGCAGAAAACGCCTTCGAGACCGTGCTGTTCAACAGCCGCTGGCTGATGGCGCCGTTCTATCTCGGCCTGGTGCTGAGCCTCGTCGTGCTGCTTTATAAATTCGTGCTGCTGCTCTATGAATTTGTCGCCCATGCCACGATGGCGAAAGAGTCCGACATCATTCTCGGCGTGCTCAGCCTGATCGACGTGTCGTTGACCGGCAATCTCGTGCTGATCGTGGTGTTCTCGGGCTATGAGAACTTCGTGTCGCGGATCGATCCGCGCGGCCATCCCGACTGGCCGGAATGGATGACCAAAGTCGACTTCGCAGGCCTGAAGCAGAAATTGCTGGCCTCGATCGTGGCGATCTCGGCCATTCAGGTGCTCAAGGCCTTCATGAATATCGACTCGACCTACGAGCCGCAGAAGCTCGGCGCACTTGCCGGCGTGCATATGGTGTTCGTGCTCTCGACGCTGCTGATCGCATGGTCGGACCTTATGGCCGACCACGGGGACAGCAAAAAGAGCGGGCATTAGACGATTCCATGTCCTTTCAAGAGCGCTTGCTCATCGCCGGACACCCAACCAAATATCTTCGGCTCGCCACTCAGTGTCTGAACGAAATAATGGATGTGGAAGTCTATCGAGACGTCCGGGCTATTCTGTCGAGAGTAGACTGCCGTCCAGGCAACCTGCGCTGAGCAATGGTGGTCGTCCATCGCGGAGAGCCGGACGTCGCGTATCCGCATCTCCTTCGTTCCCATCGCGCGGTACCGCTCATAGCCTTGCTCCATGAGCTGTCCAAGTCGATCATCGTTAGTCCCCGCGACGACTCCGGCCGGCGAGGCCGCGATGAACGCGGACGCGTAGAATGAGGCGCCCTGATCCAAATCCACAACGCCATCCAGCGCATGATCGAAGAAGCGCTGATAGCGCGCAAACAGGTTTCTGACCGCAGTCTCCATCCGCCATCCTCCGAAATCGAAAATTGGCATGCCGAGCCAATCCGTCTGTCCGTCACGTCCTGGGTGAACGCGCCGGCATGCGGATCGGCGTGGAATGAAAGCCAACCCGGAAAGCGCGTGCCATTCTTCTCCCATTTTCGAGGCCGTTGCCGGCAACGGCGCAGGCCGGAATCGTTCCAGCATCGCCGACCCGATGGAATCGTGCTTCAGTTTCGCCGAAAATCCCCGTTCAGCAGCACTGCAAGCTCTGAACACATATTCGCTTCTAAAGATTTCGGCGTTGCACTGAGGGATTTGAGTTCGTAAATAGAATTCTTCTACGCGACCGAAAAACCGGGCTGACGCCATCGAGAGCCTTGCGTAGATGCGCCGCCCATAACCAATAAAAGTGCCGATGACCACCAGGATCGACCGCCCGCTTTCGCCGCATTTGCAGACCTATCGCTGGACGCTGACGATGGCCCTTTCCATCGTCCACCGCGCCACCGGCGTCGCGTTATATTTCGGCACGCTGCTCCTCGTCTGGTGGTTGGTCTCGGCCGCGTCCGGCCCCGCCGCCTACGCCAATGTGCAGGCCTTCACCGGGAGCTGGTTCGGCCGCCTTATCGCCTTTGGCTACACCTGGGCGCTGATGCATCACGCGTTGAGCGGCGTGCGCCATCTGGTCTGGGATCTCGGCTATGGCTTCAAGGCCTCCGAGCGCGAGTGGCTGACATGGGCCGCCTTGATCGGCGGCATCGCACTGACGATCGTGCTCTGGGTCATTGCCTACACGATGGGAGGCGGACGATGAGCATCGATGAATCACATGCCGAGCCGCGCAAGGCTGCCTCCATGCGCACGCCGCTCGGCAAGGTCCGCAATCTGGGCTCGTCGCATTCCGGCACCACGGATTTCTGGCGTCAGCGCCTCACCGCCGTGGCGATGCTGCTGCTGATCGTTCCCGTTATCGTCATTGTGATGATGATGCTCGGCCGCAATCAGGTCGCGGCGGCACAGATCCTCGGTTCGCCCGTTGTCGCCATTCTGCTGCTTCTCTTCATCATCGCCAGCGTCTGGCACATGAAGATCGGCATGCAGGTCGTTCTCGAAGATTACGTCCACGACGAGAAAATCAAGCTGATCGCGATCATCGCGAACAATTTCTTCTCGGCGGTCGTGGCGCTGGCTTCGGCCTACGCCATTCTCAAACTGTCATCTGGAGTCTAGCCCATGGCTGGAAACAACGGCGCAAACGGACACGGGCTCAACGGCAGCGGTCCCGCCACCAACGGCCACGCTTATCCGATCGAGGATCACAGCTACGATGTCGTCGTGGTCGGCGCCGGCGGCGCGGGCCTGCGCGCGGTGGTCGGCTGCGGCGAGGCTGGGCTTCGCACCGCCTGCATCACGAAAGTGTTTCCGACCAGGTCTCACACCGTCGCGGCGCAGGGCGGCATCTCGGCCGCGCTCGGCAACATGCATGAGGACAACTGGCGCTGGCACATGTACGACACCGTGAAGGGGTCGGACTGGCTCGGCGATCAGGACTCGATCGAATATATGGTGCGGAACGCGCCCGAAGCGGTCTACGAGCTTGAACACTGGGGCGTGCCGTTCTCGCGCACCGAGGACGGCAAGATCTACCAGCGCCCGTTCGGCGGCATGACCAAGGATTTCGGCAAGGGCCAGGCCCAGCGCACCTGCGCCGCGGCCGACCGCACCGGCCACGCGATGCTGCACACGATGTACGGCCAGGCGCTGCGTCATTCGGCCGAGTTCTTCATCGAATATTTCGCGATCGACCTCATCATGGACGATCAGAATGTGTGCCGCGGCGTCATCGCGCTGAAGCTCGACGACGGCACGCTGCATCGCTTCAAGGCGCAGACAACTATTCTGGCCACCGGCGGCTACGGCCGCGCTTATGCCTCTTGCACCTCGGCGCATACCTGCACCGGCGACGGCGGCGCGATGGCGCTGCGCGCGGGTCTTCCGTTGCAGGACATGGAGTTCGTCCAATTTCACCCGACCGGCATCTACGGCTCGGGCTGTCTCGTCACAGAAGGCGCGCGCGGCGAAGGTGGCTACCTCGTCAACTCCGAAGGCGAACGCTTCATGGAGCGTTACGCGCCGTCGGCCAAGGATCTCGCCTCGCGCGACGTCGTCTCGCGTGCGATGACGATTGAAATCCGCGAGGGCCGCGGCGTCGGCAAGAAGAAAGACCACATCTACCTGCACCTCGATCATCTCGATCCGAAAGTGCTGCACGAACGCCTGCCGGGCATCTCCGAATCCGCGCGCATCTTCGCCGGCGTCGACGTGACCCGCGAGCCGATCCCGATGATCCCGACCGTGCATTACAACATGGGCGGCATCCCGACGAACTTCCACGCCGAAGTGCTGACAAAGAAGGACGGCGATGACAATGCCGTCGTGCAGGGCTTGATGGCGGTCGGCGAAGCCGCCTGCGTCTCGGTGCACGGCGCCAACCGCCTCGGCTCCAATTCGCTGATCGATCTCGTGGTGTTCGGCCGCGCCGCCGCTTTGCGTTGCGCCGAGAAGCTGACGCCGAATGCCAAGCAGCCCGATCTGCCGGCGAACTCGGCCGAACTGGCGCTCGGCCGCCTCGACAAATATCGTTATGCCTCGGGCGGCACGCCCACCGCGAAGCTGCGCGAAAACATGCAGAACGTGATGCAGAACAATTGCGCCGTGTTCCGCACCGGCGACGTGCTGCAGGAAGGCAAGAGCCTGATCCACAAGGTCCATGGCGGCGTCACTGACATCGCCGTGTCCGATCGCTCGCTGACGTGGAATTCGGACCTGATCGAGACGCTGGAATTCGACAATCTCATCGTGCAGGCGGTGGTGACGATGGATTCGGCCGCGAACCGCACCGAGAGTCGCGGCGCGCATGCGCGCGAGGATTTCTCGGATCGCGACGACAAGAACTGGATGAAGCACACGCTGGCCTGGATCGATCAGGGCGGCGCGACCGCGATCGATTACCGCCCGGTCCACGATTACACCATGACCAACGACGTGCAGTACATCCCGCCGAAGGCAAGGGTGTATTGAGAGTTTGTCATTCCGGGCCTGCGCTGCAAGAGCGCGCATCCCGGAATGACAAGAGCTGCTGGTTGTTTCGCCTTCAAGGCTAGGACAGACAAATGGTTGAATTCGCACTTCCGAAGAACTCGAAGATTTCCGGCGGCAAGGAATGGCCGAAGCCGCATGGCGCGAACGACACGCGCGAGTTCAAGGTCTATCGCTGGAACCCGGACGACGGCAAGAATCCGAGCGTCGATACCTATCATATCGACAAGGCCGATTGCGGGCCGATGGTCCTCGACGGCCTGATCTGGATCAAGAATAACATCGATCCGACGCTGACCTTCCGCCGCTCCTGCCGCGAAGGCGTCTGCGGCTCCTGCGCGATGAACATCGACGGCCAGAACACGCTGGCCTGCACGATGGCGATGGACGACGTGAAGGCCGGCGCGGTGAAGGTCAATCCGCTGCCGCATCAGCCGGTCGTGAAAGACCTCGTGCCGGACCTGACCAACTTCTACGCGCAGTATGCGTCGATCGAGCCGTGGCTGAAGACCACGACGCCGACGCCGCAGAAGGAATGGCGGCAGAGCCACGAGGACCGCAGCAAGCTCGACGGCCTGTACGAATGTATTCTTTGCGCCTGCTGCTCGACCTCGTGCCCGAGCTACTGGTGGAATTCCGATCGCTTCCTCGGCCCCGCCGCGCTGCTCGCGGCCGATCGCTGGGTCAAGGATTCTCGCGACGAGGCCACCGGCGAACGGCTCGACAATCTCGAAGACCCGTTCCGGCTGTATCGCTGCCACACCATCATGAATTGCGCCAAGGCCTGCCCGAAGGGGCTCAACCCGTCCGAGGCGATCGCCGACCTCAAGCTGAAGCTGGTCGAGCGGCAGATATAAGTTTTAGCCAGAAGTTCGTATCCGGTTTCGCCACCCGCACGGCACCCCACCTCTCCCCGCGTGCGGGGTGAGGTCGAAGGCGAGCGGAGCGAAGCCTTCGGGTGAGGGGCGTCTCGTTAGAAAAAGGCCCCTCACCCCGACCCTCTCCCCGTCAGAACGGGGAGAGGGAGCATGCTGCCGCTCTTGCGGACTCCGCTTTTCTAATTCACGCCATCATCGTCCCAAACAGATGATGCCAGTGCTCGCTGCCCTGCATCGCAACCAGCATATCGGATAATTTCGGCGTGACCGGCAGCGTCATTCGCAGCATCAGCGCAATCAGTTCGGGCGGCAGTCCGCGCAAACCGGGTCGCGTGCAAACCGTCAACATCACCGACGCACCGAACGCCCACATCGCAAAATGATATCTGGTCATCACCGTCATCTCTCCATTCGCCGATGGAGAGAGATTAGCCTACCATACTGTCAATTTATGTCAGCAGTAGCTGCGGAATCCGCCGCGGCTGCATCCCGAGCCTCGCGCCACTGCTTCATCAGCACGGCGCGGCGATGCGGATAGCGGTCCTCGGTGACGGTGAACGACACGATGCGGTCGACACGAAAATGCCGGATATCGCGGCGCAATTCGCACCAGCCGGCGATCACCCGGACGCGGTCGAAATAGGCCAGCGCGAACGGCCAGATGGTCCGGTCGGACTCGCGGCCCTTCTCGTCGCGATAGGCCATTACGAGCTTGCGCTCGGCGCGGATGGCGCGCCGGATCGTCGGCAGTTCGTTCTCGCCGGCGGAAATCATCTCGCCGGCCGGCACCAGCAGCGACGAGTTGTCGGCATCGTCGCGCAAATCCGGCGGCAATACCGCGATGATCTTGGCCAAAGCGTTGCGCGCGGCCGCGCCGAGCTGCGCGTCGGAGCGCCGCGCCACCCAGCGCGAGCCGAGCACCAGCGCCTCGATCTCCTCTTCGGAGAACATCAGAGGCGGCAGCATGAAGCCCGGGCGCAGCACGTAGCCGAGCCCGGCCTCGCCGTCGATCGCCGCGCCCTGGCCCTGCAAGGTGGCGATATCCCGATACAGCGTGCGCAGGCTGACGCCGACCTCGTCGGCAAGCGCCTGTCCGCTGACCGGCTGACGATAACGGCGCAGCACCTGAAGCAATTCGAGCAATCTTTCAGCGCGTGACACGACATCCCCTCTCGATTTTCATGTACTAGCACGCCTGCTGTCAATTTCTGACAGTAACGCCATCTAACTTGGCTTCAATGCCAAATCCTGTTGAATTTGCGGGGTGACATCAAACTGTCAGGAACAGCGATGATCGATCACGTCGGATTTCCGGTTTCGGAATATGACCGTTTCAAGGCTTTCTCCGAAGCGGCGCTGGCCCGCTCGGCCATGTGCTGGTCATGGAGGTGAGCCAGGACGCGCACGATGCGCCGGCAGCCGCGCGATCGTCGATGCGTTTCACCCGGCCGCGCTCGGGGCCGGCTAGTTTTCAAAACCGACGAACACCGCCGCTTCCTCGACGGATTTGCGTTCGGACACGACCGCATTGGCCGGGAAGGCTTCGTCGGGCCAGCCCAGCGCGATGCTTTTCATGATGACCTGATCGGCGGCGATGCCGGCATATTCGCGCACGACGGGCGACTGCATGATGCCCTGGCTGTTGATCACGGCCCCCAGCCCGCGCGACCACGCGGCGTTGACCAAAGCGGTCGCCACGGCGCCGCAATCGAACGGCGTATCGTCGCTACCGTCCAGCGCGCGGTCGTAGGTCACGATCACGCAGACCGGCGCGTCGAACTGCCGAAAGCCGCGCAGCACCCAGTCCTGACGCATCTCCTTGTCGTCGCGCGCGATCCCCATCGCGGAAAACAACTGCTTGGCGACGCCGACCTGACGATCGCGATGCAGGCCTGCAAAGGCCTGCCCGGTGCGAAACTCACGCGACTGCGGGACGCCCGCCACCATCCGTTCGGTGTTGCCGGCGCGAATCCGATTGAGCGGCTCGCCGGTGACGACGTAGAAATTCCACGGCTGGGTGTTCATCGAGGACGGTGCGCGCATCGCCAGACCGATGATCTCCTCAATCAGCTTCTTGGGCACCGGATCGGGCTTGTAACCGCGAATGCTGCGGCGACCGAGGATCACGTCATCAAAGTCCATCGTCCAGGATTCCCGAATGGTTCTCGAACTGCCGGCGGCTCGGCTGCGGCCAGATGCTTGTCGCGCTTTCCTATACGCGAATGATAGAAGGTCAGCCAGACGGATCCGCCCGAGCGGATCGACCGGAGTTCTTGCCGCCATGACTGACCGAGCCGACGCGATCGCCGCAAAGATCGAAGCGTTTATCCGCGCCGAGGTGATCCCTTACGAAAAAGATTCTCGCCTGGGCCCGCACGGCCCGACCGACGAGCTGGTGCAGGAGCTGCGCGACAAGGCGCGCGCGGCCGGCGTCCTGACGCCGCATATTCTGCCGGACGGATCGCATTTCACGCAGCGCGAGACGGCGATCGCTTTGATCAAATCCGGCCTCTCCCCGCTTGGACCACTGGCCTGCAACACGATGGCGCCCGATGAGGGCAACATGTATTTGCTCGGCAAGGTCGGCACCGCCGACCAGAAAACGCGTTTCCTTGAGCCGCTGGTCTCGGGCAAAGCGCGCTCGGCCTTCTTCATGACCGAGCCGGCCGAGATGGGCGGCGCCGGCTCCGATCCGTCGATGATGCAGACCACCTGCCGGCTCGACGGCAATCACTGGGTCATCAACGGCCGCAAGAAATTTATCACCGGCGCCGAAGGTGCGCAGGTCGGCATCGTGATGGCGAAGTCGGACGACGGCGCATGCCTCTTCATGGTCGATCTGCCCGATCCCGCCATCCGCACCTTGCGCGTGCTGGATACGATCGACAATTCGATGCCCGGCGGCCATGCAGAGGTCGCGATCGAGAATCTGCGCGTGCCGGCCGACCAGATGCTCGGTGCATCCGGCGACGGGTTCAAATATGCGCAGATTCGCCTCAGCCCGGCGCGGCTCTCACACTGCATGCGCTGGCTCGGTCTGGCGATCCGCGCCAACGAGATCGCCAGCGACTATGCCTGTCGTCGCCACGCTTTCGGGAAGCCGTTGGTCGATCACGAAGGCGTCGGCTTCATGCTGGCGGAGAATTTGATCGACATCAAGCAATCGGAACTGATGATCGACTGGTGCGCCGGCGTGCTTGACACCGGCTCGCTCGGCACCACCGAGAGTTCGATGGCCAAGGTGGCGGTGTCGGAAGCGCTGATGCGGATCGCCGATCGCTGCGTGCAGGTGATGGGCGGCGACGGCGTCTCGCGCGACACCATCGTCGAGCAGGCCTTTCGCGAAATCCGCGCCTTCCGCATCTATGACGGCCCGACCGAGGTTCATAAATGGTCCCTCGCCAAGAAGATCAAACGCGACTGGAAGGCGGCGCAGCAGTGAAGGCGGCGCGGTAAATCTCTGCCGATCGTGGCGCGGAACCGGCTGTCCTGAAAGCCGGTTATCGCCTCATCATAGGCGACATGAATGATACGCGACATGAACCAGACCGACGCCAGCACCGACCCTCGTCTCATGCGATCGTCCCAGGCGCTGGCGGTCCCGGTGTCGGGGCGCGATTTCGTCGTTGAGTCTGAGATTGACTTCAGCGATGTGACGCTTCCCGCAGAGGCCGAGCGTATCGGCGGCATGATCTCCTCCAACGAAAAACGTCTTCTGCATGGGCTTGCACGCAATTATTATACGGGCGCCGGATCGATCATTGACGCGGGAACGTTTCTGGGATCTTCGACGGCGGCGCTCGCGTCGGGATTGATTGCAAATTCGCAGAGCGCAACGATCCGTGCGGCATTCCGGTCGCGCGGAGACCGCCCCGTCTGGGGTTACGATCGTGGCTATCTGCAGGAAACGGCGGAACCGGAGGTTGCGAAATCCGCGCAATTCGGAGATGCAACCATCGTCCTGGGACAAAGTTACGAAGCCATCCTGCGGACAAACGTGTCGCCTTTCGGCGACATAACCGAATTGGTGATCGGCGATTTCCTCAAACAAGCCTGGCCGCCGAATCGACCGATTGAAATCTGCTTCATCGATCTCGCCAAGACGCAGGCTTTGAGCCGGCATACCGTACGCCAGTTTTTTCCGGCCCTCATTCCCGGTCGAAGCATCGTTGTCCAGCAGGATTTCTTCTTCGACCGTCTCCCATGGCTCAAGGTCTTGATGGGCCATTTTCATGATCGTTTCAAATGGCTGGGGCAGGTCGGCGCCAGTTCGATCTATCAATGCATCAAGCCGATCGCGGCGGCCGAATGTCTCGTCGAGCCCTATTTGACGCTGACACCTGATGCCTGCGTCGCGGCGCATCGGGCGGCAGAGTATCACGGCCTGTCGCGGCGCCGTCTTTTCAGCCTGCAGATTTCGCTTGCCTACCTCATGGATCATCGCTTGAGCATCGAAGACGCCAACGCGCATCTCGACCGTGTCGAGATCGAGTATGCGGATATTCTGGCCAGCGCGACCAAAGGACCGATGACCGCAAAAGGCCGGATTGCGCGCGCCCGCCGGCGGTTGCCCCATGAAATTCTGAAACTGGATGCGAGAGCCCACGGTCAGGCGCGAGGCAGCGCACCGATTTGACCTCCTGCCGCGTGCTTGCGGGCCTGACTATTCGCCAGCGCCGTAAAGGCGACGAAGCGTTCGACGCCCTTCAACCACGTTGCTCCTGCGCCTTCGAGAAAATCCGGATGCCAGTTTGCAGGGTCAAGGTGGCGCGCCAACTCGGCATAGTCGGTGCGCAGGGTCGGTTCGCCCGTATCACCGTTGAATCGCACGCCGACCGGCGGACTGGTGCGGTCGCTGACCAGACCGCTTTCCTTCAAGGCGTCGAGCACGGTGATCGACGTCATAAAACTTCCACGGCCGCCATAGGGCACGCCTCCCGCCAACGCAGCCTCCGCGTCAATGCGACGAATATGTCCGTCGACGACATGCTCGATCAAACCGCCCGGCCCCAGGCACCGTACCGCGCAAACGCGACCGTTCGGGGCGAGCATGCGGCTGATTTCGGCCAGCAAGACGGAGCGGCCGATGAGAGAGAGGATTTGACCGTCGAGCCAGATCCCATCGAAAGCTCCGTCATCGAATGGAAACGCCGACATGTCCGGAACGGTTAGAAACTGGATATTGTCAAAGCCGAGCACGTCCGCGATACCGCGCACCCGCTCGAGCCCTCTCGAATGGTCCGCGACCAGAGTCACGCTCTCGGCGGTTTCGGCGAGGAAGGGCGTCACTGCGCCGTTCAGGGCGCCGATCTGCAGAATGCGACGGCAGGTGTCAAACGACCGGGCGCGCAGCAGCTTGCGTTGCGTCAACCGTCCCTGCGTGACGGAATGCATGACCGCGGCATTAACCTTCGTCGTCAGCCTGGCTTCAAAGGCTGAAGGGTTCAAGACGTAGAGATCGACGGCCCCCTTGGCATTTTTCGCCGCAATCGTCTCAAGCATGCCGTTGTAGATCGTCTGGGTCGCGTGCATGGCCTCGCGACGCGTCGTCAGATTGCGGACGTCGCGCTTGTCGGTCTCGCGGCACACTTTGCAAAACGGCAATTCATCGTCCTTGCCCATCGTGCGACGCATATGTTGCATGTAGGGATGATTCCACATGCCGGCCTCATCGTGAAACGTGCGCGCCGTCGGCCAGTCGAATTTCGGCAGCTTGTGCGCAAAGCTGCAGCAGACGGAGGTCCGCGAGCGGATATCGACCTTGAGCATGCGCCAAGGCGCCCAACACACGGACTCCATTCCGGCATTGTGATACTGGATGAATTCGTGGCTGACGCCTGCTGCGCGCGCAGCACTCGCATCGTGTCCGTCCATTTCGCTGTCGTCGTCATCCTCTGAAAACGGGGAAATCTGGTCCATGCTTTCTGGCCCTCAAAGCACCGGAAGCCGCTTGACGAGTCGCAGTCCGCGCCGTTCGCAGTCCGCTTCCATCAAGGCAATCTGCGCGCGCGCGCGCGCCGGCTCGTTGAAAATGGAGTGACGCGACGTCATCAATTCCCGATTTGGAATCGCCAAAGGCGGATACATGACGTTGACCAGCAATTCCTCAAAACCGAGGTCCTCGATCAAGGCGGGCACCAGCGGAAGTTCGTCGAGGTTGTCGAGGTGAAGCACGAAGCCCGCACGCAGCAGCGGAAGCCGGGTGTTCTGGCGCAGCTTTTCATCGCGGACCGCCCGGATGTTGGCGAGCGTTTTCGACCAGGTCAAAGGCGACATCGTCTTTTCATAGGTCGCCTCGGTCGCCGCGTTCAGGGATATCTTGAGGACATCGACAAACCCTGTCACGGCGCGAACGGCATCCGGTCGCAGCAACGATCCATTTGAGATGATGCTGATCTTGACGAAGGGCGCCATCAGCCGAATGGCATCCAGCAGCTCAACAATCTGGGGGTGGGCGAACGGCTCGCCGAGCCCGCCGCCATTGGGCGTGAACGTCTTGCAGAATTTCAGCCAGTCGGCGCGCTGGACGTCGGCAAGTGTCACACGCTCATTGGCCACGCGCTCCGGGACGTAAGCGCAGAACGAACACCGGGCATTGCAGACCTCCGTCAGCGCCACGCTGACCGTCACGGGAAACGACGAGACCCGCTCAACGCCGAGCACCGACTCCCATGCACAAAGTTGCTCATTCGCCTGGATGATCTGCCGACACGGCGGATAGTCGTCGTCGACGGCCACCGCCATCCACGCCTTCCACTCCTGATAGGATCCTCGTAACGCGGGAACGTCCACTAATGCACGGCGGACAACGTCGCAATACAGGCGATCGAATGTCGCGCGCGCATCTTCCGGAAGGGTCGAGGACGCCAGATCCGCGGCGCGTGACTTATCGACGGGGACAACACTTCCCGGCGACGCCGGAGCAATCATCCGGTTCATATCAGCCCCTGAAACACTTCAATAAAGCTTGAATGGTGTTTTGAAAGGCCGCAGCGGTCAAGCATTTTGTATAAGCGCGGTTGCGCAGATCGTGCTCACCGCGTCATGCGTGCGTTGCTTTGCAGCATCTAAATTCAGCAGGTGAAGACGCGCGCGTCTCCGCGATCGGCTTGCGGCGCAATCCGTTGACCGATTGACGCAGCCGGGGTCGCCATGATCCATTGCGGCCTTTCATGCGCGACCCGGCGTCGCCGTTGGCGCGCGACATAACCATAAGAAACGGGACACATCTCATGAGGACGATCGCTCGCCTGCTTTTCCTGGGTGTTGCCGGCCTGGTCTCGACCGCCGCCGTCGCCGAACCGATCACCAGGCCCGTCACCATCGCCGTGCTCAACGACAAAAGCTCGGTCTTTGCCGATGCCGGCGGCGTCGGCAGCGTGACCGCGGCCCAGCTTGCGGTCGATGATGCCGGCGGCAAGGTGCGCGGCCAGCCGATCGTGCTGCTCGGGCCGGACCACCAGAACAAGACCGACATCGGCGTCAATCTGGCGCGCAGCCTGTACGACCAGCAGGGCGTCGATGCGATCTTCGACATCGGCAATTCCGCGATCTCGCTGGCGGTGCAGGAATTGTCGCGCGAGCGCGGCAAGGTGCTGGTTCATGTCGGATCCGCCACGGCGGACATTTTCGGCAAGGCTTGTTCGCCGACCGGCGCGATGTGGCTCTACGACACCTATTCGCTGGCGCAAGGCATTGCGAAAGCGATCGTGCAGCAGGGTGGCGATAGCTGGTATTTCATCACGGCGGATTACGCATTCGGCAACGCGATGCAGGCCGAGGTGTCCAAGGTCGTGACAGCCGCGGGCGGCAAAGTGCTCGGCGCGGTGAAGCACCCGGTCGGCACGATGGATTTTTCGTCGTTTCTGCTGCAGGCGCAGGGGTCCAACGCCAAGGTCATCGCGCTCGCAAATGCGTCCGGCGATACGGTGACGAACATCAAGCAGGCCCGTGAATTCCAGATCGGCGAGGGCAAGCAGAAGCTCGCGGTCCTGATCTTCTATCTGACCTCCGTCCACGCGCTCGGCGCCGAAGCCACGCAAGGCGTGCAATATCTCGCCGGCTATTACTGGGACAATGACGACGCCAGCCGCGCCTTCGGCAAGCGCTTTGCCGCGAAGAATGGCGGCAAGATGCCGACCCAGGCTCAGGCCGGCGTTTACAGCGCCGTGCGCCACTATCTGCGCGCAGCAGAAGCCGCAAACGACAATGACGGCCTGACGGTGATGCGCAAGATGAAGGAGTTGCCGGTGGATGACTTCTTTGCCCCCGGAGCCCGAGTCCGGGCCGACGGCCGGCTGATGAACGACATGCTGCTCGTGGAAGTGAAGAAACCCGCCGACGTCAAGATGGGGTGGGACTTGCTGACGATCAAAGGCAAGGTGAAGGCCGAAGACATCATGCGGCCGATAGCCGATGGCGGCTGCACGCGGCTCGATCCGCCGCCGACATGATGACCCGATGATCCGGCGTCAGGTCCGTTGATCGACTGGCGCTCCGTGTCCCTGCTCGGCATCGATGTCGGCTTCTCCAGGACAGCCAAGTCGACCGGGGTCGCGGTTTACGATCGCGGGCGCCTCGTGACGCTCACTTGCATCGGATCGTCGCCGCAAAACCGCGCCGACGCAATGCCGAACGGAATGCGCTTCGACGCCATCGCGATCGACGGGCCGATCGTGACGGCAACGGACGGCCCGCCGACCGCGCGTGCCTGCGAATTGATCCTCAGTCGCGGCGCATTCAGCCGGCGTTGCAAGCCGGGCTTCAGCCATTTCGGATTCGGCCTGCCGCTGCGCGCGGCCGCAACGCTGATTGCGTCCGAAATGGAATCCCGCGCCAGGCCCACGCCACAGCGGCGCACGATCGTCGAGGCGTTTCCGAATGCGTTTCTCGGCGTTCTGTTGAGCGATGACGACTACGCGGCGCTCGGCCCGATCAAGCGCGGCAGCAAGTCCGACGCCTATTACGCGCGGCTGGCGGCAGCACGCCGCTTCGATGCGATCCTCGATCTTCTGGACTGGCGTGACGACGCGCTGCGCACGGCGCTCTACGATATCGCATCGATGCCGACCAGCGCCGCGCACGAGCATCGCGCGGCGCTGGTCTGTCTGCTCACCGCCGCCTGCGCGCTGAGCGGCACGGCGTCTTATGTCGGCGACGCCGCCGGCGGATTCATCTGCCTGCCGCCGAAAGAACTATGGGCCAAATGGGCGCGAGACGCGCTGCCCTAGGCGACCGGACTTATGCTAGGCTATGCCCCGATTGTGACTGCCGAGGAGGCATCGATGCGCGTCGACGCGACCGAGCCCGACATCAACGCTGCAAGTTTTTTGACCGGCGCGCAGTTCATCGATGCCTACAGCATGGCGATTTGCGACACCCCGCTGACCGCACGTCAGGCCGCCGAGCGAATGTTTTCACGGCAGCCGCGCTGGATCGCAACGCTGATGGCCGTTCGCGACCGGATCGTGACGCCGTTCGGATTGAAGACGGAACGTGCGGCGCGGTCGTCCACGCCCAACCGCGTCGGCATGTTCCCAGTCGTCAGCGAAACACCGCGACGACTCGTCGCCGGACTCAACGACAAACATCTCGATTTCCGAGTCGTGGTCGATGTCGCGATCAGCGGCGCGCAACAGCGCATCACCGCGACGACGATCGTGCTGACGCACAATCTGCTCGGCCGCGTCTACCTTGCGATCATCATGCCGTTTCACCGGCTGATCGTGCGCGCGATGCTGCGGCAGGTCGCCGACTAGAAACATGCGCCGCGAATCACTCGACTGCTGCACCGTCGTCATTGGCACGGTGGCCGCCGCTATCGGCGCGCAAGCGGAAGGCTTTCGCGTCAAGAAAACGCGCTGTCTGCGATCCGATCTCATAAGTCGGGATATGACACTATTTTGATTGTCTCGTGTTTCTGACAGTAAAACCATCAGACGGATGAGACATTGAATCTTGCTGCTGTGCGGATCAAACAAACATCAATGTCGCTTTTTGGACAGACAAGGATGGGGAGTTTTGGAAGCCTATGACTTCTCAACTATGAGGAGGAGACCATGGCGCGTCGAAAAACTGATTTGCCGGGAAGCTTTGAAGATCGCTGCGCGGCAATAGCCGATGCCAAGCGGAAGTCTGTGGAAGAGCTTCCACAGGGCGCCAAGCGCGATCGGTTGCAGCGGGAAATACAGCAGCTCGAAACCGCGACCCGCATCAGCGATTGGCTGAGTTCGCCCGGATTGCAGTCTCCGAAGTGAGCGACGGCATGGAAAACCGTTTAACGCACAATTTGTGGCCGGCAAAACAAGGTCGCGCCGGCGCTTTCCGAGAATCCTTATATCCGGGAGCGAAACATGAAAAAGATTTCATGCGTGCTGCAAGCAAGATTGTGCCGAGACCAAGCCAGGAAGCGTCCGGCTGATGCCGATCATTGGTTGTCGGAAGCCAAGAAATGGGAAAAAACCGCTGAAGAAGCCGTCGGCAAAATGGCTGTTTCGCATGAGGTCATTGACGGGAAGATGATCGCCAAGATTGCCGAATGAAACAGGCTTGCTTCAGATCGCTGAGCGCCGCGCCGCCAAGCCTTTGCCGAACACGACGATCGCCGCGAAATCCTCCGCCGTGAAATCCAGGTCGCGCGTCAGCGGATAAAGCGGTCACGCAAAACGGAATTCGGACTGTCGCTGCGACATCATTCCGGGCGCGCGCAATGAAAGTGGCAGGCGAACCCGGAATGACTTTTCTGCTTCCCTATTCCCTTACATCGGCGCGGTAGGATTTCGAGACGATCTGCCAGCCGTCGTTCAATTTCATCGCGATCAGATAGTCGGTGAAGTAACGCGGCGGCAACTGGCAGCGCACCTTGATGAAGGCGGTGGCGTCGTCCGAGCGATCGAGCGTGACGATGAAATCGTCGCGCGCCTTTGGCGGCGAGTTCTTTTCCGCCCGCTTGCGCACCATCGCGAGCCAGTCCGGCACGCTCAGCACTTTCAATTCGCCATTGTCCTGCCAGCGCAGATCGGCGGTGGGATGAAAGATCGCGCCGATCTTGTCGGCGTCGTTCTCATGCAGGCCGTCGAACTAATGCTGGATCACCTTTTCGACGGTCGATCGGTCGTAGGTCACGGCGCTCTCCTTCAGATTTGCGATCAGGTTAGCAAGCCGCGCCCGATCGGCAAGCGCGGTTGTGCCGCAGCCCGCGAGCCTGTTATGCAAAACCTGCGAAGCAATGGCCGACATCTCAGCAAGGTTTTGATCATGACCATCCGACTGCACCGCGGCGATCTGCCGGACCTCAGCCGCTACACGGATTCGGTTGCGATCGACACCGAAACCATGGGGCTCAATCCGCATCGCGACCGGCTCTGCGTCGTGCAGCTATCGCCGGGCGACGGCACCGCGGACGTCGTGCAGATTCCGAAAGATGTCAGCGACGCGCCGAATCTCAAGAAGCTGCTCGGCGATCCCGGCGTCACGAAAATCTTCCACTTCGCGCGCTTCGATCTTGCGGCTCTGTCGAACGCGTTCGGCGTAATGCCGCAGCCGGTCTATTGCACCAAGATCGCATCGCGGCTGGTCCGGACCTATACCGACCGGCACGGCCTGAAAGATCTGGCGCGCGAGGTGCTCGGCGTCGATCTGTCGAAGCAGCAGCAATCGAGCGACTGGGGCGCGGACGCGCTGACCGAGGCGCAAACGGCCTATGCCGCGTCCGATGTTCTGCATCTGCACGCCCTGCGCACGAAGCTCGATGCGATGCTGGCGCGCGAGGGCCGCGCCGGGATGGCGAAAGCCTGCTTCGACTTCCTGCCGACCCGCGCTCGGCTCGATCTCGCCGGCTGGGCCGAGGCGGATATCTTCGCCCATTCCTGATGTTATGCGGTCCGGCATCCTCACGCCCGACGTCATTTAGCCGTGTTTGCATCGCCTGTCTGGAGCAGGATTTGGATTTCGCCACTGCCGGGGCTGCAAAATGCCTGATTTTGCAATAGTGTAGCGTGATCGATCCGACATCCAGATGGTCTTGGAGACGCGGTGGTTTCGATTGACAGCCAGGCGATGGGCGGCCAGAGCATTCAGGCCGGCATGGATGCGCGCTTTGCCCGCGCCGCGCGCCACAGCCGGCTTGTGCGTTTTCTCCGCATCGCCGTGCCGGGCGTGGTCGCACTGTCGATGGCGATGATCATCGGCGTATCGGTCTTCAACCCGTTTCGAATCCTGACCAAACTGCCGGTCGATGTCAGCGGCATGGTGGTGTCCGGCACCAAGATCACCATGGAATCGCCGCATCTTGCGGGCTTCTCGCCGGATCAGCGGCCCTATGAAATCTGGGCCAAGACCGCGACGCAGGACATCGCCGATCCCAACAAGGTCGAATTGTCGATCGTGCGCGGCAAGGTGCTCACTGAAGACCGCTCGACCGTGACGCTGGAAGCCCAGACCGGCCTGTTCGATACCAAGGCGCAGATGCTCGATCTGCGAAAGGACGTTTTCCTGCAGACCTCCGAAGGCTACGAAGTGCGGCTCAATCAGGCGACGGTGGATATCGCCAGCGGCGGCGTGTCCACCGATGACGGCGTCGATGTGAAGATGACCAACGGCACGGTGCGCGCCGACAGGCTGCGCCTCACCGACAAGGGCGAGGTCGTGCGCTTCGAGGGCAACGTCGTGATGAAGCTCGTGATGGACCAACCCGCAGCCAAGCCGGCCGCAGCACCCGCAGCGAAGGCCCGTTCACAGTCCGGCAACCGGGTTGAGGCAAAGTGACGCCCATCATGATCTCAATGCCGAAAATGTGGCGTTGCACCGCGCTCGTCGCGGTGGCGCTGGCGCTGGCGACCGCCGCGATCGAAGCGCGCGCGCAGAGCGCCGTATCGGGCGTGCCGAACGCCATGCAGGGCTTTTCGCAGAACAAGGACCAGCCGATCCAGATCGAGGCCGCGTCGCTGGAAATGCGCGACAAGAAGAAGGAGGCGACCTTCGCCGGCAACGTCAAGGTCGTGCAGGGCGATACCACGATGAAGTCGAAGACGCTGGTGGTCTATTATGACGGCGCGGAGAACGACGGCGCGAAGGCGGCCCCGAAGACGCAGATGAAGGCCGCCGCGCCCGGCCCGGCCGGGTCGTCGTCGATCCGTCGCCTGGAAGCCAAGGGCAACGTCATCGTCACGCAAAAGGATCAGGTCGTGACCGGCGAAAGCGCTGTGTTCGACACCAAGACCAATCTCGTCACGATGGTCGGCGGGGTCGTGCTGACGCAGGGCATGAATGTGCTGAAAGGCGATCGATTGATGGTCGACATGACCACGGGCGTGTCGCGGGTTGAATCCGATACCGGCCGCGTCCAGGGCCTGTTCCAATCGTCGTCAGGCGGCGCGCCCGGCGGGCCGGCAAGCATCTTGCCGACGCCGGGCGGGGCGCCGTCCAACGGCGCGGCGAAGCCCGGCAAGCAAAAATAGTTCCATGAGCGCTGGAAGTTGTCTTGTGGGAGCTTGCGCCGCCCGCAAAGGACATCGACATACTGCTCGCAGTCGACGGACCGGGCGCAGGCCAAACCCTCTGATCGACAGGATGAAGCGACATCGCATGGTGGGTCTTTTCGGCATTTTCAGCCGGCGCACGCCGAAACGCGGCCCGCAAGGGTTCGCGCGCAACACCGTCGCACCGAAAGCGGACATCACGTCGCTCGGCGACGCCGGCCTGCTTCCCGCCCCGGTGCGCGCGACGCCCGGCGCGGCGCTCGATCATCCTGCATCGGCCGTATCCCAGCCGGCTTCGCAGCCGCCGCGTCCGCGCACTGTGCCGCAACCGCAGCCCAAGCCCGTTGGCAAGGGCAATCGCGGCGACTCCGGCCGAGCCGGCTATCTTGCAGTCCACAAGGTCGAGAAGCGGTTCGGCTCGCGGCAGGTGGTGCGCGGCGTCAGCATCTATGTGCGGCGCGGCGAGGCGGTCGGCCTGCTCGGCCCGAACGGGGCCGGCAAGACCACCGTCTTCTACATGATCACGGGCCTCATCAAGGCCGACCGAGGCGGCATCGAACTGGACGGCCACGACGTCACCAGGCTGCCGATGTATCAGCGCGCCCGCCTCGGCATCGGCTATCTGCCGCAGGAAGCCTCGATTTTTCGTGGCCTGACGGTCGAACAGAACATCCGCGCCGTGCTCGAGGTCGTCGAGCCGAACCGCAGGAAACGCGAGAAGGAACTCGACGCGCTGCTCGAGGAGTTCAACATCACGCGGCTGCGCAAATCACCGTCGATCGCGCTGTCGGGCGGCGAACGCCGGCGCGTCGAGATCGCGCGCGCGCTGGCGACGCGGCCGAATTACATGCTGCTCGACGAGCCCTTCGCCGGCATCGACCCGATCGCGGTCGGCGATATTCAGGATCTGGTACGGCATCTGACCAATCGCGGCATCGGCGTGCTGATCACGGACCACAACGTCCGCGAGACGCTGGGGCTGACCGACCGTGCCTATATCGTCTATGCCGGCGAGATCTTGACGGAAGGCTCGCCGGAGGAGATCGTGGCGGACCCCGACGTTCGGCGGCTCTATCTGGGTGAAGAATTCCGGCTTTAATCCCTTCCGGACAATCCCGCCTCTACTCCAAATCTAAAATTCGTCAAGACATGTACATGTCCGCCGGAAGGCGCTAAGCAAGAAACGGACCATTTTGGATCGGTTCTTGTCTTCATGGCGTTAACGCAACGACTAGAGTTCCGCCAGTCCCAGTCGCTGGTGATGACGCCGCAGTTGATGCAGGCGATCAAACTGCTGCAATTGTCCAATCTCGACCTGTCGACCTTCGTCGAGGACGAGCTGGAACGGAACCCGTTGCTGGAACGCGCCAGCGACGGCCCGGACGCGCCGGTGGCCGGCGAACCCACCCCGGACCATGGCGATCGCAACGAGGCGTCCTCAAGCGAGGACGGGGACTATTCGGGCTTCGAGATCGGCGCCGGCGACGCCTCAGAGTCCGGTTCCGAGGACTGGATGAACCGCGATCTGGGATCGCGCTCCGAGATCGAGCAAACGCTCGATACCGGCCTCGACAATGTGTTTTCCGAAGAACCGTCCGAGTCCGCCGCGCGCAACGCGCAGGACGCCGCACCGACCGCCTATACCGAGTGGGGCGGCGGCGCATCGAACGACGACAGCTACAATCTCGAAGCCTTCGTCGCCGCCGAAATCACGCTCGGCGGCCATCTCGCCGAACAGCTCGCGGTCGCCTTCGCCAATCCGACGCAGCGCTTCATCGGACAGTATCTCATCGATCTCGTCGACGATGCCGGCTACCTGCCGCCCGATCTCGGACAGATCGGCGAGCGGCTCGGCGCATCGCCGCAGCAGATCGACGACGTGCTGAAAGTCTTGCAGACATTCGATCCGCCCGGCGTCTGCGCGCGCAGCCTCAGCGAATGCCTCGCCATTCAATTGCGCGATCAGAATCGTTACGATCCCGCGATGCAGGCGCTGGTCGAGCATCTCGATCTGCTGGCCAAGCGCGACATCGGCAATCTGCGGAAAATCTGCGGCGTCGATGATGACGACCTCGCCGACATGATCGGTGAAATCCGCCGGCTCGATCCGAAGCCGGGTTTGAAATTCGGCGCATCGCGCACGCAGACCTTCGTGCCGGATGTGTATGTGCGTCCGGGGCCCGATGGCGGCTGGCTGGTCGAACTCAACTCGGACACGCTGCCGCGCGTGCTGGTCAATCAGGTTTATTATTCGCAACTGTCGAAGAACATCCGCAAGGACGGCGACAAGTCCTACTTCTCCGATTGCCTGCAAAACGCGACGTGGCTGGTGCGCGCGCTCGATCAGCGCGCCCGCACCATTTTGAAAGTCGCGACAGAGATCGTGCGGCAGCAGGATGGTTTTTTCACGCAAGGCGTCGCATATCTGCGGCCGTTGAATCTGAAGGCCGTCGCCGATGCGATCCAGATGCATGAATCGACGGTGTCGCGCGTGACCGCCAACAAATACATGGCGACCAATCGCGGCAGCTATGAATTGAAGTATTTCTTTACGGCGTCGATCGCGTCGGCCGATGGCGGCGAAGCGCATTCCGCCGAAGCCGTGCGGCATCAAATCCGGCAATTGATCGACGGCGAACTTGCGTCAGCCATCCTGTCCGATGACAGCATCGTGGAACGGCTGCGTGCCTCCGGCATTGACATCGCACGGCGCACCGTTGCGAAATATCGCGAAGCGATGCGGATACCGTCGTCGGTGCAACGCCGTCGTGACAAACAAAGCATGTTAGGAAACGCATTGACCGCGCCAGCGGTTTCTGATCGGTCCCGCGACACCGCACCGGCTTGATTGCTTCCCCAGCAGTCGCATACTCCTAAGCCCACCAGCAGAAGCGAGGTACGAAATGACCATCCGGGTCTCTGGCAAAAGCATCAGCGTCGGTGATGCTTTACGCGGTCGCGTCAGCGAACGCACTGATGAAGTCCTCCGAAAATATTTCGACGGCAACTACACGGGCCACATCACGCTCAGCAAGGACGGCTTCGGCTTCCGCACCGATTGCGCCCTGCATCTGGATTCCGGAATTACCCTCGAGGCCGAGTCGAACGCGACCGACGCCTATGCCAGCGCCGACCAGGCGTTGTTTCAGATCGAGAAGCGCCTGCGCCGCTACAAGAGCCGGCTGAAGGATCGCTCCGCCCGCAAGGCTCATGCCGAAACCGAGGCGCTGGCCGAGATCACCGCGCCGACGCTCGACGCGCCGAGCTACGTCATCGAAGCGCCCGCCCATGAGGACGAGGACGAGCACAACGACTTCAACCCCGTCATCATCGCCGAGGCGACGACGTCGCTCAAGAGCATGTCGGTCAGCCAGGCCGTGACCGAACTGGACTTGACGGGCGCGCCGGTGGTCGTGTTCCAGCATGGCAGCAGCGGCCGGGTGAACATCATCTACCGGCGGGCCGACGGAAATGTGGGGTGGGTCGATCCGCCGGTGATTAAGTCGACAGATCGCCATTGACGCCTTTGGGACCGCTCCCTATGGTCCGCCGCCTTTGACAGGGAGCCGCCCGCGCCATCAGCCGGCCGGGTGCTCCGGCGGCGACCGTCAGGTGACGGCGCCCGTGCAAATGCAAGACGATTGACGTAGAAGTCCGATGTTGCGGCCGAGGCCGAACTCCCGAGACCAATTCCTGACACCAGACGGTTAGATACCCCGGAACGCCCCATGATGATTACGGATTTGGTCGCACCAGAGGCGATCCTCCCGGCGTTGAAGGTCATCAGCAAGAAGCAGGCGCTTCAGGAGCTGGCCTTGCGCGCTTCCGCCCTCACCGGCCAGAACGAGCGCGCCGTCTTCGAGGTGCTTTTGCAGCGCGAGAAGCTCGGCACCACCGCCGTCGGATACGGCGTCGCCATCCCGCACGGCAAGTTGCCCAAACTCGACAAATTGTTCGGCCTGTTCGCGCGGCTGGAGCGGCCGATCGACTTCGAGGCCATGGACGGCCAGCCGGTCGATCTGGTGTTCCTCCTGTTGGCCCCGGAAGGCGCCGGCGCGGACCATCTCAAGGCGCTGGCGCGCATCGCCCGCCTGCTCCGCGATCAGGATGTGGCCAAGAAGCTGCGGGCCTCGCGCGACGCCCAGGCGATCTATTCGGTGCTGGCGTTGCCGCCCGCCACGGCGGCCTGACCAAGCGCCACGGCTGTTTCCGGCCGCCGCGCTCCGCATTCGGACCCTGAAAATTCAATGGACGCTGACGGCCTGCAATTCGTGGCTCCAGGCGTTGGCAACGGCGGACTCTCGGCTATCGGTCAGCATGATCGGCGTGCCGTCGGCGGCATAGAGCGCGAACAACTTCAAACCCGGCGCGATCTCCGGCGCCTGCGGGAAAAGACCCGGCACGTCCTCAGATTTGATCGGCTTCACATAAGCGATCAGCCCCTCGCCCAGATTGGTCAGCGCCTCGGGCGACACGGCATTCGGCTCGTTTGCGAAATGTGCTTCCGTCATGGTCTCGACTCCTTCATGAAGTTAAGCGGTCGAGTCCGCTATTGGTTTCAATCCTCGTGTTCATTGATGGCGATCGTCTTGACGATCCGTTCCGGTTCGGGACGGGCCAGATCGACCGACAGCAACCCGTTCTTCAGGTCCGCACCAAGCACGAGCATCCCCTCCGCCAGCACGAAGGTGCGCTGGAAGTGGCGCGCGGCGATGCCGCGATGGATGTATTGCCTGGTCTTGTCGTCCTGCTGGCGGCCCCGGATCACGAGCTGGTTTTCCTCGGTGGTGACATCGAGCTGGTCGCGGGTGAATCCCGCCACCGCCAGCGTGATCCGCAGGCGCTCCGGCTGGCCGCTGTTGCGGTCGCAGCGCTCGATATTATAGGGAGGATAACCGTCTGCGCCTTTGACGACGCGATCGAGCGCACGCTCGATTTCGTCGAACCCGAGCAGGAACGGACTGGATAACGAGGGAACACGAGACATCAGTACAAAGTCCTCTCGAAGCGACTTTGGTGTTAGAGGCCCTCAAGCGGCGCCCCTGACCAGACGGCGGCATGCCGGCCGGTCAAACAACGATATGGGCATCGCCGCGCACAGGGTCAAGAACGGGCACGCCCCGTCCTCGGCCTGGGCGGAGCAAAGTCTGCGCCGATCGTCTTAACGCTTTGGCAACGCTGATTTCGAGGGTCAGAGATCGATCCGGCTGCGGCCGTCGGCCGCGAACAGATGCAACCTGTCGCGCGGCGCGGTGGCGCGGATGCGGTTTCCGATCGCCGGCGCGATCTGGCCGGGAATGCGGACGATCACCTCGCCCGGCGGCAATTCGCCCGGCTTGGCGCTGACGGCATGGATATCGCCGCCGCGGCTGCCATAGACGAAGGTTTCCGGACCGACGCGCTCGATCGCCTCGACGGTGAGATCGAGCGCGAGGCCGCCGGCATGGCTCTCGCCCGCCGCGATCTCCAGGTCCTCCGGGCGAACGCCGAGAATGCCGCCACTCGCCGCCGCACGGTTGTCACCGATGAATTGCGCTGCGATCTCCTGCGCCGTCAACGTCATGAGGTTCATCGGCGGCGCGCCGATGAAGGACGCGACGAAGGTCGTCGCCGGCTTGCGATAAATCTCCAGCGGATTGCCGATCTGCTCCACCTGCCCGCCATTCATCACCACCAGAATATCGGCGAGCGTCATCGCTTCGAGTTGGTCGTGGGTGACGTAGATCGACGTCGTCTTGAGCCGGCGCTGCAGCTTGCGAATCTCGACCCGCATTGCGACGCGCAATTTCGCATCGAGATTCGACAGCGGCTCGTCGAACAAAAACACCTTCGGCTGCCGCACGATGGCGCGGCCCATCGCGACGCGCTGGCGCTGACCGCCGGAAAGCTGTCGCGGCTTGCGCTCCAGCATGGTCGTGATTTCGAGAATCTGGGCGGCTTCCTGCACCCGCGTGTCGATCTCCGGCTTCGGCATGCCGCGATTGCGCAGGCCATAGGCCATGTTGTTGTAGACGCTCATATGCGGATACAGCGCGTAATTCTGGAACACCATCGCGATGTCGCGCTCGGCCGGCTCGATCCGGTTGACGACGCGGCCGCCGATATCGATCTCGCCCGAGGTGATCGTCTCCAGCCCGGCGACCATGCGCAGCAGCGTGGACTTGCCGCAGCCGCTTGGGCCGACGAGGACGCAGAACTGGCCGTCGCCGACCTCGAAATCGACGCCCTTGATGGCCTCGAATCCGCCGGGATAGACTTTTTTGACGTTGCGGAGAGAGACGTTAGCCATGAAATGCTGCCTGCTCCCTCCCCCCTTGCGGGGGAGGGTTGGGGAGGGGGGTAAAAACAAAGGCAGCGATCGTTCGACCCCCACCCCCGACCCCTCCCCGCAAGGGGGAGGGGAGCGCGCAGTCAGCGGTGCAAATGTCGATCATCCTCACTCTCACTTCTCCGTCTCCACCAACCCGCGCACGAACAGCCGCTGCATGAAGATCACCACCGCAACCGGCGGCACCATCGCCAGCACCGCGGTCGCCATCGCCAACTGCCATTCCGCCAGTTCATCCGTCGTCACCAGCATTTTCTTGATACCGGTGACGATGGTCTGCATCGAATCCTGCGTCGTGATCAGGAGCGGCCACAGATACTGATTCCAGCCGTAAATGAACTGAATGACGAACAGTGCCGAGATCGTCGTCACGGACAGCGGCAGCAGCGTATCCTTGAAAAACCGCCACGGCCCGGCGCCGTCGATCTTCGAGGCCTCCAGCAATTCGTCCGGAATCGTCATGAAGAACTGCCGAAACAACAGCGTGCCCGTCGCCGACGCGATCAGCGGCAGGATCAGACCCGCATAGGTATCGAGCATGCCCAAATCGGCCACGACCTTGTAGGTCGGATAGATACGGACTTCGACCGGCAGCATCAGCGTGACGAAGATGATCCAGAACGCCGTCTTGCGAAACGGAAAGCGGAAATACACCACCGAGTAAGCCGACAATATCGAGATCAGGATCTTGCCGACCGCTATTCCGGTCGCGGAGATGAACGAGTTCATCAGCATTCGCCCGACCGGTTCGGGGCTGGTCCGCGAGCCGCCGACGAACACCGCGCGATAGTAATTTTCCAGCGTGTGCGTGCCCGGCAGCAAAGGCATGCGGCCGCTGACGACCGTGCCGGCGTCATGCGTCGAGGCGATGAACGCCAGATACACCGGAAACGCGACGATGAACACGCCGAGCGTCAGGATCGCATAGGCGATAATGTCGTTCCAGGGGCGATGCTCAACCATCAGCGCATTTCCTGAATGGTGCGACGTCGTTCTTCCTGGGGGCCTTTGTCGTGACGCGCACCATCAGTACTGCACCTTGCGCTCGACATATTTGAACTGGATCGCCGTGAGCGCGATCACGATCACCATCAGCACCACCGATTGCGCCGCCGAGCCACCGAGATCGCCGCCCAGCCGGCCGTCCGCATAGACCTTGTAGACCATCGTCGTGGTCGCACCCGCCGGGCCGCCGCCGGTGACGGCGTCGATGATTCCGAAGGTGTCGAAGAACACATAGACGATGTTGACGACGAGCAGGAAAAACATCGTCGGAGACAGCAGCGGAAAGACGATGGTCCAGAACCGGCGCATCGGGCCGGCGCCGTCGATCGCGCCGGCCTCGATCACGCTTTTCGGAATCGCCTGAAGTCCGGCGAGGAAGAACAGGAAGTTGTAGGCGATCTGTTTCCAGACCGCCGCCATGACAACCAGCGCCATCGCGTGATTGCCGTTGAGCAACGGATTCCAGTCGAAGTTCAAAAAGCGCAGCGGCCGCGCCAGCGTGCCGAGCGTCGGGTGAAACATGAAGATCCACAGCACGCCGGCGACGGCGGGCGCGACGGCATAGGGCCAGATCAGGAAGGTCTTGTAGGCCGGCGCGGCCTTGAGGTTCTTGTCGGCCTGCGTCGCGAACAAGAGCGCGATCGCCAGCGACAGCGCGGCGACGAGCGTGGAGAACACCGCCGTCGTCAGCATCGACCTGTAATATTCAGGCTGCGCGAACAGCGCCGAATAATTCTCCAGCCCGATGAACTCGGACGACAGCCCGAACGCATCCTCGCGCAGGAACGACTGCCAAAGCGCCTGGCTCGCAGGCCAGTAGAAGAACACGAATGTGATGATCAACTGCGGGATCAGCAGAAGATAGGGCAGCAACTTGTTATTGAAGACGGCGGTTTTTTCCATGCGGGTTGAAGTCTGATCGACTTTCGTTAAGGCATTCCAGCGACATCACGTCGACGGCAGCATGCCCCTCTCCCATGGGGAGAGGGTTGGGGTGAGGGGGTACGCCCTCTCGATAGTTCGTAGCCCCTCACCCGGATTTCGCTTCGCTCAATCCGACCTCTCCCAATGGGAGAGGTGGTTGAACTCAAGCGCAGCAATCTGGTGAACAAACAGAACTCTCCATACCTTCTAAAATCATCCTACTTGCTCACCGTCTTCTCGAACGTCCGCAGCATCGCGTTGCCGCGCGACACGGCCGAATCGAGCGCGGCCTGCGCAGTCTTCTGACCCGCCAGCGCCGCTTCGAGTTCCTCCGCCCAGATGTCGCGCATCTGCACCATGTTGCCGAAGCGAAGCCCGCGCGAATTCTCGGTCGGCTCCTTGTTGGTCAATTCCTTCAGCGGCGTCTCGAGGATGGGGTTCTTCTCGTAGAAGCCGTCCGCTTTGGTTTTCTCGTAAGCCGCCTTGGTGATCGGCAGATAGCCCGATTCCTGATGCAGCTTCGCCTGCCGGTTGGTGTCCGACAGGAACGTGAAGAACTTTGCGACGCCCTTGTATTCCTCGGGCTTCTTGCCGCCCATCACCCACAGCGACGCGCCGCCGATGATCGAATTCTGCGGCGCGCCGGCCGCGTCCGGGTAATACGGCATCGGCGCGGAGGTGAAGTCGAACTTCGCGGTGCCCTTGGCGGTGGCGTAATAGCCCGACGAGGTCAGGAAGATGGCGCATTCGCCGGAGCCGAAGCGGCCTTCGCTGGCGCTGCCGCGGCCGGAATAATCGTAAGTCTTGTCCTTCTGCAGATCGATCAGGTTCTGCAGGTGCTTGACCTGCAGCGGCGCGTTGAACTTGAGGACCGTCTCGAAGCCGCCAAGTCCATTGGCTTCGGTGCCGATCGGCACGTTATGCCAGGCAGAGAATTGCTCGATATTGGCCCAGCTCGCCCAGGCATTGGAGAAGCCGCAGGTGGCGTGACCCGCCGCCTTCAGCTTCTTCGCGGCGTCGAACACGTCGGGCCAGGTCTTCGGAATTTCGGCGACGCCGGCCTTCTTCAATTCGTCCTTGTTGATCCACATCACCATCGACGACGAATTGAACGGGAACGACAGCATCTCGCCTTTCGCGGTCGAGTAATAGCCGGTGATCGCCGGCAAATAGGCCTTCGGATCGAACGGCTCGCCGGCATCCTTCATCAGTTCATAGACCGGCTTGATCGCGCCCTTGGCGCTCATCATGGTCGCGGTGCCGACCTCGAACACCTGAATGATGTGCGGCGCATTGTTGGCGCGGAACGCGGCGATGCCGGCATTCATCGTGTCGGGATAGGCGCCCTTGTAGGACGGAACGACCTTGTAGTCGCTCTGCGAGGCGTTGAACTCTTCGGCGAGCTTGTTGACGATGTCGTTGTTGCCGCCGGTCATCGCGTGCCACCACTGGATCTCGGTCGCGGCGAAAGCGGGAGCTGAAAAGGCGATTGCGCCGAGCATGGTGGTCGCAAGGCCAAAAGCCTGGCAGTGGCGTCGAATGGTCATCAAGTCCTCCCAAAGGCCGTCATCATCATTGGCGCGCGTTAGCAGCACCGGATGACGTGCGCATGACTGTATGTCGGGGCGAATGCTACGCGGCAAGCCGCTGCGAAGCAAAGCGGGAAATTAGATGGGGGTGGAGGCTCGCGCGCCAGCGCCTCCACGAGTCGTCTCCGCGAAGGCGGAGACCCATACGCCGAGGATTCTCATGAGATAACATCAGTCGAGACCTGCTATCCCTTGCAACGCAAAGCGTGATGGGTCCGCGCCTGCGCGAGGACGACTTGTGGCGACCGCCTAGCCCTTACCGCTTCCGCTCCGGCCCGCTGACCGTGCCGGCCGCCACCAACGCATCGATCTCGGCCTGCGAATAGCCGAAGCCGTCGAGAATCTCCGTCGCGTGCTCGCTAAACTTCGGCGGCACATGGCGCAGGCTGGCCTTGGTGCGGTCGAAGCGGATCGGCGAGGCAACGCCTTTGTACCAATCCTTTTCGATGACATCGCCGCGATGCGCGACATGCGGGTTGGCCAATACCCGATCGATCCCCTGCACCGGCCCGGCCGGCAGTCCCGCCGCGAGCAAACGCCTGCACAGCGGCTCGGCGTCGTGCTGCTTCAAAATGGATTCCAGTTCGGCGCGCAACTCGCCGCGATTGACGACGCGGTCGCGGTTGCGCGCGAACCGCGGGTCGGCGCCCAATTCCGGCTTGCCTAGTTCCTTGCACAGCTTGCGGAAGGTGCCGTCATTGCCGACGCCCATGAAGATGTCGCCGTCGCGCGCCGCGAATACCGAATAGGGATACAGGTTCGGATGCTCGTTGCCGGTGCGCGCCGGCGGCTTGCCGTGCATGAAATAATTCGCCGTGTGCGGATGCATGATCGCCAGACCCGTCTCGAACAGCGTCGCCTCGACGAACTGCCCGAGGCCGGATTTCGCCCGCTCCGCCAGCGCCATCAGGATGCCGACGCAGGCATAAAGCCCGGTCGACATGTCGACCAGCGCGACGCCGATCCGGGTCGGGCCTGAATCCGCCGTCCCGGTCGCAGCCATCAGCCCGACCATCGACTGGATGATCGCATCGTAACCGGGATGACCGCCATGCGGGCCGTCGCCTCCGAAGCCGGAGATGCGGCAATGGATCAATCTGGGAAACTTCGCGCGAATGACGTCGTTGCCGATGCCCCATTTGTCGAGCGTGCCCGGCTTGAAGTTCTCGATCAGCACGTCGGCGTCGTCGAGCATCTTCATCAGCACGGTCCGGCCGGCATCGGAGGCAAGGTCGAGGCCGATCGACCGCTTGTTGCGGTTGGCGCCGATGAAATACGCCGCATCGTCGTCATGAAACGGAGGCCCCCAGTCGCGGGTCTCGTCGCCGGCCGGCGGCTCGACTTTGATGACGTCGGCGCCGTGGTCGGCGAGGATTTGCGTGCAATACGGGCCGCCGAGCACGCGCGACAGATCGATCACGCGCAGGCCGGCGATGGCGCCGAAATTCGGGGCTGACGGCGAGTTTTCAGTTGTCATGGGCTTCTTCTTGATGGGCTGCGTTGCTGACGACTGCGGCACATAAATCACCAGACGCGGAAGATCGCAAATGATCAGAAGCGCTTCTTCGCGAATGCGCGGCCGGAATGGGATTTCAGATAAGCCTCGAAGGCGAGCGCCTTGTACTTGTCAGGGAAGGCGCAATACCAGACCAATTCCCATGGCATGAATTTCGATGTGTGAGCCGATTTGCCCGAATTATGCGCCGCAATTCGTCGCTTCAGATCGGACGTCGCGCCGATGTAGTTCTGATCCGGAAATGCCGTGCTGCGAATAATATAGACGTACCACATGAGGACACCGGAAATTCGGTGAGTGGTCGGAAGAATTTATGAAAGCAGAATTGACATCAACTTAGTTGAACTCGGCCCGTCTACGCCAAGAGGCTTCGCCGGGCACCACGCTTCGCCAAGCGCCTTCCGTGGCTGCGCCACGCGAAATCGGATTGGAGCAGAATATATCTCTGGAGTAAATGTACGAAGGTGTCTCAGCCCGTCTACGCCAAGACGCTTCGCCGGGCACCACGCTTCGCCAAGCGCCTTCCGTGGCTGCGCCACGCGAAGCCGCTTGGCGAAGCGTGGTGGAGCCAGGCGGGATCGAACCGCCGACCTCTTGCATGCCATGCAAGCGCTCTCCCAGCTGAGCTATGGCCCCGTAACGTCGTGGGCATGATCTGATCCGAAAACCGGAAGACCACTTTTCGGGATCATGCCGACCGCGCGCCGAATGGGATCGCCGCGCGGCATCTCAGAACACGTTTTGCAGCGAAGCTCAAGTGTCCTCGTCGTTGCCGACGTCACCGATGATGTCGGTGACGTCGTCGTCGCCTTCTTCCTCATCGGCGATGAAAGTCGAATCGTCGTCCTCATCGTCCTCGATGGCGACGTCGTCCTCGATATCGTCCTCCGATTCGAGCACAGCGGCCTTCTTGCCGGTGTTCTCCTCGGCATCGGCTTCTTCGAGGGGCACCAACTCTTCGGCGTCCGCCATTTCCGGCGCTTCGGCCGAAGCCGCAGCGGAGGCCGCCGCCGCACGCGAGGCCGCGTCGGCGCGGGTGCGGGGCGGCGCGATCGGAACGACGTCGCCCGTATAGGGCGAGATCACCGGCGATTTATTGAGATCGTAAAATTTCTTGCCAGTCGTCGGGCAAATGCGTTTGGTGCCGAGGTCGGATTTTGCCACGTGTGGATCCTGGTCCTACTCTGGTCCTACTTGGGACTACTTCAAAAACGGTGCTTCACTTGGCTAGTTGCGCCGCTGGTGTCAATAGCGCATTGCCGCTTGCGCCCCGTCGCGTGACGCTGATGCCCCGCCGTGGTACCAGCCGCTCCAACGAAGTTCTTAGTCCGGAACCACAATCTTGACCGACTCCCACCCTTCGACGCCGATGCAGGCGCACAAAAGTCGTGCATTGAGCGGCCGCGTTCGCGTGCCCGGCGACAAGTCGATCTCGCACCGCGCGCTGATTCTCGGCGCGATGGCGGTCGGCGAGACCAAAATCATCGGGCTTTTGGAAGGCGAGGACGTCCTCAACACCGCCAAAGCGATGCGCGCATTGGGCGCGACAGTCACCCGAACCGGCGATTTCGCATGGTCGGTCAATGGCGTGGGCTTGGCCGGCTTCGCCCAGCCGGCCGTCCCGCTGGATTTCGGCAATTCCGGAACGGGGGCCCGTCTGGTGATGGGCGCGGTCGCGGGCTGCCCAATCTCGGCGGTGTTCGACGGCGATGCCTCGTTGCGCTCGCGGCCGATGCGCCGCGTGCTCGATCCGCTCGAACAGATGGGCGCAAGAGTGACCGCCAGCGCCGAGGGCTGCCGGTTGCCGATGACCCTGCAGGGCGCGCGCGACCCGATTCCGATGCAGTACCGTACGCCGGTGGCGTCGGCGCAGATCAAATCCGCCGTGCTGCTTGCTGGATTAGCCGCGCCGGGAACCACTGTGGTGATTGAGCGCGAGGCCAGCCGCGACCACACCGAACTGATGCTGAAACATTTCGGCGCTGAGATCGTCAGCGAACGCGACGGTCTTCATGGCCGCCGGATCACGCTGACCGGCCAGCCGGAATTGCGCGCCGCCGATGTCGTGGTGCCCGCCGATCCGTCCTCGGCCGCTTTCCCGATCGTCGCGGCGTTGCTGGTGCCCGGCTCCGACGTGACGCTGACCGACGTCATGACCAATCCCCTGCGCACCGGCCTGTTCACGACCTTGCGCGAGATGGGCGCCTCGATCGAGGAGAGCGACCTGCGCGACGATGCGGGCGAGCCGATGGCGACCCTGCGCGTCCGCGCCTCGCAATTGAGAGGCGTCGAGGTGCCGCCGGAGCGCGCGCCGTCGATGATCGACGAATATCTCGTGCTCGCGGTCGCCGCCGCCTTCGCGCAGGGCACCACGACGATGCGCGGCTTGCAGGAGTTGCGCGTCAAGGAATCCGACCGGCTGGAAGCGACCGCCGCGATGCTGCGGATCAACGGCATCAACGTCGAGGTCTCCGGCGACGACATGATCGTCCATGGCACGGGCTCGGTGCCCGGCGGCGGCCTCGTCGCGACGCATATGGATCATCGGATCGCGATGTCGGCGCTGGTGATGGGTCTCGCCTCCGACAAGCCCGTCGGCATCGACGACGCCAGCTTCATCGCCACGAGCTTCCCGGATTTCATCCCGATGATGCGCGGGCTCGGCGCGGAGTTGACCTAAGGCCATGGCCACGGCTTTCGACCGTCATGCCCTGCTCGACGCGTTCGACCGGATCGGCCATGCGGCGGTCGCGGCCGGGACGCGGTTGCAGATCGCCGTTTATGGCGGCTCGGCTTTGATGCTTGCCAGCAATTTCCGCTTCGCGACGGAGGATGTCGATATCGCTGATATCGGCCGCGACTGGCCGGACTGGCTCAAAGCGGTTGTCGCCGAGATCGCGCGTGACAAGGGCTGGAGCGAGGACTGGTTCAATGATGGTGTATCGTTCCATCTAAGTCCTTTGGCGCAAGAGCAGCGCGATCATCTGGCGTTCGGCACATTTCCGCGTCGAAGTGAGAGCGTCGGATTGACGGTGCTCATTCCAACTGCGCGCTATCTGCTCGCCATGAAGCTCAAGTCTCTTCGGATTTCTGATTTCAAGAAAGGCGCTCTGGATATGATCGACACTGCGAACCTTCTGCGCGTCGTAGGGATTGCAGACGTCGAGCAAGCCATCGCGGTCCTCGGCGAGTTCTTTCCTCGCAGCGCCGCCGATGCCGACAAGCAACGTTTCGTGCTAAAGCGTCTTTTTTCTCTGGATCAAGAACCCAATGCGGCCAAATACGCTGGCGGAAGCGACGACGAGGATTAGCGCCGGAGAGCCTCTCGAAAAGGCGCTGCCGGAGTTTCTCGATTCGTTTTATTCGGCACAAGATGGCGCCAGTCGCGCCGACATGCTACGCGATGAACCGCCGTCGATCGGCTTGCGTGAAGACGCGCTAATGGGTGCCGTCGCCGAATACCTGGCGCATGAATATGCCCTGCCGCAGACCCCAGCTTGGGCTTACGGCCCGGCGCGCTATCTCGATAAGGCATGGCACGCCTCGCCGTTCGACGACGACGCCATGCGTGAATTTCTCACCTTTTCCAGCCCGGCGGAATTTGCATCGCGCAACATTTTCACGGAAGAACGTCCGCTGCGCCGCGCGCGCGGCCATCTTGGCGTTCAGGACACAGACAAAGCATGATCATTGCTATCGACGGACCGGCCGCCTCGGGGAAAGGCACGCTCGGCAAGCGGCTGGCCGCACATTATCGCTACCGGCATCTGGACACCGGCGTTATCTACCGCGCCGTCGCCAAATCCCTGCTCGATGCGGGGGCCGACCTGACCGACGAGATGCTGGCGGTCTCTGCGGCAATGGAACTCGACCCGGAGAAATTCGGCCATCCTGCGCTGAAAACGCAGCGGATCGGCGAGGCGGCGTCCGTCGTGTCGCAGCTTCCCGCCGTTCGCAATGCCCTGGTCAGCTTTCAGCGCCATTTCGCCGGCGAGCCGCCCGGCGCGGTGCTCGACGGCCGCGACATCGGGACCGTGATCTGTCCGCATGCCGACGTGAAGATCTTCGTGGTCGCCGATCCGTATGTCCGCGCCCGCCGCCGGACGCTGGAGGCGCGCGCCCGCGGCGAGGATGCCGACGAAGCGTTGGTGCTCGAAGACATCCTCAGGCGCGACGAGCGCGACCGCAACCGCGCTGCGGCGCCGCTGAAAGCGGCCGACGATGCGGTCTTGCTGGATAACTCGCATTTGGACATCGAAGGCGGTGTCCGCGCTGCGATCGACATCGTCGAGGCCGTCCGATCGGGCCGGCAGCGGAGGGGTTGAACTTTAGCCGACCGGACGTATGCTAGTAGGATGACTGATCTGGCAGAAATCGAACGCATCACTCAGGGCGTAGTGGATGCCAATACTGCACCGGGGACGACGGTGTCCGTTTCATCAAAACCAGCAATAGATTGGACGGGCGATCCCATTCTCGAAGTTAGCATCGTGATTAAGCCGGAAGGTGAAGCGTTGCTGATCGGCCAAACTCCGCTGAATATCCTGACGCAATTGTCAGATAGACTCATGGATGTCGGTGAAGACCGCTTTCCAATCATCGACTATGCTACAACTGCCGAGTTGGAAGCGGTCGATGTCGATTCCGAATCCTGAAAAATATCTTATTCAGGCTGAACATCTGATCGGGTGGGCGGGCGGTGGGCAGGCAGAATATCGTCGTGCGATTTCGACGGCGTATTACGCCGTGTTTCATACGGTGTTGAGATCTGTAGCAGACCACTACATCGGACGCGGCAGTCCAGAACGCCTTGAGTACAAATTAGCTTATCGGCATATTGACCACAGCACTTTGAGTCAGGTTTGTACTGAATTCAAAAAGCGGCTTGTGCCTGACGATCTCCTTCACCAGGACTTGCGTGCGTTTGCAAGCGCTGTAGTCGAACTGCAAAGTCGTCGGCACAGGGCAGACTATGATCCCGATCTGGACCTGCGCGCATCTGATACACGCGCTGCCGTGCGCTCTGCTCGCGATGCGATTGATCGTTTCAGAAGATTACAACAAGATCAGAGACTAAAATTTCTCTTTCATCTGATGGTAAAGGTTAAAGAGCGCAGATAGAAAATAGAGGTCCGACCTTCCGCTTGCCCGTCAAGCCGGCTTCCGCTATATCCTTCGGCGTCCGGGCTGCCATCGATAGTGTCGAGGCCGTCCGAGCGGGCCGGCAGCGGGTCTGATCGCCTTTCAATTTGGAAAGCCCTCAGACGAAACCGCTGCCGTCATTGGAGGAAAGCCCGCTCCCGGTCTTGACCATCGGTTTCGCGACAATGCGACCCGATCGCTGGCTCAGAACCCCGGATCATAAGTCTCAACGTATCGCTCGTGCAGGCATGCTGCCGGCCCGCGGTCGCACTCATTGATCGTCCGTCAATGGATTGCAGTCGCGGTCGTCAGAGGTTGCGGACCCCTGACACTGGACGCGCGACACGTTCATCAACCGAACGCCGGCAACACCGCATCTGGAGATAAAATGGCTTCGACTGCTGCATCTTCCTACAACCCGTCGCGCGATGATTTCGCAGCGATGCTCGACGAATCCTTCGCAGGCGGCAATCTGCAGGAAAGCTCTGTCATCAAGGGCATCGTCGTCGCGATCGAAAAGGACATGGCCGTCATCGACGTCGGCCTGAAGACCGAAGGCCGCGTGGCGCTTCGCGAATTCAACGGCCCGGGCCGCGAGAGCGAGCTGAAGGTCGGCGACGAAGTCGAGGTCTTCCTCGACCGGATCGAAAACGCGCTGGGCGAAGCTGTGCTGTCGCGCGACAAGGCGCGCCGCGAGGAAAGCTGGGGCAAGCTGGAGAAGGCCTTCAACAACAACGAGAAGGTTCACGGCGTCATCTTCAACCAGGTCAAGGGTGGCTTTACCGTCGATCTCGACGGCGCGGTCGCCTTCCTGCCGCGCTCACAGGTCGACATTCGTCCGATCCGCGATGTCGCACCCCTGATGAACAATTCGCAGCCGTTCCAGATTCTCAAGATGGATCGCCGCCGCGGCAACATCGTCGTGTCGCGCCGCACGGTGCTCGAAGAGACCCGCGCCGAACAGCGTCAGGAACTGGTGCAGAACCTCGAAGAGGGTCAGGTCATCGACGGCGTGGTCAAGAACATCACCGATTACGGTGCGTTCGTCGATCTCGGCGGCATCGACGGCCTGCTGCACGTCACCGATATTGCCTGGCGTCGCGTCAATCATCCGACCGAGGTGCTGGCGATCGGCCAGACGGTCAAGGTGAAGATCATCAAGATCAACCACGAAACCCACCGCATTTCGCTCGGCATGAAGCAGTTGCTGGACGATCCGTGGCAGGGCATCGAGGCGAAGTACCCGATCAATGCGCGCTTCACCGGCCGCGTCACCAACATCACCGACTACGGCGCGTTCGTCGAACTGGAGCCGGGCATCGAAGGCCTGATCCACGTCTCGGAAATGTCGTGGACGAAAAAGAACATGCATCCCGGCAAGATCGTTTCGACCTCGCAGGAAGTCGAAGTGCAGGTGCTCGAGGTGGATTCGGTCAAGCGCCGCATCTCGCTCGGTCTCAAGCAGACGATGCGCAATCCGTGGGAAGTGTTCGTCGAGAAGTATCCGGTCGGCGCCACCGTCGAAGGCGAAGTCAAGAACAAGACCGAGTTCGGTCTCTTTCTCGGCCTCGACGGCGACGTGGACGGCATGGTGCATCTGTCCGACCTCGACTGGAAGCAGCCGGGCGAGCAGGTCATCGACAACTTCAAGAAGGGCGACATGGTCAAGGCCATCGTCCTCGATGTGGATGTCGAGAAGGAGCGCATCTCGCTCGGCGTCAAGCAGCTCGAAGGCGACCCCTTCTCCGAGCCGGGCGACGTCAAGAAGGGCGCGGTCGTGACCTGCGAAGTGATCGAGGTGAAGGAATCGGGCATCGACGTCCAGATCACCGGCACCGACTTCACGACCTTCATCAAGCGGTCTGAGCTGGCGCGCGAGCGTACCGACCAGCGCGCCGAGCGTTTCGCCGTCGGCGAGAAGGTCGATGCGCGGGTGATCCAGTTCGACAAGAAGGCCCGCAAGGTCCAGGTGTCGATCAAGGCGCTCGAAGTCGCCGAAGAGAAGGAAGCCATCGAACAATACGGCTCGTCCAATTCGGGCGCGACGCTGGGCGACATCCTCGGCAACGCGTTGAAGAAGCGCGGCGACAAGTAAAATCTCGTTCTGGCGAGAGAAGAAAAGGCCCCGGTGGAACCGGGGTCTTTTGTTTGCCTTGAGGAAAGCCGTCATCACCCGGCAAGGGCCGCCGGTGACGTTTTCGTCCTCCAGCTACGCCCGACGACCGGGTGATCTCAGTATCCCAAGTCATCAATGATGGGAGTACTGGATCCCCGCCTTCGTGTTTGGTTTCGTGAGATTGTTGAGGGCTTGCGCAGGAGCGAGGTA
>CAXTJT010000022.1:0-51156 GCA_964244735.1 uncultured Tardiphaga sp.
TTCTCTCAGCTCAAATCAACCGTTGCACTTCAAACGTGAATCCACCTCCCCGCTTGCGCGGGGATGAACGGATACCGCTATCCGGCTTTGCTTCCGATCATGTCCTTCGCCGCGATCAAGCCGCCAACCGCGATCAACAGCGCCGCTACGGCGATATTGCCGCTCGGCTGCGCGAAGCCTGCCGCGATCAGAAATCCCGTCGACAGCAGCGGCGTCGCGTAGGACGCTGCACCCAGCACGCGGATGTCGCCGCGCTTCATGCCGATGTCCCACGCATAGAACGCCGCGCCGACCGGACCTATTCCCAAAGCGATCACGGCGAGCCATGTGGTCGTCGTCGTCGGCCACACCGTCCCTTCGATCGCGCCATGCATAAATGCTGCGAGCAGCGCCGTGACGGCGCAGAAGCCCGCCACCGCATCGGTCGGCACGGCTTTCAGGCGGCGCGACATCACGGAGTAACCGGCCCAGACGAACGCGGCGGCCAGCGCCGCGGCAAAACCCGCGACCTGCGACGGCGTCGCCATCAAATCGATGTTTCCGGCCAGCAGAAGAACCGTGCCGGCCAGACCGAGCAGCGCGCCGATGACGTGATGTCGCTTGAGATGTTCGCCCGGCAGCAGCGACGAAAATAGCACGATCAGCAGCGGCCACAGATAGTTCAGCAAGCCGGCTTCTGCCGGCGGCGCAAGGCGCAGCGCCAGAAAATAAAGCGCGTGATAGCCGAACAGGCCGCCGACGCCGATGGCCCATGCGATTGGCGATTGCCTCAAGGCACGGATTGCGCCGGGGCGAAGCGGAAAACTGGCGAAGGCCGCCAGCGCGCCGATTGCAAAAGTCATCGCCATCAATTGAAATGGCGGGATCGCGCCGGTCGCAACCGTCATCACCGACAGCAGCGACCACATCAATATCGCGGTCAGGCCGATGAGCGTGGCAGCGCGGGGGGACATGGGCGAAGGAGACTCGTCATTCCGGGGCGAGCGCGCTCTTACGCGATCGAACCCGGAATCTCAGAATTCTGGGCTGGCTGAACTTGATGAGATTCCGGGTTCGCACCCGCCAAGAGGCGGGCACGCCCCGGAATGACAAACTCTCAAGCGTGATACTGCCCGCCATTGACCGTGATTGTCGAGCCGGTGATGAAGCCGGCCTCGTCGGCGGCGAGGAACACGACCGCGCGCGCGATCTCCTCGGGCTCGCCGAGGCGGCCGACCGGGATCAGCGGCAGAATGCTCTTTTCAAGAACGTCCTTTGGCACCGCCTGCACCATCTCGGTGTTGATATAGCCCGGGCAGATCACGTTGCAGGTGATGCCGAGCTTGGCGTTTTCGAGCGCCAGCGCCTTGGTGAAGCCGATGTCGCCGGCCTTGGCTGCGGAATAATTGACCTGACCGAACTGGCCCTTCTGGCCGTTGATCGACGAGATCGAAATCACGCGACCGAACTTGCGCGAGCGCATGCCTTCGATCAGCGGCCGGGTCATGTTGAACAGCGAACCGAGATTGGTGTTGACGACGGCGTTCCATTGCTCCGGCGTCATCTTGTGGAACGCGCCGTCCTTGGTGATGCCGGCATTGTTGACCAGTACCTCGACAGGGCCCAGATCGGCTTCGACCTTTTTTGTGCCTTCGACGCAGGCCTCGAACGACGATACGTCCCATTTGTAAACCGGAATGCCGGTTTCGGTTTTGAAGGCGTCTGCCGCGCTATCGTTGCCAGCATAGCTCGCTGCGACGCTATAACCTGCCGCCTTCAACGCCTTGCTGATCGCCCCGCCGATGCCGCGCGTTCCGCCTGTCACTAATGCCACTCTCGCCATATCGAATCCTCCTTCGGTCTTTTTTTATGGACCGGAATTGTTGCGGCCCTTCAACAAACTTCAAAGAAAAAAATGCCCGGCGCAAGGCCGAGCATTTGCTTTCTATCAAACCCAGTCAGAGATGGCGCGACGAAGTTTTCATCACGCCGTGCCGCAACATCAGTCGCGTGCGATGCACATCGCTCAATCGCGAGCGATGCACATCGCTCAATCGCGAGCGATGCACATCGCGATGCCCATGCCACCGCCAATGCACAATGTCGCGAGGCCCTTCTTGGAGTCGCGCTTCTGCATCTCGTGCAGCAAGGTCACGAGCACGCGCGCGCCCGAAGCCCCGACCGGATGGCCGATCGCGATCGCGCCGCCATTGACATTGACCTTAGCCGTGTCCCAACCGAGATCCTTGTTCACAGCGCAGGCTTGCGCTGCAAAGGCTTCGTTCGCCTCGATCAGGTCAAGATCGTTGATCGACCAGCCGGCCTTCTTCAAGGCGGCGCGCGATGCCGGGATCGGGCCGGTGCCCATGATTTTCGGATCGACGCCCGCCTGACCCCATGAGACGATGCGGCCGAGCACGGCGCGGCCTTCCTTGGCGGCCTGCTTGGCCGACATCAGCACCACGGCGGCGGCGCCGTCATTGATGCCCGAGGCCGAACCGGCGGTGACGGTGCCGTCCTTCTCGAACGCTGGCTTCAGCTTGGTCATCGCCTCGACGGTCGCGCCGTGACGCGGATACTCGTCGTCGCTGACGATGATGTCGCCCTTGCGCGCCTTGATCGTGACCGGGATGATCTCGTCCTTGAACTTGCCGGCCTTTTGAGCGGCTTCCGCTTTTTGCTGCGAGGCGACAGCGAACTCATCCTGCTGGCTGCGCGTGATCTGATACTGCTTCGCCACGTTCTCGGCGGTGTTGCCCATGTGATAGCCGTTGAAGGCATCCCAGAGGCCATCCTTGATCATCGTATCGACGAATTCGATCGGGCCCATCTTGGTGCCGCCGCGCAGATATTGCGCGTGCGGGGCCATGCTCATGGATTCCTGGCCGCCGGCGACCACGATCTCGGAATCGCCGTTGAGAATCGCCTGATAGCCCAGCGCCACGGTGCGAAGTCCCGAGCCGCAGAGCTGGTTGACGCCCCAGGCCGGGCTTTCCACAGGAATGCCGGCATTGATCGAGGCCTGACGAGCGGGATTCTGGCCTTGGGCAGCGGTCAGGATCTGGCCCATGATGACTTCGGAGACGCGGCCCGGCTCGATCCCACCGCGCTCCAGCGCCGCCTTGATGGCGATAGCGCCGAGGTCATGCGCAGGCATGGTGGCGAAAGCGCCGTTGAAACTGCCGACCGGGGTGCGGGCGGCGCTGACGATGACGACATCGTCGGACATGGACATCTCCTTGTTCTGGGTGTTTTGACTGAAGAGCAGCGTTTGATCGTGCCGATCGATCAGCCATGCGGATCGTAATAGGGCGTCTGGATTGCGGCGTATCCTGTTAACCTCGTCTGCCGGTGTCAATCGCTGAGGCGCTCAAATTCGACCGCAGCGCACGCGAAATGACGCCGATGCCGAATTCCTGTGCAACATCTCTGCGTTGCAATTAACCGTGGCGCACAAAACGGTAGCCGAAGCCGAATGAAAATGCTTTCCTTATTGCAACGCGTCTAGAAATCACCGGTCTGCTTCCAGCCCGGTTCCTGTCCCGGTTATCTATGTGTGAGCCCATGGCGAAAACAGACCAGCCCACCACAATCAAGAAATATGCGAACCGGCGGCTCTACAACACCGGCACCAGCACCTATGTCACGCTTGAAGACCTCGCCGCGATGGTCAAGACAGGCGAAGACTTCCTGGTGTACGACGCCAAGACCGGCGACGACATCACCCGCTCCGTGCTGGCGCAGATCATTTTCGAGCAGGAAAACAAGGCCGGCCAGAATTTGCTTCCGACCACTTTCCTGCGCCAGTTGATCCGTTTCTACGGCGACAGCATGCAGATGGTGGTGCCGAAATATCTCGAGCAGTCGATCGATTCGCTGACGCGCGAGCAGGAAAAATTCCGCAAGCAGATGACGAACACGTTTTCCATGACGCCGTTCGCGCCGCTGGAAGAAACCGTCCGGCGCAACATGGAGCTGTTTCAGCAGACGTTTTCGATGTTCAAGCCGTTCGTGCCGCCGCGCGGCGGCCATGCACCCGCGCCGGAGCCCGAGAAAGCCCCACCGCCGGCTGAAGTGTCTCACGAGGGTGGCGACGACATTAACGATCTGCGCCGCCAGATGAAAGACATGCAGGACCGCCTCGAGCGCATGTCGAAAGAACCGCAGCGCAAGGACGAGTGAGCCTCAATCTCCGTTCATGCCTGCAAGCGGGTCGTCCAGCGAACCGCTTCCGCCTCGCATGACACGCCCAATCCGGGTCAATTCCGGTCGTCCGGCAGCACCGGCAACGGTGACACGTCGATGCCTTCGTCGATCATCGAGCGGGCTTGTTCCGCGGAAGCCTCGCCATAAATCGGCCGATGCTCGATGTCGCCGTAATGCATCTTGCGCGCTTCGGTCGGAAACCTGTCGCCGACATTGTCAGCGTTCTTCGTCACATGATCGCGCAACTCTTTCAGCTTGGCGCGCAATTCGCGCTCCTGCGTCATCATCAACGGCGTGGCCGCCGGATCCGACGCGGCAGGCAGTTCAGCGGGCGCCTGACCAGACTCCGCGCGCTTGCTGCCGCGTGAAATTTTCGGCGCCATGATCGCCTTGTCGATCTTGGTTGACCCGCAAGCCGGGCAATCGACCAGGCGGCGCTTGCGCTGGCTGTCATAGGCCGCAGAATCCTGAAACCAGCTTTCAAACGCGTGGCCACGCTCGCAATGCAGATTATATCGGATCACGCCGAGCCTCGGACGAGATGCAGATGATCCGGGCCGCGCGTATCGATGACGCCGAAACGCCGGCCATGTTGTAGCGACGGCACGCTCTTTCGCGCAGCGTCGACTTTGGACGGGTCGATCGTGGCGACGATCACGCCCGGTTCGGCGCCGCCTTCGGCCAGCACTTCGCCCCAAGGCGCCACGATCAAGGAATGGCCGAACGTCTCGCGCTTGTTCTCGTGCAGGCCGCCTTGCGCGGCGGCGAACACAAAGCATCCGTTCTCGATGGCGCGGGCGCGCAGCAGCGTGTGCCAATGCGCCTCGCCGGTCTTCTTCGTGAAGGCGGACGGGATCGCAAGGAACGACGCACCGCTCTCAGCAAGCGCACGATACAGTGACGGGAAGCGCAGATCGTAGCAGATCGTCATGCCGAGTCGGCCCCAGGGCAGGTCGGTGATGACGGCAGTTTCGCCCGGCTGGTAATTGGCGGATTCGCGATAGGTCTCGCCGTTGCCGAGATCGATATCGAACATGTGGATCTTGTCGTAGCTCGCGAGCAGCGCGCCGTCCGGCCCGATCAGGAACGAGCGGTTGGCCGCGCGATCCGGCGTCGCCAGCACGGCGAGCGATCCGATATGCAGATGGATGCCGAGTTCTTTCGACAGCGCACGATAGGCCTTCAGCGACGCGTCGTCGTCTTGCGTCTTGAGATGCTCGAACAGCGCCGTGCGGTTCTGCTGCATCATGTTGCTGACTTCGGGGGTCTGCACATATTGCGCGCCTTGTTTGACAGCGTCGCGGATCAGCGCGGTCGCCTGTTCGAGACTGGGCTCAGGCGTGAGCCCGGTCCGCATCTGGATCATCGCCGCCGTAAAACTTCGGTCGCCGCTCATGAGTTGGCCTTTTCTCCGGCCAGCATGGCATCGAGCTTGCCTGCGCGGTCGAGCGCATACAGATCGTCGCAGCCGCCGATGTGGGTCTTGTCGATGAAGATTTGCGGGAAGGTCACGCCCGGTCCGACGCGCGCATACATCTGCTCGCGAAACGCAGGATCGGCGCCGGCGCTGTATTCGGTGAACGCGGCCTGTTTGCGGGTGAGCAACGAGATGGCCGCACTGCAATAGCCGCAGCCAGGTCGGGTGTAGATCTCAATCGCAGCAGACATGTCGCGGACTCACAGACGAGTGGTTGATTGCTCGGGATTATATGGGCGCGCCAAATGTGTCCACAACCCGCCGTTCCGGCACCACGCGGGCGAAGACCAGCACGTCGACGCGCCTCGCCTTGGCACGCAGCAGCGCCCGCGCGCAGGCATCGACGGTCGCACCCGATGTCAGCACATCGTCGATCAGAATGAGTTTCCGGCCGCGCACCGCATGAAGCCGCTCCGGCGGCACGGCGAACGCGCCTTGCACGTTGCCGGCGCGCTCGGTCCGCGACAGCCCGATTTGCTGCTGGGTCGGCTTGATGCGCTTCAGCGCGTCGCCGAGAACCGCGAGAGGTTTTTGCCGCGCGACGGCCTTGGCGAGCGCGCCGGACTGATTGAAGCGCCGGCTCCAGCCGCGCCGCCAATGCAGCGGCACCGGCACCAGCACGTCGGCATCCTCTAGCAGTTCGTTGCCGGCGCGGGCCATCCAGCGGCCCATCGTGGGCGCGAGGTCCGTGCGGTCCTGATATTTCAAGGCATGGACCAGCGTGCGCGCGACGCCGTCATAACGCACCGCGGCGCGGGCGCGTTGATAGGCTGGCGGACCGGCGATCGCCTCCATCGACATCAGGTCCGGGCCGGGATCGTAGACGAAGGGAATGCCGAGCCGAGGGCAAAAAGGTTTCTCGATGAAGGACAGATTCGCCCAGCACGCACCGCAGACGCCGTCGCCCGCGACCGGTTCGCGGCAGGCGACGCACAGCGTCGGCAGCGCGATATCGAGCGCCAGCCGCGCGGCGTGATGCCATGCGGCGCAAAACGACGAGATCATTGCGGGCGCGGAGACGTGCATGATTGCAGGCTATGCGCGTCCGATGGGCCGCTCAAGCGGTCATTGCCACCCGCTGCCGCTTTGGCGTACCAACCGGCATGGCTGCACCCTACGCTCCGCTTTTGTTCGATCGCGCGCTGCTGCGCGCGCGGCAGGCGCGTGCCGTGAAGCAGGGTGCCGCGACCTTTCTGCGCGATCGCGTCGCCGAAGATTTGACCGAGCGCCTAGAGGCCGTGCTGCGGACATTCGTGAGTGTGATCGATGTAGGCACGCCCGGCGGGCTCGACGGTTTCGGGCCTATCGATCTGCCGGACGACGAGATGCGCGGATTGTCGCTCGCGCCCGACAGCATCGATCTCGTCGTCTCCGCGCTGGCGTTTCATCTGGTCAACGATCTGCCCGGCATGTTGGCCCAGATCAACCGCGCGCTGAAGCCCGACGGGTTGTTGCTGGCTGCGATGCTTGGCGGCGATACGCTGACCGAGTTGCGGCAGAGTTTTGCTGCTGCGGAGGCCGAGATCGAAGGCGGCGTGTCGCCGCGTGTGATTCCGTTCGCCGATCTGCGCGACGTTGGCGCGCTGTTGCAGCGCGCCGGGTTCGCGCTGCCGGTCACGGATGTCGATCGTATCGTCGTGCGGTACGAGTCGGCCTTTGCTTTGATGAAAGACCTGCGTGCGATGGGCGCGACCAACATGCTGGTCGAGCGCAGCCGCAAGCCGTTGCGCCGCGCGACGCTGCTGCGGATGGTTGAGATTTACGCCGAACGGTTTTCCGACGCCGATGGCCGCATCCGCGCGACCTTCGACGTCATCTGGCTGTCGGCCTGGGCGCCGCATGAGAGCCAGCAGAAGCCACTCAAGCCGGGCAGCGCGACAGCCAGTCTGGCGGACGCGGTGCGGGGGAAGACGGGGTAGGGCGTTTTAACAAGACGCGCCGTCGCCCTTCGAGACGCGGCCACCGGACGACGAAGACGTCGCCGGAAGACCGCTCGTCGGGATGACAGCTTCCCGTTTACCCCAGCACATCGATGAGATGCGGAATCAGCGGGATATCCGCCGCCGGCATCGGATAATCGCGCAATTTGTTGGCGCGAACCCAGGCCAGCGTCTGGCCTTCGCGGGCGCTCGCGATACCGTCCCAGCGCCGGCAGATGTAGAGCGGCATCAGCAGATGGAAGTCGTCATAAGCGTGGCTGGCGAACGTCAAGGGCGCAAGACACGCCTCTTTCACTTCGATGCTGATTTCCTCGCGCAATTCGCGGATCAGCGAGTCCTCTGGCCGCTCGCCGGATTCAAGTTTGCCGCCGGGAAATTCCCACAATCCGGCCAGCGTCTTGCCGGGCGGGCGCTGCGCGATCAGCACGCGGTTGTCCGCGTCGATCAGTGCGCAGGCGACGACGAGGGTTAGTTTCATGGGGGTTTTCCGTCATTCCGGGGCGCCTGCGCATCTTCGCGCGGGCGAACCCGGAATCTCATCAAGATGAACATCAGGAGATTCCGGGTTCTCGTCCGGCAAGAGCCGTCCGCGCCCCGGAATGACGAAACGTTTAACGCGGCAGCATCGTCGAGCCCATCAGGAACTGGTCGATGGCGCGGGCGCAGAGCCGGCCCTCGCGGATCGCCCAGACAACCAACGATTGTCCGCGACGCATGTCGCCGGCCGAGAACACCTTCGGCAGGGAGGTCTGGTAATCCGAGGTGTTCGCCTTGACGTTGCCGCGCGGGTCGAGTTCGACGCCGAGAGATTTTAGCAAACCCTCATGCACCGGATGCACGAAGCCCATCGCCAGCAGCACCAGATCGGCATCGAGCGTGAACTCACTGCCGGGGACCGGCTTGAACTTGCCGTCGACTTGCACGCAATTCAGCTTCTCGACCTTGCCGTCGCGACCCGTGAAGGTCTGCGTCAGCACGGCGAATTCGCGGCGCGCGCCTTCGGCCTGCGACGACGAGGTCCGCATCTTCATCGGCCAGTTCGGCCAGGTCAGGCCCTTGTCCTCGCGTTCCGGCGGGGCCGGCATGATCTCGATCTGCGTCACGGACTTGGCGCCCTGGCGGAACGAGGTGCCGATACAGTCCGATCCGGTGTCGCCGCCGCCGATCACGACGACATGCTTGCCGGTGGCGAGAATTTCGGGGCGATCTCCCAACGCCTCATTGCCGACCCGGCGGTTCTGCTGCGGCAGGAAATCCATCGCGTAGTGAATGCCTGACAGGTCGCGGCCGGGGATCGGCAGATCGCGCGCGAATTCCGCGCCGCCGGTCAGCGCGACGGCGTCGTAATCCGCAAGCATCGCCTTCGGATCGGCCCCGCCTTCGCCCGCGCCGACATGGACGCCGTAATGGAACGTCACGCCTTCGGCCTCCATCTGCGTGACGCGGCGGTCGATGATATGCTTTTCCATCTTGAAGTCGGGAATGCCGTAACGCAAAAGGCCGCCGGCCTTCTTGAACTTCTCGTAGACATGGACGTCGTGGCCGGCGCGCGCGAGTTGCTGCGCGGCCGCCATGCCGGCGGGGCCGGAGCCGACCACGGCGATTTTCTTTCCAGTCTTGCTCGGTGCGACCTCCGGCTTCAGCCAGCCATTGTCCCAGGCGCGATCGACGATCGCGCATTCGATGGTTTTGATCGTGACCGGATTGTCGTCGATGTTCAGCGTGCAGGACGCCTCGCATGGCGCGGGGCAGATGCGGCCGGTGAATTCCGGGAAATTGTTGGTCGAGTGCAGGTTGCGCGAGGCCTCTTCCCAGTTGCCGCCATAGACCAGATCATTGAAATCGGGGATCTGGTTGTTGACCGGACAACCGGGCGTGCCGGGCGCGACCGCGCCGGTGCCGTGGCAATAAGGGATGCCGCAATTCATGCAGCGTGACGCCTGCTCGCGGGTGTCGTCCTCGCTCAGCGGGATGACGAATTCCTTGTAGTCCTGCACGCGTTCGGCGACCGGCGCGTATTTGCGGTCGTGACGCTCGATTTCGAGAAAACCCGTTGCCTTGCCCATGAAACTCCGACGCCCCTTAAATCGATCTTGCAGTGGTCGTCATTGCGAGAAGCCAGATGTCTCGCCTTCGAGAACATCTGGCGACGAAGCAATCCAGTTTCCTTCTTAGCAATCTGGATTGCTTCGCTGCGCTCGCAATGACGGTTGCAGCCCAGTGTTCTGACTTACGCCCCGATCGCGATCTTCGGTTCGGCGTCCGCATTCGCCTGCAACTCGCGCAGCGCGCGGCGGTACTCGACCGGCATCACCTTGCGGAATTTCGGCAGATACGTTTTCCAGTTCGCCAGAATATGCTGCGCCTTTTTCGAGCCGGCCAGCTTGGCGTGGCGCGTGATGAGCACATGAAGGCGTTCAATGTCTGCGCCCAGCAAATTTTTGAAGACGTCGACCCGGCCATGCGCGTCGAGATCGCCTTCCTGATGATAGGCGCGCTCGTTGATCATCTCCTCAGACAGCACCGGCTCGAGCTCGACCATCGCCATGTTGCACAGCTTCTCGAAGTCGCCGGCCTCGTCGAGCACATAGGCGACGCCGCCGGACATGCCCGCCGCGAAGTTGCGGCCGGTTTTGCCGAGCACGACGACGATGCCGCCGGTCATGTATTCGCAGCAATGGTCGCCCGCGCCCTCGACGACGGCGACCGCACCGGAGTTGCGCACGGCGAAGCGTTCGCCCGCGACGCCGCGGAAGAAGCACTCACCCTCGATCGCGCCATACATCACGGTATTGCCGACGATGATCGACTCCTCCGGCACGATGCCCGAATGCGCCGGCGGCCGCACGATGATCCGTCCGCCGGACAGGCCCTTGCCGACATAGTCGTTGCCTTCGCCTTCGAGATCGAAGGTGATGCCGCGGCACAGCCACGCGCCGAACGCCTGACCTGCGGTGCCCTTGAAGCCGACTTGAATCGTGTCGTGCGGCAGGCCGGCGTGGCCGTAAATCTTGGCCACCGCGCCCGCCAGCATCGCGCCGGCGCTGCGGTTTGTGTTGTTGATCTCCATGTCGAACTTGACCGGTGCACCGCGATCGAGCGCGCTCTGTGCGTTGGCAATCAACTTGCGGTCGAGCACGGCATCGAGGTGATGATCCTGCGTCTCGGAGTGATATATCTTCTGGCCGGGCAGCTCGGGCTGGCGCACGAACAGCTTGGAGAAGTCGAGACCCTTGGCCTTCCAGTGCGCGACCAGTGTCGATTGGTCGAGCATCTGGGTTTGGCCGACCATCTCGTTGAAGTTGCGATAGCCGAGCTGGGCCATGATCTCGCGGACTTCCTCGGCGACGAAGAAGAAATAGTTGATGACATGCTCGGGTTGGCCGGTGAAGCGCTTGCGGAGGACAGGATCCTGGGTCGCGACCCCGACCGGGCAGGTGTTGAGATGGCACTTGCGCATCATGATGCAACCCGCCGCGATCAGCGGCGCGGTGGCGAAGCCGAATTCGTCCGCGCCGAGCAGCGCGCCGATCACGACGTCGCGGCCGGTGCGGAAACCGCCGTCCACCTGCACGACGATGCGGCTGCGCAGCCGCTCGCGCACCAGCGTCTGGTGGGTTTCGGCGAGGCCGATCTCCCAGGGACTGCCCGCGTGCTTGATCGAGGTCAGCGGCGACGCGCCGGTGCCGCCCTCGAAGCCGGCGATGGTGACGTGGTCCGCGCGCGCCTTGGCGACGCCGGCCGCAACGGTGCCAACGCCGATTTCGGAGACCAGCTTGACCGAGACCTGACCCGTCGGATTGACGTTCTTCAGGTCGTAGATGAGCTGGGCAATGTCCTCGATCGAATAGATGTCGTGATGCGGCGGCGGCGAGATCAGGCCGACTCCCGGCGTCGAGTGCCGGACTTTGGCGATGGTCGCATCGACCTTGTGGCCGGGCAGTTGGCCGCCTTCGCCGGGCTTGGCGCCCTGCGCCATCTTGATCTGCATCATGTCGGAGTTGACGAGATACTCCGTCGTGACGCCAAAGCGGCCCGAGGCGACCTGCTTGATCGCCGAGCGCATCGAATCGCCATTGGCCATCGGCTTGTAGCGGTCGGATTCTTCGCCGCCTTCGCCGGTGTTCGACTTGCCGCCGATCCGGTTCATCGCGATCGCCAGCGTGGTGTGCGCCTCGCGCGAGATCGAGCCGTAGGACATCGCGCCGGTTGCGAAACGCTTGACGATCTCGGCGGCGGGCTCGACCTCCTCGATGGGAACCGGCTTGCGCTTCTCGCTCTCGGCTGTCTTCAGCTTGAAGAGGCCGCGCAGCGTCAGCAGCCGCTCGGATTGTTCATTGAGGATTCGTGCGAATGCCTGATAGCGCTCAAGCGAGTTGCCGCGCACGGCATGCTGCAACGTCGAGACCGATTCCGCCGTCCATGCATGATCTTCGCCACGGGTGCGATAGGCATACTCGCCGCCGACGTCGAGCGCGGTCTTGTAGACCAGCGCATCGCCGAATGCATCGGCATGGCGGCGGACGGTTTCCTCGGCGATTTCGGGCAGGCCGACGCCTTCGATCTGGGTATGGGTGCCGACGAAATACTTCGCGACGAACTCGGCCTTGAGGCCGACGGCGTCGAAAATCTGCGCGCCGCAATAGGACTGATAGGTCGAGATGCCCATTTTCGACATGACCTTCAACAGGCCCTTGCCGATCGATTTGATGTAGCGCTTGACCAACTCGTAATCGTCGAGCTTGCCGGGCAGCCGGTCCTTCATCGCGATAATGGATTCGAAGGCGAGATAAGGGTTGATCGCTTCCGCGCCATAGCCGGCAAGGCAGGCGAAGTGATGCACTTCGCGCGGCTCGCCCGACTCGACGACGAGTCCGACCGAGGTTCGCAGACCGGTGCGTATCAGGTGATGATGCACCGACGCGCAGGCCAGCAGCGACGGGATCGGAATCCGGTCCGAGCCGGCCATGCGATCCGACAGGATGATGATGTTGACGCCTTCGCGCACGGCGGCTTCCGCGCGCGCGCTGAGTTCGTCGAGCACCTGTTCAAGGCCCGCCGCGCCGAAACCGGCATGGAAGGTGGTGTCGAGCGTGCGCGAGACGAAATGCGATTCCGCGACGTCGCCGATCGAGCGGATCTTTTCGAGATCAGCGTCGGTCAGGATCGGCTGACGCACTTCGAGGCGCTTGGTCTCCGCCATGCCGGTGAGGTCGAGCAGATTCGGGCGTGGCCCGATGATCGATACGAGGCTCATGACGAGTTCCTCGCGGATCGGATCGATCGGCGGGTTCGTGACCTGCGCGAAGTTCTGCTTGAAGTAGGTGAATAGCGGCTTCGGCTTGTCGGACAGCGCGGAAATGGGCGTGTCGTTGCCCATCGATCCCGAGGCTTCCTCGCCGGTCGCGGCCATCGGCGACATCAGGATGCCGACATCCTCCTGCGTGTAGCCGAAGGCCTGCTGGCGATCCAGCAACGGCAGATTGGAGCGCATGCCCTTGGCCGGCGCGTCGGGCAATTCTTCCAGAACGATCTGGGTGCGGTCGAGCCATTCGCGATAGGGATGGCTGTTGGCCAGCTTGGCCTTGATCTCGTCATCTGGGATCAGCCGGCCCTCCTCGAGATCGACCAGCAACATTTTTCCAGGCTGCAACCGCCATTTCGTGACGATCTGATCTTCCGGAATCGCGAGCACGCCCATTTCGGACGCCATCACGATGCGGTCGTCCTTGGTGACGAGATAGCGCGCCGGCCGCAAGCCGTTGCGGTCGAGCGTCGCGCCGATCTGGCGGCCGTCGGTGAAGGCGAGCGCAGCCGGGCCGTCCCACGGCTCCATGATCGCGGCATGATATTCGTAGAACGCGCGGCGGGTCTCGTCCATCAGCGGATTGCCGGCCCAGGCTTCCGGGATCATCATCATCACGGCATGGGCCAGCGAGTAACCGCCCTGCACGAGAAATTCGAGACCGTTGTCGAAGCAGGCGGTGTCGGACTGGCCTTCATAGGAGATCGGCCACAGGCGGCTGATATCCTTCCCGAAAAGTTCCGAACTCACGGACGCCTGACGCGCGGCCATCCAGTTGACGTTGCCGCGCAGCGTGTTGATCTCGCCGTTATGCGCGACCATGCGATAGGGATGCGCCAGCGACCACGTCGGGAAGGTGTTGGTCGAGAAGCGCTGATGCACCAGCGCCAGCGCGCTCTCAAAATCGTCTTCGTGCAGATCGGGGTAATAGCTGCCGAGCTGGTCGGCGAGGAACATGCCCTTGTAGATGATTGTACGGCACGACATCGACACCGGATAATAGCCGGCGAGGCCGCGGTCGCGGCGCAGATAGATCGCCTGCGAGATCGACTTGCGCAGGATATAAAGCCGGCGTTCGAAATCATCATCGGTGGTGATCGCGTCGCCGCGACCGATAAACACCTGCATATTGGCCGGCTCGGTCGGCTTGACGGTTTCGCCGAGCGAGGCGTTGTCGGTCGGCACGTCGCGCCAGCCGAGCAGAACGAGGCCCTCGGACTTGATCTGGTCGGACACGATGCTTTTGATGACGTTGCGCCACGGGGTCTCGCGCGGCATGAACAGCGCGCCGACGGCATACTGGCCGGGCCCTGGCAGCGTAAAGCCGAGGTCTTTCGCCTTGCGGACAAAGAAGCCGTGCGGGATCTGCACGAGAATGCCCGCACCGTCGCCGGCACGCGGGTCTGCGCCGACCGCGCCGCGATGTTCGAGATTGCACAGGATGCTGATCGCGTCGGACACGATCTGATGCGACTTCTTGCCTTTAATATTGGCAATGAAGCCGACGCCGCAGGCGTCCTTTTCCTTCGACAGATCATAGAGGCCGTAAGCCGGCGGACGCCAGGTGTGTTCGTGCTGCGCGTGTTCTTGCGCGACTTCCACAGGTTTCGACGCCGCGTCCACGGCCAACGCATCCGATCCGATGGTGTCGTGTTCGCACTTCGACCCGCTCATGTCAGTCCTCTCGCCCAATCGGGCATCACCACCCAAACAAGCCGCCATTCCGGCGCAGCCTGGCGGTCCGCGGCCTCCCCAGATGGTTGGGAGGCCACTCGCGCGCCCTGCGAGCCATAATGTGCGATGTCTTTGCTGGCGTCCAACGTCCCCCAAAGGAATATCGGAGGGATCACCCGCCTGCCAGCGTCGGCGCCACAATCGCAGTCCGAAACGCTGCAATCCACATGCCGGATTGCGCACCCCAATTGCGACAGTGATGCTGTCCTAAGCAGACTTTGGCAAATTTTTTTATAGCACACAAGCGCGCACGCGTCGTCCCGCAATCGGCGGTGCTGATTGCGGGACGCCTGTGAATGCCTGGCGCATATTGCCGTGAATTGAGAGCAAACGCGCCGCGTTCCGGCCCAAGGGCCGCCGGAATCCCGCGCGACAGTGTGATGACCGGTCCAGGTCGGTGGTGATGCCCGTCAGCAGGTCGAACGACCGCGACGGGCAGCGCCGGGCGCGGGGGCGTACACAGGAGTGACGAGTGATGAAGATTTGGGTGGGGTTGATCGCGGCGGCGGGGATCGCGATCAGTGCGGGGACGGCGGCTGCACAGGGAATTTATCCGCTCGGCGGCTATGGCGTGGCGTCCGATCTCGACGGGCCCTATTCCGACGAGCCTTATACGGAAAGGCGGTTTGCCGAACCGCCGCCTTACGCAGCATTGCCGCCGGAGGACGGCCCGCGGCCTCTGCCGCCACGCGTCTACGGTCCGCGCTACGGCGAGCGGACCTATGACGAGCGGTCTTATAACGAGCCCGGCTATGCGCCGGCCGCGCTCCCGCCGACCGCCGTCTACGGCATTCTGCGCGAGCGCGGCTACTCGCCGCTCGGCATTCCGCAGCAGCGGGGCTTCGTCTACACGATCTCGGTGATCTCGCCCGATGGCGACGACGGCCGTTTGGTGATCGATGCTCGCAGCGGTCGCATCCTGCGATTTCTGCCGGCCTATCGGATGGGCGACCGGATGAACAACGAGATCACAGTCTCTTATGGTCCTGCCGGCGCGCCGCCGCCGATTGCGATGCCCAGCGGCCAGCCGCGGCCGCCGGTCGCGCTTCCGAAACTCGCCAGCCGCACGCCGCAAGTGCCGTTGCCACGGCCGATGCCGGCGCGTGCGGTTGCGACGCCGGCACAACCGGTTGTCCCGATGGCCGCTGCGGTTTCTGCGTCGAAGCCCGCCGATGCGCAAGCTTCGGCACAGCAGCCGGCAGCCGTCGAGGCTCCGATTCCGGCATCGCCGCCGGCCGTGATCGAGGCCAAACCGCCGACGCCCGGGCCGGCTGACATGCCGCCGGTGCAAGGGTTGGAATAAACATTAACGCCCCGGCTTGTCCGGGGCGTTTTCGTATCAGACCAGAGTGGCTCCGTCAGGCCGCGACTTTTTCGGTGCTGCCATCGACGACCTGCGGGGCCGGCTGAGCCTGCGCGACGCCGATCGGAATGTTGCGCGGCTTCTTGGCTTCCGGAATCTCGCGGACGAGATCGACATGCAGCAGACCGTTTTCAAGCGAGGCGTTCTTTACCTGCACGAAATCGGCAAGCTGGAAGGCGCGCTCGAAGGCACGGGCGGCAATGCCGCGATAGAGCACTTCAGACCTGGCGCCGTTCTGGTTGGCGGATTTCTCGCCGCGGATCGTCAGCGTGTTTTCCTTCGCGACGATCGACAGTTCGCCCTGCGAAAAGCCGGAAACGGCGACGCTGATCCGGTAATCATTGTCGCCGGTGCGCTCGATATTATAGGGCGGATAGCCCGATGCGGTGTCGCCGGTCGATTGATCGAGCAGCGAGAACAGCCGGTCGAAGCCGACGGTCGAGCGATAGAACGGGGTAAGATCATAGCTACGCATCATGTAGTCCTCCAGTGAGCGACTGAGTTGAACCCGCCCGCCATCGGGCCGGGCTTTCGTGTCGTGCAGCCTGCTAGTGTCGGCCTGCACGAGAGTGATATGGGTGGGTGACATTCCTGTTCAAGAGCCGCCCGCCGTTCGTCTTTTCGCGCGCCGGTCCTTGACTGCCAGCGCTTTCATCCCACCCGGTCTTGTTCATGACGCTCGTTTCTATCCCCGCCAACCCGGTGCCGGAGGGGGGCACCTCCGGCACCATCAAGGCCGCCGACGGGGTTGAACTGCGCTTTGCGCGGTGGCTCGCGCCGACCGGGCGCAAGGGCACCATCTGCCTGTTCACCGGGCGCGGTGAATCGATCGAGAAATATTTCGAGACGGTGCGGGATCTGCGCGACCGCGGTTTTGCAGTGGCGATGATCGATTGGCGCGGGCAGGGCCATTCGGCAAGGCGCATGCGGGATTCTCGCAAAGGCTATGTGCGCGACTTCGCGGAGTATGAGATCGACGTCGAAGCGTTGATGCAGCATGTCGTGCTGCCGGATTGCCCGCCGCCTTATTTTGCGCTGGCCCATTCGATGGGCGGCGCGGTGATGCTGCGCGTCGCGCAATCCGGCAAGCGCTGGTTCGACCGCATGGTATTGTCGGCGCCGATGATCGATCTGCCCGGACGCACGACCTCCTTGCCGGTGCGGATGCTGGCGCGCGCGATGCGATGGGCCGGGCGCGGCGGCAATTTCGTGCCGGGCGGCACCGGCGTGCTGACCGGGACCGGGCCGTTTCTCAACAATGCGCTGACCAGCGATCCCGTACGTTATGCCCGCAATGCCGCGATCCTCGCCGAAGACCCGACGCTCGGCATTGCGTCGCCAACCGTCGCATGGGCCGATACGGCGTTTCGTGCGATCGTTGCATTTCGCGCCACGAACTATCCGGCGCTGATCCGCCAGCCGATCCTGATGATGGCGGCGTCCGGGGACACCGTCGTCTCGACCGCGGCGATCGAGGAGTTCGCTTATCATCTGCGCGGCGGCTCGCATCTCGTCATCGCCGGCAGCCGGCATGAGATCTTGCAGGAGCAGGACCGTTATCGCCAGCAATTCTGGGCGGCGTTCGACGCGTTCATTCCGGGGACGGCATTGTATTGAGGAACGACCCAAGCCGTGACTTTCGAAGGCTGATGCGACGAAGCAATCCCGACATTTTTGTTGCCGAAGACGGACTGGATTGCTTTGCTCAAGACGTTGTCGGCATTTGCCGACGACGTCTTGGCTCGCAGTGACGCTGATAGTTACCGCTTTTTCTTTTTACCCTGACGCTGGTTGAAATCAATCGCGGCGCGTATCAGCTTTTTGAGTGCCGGGGCATCGACCTCGTCGCCCTCGAAAAAATCGATCGCGCGGCGTGCGTTGCCCTCCAGGCCTGCGTTGAAGATCTTGTCCCGATCCGGCAGGCTCGCTCCATGGAGAAACGTCAGCTTGACCCATGTCTTGTGGGCGTTGCCGACCGCGATCATGCCGTCGCGATACCAGACCGGGCTGCCCATATATTTCCACTCCTCGACGATCTCGGGATCGGCGTCGAGAAACGCCTGGCGGATTTTAGCGAATGTATCGCCGCGCCAGTCTGTCAGCTTTGCGATCAATTCGTCGATGTGGTCTGATGCAGTCATGGGATCACCTTCGTCATGAAGACACGCGTCAATCCGTTCTCTTCGCCGCGATGGGTTTCGACATAACTAAGCCGCGTATAAAGCGCGATGTTCTCCACCATGATGTCCTGCGTATAGAGCCGGATCGCGCGAAGGCCCGCTGCGCGCGTCCGGTCGTCGGCGAACTGCATCAGGATTTTGCCGAAACCGCGGCCTTGCGCGGCCGGCGTCACCGCGATGTTGTCGAGCAGCATGATGTCAGTCTCGGGGATCAACACCAGCACGCCGAGAATCTGGTTGCCGTCTTCAAGAACGTGGACGCGCTCGGCTCCGATCAAAGCGCTATAGTCGCCGCGCATCGGACCTGGCACCTTGCCGTTGCGCGCGATATATTTCACATAGGCGTCGTTGACGAGTTGCGTGACGGCGTCGACATCGGCGGCAGTTGCGAGACGGACCATCATGTGTGTCCCTTCGTATCTCGGCAGTTTAACGCAGGATCACTCGGCAGGGTAGGCGATGCTCGGAATTCACGACCTCTGGCTTTTCGTCGCCGCAGGCTTGCTGCTCAACATCACGCCGGGGCCGGACACCGCCTATATCGTCGGCCGCAGCGTCCAGTTCGGCTGGCGCGGCGGCTGTGCGGCGGCGCTGGGCATCGGGACCGGCTGCTTCGTTCACGTCTTCGCCGCCGCCGTTGGATTGTCGGCACTATTGGCCGCGTCTTCCGCGGCCTTCCTCGCGGTGAAACTGATCGGCGCGGCGTATCTGCTTTATATCGGCGCAAAGATGCTGCTGTCGCGGGCGACGGACGAGACAACACAGCGGGCCGCGCCACCGATGTCGTTGCGTCAGGTGTTCTGGCAGGGCGCATTGACCAATGCGTTGAATCCGAAAGTCGCGCTGTTCTTTCTCGCGTTCCTGCCGCAATTCGTCGATGCCGATGCACCGCGCAAGGCGCTGGCGTTCCTGCTGCTCGGAACGATCTTTATCATCACGGGCACGCTGTGGTGCCTCGGCGTGGCGGCCTTTGCCGCGAAGGCCGCCGGCGGTGTGCGTCGCTCCGGCCGTGCGATGCTGTGGATCAACCGCGCGCTCGGCGTGGTGTTCATCGGCCTCGGCATTCGCGTCGCGATGACACAAGCACGTTAGGGTGCCGCAAGAACCGAGATCAACGCGCTGATGGAAAGATATAGTCCGAGCAGCAGCATCGCAATCAGAAACCAGCGTCGAAACGCCTCCGGCTCCATCCTGGTCCGCACGGACTGACCGAGAAACATGCCGGCGAAGGCTGCGATCATGGCGATGACGCCCGGCAGGGCGGTCGAGGCATTGAGCAATCCGGCAGTGGTCAGATTGAAGGCCTGCGCCAGCGTCGCCACGGTGAAGAACACGCCGAGCGCCTGAACCAGTTCGTCCTTTTCCATGCCGATCGCCTGCATGAAGGGCATCGAGGGGATCACCTGCACGCCGGTCGCCGCCGCGACGACGCCCGTGACCAGCCCGACGATGCCGCCGACCCATTTTTCGTTTGTGGGCGATACGCTGAAGCGCATCTTGGTGAGGCCGATCAAGGCGTAGATCGCCAACAGCACGCCCAGAATGATGGTGCCGTCCTTCGCATAGGGTCCGGTCATCAGGCCCGCACCGGCCCAGATGCCGAAGGCCGTGCAGATCATCAGCGGCCACAGCCGTCGGATGATGTCGCGCAGATGCGAGCCGACAAAGGTCTGCCAGATGTTGGTGACGATCGCCGGCACGATGACGATGGTCAACGCCTGCACGGGCGTCATCGCCACCGCGAGCAGGCCCATCGAGACGGTCGGCAGGCCGAGGCCGATGACGCCTTTGACGAAGCCGGCCAGCATAAAGACAGTGGCAATCACGAGGAGGAAGGAATCGAACATGGCGGCACATTGACCGATCCGGAAACCCGGCACAATCTGGCGTTCGGGAAGGCTGTCTTCGGCGGGGACGAACCCAGACTTGGGCGGTTGAGCGATGAAGTTTGACTTGATCGATCTAAAACTGTTCGTCGCAGTCGCAGAGGCGCGCAGCATCACCCATGGCGCGACGCGGGCCAACCTCGCGCTGGCGTCGGCGAGCGCGCGCATCGCGAATCTTGAGCGCGCAATAGGTGTTGCCCTTCTGGTTCGCAGCCGGCGCGGCGTCGCGCTCACGGCGGCAGGCGAAAGCCTGCGCGACCACGCCCGCATCGTCCTTCACGACATCGAAACATTGCGCGGCGACCTCGTCGCCCATTCGCGCGGGCTGCGCGCGACTGTCCATCTGCTGACCAATACGGCGGGTCTGTCAGAACATCTGCCGCGACCGCTTGCGGCGTTTCTGAAGGCCCATCCGACCATCAACATCAATGTCGAGGAGCGCGAGAGTGCCGATATTGTCGCAGCAATCGCGGCTGGTACAGCCGATGTCGGTCTGGCGATCAATCGCGATCTGCCGCCGGCCGTCACCGGCTATCCGTTCTGCCGCGATCGGCTGATGCTTGCGGTGCCCGCCGGCGATGCGCTGGCAAAGCGGCGAGTCATGTCCTTTGCCGATGTGCTGGACCATGCCTTTGTCGGGCTCGCCGACGCCAGCGCTTTGCAGGCGCATCTCGCCGCGCAGGCGGCGCATCTCGGCGCACGCCTTAAATATCGCGCGCGTCTGAAGGGCTTCGATGCGGTGTGTCAGATGGTGGCGGCCGGCGTCGGCCTGGCGATCGCGCCGGAAGTGGCGATCAGGCGTTGCGCGCGGACGATGCCGATCGCCGCGGTGCGGTTGAGCGATGCCTGGGCGTCACGCGATCTCGTGATTTGCTTGCGTGACAAGGCACGGCTATCGGCGCCTGTCCGCGATCTCGTCGCGCATCTGCGGGACGCGGCCGCTGCGGTGAATTGAAGATCAGATCAAGGTCGCTTCGTGCTCGACCAGTGTCGCATAGCACTCGCAGGACAGTCGTTCCAAACTTGGGCGATCGACGATGCGAATGACGCCGCGCGAATAGGTGATGACACCTTCCGCCTGCATCTTGCCGGCAACTTCCGTGACCGAGGTGCGACGCACGCCGAGCATCTCGGCGAGCAACTCCTGCGTCAAGGCGACGACATCGCCTTCGGCACGGTCGGCTGATTGCAGCAGCCAGCGGCAAAAGCGCGCTTCAACCGGATGCAAAGCGTTGCACGCGGCAGTGACTCGCGCCTGCGTCAGCAAGATTTCGTTGTAATTGATGCTGAGATTGCGCATCGCCTCGCTGCCGACGGACGCCTTGCGGAATTGAGACGATGCGATTCGGCTCGCCGTCATCGGCAGTTGCACCATCACCCGAACCAGCGACCGATGCAGCCCAAGCCCTGCCATGCCGCCGACGACGCCTTCGCGCCCGACAGTTGCGGTCTCGATCGCCTTGCCGTCGCGCATCACGGCGAGCAGCGAGATCATCCCGTCATGCGGAAAGTAGACGTGCTCGACTTCGTCGCCGATGTCGCAAAGAATGATGTTCTGCGCATAAGTCGCTGTCGTCAGATGCGGCGCGATCAGGCTGAATTGATCGCGGGGGAGGCCGGCAAGAAGTTTGTTCGACATGAAATTGGTCGTAGACGATGGCACTGCGTATCCTGCCCGATCGGTCGGGCCGTGTTGCCGCAGGGGTGGGAAAACGCACCGAGGAGGCGTTCCGCGGGAACGCTCTCATATAGAAAGCCGTGTGACAGTTTGTCGGTCCGGTACCGCGCTTAAGATTGGTTCTCAACATGGCGGCGAAGCAGGCGCGACTAATTGCGCTGCAACGAGCAAAGCCTTGCATGCAGAATTCCGACCCGAAATATTCTGTTTTAAACCGACAAAGAGCGGCCGTTGACGTCTTATCTATCCGTCGGGCGACGTTAACGATTTTTCGATCTGCAATTGACGATCGACAATATCAGCCTGGGCGACATAGTCCGCGGCGAGTTCTTCGAGCCGCGATTGCGTCAACGCATCGCGGACTTCATGGGCAAGCCGCATGCATTTCGCGGCCTGACGGCGGAGCAATGCCGAACTCGGTGGACTGGACATGAGAACTCTCAGGGGCTCGCGCGCGATTGCGGCGGGAGTCCCGGCGGGGCTCTCGGTTTGCTGACAGCCGAACGATCTGGCGGCAGATGCAGGAGCTGTAAGCCGATTGTGTCCGGTAAGCGACTCAAATATTGGACTTGCGACGAGTTGGAGTGGGTCAGGTCGGCGACTTCAACTCACCGGATAACAGGTAGCCCTTCATCTCGGCGGCGGTCCGAAGTTGCTCGGCTTTGCGAACGGCCTCGTCGCGCTCTGAACCTGTTGGCATAGCCTTGGCGTTGGCCAGAGCCTCGGCCGCACGGACGCTCCAATCTCGTTGATCGATAAGATCGCTTCTTAAGCGCCGCGCCATTGTTGACCCTCTGTTCCTTTCAGGGAACATAGGTCCTGACCGACGCTATCGTCAATCCTCTAGCGAACACAATTGAAAAGAAGTTGCCACTTGTTTTAGCGATTGAGGCGTTGCAAGGCGGCTTGATGCACGCGGGCATCGCCTGCGGCGACGATCCGACCACCGCTTTGCGCGGGCTTGCCTTCCCAGGTCGTGACGATGCCGCCTGCCCCGGTGATGATCGGAATCAGTGCGGCGATGTCATAGGGCTTCAACTCGGTCTCGATGACGAGATCGAGATGGCCGGCCGCCAGCATGCAATAGGAGTAGCAATCGCCGCCGTAGCGGCTGAGGCGGACATTGCCCTGCACGCGATCGAAGGCCGAGCGGTCGCTGTCGTTCATCAGCAGCGGGCTCGTCGTGAACATCACCGCGTCGCCGAGTTTTTCACACCGCCGCACGCCGAGATCGCGTTTGCCGGACGGGCCTTGATAACGCGCCGAATTGCTGTCGCCGCTGAAGCGCTCGCCGATGAAGGGTTGATGCATCATGCCATAAACGGGAATGCCACGATGCATCAGCGCAATCAGCGTGCCCCAGATCGGAAAGCCGGAGATGAAGGATTTGGTGCCATCGATCGGATCGAGCACCCAGACATACTCGGCGTCTTCGCGCTCATTGCCGAATTCCTCGCCGACAATGCCGTGCTGCGGGAAACTCTCCTTGATGAGCCGGCGCATCACCGCCTCGGCGCCGCGATCGGCCTCGGTGACAGGATCGTATTCGGTCTTGATCGCCTTGTTCTCGATGCCGAGCGAGGTGCGGAAGAACGGCAGGATGGTTTCGCCGGAGGCGGTCGCAAGTCGCCCGATAAAGGCGGTGAAATCGATGACCGTCACGGCAAATCCTCGGGATGATCTGGGCACGCAGGGATGACTTGCTTCTCCCGAATAGGCAACCAGCGATGGCTGTTTGAACGGAGCAGCTTATGAACAGGGATATTCATACGTCACTGGCCCGACCGGTCCAGCGAGGAAAATGCTCAGATTTAAGTATTTGATGTCTTGAGATAAAACGGCAGGTTCCCGATATCAGATCGATCGGGACATATATGTGCGAGACGCATGAAAAAATTGCAGAAAGCCCTTGCGTTTTGTGCGTCGCGGTCGCATATTGTTGCGGTGCGGTAACGCCTCGCGTTATCGCTGCCCTCCTTGGGCGTTTCCTCCCTAGACTTGGGCCGCTTGTTTATCAAGCGGCCCTTTTTTCTTTTTGACGCTCATTTTGCTGGTCGAAAGCTATTCCGCGGCGGCCTGGAATGGCCGGAGGTCGCCGAGTTCAATGCTCGCAATGGCCTCCGCGAGCACGGCGAAGTCCGCCGCAATCTGCTGGAATCGCGCTCCGCGCTCGCGCCGACGCTCATCCATATAGATTGCGCGGTTCAACTCGATCTGGATCGTATGCAGCCCCGAGGCGGGGTTGCCGTAATGCTCGGTGATGAAACCGCCGGCATAAGGCTTGTTGCGGCCGACCGAATAGCCGAGCCCACGCAGCGTCCGCTCGACCAGATTCGGCAATAGCGGCGAGCAACTGGTGCCATAGCGGTCGCCGATCACGACATCCGGCCGCCGCGGCTCGTCGCGGGTGACGCCGACCGACGGCATCGAATGGCAATCGACGAGAATGACAGTGCCGAAGGTCTGGTACGCCTGCGCGATCAAGCGTCGCAGCGCGCGGTGATAGGGTTTGTAGAGAATTTCGATGCGGGCGAGGCCATCGTCGACATCAAGCCGTTCGCGGTAGATGTCCTGCCCGTCGCCGACCACGCGCGGAATGGTGCCGAGTCCGCCGGCGACCCGCATCGAGCGTGTATTGACGTAGCTCGGCAGCCGCCCGGCGAACATGCGGGGATCGAGTTCGTAAGGTTCGCGGTTGACGTCCACATAAGACCGCGGGAAATGCACCCGCACCACCGGAAAGCCATACCCGCTGAGATCGCCGATCAATTCGTCCATGAACGAGTCTTCGGATCGGCGAAGTGCGGCGACGTCGATCCGCGACGCATCGAGAAATGCCTGCGGATAGACCGAGCCGGAATGCGGAGAGTTGAAAATCACCGGCGCGCGCCAAGTTTGCGGCTCGATGATCTCGAACGGCGGCGCAAATTCACCGTTGGGACTCGTCATGCGGGGCCGGTCAAGCTGATGAGAAGGCATTGTCGGTAATCGCGGCCTCGCTGCCAAGCGAAAAAGCACGGCGCCAGTATCGTTTTTCCTCTACACATGCGGTCGGTCCGGCAATTATTCACTCCGAATTTACCATCTCTTTACCATCCCTTTACTACCTCTCGGGCTTAGTCGATGCACTGTTCCTCTCATCCGGTTCGGCCAGAAACGCCATGCAGAAAATCCTCCTCGCCGAAGACGACAATGATATGCGCCGCTTCCTGGTCAAGGCGCTGGAAAACGCCGGCTTCTCCGTCTCGTCCTTCGATAACGGCATGTCGGCCTATCAGCGGCTGCGCGAGGAGCCGTTCGAGATGCTGCTGACCGACATCGTGATGCCCGAGATGGATGGCATCGAACTCGCCCGCCGCGCGTCCGAACTCGATCCCGACATCAAGATCATGTTCATCACGGGATTCGCCGCCGTGGCGCTGAATTCCGATTCGGCGGCGCCCAAGAACGCCAAGGTGCTGTCGAAGCCGGTTCACCTGCGCGAATTGGTCAGCGAAGTGAACAAGATGCTGGCGGCCTGAGGCGGTAGACCGGTTGCTGCCGGTTTTCCGGCTGGGATGCCTTGCAGGCCTGCGCGCAAGTCGGTATAGGGACGCCACCCGCGACGTTAGGACAGGGCGCGTAGCTCAGCGGGAGAGCACCTCGTTGACATCGAGGGGGTCACAGGTTCGATCCCTGTCGCGCCCACCACTCCTGTCCCCGGCCCAATTCATTTTGCTTTGACGAATGCCGCGAAGGCGTCGGCATAGTCCGGATGCCAGCGCGACAGCGGCGGGCGGTTCTCGACGATATCGCCGACCGCCCAGCGAATTCTCTTTTCGTCGAGTTCGCGTGACACATCGTTGTCGGGGCACAGAATATAAAAATCCCCGGCCTCGATCCGCGTCATCATAAAATCGACGGTCTGCTCCGGCGTCCAGGCGGCTGCCGGCTTGTCAGCGCGCCCCTTTGCGGTCAATCCGGTGAAGACGAAACCTGGAATCAGCAGATGCGCGCTGATGCGCCTGTCGGTCGTCGAACGCAACTCGTGCTGTAAGGCTTCGCTGAACGCCTTCACGCCGGCCTTCGCGACATTGTAGGCGGGATCGCCGGGCGGCGTCGTGATGCCCTGTTTCGATCCGGTATTGATGACGAGTCCCGGTCGGCCGCGTGCGATCATGCCGGGCACGAAGACCTGAGTGCCGTGGACGATGCCCCACAGATTCGTGTCGAGCACGCGTTGCCAATTGTCCAGCGGGCCGAACATTTTGCTGCCGGGCTGAATGCCGGCATTGTTCATCAGCACGTCGACGCTGCCGAACTTCCGGATTGCGGACGATTCAAGCGACTGCACGGCATCGCGGCTGCTGACATCGGTGGCCGAGACCATCACGGCCGAGGCGCCATGAGGAGAAGCGTCGGCCAGTTGTTGCGCCGCTGCTGCCAGGCGGTCGTCGCCGAGGTCGGCGATGACGACGCGTAAACCAAGCTTCGCAAATCGAATGGCGGCGGCCAACCCGATGCCGGATGCGCCGCCGGTAATGACCGCAACGGACTGCGGTGATAGAGCGGGATGCGTCATTGAGGTGTCCTTGGTCAGTCTCGTTTGACGAAGCTTATGCGCAACAGGCCGACGATACCGTGCTTGAAACCGAAGCGCGACAGCCTGAGATAGCGGCGAAAACTCTCCAACGCAGCCGCGCCGACCAGCTTAACGGCCTGGTCGTGGTTCGCCGCCAGCGCCTCTTCCCAGCATTTCAGCGTGCGCTCGTAATCCGCGGCATGGTCGACCATCGATATCAGCCGGAAATGACCTTCGGCGGCCGCGAGCGGCTCCCATACCAGCGGCAGATCGCTTTCGGGAAACGCCTCTTCGAGATAGGGGTGCAAGTCCGTCGGCTGCGTGTAGGCGATCGTCTGCAGCGAGAGTCTGCCGCCGGGCTTCAGCATCCGGCTGCACGCATCGAAGAAGCTGCGATAGGTGTCGAGGCGCTGCTCGCGCGAGAGGCCTTTCTGAACGAAATGCTCGAACGCGCCGATCGAGATGATCGCATCATAAAGCGCGCTTGGAACATGGTCTCGCCAGTCCTGCTCCAGCACTTCAAGGCCGGGGCGCGGCCGATTGCGAATCCAGGTCGCCTGCGACAGGCTAAGCGTCAACCCAGTGCAGCTTGCGACCTTCGCATGGTCCGACAGACGGCGCAGCATCGCGCCCCAGCCGCAGCCGATATCGAGCACACGTTTTGCTCCGGTCGCCGCGGCCGCATGGATATGGTGATCGAGTTTGCGCGTCTGCGCTTGCACCAGATCGTCGCCGTCCTGAAACAAGGCGCAGGAGTAAATCAACTCAGGATCGAGAACGAGCCGGAAAAAATCCTCGCCCATATCATAGTGCGACATGATCGCTTCTGGCGACGCGCCGGTTCGTGGCGGCGGGGCTTTGGTCAGTTCGGTCAAAGATCCATCCTCGATCGTCGCTTTTGCCAGTGACGCATTCGCGGCCGGTTGCCGCAGACCAAGCGTCTCGGCGGGATAGCGTTCCAGACCACCAGTCGGCGCAGCACCCGACTCATGCTTCAGACGCCCGACAAGATAATGACGGTCGGCGTCTTCGGCAGCATGTTCAACGACATTGCGAGGCTACGCTCGTCGCGTTCCTCAATGACAAATTGCCGGCCGATCTTGCGCATGAATTCGTCGAGCGGCGTCATGAACCGATGCATTGGCAGCACCACCGAGGCGCGCAGTCGTTTGGTGATTTCGGAGACGCCGTCGAGCGACATCGTGTAGCTGCCGTCGATCGGCACCATGACGATATCGAGGCGGCCGATCGCCGCGAACTGACTCTCGTCGAGCCTGGTGTGCAGATGGCCGAGATGGCCGATGCAAAGACCTGCGACCTCGAAGATGAATATCGAATTGCCGTCCTTGATCATCTCGGCGCTGGTCTCGTCAAAGATGTATCGGCGGATGTCGGTTGTGACGTTGCGGACCAGCACATCGCCGATGCGCTGGTTGACGACCGCGGGTTTGCCGTCATCGCCCCAGCCATGCAGCACATGCGTGATCTTCGGATCGGGAAACAGCGTGTAATGCGTGCTGTGGGCGCGGTTCATCGTCGCAATGTCGGGCAGGCGACCGGTCTGATAGACGCCGTTGAAGTCGGTCGCGATGCGAACGCCGCCCGGCGTGTCGATATAATAGGTCGAATGGCCAGCATAGGTGATCGTCACCTCTTCAGCTTTGGCGTCGACGCGGCGGAAACTGACCGGCATTACGCGCGGCGGGTTCGATGCCATCGCCAGACATTCGCTGCCGCGCGCGCCCTCCTGCGCGAAAGCCGGCGTCAGCAGTGATACGAAGAAGACGGCAACAAGGGATAGAAGTCGCAGCATGGCGTTGCCTACATTATGACGGCGGCAGTCTAGGCGCAAAGCAAGCGATATGAAAACGTGACGTGGGCGCGCAACCCCTGTACGTCGCTCGGACGGACACAGGAGACGGCGTCGTGATTCCACGCAAACTGATCGATACGGCGAAGGTGCCGGGCGGCGGCGGCGAACTGCGCCTGATGCAGCGTGGCAGCGAGTTTTCGATCATGCTCGGCCAGAACGAATTGATGAGCAGCCGCCTCAGCGGTTCGGAGGAGGCGTTGGCGACGCTGGCCTGCCGACAGTTGAGGGACAAAATCGATCCGCATCTGTTGATCGGCGGGCTTGGCATGGGATTTACGCTGCGTGCGGCGCTGAAAGTGCTCGGACCGCTGGCCCGCATCGTTGTCGCGGAACTGGTCCCGGCGGTTGTGCAATGGGCGCGCGGGCCGATGGCAGCGTTTCACGGCGACAGCCTGACCGATGCGCGCGTCACCATTCGCGAGGCCGATGTCGCCGAGATTATTGCGGAGAAGACGTCCAACTTTGATGCCATCCTGCTCGATGTCGACAACGGCCCTGAGGGTCTCACGCGAGAGTCGAATTCGCTGCTTTACGGCGTCGCCGGGTTAAGTGCCGCCCGCGCCGCGCTGAAGCCCGGCGGCGTGCTGTCTGTGTGGTCGTCGTTTCCCGATCCGCGTTTCACCAAGACCCTGCGCACGGCGAATTTCGATGTCAACGAGATCAATCTGCGCGCCACCGGCAAAGGTGGTGGCGTCCGTCACGTCATCTGGATGGCGACGAAGTCCTAAAGCCGGATCAGCCGCTTGCCGCGATTGTCGCCGGCGAGCAGACCGATGAGCGCCTGCGGGGTGTTGTCCAGACCGTCGATCACGTCTTCCTGCACCTTCAATTTGCCGGAGGCGACCCAGGACTGAAGGTCCTTCAGCGCCGCGTCGCGCTGGTTCATGTAATCCATCACGATGAAGCCTTCCACCTTGAGGCGCTTGACGACGATCAGTCCTGGCACGCCGCGCGGGCCGGTCGCCGAGGGTGCGCCGTCATATTGCGAGATCGCGCCGCAGCAGGCGATGCGGCCGCGATTGTTCATCTGTGAGAGGCAGGCTTCCAGAATGTCGCCGCCGACATTGTCGAAATAGACGTCGATGCCCTTCGGCGCCGCGGCCTTCAGGGCCTTGAAGGTCGCTCCGTCCTTGTAATCGACGGCGGCATCGAAGCCGAGGTCGTTGACGAGCCAGTCGCATTTGTCCTTGCCGCCGGCGATGCCGACGACGCGGCAGCCCTTGATCCTGGCGATCTGCCCGACGATCGAGCCGACGGAGCCCGCCGCGGCGGACACCACAACGGTCTCACCGTCTTGCGGTCGGCCGATATCGAGCAGGCCGAAATAGGCGGTCAGGCCGGCGATGCCGTAGACGCTCAGCAGATGCGTCATCGGCTCCATGCGCGGCATCTTGCTGAGATGCCTGGCAGGCACGGCGGCATATTGCTGCCAGCCGGTGTCGCCGAACACGATGTCGCCGGGCTTCAGATCAGGCGAGTTTGACGCCACGACTTCGGCGATGCCGCCGCCGGCCATGACCGTGTTGGCCTCGACGGCGGAGCGATAGGTCGCGCCATGCATCCAGGCGCGGTTGGCGGCGTCGAGCGAGATGTATTGCACTTTGATCAATGCCTCGCCGTCCTTCGGCACCGGCATCGCCGCTTCGGTCATCTTGAAATGATCGGGCGACAATTTGCCGGTCGGCTTCTCGACGAGCAGGATCTGGCGATTGACGGATTCGGACATGTCGGTTTCCTCAGGCTGCGTTTGTCGATTCAGCAAAGCCGCGCAGAAAACGGTCAAATGCTCTATTTGTAAGCCGAGTTCTGACGCTATCGGCCGCGTTGAACCCGTTCAATCCTGATTTTTTGACGCGGCTTGTGTCGCTGCCGCCTGAAACCGCTTGCTTGCGTGTTGCGCGAGGTCGGATTTCTGCGACACTCTGCCGCATCAACAGGCAGGAGTAGCGACGATGTCCAATCGGTTCACGCAGTACATCCTGATCGCGATGGCGCTCGGCATCGTGATGGGCACGCTGGTGTTCAACTATTTGCCGGACAGTCGCGCCGACATCGCCGCGAACGTCAACCTCGTGGCGATGCTGTTCCTGCGGCTGATCAAGATGATCATTGCGCCGCTGGTGTTCGCAACGCTGGTCGGCGGCATCGCGCATATGGGCTCCGGCTCCAAGCTCGGCCGCATCTTCGCCAAGACGATGGGCTGGTTCGTCAGTGCCTCCTTCGTCTCGCTGCTGCTGGGCCTCGTGATGGTCAATCTGCTGCAGCCCGGCGCGAATTTCCCCGGCACGCTGCCGGCGGCCGGCCAGTCGACGGGTTTGCCAGTGTCGGCATTCTCCATTGAAAAATTTCTGACGCATTTGATTCCGACCTCGATCGCGGATGCGATGGCGCAGAACGAGATTCTGCAGATCGTGATTTTCGCGGTGTTCTTCGCCGTCGCGATGGGGGCGATGCCGGAACGCAGCAAGCCGATGCTGGCTTTGATCGACGACCTCGGCCACATCATGTTGAAGGTGACGGGCTATGTGATGCTGTTCGCGCCCTTCGCGGTGTGGGCGGCGATCATGGCCACGGTGGCGAAAAACGGCCTCGGCGTATTGTGGAAGCTGATCGTATTCATGGGCGGCTTCTATCTGTCGCTGATGATCCTCTGGGGAATCCTCGTCATCGTGGGCTTCGTCACGATCGGGCCGCGCTATAGCCATCTCCTGCGGTTGATCCGCGAGCCTTTGATGATCGCCTTTTCGACGGCGTCGTCGGAAGCGGCCTACCCGAAGACGCTGGAAGGGCTCAACCGCTTCGGCGCGTCGTCACGGATTTCCAGCTTCGTGCTGCCGCTCGGCTATTCGTTCAACCTCGACGGCACGATGATGTACTGCACCTTTGCCAGCATCTTCATCGCGCAAAGCTACCATATCGAAATGTCGCTCGGCACGCAGCTCGCGATGTTGGCAACGCTGATGATCACATCGAAGGGCGTCGCCGGCGTGCCGCGCGCCTCTCTTGTCGTGATCGCTTCGACGCTCAGCCAGTTCAACATTCCGGAAGCCGGGCTGCTGATGATCATGGGCATCGACACATTCCTCGATATGGGCCGAAGCGCGACGAATGTGATCGGCAACTCGTTGGCGACGGCTGTGGTCGCCAAATGGGAAGGCGAGTTGAAGGAAGAGCATGAACTCGGCCCCGACGGCGTGTTGCCGCCGGATGTTTTCCCCGGCGAAACGCCGGCGCTGGCCGGGCACTGAGATGCGCGTCCTGCAAATTGCAGCGCTGCTGCTCGTGCTGCCGTTCCCGGCTGCGCGGGCGCAGACGGCGATCGATGCCGGAGTCGGCCTTAACCCGACGCTGGACGCAATCAAGCGCACCGGCGTGGTGCGGCTCGGCTATCGCGAAAGCTCGCCGCCGTTCTCGTTTCTCGATCAGTCCGGCCGGCCGATCGGCTACAGCCTCGAACTCTGCGAGGCGGTGGTCGAAGAAATCGGCATTGTGGTCGATCATCCCGGCCTGAAGATCGATTATGTGAAGGTCACGTCCGACAGCCGCATCCCGGCCGTCGTTCAGAACCAGATCGATCTCGAATGCGGGTCGACGACGGCGAATGCCGAGCGCGGCAGGCAGGTGGCATTTTCGCCGCTGATGTTTGTCGCCGGCACCAAATTGATGGTGCCGAAGGCGTCCACGCTGGCACAACCCAAAGACCTCAAAGGCAAGACGATCATCGTCACCAAGGGCACCACCAACGAGCAGGCGCTGCACACGATCGACGGCAAGTTCGGGCTCGGCCTGTCGTTTTTGGTCGGCGACGATCACGAACAGTCGTTTCAGATGTTGGCGGACGGCAAGGCGGACGCCTTCGCGACAGACGACATCTTGCTTTATGGGCTGATCGCGCGGCACAAGGCGCAGGATCGTTTTCGCGTGGTCGGCGATTATTTGTCCTACGATCCCTACGGCATCATGTTCCGCAAAAGCGAGCCGCAGTTGAGCGCCGCCGTCGAGCAGACTTTTCGCAAGCTCGCGACGAATCAGGATCTGATCCCGATCTACAAGAAGTGGTTCAACGCGCGGCTGCCGACCGGCGAGAAGTTGGACGTGGCGATCTCGCCGCAGCTCGAAGACAGTTTCAAGGTACTCGACGGCAGTGCCGGCGGGAAGAATTGAAGGAGACCATTGCGAGCAGCGGAACGTGCGTTAGAGGCACCGCGCTCCGTTAGGCAGTGCCGTCATCACCCGGCTTGACCGGGTGAACCAGTAGTCCGAAAACATCGTGATGCTCTCAGAGCATGGGTTCTGGGCGTACTGGATCCCCGCGTTCGCGGGGGATGACGGCCCTGCATGTTGGAACGCAACGGCCCAGCTAGAAAAACCGCAACTCCTCCGCATCGCCACCTCGCAGCACATGCGCGTATTCGATCGCCACGAAGAGTCCGCCCGCGACATAGATGCGCGAGTTTGTGTGCGATGCCAGTGCGCGGCTGATACGGACGGCGTCGGCGATGGTTGGCGCTCGTTCAAACGTCGCTTTTGAATTTGCAGCCCGCGCAGCATCGGCGACAACGCCGGCCTCTGCGCCCTTGTGACGCGCCGAGGTACAAACGATCCTCGAAAACGATGGCGCCAATCGCGATGCGATCGTTGCGACGTCCTTGTCGCGCGACGTGCCGAGCACGAGAATCCAGTTGTCGCGGCCATGCGTGGCGAACAACCCTGCCAGCGCTTGCGCCACGCCATCGGGCGTGTGCCCGACATCGATCACCGTCAGAGGATCGGACGCGACGACCTCGAGCCGTCCTGGCCAGCGCGTGTCGCGCAGGCCGCTCCGGATCGCGGTCGCGATAGTCGCCTTGCCCAGTTCGGGACGTTCGCGCTCCATCCATAGCAGCGGCAGACAGGCTGCGATGGCGGCATTGTTGATCTGGAAGCGGCCGGGCAGGCCGACCCGCAACGCGTCGAGCCGGATCGTTCCGAAATGCAGATCGAAGCCGCCATCGGTCGTTGCGTTCTCGATGACAATCTGCTCGCCGATCCATAACGATGTGACCGCCCGCGCGCGATTGTAGGCCGACAGATGCGGGGCGAGACTGCGGCAGTTCTCGCCATAGACGATCGTGCCGCCGGCGGCGCAGGCATCCGATTTGTCGGACACGATCGCTTCGAGAGTGGCCCCCAGCAGATCGATATGTTCGTAATCGACCGACGCCACGCAGGCGATCGACGCGCCGACGAGACGCACCGGATCGAAGCGGCCGCCGATACCCGCCTCGAACACCATCAGCGCACAGTCCGCGCGTTGAAAATAAAGACATGCCAGCGCGAACTGCGCCTCGAACGCACCAAACGCCTCGCGTGGCATGGCGGCGATCGCGACGGTGACGCGCATCGTCAGCGCCGCCAGCGTTGCATCGTCGATGTCGACGCCGTCGAGCTTGAAGCGCTCGTTGACACGATACAGATGCGGCGACGTGAAAAGCCCGGTCGCGAGTCCGGCAGCTTGGCCGATGCTCGCGACAAATGCCGCCGTGCTGCCTTTGCCGTTCGAGCCGGTGATGACGATCGCGCGGCGCTGCAAGCGGGCGCGGTCGATGCCGAGCGCGTCGAGCAAAGCCGTCAGGCGCGCGAGACAGATACCGTCGCCATATCTCGGCAAATCAAACATCGAGCAAGCCCATGGCCAAGAAGGTATGTCGCCAGATCGCGAGGATCAGGTCGTCGCGGCCGGCCTCTTCCAGAAAGCGGATCGCCGGATTGGCGTTGATCTCGATCACGCGCATCGGCATGTCGGCGTCGATGCCCGCAAACAGATCGACGCCGCCCGCGCGCAGACCCAACGCCCGCACAGCTTCGATCGCCAATTGCGCCGCGCCCTCGGGCGGTGGCTCGAAACTCATGTCGCCGCCGGCACTGCGGTTCATTCGTCCGGGCAATTCCCAACGCCGACCGGATGGCAACACGCGATCGAGATCATTCTCCCTCGCTGTGTTCGAAATGCCATGCGTCACCAAAGCCGCATCGCGGGCCTGAAGCAGATCACGCAAGGGCGAGACGCCGTTGCCGACGACGGACGGCGGGTGTTTGCGGGCGCTGAACAGCACGGCATCGTCGAGCACGAAAAGCCGATACTCGATGCCCGCGACGATACGCTGCATGATGATGGAGTCGTGGACGCAAGAAACTTGATCGAGATAGTGCTCAAGCGCCGCCTTGTCGTGGACCGCCTGCGCGAAGTCGCCGCGCGATCCCGTCAGCGGCTTGACGAAAGCGCGGCCGCCAAGCGCTTGGAACTGGGCGATGGCATCCGAGCGTTCATGGCCCCCGGCGCGATGCGCACGATGGCGTTCGCTCAAAAAGAAATACTGGCCGCCGAGATTCGGCACACCGGCATCCGCCAGCACGATCGCGCTGAGATATTTGTCGGCCGCGAGCGTTGCGGCGGTCGCCGTGTTCTGCGGAAAGTAAGACCCGCGTCCGCCGCCAAATACCGTCTGTCGTGTGTCCGACTTAACGATAAATGCCAGACCGCTGCCGCCGTCGAGCGCGCAAAACCGCAGGTCGAGGGATTGCGCGGCGAATTCGGCATAGATCGCCTGATCCGGACAGGTATCGGGTTTGTTTGCGCGGATGGTTTTCAGGGTCGGCATCGGAGTTCCGGAACGTTGAGCGCTGTCGATACGACATCCCGGCGTCTGCCAATCAAGCCGGCGAAGGGTCAGGCAAATTGCTGCTAAAGACGAAGGTGACGAAACCTCAGGTGGTATGGTATGGCTCCGCCGCGGCAACAAGGCGGCGCCGATCTCAGCGGCCATATTGCTTCTGTATTGTTGCAAGCCATCGATGTTTCATCCATTTTGGTGACGCGGCTATTCATGCAGTTTCAGCGCGCTCAACCCAGCATTGTCAGATCGATCCGGCATGTCAGCCTTGTCAAGGACTGGACCCGCGCGCGTCGCACCGCGCCGCTGCCGCATTTTTCAGATTTCGTGCCGGACGACCGTGCGGGCGATTCCGCCGATCTGATGATCGCAGAGGCGCGACGCATAGGCGAGGACATCCATTTTTATTGTCGTTCCGCCGGCGCCCGCGTCGAGCAGATTCTGAATGTATCGATCAGTGATCGCTACGTTCGCGACAGCATCGATCCAAAACTGCTGGCGGCGGCGCGGCCGATCTGGCTGGCCTGCCTTGATCAGGGTATGCCCGTCTTTTCCGTGGTTCCGGTCAACGACCGCGACGGATGTCCGGTGACGATCGAGCAGATCTACCTTCCCTACCGGTTGGCCGGGCCGCATGCCGAACTGATCGTCTCGGCGGTGCATGCTTGGAGCACCGAGGGCCGCTTTGCGATTCAGGGGTTGTTAAGCAATCTCGCAACGGCGCCGCTGCACTGGGCCGTGATCATCGATCCGGCGCTGGCCGTGGCCCCCACAGACAGCGCCGACGAGATCGAAAGCAACTGACGTCTCGCATGTGTCGTCTCGCGTTGTGATTGAGCCGTCGTGTCGTCGTACCACCGTCACACGAACGAAGATGTCGCGATGTCCTTTCGGCGCAAAGCTGTCTTCGATTTGGACTGCAGATTCACTATGAATTGCCATGCTTGCTCCGCATTTGGCAGCCAAACGCGGCTTGACTACGGCCCGATTTGAGCTACCTCACAGGAGTGAGATCGCCAGTAATCGCAGCGATTTTCGGCATTCGACCAACTGCGGCACATCATTCTTCAGATTGCGGATTGGATAGAAGTAAATCCCATGAGCGCCTTCCATCGAGAGAAAGTTCTTTCCGTCCAGCATTGGACCGACACGCTGTTCAGTTTCACCGCCACCCGCAGTTCGGGGTTTCGCTTTCAAAACGGCCAGTTCGCGATGATCGGCCTGGAAGTCGATGGACGGCCGCTATTGCGCGCCTATTCGATGGCGAGCGCCAATCATGAAGAGTCGCTGGAATTCTTCAGCATCAAGGTTGCGGAAGGCCCGCTGACGTCGCGTCTGCAGAAGATCAAGGAAGGCGACACCATTCTGGTCGGCCGCAAGGCGACCGGCACACTCGTCACCGATAATCTGCTTCCCGGCAAGCGGCTGTTATTGCTTTCGACCGGCACCGGTCTTGCGCCCTTCGCGAGCCTGATCAAGGATCCCGAGGTCTACGAGAAATTCGACACCGTCATCCTCGTCCATGGCTGCCGGCAGGTCTCCGAATTGGCCTATGGCGAAAGGCTGGTCGCCACCCTCGGCGAGGACGAGTTCTTTGGCCCGCTGATGCGTGACCAGTTTGTCTATTACCCGACCGTGACGCGTGAGCCGTTCCGCAATCGCGGTCGCATTACCGACCTGATCAATTCGGACCAGCTGTTTGACGATATCGGCCTGCCGCCGCTGAACATCGAGACCGACCGCATCATGCTATGCGGCAGCCCTGGCATGCTGAAGGAATTGCAGGAGTCGTTCGAGGCCCGCGATTTCATCGAAGGCAGCCATACGACGCCCGGCCATTTCGTGATCGAGAAGGCCTTCGTCGAGCGTTAAATTTACCGGTCCTTGTCTCCCTGTCATAAGCCGCGCATGTTGCGCGGCTTATTGCGTTTGAGGCTGCCATTGCGTCGCCTGCCACGGTGCTTCTGTTTTCATCATTATGTCTGCGAGGTCGTCATGGATATGCTGCTGCTGCCGTTTTCGCCGCGCTTCATCGTGCTGACGATCTGCGGCGTCGCCACGGTGCTGCTGTTCGGTGTCGTCATGGCCGATCACAGGATGTTCGACTTCGCGTTCGTCCCGTTTCTGGTTTTCGGCGGGCTGACGCTGATCGGCATCCGCGATCTGTTGCAGAAGCATCATGCGGTGCTGCGCAACTATCCGATTTCCGCGCATCTGCGCTTCATCCTCGAGGAAATCAGGCCGGAGATGCGGCAATATTTCTTCGAGAGCGAGAAGGACGGGATGCCGTTCAGCCGCGATACGCGGGCGCTCGTCTATCAACGCGCCAAGATGGTGCTCGACAAACGGCCGTTCGGCACGCAGGAAAACGTCTATGTCGAAGGCTACGAATGGATGCACCATTCGCTCGCGCCGCGGCCGCATGCCGATCCGGACTTCCGCATCAATATCGGCGGACCGGATTGCGCCAAGCCCTATTCGGCCTCGGTGTTCAACATCTCCGCGATGAGTTTCGGGTCGCTCAGCCCCAACGCGATCCGCGCGCTCAATGCCGGGGCGAAGATGGGAGGGTTCGCGCATGACACCGGCGAGGGCGGCGTCAGCCCCTATCATCGCGAGAATGGCGGAGATCTGATCTGGGAAATCGGCTCCGGCTATTTCGGCTGCCGCAGCAGCGACGGCGCTTTCGACCCCGAGGCTTTTGCCCGCATCGCGACCGACGATCAGGTCAAGATGATCGAGATCAAGATGAGCCAGGGCGCCAAGCCCGGCCATGGCGGCGTGTTGCCGGCCGCAAAGGTATCGGAAGAAATTTCGCGAATTCGCGGCGTCAGCATGGGCGAGGATTGCATATCGCCGTCCGCGCATCGCGCTTTTTCGACGCCGCTCGAATTGATGGTCTTCATCGCGCAATTGCGGTCGCTGTCCGGCGGCAAGCCCGTCGGTTTCAAGCTGTGCATCGGCCATCCGTGGGAATTTCTGGCGATCTGCAAGGCGATGCTGGAGACCGGCATCTATCCGGACTTCATCGTCGTCGACGGCAAGGAAGGTGGCACCGGCGCTGCGCCGCTTGAATTCATGGATCATCTCGGCATGCCGATGCGCGAGGGCGTCAATTTCGTCCACAACGCGCTGGTGGGCATCAATGCGCGCAGCCGCATCAAGATTGGCACGGCCGGGAAGATCGCGACGGCCTTCGATATTGCGCGCGCGATGTCGCTCGGCGCGGACTGGTGCAATGCGGCGCGCGGATTCATGTTTTCGCTGGGCTGCATCCAGTCGCTGAGCTGCCACACGGATATGTGCCCGACCGGCGTCGCCACGCAGGATCTGACGCGCAATCGCGCGCTCGTCGTGCCGGACAAGACGCAGCGGGTTTACAATTATCATCACGCGACCTTGCACGCGCTGTCCGAATTGATCGCCGCGGCCGGCCTCGATCATCCCGGCGACATCAGGCCGTATCATTTCTCGCATCGCATGACCGGCACCGAAGTGCTGACCTATGCGCGGATGTACCCGTCCTTGCGGCCTGGCGAATTGATCGACGGCACGGCGGATGACCGGTTTCGCGAAGCATGGGAGATGGCGCGCGCGGAGTCGTTTCGGGCGGTATAATGTTCGTCATTCCGGGGCGCGCGCACTTGCAGCGCGAACCCGGAATCGGGTCAAGATGAACATGATGAGATTCCGGGTTCGCCCACGCCAAGAGGCGTGCGCGCCCCGGAATGACGGCTTAAAACTCGCCGTGCACCCGTCCGGCAAAAATCGATACCGGTCCGCGATCGGCATTGTAGGCCGGGTTGACGATCATCTGGTAATCCGCCGTGAAGGTAAAATTCTTGTCGAGCACATAGGCGTAATAGGTCTCGAAGATGCGCTCGTTGCTGTAGCTCAGCCGGCCGTCGCCGATCAGCAAACCAAGTCCGCCGGCTGCGAGAAAGTCGCGATGCGCCGACGACAAGCCGTTGATCGCGCCGCCGACGCCGATCGTGTCGCTCGGACGTCCCCAGTAGCTTCCTTTCAGCGAGATGCCTGCTGACAGGCTGCGGTCGACATCCGTGAAGGACAGGATTTCGTTCTGGCCGTCGTTCCAGGAATAGCGCCCGAACACGCCCAGATCCTTGGCGATCTGTTGCTCGCCATTGACGTAGAAGCCGTATTTGGTACGGACCTGGCGCAGACCGGCGACCGCATCGTTGATGTCAAGCATCGGATCGACGGCGCTGGCGGCGAGTGCGCCGCGATAGCTTGCGGTGTTGCCGCGATTGAGGAAGGTGCCGATCCGGAATTTGCCGGGTCGATCGGCGATGGCGTAGCGGCCCTCGAACTCCACAACGAGACCGCCGGTGTTGAAGGTGAGGATGTCGCTATTGGGCTGCGACGGCACCTGGAAGACGCCACCGCGCAAAGCCCAGTCCTTCTTGTTCAACTCGACCACGCCGCCGCGCGTGAAACCGGGCAGATCGGCCGGAAAATCATAGGCGGCAGACGACCACATCGCCCAGTTCATGAAATCCGCGCGCGGGTCTTTGGCATAGGCATTACCGTCGAAAAAATCGCCGACCGCGAAACGGCCGACCGTCACCGTCACGCGGTCGATGTCGCGCTTGCCGGCAAACTGGAACGCGGCGTCGGTCACATCCTCCTGTTCGCCGCCGAGGCCGAAGGTCTGGCGGACGAAATAGCGTTGCGCCCGGAAGCGTGGGAACGTCGCGCCACCCTTTTGCGCTTCGCCATTCGGGAAACCCGCGAGCCCGAGCGTCGCGTTAAGGCCAAAGCCCTGCGCCAGTTCGGGATTGAACCACACCTCGCCGCCGCGCCAGATCTTCCAGCCGAGGAAGGCGGAGGTGGTGAAGGTCTCGCGGCCTTGGCCGCCGCCGGGCAGGCTGTAGGCGCCTTCATAGGGCGAACGAATGCCGGGATAGGCCTGCGGCAGGAAGGTGAACTGGCCGTGGATGCTCCAGTCGGAGTTTTCCGGCAGGACCGCGCGCGGCATATAGCTCGCACCGAAGGGCGCGTTCCAGAGCCGATAGTTCAACCCGGCTTTGATGGTGTGCACCTGCGGCGCGACGTTGACGACGCCGAGCCCGACATCGCCCAGGTTCGTGCTGCGTCTGTTGAGGTCGATGTAGTTATATTCGAGCTTGCTGCTCCAATTGCCGCCGAGCGCGGCTTCCACGCCAAAGCCGGCGGTCCAGCCGAGATGGGTCTGTGCGCGGACGCCGGCGATGCCGCCATCGCCGTCGCTGATGTTGATCTGGGTGCGCCCCATCGCAAGGCCGCCGGTGACGTAGGGCATGACCAGGCCGAACGCATAACCGGCGCGGCCGCGCAGCGTGGCGAGATAATCGGTTCCGGTCGTGAACGGGCGCTCGGTCAGGCGCGCCTGATCCGGCGGGCCACCGAAGGACACGTCGCCTTCGATGCCGACCACGACGTTGTTGTTCAGTTGATAATTCAGCCCGGCCTGATAGCCGCCGGTGAGGCCGACGAGGCCCGGCGGAAACACCTCGCCGCGCGCCAGGAGCGCGTTGGCGCCGGGGCCGTAACCGCCTCCGCCATACCCTGAGTGGAAGCCGAGATAGAGTCCGGTCCAGTCATAGACGGTCCGCTGCAACGGTGCTTTCAATGCGAGGTCAGCGGCTGGGGCCTGGGACGCCAGCGTCGTCAATCCGAGCGAAAGGCTGGCAGCAAAAACCTTCATGGCGCGCTTGATCGATTGCGCCGCTGCGCCATGGTTTGGTCCTGTTGTGAGCGCGCATCGGCTCTCGCCGGCTCGGGCCACCCTGCCGAAGCACACAGGCCAATTGAATGCTGTTGGATATCGCAGATCACGAACGTCAGGTCCCCGCTACCGATTTGCAACGCTACTTGCTTCTGGTTCGCAATTGCAAGAGATAAGATTCTCGGAAGCGGTGACGGCGTTGAATGGCGGCTCGCAATGACAGCGCTATGACGCTGACGGCTGGTGCCCCAATCGCATCAGATCGAACCGATCGATATCGGCCAACAACTCGCAAAACGCCCGCGCGCCGGCATCGAGCAGGCGCTCGCCCTTGTCGGCCGACGCCTGAGTCGCGTCGCCGGCGACGCCCGCCGGGTGCAAGTCTTGCGCCTGCCATGCCAGTGGGGCGGGACGCTGCATCGACAAATCCTTGAATTCTTGCTCGATCCCGACGCTTGCCGGTATGAAATTGGCGATCCTGTCGGTGCGGACATGTTGCGGATAACTCGACAGCATGATCGCGGTCTCGACCGCGCCGCCATGGATGCCGTGGCGCAATTCCTCCGCCGAGAACAGCCCCCCCGGCGCACTGAGCCGGCCCCACGCCGTCGTCACCACCAGCATGTCAAGATGCGCGCGCAATTCCTGCGCGACCAGCGACATCGCGGCCGTGTTGCCGCCATGGCTGGTGACGATGACGAGCTTTCGCAGCCCGGCGCGGGCGACGCTCTCGCCGATCGCCGTCCATGTCTCGATTGCGACATCCGGCGACAGCGTCAGCGTGCCGGGATAGGCCAGATGCTCCGTGGAGATGCCGACGGGCTGCACGGGAAGGAAGGTCGCGGGGCAGTCGGCGGGCAATAATGCGCGCACCCGCGCAAGATAGGCCTCTGCGATGAAGATGTCGGTACCCAACGGCAGATGCGGGCCGTGCTGTTCGGTGGCGGCCAGCGGCAAGACCGCGATCCAGCGCGACACGTCATGCGCGGCGAAATCGGGCCAGCGCAGATCGGTCCAGTCGCGGCAAGGCAGGGTGGTGGCGGTCATTCGGTGATACAGGCTATGTGATTGCGGCACGCCGCAGCGTTGGGCATCATGCGCCGGAACGATCAAGGGAGTCCATTCATGCGCCTGCGTCTGGTGCTGCAAGCGTTAACGCTCGCTGCGAGTTGCGTGGCCAGCGCAGCATCCGCCGCCGACAAACTCGACAAGGTGAGTTTCGGCACCAACTGGGTCGCCGAAGGCGAGCATGGCGGCTTTTTCCAGGCGGTCGCTGACGGTACCTACAGGCAATATGGCCTCGACGTCACCATCGTGCCGGGCGGCCCCAATGTGAACAACCGAATTTTGCTGATCGCGGGCAAGCTCGATTTCGCGATGACGGCGAACACCCTGCAAACCTTCGACGCGGTAACCAACAACGTGCCGGTGGTGGCCATCGCCGCCATGTTCCAGAAGGACCCGCAGGTGTTTCTGGCGCATCCGGAACTCAAGGTGACGAAGCTCGACGACCTCAAGCCGCTGACGCTGTTCGTCTCCAAGGAAGGCATTTCGAGCTATTTCCAGTGGCTGAAATCCGACTACGGATTCAGCGAGGCCAAGGTGAAGCCCTACACCTTCAATGCGCAGCCGTTCCTGGCCGATCCCGGCAGCGCGATGCAGGGCTATGTCACGTCCGAGCCTTATGCGGTGGAAAAGCAGGCTGGCTTCAAGCCGTCCGTGCTTCTTCTCGCCGATCAGGGCTTCAACGCCTATTCGACACTGATCGAGGCGCGCCGCGACACCGTCGAGAAAAAGCAGGATCTGGTGCAGCGTTTCGTCGATGCCTCGATTATCGGCTGGTACACCTATATCTATGGCGACGCGAGGCCCGGCAACGCTTTGATCAAGCAGGTGAACCCCGAGATGACCGACGAGTTGCTGGCCTATTCGATCGCCAAGATGAAGGAGTACGGCATCGTCGATTCGGGCGACTCGGTGAAGGACGGCATCGGCGCGATGAGCGAGACGCGGATTGCGGATTTCTACAACAAGATGTCCCGCGCCGGCGTCGTTCGCCGCGATATCGATTATCGCAAGGCCTCGACGTTGCAATTCGTCAACAAGGGCGTCGGGCTCAATTTGCGGCCGAAGCAGTGATGCGATGAGAGTCGCCCTTTTTCGTGGAGTGAATGTTCATCGCACCTCTCCCCATGGGAGAGGGAGCGCGCAGCGGGTGTTGTGGCAATTCGCCAAATATATGGTTGCGTAGCAATGACAGCTCCCGCCGCCATGCGCCTGCGCGGCGTGATCAAACGCTACGACTCCGGCGTCACCGCGCTCGGACCGATCGATCTCGAAGTTGCGCAAGGCTCGTTCGTCGCGCTGCTCGGGCCGTCCGGCTGCGGCAAGTCGACCGCATTGCGGCTGATCGCGGGCCTCGCGCAGCCGAGCGAAGGACAGGTCGACGTTGACGGCGAAAGGTCCGCGCGCCGCATCGGCTTCGTGTTTCAGGAACCGACCTTGATGCCGTGGGCGAGCATCCGCGACAACGTCCGGCTACCGCTGAAATTGCAGCATGTGCCGCGAACCGAATCCGATCCGCGCGTCGATTCGGCCTTGGCGCAAGTCGGCCTCGCGGATTTCGTGAATGCCTATCCGCGCGAGCTGTCGGGCGGCATGAAGATGCGGGCGTCGCTGGCGCGCGCGCTCGTTACCGACCCCGATATTCTCTTGTTCGACGAGCCTTTTGCCGCGCTCGACGAAATTACGCGCTTCAGGCTCAACGACGATCTGCTGACGCTATGGCGGACGCTGAACAAGACGATCCTGTTCGTCACGCACTCCGTCTTCGAATCGGTGTATCTGGCCGAGCGCGTCGTGGTGCTGACGCCGCGACCCGGCCGTATCAGCGCCGACATCGAAATCGAAGCCCCGCAGCGTGACGCAGCGTTCCGCACCTCGGCCGAGTACGCGTTGCAATGCCGAACCGTCTCGCAGGCACTGGCTGTTGCCAGCGAAAGCGTGCCAGCATGAATGCCAAGCGCCTCGTGCTGCCGTTGTTCGTCTTTGCAATCGTGGTCGTCGCGTGGGACGTCGTGGTCCGGCTGAACGACATCCAGCCCTATGTGCTGCCGGGACCCGGCCTCGTCTTTCATACGCTCATCGCGGATTGGTCGGTGCTTTCAAGCTCGCTGCTGGTGACACTGACGACCGCGCTGCAGGGCTTCATCGCCGCCGCACTCGGCGGCATCGCGCTGGCGCTCGTCTTCAACCTCTCGCGGCCATTGGAAGACGCGCTACTGCCTTATGCGATCGTGCTGCAAGTGACGCCCGTGATTGCGATCGCGCCGCTGCTGTTGATCTATCTCGACCAGCAAACCGCAGTCGTCGCATGCGCCTTTATCGTCGCGTTCTTTCCGGTTCTGGCGAATACGGCGCTGGGCCTCAAATCGGTGGATCGCAATCTCGGCAGCCTGTTCGCGCTCTATGGTGCATCGCGGTGGCAGACGTTGCTGCACCTGAAACTACCCGCTGCACTGCCATATATTCTGGGCGGACTGCGCATTGCCGGGGGATTGTCGCTGATCGGCGCTGTGGTGGCGGAAATCGCCGCAGGCGCCGCCGGCGCCGGCTCCGGGCTGGCTTACAGGATCGCCGAATCCAGCTATCGTCTCAACATTCCCCGGATGTTCGCAGCGCTCCTGTTGCTGTCCTTCGCCGGGGTCGTGATCTATATGCTGCTCGCGCTGGTCTCGCATCTCGCCCTGCGTCGCTGGCATGATTCCGCCCTCGTGGAGCGGATTTGACATTCGCAATCCCGTTTCCAAGATGGACATTCGCGCATGTCAAATCCGAGGCTTCACGAGCATTCATGACTGGCAAGGGGTCTTTCGATTCTCACATTCGCAAAGTGCGCGCTAAAATGGCGGGCGACCATTAGAATCGGACCACTTCAGAAGGACTTGTGATGGCTTCGGCATTTTCCTCCGACAAGATCGATCTGTTGCTCTACGGGCCAACCAAGCCGATCGTCGATGACGGCTTTCCGGACCAGTTCGTGCTGCACAAGATCGAGAGCTTCGCTGATCTCGACAAGCTCGATCCCGAGGCGGCGAAGAAGATTCGCGGCGTCGCCATCACCGATTCCATTCCGGCCGGTGCGCCGATGCAGTCGCGTTTTCCCAAGCTCGAAATCATGGCGAGTTTCGGCGTCGGTTACGACCACGTCGATTCGACCTATGCACGCGAGCACAATGTGATCGTGACAAATACGCCGGACGTGCTGACCGAAGAGGTTGCCGACACCACGCTTGGCTTGTTGATCGCGACGCTGCGCGACTTCGTCAAGGCCGACAAATATGTGCGGTCCGGACTGTGGCTCGGCGGCAAATTCCCGCTCAGCGTCGGCTCGCTGCGCGACCGCAAGGTCGGCATGGTCGGCATGGGCCGGATCGGGCAGGCCATCGGCCGGCGTCTCGACGCCTCGCTCGTGCCGGTGGTCTATCATTCGCGCAAGCCCGCCAGCGGCGTCAGCTACAAGCACTATCCGGATCTGATCGAGATGGCGAAGGCCGTCGATACGATGATCGTGATCGTTCCTGGCGGCTCATCGACGGCGAAAATGATCAACGCCGAAGTGCTCAAGGCGCTCGGCCCGCGCGGCGTGATCGTCAATGTCGCGCGCGGCTCGGTGGTGGATGAGCCGGCGCTGATTGCCGCGCTGAAATCCGGCGCCATCCTTGCGGCCGGTCTCGACGTGTTCGCCGACGAACCGAAGGTGCCGGATGAATTGAAGGCGATGCAGAACGTGATCCTGCTGCCGCATATCGGCTCGGCGTCGGTCTATACGCGCAACGCGATGGATCAGTTGATCGTCGACAATCTGATCGACTGGTTCGCCGGCAAGCCGCCGCTGACGCCGATCCCGGAAACGCCGGTCAAGGGCCGCTGAGATGATGCGCCGTGTTGCGCTTGGCGTCGTCATGGCCGCGCTGGCCGTGCCCGCGGCTGCGCAGAACGCGGCCAATCTGAAGACCGACATGATCGGGCAGTGGGAGTTGTCCACGACCGAGCGCAGCAAGACCTGCGTGGTGACAATGAAGGGCGATCCGGCCCCGCTGGGGCTCAAACTCGAACTGGAGCCGTCCTGCGCCGCGGCGCTGCCCTTCACCAGGGCAATCACGGCGTGGAACGTGAAGGGGCTCGATATCGTGCGGCTGCAGGATGCGGCCGGGCAATCGGTGATCGATTTCACCGAGGTTGAGGCCGGCATCTTCGAGGGCCTGCGCACCAATGAGGGTGTCTATCTGCTGCAGAATCTCGCGGCCGCACGGGCGCAGTCGAAGTCGATGGATCAGATGATCGGCAACTGGTCGGTGACGCGCGGCGCCGGCCGCGCAATCTGCTCGCTGACACTGACCAACAATGACGCCGGCTCGGATAATTTTCAGCTCTTCCTCAAGCCGCGCTGCGAGCAGCCGGTGTCCGGCTTCGCGCCGGTGGTGTGGCGGCTGGAGCGCGGCGAACTCCTGATGCAATCGGCGTCTGGCGAGACATGGCGCTTCGAGGCCGACGACAATGCGCAGTGGCGGCGTGTGCCGGACAGTGCCGATCCGATGATTCTGGTGCGGCAGTAGTTTGATTTGCCGCAACCGCTGCCGTCATCACCGCGAAGGCGGGTGATCCAGTCATCATTGGTGTCTGCGTTTACTGGATCCCCGCTCGCGCGCGTAAGAACGCACTTGGCGGGGATGACGAATTGCAATGTGCCAGAGCCTCAGTTCAGCTTGGCGCGAACGTCGGCGATGCCCCTGGCCATCAGGTCGTCGGCGACCGAGCCCTTGACCGACTGCGACATCACCATCGCGGCGGCGGTGACGGCGGCTTCGGCGGCGGCGGCGCGAACATCGGCCATCGCCTGGGCCTCGGCCATCGCGATCTTGCTCTCGGCCGATTTGGTGCGACGGGCGACGAAATCGTCCATCTTGGCTTTGGCATCGGCGGCGATACGCTCGGCTTCCGCCCTGGCATTGGCGACGATCTCGTCGGCCTCGCGCACCGCCGTCTCGCGGCGGGCGCGGTATTCGGCGAGCAGCTTCTGGGCTTCGTCCTTCAGGCGGCGCGCGTCGTCGAGTTCGGCCTTGATCCGGTCGCGACGGTTGTCGAGCGCCTTCAGCAGCGTGCGGTGAATGCCGAAATAGCCGAACACGCCCATCAAAATGAGGAATGCGATGGCGACCCAGAATTCAGCTTGCAATCCGAACATCGATTATCCCTTCAGCGAGGAGTCGAGCGCGGCATTGACCGCGCCGGCGTTCGGGTTGCTGCCGGTCAGCCGTTCGACGATCGCGGCAGCCGCATCCGCGGCGATGCCGCGGACATTGCCCATCGCCGATGACCGCGTGGCCGCGATGGTCTTCTCGGCGTCGGCAAGTTGCGTGGCCAGACGCTCCTCCAGACCCTTGCGGGACTGTTCCTGCTCGGCGTTGAGCTTGTCGCGGACGTCATTGGCGATCGTCTGCGCCTTCGCGCGGGCATTGGCCAGTTCGGTCTCGTAGGCCTTCAAGGCCGCGTCGGACTCGTCCTTCAATCGCGCGGCTTCATTCAGGTCGGTGTCGATCGCCGCCTGACGGGTCGCGAGAATGCCGCCCACGCGGGGCAGCGCGAACTTCGAGACGATGACATACAGCAATGCGAACGCGATCGCGAAGGACACGAGCTGCGAAGCAAACGTGTCCTTGTTGAAGGGCGGAAATTCCGCCTTGTGTCCGCCGTCCGCCGCGCTATGCGCGGCAGTCCCGTGAGCAGCAGGCCCGCCGGATTTGCTCTGACTTTCCGCCACAGCAGTCTCCCATTCGATCGGCCACGCGCTTGTGCAAGCGCGACGGCCGGATCAGTTGCAGCTTTCAGTTCTTAGACGGCGAACAGCAGCAGCAGCGCGATCAGCAGCGAGAAGATGCCGAGCGCTTCCGTCACGGCGAAGCCGAAGATCAGGTTCGCGAACTGGCCTTGCGACGCGGAGGGATTGCGCAGCGCGCCGTTCAGGAACTGGCTGAAGATCATGCCGACGCCGATGCCAGCGCCGCCCATGCCGAGGCAAGCGATACCGGCGCCGATGTACTTTGCTGCGATCGGATCCATGGTGAAACTCCTTGTTGGGATAGGTTGATGAGGGTGAGGGTGGAATTCAGCGGACCGCCAAAGCGGTTAGTGGCCCGGATGAAGCGCGTCGTTGAGGTAGATGCAGGTCAGGATGGTGAAGACGTAGGCCTGCAGGAAGGCGACCAGAAGCTCCAGCGCCGTCAGCGCCGTCGTCATCGCGAGCGGCAGCACCGCGCCGAAGATGCCGAGCGCGCCGAGCGCGGACAGCGACGTCACGAAACCTGCGAACACCTTGAGCGTGATGTGGCCGGCCAGCATGTTGGCGAACAGACGCACCGAATGCGACACCGGGCGCGACAGGAACGAGATGATCTCGATCACCATGATGAGCGGCAGGATATAGATGGGAATGCCGTGCGGCACGAACAGCTTGAAGAAGCCGAGGCCGTTTTTGTAGATGCCGTAAAGAAGCACCGTCAGGAACACCATCAAAGCCAGCGCCAGCGTCACGATCAGATGGCTGGTGACGGTGAAGGTATAGGGAATGATGCCGATCAGATTGGCCGTCAGCACGAACATGAAGAGCGAGAACACGAAGGGGAAGAACTTCATGCCCTCCTCGCCGATGCTCGATCGCATCGTGTTGGCGACGAATTCGTAGGACAGTTCGGCGACCGACTGGATGCGGTCCGGCACCAGCCGCTTGCCGGCGCTGCCTCCGATCATCAACAGGCCGACGATGCCGACCGCGCCGAGCATGTAAGCCGACGAATTGGTGAAGGCGATTTCCTGACTGCCGATATGGCCCAGGCTGAAGATCTTGTGGATCTCGAATTGATGGATCGGATCGGCCATCCAACGCGGTCTTTCTTTCCTGTCGGACGGGTCCGACGCTGCATGTCTGTCGGAGTGGCCCGACGGTGCCGGCAAGCCGGCGTTTCATTCGCAGCGAATGCTGCGATCAGTCATTTGCGCGACGCAACGCCTGCCGAGCGCATCACGTTGATGACGCCGGCGACAAAGCCGAGCAACATGAACACGATCAGCCCCCACGGCGACGACGACAACAGGCGGTCCAGGCCCCAGCCGAGAACCGTCCCGACGACGACACCTGCCACCAGCTCCGACGAGAGCCGAAGTCCGACCGCCATGCCTGACGCTCGTGCTGATGCGGACTCGCCGCCGGCAGCCTGGTCTGCGCTGGCTTTTCGACTGTCGCGCACCGCGGACAATCGGTCGTTCAGCTTCCCAAGCCGTTCGGATAACGCGGCTTCATCAGGGGGCGCCGAGACCTTCTTGCCAGTCCCATCGTCGTCGTTCCGCGTGTCGTCCGCCATTGCAATCGACACCTGAAATTACGCCGTGGGTGTTGGAAATAAGGCCCGTCAACCCTCAAAAGCCGCGCGGACCATACTGAGCGCGTCTGGCCAAGTCAAGATTCCGCCGCAACTGCCTAGCGCATTGATTTGCTTGATTTTATTGATGAAAATGCGAGCCGGCTGCGCGCCATCGCCGCAGTGCAATACTTGTCCACGGATCGATCGACAAATCTACGGCAATTCAATTCGGGCATTTGAAAGACACAGCCCGGCCTTGCGCGGAACCGAACGCTCTGTTGGAGTGAACGTCACCGCCGCCGTCGTGCCATCTCACCGGAGCCTGCATGTCCCGCCAGATCGACTATTATTTCTCGATGCCCTCGCCTTGGGCCTATATCGGTCACAAATTGTTTCGTGAAGTCGCAAGCACTTATGATCTCACGGTGAATTACAGGCCGGTGCTGCTGGGCGATCTGTTTGCAGACACCGGCGGCCTGCCGCTCGGCAAGCGCCATCCGGCCCGGCAACGCTACCGGATGATCGAACTGCAGCGTTGGCGCGTCAAGCGCGGCCTCGATTTCAAGTTGCAGCCGAAGCATTGGCCGTTTGCAGGTCCATTGCCCGATGGCGTGGTGATCGCGGCGATCGAAGCCGGGCTCGATCCCGATCCGTTTCTGCGCCATGGCTTTGCCGCCTGCTGGGAGCAAGAGCGCGATCTCGCCGACCCCGCCGTGCTGGTGCAGATCGCCGACGAGGCCGGATTGCCCGGCGAAAAACTGCTGGCCCGCGCGACGGCGCCCGAGATTGCCGCGATCTACAAGCAAAACCTCGACGATGCGATCGCCGCAGGTGTGATCGGTGCGCCGGGTTATGTTCTCGACGGTGAGGTGTTCTGGGGTCAGGACCGGATCGAATTATTGGCCGACGCGTTGACGTCGGATCGCAAGGCATATTCTGCGAACGTCTAGGAGACGGATCGATGGCAATGCAATTCGTTAGCGGTCATTGCGGGAAGCGAAGGCCATTGGCTTTGGACAACGGCCTTCGCGACGAAGCAATCCGGTCCTCCCCGCGTACAAGGGAAGGCTGGACTGCTTCATCGCTGCGTTTGTCGAAGCCGAGAAACATGCTTCTCGCAATGGCGATTGTCTCTGCGTCGAGCGGTATCGCGCTCTCGCAAACCCTGCCCGATGGCGAGAGCGGCCGCTACACGATGACGGTCGTGCCGGATGGATTGATGCGGCTCGACACCAGGACCGGCGCGGTTTCGACCTGCACCAACAAGGAAAACGGCTGGGCCTGTTACGCAATTCCCGATGAGCGCGCGGCGCTCGACACGGAGATCGGGCGGTTGCAAACCGAGAATGCTGGCCTGCGCGCGCAACTGGCGGCACGCTCGCCTCTAGCCGAGAACAAGATCGACGAAGCGTTGCCGAAATCCGATCCGCTGGTGCCGCCCATTCCGAAGTCTGCGGACGGCGAGCGCAAGATCGAAATCCCGCTGCCGAGCGGCAAGGATATGGACCGCGTCATGGGCTTTCTCGAAAGCGCATGGAAGCGGCTGGTCGACATGGCCGCGCGCATCCAGCGCGATACGACGGGCAAGATTTGAGGTTGCGCCCGGTGCCATCGCGATCGTCTCGCTCGCACGCCACGTCCGTTGCCGCCTCCACGATTGCATCCTCAGTTCTGACGATAGAGACCAAAGGCGCGGGTTTCACGGACATCACGCGCGACGTCTCGGCGTTTCTGCACGACGTGTCCGCGCGCGAAGGCGCTGTGACGATCTTCATCAAACATACGTCTGCGTCGCTGACGATTCAGGAAAACGCCGACCCGGATGTGCTCGTCGATCTGGTGACGGCGCTGGATCGCCTAGCGCCGCAGAACGGCGGATGGATCCATGATTCGGAAGGACCAGACGACATGCCCGGCCATATCCGCGCGATGCTGACGGCGACGTCGCTTCAGGTGCCGGTCCTGTCAGGCGCTATGGCGCTTGGTACATGGCAGGGAATCTATCTGATCGAGCACCGTGCGCGTCCGCACCGCCGCGAGGTGGTGCTGCAGTTTATCGGGGCTGTGCGAGATTGAATACATGACGCGCATCAATGCGATTGACCGTCATCCCCGCGCAGGCGGGGAGGTGGATTCACGTTTGAAGTGCAACGGTTGATTTGAGCTGAGAGAA
>CAXTJT010000023.1:0-50858 GCA_964244735.1 uncultured Tardiphaga sp.
TCCTTGGCGACGGTGACGCCGTCCTTGGTGATGCGGGGTGCGCCGAACGACTTGTCGAGCACGACATTTCTTCCCTTGGGACCCAACGTCACCTTGACGGCGTTGGCGAGGATATCGACGCCGCGCAGCATCTTGTCGCGGGCATCGACGCCGAATTTCACTTCTTTGGCTGACATGTGTTTGTCCTTTGATCGGTTTCTAAAATCGTCATCCCCGGCGAACGAATTCGTTCGCCTTTGAGGTGCGAGCGGCCGGCAATGCGCTTGCATTGTCCGGTGAGCGAGCCTCGAAGGATGGCGCAGATGGGACGCCGTCGCCCTTCGAGACGCCGGCTGCGCCGGCTCCTCAGGGTGACGGCTACTCGGCTCAGGCCGCCTTCTTCTTGGCGGCGGGCAGGTCGGTGAGCACGCCCATGACGTCGCTTTCCTTCATGATCAGCAGATCCTGTCCATCGATCTTGACCTCGGTGCCGGACCACTTGCCGAACAGCACGACATCGCCGACCTTGAGGTCGATCGGGATCAGCTTGCCGGCTTCGTCGCGGCCGCCGGGGCCGACGGAGACGATCTCGCCCTGCGACGGCTTTTCCTTCGCCGAGTCGGGGATGATAATGCCGCCTTTGGACTTCTCTTCGGCGTCGATACGCTTGACCACGACGCGGTCGTGAAGCGGACGGAATTTCATGCAGTCCTCCATAGAGTTTGGTTGCAGTCGTTCGGGAATTGGCAGTCGCGGAGGTTGAGTGCCAGCGCGACTGGCACGGACATAGGCCGATTGCGCGAATGAGGCAAGGCCTGCGGATGGGTCTTCGCAAAGAAACTGGCAGTCGGGCACCGGGACTGCCAGGGGCTCGCGATACGCTCAACGGGCTGCGGGCGCAGCGCGCTGTTATTAGCACTTGCGGTAAGTCGCTGCCAACGCTCAGGAGTTCAACACATTATTAAATATTTAGGCTTGTGATCGACCCTTGTCGTGCGTCACATTTTCATTTGAGCGTTGGCACCAGGTGCGCTCTTGATTGAAGACACCAACGGCCAGTCGCTCCAGCGATGGAGGTTGGCATGGTTACGAATGGTGTGGTCTCAAAAAACGGTGTTTCTGCGGATTTCAGAAAACAGGTTCTGGGTTACGGCTTGACGACAGCCGAAATTTTATACCGGATGCCGGATCATCCCTCGCTGTTGCAGACCTATGTCTGGCAGAGTTACGACTTGTTCCCGAAATTCCCCGCGCTGCAGGATTTCCTGAGTTTCTGGCAGGCCAAGCTCGAAGGCCCGCTTTATGCCGTCACCGTCGCCCATTCCAAGCTGATCAAGCCGGCCGAACTGCGCGCGGTGGACGGGGTGTTCAGATTGCATTGAGCTGGCGCTGCGTGTCGTCAAGCGCTGCCGTCATCCCCGCGTCGGCGGGATCCAATACGCCGTGACCTTCCCGCGATTAATTGACGGCGCGGACTATTGGTTCCCCGCGTGCACGGGGACGACGGTAGTTCTTGTTGAGATGTCTTCTCAGGCTTACGCTCCCCGACGACCAAACGAGGGAGCGCGCCATGCCCGAGCAGATGCAATCCGAAATGCCATCGAGCGAGACCGAACAGACCGTCGCGATCAGCCATTATCGCAACGAGGATTTCGAATCCGGTTTGCGCTCTTACGCGCAGTATCGCGATCTTGGAATGGTCAGCGCAACCAACGGCATGGTCCGCGCCCATGTGCTTCGCTTCACCGAGCCCTGCGATTCGAAGGTCGTCTCGAAACTGCATTTTCACAACACGCAGTTTCAGATGGTCTATGTGCTGCAAGGCTGGGTTAAGACGGCGCTCGGCGATCGCGGCGAGATCACGATGCGCCAGGGCTCGAGCTGGACGCAACCGCCCGGCATCCGCCACGTCATCAATGATTACTCGGACGACTGCGAATTGCTCGAAGTGATTTTGCCGGCGGAATTCGAGACGGTGGAGGTGTGATGCTTGCATTCGTGCAACGTGTCGCAATTTTCGATGCCGTCATCCCCGCGGAGGCGGGGATGGAGTAAGCTGTGACTTAAGCGTCCACCACACCGCCGCGGAATACTGGTTCACCCGCCTGCGCGGGTGATCACGCAGTGCGTTGCATCACCTGGAGCACCTTCACCCCCGCCCGACGAACGGCATCTTCGTCGCCATCACCGTCATGAACAGGACGTTCGCATCCAGCGGCAGTCCGGCCATGTAGGCGACGGCGTCGCCGACGGCGCTAGCGTCCATGCGCGGCTCCTGCTTCGAGGTGCCGTCCGGTTGCAGCACGCCGGGGCCGTTGACCATGCGGTCGGTCATCGGCGTGGCGGCATTGCCGATATCGACCTGGCCGACCGCGATGTCATAGGCGCGGCCGTCGAGATTGGTTGCCTTGGTGAGACCCGAGATCGCGTGCTTGGTCGAGGTATAGGCCGACGAGAACGGCCGCGGCGCATGCGCGGAGATCGAGCCGTTGTTGATGATGCGGCCGCCGCGCGGCGACTGGTCCTTCATGATGCGGAACGCATGCTGCGTGCAGAGGAACGGAGCGGTCAGGTTGGTATCGACCACTGCCTGCCACTGCTTGAAGTCGAGATCCTCGAACGGCACCGGCGGAGCGCCCATGCCGGCATTGTTGAACAACAGATCAAGCCGGCCGAAGGTGGATTTGGTTTTGTCGAATAACGCCGCGATCGACGCGGGATCCTGCATGTCGGCGGCGATCGGCAGGCTTTGGCCGACACTCTCGCCGAGCTTTTGGGTTTCTTGCAGCAACTCGACGCGTCGGCCGGTGAGCACGACGGTGAAGCCGATTTTCATCAGTGCCAGCGACGCCGCGCGGCCGACGCCGGTGCCGGCGCCGGTGACGAGTGCGATTTTCTGGTGTGCCATTGATGGGTCTCCCTGAGTGATTTTTTGTTTTACGACGAAACGTCATTCCGGGGCGCAGGCGGCGATAGCCGCATGTGAACCCGGAAGGACGGAGTGAAGCCCGCCCCGGAATGACGACTAACTCACTTCCTTTTTATACGGCGGCGGCGGAATGTTTTTGTGCGCCTGTCGCAACGCGGCTGACCAGCGCGAACGCAGATCGTGGAAATAGGGCTCGCCTGCCTCGATGCGGTGATTCAAATCTGCATCGCATTCGTCCTTGCGTACGATCAGCACATCGATCGGCAGGCCGACGCCGAGATTGGAGCGCATCGTCGAGTCCATCGAGATCAAGCCCGTCTTCAGCGCTTCATACAGCTCGACGTCGTAATGGATCGCGCGGTCGAGCACCGGCTTGCCGTATTTGTGCTCGCCGATCTGCAGATACGGCGTGTCGGTCGTGCATTCGATGAAGTTGCCGGCCGGGTAGATCATGAACAGCCGCATCCGGGTCTCGCCCTTGATCTGGCCACCAAACAAAAAAGAGACATTGAAATTGATCTCCTCGGCCTCCAGCGCCTCGCCCTCGGTTGCGTTGACATGGCGGATCGCCCGGCCGATCCGCTGCGCGGCCTGAAACATCGTCGGCGCGTTGAGCAGTGTTTCCCTTTCGGCGCCGGTCGGTGAATCCTCGAGGCCTTCGCTCAGCGTCGAGAGCACAGACTGGCTGATCGCCAGATTGCCGGCGGAAGCAATCGCCATGATGCGTTCGCCGGGCTTGTTGAAGACATGCAGCTTGCGGAAGGTCGAGATGTTGTCGAGGCCGGCATTGGTCCGCGTATCGGCGATCATCACGAGGCCGTCGCGCACCAGAATTCCGCAGCAATAGGTCATTTATCGTTCCTGCTCTTCGGCATCGGTCATACGCGGAAGCACCAAAGCGGGCAACCGCCGGTTAATCTCTCGTTCATGATTACTTTTTCGGTAACGGCTCTTTAATGGCGGTGCGGCTAGGGTGGCGGTGCGCGGGTCAGAACGATCGCGTCATCGCCGCTTCGGCGAGGGGTTGGGCGTCGGAGTTCTCATGGATATCGCCACTAGCGTCGGTCTGATCGCAGGCATCATCGTTCTTTGTACGCTGGTGCTGATGGGCGGCGATTTCCGGATGTTCTATGACATCCATGCCATCATCATCATCTTCGGCGGCTCGTTCGCCGCAACGCTGATCCGGTTTCCGCTGTCGACCATTCTGCATGGACTGCCGCTCGGCGCCAAATTCGCCTTCACGTTGAGCCGACTGTCGGCCCGCGATCTCGTCGACGAACTCGCCAAGATCGCCGAGGTCGCCCGCAAGCAGGGGCCGGTCGGGCTTGAGAAGATCGAGGCCGCTGATCCATTCCTCGCCAAGGGCATTCGCTACATTGCCGACGGCTACGACCTCGAATTCATCCGCGACAATCTCGAACGTGACCGCGACAATTTTCTGATGCACCTCACCGAGGGCTCGAAGATCTACCGCGCCATCGGCGACTGCGCGCCGGCCTTCGGCATGATCGGCACGCTGCTCGGCATGGTGCAGATGTTTTCCAACATGTCGGACCCGTCGAAGCTCGGCCCGTTCATGGCGGTGGCGCTGCTTGCAACCTTGTATGGCGCGCTGGTCGCCAACCTGATTTGTCTACCGATCGCCGACAAGCTGCACGTCAAGGTGCTCGATGAAGAGACCAATCGCACGCTGATCATCGACGGCATTCTGATGATTCGCGAATCCAAGAGCCCGGCGCTGGTTCGCGAAATGCTGCTGGCCTACCTGCCGGAAAAACATCGCCACGAGGAATCCGAACTGGCCGCTGCGTAAGTGCGGTAGCAGACTCAGCGCGGGCGTCTCAAAATGGCGAAGAAGAAAAAAGCGGAAGAGCACGGCGGCCACGGCTGGTTCGTGACCTTCGCCGACCTGATGGCGCTGCTACTGAGCTATTTCGTGATGCTCGTGGCGTTTTCCAATCAAGACCAGACCAAGCTGAAGATCGTCGCGGGTTCGATGCGCGATGCGTTCGGCGTGCAGACCGAGGCGCGCTATTCAGGTGTGATCGAATCCGATGGCCTGCCGACGCGGGCGAAGCTCAAGCACACCGCTTATATCCCGCCGGAAGAAGCATCGAACACGCCGACGCCGGACGAGCAGGAGCGCAGCCGCAATGCGGGCGTGAAGGTCAAGGTCGATCGCGAATTTGCCTTGGCTTCGGCGTCGCTGCGCCAAGCGCTGCAGGATATGCCGGAACTGACGGAAATTTCCAAGAATGTGATCTTCGAGGAGACCAGCAAGGGCCTTAATCTCGAAATCGTCGATCAGGACGGCCGCGCCATGTTCGCCGACGGCTCCAAAGTGCCGTACGAACGCACCCGGCTGTTGCTGCAGAAAATTGCCCCTGCCTTGCGGGCGACGCCGTTGCGGCTGGCGATCACCGGGCACACCTCGGCGGGCTTCGTGCCGTCGCGCACCAATTATGATGCGTTTGACCTGTCGTCCGATCGCGCCAACGCCGTCCGGCAAATTTTGGAGCGAGAAGGACTTCCGCCGCAGAACATCTTTGCGGTGTCCGGCAAGGCCGACACCCAGCCGCTGTTCCCGGACGATCCGACACTGGCGGCCAATCGTCGCGTGACGGTCACGCTGATGCGCGAAGAGCCGCCGCTGCCGCCGAACTTGAAACCGTAGGGGTCGGCATCGCTTCATCGTGATCCATCCTCGACGAGGATAGATCCCTTCTTGCAATGACGGACGGTCATCTCCGTAATGGTCCCGGCTCTGCGACGCAGCGTTGTCACCTGCGCCCTCCGCTGCACCGCGTCTGCGACAGAGTGAACTCCCCCGGTTGACGAGCCAACCCGGACGCGCCAAACGGTTTCGGATCAAATCACCGGATCGAGCGTTCGAGTTCCGACATGACCACTAGCGACACCAGTGCCGATGCCCACGGTGAACCGCACGCCGAGGGGCACGCTGACGCGCCCCGGCAGGGGTTCTGGGGGCTGACGCTCGGCAGCATTGGCGTCGTGTTCGGCGACATCGGCACCTCGCCGCTCTATGCGTTTCGCGAGGCCGTGCACGGCGCGGCGCATGGCGGACAGGTGACGCCGGCGATCGTACTCGGCGTGCTGTCGCTGATCCTGTGGGCGCTGTTCATCGTCGTCACCGCCAAGTATGTGTTGCTGCTGCTGCGGGCCGACAACAATGGCGAAGGCGGCTCGCTGTCGCTGATGGCGCTGGGCCAGCGCGCGCTCGGCAAGCGCAGCATCTTCCTCCTCGCGCTCGGCGTCATCGGCGCGTCGATGTTCATCGCGGATTCGATGATCACGCCGGCGATCTCGGTGCTGTCGGCGGTCGAAGGCTTGAAATATGCCGCGCCCGCGCTCGAACATTACGTCGTGCCGATCACGATTGTCGTCCTCATTGCCTTGTTCGCCGTGCAACGCGTCGGTACTGCGCGCGTCGCAGCGTTCTTCGGGCCGATCATGGCGCTGTGGTTCGCGACGCTGACGGTGCTCGGCCTGATGCATATCGGCGACGCGCCCGAGGTGATCTCGGCGATAAATCCCTGGTACGCGGTCAATTTCATGCTGAACCACGGCACCGTCGGCCTCGTGACCCTGGGCGCGGTGTTTCTCGTCGTGACCGGCGGCGAAGCGCTCTACGCAGATTTGGGCCATTTCGGCCGCAGGCCGATCCAGTGCGGCTGGATGTTCTTCGTGCTGCCGGCGTTGCTGATCAATTATTTCGGGCAGGGCGCGCTGGTGTTGTCCGATCCGACAGCGGTTGAAAATACGTTCTATCGGATGGCGCCGGAATTTATGGTGGTGCCATTGATCCTGCTTGCAACGGCCGCGACGGTGATCGCAAGTCAGGCCGTTATCACCGGCGCATTCTCGCTGGTGCGGCAGGCGGTGCAGCTTGGCCTGCTGCCACGCTTCGAGGTCCGCTACACCTCCGAGACTCATGCCGGGCAAATCTATCTGCCGCGCGTCAACACGCTGCTGTTGATAGGTGTGCTGTTGCTGGTGTTGCTGTTCCGGACGTCCAGTGGATTGGCTTCCGCCTATGGCATTGCGGTTTCTACGACGATGGTGACGGACGGTATTGTCGGCTTCATCGTGATCTGGAAGCTCTGGAACTGGAAGGCGGCGACGGCCGCCGCCGTGATCGCGCCGCTATTGCTGGTCGATCTCAGCTTTTTCAGCGCCAATTTGCTGAAGCTGTTCGAGGGCGCGTGGGTGCCGCTGCTGTTCGGCCTCGCGATGGTGATCGTGATCTGGACCTGGCGTCGCGGGGCGGCGATCCTGGTCGCCAAGACCCGTCGCACCGAGGTGCCGCTTCGCGATCTCATCAAGAGCCTCGAAAAACGTCCGCCGCATGTTGTGAAGGGCACGGCGATCTTCCTCACCAGTGATCCGAATTTCGTGCCGACGGCATTGCTGCATAACCTCAAGCACAACAAGGTGCTGCACGAAAACAACGTGATTGTCACCATCGAGACCGCGCAGACGCCGCGCGTCGAAATCACCGATCGCGTCAAGCTGGAAAACATCAGCGACAAATTCGCGACCGTTCGCTTGCGCTTCGGCTATATGGAGTCGCCGAATGTGCCGCGTGCGTTGGCCGTCGCGCGCAAGCTCGGCTGGAAGTTCGACATCATGTCGACGTCGTTTTTCGTCTCACGACGATCGCTGAAGCCATCCGCGCAGTCAGGTATGCCGATGTGGCAGGACCATCTGTTCATCGCGCTGAGCCGTTCGGCCAACGACGCGACGGATTATTTCCAGATCCCGACCGGGCGCGTCGTCGAGGTCGGCACACAGGTGACGATCTGACTTCGTTGCCTCCGGAATGACGTGCCGCCCATTGTCAAGCTGCCGCCTCCAAACTTTCCGGTTCGCGACAATTTCCATTTCAGTCTAGGGTTATCGCGAAAGTCGGCGCGGCGTGGTTCTGCGACGAGACCCGAGGCGACAATTGATGACAACCGAGACGAATTCTTCTGGCGCTACCCCGCCGGCGGTGGAAGCCCATGGCGCTCATTCCACCGAAGGCCTGCGCGCGCTGATGATGGGCAGCATCGGCGTCGTCTATGGCGACATCGGCACCAGCCCTCTCTACGCGTTCCGCGAAGCCATCGCCGCCGCTGGCGGAACGAAGGAGGCGATTCCGCCCGGCATCATCATCGGCGTGCTGTCGCTTATCCTTTGGGCGCTGCTGATCGTGGTGACGCTGAAATACGTCGTCATCCTGCTGCGGGCGGACAATCATGGTGAAGGCGGCACGCTTGCCTTGATGGCGTTGGCCCAGCGCGCCGTGACCAGGGGCGGCGGCGTCGTGGTGCTGCTCGGCATCATCAGCGGTGCCCTGTTCTATGGCGACGCGGTCATCACGCCAGCGCTGTCCGTATTGTCCGCGATCGAAGGCGTCAAGCTCGTGACGTCCGCGTTCACCCCCTACGTCGTGCCGCTCACGCTCGCCATCCTGTTCGCTCTATTTGCCGTTCAGTCGCGCGGGACGGCGCGCGTCGCGGCGTTTTTCGGCCCGATCATGTGCGTCTGGTTCGCCGTGATCGCGCTCGCCGCGATCCCGCAGATCCTCCAACATCCCGATGTGATGTACGCGCTGAACCCGGTTCACGCGGTCTCATTCATGTTTCATCATGGCATCATCGGGTTCGTGACGCTCGGCGCGGTCTTCCTTGCCGTCACCGGCGCAGAGGCGCTATATGCCGATCTGGGCCATTTCGGCAAGACGCCGATCCGCCTGGCGTGGCTCTGGATCGTGCTGCCGTCGCTGGCGTTGAATTATCTCGGGCAGGGCGCACTGCTGATTGGCGATACGACCGCGATCGAGAACCCGTTTTATCTGATGTTCCCGGACTGGGCGCTGATCCCGATGGTCGCGCTCTCCACGGCGGCTACCGTCATCGCCAGCCAGGCTGTTATTACGGGCGCGTATTCCGTCACGCAGCAGGCGATCCAGCTTGGGCTGATGCCCCGGTTTGAAATCCGCCACACCTCGGAATCGCATTCCGGCCAGATATATATCCCGCGCGTCAATATGCTGCTGCTGGTCAGCGTCGTGCTGCTGGTGCTGCTGTTCCGTTCGTCGAGCGCACTGGCCTCGGCCTACGGCATCTCCGTGACCGGCACGATGGTGGTGACTGCGATGATGGCTTTCATCGTGATCTGGAAGGTGTGGAAATGGTCGCCGCTCGCCGCCGCCGCCCTGATCGTGCCGTTCCTGCTGCTGGACCTCACCTTTCTTGCCGCCAACCTTCTGAAAGTGTTCGAAGGCGGCTGGGTGCCGTTGGCTCTCGGCGCGGTCGTGATGCTGCTGATGTATACGTGGCGACGCGGTAGCAAATTGCTGTTCGAGAAGTCACGCAAGCTGGAATTCCCGCTGCTCGATCTCGTTGCGATGCTGGAGAAACGCCCGCCGCAGCGCGTGGCCGGCACGGCCGTGTTTCTGACCAGCGACCCGGCCAGCGCCCCGACAGCGCTGATGCACAGCCTCAAGCACTACAAGGTGCTGCACGAGAAAAATGTGATCTTGACCATCGAAATCGCGCAGACGCCGCGCGTCGATATTTCGGAGCGCGTCCGCTTGGAGGAAATCAGCGCGACTTTTTCGCGCGTGACGCTGCGCTTCGGTTTCATGGAATCGCCGAACGTGCCGAAGTCGCTCGCCATCGCGCGAAAGCTCGGCTGGCAGTTCGACATCATGTCGACGTCGTTCTTCCTGTCGCGGCGCGCGCTGAAGCCCGCAGCACATTCCGGCATGCCGCGCTGGCAGGACTATCTTTTCATCGCGCTGAGCCGCACCGCCAACGATGCGACGGATTATTTCCAGATTCCGACTGGACGGGTTGTCGAGGTCGGCACTCAGGTGACGATTTAGGTTGGTGTCATTCCGGGTTCGCTTGCGCTATCGCGCTTCGCGCCCGGAATGACGGTTGAGGCGCTTGATTTTCCCGGCGTCACAAGCGAGTTTGCGGCGCGCGGCAGGTGCCGCGTGAGAGCCTGGAGGACTGCGTGAGCGAGAGTCATCAAGTGACGGATTTGACGCCGCAAGACGTGGCTCACGGCATTGCCGACGGCAAATATCTGCTGATCGATGTGCGCGAGCCGAATGAGGTCGCGGCCGAAGCCTATCCCGACGCCGTTGTTATTCCGCTGTCGGGCTTCGATCCGCAGGACATCCCGGATCCGGCGGGCAAGGAGATCGTCTTTGCCTGCCGATCCGGCAAGCGCTCGGTGACGGCATCGCTCGCGGCACAAGAGGCAGGTCTCGCCTATGACAAGCACCTGGCAGGTGGCCTGCTGGGGTGGAAGGCCGCTGGCCTGCCGACCAAGGGTTAAGCTCTCCGATGGCTGCGATTTCGATGAACAGGGTGTTCGCCAATCTGCCGGTGACGGTGTTCGAGGCGATGTCGCAGCTTGCACGCGACAATGACGCGATCAATCTGGGACAGGGATTTCCGGACGATCCCGGCCCGGAGGACATTCGCCGCGCCGCAGCCAATGCCTCGCTCAACGGCTATAATCAATATCCGTCGATGATGGGCATCCCGGAATTGCGGACCGCGGTCGCAACGCATTACAGGCATTGGCACGATCTCGACCTCGACCCGATGGCCGAGGTGATGGTGACATCCGGCGGCACCGAGGCGCTGACCTCGGCCATTCTTGCCGTCGTCGAACCGGGCGATGAAGTAATCTGCTTTCAGCCGGTCTATGATTCCTATCTGCCGATCATCCGTCAGGCCGGCGGCATTCCGCGTCTCGTGCGGCTGGAGCCGCCGCATTGGAGATTGACCGACGACGCCCTGCGGGACGTCTTCAATCACAAGACCAAGGCGGTGCTGTTCAACAACCCGCTTAATCCCGCAGCGGTCGTCTATCCGCGCGAAGATCTCGAATTGCTGGCAAAGTATTGCCAGGAATTCGATGCCGTCGCGATCTGCGACGAGGTCTGGGAGCATGTGACCTTCGACGGCCTCGCGCATATTCCGATGATCACGATTCCGGGGATGCGCGACCGCACCATCAAGATCGGTTCGGCCGGGAAAATCTTTTCGCTGACGGGATGGAAGATCGGCTTTGTCTGCGCCGCGCCGCCGTTGCTGCGCGTCGTCGCCAAGGTGCATCAGTTTCTGACCTTCACGACCGCACCGAACTTGCAGGCGGCGGTCGCCTATGGTCTGGCCAAGTCGGATGACTTCTTCAGGCAGATGCGCGTCGATCTCGCCAAGAGTCGGGACCGGCTGACAACCGGGCTGGAAGCGATCGGCTTTCCGGTGCTGAAATCGCAAGGCACGTATTTTCTCACCGTCGACCTCAGTCCGCTCGGACTCAACGAAACAGACGAAGCATTCTGCAAGCGCATCGTTACGGACTATAAGGTTGCGGCCATCCCCGTCTCGGCGTTCTACGAGCAAGAGCCGGTGACGTCGGTTGTGCGGTTCTGTTTCGCCAAGAGGGACGCGACGCTCGACGCAGCGCTTGAGCGGCTGTCGGACGCCGTGCATCGGAGGTAGGTCGATCGTTTGATGTTTATCTTTCGCCAAACAATTCCGTGTGCGAGATCCGCCAACATGCACAGCGTCGTCCCCGCGAATGCGGGGACCCATGCGCCGTGTCGTCTCGTTTCAGGCGTGTGGCTGGCCCTTTTCAAAATTAACGCAGACAGGGGTTATGGGACCCCGCCCGTGATGCGCAAGTTGCGCATCATGCGGGGACGGCTCGCTGAGGGGCCATTCCGAAACGCAATCCACGCGGTTGCGGCGGCAATGCTCGGGCTCCTCATCATCACCTCCGCCCACGCCCAAGAGCGCGTCGTCAACTTCTACAACTGGTCAAACTATGTCGCGCCGGGCGTACTCGAAGACTTTACCAAAGAGACCGGCATCAAAGTTGTCTACGACACATTCGATGCCAACGAGACTCTGGAGACCCGGCTGCTCGCCGGCAAGTCCGGTTACGATCTCGTGGTGCCGACCGGCTATTTTCTGCAGCGCCAGATCAGCGCGAATATTTTTCAGAAGCTCGACATGACGAAATTGCCAAATCTGGCCAACGCGTGGCCGGTGGTGTCGCAGCAACTGGCGATCTACGATCCCGGCAATGTTTACGGCGTCAATTACATGTGGGGCACCACGGGCATCGGCTACAATGTCAGGACGATGCAGAAAATCCTCGGACCGAATGCGGCAATCGATAGCTGGGACATCGTGTTCAAGCCGGAGAACCTCGCCAAGTTCAAGGACTGCGGCGTTCACATGCTGGATTCCGCCGACGACATTCTCCCGGCGGCGCTGAGCTATCTCGGGCTCGATCCGAATTCGGGCAAGCAGGCTGAATTGGAAAAAGCCGCGGAGTTAGTGGCCAAGGTCCGGCCGTCGGTGCGCAAGTTTCATTCGTCGGAATATCTCAGCGCGCTGGCGACTGGCGAAATCTGTTTCGTGGTCGGCTGGTCCGGCGACATCATGCAGGCGCGGGCGCGCGCAGCCGAGGCTAAAACGGGCGTCGAGATCGGCTATGCCATTCCGAAGGAGGGTGCGCAGATGTTCTTCGACAATCTGTCGATCCCCGCCGATGCGAAGAACGTGGCGGAGGCGCACGAGTTGATCAACTACCTGTGGCGGCCGGAAGTCGCAGCGAGAAACACGGACTTTTTGTCCTACGCAAACGGCAACCTCGCCAGCCAGAAACTGATCGATCCGAAGATTCTTGCGGACAAGACGATTTATCCGGACGAGGCGATGTTGAAGAAGCTGTTCGTGATCTCTGCGCGCGATCAGGCGACCCAGCGCATCGTTAACCGGCTGTGGACGCGGGTGAAGACGGGGCGGTAGTCGTCATTCCGGGATGCAATATCTGAAGTCGGCACTTGCCCGACGTAAGATGTTGCAGGCCCGGAATCCATAACCCCTGTCAGGGAGTATGGATTCCGGGCTCGCCTCGCACCGGCGACGAAGGCGTCGCCCGGTGCTCGCGCCCCGGAATGACGGTGTTCACCGCCACCTGCGATGCAGCCACAACCACTGCTCGGGATGCTCGCGGACCCAGCCCTCGATCACGGTCGTGATCGCCTGCATCGTGCCTTGCACATCGATGTCGCCCTTGGCATCGCGGACCGGCGGCAATTCTTCCGAGATTTCGCCCCGAAACCGATTATTCGGCAGGCGGATAATGCGCACACCATGGATGGGGCAGTCGATCTGGCGCAGCATCCGCGCCAATGTTGGATTGGCGCGGGTCTTGCGACCGAAGAACGTGACCTCGACGCCATTGGTGAAATACTGATCGACCAGCATGCCGACGTGTTGCCCGGCCTGCAGCGCCTGCGCAATCCTGATCGGCGCACTGGCGTCGGTCGGGATCAGCGTCCCCATATTGACGGCGCGAATCTCCCTGATCGCGCGATCGACGGAGGCGATGTTTGGCCGGCGATAGAGTGCCGCGGATTCGATCCCGTGGGCGGGCGCGGCGAGTGCGGGCAATTCCCAATTGCCGAGATGGCTCGCAAAGATGAGCGCCGGCTTTCCGTCATCGCGCAGCTTCGCGAACAACTCGTCGGAACGCGCCGAGACCTCGATGCGACTGGTGTCGGGATGGGCAGGGTCGTGATTCCAGATGCGGTCGAGATGCGCGAATTCCGCTGCGACGCGGCCCAGATTGTCCCACACACCTGCGAGAATGGCCTTGATCTCCTCCGGCGATTTCTCGGGAAAGGCGGCGGTGAGATTGTCGCGGCCGATCTTGTTCTCACGCGTCAGCGGCGCGATCCGGCGCGCCATGCGGCCGAAGAAATTCGCGGTCTTCACATCGTCGAAATAGCGCATGGCGCGCAACGCACCGATCGTGAGCCCCCCGACAGCCACTTCGCCGACCGGCTTCAATTTCGCCTTGGCGCGAAGCAGCAGGCTCGGCATTCGTCTTGGCATCAGAAGTGGACGATGATCTTGCCGAACACCTGTCGGCTTTCCATCCGCGCCAAAGCAGTTGCGACATCGTCGAGCGGTACTTCGGTGTCAATGACGGGCAGCATGCCGCCGGCCATCTTGTCGAGGCTTTCGGAGATGTTCGCCATCGTCGCGCCGAACGAGCCGAAGATGCGGTATTGCTGCTGAAACAACTGCATCAGGTTGAAGGTCACGCTCGGCCCGGATGTCGAGCCGCAGGTGACGAGACGGCCGCCGCGCTTCATCACCAGCAGCGATCCGTTGAACGTATCCGCGCCGACATGCTCGAACACGACATCAACACCCTTCTTCTTGGTCAACTTGCGCGTAATCGTTTCGAATCTGTCCTTGCGATAATTGATGACGTGATCCGCGCCGAGCGCCCTGACGCCCTCGATCTTGGAATCATCGCCGACCGTGGTGATGACGGTGCAGCCGATCGCCTTGGCCATCATGATCGCGGCCGTGCCGATGCCGGAGCCGCCGGCCTGCACCAGAATGGTTTCGCCGGGCTGAAGCTTGGCATTATCGAACAGCATATGCTGAACGGTCGAGAACGCGATCGGCGCGCAGGCGGCGTCGCGCGCGGAAACGTTGTCCGGTGCGGCCATCGTCAGGCGCTCGGGAAAGTTCATCAACTCCTGGCCGAAGCCGTCGATGTGGAAGCCGTAAAGGCCGCCGACATTCTCACAGAAGTTGTCGCGGCCTTCGGCGCAGGCCTTGCAGCGGCCGCAGGTCAGTGCGCCATACATCACGACCTTCTGGCCGGGCTTGAAGCGCGTCACGTTGTCGCCGATGGCAGCGATCTCGCCCGAGGCTTCCGCCCCGATCACGATCGGCAGTTTGCGCTTGACGAAGGCCATGCCGCGATAGCCCCACACGTCGATGTGGTTGAGGCCGACGGCCCTGACGCGGATCTGCACCTCGCCGGCCGCGGGCGGCGGCGGCGGCGCGAGATCGACGACGGTCAGGTTACGTTCGGAAACGAGAGTGAGCGCACGCATGAGACTGCGTCTCCGGCAAAGGGTGAATTGGTTGGGCCGCGTATCGCCGTTTCGCGCTGGGACGTCAACTGCCGGAGCGTGACGTCAGACCGGCTCGCGCGTGAGAATCAGGGAGGCGTTTTGACCGCCAAAGCCGAACGAGTTCGACATCACCGCGGTGACGCGGGCGTCCCGTGCGGTGTTGGGTACCACGTCGAACGGGATCGCCGGGTCGGGAACCAGATAGTTGATGGTCGGCGGGATCCGCTGATGCTCCAGCGTCAGCAGCGAAAACACCGCCTCGACCGCACCGGCGGCGGAGATCGTGTGGCCGACCATCGACTTGTTGGACGAGACGGGAATTTTCCTGGCGCGCTCACCGAAGACGGTGGAGATCCCGAGATACTCCATCTTGTCGTTCTCGGGCGTCGCCGTGCCATGCGCGTTGATGTAGTCGATCTGGTCCGAGACCAGACCGGCATCGGCCAGCGCATTGCGCACGCAGCCGATGATCGGCTTGCCGTCCGGGCTCGACCTGGTGCGATGAAACGAGTCGGTGAGTTCGCCGCAGCCGGCGAGAATGCCGTGAATCGCGGCACCACGCGCCAGCGCGGCGTCCATGCTTTCCAGCACCAGCGCGCCGGCGCCCTCGGCCATGACAAAGCCGTCGCGGTTCTTTGAAAATGGCTTGGACGCCGTTTGCGGCGCACCGTTCTGCGTCGAGAGTGCCGACAACAAAGAGAAGCGGATCATCGCTTCCGGATTAACCGAGCCTTCGGTGCCGACGCACAGCGCGGCATCGGTGTCGCCGCGACGGATGGCTTCGACGCCAAGCTGTATCGCGGTCGCGCCGGACGCGCAGGCCGTCGACAGCGAGATCGGCGACCCCTTGGTGCCGTAGGTATCGGCCAGATGGTCGGCGACTGAGGCAAACTGAAAACGACGATGCAACGGCGCAAACTGCCCGCCACCCGCGGCGCGCAGCATCACGTCGTAGTCGATGCCTGAGTTCACGCCGGACGACCTCGCCACGGATTGCCGTTGCGGCCATTCGATTTCGATCGGCGACACTGCGAGAAACAACGGGCCGGGGAAGTTGCCTTTGCTGCCGATGCCGGCTTGCGTGATCGCTTCCTCCGCGACCATGTCGGCCAAGCGTTCGGACAAGGCCGCCGAGGACATCGGATCGATCTTGATGAAATCGACCGCGCCCGCGATCGTCGTCTTCAGGCCCTCAGTCGAAAACCGCGTGATGCTGCGGATGCCGGATTCGCCCGCTGTGAGTTTCTTCCAGTTGTCAGTCTTACCGGCCCCCAGTGATGTCACGACGCCCATGCCGGTGACGACCACGATCGGCCGGCCGAATTTATCGCGCGTTGCTGTCATTGCATCCCCGTCGGCTTCGAATGTCAGGCCACGGACTCGATCAGCGCCATGCCTTCGCCGCGCCAGTGTCCCGTGCCGACCACCACGATCTGGGTCGGCTTGTCGGGCATGTCAATCTCGAAGCCGGTGGCATCGTTGGCGGCATATAGCTTGTCGCGGGACAGCGACAGGGCGCCCAGGCCGAGGCCGAGGATGAACTGCGTCTCAAGCGCGTGGCCGAAGGTGGTACCGGTCGATCGAATCGGGTTGTCCGCGTGGCCGGCAAGAAAAGCCTTCTCTTCGGACGTCGCGGGCTGCGCGCCGGTCGCGCCGGAAATGATCGCGCGCCTGCCGGTAGCTGCGCCAAGCTTGTCCCACAGCGCCGTAAGCGCCTCGGTGATCTGGCCAGGCTCCTTGCGCCTTGCCTGATCGGCAACGACATTTCTGAGGCGCGCGAAAGGCTTGGCGCCGCGCTTTTCGGCATGCGCTCTGGACTCGATGACAAGAAACGCACCAGTCGAGCCGAGCGCGAAACCGCTGTCTGTCTCGCGCGCCCAGACCGGTGTGTGCTTGCTCTTGAGATTGAAGTCGGCGAACTCGTAAAGCAGCAGCAGATCCTTGCGCTCGCCGTTATGCGCCGCACCGATCAGTGCGATGTCGCTTTGGCCCGATGCAATACGGGCGAGAGCGATGCGCGCGGCATCGAAGCCGGCGGCTTCTTCGCCCATGAAGGTGCGCGACGATCCGGTGACGCCGTGGACGATCGAGATGTTGCCCGCTAACAGATTCGACAATTGCGCGAGAAAAAGCGTCGGCCGCAAATCGTTCATCAGCCGTTCGTTGAGAAAGCCCGGCGGCTCCGCGCCATGCGCATTGGCATTGAGGATGCCGGCATCGACCACGAGATCGCGTTCGCCGCCGCCGGCGGCGACGATCATGTCTGTCCGCGCCAAAATTTCCTTGTCGCCTTTGATCCCTGCGGAATCCAGCGCGAGACCGGCGGCATAGGTGCCGATGCGCTGCCACGCTTCCATCTGGCGCTGATCGCCTTTTTTGGGAATCTGCGTATCGAACGTGACAGGCGCGAGCGGATGCACGATGTAGGGCGCGAAGCCCTGCTCATCGACATTGATGCGACGCGCGTTCAGGGCATCCCAATGGGCATCGAGACTGTCACCGAGCGAGGTCGCAAGACCGATGCCGGTGATCCAGACTTCGACCGGCGCGGCAGCCGTCGTCGGAGTATCGTTCATCAGAGAGGAGCCTGTTGAATCGCCGCATCCGGGATCATCGACTCGTAAGGAAAGCCTATGCGTTTCGCCATGGTTTCCATATGACCGCGCAAATCCGCATTCGGAAACGGGACGTGCCGAAACGTGAGCTGCGCGTTGCAGGTCAGCTTGCCGGCGACACGGATGGTCACGTCGGTGATCGCGAAGCCTGAGCCCTCATGCGCAATGGTTGCCTCGACCGTCAGCAATTCGCCCGGCGTCACGAAATTCCGCATTTTGGCTTCCTTCACCGCGGCGAGAAACGGCATTCGCTCGAACCTCTGCAATGCGATAATGAGCCACCCTGACGATTGCGCCATCGCCTCGATCAGCAGAACGCCAGGCATCAGCGGATAGCCCGGAAAATGCCCCTCGAACACGGTGCTCGCTTTCGGCACCTGCGCTTCGACCGTGATGGTGCCCTTGCCGGCGTCGAGAGCGGCAATTCTGTCAACCATATGGAAATATTCGAGATTCATGGCACGTATTACGCGCCCTTGGCCGCGACCAGTTCGTCGATGCGCGCGCTAAGATTCTTCAGCACGAAATACTGCTCGGTGGTCGCCTTGCCGTCATTGACTTCCTGCGTCCACTTTTCGAGCGGCAGCTTGATGCCGAAGGCTTTGTCGATTGCGAATGCGATGTCGAGGAAATCCAGGCTGTCGATTCCAAGATCGTCAATCGCATGGCTTTCAGGCGTGATCGTATCGCGGGGAATGTCGCATGTTTCCGCAATAATCGTGGCGACCTGATCGAATGTGGTGGACATCGTTAAGCCTTTGATTTTATGAATTGAAATCGGACAGGGCAGGGGCGTTGGCCCGCACGGTCTCATCCGGGATGCAGAGTCGATTGCCCGTATAACGGACAGGGCTCATGAGTTCAATGGCGGCGGGTGTCGGGTTCCTTGAACACCGGCAATAGGGTCCGATCGGATACATGGGCGCAATCGCGCCGTCCCATCAGCACGCAATCCTGCGATTGGCGCAAATCCGCTATGCTCACGGCGAGCCAGATCCCGGCACCGACAAGCAGAGCGGTAAAAGCGAGCGCCGCCACATTGGTCCACATGCGATGGTAGAAATCATCAGGTTCGTCTTGCGCCAAAATGTCGGCGTCGCAAGTCAGCGTCTCGCTGGTCCGCGGCTTGAATTTGAGCACGCGGTGCTCGTCGTCGGTGGCGATATGCGTTTGCGGTTTCATCGGCGCGTCCGTCGGATGACAAACTCTATCACGATCCCGGAGCGGAAACAGCGCATTGCGCTTTCATTCGGGATGTGTGTCATGAAATTGACCATAGCTGACGCTCGTGACGATCATGGCTTCGATGCGGGCACGACCGCGGCAGTTTTGCAGCAAAAAGTTTCGAGAACGGCACCGGAGAGATCATCATGGCCAATACCCGCGAACCGGTCCTGCAACCGGTCCCGATCTTGTCGTTGCGGCCGACGCAGATGACGGTCGGCATGCGCGAGGTGAAAGAGAAGCGGAAACGCTTCCGCGGAAAGAAGGCCAAGAAGCAGGCCGAGTCGATCGGCAAGCACATGATCCCGGTCGTGCTCGGGCCGGATAAGAAATTCTACGTCGTCGATCATCACCATCTGGCGCGCGCGCTGCACGAGGAAGGCATAAAGAATGTCCTCGTCACGGTGATCGCCGATCTCACAATGGTCGATCGCGCGGCGTTCTGGGGTGTGCTCGACAACAAGCGCTGGGTCTATCCCTATGACGCCAGAGGCGAGCGCCGAAGTTTCAAAGATATTCCGAAGACGATCGCGAAATTGAATGACGATCCGTTCCGCAGCCTTGCCGGCGAACTGCGCCGCGCCGGCGGATACGCCAAGGACACGACGCCGTTCAGCGAATTTCTGTGGGCCGATTTCCTGCGCCGCAACCTGTCGCGCAGAGCGGTCGAAAACGATTTCAATGCTGCGCTGGAAAAAGCGCTGGCGCTCGCCAAGAGCCACGACGCCATCTATTTGCCAGGCTGGTGCGGTCCCGCATCGGATGGCTGATCCATGTTGTCCTCGGTGACGTAGTCGCGGCCGCCGAACGCGCGATGCAGAGACTTTTCAAGACGGCCACCGACCATCAGGACGGCAAAGGTGATCGCGACGGCAATAGCAAGGATGCGCCACTGTCCCGCACCGCACATGATCCCGATGCAGGCCGTCAACCAGGTCAGCGCCGCGCTGGTGAGGCCGCGAATGCGGGCCTTGGCCTCGGCATGGATGATGACACCGGCGCCGAGAAACCCGATGCCGGTCAAGATGCCTTGCACGACGCGGCTGGACGCATCGGAAAAGTGCTTAAGGTTGCCGCCGGGATCGGCCAGCGCCATGATCATTGATGTCGCAAGCGCAACGAGGCTCAGCGTCCGCAGGCCGATCGGTTTGCCGTGCAGGTCACGATTGAGGCCGACCGCGCCGCCCGCAAGCGTTGCGACCCCGAGACGCAATGCGATCTCCGACCAGTCGAGCATGATGCGCTCCGTTACTTCGGCAAGCGGCCCATCATGTAGAATTCGTCGTTCGGCTTAATTGAGGTGACATTGGCCATCCGGTTCGACAAAGCGAAGAAGGCCGCGATTGCCGTGATGTCCCAGATGTCGTCATTGCTGAAGCCGTGCGACGCGATCTCGGCGAAATCGTCTTCGGAGACCGAAGCTGCATCGACGCTGACCTGCATGGCAAAATCCAGCATCGCCTTTTGACGCGGCGTGATGTCGGCTTTCTGATAGTTGATTGCGATCTGATCCGCGATCTGGGGATTTTTGGCCCGAATGCGCAGGATCGCGCCATGCGCGATGACGCAATAATGACATTGATTGGCGGCCGACGTCGCCACCACGATCATCTCGCGCTCAGCCTTGGTGAGACCGCCGTCCTTGTCCATCAGCGCGTCATGATAGGCGAAGAAGGCGCGGAATTCGTCCGGCCGCGCCGCCAACGCCAGAAACACATTGGGCACGAAGCCTGATTTTTCCTGCACGGCCAGAACGCGCGTGCGGATGTCGTCGGGCAGGGAGTTGATCGCCGGCAACGGGAAGCGGGCGATGGCGGAGTTGGCTTGGCTCATGATCAGGGTCCGGCTTCAATGGGCTGTGACCATAGGCGATCAGGCAAAGCAGTGCAAAATCAGCGCAGCGGCCTCTTCAACAGCGAGAAGCGATCAGGGTCGAGGCCGAGCGACGGCTGGAGCATCGGTGCTTCCATGATGCGCGGCTGCTGCCGTTCGGTAAAATTCGACTCGCTCGCATTGTCGCGGTTCGACGTCGCGCCGCGCCAGCGTTCCAGCACCGTACTGACGAAATGGATGTCGTGCCCCGTTGTGACCGACGGCGAGGTTGCGATCGTCGACTCGCTGCGCGGCAGTTGATATGCCGGCACATCCTTGAAGCGCAGGCGCGTTGGCAGCGCCACGCCTTCACCGAACGCCAGCACCTCGCGGGTGCCAAGCGACGGCACGAAAGACAGCAAGTTTGCGGCGGCATCCGATACTGCGGAGCGCAGCAGCGCCTGATCGCGCTCGTTGGCGAGACGCATCGTGAAGAGTGTCGAGCATTGTGAAATGATAGTGGCGTCGAGTTCGGCCGGGCGCTGCGTCACCAGACCCAGATACACCCCGTATTTGCGCCCTTCCTTGGCAATGCGGGAGACCGCCTTGCGCGTCGGCCCGAAGCCGATCGAGCGATCTGCCGACGCATAACGATGCGCTTCCTCGCAGACGAACAAAAGCGGTGAGGCGCCGTCGCTCCACAATCCGAAATCGAACGCCATCCGGCACAGGACGGACACGACCGAATCCACCACTTCAGCCGGGAAGCCGGCAAGCTGCATGATCGTCATCGGCCGGCCATTGGCGGGCAGCCGGAATAAATGGCTGATGACTTCGGCCATCGTGTCGCCGCCGACATTGGCGTTGTCGAACATGAACGTATAGCGAGGATCGTTGCGGACGGTCTCGATGCGAGAGATCAGCTTATGATAGACGATCCGCGACGAACGATTTTCCAGCTTGCCCATTCGCTCGTCGATCTGCGAGATCAGATCGACCAGACGATAGGGCACGGGCGTATCGGCGCTGTAGCCGACATTCTTGGCGTCAATTCGCTTCAGTCCGGTGCGATCCGACTTCTGATATTGCGTATACATCGCCTTGGCCGTCGGGATGACTTCGGCAAGGACTTCGAGTTCTTCTGGCACGCCGGGACGACCGCCGAAAAGAACATCGACGATTTCCTCGAAATTGAATAGCCAGAACGGCAGCTTCAGGTTTCGCGGGTTGAGCACCAGTGCGCGATCACCGAAACAGCGGCCATATTCGTTGTGAACGTCGAGCAGGAAGACGCGCAAATTCGGTCGCGCCACCAGGATTTCGTTGAGGAGCAGCGATACGCCGCTCGACTTGCCGACACCGGTCGAGCCAAGGACGGCAAAATGCTTGCTGAGCATTTCCTCGATATCGACATAAGCCAACACCGTCGTGTCCTGCTGCAGCGTGCCGATGTGGATCTGGTCCAATCCCGCCGGCGTGTAGATCAGCCTCAGATCCTCGCTGGTGATGAGATCGACGCCGTCGTCGATGGTTGGATAGTTGGTCACGCCGCGCTGGAACCGCCGGCGCTGACCGTTGTCGTGAATTTCGCCCAGCAGATCGACCGATGCCGTCGCGACATAACGATCCGATATCCCGACGCCTTCACGCGATACCTCGGTAATCATCGCGACAATGGTGCATGTCGCGGTGCGGATGCTGACAAAGCGGCCAACCGTGGCGCGTGCATCCGCGAGTGTGATCTGCTTGGTGTCGAACAGGCCGAGACGGGCCTGCGAACCGCGCACCATGCTGATGCGGCCAAGAGTACATGTCGGGACGGTCATATCGATCGATTCATTTCCGCAGGTATCCGCTTCCGATCGACTATGGCGGCTGGGATTGCATAAACGGTTAACTTTGCACGCAGCCCAGGGCTGCGAAAAAGACACGAGTTGCCCATGGACCGGTCAAAAGCCTTGGCCGTAGATCATGCCGTCCGCCACCTGACAATGGTCAAGCAAGCCCTTTCGACCTATTTGCGTTTCCGGCGCTAAGGTCGCAGATCCCGCAGGTTTCCCGTTGCCCAAAGCCGCACGTGATTGATTGTCCATATCCCCGGAAGGGACGGCCGGTCCTTTGGTACGGTTCTTGCTAACTCCTATTTCCAGCAAGCGCGTGACACGAGGGCGATACCGATGACGACGCCTGAATTGCGGGCCGACATTCACAGCATCGCGCCGATCCCGGATGCTGAACGGGATTCAACGGGGCCGCAGCAGATGTGGATCTGGGCGGGTGCCAATATCGCCCCTGTGAACTGGGCGCTCGGGGCGCTCGGCATCATCCTGAAGCTCGGCCTGTGGGAAACCATCGCAGTCATTGTGATCGGCAACATCTTCGGTTGTGCGATCTTCGCCGCTTTCACGGTGATGGGCCACAAAACCGGCGTCAACCAGATGGTGTTGAGCCGCTCCTCGTTCGGGCGTCGCGGGGCCTATCTGCCGAGCGCCTTGATGTTTATCATGACGCTCGGCTGGATCGGCGTGAACACCTACTTCCCCGTCAAGATATCGATGGCCATTCTTGGCCAGTTCGGCATCGCCGATACCTGGGTGGCGAACCTCGTCGTCATCACCCTTGTGATGGTGGTGCAGGTCGTGATCGGAACCTACGGCTTCTATGCGATCCGGACCTTCGAGAAATACACCGTACCCGCCACGGTCGTCATCATGGTGCTGATGAGCGGTCTGGCCTGGAGCCAGCCTGGCATCGTGAACTGGAATCTGACAAGCACGCTGGCGCCGGGGGCACATCTGGCGATGCTGACGCTCCTGATGACGGCGATCGGCGTCGGCTGGGGCATCTCCTGGGTGACGTGGGCCTCGGACTATTCGCGCTTCGTGCCGCGCAGCGTCTCCTCGAAAGCCGTGTTCTGGTTCAGCTATGTCGGCATGTTCGTGCCGTCGGTGTGGCTCGCGATTCTCGGCGCGACCATCGCCAGCGTTACGCTCGATACCGACCCGGCCAAGATGGTCAGCGCCGTTTTCGGGGGCGTGGCCAGTCTGCTGGTCCTGCTGATGGTGCTCCATGGTCCCATCGCGACCAACATTCTCAACGTCTATTCGGCGGCGCTGGCGGCGATGAGCATGGGTATCCGCCTGTCGCGTACGGCGCTGGCTCTGATTGTGGGGATCGCCGGATATCTTGTGACGATTTACTTCATCTTCGCGCCGTCATTCGCGAAGGCGTTCGACAACTGGCTGATTAGCCTCTTGCTCTGGATGAGCCCTTATGCCGGCGTGGTGATGGCTGATTTCTTCATCAAGCGGCGCGGCGAGATCGACGTGGCCGAACTTTATAAATCGCCGGACACAAGCGTCTATGGCGACATCAACTGGAACGGCATGATTGCCTTCTTTGCCGGGCTCGTAGCAGGCTGGTCGGTCCAGGACGGTCTGGTGCCCGCCTTGCAAGGACCGATCTCGCTCAATCTGCTGGGGGGCGCCGATCTGAGCTGGCTGTTCGGAATCGGTGTCGCCGGCGCGGTCTATCTGATGCTGGATCGGCGGTTCGTCACGGCGCCCGCAATCGTTCCGGGCGAATGAGGCCCGCGACGATCTCATGCCGGGCGGCTTGAGAGGAGGGGCAGCGGAGCATGGGAAATGTGTCCGCATGCCCCTTGCCGCCGTGCAAGACCCTTGCGATGCCTCGGATGGGCGGTTACAAGCCCGCACGGTCCGATGGCGGCGCGTCGAACACCTGACGGACTCGTTTCGGAACCCGCCTGGTGCCGCTTGGCCCAGCGATCGGTGGTACCATTGGGGAATGGTGTAACGGTAGCACAACAGACTCTGACTCTGTTTGTCTAGGTTCGAATCCTAGTTCCCCAGCCAAACTCTAAATCCGATCCAACACTCTGAAGAACAACGCATTTTCAATCGTCGCGGTGGCTTGAATTAGCAAGTGTGGACCATGCTCGTGGACCATTCAAGGCTGCCTTGGCCAAAATCTCGATCTCGTCGGCAGCGAGCCTCATAGGATGTAGCCGAAGCGATGAGCGATGATCGTCCACATCCTGTCTGTGTTGATGTTGTACGGCCGTCTCTATCGACGTCAGGCCATCCCCTAAGTCACCAGTAGAGACGGGACGCAGCTTCGTTGGTCTGACACGCGCGGCGCGGCGTCCGGAGAAGGATGTCAGGCAGGCTAAGGCTGAGCGGAGATGCGCGGCTGGCCGTCGGCCGAAAGCTGGCGGTCGCGCTCGGCGGCGAGATTTGCGGCGATCATGCAGAGACCCGCTGCGCCAAGTGTGACCGCACCCGGAAGTTGACGCAGCAACTCTTGCGAGCGCGCTGCACCGGCGGCTTTAAATTCGGCCGCCTTCGCCTCACGTGTCCACATCGTGACGTGATCCCGCACCGAGTCCTTGTGAAGCTGCGTCTCGCGGGTCAGCTGGATATCTGCACTCGATCTTGCAGCCTTGGCCGCCGCGAGTTTCGCCTGCGCTTTGCTACGCATCGCCACTGCGGCGCGGAGTTCTGCTGCGCGCCGGGCGTTGTCGCCCGTGAAAAATCCAATCGCGCGTCGCCACCAAGGGAGACGCTGCTCAAGTTGGACCACAGCGGCACTCGCTTGGTCGAATTTGTCATCAACAGTTAGGACGTGCTGGCCGGTCTCCGTCGCAGCCGTCCGCGCGGCAACCAGAGTGGACGGCTCGGACGGCGGCGCGTCGATCATCGATCTCGCGACGCGCGCGTGGTCTCCGATTTCGCCCAACTCCAAGATGACGCGCTGTGCCGACGGCAACGCCATTCGATTGGCCGTCCCCAGCATCAATTGCAGCCGCTCGGAATAGGGTGCGAGACCCAGCGCGAACTGGAAGTCGTGGCCAGCCCTTAGCCTTTCAGCATGTCGGTTACGGCCTTCTCGATCGATGGCGCGGACAGCAACGCGATGATCTGGTCCAGCCTCTCGATCATCTGCCGGTCGGATTGCTGCGACCGGCTCATCAGGTCCAGCATCGTCCCAAGTGGGCTCGTCTGATGCGACTCCTGCGCCGATTCCGCCAGCACTTTGATGGGCTCCAACAGCTTCCGCAGCGTCTGCGTGTTGCGGTAAGTCGCTTCCGCGATTGTAGGTTTCTTCTGAGGTTCCGGCATTCGGTTTCTCCATCTTTTTGAGCAGTTCAGCTTTTTTCAGCTTCGCGAGACGTGCGAGCGATCCAACCTGTTGGCCGTCGGCGGTCTCGATCATGTAGACGCCCGGCTTGTCGCCGGCGCGGACCGTCAAGGCGTGGTCGGACAAGCGCGACTGGAAGAGCTCGCGCGTGCTGGCAGCTTCCCACGCGGCGGCCACAATGACGCGCAGCGTTGGCAGGTCAAACCCAGCGCGCTTGAGCCGCTGCGCGTTGGCTGTGTCGAAGCTCTGCGCTGGCTTCGGCGCATCCTCCGGAAAGGCGGCCCTCAGTGCCTCTGCAATTTGGGCGTAGTGCGATGTGACGGCGAGGGCTGCAATGACGGCTTTCGTATGCGCGCCTCGGACAAATGGTTCGCGCCCGGCCTCCCAGATTCGGGACACCTTCTCGTTTCTCAGGAAGTCGTGCGCGGTGGAAAGGACCCGTCCAGTCACCGGGTCGGTCTCTGCAACGAGAACGTGGATGTGACGATCAAACAAGGATTCGATCGCCTTAGTTTTCGTGTGTCCACGCACGACAGCCCGTTTGCTGTCGAAGCCAAACTCAATGGCCAGCAGATCGACGGCCTTCATCATCTCATCGTCGGTCGAGTCGTGCGATGGTGAGATGATCCAGTGACGCGCGGCGTACTGCCGCCCAAACCTCCTAGCGTCGTCGCGTGCATCCCATAGATCAGCGAAGGTGCCGCGCAGCGCCACTACGGCCTCGTTGTCATCCGCATTCTCAACATGAGCAATGACACGCTTCAACGCGCTGCCGCGAGCCGGGATGCGGGTGCATTTAATAATCACGGCTGGCATCCAACTGGCGCGCGGCGATGCGATGCAGATCGGTGGCGGCCTGATGCAGGCGGGCAGCCGGCCCCGACGGTTCAAGTCCGATATCGTCGATCGCCGCTTTCAGAGCGTTGGCCGCGCTCCGCATCGCCACGATGTCAACCTTCGCGTTATGAGTGAGCCGACGGCCCGCCGCTGCATTGTTCGCGGCCCGCCGCAGCAAGGCAGAAACCGACGTGTCCGAGTCCTTGGCGAACGCAGCGAGCCGCTGCTTCTCATCGGGCTTCACCCGAAACTTGATAAATTCGTCCTGCACGCTGACCTCGCTTCGGCTTGGGGGGTCCACGGGGGGCAACGCCCCCTTGGAAGCTGCGGGTCACGCCCGCATGGCTTGCTGCTGCTGTCTCAATCACTCTATCAACGTTGTTTTCACGCTCGCGGCTAGATTGAATCCTTGATCGGCCAACTGCAAGTCTTTGTGGCCACAGAAATTTTCAAGACGCCTGGAGGCTAGATCGGGATGATCGTAGCTCCGCCTCGCAGGCGAGAGATGGTTGAATGCGAGACAATGTAGGTCCGCGCGATCTCGACATCTGACTCACCCGCATCCTGCCGCGCCATGGCCTCGCGGCGTTGATGTTGAGTGAGCTTCGGACGGCGGCCCAAGCGAACGCCGCGCGATTTCGCACGCTGGCGGCCTTCGCTTGTCCGGCTCCGGATCAACTCTCGCTCGAACTCTGCGAGCCCGACCAGAATCGTGAGCATCAAACGTCCATGGGGGGCGCATCTGCATCGTCCACCTCGTAGCGGACGGCGTTCGGGCGGTCGTCGGTGCATGGGATCGTCCAACTTGGCAGCAGCGTCCACGGACCTAACGAGGCCGGGGCCACGGCCGGCAGGAGCCACCGTCCGGAACGTCATCGCCGTGCCGCCGTTTCCACCGTCCTCTGCTGCGCTCCGGTCTCGACGGCATGGCCGCCCAGAGTCGCCGGAGCAGTCTCCATGTCTGCCCTCTCCGGAGACGCCCGGTCCCGACGGGTCCGGCTCGCAGCGGGCGAGTGTCAGTCGTCGTCTTCGATTTCTATCCGGTTTCTGGCTGAAGCGGGATATGGCGCGGACGGTACGGGCGCAGGATTTATATCAACCAAGGTCGGGCATCGGAGGAACGACCGGCGATCGGACGGATTGGCTCACTGGAGGGCCAATGCCACACTACTTTTTTGATATTAAGGACGGCCATCGACTCGTTGATCCCGCAGGTCGCGAGTGCGACGACGACAACGCTGCGGTAGAGAAGGCGAAAGTCATCGCCATTCAGGTCTCGATGGACACGCCCCGGATCGACCCGACGCGGTACATCGCTGTGCTCGATTCCAACCGCAAGGAAATTTCAGCAATTGCGGTTTACTCCAAGCCGTCGGTTGTGGCGGAGTAGAAACCCATTTCCGGGTCCGAAGCCTCTACAGTTTCGTCGGGTCGATGTCGGCGGCATCTCGTAGTTCGGGCTTATCGTACAGCACCGCATTCAGCAGCGACCGATGCACCTCGATATGCCCGTTGTAGCTGATGAGACCGAGCTTGCGGAATTTGTTCATGAAAAAACTGACCCGCGAGCGCGTGGTGCCGATCATCTCGGCCAGCGTTTCCTGATTGATGCTCGGATTGATCGGCGTCGGCGCGCCTTCCTTGCCGAAATTCGCGAGCAGCAGCAGAAGCCGCGCCAGCCGCTTTTCGCTCGAATTGAACAATTGATCGATCAGGTCGTCCTCGACCCGGCTGTTGCGCGTGAGCAGATGCGACATAAACATTTTCGAGAATTTGGGCTCGGCATCGAGCACGGACAGCATCGCCGTCTTGGTGATCGCCGTGATCAAGCATGGCTCCATTGCCGAAGCCGTCGCGACGCGCGTGCTATGGCCGTTCATGCAGCCTTCGCCGAAGAACTGCCCGGCATCTAGAAGGCCGACGACGGCCTCCTTGCCTTGTTCAGAGATCACGACGACTTTGATCTTTCCGCTCTGCAGATAATAGATCGTGTCCGCCGCATCCCCCTGATTGAAGATGATCTGATCCTTGGCAAATTTCGATACGGTTTTTCCGCTTCCCACTTTTTCGAGAAACTCAACGGGATCAAAAGTTTTCGTATCTTTGGCCATATGACTTTCGACTCGGTGTGACGTGCCGCACTACCCCAGCGCCTCAACGAAATAGCGCGTGGCAACACATTAACAGATTAGGTCCGGTTTCCGACATTTATTGCGGAGATGCCCGACAGCACACAAAATGACGGAGCCTCTCTTTCGAGAAGCTCCGTCAGTCTCAGGGAGGCACGGGGGACGAAATGCCTCGTCTGTGGACTACGCCGCCTTGATGAACAGCTTGGCGATGGCGAGAACCTTGCCTTTGCTGAGGGGCTCGTCGAACGCGCCGCTCAATGCATCCGTCGGCAATCCCGCAAGATCCTTGATGTCCGCGCCGCCCTGCATGAAGTCGGCTTCACCGTCATAGATCGGTTGAGTCGCCGCAGGCAGATCGCCACGCGAATTGCTGATTATCCATGCCGGCTGACCGCGCATGAGACGGACTTCCGCCGCATGTCGCGCTTCGACGGAATGAATCTGCAACGCGATGGTGAGGATTTCGTCAGAACCGAGCAGATTGCCAGCCTGGCCTTTGTAGGCCCGCACGCCGGTGTCCTCGAACGCCTGCGAGAGAGCCAAGAACGTCTTGTAGTTCGAGAACACGTCGCCGAACGCACCCTTGGCAGTGAAGTCGAAGGTCGGCTTCTTCGCCGCATGTTCGCCCAGCGCACCCTTGAGCAACGCGACGTGAGCCGCTTCATGCTTACCGATGGTTTCGAACGTCGCCCTGTTCTCTGACGGGATCAGTTTGTCGCTGGCCAGTGCCGTCCGATAGAACTCGTCTTCAAGATATTCCAGCGTCAGCGCGAAGTTGAGCACGCCGACGACCTTCTTCGGCAGCTTGGCGCCCTGACCGAAAGCCGCCGTCGATGCGGCGGCGACGACCAGAGGCGCTGTCGCCAGAACGCCGAGCTTGAGCGCGGCGGTGCGGAACGCATCGCGACGCGATAGAACGCCGGCGATTTCGGGATCGATGTCCGCGAGAACAGTGTTTGGTTTTGTCATGGTTTTATCTCCTCAACCGATATCGTCGGCGGTGATCGGCGTCTTCACGAACGGCCCGGCGCTTTTCAGAACCTCGGCGGGTGCCGTCGCCTGATCGAGACCCTTGTCGTCCACGACACTCTTGATGCCGCCGGCTGCATTCGATCCGCCGGCATTATTTGCTGTCGAACCCACCGTGGCGTTGCCCGAACTGTTCGTCGCCATCAGGTAACGGATAGCCGTCGCATGGCGCGCCTCGACCGAAACGATCTTGCCGGCGAGCAGAAGGTACTCGCCTTTTTCCAGAAGCTGTCCCGCGCCGTTATAGGCGGCGACGCCGAGGTCTTCGAACGTCAGCGCGGTGGTCAGAACGCTGTCGCGGCTGTTGAAATCGATTTTGGAAAAATCGACATCGAGCGCAGGAATGGCGTTCTTCTTCAACGCGGCCTTGAAGAAATCGCGATGCGCGATTTCGTGATCGCGAATGCCGCTGAGGATATCCTTATCCGCCGACGCCATGTTGGCGTAGGGCGTCTTGAACACCTGCGTGTAGAACGCCGCTTCGAGCTGTTCGAGCGCATAGGCGTAGTTGAGAATGCCGACATCGCCCTCGCCGAGATCGACGGCCTTGCCCATCGCGCCGCCGGGTGTCTGTGCGAAGGCCTGTTCGATGCTCAACCCCGGCAGCTTGCCGCCGAATGCGAGCGCGCCGAGAAGTGCAGTGCTGGACCAAGCGAGAAAGCGCCGACGCGCAACTCCCTCGATCGGTTTTGTCGCCGTGTCAGGTTGCGTCATGAGAACTCCATTTGAAAATGAGTTGGGTCGTCGCGATCAAAGATCGTCAAACCCGAGACCAATCCCAAATGGCTTTGGTGTCTGGTCAAAACTGACCACGAACACGAATAGATGATGCGCGTCCTGGACTTGCGAGCCACTCGCATCTTGTCGGCAGTTTTGTGCGTGGGAATTTATTGTGATCGGCGGTCAATACGGACCAGCAGCGATTTTTTGCTTGAAACAGTCTGCATCATCACCGCGCTACTCGTCGGCATATCGGTGACTGAGAGTTCGTTGCTCCCGCCTTCATCACAAGGAGAGAGTCGTGTCCACGCCATCGATGTTTTTGTTCACATCCAACGCCATTCACCATCGCCCCTGCGGGAAGTGTCGGGCACCGATGACGTTCATGCGATCCAAGCCGGCGCGGATGGGTTTCGACCTGCACACGTTTGAATGCTCGAACTGCAACAACGTCGAGACGATCACGGCCGAAACAATTGGGCAACGCTGGATCAACGGACTCACGCCGCCGATGTAAGACGCGCCGTGGCCGCCCTCATCCTCGACGGCTCCCGCTGCCGATGGGGTCGGCCCCGCTGCAGGCGGCAAGGCCGCATATCGGGACGGCGTTGGCGCAGCGACATCATCCCGCTGCCGTCCAACCTTCGGGTGAGCGAGAAGGGGCCGTAGCGGAAGGGACAGCGCCTTGCGGAGCCTTTGTCGTGTCAGCCGCCGCGCCCATCACTGGCGGGCTCCGCTGCCGACGCGGCCAGCCACGCGGTGGGTGGCAAAGGTCACGCTCGGGCCGTCGTCGGCACCCGGCATCGTCCAGCTCGCAGCGTCATCGGACCCAACGAGGCCAGCCACAACCACAGACGGCATAGTCACCGCCGAAGCCACAGATTTATCTGTCGCCGTGTTCATCGGTCCCGGCGGCTCGCGCTGTCGAGCGGGGCCGACTCCGCATCGTCCGGCGAGGACCACTTCCGGAACGTGGGCGTAGCAACATCGTCCGCCGTTGACGCCGGGTCCGAGGTCCCGACGGTGCGGGTGCCGCCGCCCTAGCACTGCCGCGAGAGGTGTCGCCAGCGCGCCGCGCGATGCCGGTAGTCTCCGGGATGTTTCTAGACTCGGAACATCGTCTTCCGAAATATTCCGAATCTCGGACCAAGATAGTCCGAGATTCGGAATATCTGCGCAGGGTTCCAGTCCCAGCCCCGAACCGCCCGGTGGCAGGTCTTAAGGCTACGGCCAAGGGCACTCTTGAGTGAAAGTTGCCGAATCTTGAGTGAAAGTCAAAAATGATATCCGAGAATTTCGTCCAAAATCAACAGGTTACGAACGATCACGAATCTTACGAATAGTTGAAGACGGATTCCTGTTTCAAGTCTCGAACCTAGAGGCCCCACCTCGTAGAGTCCATAGCGGCTCCCCCGACCTCGGCCCGATCGGACCGGGGTCCGGATTCGGCATTCTCACTCCGGAGCCAGCCGGCCCACGGACCGACCGGACGGGCCGGGATTCACCACCCCTTCCGGAGACCGAAGGTCCACGCGGTGACCCGCACCGGCTCCGCCGGGCCCACGGTCGGACTGGACGGGCCGGGATTGACCATCTTCGTTCCGGAGGTCTCCGGGCCGCCTGTCATCTGCAGCGGCTCCGCCGGGCCCACGGACCGACCGGACGGGCCGGGATTGACCATCTTCGTTCCGGAGGTCTCCGGCCGCCGGTCATCTGCAGCGGCTCCGCCCGGCCCACGGACCGACCGGACGGGCCGGGATTCACCACCTCGTCCGGAGACCGCAGGTCCACGCGGTGACCCGCAGCGGCTCCGCCGGGCCCACGATCGGACTGGACGGGCCGGGATTGACCATCTTCGTTCCGGAGGTCTCCGGGCCGCCTGTCATCTGCAGCGGCTCCGCCGGGCCCACGGACCGACCGGACGGGCCGGGATTGACCATCTTCGTTCCGGAGGTCTCCGGCCGCCGGTCATCTGCAGCGGCTCCGCCCGGCCCACGGACCGACCGGACGGGCCGGGATTCACCACCTCGTCCGGAGACCGCAGGTCCACGCGGTGACCCGCAGCGGCTCCGCCGGGCCCACGGACCGACCCCGGATTCATCGCCTCGTTCTGGGAGGACGCAAGTCCTTCCGGTGACCTGTTGCGGCTCCACCAGTCAACGGCCCAATTGGCCCGGCCGGGATTTAGCACCTTCACTCCGGAGGCCGCCGGTTCGCTTCGGTGACCCGCAGCGGCTCCGCTGGTCCTTGGCCCGTCCGGACGGCCGGGGATTCATCGCCTCGTTCCGGAGGACGCAGGTCCGCACCGGTCACCTTCAGCGGCTCCGCCGGTCCACGGTCCAGCCTGATGGAGGCCGGATTCAGCACCTCGTTCCGGAGGACGTAGGTTCACTGACAACCCTCGTCGATCGTCAGTTACTCCGATGTGTCAAGCTCCGGCCGCCATTGCCTGATGACTTTCTGGAAGTCGAGCGACAAGCCGAGCTTGTCCGGATAGATGCCTTGATTTTCAGAGATGAACCGAAACACCGTGACCATGGCGTCAGCCAAATTGGTGTCGAGCCCCCAAACGTTCGTTAAGTCGAAACTTCCGCACGAACCGGAATCCCACCACGCAAGTAGAAAGTCGGCGCAGCGCCGCGCTTGGCCGGTGTCGCTTTTTGCCACATCGAGTAACAGGTCCAAGGCGGCTGTCTCGTCATCGTCCAGCATGCGTTTTCTCGCTTATGTCAAAATGATCGTCGCATAGCGTAGTGGCCACAGATTTATTTTTTGTCGTCAACAAGGGGTAGCGAAAACCCCGAAACAAGGGATAGCGAAAACCCCGATCAGATCGTCATCAACTTAGGGATTCCGTTTTCTCGATGCCTTCTTGTTCATCTCACGCTGAGCGAGTGCAACGTATCTCGCGATCTCGCGGTCGCGCCCTGGCGCGGGGATACCGCGTGGCCCTTTATACAGTAGGTGGCTAAGGTCGGCGTTGATCGTGATCTTGTCCAAGCAGAATTTCAAATTCGGTAGCAAGATTGCCTTGGTGTACCTTTCGCCTTCGCTTCTCCTGATGATGGATTCGTGGCCGATGACCTCGTCGATCCACGCCGAGTTGATGCCCGCGACGTTCTTGAGCGTCGTTTCGACGTTGCCGCGAAAACTGTGGAAGTCGATCCTTTCTCGGTAGCATCCAGACCCCTGCCGCAAGGTCGTGAAGCGACCCGTGAAGGCGGCACTACGCCGAAGCCCCGGTCCCTGCGGGACCAATTCCGGAAACAGTGGCTCGTCGGAAGCCCGGCCGATGACGCGATGTTCGAGGAAACCCGCATCGATGACAAATTGCGGGACCGGGACTGGCCGAGGCGACCCGGAATCCTTGCCGCTGGAAATATCCAGATAGTGAATTGGGCCGTTGCCCGTTTGTTGGTGCTTGATGTCGCCGACAAGGGCATCGGCAATTTCATTTTCGCGGACACCAGATAGTCTACCCCATAGGGTGACCCACATCATCGCATCGCGATGCACTTCGTTGCCCGCGCGCGTCCTGCGGTGGATCGACTGACAGCCACGAATCCATGGGGCCTCAAAAAATCTGCGTTCCAAGTCGATCGGCCAATTGAACCGCTCGTCGCGTGCGTCGCGACCATTTCTCTTTGCAATATGGAACCCCTCGAATGGGTTGGCGATGCTCGAAGGGATTAGCTTATGAACGACCAAATACTTCCAGTATTCAGAGAGATTATTCATGTGCTTGTTGGCTGTGCCGGAGACCATTTTTGCGAGCGTTGGTCGCTTTGGATTCTTGAGATTCTTGATTGATCGACGCTCAGTCTCCGCGAGCAATTTGTCGATCGACATTGCCGCCCAATCGCCGCGCGCGTGGTCCTTCGGCATTGAGAGCAAGGTCGTTCGAAAGTCGCTGACGAGCGCGGTGGTGCAAAGCTGCCGGACCGTCGTCCCCGGCGAAATGCGAACGAACACATTGCGAGCGCCGCGTGCGTTCGCTGCCGTGTCCTGCTTCCACTCGCTGATAGCGATTTTGTATTTTTCGAAAGCGTCCCAGTGGGTCAGAAATTCAAAATCTGGATAGGTGATCTCGTTGGATGGGGCGACTTGGCGGGGAATCGATGCGACGGTTTCGCGAAGCTCGTCGAGCAATGTCGAATATCCCCGGAGGATCGTGCGTGCCCACAGTCGTCCGGGCACACTGTCGCGCTCAACTGTTGGGCTGATTGATTGAAGCGCAGACTGGACGACGGGCTCGAAACGCTTGCCGTCCGTCCGCCCCTGAAGCGCTGAACTAATCTCGTTGCGTTGCTGATCGGCGGACATTCGATCAACGAATCGGAATAGGCCCTCAAGCTCGCGGGCAGCATCCGGATCGCCGGTCCCGCCGTTCAGCTTATCGACCTCGTCTTGGTCTAGGAATCCATAACCGCCAGTCTCGGCTCGCCGGATTTCGGTCGCCCAGACGCGGTCGTCGATCCATTTTCTGATGACAGTCTCAACCTCTGCTTTCGTCGGGAGCGGTTGTTGCATAATCAGGTTCTCGACAATCACCGCCAAGTAGCGTGCCCGTGCAAGAGCCGTCGGGCGGTGTGTGGTGCGAAGCGTTCTGACAAGCTCGCCCGGTCCGTCCCAACGTGCAATTGCAGATGGCCAACGATATCGAAAAAAGAACGTATAACCTCGCCTGCGCAGGTAGTGTCCAACACGCAATTGCCGCTCCTTGTGGACCATGAATGTGGACCACCGCGACGGCTAGAGAATGTGCGTTCGGTTAAGTAGTTGAATTGTATGAGGGATTATTGCCTGTTGTGGGAGCTCCTAGTTCCCCAGCCATACTCGAATTTCGCCTTTTCAATCAAAAACTCAAAATCCTGCGCTTTTCCAAATGCCGCGGAGGTCCACAACGATGGTCCACAGAGGCGAAAATGGCGTTTGGTCGGTACCTGCGACGACGGGGCTCTACATGGTTTTTTTTCGGTTCAGATGGCCAGCGGCGTTTGCCGCTTGCCACGTCAAAGGCGAGCTTAGTGTGAGCTTAAGAACTCATGACTACCGCTGCGCGCTGCACCGCGCCCGTATTCTCAGGCTGGACCTGGAGAGCCTCATGACAAAATTTTCGCCGTCTAAGACGAAAACCGAGGTGGAGAGCTTGGTACGGCAATGGATTGACGCCGCGGTCTGGCGTCAGGAAGCGCGGCTCGCGGAAACTGACGGGTTTGCTTTTCTGGATCCTGACGAGATCAAGAAGATGGACAGAAATGACGCCGTTGAGCTCGATTCGTTACTGCGTTTTACTGACAAAATGTTCGCCGGCGAGCAGAAGGCAAAGATCGCACGCGCGCTGGGTCCCGGAAGCCCCGGCATTGAGGCTTACGAAGAAATCGTGAAAGCTGTAGGCCCAATGTTGAATGTGCCTGTGGATCGAGACACGGCCGATGGCCGATTATACGCGCGAATGATTTTACGCGGTCACGTAACGCTGTTGGACGAAATGCGCGAGACAATCGCCTCGATACCAAAACCCTCGCAAGGGGCTGTAGAAAAACCGCTATTGCCGAGCTTTCCGTTTTTCCAACATTGGGATGAGTTTGTCGCGACCAAAATTAGCGATCGCAAATGGAAAAGGATACTGCCGGAGGCGCTGCAGCAACGCCTCGTCTTTTTAAAGACATTGTCGGTGATCTACCGTTTTCGATGATTGATGGCAGCGTGGTGGGACGATTTCGCTTTGAGTATTTGAGGCTTCCGTTCGACCACTTTCATGGCAAAGAGTGGAAAAAATTTACGACGAAACAGGTGCTCGCTGCAGTGAAATTGCTCGACGACGCAACCAAAGCGAATCTTCGTCTAACCAGCACCACAACCGCTAATAAATACGTCATCAACCTAATCGAATACTGGGACCACCTGGCGCTGCATGCAAAAATCCCTCGCGCCCTCGACAATCCATTCCGCGGGCACTTTACGGCCAAACCGCGTGGACGTGCCGCGCGTGACGAGCATCCAATGTGGCCGATGGATCTTGATGGAAAGTATTTCACGTCGCCTGTATATTCGGGCTGCAAGTCGGTTTTCCGACGTGGCTTACCTGGTGATGAAATTCATCGCGATGCGTTGTTTTGGATTCCGCTGTTCGGCCGCACGATGGGCGTTCGCGAAGATGAAATTTGCGGACGCGTGGTTGGCGACATTGATTGGGTCGATACCGAAATCGGGCGACTGCCATTTCTCAAAATACGCAACTCCAAAACGAGTTCGTCAAGCCGAGATGTTCCCTTGCATAAATTGATTTTGCAATTGGGATTTCTTGAACACCGCTACTATGGCCGTCAGTTAAATGAGCCACTATTTCCCGAATTAATTCCGCAGGGCGTCGAGCCTCGCCGCAGTGGCGCATTCAGTGGTCGATTTACCGAATACCGAAAAAAGACCGGGACGTATCTGGCAGGGGTTGATTTTCGATCTTATCGAGGTGCCGTTGAAACTGCGCTTCGCAATTTTCCCGATGTGAATCCTGGTTGGGTCGACGAACTGATTGGTCACGATTCGCCGATCCGACGAAGCGAAGGCGCGCATTATACCAAGTCAATTTTCATGGCCAATCTAAAGAGGACCATCGATAAGATTAACATAGACGCCGATTTCTCGAAACTCTACTATACCGATCAGCTCGCTGAGCGCGCGCCGGACAGCTTGAAAAATATTGAACATTACATAACGCTGGCGTTGCGCGAGATGAATAAAAAGGTCTCCCGTCGCCGCCGATAATTTCCGCTACAATTCAAGATGATCTCAAGGCGGTCCAAAAGATCAGACGGTTTCGCCGGCTTGTATGTCGGCTCCTCCGACCGTTAATTTAAAGGAAGATTTTGCCAGGTGCGGTCGAAGAAGAAGTGCAATGTGTGGAAACTAATCTAGATCGGTTGCTTTTGTAGTCTGTGAAACTGAGATGTCCTCGTTAGGTTTGTGAGCTAAAGCCCTTTCCTCCACGCTCGCGTGGGTAAACCTTGCATTTGCAGTAATCCTTGTTGATCCAGCGTTTCAACAATGAAATCTTACGATACGAGAGACCGCTGAGGCGGTCCTTTTCTTTTACCAGCTTGTTCTTTCACGAAATGCGGGTAGGTCGAATAAAATGTGAAGGCTACCAGCCGGAATTAGTCGGTCGCTTTACTCAAACTCTCCTATTGTCAGAGCAGCATTTAAGAGGACGATAAAATTTAGCTCGTTGGGCATCGGACGAATTTCTCGACCGTACCATCAAGAAGCTCCCGCTCGATGTGATGCCCAGCCCTTCAACGAGACTGCGCGCCACCATCGGCAGCTCCCGGACCGAGCGCTGCACGTCACCCATCGCGATCGGCGCGTCGCTTTCTGGCACATCGATCCTTGTGACGTTGTTCTTGCCGACCAGCAGGTAGGCTTGGCCGAGGGCATTACGGGACTGCGCGCGGGCGGCCGCATTGAATGAGCGCATGAACGCCCAATCCTTGATGCCGCCGTTGCGCGCCCGCTCATCGACAGTGAACGTAGACTCACTAGTTCCGAGGCTCAGGATACGCACGTCCTCGTGCACGATGTCGAAGCAGGCGAGGGCGTCGACCAGAACGTTCATGACCGGATTGTTGGCCCAGATGCCGCCATCGATCATGACGCAACCGTCGTCCTCGACGCCGGGGTTGCCCGATTAAATGCTTAAATGCCAAAACTCGGAACTCGGGGCAGCGTTGTTTTAGCAGTGCAATGCCGTTCTTATCGTCATTCGCTCGATCAGTCTTTAGGCGGCATATATCTATCATCTCATATCTCACCAAAACTGCGCGGATGTGGAATTGGGGCGAAGCATCCGTCAACAATAGTAAGCAAAAGTAGATTTTGAGTATTGTTGAGGGCACACCTGTGCATTGTCGGGAATGCCTATCGTTGAAGGTCAGACATTCAAATCCTAACCCCTGATCAGACCTCGGGCTTGGCACTCGAAGTTCGTCTTGGGGCGATCAGAAGGGACAAGAACCCGATTGCCGTTCGGAAGAGCATTTGACCGACCGGGCCAGACCAAGGAAAGCCAGCCGCCATTGTCCGACCCGCAAGATTGGAGCATTGTTGGTTGTCGCCGAGACGTCTCGGCGGTCGGGGAGCAGGACCGGTGAGCAGGTTATCGGAGACGCCATTCGGCGTGGAGTGGCTGGCAAACTTCAGCGAGGAGTCGGAACGCGTCGCCGCAGGTGCGCTCATCGATGAAGTTTTGCTCGTGAGTCGGAATGCATTCGTCCGTGGGCTTAGATCGTTGGTCGAGACCATTCTGCGCGATCGCAAAGACTCCGATAGGCCGATCGCATTATTTTCCGAAAGGGCGGTCGCCAAAGCCAACAAAAAAGTACTGCCCTTTTTCCCGAACACGGAGAGGGGAAGAGCAACTGGGCCGGGCATTGCTCCGATAGTTGTAGATCCCGCAGACCAAGAGGTTGGAAGTGAAGGTCTGGTCGGAAACATTATTACGGATTTGGCGCGCCATTACGACGGCGAGGTCGTCTCACATCCAGGGCCGGATCGCATGCGGCGCGACAGGATCCGCAATATCGTCATCGTCACAGACTTCATAGGATCTGGAAAGCGGGTATGGGAAATGCTCGAGGCATTCCGGGCGGTTGCTACCCTTCGCAGTTGGCAGTCCTACCATCTCGTGACGTTCAACGTCGTGGCGTACTGTGGCACCGAGGACGGAATCCGCCATGTCCGATCGAGCCGCCTGAAGCCGTTGGTGTCGACCATCGCCGGTTCTCCAAATCTCTGGAACACCTTTTCAGGCGCGCGATTGCAGAGCGTCATACAGCTTTGCCGCCGTTACCCTGCAGGTCACCGGCATCCGTTGGGATTCATGTGGGGTGGAGCTTTGGTGGCGTTCGCTCATGGCATGCCGAACAATGCGCCTCCGATTCTGCATAGCAGAACGAGAGGATGGACGCCGCTGTTCCGAAAACGCAGCACGGTCGGAGCCGAGATGCGCTTTCCGACGACCGCTATGGAAACCATCGCCGATCGTGCGATGAGACTCCTGCAAATCAGGAACGCAAATGGATATTTGGCCGATCCGACGGGCAAGCGATGGATCACGACCTTGATGGTGCTGGCCACGATCAAAGCAGGAGCCCGGTCTCCGCCCGACATCTCGGTTCAATCTGGCTTGCCTCTCTCGCAGGTCGACGAGATTTTAGGATATACGCGGATCGCGAGATGGACATCGCGTAACAACGGACTTACCTCGCTCGGACGGCAGGAGCTTGCGCATCTGCATCGACGCCGGCGCCGCGCACCGGAACTTCCCAAAGTGAATTCGCCGTTCTACTATCCGACTCAGCTGAGGGCCCGGTGAGGGCGTCTAGGAATGCGCCGCGAAAGCGGCGACGGGCTTCTCGGGAGCCTGGGGCAGGGGATTTCCCATGTCCGCAAAGCGGAGCGTTATCTTCGCGCTGCGCGTTACTACGAGACACGCCTGGCGGCGTCTTGGTCGAGGCTCGTAGTATCACCCACCATGGTGGGTCGAAGTAGGTGTCCCTACTGAGCCCTCAGCACTATCGGTCGAGAGGACGTCGTCTGGGAATTGATCCCACGACCCTTGAGCGGGCGGTTGCGACGATCGAGCGCATTCAGCGCTCAGATCCGCGCCTGACGCCGATCCTGACGCTTCGGCATTTGAGCGAGCTCACGGGCGCGCAATACGGATATCTCCGGCGGGTGGTCGGCCGAATTCTGGGCGGGTACCGCCACGTACACTTCAAAAAGCGCATTCCTGGCCGAAGCCGGCGCCGGATCATCAGCATTCCGCCAAGGCGCCTCCTCGAAGTACAGCAATGGATCGCGCAAAATGTGCTTCGCTTTGCCAAACCGTCCCGCGCAAGCTTCGCCTACCATCCGAACAGTAGTCCGGTCCTCGCGGCGGAGGAGCATTGCGGATGCGAATGGTTACTCAAGGTGGACATCGCGGATTTCTTCCACTCTATAACTGAGGGCCGTGTCTCCGCCGTGTTCTGCAGGCTCGGCTATCCCCGACTTATCGCCTTCGAACTGGCGAGGTTGACGACAATGCAGCTCGTCCGGGGCGCTATGCAAAGAGATGCGAAGCGTTGGTCGGCAATTCCGTATTATCAATCCGAGTACGAAGGTGTCCTTCCTCAAGGGGCGCCGACCAGCCCCATGCTGTCGAACCTTGTGATGAAGGACCTGGACGAGCGTCTAATCGCACTTTCGAAGCAGCATGGGATGCGCTACACCCGATATGCCGACGACTTCGCCTTCTCTTGCGGTAAAGGTCGCGATAGGTCCCATGTAGAGCGGTTCAAGCGCCTGGTGCTGGCAGAGCTTTCGCGCGAGGGGTTCAATCCAAATTTGCGGAAAACCGTGATCAGAGGGCCCGGCACGCGTCGGATCGTGCTCGGCATGCTCGTCGACGATTCGTCTCCTAGGCTTCCGCGAGAGTTTAAGGATATGCTTCGGTTGCACCTTCACTTCCTCAAATCAGAGGGGCATGGTCCGTCCGCGCACGCTCAGAAACGTCGAAAATCCGTATCCGGATTGTACCACCACGTCCGAGGGCTGATCGGTTGGGCGATGAGCGTCGAGCCGGACTACGGTGCACAGATCCTTGCGGAGTTTGAAGGCGTCGCGTGGCCGCCGGTACAGCCTCAATGGTCGGAACGTCCGGACCGGTGAACGACGTTTGCGCGGCCGACCCAGAATCACCCATCGAGGTACAATGAGCAGGCGTCAAAAAAAGGCAGCAAGCTTGGCTCGGTATTTCCGGTTACATTTTGAGTTCTTTTGCACGAAGAGCCACCCGGGCGTTGCATTGATCAGCGTAGGCGGCTTTCATCACCCCTGAGTGCCGACCTTTTAAAATGACCATGACGCGTAAATGACGCGTAAGACTATCGATACAGTCATCTTGGATATGGACAACACGATTTTCGACTGGTTCGCAGTCTGGTACGCGTCCTTTCGGCCGATTTACGACGACATCATCACCATCTTAGGCAAGTCTGCCTCCGAGGTCGAGGCCTCGATCCGGAAGGTGCATCAGCAGCATCGTACTTCGGGATACACTTTCTTGCTCGAAGAAATAGACCTGCTTGAAGCGCAGCGTGCCATCGTGCCAATCCGTGATGTATTCCGCGACGCCATCGAGAAATCCCGCAGCGGTCGCGACCAGACACTGCGGTTATCCTTGGCTCGAGATCGAGTGCTCGCGCTGCAGGACCAGGCGAGATCCTGTTGTCCCGATCGTCGCCGGTGATCAGCAACCGCACGCGGTGACCCGCCTTGAAGCGCCGCGCATTGGTCACAAGCGGGATGCGAAAATTTACAAGCTGGCCGATCGGCACGGCTTGAAGATCCGGCATGGCAGGTCGGGGGCACCGGGGCGGCTTGCTCATTCATCCACTTTGCGCAGCCCGGCGCGCGGGTAGACCGAAGCTTATGAAAATGGAGAGGAACAGCCTTTCCTGTGAGTCAAAGTGATGCACTGTGTTGCAACTCGAATCACATTCCTCCAGGGTGAACATTAAGGGAACGTCAGGAGGCCCGCCATGAGTGAACGATCTAAAAAGCTCGGCCCCCGGGTCACCGTTAGCGTCACACCGGGAGACTACGACACGCTGAACACGCTCGCGAACAAGGATGATGTGTCCATTTCGTGGGTCATACGGCGCGCCATCAACGAATATCTGCGTCGGCATCATCAGCCGTCGCGCGCATTGGGGCGGCCGGCGCCCGAAAAGCGACCGGCGGCACCGGAGCGCACATTACACAAATGAAAATCTTGGGGGAGTCCGATCGCATGCCATATATTCAGCCCAGGCCACGCAAATCCGTGCCGTCGATGCCGGAAAAGTCCCTGGACGCGCTGTATCGGCGGCCGCTGGCCGCAAAGCGCACCGGTGCCCTTTATGGTGCCTTTCCGTACCCGGCAAAAATCTCGCCGGAAGCGATTGCCCTCTATATCGCCGCCCACACAAAACCCGGCGACACCGTGTTCGACGGATTCGGGGGTAGCGGGACCACCGGCCTCGCCGCACTGCTTTGCGAGAGGCCCACAGACGAACTGCGCGCCGAAGCGGTCCGGTTGGGCTTAAATGTACAATGGGGTGCCCGCAATGCCGTATTGTACGAACTGGGCGCGCTTGGTGCGTTTGTGGGGCGGACCTTGACCAATCCGCCCGATCCCGTTGCCTTCAGGAAGGCCGCCGAAGATGTGCTGGCCGCTGCCGAGAGCGAAGACGGCTGGATGTACGAGGCGCGCGACCCGTCTGGTGCGAAGGGCTCTATCCGGCATCTGATCTGGAGCGACAATCTGCGCTGCCCCGGCTGCAACAGCGTCGTCGCGTTGTGGGATGCATGCGTTTCACTCGACCCGGCGGAAATTTCCTCGACCTTCTCTTGTCCGAAATGCCGCCATGAGAGTCCGATGGATCAGGTGCAGCGGATCACTGTTCAGGAGCGCGACGACGTTCTGGGCGAGAAGCGTGCGTTGCGCGGACGAACAATGGCCCGTGTGTATGGTGCAACCGGGAAAAAGCGCTGGTCTCGTCCGGCCACAGTCGCTGACCTGGCCCTTCTCAAAAAGATAGATGCCGAACCGATCCCGTCTTCCGTGCCGCAGGCGCTCATTCCGTGGGGCGACCTCTATCGGAAGGGTTACCATCAGGGGATTACGCACGTTCATCATTTCTACACGCGGCGCAATCTCATCATTTTCGCCCGCATGTGGGACCGCGTGGAATCCTATCGCGGGGCACTCCGTGAAGGGTTGCGATTCTGGTTGCTGAGTTACAACGCGGCCCACGGCACGATCATGACGCGCGTCGTGGCAAAATCCGATCAGAAAGACCTGGTCGTCACCAGCGCGCAGCCCGGCGTTCTCTATGTTAGCGGCCTGCCGGTTGAGAAGAATTTCTTTGCCGGATTACGGCGTAAGCTGACAACGATTTCGCAGGCGTTTGAGATCATTCACGGCAGCAGCGGAAAGGTCGAAGTCGTTCAGGGCTCAAGCTGCAAAGTCGGACTGCCTTCCGGGCGCATCGACTATGTGTTCACTGACCCGCCCTTTGGGGCCAATATACCGTACGCAGAACTCAGCTTCATAAACGAAGCGTGGCTCATGAGATTCACTGACCGGACGGAAGAGGCCATTGTCAGTCCCGATCAGGACAAATCTATCAACGAATACCAGGAGCTGCTTACCCGGTCGTTCAGCGAGGCGCGCCGGATATTAAAGCCATTCGGCAAGGCCACAATGGTATTCCATTCTGCTTCCGCCGACGTGTGGAATGCGTTGCAACGCGCTTATCAGGATGCCGGGTTTGATGTCGAATATGCGGGGGTTCTCGACAAGAAGCAGGGCAGCTTCAAGCAAGTCACGACGCAGGGGGCCGTGCGTGGTGATCCCGTGCTTCTGCTGGGACCGCGCCGCAAGTCCGTTAAGAAAGCCGAAGGGGACGATTGTGTCTGGACGGTTGCCACAGCCCTGCATCGCGCCGCTTCCGCCGCGCATGACCCGGACGAAGTCACTGCACAGAGGCTTTACTCGCGGCTCGTGACGCACTTCCTCAGCCGTCACAAGCAAGTGCCGCTCGACGCTGATGTCTTCTACCGCTGGTACGCGGAACAATCGATGCCAGGAGTTGTATGTTGTGCCGGCGACTGACGCTGTCGGCGCGATCAGGGCCTCAGCCCGGTCCTTTGAGGAAAGCCTGCCTCCGGCCCAGCGGAAACGTCTGGGGCAGTTTTTCACCGGCCTGCCGCTAGGGACGCTTCTGGCGCATCTTGCGCTCGATCAGGATTGCCGCGCCGTGATCGACCCGATGGCCGGTCACGGCAACTTGCTCGACGCTGCCGCGATGACGGCGCGGACGCGGGGATTTCAGATCGACCGGTTGGACGGCATAGAGCTCGATCCGAATACGGCCACCTTCTGCGGCCGTAGAACGACGACATTGGAGGAAGATGGCGCTGTCACCGGCTCCCGCATCGTCACTGGCAGTGCTTTCGATCCTTCAAATCTCGCCGCGTTGCATACTCCCGGCTACGATCTCGTCATCACCAATCCTCCTTACGTGCGCTATCAGTTGCAAAACGGCGATGGCGAGGGCGTTGATGACGTGCGCCGGGGCCTTTCCGCTGTCGTGGACGTGTGCGTATCAGGCGACGAGCGGGCGCTCTGGCAGACACTCGTTGAAGGGTATTCCGGCCTTGCCGATCTCTCGGTGCCTTCCTGGCTCCTGTCCGCCCTGCTGACGCGGCCGGGGGGCCGCCTGGCATTGGTCGTTCCCGCCACATGGCGTTCGCGAGACTACGCCGATGTCGTGCGCTACTTGCTGCTGCGCCTCTTTCGGCTTGAGTTCATCGTCTCCGATACGCAGCCCGGCTGGTTTTCCGATGCACTGGTACGCACGCACCTTGTAGTCGCGCGGCGGCTACTGTGGGATGAAGCGGCAGCGCCTTTGGCTGGCCGCACGTCATGGCTGTCCGCCTGCTGGCTGCAAATTGCGCCGGAGGCGGCCAGCGGGGCATCTCTTGTCGGCGGCGCTTTTCCCGGACCGGAACCAGAGCGGGACTTTGCAGACTGGGCGGTCGCGATGACCCGACAGGTGCAGGGCGTAGAGAGCCGTCCGTTTGCGCTGCAAGAGGAATGGCGGACACTGGAACAGCGGCTGGCGCGTAAGGGGTGGTTTCAAAAAGCAGAGGACCGGCGCGACACGCTGCCGCTTTTTTCATTTGGCGCTGCGAGACCGGCGGCGGTGCCGGAAGGGTTACGGGAAATGTTGCCCACCGGCGCTGCACCGGAACATCTCCAGACGCTCGAACAGGCAGGCATCCGTGTCAGTCAAGGGCTGCGCACAGGATGCAACCGATTTTTCTATGTGACGCTTGCCAGTGACGATGATGGCAAGACCGTTGCCGTTGAAGCATCGGACAGCTTCCAAGATGTGCGGTTTCAGATTCCTGCGGAAGCGTTACGGCCCGTTCTCCATCGGCAAGCCGATATGCCCGCCTTTATGCGCGGTCACTTGCCTCCGACCCGTGCGCTTGATCTGTCGCAGTGGGTTCTACCGGAAGACCAGGCCGCCGTGGCGCGTGCGACAGAGACATACCGCAAGCGTGGCGAATCCGCTCCCCGTGTCATGACCGCCGAATTGGCGGCATTCGTGACGCGGGCAGCCCGCCTTGCACCAGACCCGAAAGAACCCGCGCGTTTCATCCCCGATCTATCCGCCGTTCGCACCAATATCCGTCAGCCAGCCAACGGACGCGATATCCCCCGTTTCTGGTACATGCTGCCGGCTTTCACCCCCCGCCATCTGCCTGCGATCTTTACGCCGCGGATCAATCACGGGACGCCGGTGGTCGCGCTCAATACGCAGCCGCCAATCTTGATTGACGCCAATTTCTCGACGATGTGGCCGGAGCAGAAGCGGTGGACGCGTCACGCGATCTACGCCTTGTTCAAAAGCAGCTGGTGCCGCGCGGCCATGGAATCAGCCGGAACGCCGCTTGGCGGCGGCGCGCTCAAACTGGAAGCGACGCACATCCGTCAGGTCCCGGTTCCGGTACTGTCTGACATCGACTGCCAGACGCTTGACGCGCTCGGGCAGCAGTTGGCGGCATCCGCGCCGTCAGCCCAGCACCAGATCGACATGTTCATCCTGGGCGCGGTGCTGCCCCGCCTCAATGAAAAAAACCTGAGCACGGCGGCGCAGCATATCGAAACCCGCCTCCAGGCCGTCTGTTCTGCCCGTCAAAGGATCGCTTCATGACCGCTGATACAGCCCGCATGAGTGAAACCATCGGACGTTGCCGCATGCTGCGTGACGCGGGTCATGTCGAGGCGGTGCTGCGCGCGGAATTCCAGGGCCGGCTGCGGCTGATGTTTCCAGACACCGCTCATGAAAACTGGATCAACAATTATACAGAAGGCGCGGAAGCGCACACCAAGGTCGGCATGGCCTCCGGCAAGGCGGCCTCCCGATTCATCGATAACCTCGTGGGTTCAACCACGATCGAATATGAATCCGACCTGCGCAACAACGTAAAACGCGATACCGGATACGCGCAGGTGCAGGAGCAGGCCGCAGGACTCTTACGCGCCGGTATGCCGGTCTCTACGGTGCGGGGCGTGCTGTCCGATACAGTCGAATGGTACGCCTATGATGCCGTGCTGACGCCCGGCGTCGATCCGTTCGCCTGCACGGCTGCCGATATTTCGCTGGTCGCTATTGATGAGCTCAAGCTGGCCGACGACGGCGCGGTCTCCGCCGAACGGCTCGGCGCATTCATCCGAAAACATCTGGCGCGCGAACAGTCTCGGCCTTTGCGGGCTGAATTTCTCGCTTCCGATCTAGGCATGGACTCGGTCGCGTACAAAAGCAGTGCCGCGCCTTTGTCGGCGCTGGTGGACGAGGGGCGGAAGGCCGAGCCCTCAGCCAGCTTGGCAACCGAACTCTGGTCCCGGTTTGTCGATCATCTTGAAGGGCCGGCAGGCACTTTCCGCACGACCGCGTATGTCGATGAAGCCTACGTGACCATTCTGGCGCGGCTCCTGAGCGCGGACGTCTTAACAGGAAAAGCACTGCTGAGCACGGACGACGAGCTGCGCGCGATACTCAACGGCGACTTCTTCCGTCACAATTTTCAGCTCGAGAATGTCGTCGAGCAGGATTATTTCGGCTGGCTTTTGGGGCCTGCCTACATGGACCGGCTTGTGACTGTGGCCCGCGATCTCCAGCGTGACCTCTACGCCTATGATTTCAGCTGGTATCCCGAAGAAGATTTGTTTGGCCGCCTTATGGCGCAACTCGCGCGCCGCAGCCAACGCAAGCTGCTAGGTCAGGAATGGACGCCGCATTGGCTCGCCCGGTTGCTTGCCGATCGCTGCCTTGATGGCCTTCCTGAAGGCGAGAGCCCGCGCATCGTTGATATGTGCTGCGGGTCCGGCACGATGCTCGCCGAAATCATCAAGGCCACAAAGGCGCGTTTCGGCTTTTCCACCATTGACAAGCTGGAAGATGTCGCGACCGGCTTTGACATTGACCCGCTGGCCGTTAGCCTGGCCAAAACAACATGGGTTGTCAGCCTGTCGGTCGAGATCAAGGCGGCGACGAAACCGATTGTGATCCCCATCTATCATGCGGATTCGCTGTTCGCCGTCACGCCGGTTTCAGCTTCAGTGCCGCTGGTTGGCGAGAGCGATACGATTCCCGTATCGCTTGACGGTACGACGATCCTGCTGCCGACGGCGCTGGTACAGCCGGCATATCGCGACTTTTTCGACCGTATCGTTGACTGGGCCTATGACGAAGCGCGTGAAGCGCAGCGGCGCGGCACGATTGCGGGTTTCAGCAAGGCGGACGCGGACAGCTTTCTCGACGGCGCCATTGCGGCGTTCAGCGTCAGCTTGTCGCCGGAGCTCCACAATCAGCTCTCTGCCGCGCTTTACCCGCTGGCACATCGCATGGCCGAACTGGCCGTTGCGGGACGCAACGGCATTTGGGCCTTCATCCTGCGAAACACATACAGGCCGGGGCTTTTGACCGGCCACTTTAATGGGCTTGTTTCCAATCCGCCGTGGCTGGCGATGAGCGGGCTGGCCGATAACCCATACAGGGACCTGCTCAAAGGCAGAGCAAAGCTCTACGGCATCCAGCCTGCGGGGCAGTCATTTCTTCATCTTGAGCTGGGAACGATGCACCTGCTTCATGCCATCGACCGATATCTCGGGCCGGGTGCCTCTGTCGCCTGCCTTGTGCCGGGTACGGTGCTGAACGGGACCCATCACGAGCGGCTGCGGCAGCATGAATTCCTAAACAGCGAACGTCCCGTGCCGTTCGACATTGCCGAGGTGTGGCAGGTCGCACCCAAAACCTTCAAATATCCTGGCGCGGCACTGATCGGCCACAAGAGGACGGACACGACCGGGCTTCCACGATCTGCCTTTGCCGGTCTTGTCGCAACAGACGCGGGACTGGACACCGCCGATTTTTCTATCCGCAATATCGGCACGGCGCGGAGCGCATGGGTGCTCGAAAAGGGCGGCAGTCCGGCGGCGACCGGTGGCGGAGGACGCTTGCCGCAGCAAGGGGCCGATCTCATGCCGCGCACAGCCGTGTGCGTCGACATTACCCAAGATTCAGGTGCGGAATACCGCGTCGATACGCCGACACGTACGTCCCCCTGGGGCTTTACGATCAAGTCGGCCAAGGAAATGGCCACCGAACGCTTTCCCGGCCATGTCGCGCCCTGCTTCATCTTCCGTATGGCGCAGTCGGAAAACTTGCTTCCGTTTGTTCTCGGCGTCCATCGTGCGCCCCTGGCCCTGCCGGCGCTGCGCGCGCCAGATGGTACGTGGAGCATTCTCGACGAATCTGAAATCCGTCGTCAGGGATTTACCCAGACGGCACGGCGCTTCGCGGCGATCAACCAGAAACTCAAGGGGATCGGAAAAGGAAAATCACTGCAAGAGCGTGTCGATGAAAGGGGTAAGCTGTCGAAGCAGATATTCGGTGCCGATGGCTATCTCATAATGGCCGGTGCCGGCGGCAAGATCATATGCGCTGCGTGCGTTCCGCTCGCGCAGGCGCAGGATGTTGTCGTTGACCAGACCCTCTACTGGAAGGTTGTCGCGGATGAGCGGGAAGCGTGGTTCCAAGTGGGCATGCTCAACAGCGTGGCCTTGACCAACGCCACCCTCGCGTTCAACCCGAAAGGCGATTTCGGCGAACGGCATCTCCATACACTGCCATACCGAATGATGCCCTCTTACGACCCCGGCAATGACGATCATAATAAGATCGCCGGTCTGGCAAAGGACCTTGCTGCTCTTGCCACCGGTCATTGCACGACAGACGCTTATTTGGGCGACCCCGCAAAGGCCCTGTCAGCACGCCGTCGGAAATTGCGCGCGGTGCTCGAAGCATCGCCGCTGTTGCCGCTGCTTGAGGCCCTTGCTGCGCTTGTATTGGACGCGACACCGGTGGCAACGATCGATTCCAATGTGATCGAGGAAGGGTAACGCGTGCTAGTCGTGCAAAATGCCGCAACGCCTGCGAATATTCGCAACGCCGTTGTCGATATGATCGCGGGGGGCGCGATCGACGTGCGCGTAGCATCCGCCTATGTAACGCGCGGCGGCGCCAGCATCCTGCTCAACGCACTCGCCGATGCCGTCCCCCCTGCGGAGTTTGCCGCCATGCCGAAGATGCTAGTAACATCTTTCGACTTCGGCCTCACCGAACCGCAAGCCTTGCGGCATTGGCAAGAATCGGGAAATGCGACAGTGCATGTCTCGGGGGCACAAAGGCTTGCCCAGGGCTCACTGATGCCACTGCGGGCATTCCACCCCAAACTCTACACGTTCGGCAGGAATGCGCAGAGCTGTAGCGCGCTCATCGGTTCTGCCAACCTCACCAGTCGCGGGTTCAGCGTGAACACGGAGGCCGCGTGGCTTCAACGGAACGTTCCGCGCGCGTCAATCGATGCCGCTATGGCGAGCGCATGTTTTGATACAACGCCCCTTACCGAGGAATTGCTACAGGCATATGCGGCGTTGCGGCAGGCGCAACCGCCGCCAGCAGAAATAGAACAAGAAGCGCAGCCCGTAACGCGGCCAGCACCGATTAATGTTGGTGCGCTGCCCTTGTTCAGGGTCGCCATCGAAACGGCCGCTGTTAATCCCGCGAACTACAGCGCCATGTGGATCCACGGCGAAGCCCTGCAAGGCGGGTCACGCAACCAGCTTGAACTTCCTCGCGGCGGTCACAGGTTTTTTGGTTTCGTGTTTACACAATACGACTATCCTCACAATTTGACGATCGGGGAGCCGGTTCTACGAAGTGGTGCGCGCACATGGAACGATCGCCGTCTGACATGGCACGGCAATAACCGTATGGAACGAATGAATTTGCCGACCGCTACACAGGGCGGATTCGAATATGCTGACACGGCTGTCATGTTTCGCCGTCTGGCGGACGGCTCATTCGAGTTAATTGTCACATCGTGGGATTCGGACCTGGCACGTTCGTGGCGGCAGGCTTCGGCACAACAGCAAGCCCTATTTCGCCTCGGCACAGTCGCGACGAGCCGGGTTGTAGGTCTGTTGTAAGGAATCAGAGCAGCGCAGGGCGTGTCTCCATATTCGTCGAAGATGGCCCGGTCTCTCTTTCTGTTCACCTCCGCCCTAACGGCGAATGCCGGTTTTTCGCACGCTCAGGTCAGAGCATTCTGCCTTGCCCTGATCGACTCCGCCCAGTCGGCAAGGGTTTTGATGTCGGCTAGGATCTCGTCCGGGGGAGGCACGGCACCGTCTCGCGCGCGCGACGGGTCATGCGCCTCCACTAGGTCGTGGACTCATAAAATCTGAGCCATAGCTTGAGGCAAGCGATTTTGGC
>CAXTJT010000024.1:0-43056 GCA_964244735.1 uncultured Tardiphaga sp.
CTCGACTACCTCGCTCCTGCGCAAGCCCTCAACAATCTCACGAAACCAAACACCTACGCGGGGACGACGGCCGTGCGTGTTGCCAATTCTAATGCCCCTCGAACGTCATCAGGGTGCGCACCGGCACGTCCATCGCGCGTAATTTCGCAGCGCCGCCCAAATCAGGCAGGTCGATGATGAAGCACGCCGCCAGCACCTCCGCGCCGATCTGACGCATCAGCTTGACCGCGCCTTCGGCAGTGCCGCCGGTGGCGATCAGGTCATCGACCAGAATGACGCGCTCGCCGGGCTTGATGGCGTCGGCGTGGACTTCCATTTCGTCGAGGCCGTATTCGAGCGAGTAAGCGATCCGCACCGTCGTATGCGGCAGCTTGCCCTTCTTGCGGATCGGCACGAAGCCGGCCGACAATTGATGCGCGACCGCGCCGCCGATGATGAAGCCGCGCGCTTCCATGCCGGCGACCTTGTCGATCTTCAGCCCGGCCCAGGGCTGCACGAGTTCATCCACCGCGCGGCGAAACGACCGCGCATCGCCGAGCAGCGTGGTGATGTCGCGGAACAGGATGCCCGGCTTCGGATAGTCCGGAATGGTACGGACCGCGGCTTTCAGATCGTTTTCGAGGGTCATGTGAATCTCATTTCAAAAAACAAACCATCCGTCATTGCGAGGAGGATCGTGTCTCGTCTTCGAGACGCGATTCGACGAAGCAATCCAGTTCTTTCTTGCGGCAAGACAGACTGGATTGCTTCGCATCGTGCAAGATCGGAAGGGCCGATCTTGCACGATGCTCGCAATGACGGCGAACCTCATCTGTCATCCAACCGAAACGCATTCTCCACGATCCGCAACCCGACGTCGCCGCCGAGCGACATCAGCGATTCCGGGTGAAACTGGACGCCGCCGATGGGAAGCGTCTTGTGTTCGATCGCCATCGCCACGCCGTCCTCGGTGGAGGCCGTCACGGTCAGCACGTCCGGCATCGATGGCATCTCCACGAACAGCGAATGATAGCGGCCGATGACGATTTCATTGGGCAGGTTCTGCATCAGCCGGCCGCCGCGCACCTGAATCCGCGACGGGCGGCCATGCGCCGGCTGCAACAACTGGCCGAGTTCGCCGCCGAAATATTCGCCGATCGCCTGCACGCCGAGGCAGACGCCGAACACCGGCAGTTTCTTGCCAAGCGCCGTGTCGATGGTCTTGGCGATGCCGAAATCCGCCGGCCGCCCCGGCCCCGGCGACAGCACGACGAGATCGAATGTTTTCGTCGCCAGCATCGTCTGGGCGTGAACGTAGCGCACCACGCTGACTTCCGCGCCGACCTGCCGGAAATAATCCGCCAGCATGTGCACGAAGCTGTCGTCGTGGTCGATCAGCAGCACGGTCTTGCCGGAGCCCGACGCATCCGGCGCGAAGGACGACAGCGGCTTCGGCGGATCGCCGCGCAGCGCCTGAAACAAGGCCGCCGCCTTGGTCTGGCATTCTTTTTCCTCGGCGACGGGGTCGGAGTCGAACAACAACGTCGCGCCGACGCGCACCTCGGCAAGCCCGTCCTTCATGCGAATGGTGCGGATGGTGATGCCGGTATTGATGCCGCCGTCGAAGGTCACGGCGCCGATCGCGCCGGCATACCAGCGGCGCGACGAGCGCTCATTGTCCTCGACGAACTGCATCGCCCATTTCTTCGGCGCGCCGGTCACGGTCACGGCCCAGGCGTGGGTCAAAAATGCATCGAGCGAGTCGAAGCCCGGCCGCAGCATGCCCTCGACGTGATCGACGGTGTGAAACAGCTTTGAGTAGGTCTCGATCTGCCGCCGCGCGAGCACCTTGATGGTGCCGGGGACGCAGACCCGCGCTTTGTCGTTGCGATCGACATCGGTACACATATTGAGTTCAAACTCGTCCTTCTCGGAATTGAGAAGCTGCCTGATCTGCTCGGCGTCGCCGATCGCATCGACGCCGCGCGCGATCGTGCCGGAGATCGGACAGGTCTCGACCCGGCGGCCGTCGGAACGGACGAACATTTCGGGCGAGGCGGCGACGAGGAATTCACCGTCGCCGAGATTCATCAGCGCCCCGTAGGGCGACGGATTGATCACGCAGAGCCGTTGAAACACTTCGGCCGGCGAGCGGTCGCATTGCTCGCCGAACAATTGTCCCGGCACCGCCTCGAACAGGTCGCCGCGGGCAAACGCCGCGCGCGCGGTCTCGACGGTGCGCTGATAGTCGCCCGGCGCGTGATCGGCAAAGCCCTGACGCGGCGTCCTGGCATAGACGCTGTCGCCGGTGTCGCGCGGCAGCCCGGCCGTGGACGCGCCGTTCCAGGTGAAATCGTAGCTCAACACCATGCCGCGACCGGTGGCGCGGTCATAGGCCAGCAGGCGGTCCGGAATGAACAGCACGATGTCGCGCTGGTCCACCTCGCGCGCACGCTTCTGTTTGAGGTCCTCAATCTGGAACACGAGGTCGTAGGCGAAGGCGCCGAACAGGCCGAGCATAGGGTCTTCGGGGGACAACAATTGCGCGACCATGTCGCGGACCAGCGACATCACGCTGGCGCGGCGGGTGCGCTGTTCCTCGTCGATCGGCGCATCTCCACGGACGATATGGCCCTTGAGATGCGTCGTGGTCTTCTCCGAAATGACGACGCAGGGCTCGCGCAGCGTATCGGTCAGGAATGCGATGAGCACCTCGCCGCGCGCGTTCAGCGCCGTCAGGGTGAATTTTTCGCCGGAGGTTTCGAGCACGAGCGGCGGATCGGCGAAGCCCAGATCGAAGCTCTCATAGCGGCCGGGCACGGTGGTGCCGGACGACAGCACCACGCCGCGGCGGCGGTCCAGCGTCACGATGAGGTCGTCGAGCGCCGTGCCGCCGGTGAAGGCTTCGGCCAACCGCGAGACCTTGAGGCCGCCGGCGGTCGTATAGGCGCTCTGCGCGGGAAGGGAAAAAACGGTCCTGTTCATGACGTCCTCTTACGAAACCTCGTCAGGGAACGCCACACAGGACATACGAACAAGGCCGTCGCACTGCGATGGCGGCCTTCGGACGATTGTTGGGAATAGATCGCACCGGCCACCTCTCAGGAGGTGCGCCACCACAGATGGGTCTGGCTGACGGTGTTCATGGACGGCTAGACATCATGGCGAAGGGCCGGCGTCAAGGGTGGGTCACAGGACGAAGACTGTCACGTTGCGGTCGCCGACATCGTCCATCAGCGGCGTCCATCCCTGCCGCACGTAAAAATCGCGGCGGTGCTTCTGGGCGCAGAGATAGGCTCGCTCAAAACCCAACGCAAAAGCCGCCGACGCGGCGCTGCCGACCAGCGCCCGACCGATCTGCCGTTTTCGATGCTCGGGTTCGACCCAGACCGCCGCGACCCACGGTGTGAATTGCGGCAAGTCTTCCAGATCGGACGCGATCACCGACGCGGTCCCGAGAAATCGACCGGCGTCATGGGCCACGAGCGCCAGCGGCAGGCGCTCTGCCGTCATGTTTTCGGTCAGACGTTCGCGGATGTAGCTCAAGGGGAAGCCACGCGGCTCCCACCATTGCCGCCAGATGCGATCCGCGACCACGTCGAAAAAATTCGGCCGCTGCCGCAGATCGCAGATAACGAAGGTCATACGAGCGACTTGAACGGATTGACGATCCGAAGCCGGCTCTCGATCAGTTGGCCGTCCTGCATGTCCTCAGACCACAACGTGTCGCATTCGGCGTGGAGCGCCGCCGCGACAATGAAGCTGTCGTAAACCGAAAAGCCGTAACGCTCGGCGAGACGGAGCCCGGATTGGTGGGTTTCGATGGTGAGGGGATGAATTTCAAGCGTACCTTTGATCTCCGCAAGCAGATCGGAGACATCACGCCAGTCCATTTTGAACTTGCGGCGCGAAACGCTGGCCATTTCGTTCAGGACTTGAACACTGACGTGACCGCCAATCTTGAGAAGGCCGCGCACGCGGCGAGCCCGTTCTGGCTGGTCGGATGCGAGATACAACAAAACGTTTGAATCGAAGAAATTACCGCTCATTCGCCTCGTCGCGATTGAACTTAAAATCTGCAGGCATCATTCCCTCGAACCGGCGCAGTCGCTCGACTGCCGCTTCACGTTCAGCGGGGTCGGTAATCAGCGTGGGCTGGGGTTGGCTTCCGGCGAGCCGAAGCTCGACCTGATCACCCTCCTTCAACCCAAGCCGCGCGGCATCATCCGCCGAAAGGCGGACGGCGAGATCGTCTCCGATTTTGGACACCAGCATGATCCTGCTCCGCGATATGCAATCGCAGCAAGCATATCAGAAGCCGCGCCGTTCGTTAAGCGAGATGCTTTTTGAGAAACGCCACCGCCCGGCCCCACGCCAGTTCGGCGCATTCGCGGTCGTGCGCCGACATCCGCTGCTCGTTGACGAAGCCGTGGTCGGCCTCGTAGCGAAAAAATTCCGAGTCCTTGCCGGCGGCCTTCAAGCCCTTCTCGAAACCATCGACGACGGCCGGCGTGCACCAGTCATCCTTGCTGGCGAAATGGCCCTGCAACGGGATGGCGACGTCGGCGGCCTTCGCCGCCTGCTCCGGCGGAATGCCGTAGAACGCGACGCCCGCCGTCAACTCGGACAGCTTTGTCGCGCCGATGATCGTCACCGCGCCGCCCATGCAGAAGCCGGTCAAACCAACCTTGGCGCCGTTGCGCGCGAGATATTGCGCCGCGCCGCGCACCGTCTGCGTCGTCGCATCCATGAAATCGAGCGACGACATTTCCTTATTGGCGGCCTCGGTGTCGTGATAGGGCACCACCACGCCATTATAGAGATCGGGCGCGAGCGCATCGAAGCCGGCCAGCGCGAAGCGATCGGCGAGGCCCTTGATCTGGTCCTGCAGGCCCCACCACTCCTGAATCACGACCACGCCGGGCGCATTGCCGCCGGCTGCATTGGCGAGATAGCCGTTGGCTTCCTTGCCGTCGGGACGCTTGAACGAGATGATGGTGCCCATAATGAAACTCCTTCGGTGACGTGAACGGTCGGGATCGCGGTGATGGATAGTCTTGCAGCATTGATGTGACAACAAGGCAGTTGCGTCGGGGTTGGATCGTTCTCAAGCAGGCTGGAGGTTCGTTGGTCCCCCGCGGATGCGGGGACCCAGACTTTGCAAAGACAGCAATCGCCACTCCGGATACCCGCTTGCGCGGGTCTGAGCGGAGAACGGCGCAACATTTAATCCCGGCCGGCGGCTGCCAATCGGCGGTCGCGCAGCTCGCGCTTGAGCACCTTGCCGATCGCGCTGCGTGGCAGCGAGTCGACGATCTCGACATCGGCGAGGCGCTGGAATTTGCCGACGCGCGCATTGGTCCATGTTTTAAGCCCGGCCGCATCGGTCGCGGTATTCGGGGTCAACACAACGAAGGCCACCGGCGTCTCGCCCCATTCCTCGGACGGCATCGCGACGACGGCCGCCTCGACCACATCGGAATGCTGAATCAAGACGGCTTCAAGATCGCTCGGATAGATGTTGAAGCCGCCGGAAATGATCATGTCCTTCTTGCGGTCCATCAATGTGAGAAACCCGTCCGCGTCAAAGCGGCCGACATCGCCGGTGCGGACATAGCGCTTGCCGTTGTCGTCGTGCCAGAAGGTCTCGGCGGTCTTGCCGGGCTGGTTGAGGTATCCGTCCATGATGGTCGGCGAATGGCCGACGATTTCGCCGATCTCGCCTTGCGCGACGGGCTGGCCGTCCTCGCCCATCAGCAGAATTTCATGGTCCGGCCCCGGTTGCCCGACGGTGTGCAGCTTGTCCGGGTGCTCGTGCGCGAACAGGATGCAGGAGCCGCCGCCCTCGGTCATGCCGTAATATTCCGTCAGTCCGCCGGGCCAGCGCTTCAGCACATCGGCCTTGATCGCGGCGGAGAACGGCGCGGAGGTCGAGAATTTCATCACGAATGAGGACAGATCGAAGCTGTCGAAGTCGGGCAGCGCCATGATCCGGCGATATTGCACCGGCACCAGCATGGCATGGGTCGCGCGGTGGGTCTGCGCCAGGTCGAGGAAGCCACGGGCATCGAATTTGCGCATCAGCACGACGGTGCCGCCGCCCGCCAGCGTCGGGTTGAAACAGACCAGCGTGGTGTTGGAATAAAGCGGCGTGGACAGCACGGTGATCGCATCCGGCCCGTAGCCGAGCGGTTCGAGCTGGCCGTATTGACGCCAGCGCAAATTATGCGAATGCACGATGCCTTTCGGCGTGCCGGTGGTGCCCGACGAATAGATGATGTTGAAAGTCCAACCTGGATCGATCGCCACCGGCTGCGGCTTGGCGCCCGTCTTGGCGAAGCTGCTGAATGTCTCGCCGAACGCGCCGTCGTCGAGCGCCACGCGCTTGGCATTGTTTTGTGTGGCGCCCTCGCCCATCGCGGCCGCCGCCGCATCGTCCATGAAAAGGATTTTCGCGTCAGCATCTTTCACCATCGCCGCGAAATCGGCCGGCGTCGACGACGGCGCAAGCGGCGCCACCGCGATTCCGGCGCGCAACGCGCCGAGGAAGGTCGCGACATAGTCGACGGAGGAATAGCCGCAGATCGAGATCGCGTCGCGCGGCTTCAGCCCATGCGCCTGCAACGACGCGGCGACGGCGTCGATCAGCGCGTCCAGTTCGCGATAGCTGACGCGGCGCTCGCCCTCGATGACGGCGATGTGATCCGGCCTGCGTTGCGCGGCGCCATGAACCAGCGCCGGCAGCGTGATGAAATCGGGCATGGGGTCTCCTCGTTTATTGTTTTTGTCTTGGTCGCAGAGTCAGTCTAACGCAGGCTGTCATCCCCGCGAAGGCGGGGAACCAGTACGCCGAGGACCATCTTTTCGGCAAGATGGTCAATGTCTTTTGCTATCCACAAGGCCAGCGGGTACTGGTTCCCCGCCTTCGCGGGGACGACGCCGTGCCCGTTGAACCGTCATCAGAAATCGAGAAGCTTCATGTCGTTAAAGCCCCCCGTCGCCGAACGCCGCCCTGCCCCGTTTACCGCGCATGGCGTGACGGTTCAGGACGATTACGCCTGGCTGAAGGATGAACGATGGCAGGAGGTGCTGCGCGACCCGTCGATCCTCAAGCCGGACATCCGCGTTTATCTCGAAGCCGAAAACGCTTACGCCGACAGCGTGCTCGGCCACACCGAGGCGCTGCAAAGAAAGCTGGTCGCCGAGATGCGCGGCCGCATCAAGGAAGACGATTCCAGCGTCCCGTCGGTCGACGGGCCATTTGCCTATTTGCGGAAATTCCGCGAAGGCGGCCAGCACGAATTGTTCGGGCGCATGCCCCGCGATGGCGGCGAGACCCAGATCATCCTTGACGGCGATCTTCTCGCCAAAGGCGAGACCTATTTCAAGTTCGGCGGCTCGCGCCACTCGCCCGACCACAGCTTGCAGGCCTGGAGCGCCGATCTCAAGGGCTCGGAATATTTCACCATCCGGGTGCGGTCCTGGTCCGATGGCAGCGACCATGCCGACGTCGTGGAGGAAACCGACGGGGGCGTGGTGTGGTCGCTGAATTCGCGTTCGTTCTATTACGTCAAGCTCGACGACAATCACCGCCCGATGCAGGTCTGGCGACACGTGCTCGGCACGAAGCAGGCCGACGACGCGCTCGTCTATGAAGAACAGGATGCCGGCTGGTTCACCCACATCCATGAAAGCGAGAGCGGCCGCTTCTGCGTGATCGGCGGCGGCGACCATGAGACCTCCGAGCAGCATTTGCTTGATCTTGCCGACCATCAGGCAATGCCACGGCTCATCGCGGCGCGCGAAAAGGGCGTGCAATATGACGTCGGCGATCGCGGCGACGCGTTATACATCCTCACCAATGCCGACGGCGCCATCGACTTCAAGATCGTCACCGCGCCGCTGGCGTCGCCGGAGCGCGCCAACTGGCGCGATCTGATCCCGCATCAGGACGGCGTCTATATTCTCGACCACGGTCTCACGATCAACCATCTCATTCGCTTGGAGCGCGCCAACGCGCTGCCCTCGATCGTGATCCGCGATCTGCGCAACGCCAGCGAACACGCCATCGCTTTCGACGAGGCGGCCTATGCGCTCGACACGATGGGCGGCTACGAATTCGACACGACGAATTTGCGGTTCGCCTATTCGTCGATGACGACGCCGTCCGAGGTCTATGATTACGATATGGAGGCGCGGACCCGGGTGTTGCGCAAACGGCAGGACATCCCATCGGGCCACAACCCCGCCGATTACGTCACGACGCGCATCATGGCGGCCGCGGAGGACGGCGAACTGGTGCCGGTGTCGATTCTTCATCGCAATGACCTCGTGCGCGACGGCAACTCGCCGTTGCTGCTCTACGGCTACGGCTCCTATGGCATGGCGATGCCGGCGTCGTTCTCGGCGAACAGATTGTCGCTCGTCGATCGCGGCTTCGTCTATGCGATCGCGCATATCCGCGGCGGCTCCGACAAGGGCTGGGGCTGGTATCTCGACGGCAAGCGCGCCAAGAAGACCAATACTTTCGACGATTTCGCCGCGTCGGCGCGGGCGTTGATTGACTCGAAATACACGTCGGCGAAAAAGATCGTCGGTCATGGCGGCAGCGCGGGCGGCATGCTGATGGGCGCAGTCGCCAATCGCTCCGGTGAGTTGTATGCCGGGCTCGTCGCCGAGGTGCCGTTCGTCGATGTCGTCAACACGATGCGCGATGCGAGTCTGCCGCTGACGCCGCCGGAATGGCCCGAATGGGGCAACCCGATCGAGAGCCCCGAAGATTTCAAGACAATGCTCGCCTATTCGCCTTACGACAACATCACGGCGAAGGACTATCCCGCCGTGCTGGCGATGGGCGGGTTGACCGATCCGCGCGTCACCTATTGGGAGCCGGCGAAATGGATCGCACGGCTGCGGCCGACCATGACCGGCGGCGGTCCGGCGCTGTTGCGGACCAATATGGGCGCGGGCCACGGCGGCGCGTCGGGCCGCTTCAACCGGCTCGACGAGGTCGCCGTCGCCTATGCGTTCGCGCTGTGGGCGGTGGGGAAGGCGACGTCATAAGCCGATATGTTCATCGTCCCCTCTCCCCCTGTGGGAGAGGGTGGATCGGCCGAAGGCCGAGCCGGGTGAGGGGTCCTGTTTAAACGTGAGGGCGAACCCCTCACCCGACTTCGCTTCGCGAAGCCACCCTCTCCCACAGGGGGAGAGGGGACGATGAACTCAGGCGCTCCGCAGTCGTTTAGCTGTTTCTAAAAATTCACGCCCGCCTTCACAAGGAACGACCGCCCCGGCAGCGGATAGGCGTTGAAACGTCCCGGCGTGAAGGTGCTGGCGACCGCGTAGTCGTAATAGTTCACGTCGAACAGATTGTTGACGCTGGCCGACCAGAAATAGCGGTCGTAAATGCCGCTCAGCTTGATATCGACCGTGGCGTTGGCTGGAATGACCGGCTGCACATTGGCCTGATCATTGTCCATCCGGCGGCTGCTCCAGTAGCGCGCGGTGGCGTCGAACACGAGATAGTTTTGCCAGATGTTCCACGTCACGCCGGCGCTCGCGGTGAAGCGCGACACCAGCGGCACGTCCTGTCCCGCGAATGAGCCTTCGCGAAACACCGCGCGCGTCAGCGCGACGCCGCCCCGCACCAGCACGCTTTCGCTGGCGCGAAAATCGGCGCTGGTCTCTGAGCCGTAGCGACGCGTCGGATCGAGGTTGCGGTTGTAGAAATTGACCGGATCGAACTGCAATTCGTTTTCAAGGTTCATGTTGTAGACGCTGGACTGCACGGTCAGCGCGCCGGCCTTGATGCGGAAGCCCGCCTCGACGTCGTTCGATGTCTGCGTCTTCAGCGTGAAATTGCCGGCGATCGGGTTGAAATTGGAATCAAAGCTCGGGCCGGACGAGACCCGCTCATCGACATTCGGCGTACGATAGGCGCTCGCGGCGCGACCGAACACCGACACGATCTCGGTCAACCGATGCTCGAGCCCGATATGCAGCGCATGGTTGGTCTGGGTCGTGTCGAGCGGCGTCGAGGCCACCGCGCCGAAATTGCCCGGCGCATTCGGGTTGACGGTGTCGCGCGCCGAGAGATTGGTGCCCTGGATACGCGCGCCATAAGAAAAATCGGTCGACGGGGCGAGCCCCAGCGTTTGCTGGAAATAGCCGGACAACGTGCGCTGGCGCAGGTCGTAGATGTGGATCGCGGCGCCCCCGAGCGCCTCGCCGCGATTGGAGCCATAGGCGGCATCGTAATAATCGATGCCGGTGAGGATCGTGGATTGCAAGCCGAGCACCGGAGTCGTGATGCGCAGACGCGGCGTCAGCGACCAGGTTTGCAGCACCGAGTCGACCGCGCTGTTGCCGAAGCTCGAAAAGAACACCGCCTGTTGCTGCTTGTTGCGGACGCCGCCATCGACGATCAGTTCGACGCCGTTGATCAACATCTTGGTGAAACCGGCGGTGACGTTCGCGCCCTGCTTGTCGCCAAAATCCTGCGGCGTGCTGGCGCCGCGGCGATCCGTGACCAACTGATTGACGCCGATCGACGGGTCGACGGTCCGGCCGCCGGGGAAGCCAAGATGCTGGCGATCGACCGAGAGATTGAGGAACGCCGAGAAATCAAGATCGGTGTAGCGGACTTCGCCGACCGCATTGCCCTGGCGCAATTCGTTGTTCTGGCGATAGCCGTTCGACGTGATGCCGTTGGCGAAAAACGACGACGACCACGGCCCTGTATTGGTCGTCGCCGACACCGTGCCGAAACGCTGGTCGAAGGAGCCTGCGCCGCCTTCGACACGCATTGATACCGGCGGACCGCCGACGCCCTTCTTGGTGACGATGTTGATCACGCCGCCGACCGCATTGTCGCCGTAGAGAACCGCGCCGGAGTTGCCGCGCGTGACCTCGATGCGTTCGATCGACTCCCGCGGAACCGTCGAGAGGTCGACGCCGGCGAGATCGAGATCGTTCAAGCGGCGGCCGTTTATCAGCACCAGCGTGTTGGACGAACCGGTCGCGCCGAAACCGCGCAGATCGACCGAGGTGCCGCTGCCGTTGACACCACCGTATAGCGAGCGCAACTGCGCACCCGGAATCTGCGCGATAATCTCCTGAACCGTCGCGGCGGGCGAACGACGGATATCTTCAGCCGTAATGATGTTGGTCGCCGTGCCGGTGATTCCATCTGCCAGGCGTGTTGCGGTGACATCGATGGTGGGCAAAACGTCCGCGCGTTGCGCGTGGGCCAATGTAGTAAAGCTGGCAAGGCAGGAAGACGCGAGCAAAAGCGCGCGCGGCCGCCGGATGGCGGAGATAAAAAACGGCATGGATGTAACCTCGGTCTGACGCAGTGGCACGTCACAGCGAACGAGGTTTCATCGCTGCGATCTCACGCAGGATGATTCCGATGTCTGCAATCCCCGACCGACATCCTCGCGTGTGACCACGGGTGACGGCAGGTTTCCTGGCTCGCGGGTCGATACCTTGCGTCGCCTTCCCAGGACCGAGATTCCCAGTGGCATCTGACGAAAGATTCACCGCTTACAGTTGCGGGGGCAGCCGCGGCATAGGAGATCGAGATCTCCGCACCGCATTCCCTTTGCTCCCCTCGCGGAGAACCGTCACACATACGGTAGAAGTTTGACGGAAATGGAGTCAACGACTGGCGGCGGCGAATGCGGCGACGCGAGAGCTTTAGTCACGCGCTGTGACATTAAGGCAGCAGGAGCTTGTCAGAACGGGTACGTCATTCCGGGGCGCGAGCACTTTTGCGAGCGAACCCGGAATCTCATCAAGTTCAGCGTGCCCAGAATATTGAGATTCCGGGTGCGCATGCGGCAAGAGCCGCCTGCGCCCCGGAATGACGGCGCGTTTCTACTCCCGCGCCTTGTTCTTCTTTTTCCCGAACGACGGCTTGCCGGCGAAAGGAGCCGCACCGTCACGCTTCGCCTTGGCAATGTAAGGCGGCTTCTCGGACCGCGGCTTCTTGTCGAATGTCGGCTTGTCGTCAAAGCGCGGCTTGTCGCTCTGCCAAGGCTTGTCGCGACGCGGCGCCGGATTGTCGCCTGGTCGCGGGCTCTCTGACCGGTTCTTATCCTGCCACGGCTTGAACTCAGGCGTCGCAAAATCCTTCGGGATAAAATCCTCCCGACGCGGACGATCGTCCTGGCGGGGCCTTGCGTCGCCGCGCGGCGCATCACGATCGGGCTTGCCCTTGAACCGCTCGCGCTTCCTGGAATAGTCGCGATCTTCCGGCGCGATCACACGCGCCTGCGGCCGGGCCGATTGCGTTTCACCCTGCGGGCCATTCGGCAACGCCTCGATGCGGATCGTGTCTTCCTTGTCCGGACGCTTGATCGACACCGCGAAATTCTCGGCGGCCGCGCCCGAAATCTCGAATTCGGTCGTGGTGTCATAGATCTTGATCGCGCCGATATCCTGCTTCTCGATGCCGCCGCGACGGCAGATCATCGGCAACAGCCAGCGCGCTTCGGCATTCTTGCGCCGGCCGATCGCGGCCCGAAACCAGACGCCGCCGGCCATCGCGTCGCGCGATTTGCCCTTCTTCGGACGCGGACCCTCGCCGCCGGGCTCGCGCCGTTCATGCAGGCGACCTGCCGATTCGCGCTCGCGGAGCGGCCGCGACGTGTGCGCGCCGGGATCGAGAATATCTTCGGCCGCCGGCAGGCGCGCGCGATAGAGCCGCGCGAGCGCCGACGCAATTTCTTCAGGCGAGCGCTCGGCGAGCAGCGTGCGCGCCAGTGTCAAATCGTCTTCGGTCGGCTCTTCGGTGAACAGCACGTCTTTCATCATGCGCTGCTGATCCAGCGCGCGAATTTCGTCGACCGACGGCGCGACGCCCCATGTCGCATCGACGGCGGCGTCTCGCAGCAACGTTTCGGCACGCCGGCGACGCGCCGGCGGCACCAGCAAGACACTCACGCCCTTTCGGCCCGCGCGGCCGGTGCGGCCCGAGCGATGCTGCATCACCTCGGCGTCGTTCGGCAGATCGGCGTGAATGACGAGGCCGAGATTCGGCAGATCGATGCCGCGTGCGGCGACGTCGGTCGCGACGCAGACGCGGGCGCGGCCGTCGCGCAGCGATTGCAGCGCCGTGGTGCGTTCGTTCTGGGTCAATTCACCCGAGAGAGCGACGACGGAGAAGCCGCGCTCCAGCAGGATCGCCTGCAGATGCTTCACGGCGTTGCGGGTGTTGCAGAACACGATCGCGCTCGGCGATTCATAAAAGCGCAGCGTGTTGACGACGGCATGCTCGGCATCCTGCGCGGCGATACGGATCGCGCGGTAGTCGATATCGGCGTGGCCGCCTTCGTCGCCGGCGACGTCGACGCGAAACGCGTTCTGCTGATATTGTTTGGCCAGATTGACGATGCCGCGCGGCAGCGTCGCTGAGAACAGCAGCGTGCGGCGCGTCGCCGGCGTGGTCTTGAGGATGAATTCCATGTCCTCGCGAAAGCCGAGATCGAGCATCTCGTCGGCCTCGTCGAGCACGACGGCTTTCAGGCCGGAGACGTCGAGACGACCGCGGCGGAGGTGGTCGCACAAGCGGCCGGGCGTGCCGACGACGATATGCGCGCCGTCCGCGAGTTCGCGCATCTCCTTGCGCGGGTCCATGCCGCCGACACAGGAGACGACGCGCGCGCCGGCCTGCCCGTAAAGCCAGCCGAGTTCGCGATGAACCTGCAGCGCCAGTTCGCGCGTCGGCGCCACGATCAGGGCCAGCGGCGCACCGCCGCGCGGCAACCGTTCGGCATCGCCGAGTAACTGGCTGGCGATCGCCAGACCATAAGCCACGGTCTTGCCGGAGCCGGTTTGGGCCGAGACCAGCAGATCGCGGCCCGCGGCGTCATCCGCCAGGACGGCGGCTTGGACAGGAGTCGGATCGGAATAGTTTTTTTCCGCCAGAGCGCGGGCAAGCGGCGGAGAGGCACTGAGAAATGTCACGGACAACTCGATTCTGGCCGGCGGCAGCAGACGCGGCGCGGCAAAAGGAAAATGCCTGCGGGTTGTGCGCCGAACATGGGGCGCGGCCACTTCAGGTCTGCTGATGCGATGATCTGATGTCCCTTTAGGCTGTTTCCAGCCCAAACGCCACTACTTGCTGCGTTGCGGCATAAATCTGATGCAGTTCCGCCCGAAACGGCCGTTACGGCTTGGCGACGAGGCTCCATTTCGTCACGACCGCCTCGCTCATGACGCCGGCTTCCTCGGCGCAGGCGACCTGATCGACCTTCAGCGACACGTCCTTACCGATGAATTTCTTCAACTGTGCAACCTGTGCGTCGCTGGCGGCGACGATCTGAAACGTCTCCGGCCCGGTCTCGAGATTGCACAGATCGCCCGGCGCCGGCAGCCGTCGCGGCTCGCTGACAAGTTGATAGGTCGGCACGCGCTTGCCCTTGCCCTTCGTGCGCATCTTCATTGCGGTCAGTTGCCCGCTGAGAATATCGCCGGCCTTCATCGCCACCGGCGCCTTTGGCTTCGCCGATTCGTCGGGTTGCGCGGCTTGAGGCTGCGCCGCAGCGGCACCGGCGAAAAACAAAATGGCCGCGGTCATGGCGGACCGCAGCGTGAGATCGCGAAGGCTCATCAAATCAGTTCCAGCTTCGTTCAGGGCGCGCGATTCGGCACGACTGTCGGAGTAAGACCAGAACAGTCGGGCGAGATCGTGATGTCATCCCTCGCTACGACGTACCACTCAAAACAATGTGCGCTTAAAAAAGCGTGCGCTGTCGCATCGCCGCCGACAGCGTGCCTTCGTCGAGATAATCGAGTTCACCGCCGACCGGCACGCCATGCGCGAGCCGCGTTACGCGCACATTGGCGTCCTGCAGCAGGTCGGTGATGTAATGCGCGGTGGTCTGGCCGTCGACGGTGGCGTTCAGCGCGAGGATGATTTCCGTCACGCGGTCGTCATGCGCGCGCGACACCAGCGCATCGATTGCGAGGTCGTCCGGACCGATGCCGTCGAGCGGCGACAGCGTCGCGCCGAGAACGTGATAACGCCCTTGCGTCGCCTGCGCACGTTCCAGCGCCCACAGATCGGCGACATCGGCGACGACGACGATGATCGCCGGATCGCGCCGCGGATCGGTGCAGATCGTGCAGGGATTTTGCGTGTCGATATTGCTGCACACATTGCAGATCTGGATTTTCTCGATCGCGACCTGCAACGCGCCGGCAAGCGGCGCCATCAGGGCCTCGCGCTTCTTGATGAGATGCAGCGCCGCACGCCGCGCCGACCGCGGACCGAGCCCCGGCAACTTCGACAGCAATTGAATCAGCCGCTCGATTTCTGGGCCGGCAACGGACGAAGGCATTTAGAGACTTTCAGAAGACGAATTTTACGTTCGTCATTCCGGGGCGCGCGGAACGCGAAATCATCGACGCATCGCGTCGATGATAAGTGTGACGTGCGAGCCCGGAATCCATAACCACCACAAGGATTATGGATTCCGGGCCTGCACTCCAACCGGCTATCGCCGGCAGGAGCGCATCCGGAATGACAAGAAAAAAGAATCTACCCCAACCCCATCCCCGGCGGCAGGCCGAGGCCGCCGGTCAGCGCCGACATTTTCTCCTGCATCGCGGCTTCGGCCTTGCGGCGCGCGTCGCCCATCGCGGTGACGAGCAGGTCTTCGAGGATTTCCCGCTCGTCGGCCTTCATCAGCGAGGCGTCGATCTTGACCGCCTTCACTTCCATTTTGGCCGTCATGCGGACGCCGACGAGTCCGCCGCCGGAAATGCCCTCGACCTCGACATGGTCGAGTTGGTCCTGCATCTCTTTCATCTTCGATTGAAGCTGCGCCGCTTGCTTCATCATGCCAAGAAAATCAGCCATTATTTGCCCCTTGATTTGCGCGATCAGTCGTCGTTGTCGCTGTCGGGATTTTCGGGAATGTCGTCATCACCAACGTCAGCCTGTGTCTCGGGCGCAATCTTGCGCACCTCGAAAGTCGCGCCGGGAAATTTTGCCAGCACCTCGCGCACGCGCGGATCGGATTCGGCCGCGCTGTAGCGCTGGTTCTTCGCGGCATCAGCCTGCGCGCGCAAAGTCGGCTGGCCCTCTTCGTTGGAGACGATGACGCTCCATCGCCGGCCGGTCCATTGTTCGAGCTTGCGCGACAGATCGTTGATCATGGTGCGCGCCGCACTGCGCTCCATCGCGACTTCGAGGCGGCCATCCTCGATCTTGACGAGGCGCATGTCGGCTTCGAGCGCGGCGCGGGTCAGCACGTCGCGCTTCTCGGTCGCGAGCGCAACAAGTTCGGCATAAGTCTCGATCCGCAACACCGTAGCCTGGATTGGCTGGCTCGCCGGCTGCGGCTTCGCGACCATCTCGGCATTGCCGCGCGACAAGACCGCGCGCGGCGCAGACGACGTCACTTGTGATAGCGAAGACGACGCCATAACCGACCCGGACGGAGCGCTGCGCGAACCGCCATTGCTGCCGCTCCCGATCAGCGGCACGTTGCCACCGCCACTTTGCTCGAGCATCTTCAGCGCTTCGTCGGGCGTCGGCAGATCGGCGACGTAAGCGATCCGCACCAGCACCATTTCGGCAGCGGCGGCGGGGCGCGTTGCGCCCTGCACCTCGGTGATGCCCTTCAAAAGCATCTGCCACATCCGCGACAGCACGCGCATCGACAGCTTTGCTGCAAAGTCCCGCGCGCGCACGCGCTCGGTCTCGCCGAAAGCGACATTGTCGGCGGTGGCCGGTACGATCTTCACGCGGGTGACGAAGTTCACGAATTCAGCGAGATCGCTGAGCACCACGATCGGATCGGCGCCGGTGTCGTATTGCTCGCGGAACTCGGTGAAAGCGGCGGCGATATCGCCGCGCGCCAGCGAGTCGAACAGGTCGATCACCCGCGTCCGATCGGCGAGGCCGAGCATCTGCCGGATCGCATCGGCGCGCACGGTACCCGCCGCATGGGCGATCGCCTGATCGAACAGCGACAGCGAATCGCGCACCGAGCCTTCAGCCGCACGGGCGATGATGCCGAGCGCCTCGGGCTCGACCTCGACATTCTCCTTCGCGGCGATCTGACCAAGATGGCTCATCAGCACATCGGCATCGACGCGGCGCAGATCGAAGCGCTGGCAGCGCGACAGCACCGTCACCGGCACCTTGCGGATTTCGGTGGTCGCGAACACGAATTTGGCGTGCTCCGGCGGTTCTTCCAATGTCTTCAGGAAGGCATTGAACGCCGGCGTCGAGAGCATGTGGACTTCGTCGATGATGTAGACCTTGTAGCGCGCACTCGATGGCGCATAGCGCACGCCGTCGTTGATCGCGCGGACATCATCGACGCCGGTATGCGACGCGGCGTCCATTTCCAGAATGTCGATGTGCCGGCTTTCCATGATCGCCTGGCAATGCACGCCAAGCTCCGGCATGTGCACGGTCGGCTTATCGACGGCGCCGTCCATGGACTGGTAGTTCAGCGCGCGGGCCAGAATGCGGGCGGTGGTGGTCTTGCCGACGCCGCGGACGCCGGTGAGGATCCAGGCCTGCGGGATCCGGCCGGTCTCGAACGCGTTGGAGACGGTGCGAACCACCGCTTCCTGCCCGATCAGATCGTCAAAGGAGGTCGGCCGATATTTGCGCGCCAGCACCCGATAGGGCGCGGCTGCGGTCTGGATTGCTGAAGCTGGAACGGCGTCGGTCATCAGGCATCCGATGTGTGTTGAAGTCCCGGAAGCGGACCGATGGCCCTCTTGCGAGGGCCTTGCGCAACGTGCTGAACGCGCACGACAAAACAAGGTAGGAGACTGACGAGCGACCCGATCCGGACCTCGTTAGGGCTGCTTCCTTCCGGACCTGACCCGGTTGGCGAGAGGCTCGTCCACCGCCAATCTCCCGGCGCTTATTTGGGGCCAAAAGCATCGGAAAGCAAGCGCGCCGTCTTGCCTTGCGCCATGGCCCGATTTACGTCCGGGGCACCTCTTTCGAGGCGGCAAAATGAGCGTTGCAACGATCAAGGCCAGGGCCCAAACATGGGCACGAACGATCAAGCGCGACGTCATCGCGCTGTGGATCGCTGGGCGAGACTCACGGGTTCCGTGGTCGGCCAAGCTCGTTGCCGCCTGCGTCGCGGCCTATGCGCTGAGCCCGATCGATCTCATTCCGGATGCGATCCCTGTCCTGGGCCTGCTCGACGATATCATCCTCGTACCGCTCGGCATCATGCTCGCCATACGCATGATCCCGCCAACCTTGATGGCCGAATTCCGCGCCGCGGCGCTGGCGCGGGCCGGCCGGCCCGGCAGCACCGCAGGTCTCATCATCGTCGTCACGATCTGGATCGCCAGCGCGATCTGGATCGGCTGGCTGGCCTGGCGGCACTTCACAAGCTGAGCTTGGCGGCCCGAGCGCGCGGAGCGGTTTCCCTCACCCGCGAAACGATTTAAACAGCATCCATCGTTTCGTCGGGATCACACATGCCTGCTGCCGCCTCCGCCTGGACTCTCAATCCCCAGCTTCACAAAGACACCATCGACATCGGCGATCTCGCTCTGTCGCGCGTGCTGGTCATCAAGGATGCCAACTACCCCTGGCTCCTGCTGGTGCCACGGCGCGCCGACGCCAGCGAGATCATCGATCTCGACGAGGTCGAGCAGGCGCAACTGATGACCGAGATCAACCGCGTCGCCCGCGCGCTCAAGGAGGTGACGAATTGCGACAAGCTGAATATCGCGGCGCTCGGCAACGCGGTGCCGCAACTGCACGTCCACATCATCGCACGCCGCACCAGCGACGCAGCGTGGCCGCGCCCGGTGTGGGGCGTCGTCGGAGCCGTTCCGCACGACGCGCAAGAGGTGCAGACCTTCATCAGTGCATTGCGCCGCAAGATTTGGCTGGGTTGATCGCATGAGCATGCAAACCTTGCGCAAGCCTGCATTTCCGCTCGGGCAACCGGCTTTCGTCAGCGACATTCTCGACCGTGCGGCGCATCTGCGCGGCGACGATGACAAACTTTTCGCGCTCGAAGGCCACCGCGACGCCCGTTTCCATGTGATCTATCGCGACTCGCTCGTGGTGACGCAGGACGGCAGCGGACCACGCGCGCTGTTGACGCTCGACGAAGCCCGCGAATACGGCGCCAATCCCGGCACGATCTTCCTCGGCCTGCGCAACGGCGCCGCTGTCTTCGGCATGGGCATTGCGCCCGATGCCGTCGAGAAGCTGATGACGCGCAGCGATGTCGGCGTGGCGGAGCTGCGCGGCATGGTGATGCAAGGCCTTATTCCGCCGCAGCAATTGTCCGCCATCGCCGCCGCGAAATCGCTGGTCTCATGGCATCAGCGCCATGGCTTTTGCGCCAATTGCGGCGCCCGCACGCGGATGAGCCAGGGCGGTTGGAAGCGCGACTGCCCGTCCTGCAAGACCGAGCATTTCCCGCGCACCGATCCGGTCGTCATCATGCTGGTCACACATGGCGACAAGTGCCTGCTCGGCCGGCAGAAGCAGTTTCCACCCGGCATGTGGTCGTGCCTCGCCGGCTTCGTCGAAGTGGCCGAGACGATCGAGGATGCGGTGCGCCGCGAAATCCTCGAAGAAAGCGGCATTCATTGCGGCGACGTCGCCTATTACATGACGCAGCCTTGGCCCTATCCGTCGTCGCTGATGATCGGCTGCACGGCGGAAGCCGTCGACGACGCGATCACGGTCGATCTGACCGAGCTTGAAGACGCCCGCTGGTTCGATCGCGCGGAAACGACATCGATGCTGGATCGAACGCACCCGGACGGGTTGACCGGGCCGCACCCCTTCGCCATCGCCCATCATCTTGTCGGGCGATGGCTGGAGGATTAGTCGTTCTTCGTCATTGCGAGGCGCAGACATTTCTCGTTTCCGAGGAATGTCTGCGCCTCGCAATGACGAGCGTGATGACTGAAAAGACCGATCCATGACCGCCACCGCCAAAAACCCACCCCGCATCCTCTGCATCGGCATGCCGGTGCGCGATCTGACCTTCGGCGTGCAGGCGGTGCCAGGACGCGGCCAGAAATTCAATGCCGACCGTTTTGTGCAGATCTGCGGCGGCAATGCGCTCAATGCAGCGGTTGGGATCAAGAGATTGGGCGGCGAGGTCGCACTGACCGGACCGATTGGCGACAAGAACGAGACGTCGAGCACGTACATCTTCGACGAACTCGCCAGAGAAGGCATCGACACGACGCATCTTGTGCATATGCCGGGGCTGGTGACGCCGATCTCAGGGATCATGATGGATCCGTCCGGCGAGCGCACCATCATCTCGTTTCGCGACCCGGACCTGTGGAAGGTTCGCCTGCCCGACACCCGTCTGCTCTTGAAGGATTGCGATGCGATTTTGATCGAAAGCCGCTGTGCAGGTTTTTCGACGAGCCTCTGCCACGACGCGCGACAACGCGGCATTCCGGTTGTCGTCGATGTCGACAGCACCGTCTCGCAGCGCGAGGGGCTGTTGACCGCATCGTCGCATCTGATCTTCTCGGACGAGGCGCTGCAATCCACCGCTGGAATCGGCGACGATCTCAAGGCTCTCAAAAAGATCGCGACCCTGACAAAATCCTTTGTAGCGGTCACGCGCGGGCCGAAGGGGACGCTCTGGCTCGACGACGCCGGCGAACCGCAGGAGGCAGCGGCCTTCCCGGTCCATACCGTCGATACGCTCGGGGCCGGCGACATCTTTCACGGCGCGTTCGCGCTGGCTCATGCCGAAGGTCAGGACTTGCACACGACGTTGCGATTCGCCTCGGCCGCGGCTGCCTTGAAGTGCACCCGTCACGGCGGCGCCTTCGCTTGCCCGGACCGGGCCGAGGTCACGGCCTTTCTGACCGATTCTGACGGTAAGGCGATACGCTAGGGCCCTCGGCCGCTTGCGAAAGAAGAATTTTCTTCATATAGAGTATTTGGAACATGCTCTTGGAAAAGAATTCTTCTAATGTCTGATATTTCTTCTATTGCGGGTGAACCGCGTCGGCTGGACGCCATCGACCGCAAAATCCTGACCGTCTTGCAGGACGACGCGTCGCTCTCGGTCGCCGAGATCGGCGATCGTGTCGGGCTGTCCTCGACGCCGTGCTGGAAACGCATCCAGCGTCTCGAGGCGGACGGCGTGATTATGCGCCGCGTCGCGCTGGTCGATCAGAACAAGATTGGGTTGGGGATTTCGGTCTTCGTCTCGGTCGAGAGCGGCGACCATTCCGATGCGTGGCTGACCAAATTCGCCCAAGCGGTCAGCGCGATGCCGGAGGTGATGGAGTTCTATCGCATGGCCGGCGACGTCGACTACATGCTGCGTGTCGTCTGCGCGGACATGGCCAGTTACGACATCTTCTACAAAAAACTCATCAGCGCGGTGGCGCTCAAGAACGTCACCTCGCGCTTCGCGATGGAAAAGATCAAATCGGTGACGGCGCTCCCGGTGCCGGCGATGCCGGCGTCATCCTGATGTGCGAGCGATCGACGCACTTGCGTCGGCGCGAACCTCGAAGGATGGAAACATTGTCAGCCGTCATCACCCGGCAAGGGCCGCCGGCGACGTCTTCGTCGTCTGGTCGCGCCCGATGACCGGGTGATCCAGTATTCCGTGACGTTATCCGTAAGTTGAAAAGCTGCGGCGTACTGGATTCCCGCCTTCGGGTATGACGGCAGCAATTGGAGCGACTTTCTTGCTGTCAAATCGTCTGATTATACGCGCCGACCTCGGGATACGTGCGCAGCACGACATTCATCGCCTCGAACATGTCGTGCATGCGCTGCTCGGAGACGGGGCTCTCGACCACGACCACCAGTTCAGGCTTATTCGATGATGCGCGCACCAGCCCCCATGAACCATCGTCGCATGTCACCCGCACGCCATTGACCGTGACAAGGTCGCGGATCGGTTGTCCCGCGACGGTATCGCCTTTCGCCTGCGCCGCCTCGAAATGCGTCACGACGTCGGCGACGACGCCGTATTTGGTTTCGTCCGCGCAATGCGGTGACATCGTCGGCGACGACCATGTCTTGGGCAGCGCCTCGCGCAGATCCGCCATGGACTTGCCCGGCGCGCGGTCGAGCATCTCGCATACCGCAATCGCGGACAGCAGGCCGTCGTCGTAGCCGCGGCCGAACGGCGCGTTGAAAAAGAAGTGCCCGGATTTCTCGAAGCCCGCCAGCGCGCCCAGCTCATGGGTGCGGCGCTTCATATAGGAATGGCCGGTCTTCCAATAGGCGACCTTCGCGCCCTGCTTCTGCAAGACGGGATCGGTGACGAACAGCCCGGTCGATTTCACGTCGACGACGAATTGCGCATCGTGATGGATGGCGGACATATCGCGCGCGAGCATGACGCCGACCTTGTCGGCGAAGATTTCCTCGCCGGTGTTGTCCACAACCCCGCAGCGATCCCCGTCGCCGTCGAAACCGAGGCCGACATCCGCCTTGTGTGCGAGCACCGCATCGCGGATCGCGTGCAGCATCTCCATGTCTTCGGGGTTCGGATTGTATTTCGGAAAGGTGTGATCGAGTTCGGTATCGAGCGGGATCACCTCGCAGCCGATTGCCTCCATCACCTGCGGCGCGAACGCACCGGCGGTGCCGTTGCCGCAGGCGACGACGACTTTCAATTTGCGCTTCAGCTTCGGCCGCTTCGTGAGGTCGGCGATGTAGCGCGCCGGAAAACCTTCGTGAAATTCGTAGGAGCCGCCGGGCTTGCTGTTGAACTCGGCGTTGAGCACGATTGCCTTCAGCCGCGTCATCTCGTCCGGGCCGAAGGTCAGCGGCCGGTTGGCGCCCATCTTCACGCCGGTCCAGCCATTGTCATTATGCGACGCCGTCACCATCGCCACGCAGGCCACGTCGAGGTCGAACTGCGCGAAATAAGCCATTGGCGTCATCGCAAGGCCGATGTCGTGGACCTTGCAGCCCGCCGCCATCAGACCGGAAATCAGCGCGTATTTGATCGACGACGAGTAGCCACGAAAATCATGGCCGGTGACGATTTCAGGCTTCTGACCGAGTTCGACGATCAGCGTGCCGAGCCCCAGGCCCAGCGCCTGAACGCCCATCAGATTGATTTCCTGCCCGAACAGCCAGCGCGCGTCATATTCGCGGAAGCCCGTGGGCTTGACCATCGGTTCGGATTCATAAGCGAGCGTATTCGGAACCAGAACGGGTTTGGGCTTGGGAAACATGATGGCCTCGCAGACGGGTTGCGAGACAACCTAACGAGTGCCGTCATGGGATGAAAGCACGGAGCGATGACAGGCTTAAGCGTTACTGCTCCAAAACCATCTTGCCGTTGGCATATTCAAAACGCTTGAGCTTCGACAGGAACGACAGGCCGAGCAGATTTTCCGACAGCGCGTCGTCCGGGAGCACCATGGCGTCGACATCACGCACGATCAGGCCGCCGAGTTCGACCATCGGCAATTGCAAGCGCGCAACCATGACCGTGCCGTTGGCCGTCGAAACCCTTGCCTTGTAATCGGCGCGCGACGGCCGCACGCCGATCCGCGCCGCCGACGTCTCGTTCAGCGCGATCGTCGATGCGCCGGTATCGACCATGAAGGTGATGCGCTGGCCGTCGATGCGGGCATCGGTCTGGAAATGGCCGCGCGCGTCGCGCGGAATGCTGACGCTGCGAATTGCGGCGTTTGACGGCACGTCCGGCAACGACGCCACCTTGATCGCAGGCTTGGGTATCGGCGCGGCATTGCTCATCATGCGATCCGCCATCTGCGCCATGACGGTGCCGCCGCCGACCAGAAGTCCGGCCATGATCAGAACGCTACGCATACCGCACTCACTCACGCCGAATGGCGACACAATTCCCGAATAATCGCGCGCTGCGCCCGTGAAGGGCAAGCGCCGGCAAGGCAATTGTCGCGAAAAGGGTGAGGATGGGGTTAATGCGACGGGCTGACCCTTACGTTCCCCTCGGCTTGACGCGCCGCGTCGGCGGTGCGGAGGCGGGGTCTTCCGGCCACGGATGCCGCGGATAGCGCCCGCGCAGGTCGGAGCGCACCGCCGCATAGGAGCCGCGCCAAAATCCCGGCAGATCGCGCGTAACCTGCACCGGGCGATGCGCGGGCGACAGCAATTCCAGCACCAGCGGCACGCGGCCCTTGGCCAGCGACGGGTGCGTTGTCAGCCCGAACAATTCCTGCAAGCGAATGGCGATGGTCGGCCCCTGCTCGGCGTCATAATCGATCGCCACCTGTGTGCCGGTCGGCGCCTCATAATGCGTCGGCGCTTCGCGCTCTAGCCTCGCGCGCGCTTCCCACGGCAACAGCGCCATCAGCGCATCGGACAGATCGCCGACCGAAATATCCTTCAACGCCGTCTTGTCGAACAGAGCCGGCGCCAGCCACCTCTCGCGGCTCTCGGCCAATGCCGTTTCGGACAGGTCCGGCCACACGTCACCCTCGGCGTTGCGCAGGAACATCACGCGCCCGCGCCATTGCTCCAGCGCCTTCGACCACGGCAACCGCTCGATGCCCGCCGCAACCAGACCATCGGCGAGCAGGCGCGCGGTTTCGGCCGAGGGTTGAACAGCGATCGGCGCATCCGCCAGCGTGATCGCATGGAGACGCTTTTGCCGGCGGCCGCGCAGCGCCATCGCGGCACGATCGAACGACACGTCGTCGCGGGAGGCGATCATGTCGGCGAAGCGGGTTTCGATCTCGTTTTGCTTGATCGGCGCGGCGAGCAGAATGCGCGACTGCGCGGCCGTCCCGGTGAGTTCGGCGACGGCGAGATAGGGCGAACGCGTCAGTCCCGACGCGGCGTCGATGTTTGCGCCGCGGCCATTGGCAAGGACAAATGAGCCGTTACCACGATTCTTCGCCACGCGATCCGGGAAGGCCAGCGCGAGAAGGGCGCCGGTGGACGTTGTTCTGTCAGAGCCCCCCACCCCAGACCCCTCCCCACCGCAAGGGCGGGGGGAGGGGAGTGTAAGCGATGCGTTCTCCCCTCCCCCCACGCGCTCTTTGCGTGGTGGGGAGGGGTCGGGGGTGGGGGTGGACATATACGCAGTATTCGCTTGATACCCCCCTCCCCGACCCTCCCCCGCAAGGGGGGAGGGAGAAGAAAGAGCCCACCGTCCCGCCATCTGCCGCGCGGCATTGGCGCGCTGCGACCGGTCGCGGCGGAAACCTTCGAGACGGCGATCCAGATCGGCCCCGTCGCCGCCGAGGCCGCGCTCGGTCAGCACCGCGGCGATCTCGGCCGCCTCCGGCCCCGACCCCAACCGTCCGGCAGCGAGGATCATGCGCGCCAGACGCGGCGGCAGCGCCAGCGCGCGTAAAATTTTACCTTCATCGGTGATGCGGCCATCGGCATCGAGCGCGCCCAGGTCGCGCAGCAAGGCGCAGGCCTCGCTCCACGCCGGTCCCGGCGGCGGATCGAGAAACGACAGCGCCGACGGATCGCGCACGCCCCATTGCGCGAGATCGAGCACCAGCGACGTCAGATCCGCGCTCAAAATTTCCGGCTGCGTGTAGGCCGGCAGCGACGCGGTCTGCGGCGCGTCCCACAGCCGGTAGCAGATGCCGGGCTCCGTGCGACCGGCGCGGCCGCGGCGCTGATCAACGGCGGCGCGCGAGGCCCGCACGGTTTCAAGGCGCGTGAGGCCGATATCCGGTTCATATCGCGGGACCCGTGCGACGCCGGAATCGACCACGATGCGGACGCCTTCGATCGTGAGCGACGTCTCGGCGATCGACGTCGCCAGCACGACCTTGCGAAAGCCTTTCGCAGAGGGCTGGATCGCGCTGTCCTGCACGCCGGCGTCGAGCGCGCCGAACAGCGGCACGATGTCGATGGACGGATCGCTGATGCGCTCGGCGAGCATCGTCTGCGTGCGGCGTATCTCGGCCGCGCCGGGCAGGAAGGCCAGCACCGAACCGGGATCGGCGCGTAGCGCCATCGCGATCGCCTCGGCCATCTGGCGTTCGAGCGGCGCATCGGGCTTGCGGCCGAGATAGCGCGTCTCGACGGGGAATGCCCTGCCCTCGCTGGCGATCACCGGCGCATTGCCGAGCAGCGAGGCGACGCGCGCGCCGTCGATGGTCGCGGACATCACGAGGATGCGCAAATCCTCGCGCAGCCCCTGCTGCGCATCGCGCGCGAGCGCGAGGCCCAGATCGGCATCGAGCGAGCGCTCGTGAAATTCGTCGAAGATCACGGCGGCGATGCCGGTCAATTCGGGATCGTCCAGAAGCTGCCGGGTGAAGATGCCTTCGGTGACGACCTCGATCCGCGTTTTACGCGAAATCTTCGAGCCGAAGCGCACGCGATAGCCGACGGTGTCTCCGGCCTTCTCACCGAGCGTCTGCGCCATCCGCTCGGCCGAGGCGCGCGCCGCGATCCGCCGCGGCTCCAGCATGATGATTTTTTTGCCTGCGACCCACGGCGCGTCAAGCAGAGCCAGCGGCACGCGCGTGGTCTTGCCGGCGCCGGGCGGCGCGACCAGCACCGCCGCGTTACCGCGCGCGAGCGCCGCCGCGAGATCGTCGAGCACGGCGTCGATCGGCAGAGACGTGGTGAATTGGCGCAAAGGGCATCCATCGCTTGGTGATGGCGGCTTGTAGCGCAACATCATGCTTGGCGACACAGGGTTGGCGACGTGGCGGATGCAGGCTACTCAACCTTCGTCAAAATAAGACGAGGATGCACCCATGACGATCGAGCTGCATACGTGGAACACGCCGAACGGCCGCAAGATTTCCGTGGCGCTGGAGGAGATGGGGCTGCCTTATAAGGTGATCCCGGTGAACATCACCAAAGGCGAGCAGATGCAGCCGGATTTTCTGGCGATCAGCCCGAACAACAAGATTCCCGCGATCGTCGATCCGGACGGCCCGGAGGGAACAAAGGTCAGCGTTTTCGAATCCGGCGCGATCCTGCTTTATCTCGGCGAGAAGACCGGCAGATTTCTGCCTGTCTCGCTGGCCAAGCGAATCCCCGTGCTGGAATGGCTGATGTGGCAGGTCGGCGGCTTCGGACCGATGCCGGGCCAGGTGCATCACTTCATCGCGCTAGAGAACGAGACCGATCGCGCCTATGGCTTGAAGCGGTTCTCGGACGAAACCCGACGGCTTTACGGCGTGCTCGATCGCCGACTGGCCCAGCACGAATTCGTCGCGGACGACTTGTCGGTCGGGGATTTCGCGATTCTCGGCTGGGCCTGGCGGCACGAACGCCATAAGGTTTCGCTGGATGAGTTTCCGCATGTCAAGCGCTGGTACGACACGCTGATGGCGCGCGACGGCGTGAAGCGCGGCTTTGCGGTGAAGCTGGATTGATCGAGGCTATGCGCAGCGTGCGCAAAGCATCCTGACGTCATCGTGGCAAGGGCGCGCTTGCGCCCACGGACCGGACGATCCAGTACTCCGCGATCCCTCGGTTTAAACGAGACGTCGCGGAATACTGGGTCGTCCGCCGTCGCGAACGATGAGGCCTCGTTACGAGGCGACGCGGGCCTTTAGGTTTTTCTTGTCTCCAGCGCCATCCGCACCGCGAGACCGGCCAGCACCGTGCCCATCAGCCATCGCTGAACGAGCAGCCATGTCGGCCGCGCACCGAGAAACAGCGCGATCGATCCGGCCGCCAGCGCGATCAGCGCATTGACGCTGACGCTGATGACAATCTGGGTTGCGCCCAAGGCCAGCGATTGCGTCAGCACGCTGCCGGCGTCGGGATCGATGAATTGCGGCAGCAGCGCCAGATACAGCATCGCGATCTTCGGATTGAGCAGATTGGTGAGGAAGCCCATCGCGAACAACTTGCGCGGGCCGTCAACTTTCAACCGCTTGACCTGAAACGGCGAGCGGCCTCCCGGCCTCAGCGCCTGCCACGCCAGCCACAACAGATAGGCCGCGCCGGTGAGCCGCAGCGCGTCATAGGCATAGGGCACGGCGAACAACAGCGCGGTGATGCCGAACGCCGCGCACAGCATGTAGAACACGAAGCCGAGCGCCACGCCGCCGAGCGACACCATCCCCGCCGCAGCGCCTTGCGTGATCGAGCGCGAGATCAGATAGATCATGTTCGGCCCCGGCGTCAGCACCATGCCGAGCGAGACGAGCGCGAAACCGAGAAGGGATGTGAGATGGGGCATATATTCAGCTTAGCGAACCGACTCGGCGCCGTCGACAACAGCGAGGAGCAGTTTAGACGTTTCGGCGTATATTTCTTTTTTATACGACGAAGCGCATAAAATTGAAATATGCGTTTAATCGTATATTTACGTGATATACGCTCTAACGTCTATTGGTGATGGAGCCGCGTCATGGATCAAATTGCCCGAAATCAAAAACAGATCGGCTCCATCCTCCGTCGCGCACGTAAAAACGCAGGCCTCAGCCAATCGGAATTGCGTGAGCATCTGAACCTTCGGCAAAGCACAATCTCGCGCCTCGAAGCCGGCAAACCGGTTCAGCTTCAAACGCTCATTGCAGCCCTCGCGGCGCTCGACCTGGAACTGGTGATCCGCCCCCGCAGCAAGGGCGGTTCGGCGGACATCGAGGACCTGTTCTGATGGCGCGACGCAAGACCTATGCGCCGCTCAATGTTTTTCTGAATGGAAAACTGGTGGGCTTGCTGAGCAAGGAAACAAGCGGCGCAACCACGTTTCAATATGCGACAGATTGGCTGACATGGCCGTCCGCATTCCCGGTCTCGCTCTCTTTGCCGCTGCGCGAAGATCGGTATGTCGGTGCGCCGGTCATCAATGTCTTCGAGAATCTTCTGCCCGACAGCGATGTCATACGCACGCGCGTGGCCGAGCGGGTCGGGGCCGCGGGAACGGACGCCTATGATTTGCTGACAGCCCTCGGACATGACTGCGTCGGCGCCCTGCAGTTTCTTCCCGATGGCCTTGATCCCGCCGCCGGCAGCACCGACGGGACGCCGATCAGCCACGCCGCCATTGCCGACATCATCAAGAACCTCGCCTCAGCGCCCCTTGGCATGAGCGAGGACGACGACTTCCGGATCTCAATCGCCGGCGCGCAGGAAAAGACCGCTTTGCTGCGCAAAGGCCGGAGATGGTTCCGGCCGTCCGGGACCACCGCGACCACGCATATCTTCAAACCCCAGATCGGACGGCTGCCAATTGGCATCGATCTCTCGAACAGCGTCGAGAATGAATATCTGTGCCTGAAGCTGCTGGCCGCTTTCGGACTCCCGACCGCCGCCGTGGAGATGGCCGATTTCGGCGGCCGGCGGACGCTGATCGTCGAACGGTTCGATCGCCTCTGGACCAAAGACGGCCGGCTTCTGCGTTTGCCGCAGGAGGATTGTTGCCAGGCTTTATCGGTGCCGCCGACACGAAAGTATCAGTCCGAAGGCGGGCCGGGAATGAATGACATCATCGCCTTGCTCGAAGCCAGCGACAGCCCGGAAGCAGATATCGCGAGCTTCATCCGCGCCAACATCATGTTTTGGCTATTGGCCGCGACCGACGGCCACGCGAAGAATTTCAGCATTTTTCTGAATCCCGGCGGTCGCTATCGCATGACGCCGCTTTACGATGTGCTGAGTGCGCAACCCAGCATGGACGCAGACCAGATTCCGCAGCGCAAATTCAAACTCGCGATGTCTGTCGGCAAGAACCGGCACTATCCGGTTTCGGACATCGTGCCGCGGCATTTTCTTCAGACGGCGGCGATGTCCAAGGTCAGCGCGTCGATGGTCACAGAAATCTTCGGCGATATTGCCGAAAATGCCGAACGATGGACGCGGGACGTCCTCGATGCGTTGCCGCCGCAATTTCCCGAAGAGACAGCCGACGCAATCACGGAAGGCATCAAGCAACGCCTCCGTTTCATCGATATGGCGGCCAACCAGAAAAGCGTTTCGCCTTGTTCGTGACGAACGTCGGCGATTTGACCTCAGCCGCCAGCCGTTTGAATACGCGCGGATAATCCGGGATTATCCGCCCCATTAAGGTTGGCCCTCAATGCGCCTCGTCCCAGTTCACGGCCGCCCGCGCGTCCACCTGCAACGGCACGGACAACAGCACCGCCGGGAACGGCGCGTCCTGCATCACCTGCTGCACCACCGGCAGGGTCGCCGCGACCTCGTCGTCGGGCACCTCGAAGATCAGTTCGTCATGCACTTGCAGGAGCATCTGCGCCGATAGCTTCTTCGCCGACAACGCAGCCTCCATCCGCGCCATCGCGCGGCGGATGATGTCGGCCGCCGTGCCCTGCAGGCGCGCGTTGATCGCGGCGCGTTCGTTGAAGGCACGGATCGACGGATTGCTCGCCTTGATGTCGGGGTAATGGCACTTGCGGCCGAACAGCGTCTCGACAAAACCATGCTCGCGGCAGAAATCGCGCGTCGCATCCATGTAGGCGCGGATGCCCGGAAACCGCTCGAAATATTTTTTGATGTAGGCGCCGGCTTCCTCGCGCGGAATGCTCAACTGGTTCGCCAGTCCGAACGCCGAGATGCCGTAGATGATACCGAAATTAATGGCCTTCGCGCGGCGGCGGATTTCGCTCGGCATGCCCTTGACCGGCACGCCGAACATTTCCGACGCCGTCATTGCGTGAATGTCGATGCCGTCCTGAAACGCCTGCTTCAAGACCGGAATGTCGGCGATGTCGGCGAGCAGCCGCAACTCGATCTGCGAGTAATCCGCCGAAACGAGCTTGTGACCCTCGGTCGCAACAAAGGCGCGGCGGATTTTGCGGCCGTCCTCGGTGCGCACCGGGATGTTCTGCAGATTCGGCTCGTTCGACGACAACCGCCCCGTCGTGGTCGCCGCCAGCGCGTAAGTGGTGTGGACGCGATGCGTCTGCGGGTGCACATAATTCGGCAGCGCGTCGGTATAGGTCGAGCGCAATTTCGAGACCTGCCGCCAGTCGAGAATCTTCTTCGGCAGTTCGTGGCCCTGCTCGGCAAGATCGTCGAGCACCTGCGCGGAGGTCGACCACGCGCCGGTCTTGGTCTTGCTGCCACCCGGAAGGCCCATCTTGCCGAACAGCACGTCGCCCAGTTGCTTCGGACTGCCGATGTTCAAATCCTCGCCGGCGATCTCGCGGATTTCACCTTCGAGCCGTGCGGCGGTCTGCGCGAAATCCGACGACAGCTTCGACAGCACATGGCGGTCGATCGAGATGCCGCGCCGCTCCATCCGCGCCAGCACGGTTATCAGAGGCCGCTCCAGCGTTTCGTAGACGGTCATCATGCGCTCGGAGACGAGGCGCGGCTTCAGCACGCGCCACAGCCGCAGCAGCACGTCCGCGTCTTCGGCGGCATAGGCGGTGGCGCGATCGATCGCGACCTGATCGAAAGCGAGCTTGCCTTTTCCGGAACCGATCAATTCGCCGAAGGTCATCGTGGCATGGCCGAGCTTGCCTTCGGCAAGCGCATCGAGACCATGCGCGTTGCGTTCGGCATCGAGCGCATAGGACATCAACTGCACGTCGTCGGCATTGCGCAGCGTGACGCCGTGCTGCGCCAGCAGCGTGGTCGTGAACTTGATGTTGAAGCCGATCTTCAACAGGCCGTCGGATTCGAGGATCGGTTTGAGCGCGTCGCGGATGTCGGCTGTTCCAAGCTGGTCAGGCGCCAAGCCCGCAGCGAACAGCCCCGACGCATCGCCGGTCGATTTGTGCCCGAGCGGAATGTAGCAGGCGTCATTCGGGCCGAGCGCCAATGCGACGCCGACCCATTCGGCTTGCATCGGGTCGATCGATGTTCCTTTCGCCTCGACCGCGACGTGGCCGATGTCGTGGATGCGCGCGATGACGGCGTCGAGGTCGGCCATCGTCCGAATGGTTTTGTAGGTCGCGCGGTCGACCGGCGTTTTGCGTGCGGACTCGGCAAGGGACGTCGCGAGCGCGGTGGGAGACCACGGGCCTTGACCGGATTGCTGACTGTCCCCTCCCCCCTTGCGGCGGAGGGTTAGGGAGGGGGGTGCTTGGTTGGGAAAAAGGCCCCCGCCCGGATCGCTCTGGCGCGCAAGCGCGCTGTCGAGCGATCCAACCTCCCCCGCAAGCGGGAGAGGCAAGGAAGAAGAGGCCGCCACATCTGCGATATCGATCTGGGCATATTCCGCCACGCGCCGCGTCAGGGTCGTGAATTCCATGCCCTTGAGAAACGCGATCAGCTTGCGCGCGTCGGGTTCATGCACCGCGAGGTCGTCGAGCGGCACGTCCAGCGCGACCTTGTCGTCGAGCAGCACGAGTTGCCGCGAAATGCGGGCCTTGTCGGCGTGCTCGATCAGCGACTCGCGCCGCTTCGGCTGCTTGATCTCGGATGCACGCGCCAGCAGCGAATCCAGATCGCCATATTCGGTGATGAGTTGAGCGGCCGTCTTGACGCCGATGCCCGGCACGCCCGGTACGTTGTCGACACTGTCGCCGGCAAGCGCCTGCACCTCGACGACCTTCTCGGGCGGCACGCCGAACTTCTCGATCACCTCGGCGATGCCGATGCGCTTGTCCTTCATCGTGTCGTACATCGTGACGCAATCGGTGACGAGTTGCATCAGGTCCTTGTCGGACGAGACGATCGTCGCGGTCGCGCCGCGCGCGCAGGCCTGCTTGACGTAAGTCGCGATCAGGTCGTCGGCCTCGAAGCCGATCTGCTCGATGCAGGGCAGATCGAAGGCGCGCACGGCCTCGCGGATCAGCGCAAATTGCGGAATCAGGTCGTCCGGCGCCGGCGGCCGATGCGCCTTGTAGTCGGCATAAAGTTCGTTGCGAAAGGTCTTTTCGCTTTTGTCGAAGATGATCGCCAGATGCGTCGGCCGATCCTGCTTCGGCATGTCGCGCATCAGCTTCCACAGCATGTTGCAGAAGCCCAACACCGCATTGACCTGCAAGCCGTCCGATTTGCGGTTCAGCGGCGGCAGCGCGTGATAGGCGCGAAAGATGTAGGACGAGCCATCGACCAGAAAGACGTGATCGCCTTTGGTCGGAGCATCGGCGGCGGAATGTTCGGAGGCTGTGGGCATGTCCCTAATCTAGGACGTTTCGCCCGCGATGCCCACCCTCCCGGGCGATCGCAGACGTGACTTGCCTCCGGGCTGCGTTCCATGGCTGATGCGGCGGGCCGGACCAAGACAGGACATGTCGATGAGCACGCATCTGGATGCGCTGACGCAGAGATTGCGTGAGATCGAGCACGAGATCGAGACCGAGTTGACCAAACGGCGCGAGGCGTTGCGGTTTCGCTTCGAGCGCAGCAAGATCGTGTTCGAGCACGATGTCGGTGCGCTGCAACGTGCGATCCGCACCAAGGCCTCGCATTATTTTTTTAAGGCCAATCCGCTGATCGTGCTGACCGCACCGGTGATCTATTCGCTGATTATTCCGTTCGTGCTGCTCGACCTGTTCGTGATGGCCTATCAGGCGATCTGCTTTCCGATTTACAAGATTCCGAAAGTCCGTCGTCGCGATTACCTCGTCTTCGACCGCCACCACTTGGCGTATCTGAACATCATCGAAAAGGTGAATTGCGCCTATTGCTCTTATGGCAACGGCGTCATCGCCTTCGCCCGCGAGGTCGCGGCGCGCACCGAGGTCTATTGGTGCCCGATCAAGCATGCGCGGCGCGTGCTCGGTCCGCACCCGCATTATGTCGGATTCGCCGACTTCGGCGATGCCGAAGGCTTTCGCGAGAAGATGAAAAACGGCGTTAAGCTGGAGCCGACAGCATAAAGTGCGGTACTTGCAGGACGCACAGCCGTCATCACCCGGCTTGACCGGGTGAACCAGGATTCCGAGGCGTTTATGACGAACATGGACGTCAGCCAGTACGGGGCCATCCGCCTTCGCGAATGGTGACGGCCCGTGCCGTTGGACGGCTTTTGCCCCTACTCCGCCGCCTGTAACGTCCGCGACCGCGCCTGCGGCGCGATCCAGAATGCCGCCGGGCGCTCGAACAGGAAATCGGCCTGCGCGCGCTTGGCCAGCCACCAGATCGCCAGCGCGCCGACGATGCCGGCGGTCGTCACCAAGAGCGACACAACGCCGATGTCAGGGATGAGGCCCGTCTTGAGCAGCACCACGCGCGTCGTCGCCATCGGCAGGAAGAACGCCAAATAGATCACGATCGAATGCGCGCCGAGAAAGCGCAGAACGCCGAACCAGTCCAGCCGCGCCAGCAGCGTGCCCAGGACCACGATCGCAAAGGCGCCGGCAAAGCCAAGCACAAGCGACAGCAGCGGCCATTCGCTGATGCCCAGTTCGACCAGCGCGCCGTTGCCGAACGCCCATGCCGCAAGGGCAGCAACCGCCACAAGCGGCTTGACGCGGGCGCTATCCGACAGCGCGAACACCTGGTCGGCGAACAGATAGCCCGCATAAAAATAAACGAAGCGCGCCGCGAATTCGTCGATCGCGGTCCAGCCGGTCGAGACCCGTGCGGTCTCCAGCACGAGCGCCGCGCCGAAAACGGCCAGCGGCGGCAACTGACGCGTCAGCTTGCTGACAACGAAGAACACCGGCAACAAATAGATGAACCACAATGTCCCGAACGGCTCGATGAAGGATTCCAGATAAAGCCAGCCAATCCGGTTCCAGCCGATCTCATCGGCTAGCGTCGGGCTCTTGAAGACGAGCTGGATCGTCATCCAGAGCACGTAGAAATACGCGAAATGGACGACCTTGCGATCGAGAAAAGTGCGCCAGTCGCGGTCGATCACCCGCGCCAGGAACAGCCCGGAGATCAGGAAAAAGTCCGGCATCCGGAACGGCTTGGCGAACTCCACGATCGCGTGCATGAAGCCGGTCTGTCCGGCGGCGGCCTCGACGCCCAATACCGAATGCATCATCACCACCATGACGATGCAGATGCCCTTGGCCGTATCGACCCAGTCAACGCGACCGGACGGCAGCGTGGCGATGGCGGTTGTGCCATTTGCAGTCATCGATGTGTCTTTCCGGCGCAGCATCGGCGCATCATCGGACGGTCCGGTTTCATTCTTCTTAGGACGTCCAAGAGACATGCCAGAATGCAGCGCAAACCGGAGATCGGAGCGGCCTATGGTGAAGAGATCGTTCACCTTTGCGCGAGCCGTTGCTGCCGCCTGCAAATGGATGGCCGCGTTGACGAATTGCGCCTCGACAGCCAAGCTGGAAACGCTCTAAAACGCGCAGACACCACGCGTCATGCCCTCGGAAGGCGCGTCCAGACCTCGTAATTCGGGCGTTGGTAATGGAATACAGCAAGTTCTTTTCGGATGCTCTTGGCCGTCTGCATGACGAGCGCCGCTATCGCGTGTTCGCCGATCTCGAACGCATCGCTGGCCGGTTCCCGCACGCCGTTTGGCACAGTCCGGAAGGTCCGCGCGACGTCGTCATCTGGTGCTCCAACGACTATCTCGGCATGGGACAACATCCGAAGGTGATCGGCGCGATGGTCGAGACTGCGACCCGCGTCGGCACCGGCGCCGGCGGCACCCGCAACATTGCCGGTACTCATCATCCACTGGTTCAACTGGAACATGAACTCGCGGACCTTCATGGCAAGGACGCCGCGCTGCTGTTCACCTCCGGCTACGTCTCGAACCAGACCGGCATCTCGACGATCGGAAAGCTGATCCCGAACTGCCTGATCCTGTCGGACGCGCTGAACCATAATTCGATGATCGAGGGCATCCGCCAGTCAGGCTGCGAACGTCAGTTGTTCCGTCACAACGATGTCGCGCATCTTGAAGAACTGCTGCGCGCGGCAGCCCACGACCGGCCCAAGCTGATCGCCTGCGAGAGTCTGTATTCGATGGACGGCGACATCGCGCCACTGGCCGCGATCTGCGATCTCGCCGAAAAATACAACGCGATGACCTATGTGGACGAAGTGCATGCGGTCGGCATGTATGGCCCGCGTGGCGGCGGCATCGCGGAGCGCGACGGCGTGATGCATCGCATCGATATCCTCGAAGGCACGCTGGCCAAGGCGTTCGGTTGCCTCGGCGGCTACATCGCCGCCAGCGCCGACATCATCGACGCCGTGCGATCCTACGCGCCGGGCTTCATCTTCACCACCGCGCTGCCGCCGGCGATCTGCTCGGCCGCGACCGCCGCGATCAAGCATCTCAAGGTCTCGACCTGGGAACGCACCCGGCATCAGGACCGCGCCGCCCGCGTCAAGGCGATCCTCAACGCCGCCGGACTGCCGGTGATGTCGAGCGAGACGCATATCGTGCCGCTGTTCGTTGGCGATCCCGAGCGCTGCAAACAGGCATCCGACATGCTGCTTGAGCAGCACGGCATCTACATCCAGCCAATCAACTACCCGACCGTCGCCAAGGGCGAGGAGCGGCTCCGAATCACGCCGTCGCCTTACCACGACGACGGTCTGATCGACGCGCTCGCCGAGGCGTTGCTCGAAGTCTGGGAGCGACTCGGTCTTCCGCTGCAGGCGAAATCGCTGGCGGCGGAGTAAGGCTTTTCAGAGGGATGACCTCATCCTGAGGTGCGAGCATGACCGCGCTCTTGCGCGGTCTGGCGAGGCTCGAAGGATGGCTGCATATTCAGCCGTCGGCCTTCCGCAGAGCGGCTCTCACATCCCACTCGCACCTCGCCTTACAACGCGCTAGGTTCCTCGCCACCGCAGGGAGAACAGCGCGATGCTGCACGACTGGGGCGTGGTCGCGGCCGCGTTCGGCTATATCGGATGTCTTTTTCTGGTCGCGAGCTATGGCGACCGGCTGACGCAGGCGCAACGCAGCCGTGCCGGCATGCTGATCTATCCGCTGTCGCTGGCGATCTACTGCACCTCCTGGACGTTCTTCGGCTCGGTCGGCTTTGCCAGCCGCACCAGCATGGATTTCATCGCGATCTATATCGGCCCGGTGCTGATGATCGCGTTCTGCACGCCGTTGCTGCGCCGCGTGATCCACCTGGCGAAGACCCAGAACATCACCTCGATCGCGGATTTTATTGCAGCGCGCTACGGCAAGAACCAGGCGGTCGCGGCAACCGTAGCCGTCATCGCCATCATCGGTTCGGTGCCCTACATCGCATTGCAATTGAAGGCGCTGGCGTCGTCGCTGGAAACCATTCTCGGCGACGACACGGTGATTGCCAAGGTGCCGTTCGTCGGCGACATGGCACTGGTCGTCACCTGCGCGATGGCGGCGTTCGCGATTTTGTTCGGCACCCGCCAGACCAGCGCGACCGAGCACCAGCACGGCTTGATGCTTGCGGTCGCGACGGAATCCATCGTCAAGCTGGTGGCGTTCATTGCCGCCGGCGTGTTCGTCACCTTCGTCATGTTCAGCCCGGCCGACTTGTTCGAGCGCGCGATGAAGACGCCGGAGGCGTTGCGCACGATCAACTATACGCCGTCGCTCGGCAACTTCCTCACCATGGTTCTGCTGTCGTTCTGCGCGATCATGCTGCTGCCGCGTCAATTTCACGTCAGCGTCGTCGAGAATTCGAGCGACGCAGAGATCGGCCGCGCGCGCTGGATGTTTCCGCTCTATCTCGTCGCCATCAATTTGTTCGTGATCCCGATCGCGCTGGCCGGCCTCGTCACCTTTCCGTTCGGCGCAATCGACAGCGACATGTTCGTGCTGGCGCTGCCGATCTCGTCGGGCGCCACGGCGATCAGCGTGATGGTATTCATCGGCGGCCTGTCGGCAGCGACCGCCATGGTCATCGTCGAATGCGTGGCGCTGGCGATCATGGTGTCGAACGATCTCGTCGTGCCGTTCGTGCTCGCGCGCAGCCCCGAAGCGCGTTACGGCCAGCGCGACTTCGGCAACTTCCTGCTGCAGGTCCGGCGCCTCGCTATCATCACGATCATGGCAATGGCCTATCTGTATTATCTTGCGCTCGGCAACACGCAGCTTGCCGCCATCGGCCTGTTATCCTTTGCGGCGATCGCGCAATTCGCCCCGGCATTCTTCATCGGCTTGCTATGGCGACGCGCGACCGCGCGCGGCGCGATCGGCGGCATGCTGGTGGGCTTCATCGTCTGGGCCTACACGTTGTTCATTCCGAGCTTCCTCGACGGTTCGACGTCGGGCGTGCTGTTCTTGCAGCACGGCCCGTTCGGCATCGAATGGTTGCGGCCGCAGGGCCTGCTGGGCACGGATCTGCCGCCGCTGATGCATGGCGTATTGTGGAGCCTGTCGCTCAACATGATCGTTTACATCTTGCTGTCGCTGCTGCGCGATCCGTCCTCGATCGAGCGCCTCCAGGCCGAAGTGTTCGTTCCGATCGAATTGGCGCCGACCAACCCGGCGTTTCGGCGCTGGCGCTCGACAGTCACGGTGCAGGACATTCGCGGCACCGTCGCGCAATATCTGGGCGACGGGCGCGCCCGCGACTCTTTCGAGTCCTTCGCGCTCAGCCACCGTATCACGCTCGAACCGCAGGCCCCGGCGGATTTCGAGTTGCTGCGCCACGCCGAACATCTCATCGCCTCATCCATTGGTGCCGCGTCGTCGCGGCTGGTGATGTCGCTGCTGCTGCGCAAACGGACCGTCTCCGCCAAGGCCGCGCTGAAGCTGCTCGACGATTCGCACGCAGCCCTGCATTTCAACCGTGAGGTGTTGCAGACCGCGCTCAATCACGTCCGTCAGGGCATCGCGGTGTTCAATACCGATCTGCAATTGATCTGCTCGAACCGGCAATTCGGCGAGATCCTCGCGCTGCCGCCCCAGATCGTTCAAATCGGAATTCCCTTACGGGAAATTCTCGAATTTGTCGGCACCCGCACCGCGTCGCAATTCACAACACCCGAGGCGGCCGTGCAGATACGCCTTGCGGCCTACACGACGGAAGGCACGCCCTATCTGGAACGTCTGCCGGACCGGCACCGCGTCATTGAGGTGCGCGCCAACCGAATGCCGGATGGCGGGCTCGTCATCACCTTCTCGGATGTGACGCCGTCCTTCGAGGCGGCCGAGGCGCTGGAGCGCGCCAATGCCTCGCTGGAAAAGCGCGTGCGCGACCGCACCGAACAGCTGACGCTCCTGAATACGGAACTCGCCGCCGCCAAGAGCACGGCGGAAGACGCCAATATTTCCAAGACGCGGTTTCTCGCCGCCGCCAGCCACGACATCTTGCAACCGCTGAATGCCGCGCGGCTTTACGTGACCAGCCTCGTCGAACGCCAGAGCGGCGGCGAGGATGCGCGGCTGGTCGAGAACATCGACGACTCGCTGGAAGCGATCGAGGAAATCCTCGGCGCGCTGCTGGACATTTCGCGGCTCGATGCCGGGGCGATGACGCCGTCGATCTCGCAGTTTCGCGTCGGCGATCTGATGCGCTCGCTCGAAATCGAATATGCGCCGATCGCGCGCGCCCGCGGCATCGAACTGGTTTTCGTGCCGTCGTCGCTGCCGGTCGAATCGGATCGATTGATGCTGCGGAGATTGCTGCAAAACCTGATCTCGAACGCCATCAAATATACGCCGCAGGGCCGGGTGCTCGTCGGTTGCCGTCGGCGCGGGCATTCACTGCTGATCGGCGTATTCGATACGGGTGTCGGTATTCCCGTTCAAAAGCGCGGCGAAATCTTCAAGGAATTCCACCGCCTCGAACAGGGCGCGCGGATCGCGCGCGGCCTGGGCCTCGGACTGTCGATCGTACAGCGGCTGGCGCAGGTGCTCGGTCACGGCATTGCGCTGGATTCCAACCGGAGCGGCGGCTCGTTCTTCTCGGTCACGGTGCCGATCGCCGCCGCCATCAATCACACCACCGCCGTCACCACCGCGACGCCGCTATCGAAGGCGTCGATGTCCGGCACGTTGATCGTTTGCATCGAGAACGACCTCGCAATCCTCGACGGCATGCAGACCTTGCTGCGCTCATGGGATGCCGGCGTGATCGCCGTCACCGATCCAGAAGCTGCATCGCTGGCCATTGCCGATCTGGAAGCAACCGGCCGCAACGTCACGGGACTGCTGGTCGACTATCATCTCGATCGCGGCAACGGCATCGCCGCGATCAAAGGCATTCGCCGCCGCTTCGGCGCGGATATGCCGGCGATCCTGATTACGGCCGACCGCAGCCCGCATGTCCGCGCCGCCGCGCGCCAGGACAATATCGCGGTGCTGAACAAGCCGGTGAAGCCGGCTTCACTGCGTGCCCTGATCGGGCAATGGCGCACGCGACAGATGGTGGCGGCGGAGTGAAGCGGGCGAATAGGGAGCAGCGAATAGCGAATAGGGGATAACTAACAGAGTGCGGAGCTGCCTCTTCCCCTATTCGCTATTCGCCACTCCCTATTCGCTCTTCTTCCACTGATCGCCGGAAATTTTTGCCGCTGCGATCACGGCTTGGGTACGGCTTTCGACGCCGAGCTTCTGCAGGATCGCGGAGACATGCGCCTTGATCGTCGCCTCGGAGACGGACAGTTCATAGGCGATCTGCTTGTTGAGCAAACCTTCCGACAGCATCATCAGCACGCGCACCTGCTGCGGCGTCAGCGTCACCAGCCGATCGCGCAGCCTGGTCATTTCGGGGTCGGCCGCCGCGGCAAGATCGGTATCGGCCGGAATCCAGACGTCACCGGCCATCACCTTCAGCAATGCCTCGCCGAGCGTCTCGACGCCAAAACGCTTCGGGATGAATCCCGACGCGCCGAAATCAAGCGAGCGGCGGATGGTGCCGACATCGTCGCTGGCCGAAACGATGACCACGGGAATTGCCGGGAACTGCGCCCGCAGATAGATCAGCCCCGAAAAACCGGAGATGCCCGGCATCGACAGATCGAGCAGGACGAGATCAATGTCCGCGTCGCGCTCCATGAGCGCGGTCAATTCCGCGAAGGTGCCGGCCTCGTCGATCGCAGCCGAGGGCATCACGCCCGCCACCGCCTGCCGCAGCGCGCCGCGAAACAGGGGGTGATCGTCGGCGATCACGAGGCGCGTCGGGGCAGCGGACATTGCAACCTTATGCGGATTAGGGCCAGCCATGCGGCGCGGAACGTGCTGTCACTGTCGCGCAACAACTCACTGATGCACCACCGGGTGTAAACGCGCAATGCTGCACGCGCGCAAGGGTTAATCGCGCTGCCCGCTTCGTTGATCGCCCGATGCGCGGGGCCACCGCCCGGCCATCGGTCCACAACAGGCCGAAAGTCGTATTGGGGCCGGTTCTGCAGCGATGTAGCGTGCATCCGTTATTCGCGCGTCCACCCGACGATAGAAGCGGGCGTGCATGCACAATCAATCGAGTTTGGGGGAGCAATTCATTATGTCCACAATGACTGCAACGTCGGCGAAAGCCGCAGGGATGACGAAGGACGAACGCTTCGTCATTCTCGCATCATCGCTCGGCACCGTTTTCGAGTGGTATGACTTCTATTTGTTTGGCTCGCTGGCCGGCATCATCGGCGCGCAATTTTTCGGCGTCATCGATCCCGTCACGAAAGCCCCGATGTTCACGCAGGCCACGCGTGACATCTTCGCGCTCCTGGCTTTTGCCGCCGGCTTCATCGTTCGTCCGTTCGGCGCCATCGTGTTCGGCCGCGTCGGCGACATCGTCGGCCGCAAATATACCTTCCTTGTCACGATCCTTATCATGGGTCTGTCGACCTTCATCGTCGGCATCCTGCCGAACGCAGCCACCATCGGCATCGCGGCTCCGATCATTCTGATCGGCCTGCGCCTGTTGCAGGGTCTGGCGCTGGGCGGCGAGTATGGCGGCGCCGCAACCTATGTGGCGGAGCACGCCCCGCAGGGCAAACGCGGCTATTACACGTCGTTCATCCAGACCACGGCGACGCTCGGTCTGTTCCTGTCGCTGCTGGTGATCCTGTTCACCCGCTCGATCCTCGGCGAGCCGGAATTCGCCGCATGGGGCTGGCGCATTCCGTTCCTGGTCTCGGTGGTGTTGCTCGGCGTGTCGGTCTGGATTCGTCTGCGCCTGAACGAGTCGCCCGTGTTCCAGAAGATGAAGGACGAAGGCAAGAGTTCGAAGGCGCCCTTGACCGAAGCCTTCGGCAACTGGAGCAACGCCAAGATCGTGCTGATCGCGCTGCTCGGCGGCGTGATGGGTCAGGGCGTGGTCTGGTACACCGGCCAGTTCTATGCGCTGTTCTTCATGCAATCGATCCTTAAGGTCGACGGTTACACCGCGAACCTGCTGATCGCGTGGTCGCTGTTGCTCGGCACTGGCTTCTTCATCGTGTTTGGCGCGCTGTCCGACAAGATCGGCCGCAAGCCGATCATCCTCGCGGGCTGCCTGATCGCAGCGCTGACCTTCTTCCCGATCTTCAAGATGATTACGACGAACGCCAACCCGACGCTGGAAAAGGCGATCGAGACCGTCAAGGTCGAAGTCGTCGCCGATCCTGCCAAATGCGGCGATCTGTTCAACCCGGTCGGCACCCGTGTCTTCACCGCACCATGCGATACGGCTCGCGCCTATCTCGCGCAGCAGTCGGTGAAATACACAACGGCTCCGGCTCCGGCCGGCGCACCTGTGGCGGTCAGGATCAACGGTACCGACGTTCCCTACGCCGACGCCAAATCGAACCCGGCCGTTCTGACCGCGGTTCAGGCGGCAGGGTATCCGAAGGCGAACGATGCGCAGATCGTCAAGATGGCGCATCCGTTCGACATCTTCCGTCCGCAGGTCGCGGCGGTGATCGGGTTGCTGTTCGTGCTGGTGCTGTTCGTGACCATGGTCTACGGGCCGATCGCCGCAATGCTGGTCGAACTGTTCCCGACCAAGATCCGCTACACCTCGATGTCGCTGCCCTATCATATCGGCAACGGCTGGTTCGGCGGCCTGTTGCCGGCGACAGCCTTTGCGATCGTGGCATCGACGGGCGATATTTACGCCGGTCTTTGGTATCCGATCATCTTCGCGGCGATCACTGTGGTCATCGGCCTGATCTTCCTGCCGGAGACCAAGGACATCGACATCAGCAAGACCTGATCTCGATCGTCTCGGTTCGACAACAAGCCGGCCGCGGATCGCTCCGCGGCCGGCTTTTTTCTTGGGATGCGTTCATTCGGCGACGCTTGAGACAGGCACTGCTGTCACCATCCGCGAAGGCGGATGGCGCAGTATTCCAGAGCATAAATGATAGGCGTACTGGTTCCCCTGAGTTCACAGAACAAGTGCAACACCTGCTATGGTGGTGTTGCGATG
>CAXTJT010000025.1:0-40502 GCA_964244735.1 uncultured Tardiphaga sp.
CTTGAATCATCTTCCACCCGATTTGCCTACCATTTATGAGTATGCAGCCTAGTCTAGCTAACGCATACGCGCGGCGCGCCGCACTCGGCCCGCGCGCTCTTGGCGTCGAAGGCTTCGGCGTGATGATCGATACCGGCGGCATGAGCGCGACCGGGCATATTTTCGGGCGCGGCAACACGGTGCCGATGCATCGCATGGACGATCTGCCGAACCGGCCATCCGAACTGTATTTTTTGAATGGCGCGGCGATAGCCTATTTGCGTCTTCTGGCGAGATCGACGCCGAGGGCGGACCGGGCTGCAACGTGGAACGCCGCTTCGATGCCGCGCACCAGCGTTCCGCCATCCGGCGCGAGAATCCGTATCGCGATGCCTGCTCTGTTGGGCGCGAGGCTCGCGCCGGCAAGGCAGCCGCAATCATGCGCTGCCGCTTCCATTTCGGCGCCATCCGCGCATCGGGGCGTCGGCGCCATCACCAAAAGTGTCGCCGCTGCGAAATGCCCACCGAGCGGCCCCAACGAACCCGTGAGTTCGACACCGCAAAGCCCGCCACGATCCGACATCAGGACGGCCCCGTCCGGTCGCTGAATGCGCGTCGCCGTGACGAACCGGTCGAATGGTTTTTTGCTTTGAGCGGGGTCATGAACCGCGAATCCGTCCGCGAGGATCAGGACGGCGTCCTCGGCCACGATGGCCGATGTCGCGATGCTTAGATGCGCATTCGGAAACAAAATGAAGGGATCGGAGGTAACAGCACAGAATCCGCCCGACTGGACTGCAATCGTCTGGTTCTGCACGGACCCGATCCCACGCCCATCGTGCACGACCGTCGAAGCTTGCGTTGTGAGATGCAAGGCGGCATCGACTTCGACGATCAGTTCCAGACTTACATTGTCACCGGCATAAAGTCCGCCCGATGCCGACTGCAGATAGAGCGTCGCAAGGTCCGGACGATTACGATCGAGACGGAACGGCCGAGTGACATGGAGCGGATAGCCGACATGCTGCCGACGGATCACGGTTTTGCCGCCGGCGCGATCCGCGACCAGCAAAGCCCGTGTACCGGCTCCCGTGTCAGACCTTGAACAGGACGGCGGCAAGTATTGCATCGGCAACGGCTTCGATTCCAACACCGGTCCGCGCATTGGTCGCGATGACGGGTTTCAGTTTGCGGACGCCGACGGCTTCGGCGAGCATCTTGTCGAGATCGATCCCGACATAGGGCGCGAGGTCGATCTTGTTGACGACCAGCAAATCGCAGCGCAGCAGCCCCGGACCCTTCTTGCGCGGGATATCGTCGCCGCCGGCGACGTCGATGACGAACATCCACCAGTCCACCAGATCGAGCGAGAAGGTGGACGCCAGATTGTCGCCGCCGGATTCGAACACGATCAGTTCGAGGCCGGGAAACCGGGCTTCGAGATCGTCGCCGGCCGCGATGTTGAGCGTCGGGTCTTCGCGGATCACCGTATGCGGACACGCGCCGGCTTCGACTGCCGACACCCGCGCGGGATCGATCAATCCGGACCGCCGCAGCCGTTCAGCGTCTTCCTTCGTCACCAGATCGTTGGTCACAACGGCGAAATCGATGTGCCGGCGTTGCAGCACCGGGATCAGCGCTTCGATAAGCGCCGTTTTGCCAGATCCGACGGGACCGCCGATGCCGACCCGCGCGGCCGGCATCGTGGATTTCTTTTTCGTTGTGTCGATGAACGGATGCAGCATCGCTTACCTCAGCATGTAACGCTGCGCGAGCGGCAATTCGCGCGCGGGTTCGCAGGTGGCCAATTCGCCATTGACGAAGACATCGAACGTCTCGGGATCGACCGTGATATTCGGACAGGCGTCGTTCCACAACATATCGCGCTTCGACAGAGTGCGCGTGCCCTTGACCGGCAAAAGCATCTTCGAAAGGCCAAGCGTGCCCGCGATATCGCGATCGATTGCATGCGGATGCACGAAGCAGGCCGACAAGGTCGCCGGCGCGCGCCCGAATGCACCCCATTGCGGGCGCATCAGGATCGGCTGACACGTCATTAGCGAGGCCGCGCTATCACCCATCGCGCCCCAGGCGATGAAGCCGCCCTTGATGACCAATTCGGGCTTGATACCGAAAAAGGCCGGTCGCCAGATCACGATGTCGGCGAGCTTGTCGTCTTCCAGCGAGCCGATGTGATCGGCAATGCCGAAGGTCCGAGCCGCGTTGATCGTATATTTTGCGATGTATCGCTTGATGCGCGCATTGTCGCCGAAGCCAGGCTTGTCTTCCGGTAATGCGCCGCGCTGGTCCTTCATTTTCGAGGCGAGCTGCCATGTGCGACAGATGACCTCGTGAATCCGGCCCATGCCTTGGCTGTCCGAGCCGAGCATCGAAATCGCGCCGATGTCGTGCAGCACATCTTCCGCGGCGATGGTCTGCGCGCGGATGCGGCTTTCGGCAAAGGCGACGTCCTCGGGGATCGCCGGATTGAGATGGTGGCACACCATCGTCATGTCGAGGTGTTCGTCGAAGGTGTTGACGGTGTAGGGATTGGTCGGATTGGTCGACGATGGCAGGCAATGCGTCTCGCCGGCGACGCGAATGATGTCCGGGGCATGGCCGCCGCCTGCGCCTTCGGTGTGATACATGTGAATGGTACGGCCGGCGATCGCTTCCAGCGTATCCTCAACGAAGCCCGATTCGTTCAGCGTGTCGGTGTGAATCTGGACCTGAAAGTCATGATCGTCGGCGACGCGCAGGCAGGTGTCGATCGCGGCCGGCATCGAGCCCCAGTCCTCGTGCAGTTTCAGCCCCATCACGCCGGTTTCGAGTTGCTCGATCATCGGTTCGGCGCGATGCGCATTGCCGCGGCCGAGAAAACCGAAATTCATCGGCCACGCCTCCGCAGCCTGCAGCATCTTTCCGGTATTGAAAGGTCCGCCCGAATCGATGCCGACGGTGATCGGCCCGAGCGATCCGCCGATCATCGTGGTGATGCCGCTGCCGATGGCGTGTTCGACCAGGCCGGCGCTGTCGAAATGCACGTGAACGTCGATCGCGCCAGGGGTCGCAATCAGGCCCTCGCAGTCGCGAACGGTCGTGCCAGTCGAGACGATCAGACGCGGATCGACGCCGTCCATGATCGCGGGGTTTCCGGCCTTGCCCATGCCGACGATGTGGCCGTGCCGGATGCCGAGATCGCCTTTGACGATTCCGAGCACCGGATCGATCACGGTGACATTGCACAGCAGGAAATCCAGTGCACCATCGGCGCTGGTGATCCCGGCCATGCCGATGCCGTCGCGCAGCGTCTTGCCGCCGCCATGCAGGCACTCGTCGCCATAGACGGCGTAGTCCTTTTCGATGACGGCGAGCAACGACGTATCGCCCAGCCGCACCGAATCTCCGGTCGTCGGACCGTACATCGCGGCATAGTCGCGGCGATCGATGCTGACCATGTTACGCTCCCTTGAAGCCGCGCGCCTTGGCGCGTGCCAACGCGGCGTCACGCACGACCGGATCGTTGCTGTCTCCGCTCGTGAGGCCGTTCAGGCCGGTCAAGTTGCTGCGACCGCCAAAAGCGACCAGCTTGATGTCCTTCGATCCGCCGGGCTCGAACCGGACGGCGGTTCCAGCCGGGATATCGAGGCGCATTCCGAACGCCTTGGCGCGATCGAAGTCGAGCGCCTTGTTGACCTCGAAGAAATGGTAGTGCGATCCGATTTGGATCGGCCGATCGCCTGTATTGACCGCAGTCAGCGACACCGTTGGCCGGCCGGAGTTCAAATCGATTGCGCCGTCCTGCGCCACAACGGCGCCGGGATGTTCAACATCCGCCTCGGAGCCGGGCGCGGGGCGGATCGGCTCGTGAACCGTGACCAGCTTGGTGCCGTCGGGGAATACGCCTTCCACCTGGATGATGTCGGTCATCGCTGCAATGCCTGGCATGACATCGTCCGTGGTCAGGATCGTCGATCCATAGCCGATCAGATCGGCGACGCTCCGACCTTCTCGCGCGCCTTCCAGAATTTCATCGGTGATGATCGCCACGGCTTCGGGATAGTTCAGCTTCAACCCTTTGGCGCGACGCTTCCGCGACAATTCCGCCGCCGTGAAGATCGTCAGGCGTTCGAGTTCGGTCGGTGTCAACAGCATCGCAAGAGCCTCAATTGGAGAACAGGCGAAGATCGGCGCGCCTATGGCGCGCGGCCGCGATATCTAAGAACGGCAGGAAGCTGGCCAGTTGCGTATTACGCGCAACGGGGCGGGCCGACAGATCGTCGATCAATGGAAGCATCGCCTGCAGCGCGCGCTGACCATCGAGCGCGCCGATGGCGTTGAGGCGCACGCTCGCGGCGATCGCTCCGGACGCCACCGTGTAGCCCGAGACGATCCGGACTTGGCGCTCGTCCATTCCGAGCGAATGCCAGACCACGCCCTGCATCACCGCGATATGGCCGGGCGTCATTTGGGATCGCACGGCGTTGCGACAATGTGTGGCGGCCGGCGTCCCGATCCGCTCATGAGCCGCTAGAAAGGCGCTGCCGTTGCGGCGTGATCCGTCGCGCATGCTGTCGCCGAACATCGCGGCCTCGACGGCGTGATCGAGGCAGGCGATAGCATGGATATCGCCTTCGGCGCGAAACGCCTGCACCAGCGCGACCTGATCGAAGCCGGCCCAGCGCTGGCGCAGGATCGTTTCCGTAAGGTCGCAAAGCGTCGCGGCATCGATCGTCTCGCGCATCGCGATGACCCCTTCGACGCCATAGGAAAACGCGAACGATCCGCTCGGAAAACCTCCGTCCGCCTGCCAGATCGCCTGCAAGGCCGACACCATATTGTCAGCCATGGTGATGCGCATGAACCGGATGCGCCCCCACCATCATTTCCGTCTGTGCAGCATCTACGACACTCACACCGATCCGGCGCGAGGTGATCAGGCTATCGATGCGCGCGGTGTAATCCTCCGGCCGTCCTTCGAGCGCCACGAGCAGTACTTCGCCATCGAACCGGACGCGCCAGTGGAAGTTTCCGGCGTGATAGCCGAGTTCGATCGCATCGTTGATCGAGTGTGGCTCGAGGCGCAGCCAGCGCTGGGTCGCGGCCCGGACGACGATCGCGTGCGCGTCGTCCAGCATCAGGACCGCGCCATCGAACAGCTTCTGGTCGCGCGGCAACGCGATCGCAAGCTCCTCGCCGCCCGTCGTCGAGATCAGCAACCGGCGCCGATCGAGATCGGCCACCGGGATATCGACCACATCGACGCCGCCGCGATGTTCAACGCGGTGCAGGCGATCCGACAAATTGGGATCTTGGCGGCTGCCGAGAACGCGGTCGATGCGCAGCATAGTGGGCCTTTCGATGATGCGTTGTCTTCAGGCTTTCACGAGCGCCGGCGCTTTCCGGTAGTTAGTGCCCTGCTCGTACGCGTACGCGAGGGCGAGGATGTCGGCTTCGCTCCACTGCGGAGCAACGATCACGAGATTGAACGGCGATCCGGAGGCATAATGTCCGGCCGGAACGGTGACGGCCGGCAAGCCGCCGATGTTGATCTCGCTGACGACCATCGCATCGATCACTTCTTCGCCGTGGAGCGGGCCTAGCGGGCCTCGCATCTGCGGATAGATGATCGCATCCAGCTTCTGCTTCTCAAAGACCGCGTTGAAGATGCCGAGATACGTCTCACGCAAGGAGATAAACGAAGACATATCGGGCGGACTGGAAGGGTTCTTCATGACTTCGACGAATTCAGGCGAGTGGGGCATGTAGTTCAACACGCCATTCGGCCCGAATGCGTTCTCCTTCTCGGTCGCTTTGGCGAATTCCGCGAACGTCTTCAGGGCGACGGTGGCGCCCATGCGCTTGAGGTACTGTTCGACATCGTAAGGGATCGATTCCATGCCCCGCGCGTCGAATTCTGCGCCGGGCATGATCGGCTTGCGCAGATCGCGGAATCCCGAATCCGCAAACGGATCTTCGACGAGCACGGCACCGAGCTTCTTCAGTTCGTCCTGCGCACGCGCGTAGTGTTTCGTCGTCTCTTCGCCGAAGGTCGTCGTGCGCCAGCCTGGCCCGTAGAGTCCGATGCGCTTGCCCGCGAAGGCGTCCTTTTTCAGCTTCGAAGCATAGCCGCCCTTGGGAATCTTGCCGACGCTGGCGTTCGTTTTCGGATCCTCCATCGAGAAACCGGCGAGCGCATCCAACGCAAGCGCGGCATCGCGCACGCAGCGCGCAATGGGGCCGACCACATCGCGCATACTCGACAGCGGCATCACGCCTGCATTCGGAACGAGGCCGAATGTCGGCTTGATCCCGACCAGGCCCTGCGCCGAAGCAGGATTCTGGATGGAGCCCGCAGTCTCTTCTGCCAGGCCGAACACGCAGAAGTTCGCGCCGACGGCGGTCGCCGTACCGGCGGTGCTGCCTCCCGGCAGAAATTCCCGGCCGGCCGAGTTGTACGTCGATCCGGCCCAACTGCCATTGGCGTGCGCGCCGGTGTGGCTGAGGATCGGAATATTCGTCTTGCCAAGGATTACGGTGTCGGCGGCTCGCATCCGGGCGACGACCGGAGCATCGGTCTCCGGCATTAAGTCCACACCGCCCATTTTGCTGTAGAGCAAGGACCAGCCGCCAGTGGTGGGAAAACCTTTCATGTCCATCGCGTCTTTCACGACGATCGGCACGCCGGCGAGCGGGCCGAGCTTTTCTCCGGCGGCGCGACGCTTGTCGACCGCGCGCGCGTCGTCTAGAGCCGAGTCGTTGAAGAAGATGATGGCGTTGTAAGACGGGTTGAATTCGGCGATGTAGTCGAGATACGCCGTTGTCAGGCTTTCCGACGTGAACGCGCCGCTCGCGAAACCTTCTTGGACCTTCTCTACGGTCAGTTCCGTCAGATCGATATTACTTGCCTTGGTCATTTCTCTTCCTTTCTGATGATTTGTAGGCGGAAGCCGTAGATTGACGACACACCTTTCAGCTGCGCATGAAAGGCATCAGACCGCCATGTGTCGGTTAACCATATCGTCGGTGAGTTGGTCGATCGGTCCGGACGCTACGACACGCCCCTTTTCCATCATCGCAAATCGATGAGATGCATGACGGGCGAAGGCGACATTTTGCTCCACCAGAATCACGGTCATTCCGATCTCCTTATTCAAGCGGATGATGATGCTTTCAATCTCCTCGACAATCGACGGCTGAATGCCTTCGTTCGGTTCGTCGAGAAGGAGGATTGTCGGATTGGCGGCCAGCGCGCGCGCAATAGCCAGTTGCTGCTGCTGGCCTCCCGAAAGCACGCCGCCGGGGCGGTCGAGATTGGCCATCAAGTAAGGAAACAGCTCGGGCACCAGCGATGGAATCTCGTGCCTGCCGTCGGCGCGCGCGAAGGCGCCCATCAGGATGTTGTCGCGGATGGTGAAATCCGGAATGATCTCGCGGCCCTGCGGGACGTAGGCGATACCGGCGCGGGCCCGCCGGAACGTCGGCTGCTTACTGAGGTCGGTGCCACCAAGTCTTATCTGGCCGTCCATCCGGTCGGTCAGTCCCATCAATGTCTTCAGAAGGGTCGTTTTGCCTGTTCCGTTGCGGCCAAGCACCGACGTAACTTCGCCGAGCGGAAACTGCAGCGACACGCCGTGAAGGATGTGGCTGCGATCGTAAAAGCTGTCGATATTGACGAGCGTCAGCATCAGCCGATCCCCTTTGAGCCCAAATAGGCTTCGCGGACTTTGGGATCGGTCTCGATCTGCTGGACGCTGCCTTCGGCAAGCACCTGGCCGAGGTGAAGGACAGTGATGCGTTCTGCGATCTCACGAACGAACGCCATGTCGTGCTCCACCACGATGACCGTGTGATGTCCTTTAAGGCTGTTGACGATCTGCGAGGTCTTGTGCGTTTCAGCCTGCGTCATTCCGGCTGTAGGCTCGTCGAGAAGGATGACTTTAGGATTCTGAACGATCAAAAGACCGAGTTCGAGCCACTGAGTCTGACCGTGACTGAGGTAGGCGGCAGTCTGGTCCGCTTCGTCGGACAAGCCAACCATCTCAAGCACACGATCGACATCCGCTTTCGCGGACTTGCTGAACCCGAAGCGAAGGTTCGCCAGCACGCCTGGGTTCTTGCAACTCGCAACTTCGAGATTTCGCCGCACGCTCAATTCCTTGAACACGCTGGGAATCTGAAACTTGCGCCCGATTCCTGCGCGGGCGATCTTGTGCTCTTCCCAGTTTGTGATCTCGGTATCGTGAAGATATACGCGGCCTTCGGTGCTCTTGGTTTTCCCCGACACCAGATCCATCAACGTCGTTTTTCCCGCGCCATTGGCGCCCAGCAGAACACGCAGTTCACCATCCGCAATGGTTATCGACACATTATTGACGGCTTTGAAGCCTTCGAACGACACCCCAAGTCCGTCGATCGTCAATGCAGTCCGGCTCATTCACTTCACTCTGCTGGCTGCGATGCATCGACTTGCAAGGCCCGCGATGCGATGGCCCGCTTCGCCAGCAACCGGTCGACGGCATCATGAGCTAGGCCGGCGATACCCCGCGGCAGATAGAGTACGACCAGCACAAAGATTAGGCCGATCACGGCCTTCCATGCCTCGGCGAAGCCTTGCGTTTCACTCACCGTCGCGGTGATCATGTTGATCAGGATCGCGCCGATGCAAGCGCCAAGGATCGAGGATCGTCCGCCGACCGCCGCCCACACCACCATCGTGATTGAAAACGAGAGGTCCATGAAGGTCGGCGACGCGAATTCGGACACGACGACGTAGAACATGCCCGACAGTCCGGCAATTCCGGCCGACACGGCAAAGAAAAAGGTCTGGTAGCGCGGTACGTCAAACCCGAGATAGCGCGCCCGATTCTGGTCGTCGCGCACCGCTTGAAGGATCAGTCCCGCGCGGGTTGCGACCAGCAGGCGCGCGATGACCAGCACGGCTGCAAGCGAGAACGCGACAAGATAATAGGTCGGCACGATGAAGGGATCGAACTCGAAGCCGCCGACCTTGAACCAGCCGAGGTCGGTCAGTCCATTGAAGCCGTTGGTGACGGGCTGTGCGTCGATCACCAGCAGCCGCACCAGCAGCACCAGCGCCAGTGTGATGATCGATACGAACACGCCGGCGATGCGCTTGCGGAACACAATGGTGCCGATGACACCTGCGATAGCGACCGGCAACAGCAGTCCCATCGCCACGCCAAACCATTGGTTCTGGAACGGCAGCCAGAGAAACGAGGCCTTGTTGATGCAGCACAACTGGGTCGGCGAACCCGGCTCGGCATTCCACAGCATGAAATCTGGCACCGGCCTGTCAGACCCTTGCTGCAGGCTGGTAGCGCTGGCGAGCTTTAGCGACATGGCAAGCATGTAAGCGCCAGCGCCGAAGAACAGGCCTTGGCCGAGATTCAGAATGCCCGCATAACCCCAGGACAACGCAACCGCAACGCCGAGCATTCCATAGACCAGATATTTCGCGATGCGATTAAGCCAGAACGGGTCGAGTAGCAACGGCGCACACAAGATCAGCGCCACGAACACGACATAGAACAGTGCATCGATGCGGGCTTTCGCGTTCATCGTCAGCGGCCTTTCAGGGAGAACAGCCCCTTGGGCTTGAAGATGATGACGAGAACTACGACGCCGAACACCACCGCCCGCGCGACAATGTCGTTGGTGCCAGCCGCGATGATGCCGTTGATTTCGCCAAGGATGCCGGCAGAAAACACCGAGCCCATCAGGCTACCGACGCCGCCCATTACCACGACCATGAAGCCGTCCACCACCATCGACGTCCCCATATCCGGGAACACGGTCTTGAATCCGGACATCATCACGCCGGCGATGCCGGCGAGGCCCGAGCCGAACGCGAAAGTCAGCGCGTTAATGCGGCCGACATCGATGCCGCATGCCGCAGCCATTTTCGGATTGCGGATGATCGCGCGCACCTGCGTGCCGATCGAGGTGCGATACATGATCAGCCATGTGACGGCGGTCACGATCGCGGTGACGAGGATGATGAACGCGCGATAGCGATTGATCTCGACGCTGCCAAGCATGAACGTGCCCTGCAATGCGGCGGGCACGCTGACATTCTGCAGGCCGGGCCCAAGGCCCTGAATGTGAATGCCGAAAAACGACAGGCCGAACTCGAGCCGCACCGCTTGCTGGATCAGGATGGCGATGCCCCAGGTCGCCAGCAGCGTGTCGAGCAGGCGGCCGTACAGCCGGCGCACCACGACGCGCTCGATCAGGAGCCCTATCGCGGCGGTGACGATGAACGCCAACGGAATGGCAACGAAGATATTAGCGCCGAGCCAGATGCCCGACATGACCGTCACATAGGCGCCGACCATCACCATCTCGCCATGCGCCATGTTAATGACGCCCATGGCGCCATAGGTAATCGCAAGGCCAAGTGCGACCAGAAGCAGGATCGAGCCAAGGCTGAGGCCGATGAACAGCACGTCGATCATCAATCGTCTCCGCGAGGCCCGCCGCATCATCTACGGCGGGCCGATTGTCGCTCCGTCAGATTTTCAGTTTTGCGGTGTCGAGACCCTTGGCGGTGCAGAAGAGATTGCTCTCGGTCTCGCCATAGGCGACGTAAGGCAGCGGAATCGTCGGCTCCTTATAGGCGTCGATAATCTTGCCCTGACCGTCGGCCTGCCACTGCGCGATGCGCGGCGTCAGATAGGTGTGCAGATTGTTGGGATCGATCTTGACCTTGCCGTTCGGCGCACTGAACTCCTGACCGCCGACGGCGTCGCGGATTGCCGTCGGCGTCAGTTCCTTGGCCTTCTCGACTGCCTGCTTCCACAGGAAGACCTGGAAGTAGGAGGATTCGAGCGCGTGATGGGTCACGGCCTTCGGGTCCTTCACGAACTTCCGATAACGTTCAACAAACGCCTTGTTGATGTCGGTGTCGATCGCCTGAAAGTACGGGAACGAGGTGTAGCTTCCCACTGCGTATTCCGGCCCCATCGCCGCGATTTCGATCTCCGATGTCACCGTCGCGCAGATCGGCAGCTTGTCGTGCGTCAGACCCTGGTTCTTGTACTCGCGATAGAAGGCGACGACGGAGTCGCCGACGACGTTCGACAGCACGACGTCGCAGCCGGAATTTTTAATCTTGTTGACCATCGAGCCCCACTCGGAATGGCCCAGTTCGAGATATTCGTCGGCGATCCATTCGCCGCCGCTCTTCTCGATCAAGATCTTGGAGACCTTGGCCATCTCGCGCGGATAGATGTAGTTCGATCCGACGATGAAGAACTTTTTCTTGCCCAGCGTCTTGATGATCCACGGAATGAAGTTGGAGAGTTGCTGGTTCGGAACGGCGCCGGTGTAGACCACGTTCTTCGAGCATTCGAAGCCTTCGTAATAGGTCGGGTAGAAGTACAAATTGTTGCGCTTTTCGAACACCGGCAGCACCGCCTTGCGGCTGGCGGAGGTGTAGGAGCCGAAGACGGTTGGCACCCGGTCCTGAATGACTAGCTTGGACGCCTTTTCGTTGTAGGTCTTCGGATCGGATGCGCCGTCCTCGGCGATCGGCACGATCTTCATGCCCTTGACGCCGCCGGCGGCGTTGATCTCGCTGATCGCCATCATCGTCGCGTCGTGCAGCGACTTCTCGACGATCGAGAGGCCGCCGGTCAGCGAAAACAGCACGCCAACCTTGACCTCGCCGGCGGCGAGCGCGTTCTCCATCAAATAGGGTGACGCGATCGCTGCCCCCGCAGCGAGCGCGCCTGTTTTGAGAAAACTTCTGCGATCAATCGTCATGACACCCGTTCTCCAGTGTGAAGGCAGCCAACTTATTTCGCGCGAATGCGCGTTCTGTGAATTCCGAGGGTCTTCAAGGACAACCGGCCCGATCGCGCACGATGCGCAAATATTGCGGTCGCCAAAACAAAAAAAGCCCGATTGATCCTCGCGGATCATTCGGGCTGCTCAGCCATGCCTCACCAGCATCATCGATGGTTCGGCCAAATCGCTGCGAGGAAAATTCTTTCCTGCGGCAACTTGAAAAATTAATCACCTTTCAATGGATACTGCAAGACCTCATTCGCATTGATGATCGCCGCAGCCATTTCATCCGTCGCGATGCGCTTTGCCATCGCCGGTCGGCGGATACTCGTCGTCCACACATTCGTGCCATTGCAGATCGTGGGCCGATCCGTCATCGAGACTTTGAACCAAGCAATACGAGTCGGGCTTGATGCAAAAACCGGGATTCCAGACCTCTGAAAACGTTCCGGTGAATCGAACCGGGCGATACACGGCCAAAGGCAGGCATGGTTGTTCTCGGGATTGATCCGCACGCGGCCTTGCGGCGCGTCATATTCGGAATCGCGCAGTTCGACCAGAATGCGCTCCGGGTCATCCGAGCCGCAACGCGCCAGCGCCCGCATCGCGAGATGAACCTGGAAATAGGACGCTTCTGCCGCAGCCGTCACCGGCGCATCCGGGCCGCATTTGGCCTTGAACCGCTACACGAAACGGCAACCGGCGTCGTCGCACTGACGGTCGTCGAACGACCGCACGCAACATCTCGGCATGCCGTCCCATCATCGACGTTTCGAGGCCGTCACCAGGACAATGTCCAACATGGTGATTTTAGACGCATCAACCGACATGTGATCAAAATTCGCCTGCCATCCCCACATAGGCCGTGTGTTGTGTGCCACCACCATTGCCGTAGCCGCCGACGATCGCCAACGGAACAGCGGTGTTCAGGCGATGGGCAAAGCCAAGGCCGAGCCCGGCCTGACTTTGATAACTCGCCGCGCGAACCTGCCAGCTTGTCTTGCCACCGGCTGACGGCATCGGCGCGCTTGCCGTAGCAACGGCGGCGGCGATCCCGCGTCGCGCTTCGCTTCGATTGTCGAGAACCTGATTCTGCAAGCTGCCGATCTGCGTCTGCATACCGGCGGCAACGGACTGCAACTGGCCGACATTCACCGCGTCGGTTTGATTGACGCCGGAAGAGACGTTGGTGACGCGACGTTCGTTTCCGGCGGAGCCGACCGAGACGGTGTTGGCGGCAGTGTTGGTCGAGCCGGAGCCGATCGCCACCGCATTTGCTGCGGTGGCGCTGCTGTTCGGACCGACTGCCGTGGCATTCGTTGCGGTCGCCACGGCGCCGTCGCCGAACGCGGCGCCGCCGTTCGCCGCGGCCGCCGCATTGCCGACCGCAACGGATCCCGTCGCCGACGATCCGGTGCCGATCGCAATGGCATTACTGCCGGTCGAGGATGCGCCAAAGCCGACGGCGATCGAACCGGATTGTGTCGCCTGCGAGCCGGAACCGAAAGCAAGCGCGTTGGCTCCGCTGGCAGATGAGGATGATCCGATGGCGCTGGCGTTCTGTCCTGTCGCGGACGCGGCAGGGCCTGTGCTGTTGCTGCGAAAGTACAGCGTGCCGTTGCTGTTGATCGATGCGACCTGCGTATTGAGCGACGAAATGCCGGCAGTGTTGGTGGCGATATTGGCGCGGTCGGTCGTAATTGCGGCATCGACCGCCGTGAAGGCGCCGCCGACATTGTTGAAGCTGGCGCCTTGGATCGCGTAAGTCGGCGCGGTCACTTGACCATTGGCATCCAGCGCGGCACCGCCACCGAAGGCTGATGCGGTACGCTGGTTGGCCGCGTAGAGCTGGCCGCCATTGACGGCTTGCATGGAGCCGGACCCGATCGTGCCGCCCGCGACATTGCCGAGTGTGACCGCTCCACCCGTGCCGACCAGATTGAGCGCATTCGAGGGCGTTCCGGGCGTCGCGTATTGCAGCGGCCCCGCCGCGCCGTTGGCCAGCGCCTGCTGGCCGGCGACAACATTGGTAAAAGTCGCGCCAGATCCGTTGAGCTGGTAGCTCACGCCGGTAATGCCGGTCGATGGCGCATAGGTCGCGCCGCCGCCGATCGCATTCGCGCTCGTCGTGCCAAGCGTCGCCAGATTGGTCGTCGTGGTGGCGAGATTCTGGTTGGTCGCGAAGACTTGCGATCCGTTGACCGCATCCGTACTTGTCGCCGAGAGCGTGGCCGCGCGAACGCCGGTGACGGTGCGCGAGCCGGATGTGCCGGTCACATCGACGACGGTGCCGTCAGTGGTCTGGCCGACTGTGATGTTGCGCGTCGCCGGATCCTGTTGGACGAGGCCGATTGTGCCGTTGACGATCTGGGTCTGAAGATTTGTGACGCCTGCCGCATTGGCCGTCAGCCGCGAATCGACTGCGCCGAGCGCGTCGCCGACATTGTTATAGGCCGCGCCCTGGATCGTGTAGCTCGGCGCGGTCAATTGCCCGTTGGCATCGAGTGCCGCGCCGCCGCCGAAGGCCGCGGCGACACGCTGGTTGGCCGTAAACAACTGCCCGCCATTGATCGCATCGGTGCTGTTGGTCGCGATCGTGCCGTTGGCGAGGTTGACGAGCTTCCGCTCGCTGCCGACCGCACCGATCGACACAGTGTTGGCGGCATCCGCCACCGAGCCCGTGCCGATCGCAACGCTGTTGGCCGCGGTCGCCTGGCTTCCCGCGCCGAGTGCGGTCGCGCCGGCGGCAGTGGCCTGCGCGTTCTGTCCGATCGCGGTCGTATCCGTGCCGGCGGCGTTGCTGCCCTGCCCGAAAGCGCTCGCCGTCGCGCCGGCCGCGAACGAGCTCTGCCCAACGGCGGTCGCCGAACTGCCATCGGCGAATGTGCCGTTTCCGATCGCCGTCGCGAACTGACCATTGGCATTGCTGTCCGAACCGACTGCGGTCGCCTGCCGGCCGGTCGCGGCGCTCAGATTGCCGAACGCCGACGCGGAGGTTCCCGTGGCATTGGCGCCGTAGCCGACAGCGAGCGCATCGCCGCCGGTTGCGGTCGGCGCGCCCTGGTTCGCATTATTGCTCGCGATCGGATAGCTGGCAGCGGCCGCGATCGCACTGAGCTGGCCGAAATTGACGGCGTCGGTGGCGTTGGTGCCGTTTGCGACATTGACGATCCTGCGCTCGCTGCCGACCGCACCGACGGACACCGTGTTGGCGACACCGGCGACCGATCCTGTGCCGAGCGCGACGCTGTTGTTGCCTGTGACGGTCGTATTGTTGCCGAGCACGACTGTATTGGTGGCATTGACCGTGTTATTGTTGCCGAAGATCGATGAGCCTGCGGCGCTGCCGGTCGAGGCAACGGTGTTGCTCGAACCGAACACATTGACGTTGTCGCCCCAGCCGGCCGTGCCAGCGCCGCCATTGGCTGCGGTATTGACGTTGTTGTTGTTGCCGGTGACGAAGGTGCCGTTGCCGTTGATCGTGTTCGGGTCACCGAAAGCAAAACTGCTATTGCCATTGACCGTCTGACCCGTGCCGAACGCGCCGGATCTCGAACCGGTCACGGTATTGCCACGGCCGACGGCAGTCGAAAACTGACCAGTGACGCCCGTGCTGCTTCCGATCACGACAGCTCCTTCTGAACCTGCAAACGCCATCGAACGGAACCCGATAGCTATGCTTTCTGTGGAGACCGCGAACCCGCCCGAGATCGCAAGGCTGTTCGTGGCTAATGCCGAGGTACTGAAACCGGATAGACTGGTTGCTCCGAGTGCTGTGGCACCTGATCCTGTCGCGACTGTAAAAACGCCGACCGCAAGGCTGGTTTGACCGCTGGCACGCGATCGCATGCCAATTGCCGTCGAAAAATTGCCGGTCGCACTTGCCGCGTTGAACTGCGTGCTTCCGCCGCCGACCGCCAGAGAGTTCGAGCTTGCCACCGTATTGGAGCCAATGGCCGTGCCACCGAATGATGCCTGTGCGTTGAAACCGATGGCGACCCCGTTGGAACCGGATTGCGTGGCATTGCCGACAGCAGTGCCGTTCGACACCGCCGATGCGCCATATCCGGTAGCGAACGAATCCGTATCGTTAGCGACCGGCGCGGCACGACCGTTGGCATTGTTGACCGCGAGCGGAACTGACGCGATCGCAGTTTGCAACTGGCCAAAAGTGGCGGCGTCACTTGCATTGGAGCCAGCGGCGACATTAACGATCCGGCGCTCACTGCCGACCGCACCGACCGACACAGTGTTGTCCACATTTGCGACCGAGCCAGAACCGAGCGCGACGCTGGACTGCGCGTTCACTTGCGCCTGATTGCCAATCGCGACCGCATTCGCAGCGCCGGCAAAAGCGGCATTCCCGGCACCACGGGTCGCATTGCCGCCGATGGCGATCGCGTTGGCGAAGTTCGCACTGGTGTTGGCGCCAATAGCGGTTGCGCCGGCCCCGTTTGCCTGCGCGCTGTTGCCGACAGCCGTTGCAAAGGTCTGCCCGTTTGCGGTCGATCCGGCCTGCGTGCCGAAGCCGAGCGCTGTGGCCCCGATGTTTCCCAGATTGTTGCTGCTGTTGCCGCCGGCAGCCGCAAAGCCGCCCAAGGCAAGGCTGCTATTGATGTAATTGACAGCCTGAAAATTCTGTTGCGCGTAGGCCCGATAGCCGATCGCGATGTTAGCGGCATTGATGCCTCCCGCCTCAGTTTCGGTGCCAATGGCGAGGTTATTGCCGGATATGCCGCTGGATTGAGCGTTGCTGCCGATGGCATTGTTGCTGCCAAACATGCCGTTGGCATTGGCCCGTAGACCGAAGGCGTTGTTGCTCGATAAGTTTCCGCTGGCGTTGGCGTTAGCGCCAAACGCGCTATTCGTGCTGTTAACGCCCCTCGCGTCTGAGCTAGGGCCAATTGAGGCGTTTTTGCTGTTATTGCCGAACGATGTGCTGAGATTCCCGATTGCAATATTGGAGGCGTTGTCACCGAAGGCATTTGAGAAAGATCCGACCGTGACGTTTGCGCTATTCGATCCACCGGCATTGCTAAACACGCCGAAGACGACGTTGTTCGAGATGGCGTTGGGACTACCGGCATAAGTATCCGAGCCACACGCAAGGTTGGTGCCCCCGTCCGCGTTTGAACCGTTGGGCGAATCGCTGGTGATGCATACTTCCGCCAACGCCGCCGTCGATTTGCCTGTCAGCGCGAGGCCGACGGTTCCGATCGTGGACAACACGACGATCGACGCCATCTTTCGCGTCGCCGTCAGCGTCACGCCGCTGAGCAAGGCTGCCATTGATGTGCATGCGAGGAAAATACGATTCGCGGCTGGTCTGCGCCAAGCCCGGCGCAACGCGTATTGTCGATCACCGGACTTGAACGCATCGGTGTTCACAGCAATGCCGCGGATGATATGCGCCATCTCAGATTCCCCCCAAGGGTGAATGAACGCGAGCCCCCCGCGTCCTTTCCCCTGCGCCAGCGTTGGCGCGTGCAGACCCCGTTCCGACGCCCGACCGTTGACCGGCGAGATTCGTGATTCATGAGTATCCGCGATCGATCCGAATTGGATGATCTGTGAATCCCAATTTGTTGCGCGTGCTGTTTGGCCGGCGCTCCGGCAAAGCGATCTTGCTGGCTGCGCTGCGCGCCGCTTCTTCCAAGGCCGCCGGGCTGGAATGTCACGCGGTACGATTGCTATTTGGCGAAAGGCCGCTCGATCTCAGCGCCCGAATGGACTCCGGGGTCAAAGTACTTTGGGCGAGTTTGCGATGGACAATCGCCAGTTCCACGTAAGGAACTTTAAAGTTCCATTTTGCCGTATCTGCATGGCTGTCAAAGGCGGGCTGACTCGTGGTGAAGTTCCATTTGCCATGTTGCTTGTCAGACCTCCGATGGTATGGCCATACTCGCGCGATGCAGGCCGACGAAATCGCCGAGAGTTTTCGGAAGTTGGATATTCGCACAGCAAATGCGATCGAACCGCTTCAGTTGGGGCCGATCATCGTTGCTCGACAGTTTCAGGTGAACGCGACGCTCGATTCTCGACGGTCTGAATTGTCCGACGGCGAGTTTTTGACGATGTATTTTCCTTCGGGCGCTGAGGGTACCGTAGCCCACGAAATCTACATCGTGGACGGGGTTCTTCCGCCAAGCAATTGCGACACGCAAGACGTCATCACACTGCTTGCGCCCTATCGCTTCCTTGCGGGCATCCTGCCGTCCGGGCCGACACCCAAACGACTGCCGCGATCGATCGGCCTGCGCGTGTTGCAGCGTTATATCGACGGCCTGTTGATGTTGGATCGTGGCCGCCTCTGCAATCGCCAGACGAGGCTCGCGGCAAATGCGATCCGCTCGCTTCTTGCCGCGGCTTTGCTGCTCCCTGAGGGGCAACCGGGACTGGCCTCCCGGCGTCGCGCATCGTTGCTCGAACGCATCGTCGCGCATATCGATGCCAATCTACTGATGCCTCAATCGGCAGACTCCCTGTGTGCGGAGCTGGGCTGCTCGCGGTCAGCACTCTACCGCGCGACCGCAGAGGCCGGCGGAGCGGAAGAGCTCATTTGGGAACGTCGTCTGATCGCAATCCGGAACCTGCTGCGCTATCCAGCAGAACGCCGCGCGATCGCCCAGATCGCAAGGGTTCATTGTTTTTCGGACACAACACAATTCAACCGTCGGTTCAAATCGCTGTTCGGCATGACGCCAGGCGAAGTCCGGCGACGCGGGATCACCCCTGAAACCATCGGCCGATACAGCAGCGATTACTTTCCTCACATTTCTCCGCGACGTTCAAATCGAAGGCCTCCATGCAGTTGATGCGTTTCGACACCGAGATCGTACCGCAAGACGCGCGCCTCACAACCTTCCGGATGGGCGCTTTCGAGTTTCGTGTCGATTCGCTTCGCGACCCCGGCGCTTTTTCTTCGCGGTGGCGGATGCTGAAACTCGGCGACCTCAATGTGATCCACGCATACACCTCGCCCATCCACTATCAGCGCGATGCCGCGATGATTGCCGCCGACGGCGAAGACCGCATCACGATCCACTATTACATCGTTGGCGGTGAGGTCGGCACCATCGGCGGCCGCGCGGTCGAGGCTCTGGCCGGTGGCGCGATGATCTGGGATCTCGCGGTCCCGCTCGACATGAAATCGATCGGAGATATTGAGACGATCATCGTGACGCTTCCGCGATATATGATCGACGAGGTGCTGCCCGCTCCTTCGCTCGCCGGTCCGCTCGCGCCAAGCGCCGAACTCTCTCTCGCGGCCGAGCAGGCGCGCTATCTGATCGACCACGCCGCAGACTTGCCGGACGCAGCCGCCGCGTTTTATGGCCGTGCTCTGCGCGACATGCTCGCGGTCGCCATGCTGCCCGCCTACCGGTCCGTGCGGCCGATGACAATGCCTGACGCGCCGCTTCTCCAGCGCATCGTGGATCTGATCGACGCGCAATTGTCGATGGAGCCTACTATAGACGCGATCGCGGCAAGGCTCGGGGTTGATCCCGTGAAGGTGACCGATGTCGCCGAGCATTTCGGCGGACTGCCGCTGCTTGCCGAGCGTCGCCGACTGCTCGGGGCGTATCGTATGCTGTGCGACGTTCGCGAGACCGACACGGTGTCAATGATTGCGCACCGCTGCGGTTTCGATAGCCTTCCACACTTCAGCCGACGGTTCAGCTCGGTGTTTCACACATCGGCGAGCGACCTTCGCCGATTCGGTCGGAGTCATTTGCCGAGTTGGGCGGGGGCGTACCATGTCGAAAAACTATACTCGGCACTGATTGCATCTTAGCTACTAAGAATTCAGAGCTGCTCAGCTGCTGTCGTACACACAAGCATGGGCGAAGGAGGCCGATTGAAAAGCGGCCACGTTTGCCCACGGCTTGAAATTTTCTTGGCGCTCGGCCGGCTGGCACTATGTGCGCGCGCGTTATCCAGCACGGTCTTGATTTCAGCAAATTGCGCGTCGATCTCAGCGTCCGCATCGACATTCGGCGCACTGGCCGAATGCGGCCAGTGTCGGTTCAAGGCGACACAATCGATTCCGCTGGCATTCGTCCGGGGATCTGGGGCCATCCGCTCGAGCAGTTCCTCGCGATCCGTATCGGCGAACTTCCGATCGATGAAACTGAATATGAAAGGCTACGGTTTCGACCGAGGCGTTCGGCTCAACTCGGTTGGCTGAGGCGGCGCTTCAGCTGTTCGCTCCGATCGACTCGAAGGAAGACGATTTGCCCTGCTTCGCACTCATGCGATGGCTCTCGCTCGCCGGCGACAGCAAGGTCTTGTTGTTCGGTCGCAACGAAGATCGATCCCGGCGGAAGTTCGCTCTCGAGGTTCAAGTATCGGAGCGGGAACAAGCGTATCGGACGTCATGGAGCGCTACGAGGCACACCGCTTTCTCCAGGTCAGGGTCGTGCGCCGGACCGCGTTGATCGACATCGCGGCGGGCCCGAAGGGCATAAAGGACTCTGGTAACATACTTGGTAACAAAGGTAACACCGAGCGCCAAAAACGCAAAAACCCTTGATAAATGGCGCGCCCGAAAGGATTCGAACCTCTGACCCCCAGATTCGTAGTCTGGTGCTCTATCCAGCTGAGCTACGGGCGCGCGGGATGCGGTCATCTCTGAAATATGAGGCTTGCAACAAGCCATCTCAAGGATGCCGCGGGCTTGGCAATGGCACCGTGAAACGATCCATCGCGAAAGCGCGCCATAGCTACCGACTCCGGCCCAGCTTGGCAAGTCGCTTCGGCAAGGCAAGGGGCAAAGGTTTGGTCCAGCGCCCGAAACGCATATTCAGGCCCGGGCGCGCGCGCTGCGGACATCATGCAGTTCGACCGCCCGATCAGGCAGCCTGATGCGGAAGGTCGCCCCGAGCGTGCCCTCGACAAGGTGGATGTCGCCGCCATGCGCGCGCACCAATTCCGCTGCGATTGCGAGACCCAGCCCAGAGCCGCCGGGGCGCACGGAACCCTGAAATGCCTCGAACAGATGCGCGCGGGCCTTGTCGGGCACGCCGGGGCCGGTATCGGAGACCTCAAGGATGGCCACCGCACCCTCGCGGCGGCCGGTGACGCGGATCTGCGGCGGCGCATTGTCCCGGCTCGGCTGATTTTCCAGCGCCTGCGCGGCGTTGCGAACCAGATTGAGCAAAATGCGAAACAACTGATCCGGGTCGGCGTCGATCATCAGCCCCCGTTCGATCGCGTTGATCCAGCCGATCGAGGCATCATTGAGCAGCCCGACCGATTCGCGCACCTCGTTGACGACAGGCTCGACCAGCATCATGCGGCGGTCCGGCGGCGCTTCCTGCGCGCGGCCGTAAGACAGCGTCGACTGGCAGAAGGCGATCGCGCGTTCCAGCGAGCGCATCAGCTTCGGCGCAAAGCGCTGCACGCGCGGGTCCGGCACGCTGGCGAGTTGATCCGACAGCAATTGCGACGATGCCAGCAGATTGCGCAGATCGTGATTGATCTTCGACACCGCGAGGCCGAGCGCAGCAAGCCGGCTTTTCTGATGCAGCATCGAGACGAGATCACGCTGCATGTCGCTGAGTTCGCGCTCAGCCACACCGATTTCATCGCCCCGCCGACTCGGCACGATGATGCGCGCGGAACTCTCCGGATTCGCGTGGAACCCGACGAGATTGGCGGTCAGCCGCCGCATCGGCCGCACGAACAGATAATGAAGCGCGAAATAGACCAGAGCCGCCGTCAGGATCGCAATGACCAGCGACAGCGCCAGCACGTTGCGCGAGAAGCGATACATCGCCTGCCGCAGCGGCAGCTCGTCGATGACGACCTCGATAAACTGCGCGCCGCCCGGCGCCGGGCCGATCACGCGGATCGCCTGATTGCCGGTCTCCAGCATGACCTCGAAGGCCTCGTAGATCGCCGACCAGGCGGTCATCGCGCGCATGTCGACGTCATGGTCGATCTTCGCCGGCAGGTCGGCGCTGGCCAGCAGACGGCGCTGCTGGCCCATCTTGATCGCCACCGCGCGCGCGCCGATGCTGTCAAGGATCTGCCGCGACAGCGATTCCGGCACCATCCCGAGCGGTGCGGCATCCAGCACCAGCGCGGCGGTATTGGCGGCGGCAAGCCGGTCGTTGAGCCGGTTGATGCGGAAATTGGCGATCGACGGGACATAGATGAAGATTTCCGCGATCATCACCAGCGGGATCGTCAGCAGCAGCAATTTGCCGGACAGGCCGAGCGGACGCACAGAGAAGCGCGCTGCGGCTTTCGGCAGCACTTGCATCGTCGGCGTCTCGGCGGTCTCGGTCATGTCGTGACGATGCCCCCCGGCCAGAGCTTTTCCAGATATGGATTTTCCAGATACGGGCCGATCAACGATCGGTTTGTAGGAAAGAAGGAAGGCGCGATCTCCGCTACCCTGATGCCGTCCAATTTGTGCGTCATTGTGGCGGTCGTCTCGGCTGCGGAAACATGTCGCTGACAATTGACGGATTTGGGGCGCTCCCGTATAAGCCGCGCCAACTGTCCGCGATGGCCCGGTTCACCGGGCGCGGCTCCATTGGGCCGGATACGGTCAATTCGGCTGGCATCATCGGACCATAATTCCAATTCCTGACGGCGTCTGCTGTTTGCGAAACGCCCTGTCTGCGGAGAACGACCCGTGAAGCGCACATATCAACCCAGCAAACTGGTCCGCAAGCGCCGCCACGGCTTTCGCGCCCGTATCGCCACCGTCGGCGGCCGCAAGGTCATCGCTGCCCGCCGCGCGCGTGGCCGCAAGCGCCTGAGCGCCTGACGGACATATCTCACCAGTCCTCTCCGAGACCTCACCATGGATCGGTTAAGGCAGCGCGCGGACTTTGTCGCCGCTGCCAATGGGCCGCGAACGAACGCGCCGGCATTCGTGCTGCAAAGCCGCGTCCGCGCGGATGACGGGCCGGTTCGCGTCGGCTTCACCGTCACCAAGAAAAACGGCACCGCCACCGAACGAAACCGGATCAAGCGCCGGCTTCGCGAACTGGTGAAGCGTGTCGCACCGCAATCCATGCGACCCCACAGCGATTATGTGCTAGTCGGCCGGAGAGCCGCGTTGAACCGCGGTTTCGCCGTGATGCTCGACGACCTTCAGACGGCGTTGCAGCGCCTTGCGCGCGCGCCGAAACCGCAGACGCGGCCTCCGTCCACCTGACTGGCGCGTGGCTTCAGCACCTGATTTGCAGCCTGATTTGAATGACGAGACCCGAACGATGCGAGATCTGACCTGATGACCGACAATCGCAACACCATCCTCGCCGTCATTCTCTCCGGCCTGGTGCTGATCGGCTGGCAGTATTTTTTCAACATCCCGCAGATGGAGAAGCAACGCGCCACCGAGCAGGCGCAGAAACAGCTCCAGAGCCCCAATCCGGCGCAACCGGGTGCGACACCGGCGACACCCGGCACAACGCCCGGCAGCACGCCGCCTCAACCCGGCACGGCCACGCCGTCGACCACGCCGGCGATTGCCAATGCCACGGCACAGCCGCCGGTGAGCCGCGAGGCCGCGATCGGCGCGTCCTCGCGCATCAAGATCGAGACGCCGCAGCTTAACGGCAGCATTTCGCTGAAGGGCGCGCGGCTCGACGATCTCGAACTCAACAAGTTTCGTGTCACCGTCGATCCGCAGTCGGCGCCGATCGTGCTGTTCTCGCCCTCCGGCACTGCCGAGCCCTATTATGCCGAGTTCGGCTGGGTCGCCGCGGCCGGTGCGAATGTCAAGATGCCGGACCAGAACACGCAGTGGCAGCAGGACGGCAATGGTGCGCTGACGCCCGGCAATCCGGTCACGCTGAAATACGACAATGGCGAAGGCCTTGCCTTCCGCCGCACGATCGCGGTCGACGAGCGCTTCCTGTTCACGATCAAGGACGACGTCACTAATGTCGGCTCCGCGCCGGTGACGCTGTATCCGTTCGCGCTGATCTCGCGCCACGGCACGCCGCATGTCTCCGGCTACTACATTTTGCATGAAGGCCTTGTCGGCTATCTCGGCGATCAGGGCCTGCAGGAATACGGCTACAAGAAAATCGACGACGCCAAGGCGGTGAACTTCAAAGTCACCAATGGCTGGCTCGGCATGACCGACAAATACTGGGCCTCGGCACTGCTGCCCGACACCACTGCGCAATTGCAGGCGCGATTCTCGTCGAACCTTGTCGGCAACGTCCGCACCTACCAGACCGATTATCTGCAAGACGCGCAGACGATCGCGATCGGCGGCACCGGCACGGCCAATGCGCGGCTGTTTGCAGGCGCCAAGGAAGCCCGCGTCGTCGGCATCAACTTCCCCTTCGCCTCCGGCCTCGGCGGCTACAACACGCAACTCGGCCTCAACCATTTCGATCTGTTGATCGACTGGGGCTGGTTCCACTTCATCACCAAGCCGATGTTCCTCGCGCTCGACTTCTTCTTTCACCTGGTCGGCAATTTTGGCGTCGCGATCTTGCTGGTGACGGTGCTGGTGAAGACGATCTTCTTCCCGCTCGCCAACAAGTCCTACGCGTCGATGGCGAAGATGAAGGCCGTGCAGCCGCAACTGGCGGCGCTGAAAGAGCGATATCCCGACGACAAGATGAAGCAGCAACAGGAGATGATGGAGATCTACAAGAAGGAGAAGATCAACCCGGTCGCCGGTTGTCTTCCCGTCATGTTGCAGATTCCGGTGTTCTTCTCGCTCTACAAGGTCTTGTTCGTCACCATCGAAATGCGCCATGCGCCGTTTTTTGGCTGGATCAAGGATCTGTCTGCGCCCGATCCGACCAACCTGTTCAACCTGTTCGGGCTGATCCCGGCCGATCCGACGCAGATTCCGGTGTTCGGTCACTACCTCGCGCTCGGCATCTGGCCGATCATCATGGGCATCACGATGTGGTTCCAGATGAAGCTCAATCCGACGCCGCCGGACCCGACCCAGAAGATGATCTTCGACTGGATGCCGCTGATTTTCACCTTCATGCTTGCGGGCTTCCCGGCCGGTCTCGTGATCTATTGGGCCTGGAACAACGCGCTCTCGGTGCTGCAGCAGGGCTTCATCATGCGCCGCAACGGCGTCAAGGTGGAGTTGTTCGACAACGTCAAGTCGACATTCGCGAAGAAACCTGCGGTCGAGAAAAAGACGTAGGCTCAATGCCGTCGCCTTTCGAGGCCCGCGCAGGAAAGCGCGCGGCGCCTCAGGGTGACAGTACAACAATGACGGCGTCATCCTGAGGTGCGAGCCGACAGCGCACTTGCGCTGTCGCGAGCCTCGAAGGATGGCCGCATACTCCGGCCAACCGAAAGCGCCTTCGCATGAGCGACAATACCGACGATGCGACGCTGATCGAACAGGGCCGCAAGATGTTTGCCGGTGACTGGCAATTCATCTGGGCGTCGCCCTCAATCGAAACGCTGCCGCCGATGCAAGGTCTCGAAGTCGCCTTCGCCGGCCGTTCAAATGTCGGCAAATCAAGCCTCATCAACGCGCTGACCGGCCGCAACGCGCTGGCGCGGACCTCGCACACGCCCGGCCGAACGCAGGAGCTGATCTTTTTTGAAGGCCCGCAGGATTCCAACCTGCGCCTTGTCGACATGCCCGGCTACGGCTACGCGTCCGCGCCGAAAACCAAAGTCATGTCGTGGACCAAGCTGATCCACTCCTTTTTGCAGGGCCGCAGCAGCCTCGCCCGCGTCTATGTGCTCATCGACGGCCGCCATGGCTTGAAGGACGTCGACGAGACCGTGCTGAAGACTCTGGACAAGTCCGCCGTCAGCTATCAGGTCGTGCTGACCAAGGCCGATCAGGTCAAGGCCGGCGAGTTGGAAGCCACGGCGGATGCGACCCGCACCGCTTTACTCAAGCACCCCGCGGCCTTCCCGGAAATCCTGCTGACGTCGTCGCGCACCGGCGCGGGCATGCCGGACCTTCGCGCCGCGATGATCAGACTCTTGCAGGAGCGCGCATGACCTCCATTGTTCTCTACCGCGTCCTGGTCGCGCTCACCGGGCTGATGGGCGCGGCCGGCGTGGCGCTGGCCGCCGCCGCCGCGCATCAAGGCGACGCGTCGCTGCTGGGGCCGGCCTCGTCGATGCTGCTGTTTCATGCTCCGGCCGTGCTGGTGACGATCCTGCTCGCCGAGCGCGGCGTCATCCAGATGTCACTCGGGCTCGTTGCGGCCTTCAGTTTTGTGGCGGGGGCGCTGCTGTTCGCCGGCGATCTCACCATGCGCGTCCATGCAGGGCACGCGCTGTTTCCGATGGCCGCACCGACAGGCGGCACGCTGCTGATCCTGAGCTGGCTGGTGCTGACCGTCGCAGGGCTTTGGCCGCGACGGAGCTGAGATTGCTGCGGTCGTCGCCCCGCAAGGGCGTCTTGCGCCCGCTGACCGGGCGATCCAGTGCTCACAGTCTCTGCGATACTGGTTCACCCGCCTGCGCGGGTGATGACGCCTGGTTTCGGTGCAGCCTAGAGCTTTTCGTCGACCGCCACTAGGCTCTCAGCGAATGAGATGCTAGCGCTGTGCCGCGCCAATTCTTTCGAATCGTGAGACCCGCTTCATGACCGACGCGCCCGAGATCAGCCCGCTCGACCAGGCCCGCATCCTGTCCGAGGCGCTGCCGCACATGCAGCAATATGACGAGGAAACCATCGTCATCAAGTATGGCGGCCACGCGATGGGCGCCGAAGACCTCGCAAAGGCTTTTGCGCGCGACATCGTGCTGCTGGAGCAGACCGCGATCAATCCGGTCGTCGTCCATGGCGGCGGGCCGCAGATCGCGACCATGCTCAACCGTCTCGGCATCAAATCCGAATTCGCGGCCGGGCTGCGCATCACCGACTCCGCGACCATCGAGATCGTCGAGATGGTGCTGGCCGGATCGATCAACAAACAGCTTGTCGGCTATATCAACGAGGCCGGCGGCAAGGCCGTCGGCCTCTGCGGCAAGGACGGCAACATGGTCACGGCCTCCAAGGCCACGCGGACCATGGTCGATCCGGATTCGCATATCGAGCGCGTCGTCGATCTCGGCTTCGTCGGCGAACCCGACAAGGTCGATCTCACCTTGCTCAACCAGTTGATCGGCCATGATCTGATCCCGGTGCTGGCGCCGCTGGCGACCTCCAAAACGGGCCAGACCTTCAACGTCAATGCCGACACGTTTGCCGGCGCCGTCGCCGGCGCATTGAAGGCCAAGCGCCTGCTGCTGCTGACCGACGTGCCGGGCGTCCTCGACAAGTCGAAGAAACTGATCCCGGAATTGTCGATCAAGGACGCCAACAGGCTGATCGCCGACGGCACGATTTCCGGCGGCATGATTCCGAAGGTCGAGACCTGCATCTACTCGCTCGAGCAGGGCGTCGAAGGCGTCGTCATCATCGACGGCAAGACGCCGCACGCGGTGCTGCTCGAACTTTTCACCAATCAGGGCACGGGCACGCTGATCCACAAGTGAGCAGGGATCGCACCAGAATTGTGTGTGACTCGAGGTTTGGCCTCGCAAACGGCCGTCATCATCCGCGAAGGCGGATGACCCAGTATTCCGCGTCGCTGAAGTTTATCCGCAATGTCGCGGCATACTGGATCGCCCGGTCGTCAGGCGCAAAGTTGCGCCTTTGCCGGGCGATGACGGCGGTGGTGTTTGGTTTATTCTGTATTCCCACCACATCCGCTTATGCCGATCTGAAACTCTGCAACCGCATGAGTTATGTCATCGAGGCCGCGATCGGTATCGACGACAAGAGCGCCACCGCGACGCGCGGCTGGTTTCGCATCGATCCCGCGCAATGCCGCGTCGTGCTGCAGGGCGCGCTGACGGCGGATCGCATTTTGCTGAACGCCCGCGCGCTCGGCGTCTATGGCGCATCGCCGCTGCCTCAGAACGGCGCGGACACGCTGTGCATCGCGCCGAGCAATTTCGTCATCGCCGCGGCGCGGCAATGCCGTACCGGACAAACGCCTGCGCAATTCACGGCGATCAAGCCGACGCAGACGGATGACGGCAATCTCGTCGCTTATCTCGCCGAGGACAGCGAATATGATGACGAGCAGGCCAAGCTCGCCGCGATCCAGCGGCTCTTGGTGATAGCGGGCTATGACGCAGCCCCGATAGACGGCGTCGACGGGCCGAAGACGCAAGGCGCGCTGGCGGCGTTTCTCAAGAGCCGCAATCTCGCCGGTGACGTCGTCAATGCGCAGAACTTCTTCGAGACGATGATCAATGCGGTGCAGGCGCCGTCGCCGACCGGGTTGACCTGGTGCAACGACACGCCGCACAAGATCATGGCGGCTGTCGCGACCGATGACGGCAAGGCCGTGACCAGCCGCGGCTGGTATCGCATCGAACCCGGCAAATGCCTGCATCCCGACATCACCGGCCAGCCCAAGCTGGTCTTCAGTTTCGCCGAAGCGGTCGATGCGGAGAACCGCGTGGTGAAAATCAAGGATCGCGCGCTGAACTGGGGCGGGGCCAAGCCGCTGTGCACGCGCGAGAGCAAGTTCGAGGTCGCCGACCAGAGCGACTGCGGATCGCGTGGTCTTGTTTCAACCGGCTTTGCGCCGGTCGATATGAGCGGCGGCGGCCGCACGCTGCGATTCGCGATGCCGTGACGATTGCTTGCAGGGCGTCGCTCTCCGCGAAGGCGGAGGGCCCCGTATTCCGTGACTTTCATGAAAGAACCGCGACGCTGCGGCGTACTGGATCCCCGGTCGTCGCGCGCAAGAGCGCGCTTGTCGGGGATGACGGCTGAGGATCGAATGAACGCAATCAGACAAACAACCCGCGACTTCGCCCATATCGACACCTGGGTGTTTGATCTCGACAACACGCTGTACCCGCATCACGTCAACCTGTGGCAGCAGGTCGATATGCGCATCCGCGAATTCGTCGCGCAGTCGCTCAGGATTGCGCAGGACGACGCTTTCAAGGTCCAGAAGGATTATTACCGCCGCTACGGCACGACGATGCGCGGGATGATGACCGAGCACGGCATCTCGGCCGACGATTACCTGGCCTATGTGCATCAGATCGACCATTCGCCGCTGGAGCCGAACCCGGCGATGGGCGCTGCGATCGCGGCTTTGCCCGGCCGCAAATTGATCCTCACCAACGGCTCGTGCGACCACGCCGGCAAGGTGCTCGAACGGCTCGGCATCACCGACCACTTCGAGGCCGTGTTCGACATCATCGCCGCAGAACTCGAACCGAAACCGGCGCGCGCGACCTATGACAAATTTCTCCGGCTGCACGATGTCGATCCGGCGCGCGCCGCGATGTTCGAGGATCTCGCGCGAAATCTCGTGGTGCCGCACGACCTCGGCATGACAACCGTGCTGGTGGTGCCGGACGACAGCAAGGTTATCGTGCGCGAGACATGGGAGTTGGAAGGCCGGGGCGAGGCTTACGTCGATCATGTGACCGACGATCTGACGGGGTTTTTGCAGAGCCTACGAAATTAAGGCATTGCCTTTCCACATGACCAGCCGTCATCCCCGCGCATGCGGGGAACCAGTACTCTTGGCAGCCCTGCTCAACACAAACCTCGCGGCGTACTGGGCCCTCCGCCGTCGCGGAGGGTGACGCCGACAGCTTGGCGACGCTGCGGCATCCATCCACCACCCACCTTGACTCCACCGATCCGAATCCCGACAAAAGCGCACAAAATCGCCCGACCGCCTGAAGGAATCGCCATGTCGTTCACCCAGATCGAAACCACCATCGACAAGGCCTTCGAGGCGCGCGACAGCGTCAACGCCGCGACCAAGGGTGAAGTCCGCGACGCCGTCGATCACGCGCTCGAATTGATGGACATGGGTGAAGCCCGCGTCGCCGATCGCGGCGACGACGGCACATGGACCGTTAAACAGTGGCTGAAGAAGGCCGTGCTGCTGTCGTTCCGGCTCAACGATATGAGCCCGATCGCCGGCGGCCCCGGCGGGTCGTCGTGGTGGGACAAGGTGCCGTCGAAATTCGACGGCTGGGGCGAGAACCGCTTTCGCGAGGCCGGTTTCCGCGCGGTGCCGGGCGCGATCGTGCGCCGCTCGGCCTTCATCGCGAGGAACGTCGTGCTGATGCCATCCTTCGTCAATCTCGGCGCCTACGTCGACGAGAGCACGATGATCGACACATGGTCCACGGTCGGCTCCTGCGCCCAGATCGGCAAGCGCGTGCACATCTCCGGCGGAGTCGGCATCGGCGGCGTGCTGGAGCCGCTGCAGGCCGGCCCCGTCATCATCGAGGACGACTGCTTCATCGGCGCGCGCTCCGAGGTCGCCGAAGGCGTCATCGTCCGCAAGGGCGCGGTGCTGGCGATGGGTGTCTTTTTGGGCGCATCGACGAAGATCGTCGATCGCGACACCGGCGAGACGTTTATCGGCGAAGTGCCCGAATATGCCGTGCTCGTGCCCGGCAACCTGCCCGGCCGTCCGCTGAAGAACGGCCAGCCCGGTCCGTCGACCGCCTGCGCCGTGATCGTCAAGCGCGTCGACGAGCGCACCCGCTCCAAGACCAGCATCAACGAATTGCTGCGGGATTGACCTGGCCGGCAAATAGGCCGATTTTGATGCCAGACTGGGAAGGACAGTCATGAAATCTGGTTCAGCCCGATCGCGAATAAACACGTTGCAGTGCCGCGTTCAACGAAATCGCGGCACACTTCAAACGAGGTTTTGAAGAAAGCCGGATTGCAAAAGGCATTTTAAGGCGATCAGAATGGACTGGGCGACGCTGCTTTTCAGTTTTCGCGGCCGCATCAATCGCGGCAAATATTGGCTGACCGTCGTCATCAACATGCTGGTATGGGGCGCGTATTGCACCGTCGGCCTGCTCGTCGTCGGAAGCTCGAATCCGGACGATTTCGATAAATTGTCCACGCCAGTCACGGTGGGCTTCATCCTTGTTGCGATGGTGCTTGTCGCCGCTGCAATATGGTCTGCGCTGGCGGTGGCGATCAAACGTCTTCACGATCGAAATCGAAGCGCCTGGTGGGTCGTTCTGTTTTATGTCGGTCCAGGTCTCATCAGCAGCGCACCGGCCGCTGCAATTGGCGAGGGCGCGTCGCTGGTCTTCGGTCTGATCGCTGTCGCGCTGTCGATCTGGGCTTTTGTCGAGATCGCTTGCCTGCCGGGGACGGACGGTTCCAATAGATTCGGCCCCGATCCGACCCCGACCCCGGCAGCCCCGACGCATACCTGATGTCGCCAAGCGCCCTCACAATAGCCCGCGATCTGCTGCGCTGCCGTTCGGTGACGCCCGCGGATGACGGCGCGCTCGGCGTGCTTGAGGCTTTGCTGACCGATGCCGGTTTCGAGACGCACCGAATCACCTTCAGCGAAGATGGTGCCGCCGACATCGACAATCTCTATGCCCGCATCGGCAGCGCGTCGCCGCACATCACCTTCGCCGGCCATACCGACGTGGTGCCGCCGGGCGACGATGCCGCATGGACCCATGGCGCGTTCGCCGGCGATGTGACCGACGGCTTTCTCTACGGGCGCGGCGCGGTCGACATGAAGGGCGGCATCGCCTGCGCGGTCGCCGCCGTGCTGGATTATCTCGCGGCGCATGACGGCAACCCGAAGGGTTCGATCTCGTTTCTGGTCACCGGCGACGAGGAAGACGTCGCCGTCAACGGCACCGCGAAGCTGTTGCAATGGGCGGCGGATCGCGGCGAACGTTTCGATCACTGCGTGCTCGGCGAACCGAGCAATGTCGACGCGCTCGGCGACACCATCAAGATCGGCCGTCGCGGCTCGCAATCAGGGACGCTGATTGTGGACGGCGTGCAGGGCCATGTCGCCTATCCGCATCGCGCGCAGAATCCGGTGCCGGATATCGCAACTTTGATCACAGCGCTGTCGGGCGATCCGCTGGACGCCGGCAACGCGCAATTTCAGGCCTCGAACCTCGAATTCACGTCCGTCGATGTCGGCAATCCCGCGAGCAACATGATCCCTGCGCAGGCGCGGGCGAAATACAACATTCGCTTCAACGACGAGCATACGCAGGAGTCGCTGCGTGCCCTGATCGAGGCGCGGCTCGCCGCCGCCTGCGGCAATCGTATCAAGGCGCATGTGACGTGGGAGCCGTCGAATGCCGGTTCGTTCGTGACGAAGCCCGGCCCGTTCACCGAACTCGTCGTCGCTGCGATCCAAGACGTCACCGGCCGCACGCCCGACCTCAACACCGGCGGCGGCACGTCAGATGCGCGCTTCATCACGCATTACTGCCCGGTGATCGAGTTCGGCCTTGTCGGCCAGACCATGCACCAGATCGACGAACGCACGCCCGTCGCCGACCTCGAAAACCTGACCAAGATCTATCGTGGCGTGCTGGATCGGTATTTCACAGGGCGGGATCCGATATGAGCATTCTCGTTCTGACAGCGATCCCCGACGAACTCGACAAGGCCCGCGCACCTGATGGCTTCGAGGTGATCTTCACGGGCGTCGGCAAGGTCAATGCTGCGAGTGCCGCGACGCTGGCGATCATGGCGCTGCGACCGTCGCTGGTGATCAATTACGGAACGGCCGGCAAGATCAATTCAGATTTGCGCGGCATCTACGAAGTCGCCGATGTCGTGCAGCGCGACATGATGGCGATGCCGCTGGCGCCGCGCGGCCGCACGCCGTTCAGCCCCGAACTGGATCGCCTGTCGTCGGGGCATGAAGGGATCGTCTGCGGCACCGGCGACAGTTTCGTCACGACGACCGATCCGTGGCTGGTCGAGAACAAGATCGACCTCGTCGATATGGAATTGTTCGCCATCGCGCATGTCTGCGCGCGTCACGACGTGCCGTGGCGCGCGTTCAAATTCATCACCGACGACGCCAACGATTTCGCCGCCGAACACTGGACCGCGAATGTCGCTGACGGACAGACGTTGTTCTGGGAGAAGGTGAAGGAATTGCGGCAGTAGCCAATCGGCAATCGAGCATCTGGCGACCGCCTATTGCCGACTGCCGGACTTCAGTAATCCACCTGCTCCAGATACAGTCCGTCCGGCGGCGCGACGGGCCCGCAGGCGTTGCGGTTGCGCGCGGCCAGGGCAGCGGCGAGATCGTCGGCGGTCCAGCGGCCTTCCCCGACCCACACCAGCGATCCCACCATCGAGCGCACCTGGCTGTGCAAATAGGAGCGGGCGTTCGTCACGATGTCGACCGCGTCGCCGTTACGGATCACGTCGATCACGTCGAGCGTCTTCTCCGGCGACTTTGCCTGGCATTCTGTGTCGCGAAACGTCGTGAAGTCATGTTTGCCCACGAGCCGTCGCGCGGCGGCATGCATCGCGTCGGTGTCCAGCCGCCGCGGCAGCCGCCACACCTTGCCGATGTCGAGCGCGAGATTGGCGCGGCGATTCGAGATGCGATAGCGATAATGCCGGCGGATCGCGGAGAACCTTGCCTCGAAATCATTCGGCACGATCTCAGCACTCAGTACGCCGACCGGATGCGGCCGCAGATGCGCGTTGAGTCCGTCGCGAAACCGTCCGGGCACGAAATGCTTGGCGATGTCGCAATGCGCGACCTGGCCGAGCGCATGGACACCGGCATCGGTGCGTCCCGCGCCATGCACGCGCACGCTCTCGCCGCAGATCGCGGTCACGGCGTCTTCGAGCGCGCCCTGCACCGTCGGCAAATTCGGCTGCAACTGCCAGCCGCAAAACGGCGCGCCGTCATATTCGATGGTGAGCTTGTAACGCGGCACCCTAGAGCGACCGCGTTCCGGGCCCGACCGCCGTGCCGCGCAAGAATTCCTGCGCGCTCATCGGCGCCTTGCCGGCGCGCTGCAATTGCACGATGCGGATCGCGCTGTCGCCGCAGGCGATCGTGAGTCTGTCGTCGAGCACTGTGCCGGGTGCACCGCCTCCGTCGGCCAATTCACAGCGCAGAATCTTCAAACGCGCAGCTTCGTCATCGATCGGAAACTCGCACCACGCGCCGGGAAACGGCGACAGGCCGTGGCAATGTTTCAGGACCGCACGCGCCGGCTGCGAAAAGTCGATCCTCGCCTCGGCGTTGTCGATCTTCGACGCGTAACTGACGCCGTCCTCGTTTTGCTTGGTGAGTTGCAGGCGATCGCGCTCCAGCGCGCCGATCGCGCGCACCATCAAATCCGCGCCGAGCGGCGACAGCAGGTCGTGCAGATCGCTCGCCGTCATCGCATCCGTGATCGCGAGGCGTTCCGCCATCGCCACATCCCCGGTATCGAGGCCGACATCCATCTTCATCACCATCACGCCGCTCTCCTTGTCGTCGGCCATGATCGCGCGGTTGATGGGCGCCGCACCCCGCCAGCGCGGCAGCAGCGAGCCGTGCAGATTGTAACAACCGAGCTTGGGCGCATCGAGGATCGCCTGCGGCAGGATCATGCCATAGGCGACGACCACGGCCGCATCGGCCTCGTAAGCGTGGAACGTCTCCAGCGCCTCCGGCGTTTTCAGGCTGGCCGGCGTCAGCACCGGCAGACGAAGCCGATGCGCCTCACGCGCAACCGGCGTCTCTTGCAGCTTCATGCCGCGCCCGGCGGGTTTCGGCGCGCGCGTATAGACCGCCGCGATCTCGTGGTCATGGGCGACAAGTTCGAGCAGCGTCGGCACCGCGAAATCGGGTGTGCCCATGAAGATCAGGCGAAGGGGCATATGCGTAGCCGATCTGCAAATTGAAAGGGACTACTCCCCCGCGCGCCTGGCGAACTTCGTGAACTTTTTCAGCACGCGGTCGCGCTTCAGCTTGGACAGGTAATCGACGAACAGCACGCCGTTGAGGTGATCGATCTCGTGCTGGATGCAGGTCGCGAACAGCCCCTCGGCGTCCTCCTCACGCAGGTTGCCATCGAGATCGAGGAAGCGGAACCGCACCTTGGCCGGGCGCTCGACCGCCTCGTAATATTCCGGGATCGAGAGACAACCCTCTTCATAGATTGACAACTCGTCCGATTCCGACACGATCTCCGGATTGATGAAGACGCGCGGCCGCGGCTCGCTGTTCTCGTCATCATCGCGCTTGGCGAGATCCATCGTGATCAGCCGCAGCGGCACGGCGATCTGGATCGCGGCAAGACCGATGCCCGGCGCGTCATACATCGTCTCGAACATGTCATCGGCGAGCTTGCGCACCTCAGACGTCACTTTCTCGACGGGCTTGGAGACGAGGCGAAGCTGCTTGTCCGGCAGGATGATGATGTCGCGAATGGCCATGCGCGCGATGTAATGCGCAGGCGTCCCGCGGTCAATCGCTTCGCCTTTGCGGGAATTCACGTCGCGTTAACCATAAAAATTCAGTTCAGATTAACCATAATTGTTCCTGCTTCGTTCGCACAAATCCTCGAATCGGCTATCGTTGCGCGATGACCCAGACGCTCATCACCATCGGCGACACCGACATCAGCATTGCCGCGGCGCTGCTCGGCTTCAGCGGGCTGGTGCTCCTCCTACTGCTGGTGATCGCCATCGTCGTCGGGCGGTCCGGTCGCCGCGGCGCCGAACTGGCGATCGCGCAGGCGATCCGCGCCGACGAACTGGAAGAGCGGCTCTCCGAGATGATGCGCGCGCAAAGCGAGGCGACCGGCCGTGTCGATGCGATGGGGCAATCGCTCGCCGGCAGGCAGGCCGAAATGGCGCGCGCGGTCAGCGAGAGGCTCGATTCCGTGACGCATCGCGTCGGCCAATCGATGGAGCAGACCACGCGCCACACAATGGACAGCCTGCGCGCGCTCCACGAACGGCTTGGCATCATCGATAACGCCCACAAGAATCTCACCGATCTGACCTCGCAGGTCACGACGCTGCGCGACGTGCTGGCCAACAAGCAATCGCGGGGCGCGTTCGGTCAGGCGCGGATGGAAACCATCGTGCGCGACGGCATGCCGAACGGCGCGTTCGCGTTTCAGCACACGCTTTCCACCGGCAAGCGACCGGATTGCGTGATCTTCCTGCCGGATGGCCGCCCCTTGTGCATCGATGCGAAATTTCCGCTCGAAGCGGTGACGGCGCTGCATGACGCCCGCAGCGATGATGAAAAGAAATACGCCGCGCAGCGTCTACGTGCCGATGTGATGAAGCATGTCGTCGACATTGCCGGCAAATATCTGATCGCCGGCGAGACGCAGGACACGGCGCTGATGTTCGTGCCGTCGGAATCCGTCTATGCGGAAATCCATGACGGCTTCGACGACGTCATCCAGAAGGCCTATCGCGCGCGGATCGTACTCGTGTCGCCGTCCTTGCTGATGCTGGCCATTCAGGTGATGCAGCAGATCCTGAAGGATGCGCGGATGCGCGACGCCGCCGATCTGATCCGCACCGAGGTGATGAATCTCGGCGACGATCTCGGCCGGTTGCGGGAGCGCGTCACCAAGTTGCAAAAGCACTTCGGCGACATGAATGAGGACGTCCGGCAGATTTTGATCTCGGCCGACAAGATCGAGAGACGCGCCGGACGGATCGAGGAGCTTGACTTCAGCAAGGACGAGGCCGCGCCCGACGCGCCGCTGATGCCAAAGCCGCCAGCCGCGCGGCCGGAGCTGTTCCCAGCGCCTCGCACGCTGCAAGCCGGCGAATAATCTTGGCGGCGTTATGGAATCCAGCGCTGCGCGCGCGCCTGGGCGAACCATTTCGCGAACATCAACTCCGTGTCCATCATTTCGGTGAAACCGGCCTGATTGATCTTCACCGTCGAGACGATCGACGGCGGGCCACTTTCGGTCTGGCCGTGACGCAGGCTGTAATCGGCATATTGCAGCGACAGGCCGACGAAATCATCGAGCGCAGGTGATGCGAGATGATGTTTGCGGCGCAGCTCATCCCAGCGAGGTCGCCATGCGTCTGCATTTTTCGCGAGCGACAACGGGACGGACCGTCCGACCTCCATACCGAGCGCAACCGCAACCGATGGCCAAATGTTGTCCCATATGAAAACGTCGCCATTGGTGACGTTGAAGGCCTCGTTGCGGGCGCTCGGCGATTCACCCGCCCACGCGATCGCGCGCGCGAGCAGATCGACATCGACAGCCTGCGACACCCGCGGCGCGCCGCCGGGATAATCCAGCGGTCGGCCTTCATCACGCAGCAAGGACGCATAGACCCCAAGCGGCGGAATGAGGTCCATCGCGCCGCCCATCGCGTCACCGATGATCAGCACCGGCCGCAAGATGCTGAAGTGCCAGCGCTTGCCGCGCTGCAGACCGCGCAGGAAGTTCTCCTGGGCCCAGTAGAAGTTCGGCTGCTCGTACATTTCCGAGCGGCCTTCACGCGCCGGCACGACAAGCGGACGGACATGGACGCCGTAGGCTTTCGTGCCTTGCAGCAGCGCGACATGACGAAGGCGCGGCGACACAGGCTCCAAAGCAGCCATCAGATTGCGAAGCATGTTGTCGTTGATCGCGATCTGGCGCGGATCGCGCCAGCCGTCAATCAGGCTTGGCTCTTCATGGAGCGCCGCATAGACCAGATGCGTACCGCCGTCGAACTCGGATGCGACGGCCGCGCATCGGGCGGCGTCCGTGAGATCGAGCGGCACATGCCGCGCGCCGTGCAAGTCGCGCGGCGGACGGCGCGACAGGGCTACGACCTCGGTGCCAGCGATGCCGCCGAAATGCCGAAGCGCGGCGCTGCCGACGAGACCGGTCGCGCCGGCGACGATGACTTTCTTCGCCATCGGCGGAACCGCGCGCCGCGCTTACTGCCCGTCTTGCAGCAATGCCGCGAGCTTGTCGTAATACTTGCCGACAAGATCGATATTGCTTTTCTGGACGGTCGGCGGTGGCGATTTCAACATCGCATTCATCTCGTCGAGCGCCGCCTTCTTGTCCTTGGCCGGCATTTTCTTGTCGGCCTGCACCGCTGCGATCTGCTGTTTCATCATCGCTTCGGGCCCGACATAGGTCTTGGTCTTCGGATCGAAACCGCCGAGCACGACGCTGATGGTTTCGACCGCGCCGTTATAGTCGGCATAGTCGGCAAAGCCGTGCTTCTTGGCGACGTCATCGAACTGCGCCTTGATCGCCGGATCCGGCTTCGGCGGCTCATTGCCCTTCGGCTGGGGAATCTTCGCCGCGACCGCGTCCATCTCTTTTTGCGAATCGATCACGCCCTCGACCTGTTTGTCGGTGAGGGCGACCTCCTTGAAAGCCGGCTGTTCGGGCTGCGGTGCCGGCGCTGCCTGTTTTTGCGCGGGCGCACCCTTTTGCCCCGGCGCGGCCTTGGCAGGCGGCTGTTGTTTCGCGGGGGCCTGCGCGAAGGCAGGCGCGGCAATCATCAGAACGGCCGCGGCCATTGCTGGACGGATGGTCTTGCGCATGAATGTCTCCTTGAAATGAAGCGGCGATCCGCTGTTGCTGTCCAATAATCGGGGATCGTCTGAGATGTGAATCGAGCCGTGTGCGAATCTGCCGCGCAATCGTGGCGGAAACGGTTCGAGACCGTGCCGAGATATGACGAATCAGTCCCGCGGTTTCAGTGTCGGTTGGCTGACGGTATCAACTCCGACCAGCGTGAGCATCGCCAGCAGCGCGTTTTGCGGGCCGAGATAGGCATCAACGTTTTTGTACCATTCGTTGCGGGAATGCCAGTTGCCGCCGTCGCCGCCGCCGCCGATCGTCACGGCGGGAATCCCGAGCGACATCGCGACGTTGGAGTCAGTGCTCGACCCGCTGAAACTGACCTTTGCGGTCGGCGAAACCATCGCGACCGAACGCTTCGTCGCCAGGACAATCGGCGAGTCCTCTGCAACGCGACCCGCCGGACGATCGCCGATCAGCTTCGTGGTGACGGTCATCTTGTCTGATCCCCAGCGCTTGTTCTCGTCAGCGACCGCGTCGTCGACCAAAGCGAGCAACTTGTCTTCGAGCTTCAGCAACTCCTCGGTCGAGTTCGAGCGCATATCGACCGCCATCTTGGCCTCGGCCGCAATCGCATTCACCGAGGTACCGCCGCTGACGGTGCCGACGGTGAACGTGGTCCGCGGCTCGGACGGCGGCGTCAGTTCGGAGATCTTGGCAATGGCGCGGCCCATCGCATGAACGGCGCTTGGCAGCCCGAACTCCTGAAACGAATGACCGCCGGGCCCTGTGAACGTGAATTCGTAGCGATGGCTGCCGGTCGCCGTGGTCACGATGCGCGCGATGTTCAGCCCATCGATCGAGATAAAGCCATCAATAGTTTTGTTGTCGCGAAACAGCGCCTTGACGCCGCGCAGATTGCCGAGTTCTTCCTCGCCGACCGTCGCGACAAAGGTGATATCGCCCGAGGTCTCGATCTGCGATTGGTTGACGGACTGGATCAGCGACAACAGGACCGCGAGCCCGCGCGAGTCGTCGCCGATGCCCGGCGCGAGAACGCGGCCGTCCCTCTCCCTGACGGTCACGTCCGTGCCCTCGGGAAACACGGTGTCCTGATGCGCGGAGACCACGAGATTGGGCCGGCCGTTGCCGCGGCCCTTGCGGCGCGCGATCACGTTGCCTTCGCTGTCGATCGCGGCCTCAGAGAGACCAAGCTCCTGAAACCTTTTAAGGAGATATTCGCCGCGCTTCTTTTCCTTGAACGGCGGCGCTGGAATTTCGGCGATCCGCTTCTGCTCGTCGAGCGTGCGGGCGTCGTCCGCCTTCAAGGCATCGAGCGTTTTGATGACTTTCGGCTCCTTGGCAATCGCCGCGATCGCTATATCCGTCGATGAAGCGACGCCTTGCGCGAGCGCCGCGCGATCGTGCGTGACGGCGCCCATGAGGATCAATGTGGCAGCGAGAACGGTTACGCGATGCTTCATGGATGTCGCCCTGTCGTTGAAGATAGCGAAGACTAGGCCGACGTCGTTGTTTGGCAAGCGGCCCAGAGCCGGTCTGCCTTGCGATCGCCGGCGCTGGCTGCAACAGGTATCGGGCAAACCCAGACAATAAAAAACGCCGCCTCCCGAGGGAAGCGGCGTTTTTTGTCTGTGATCGTTTGGAGGATTTAATGTCCTTGGCAGGCCTGGCAGCGACCTACTCTCCCAGGGCTTGAGCCATAGTACCATTGGCGCTGAGGAGTTTAACGGCCGAGTTCGGGATGGGATCGGGTTCAAGCTCCTCGCTAGAACCACCAGGCCGGCGAAGGACATTATATACGAAGCAAGCGGGAGGCGAATGGTGAGTAGCAAATAGCAAGTATATACTTTTCTACTCGCTACTCCCTATTTGCTGTTCGCGCTGGTCTAAACTCAATCATGTCACGAGCCGTAAGGCCCATGGACACTGAAAATGAGAGCAATCAAGCCAATCGAACGATTAGTACCGGTAAGCTACATACGTTGCCGCACTTCCACACCCGGCCTATCAACGTGGTCGTCTACCACGGTTCTCAAGGGAATACTCGTTTTGAGGTGGGTTTCCCGCTTAGATGCTTTCAGCGGTTATCCCGTCCGTACATAGCTATGCTGCACTGCCGCTGGCGCGACAACAGCTCCACCAGAGGTACGTTCATCCCGGTCCTCTCGTACTAGGGACAAATCCTCTCAATTCTCCTACACCCACGGCAGATAGGGACCGAACTGTCTCACGACGTTCTGAACCCAGCTCACGTACCACTTTAATCGGCGAACAGCCGAACCCTTGGGACCTTCTCCAGCCCCAGGATGTGATGAGCCGACATCGAGGTGCCAAACGACGCCGTCGATATGGACTCTTGGGCGTCATCAGCCTGTTATCCCCGGCGTACCTTTTATCCGTTGAGCGATGGCCCTTCC
>CAXTJT010000026.1:0-32501 GCA_964244735.1 uncultured Tardiphaga sp.
CGACACTACACTGTTTTTTCAGACAAAACCGCGAGAACGGCACACGCAGAATGCGACGAGGCGCAGTGAATGCCGGGAACGCGGCCCAGACCACCCAAGCGCACCAAGCGGCGGTCGTCCGCGGCTGGCTTAACGACGCGCGCGCCTGGCAAGCCCAAGACGAAACTCAAGGCCAGGCTCGGCGGCGCGATCAGCGAAGTTGTTCGCAAGCGAGCCGAGACGGAGTCTGCCATTGCGGACGCGCGGCGCTCGCACGACCGGTTGCGCGAGGCCATCGACCTGCTGCCGCAAGGCATCGTGTTTCTCGATGCCGAAGGCCGCTACATCCTCTGGAATAAAAAGTACGCGGAAATCTACAGCGGCACCGCCGATCTGTTCGCCAAGGGCGTTCGCCTCGAAGACACGATTCGCATCGGCGTCATGCGCGGCGAATATCCCGAAGCGATCGGCCGCGAGGACGAATGGCTGGCCGAGCGCCTGGCCAAGCTCAACGACCCCGGCGAGCGCCACGAACAGACGCTGTCCGATGGCCGTGTCATCCTGATTGAGGAGCGCCTCACGGACGACGGCGGCGTGATCGGCCTGCGCGTCGACATCACCGAACTGAAACAACGTGAGGCCTCGTTTCGGCTGCTGTTCGACAGCAATCCGGTGCCGATGATCGTCTGTTCTGTCCAGAACGAGCGCGTGCTGGCCGTCAATGATGCCGCCGTCGCGCATTATGGCTATTCGCGGTCGGATTTCGAGCGGCTGACGATCCGCCAATTGCAGGCCTATGGCACAGGCACGCCGTGGGACAGCGAACAGAGCGAGGAAGAACGCAGCGCGCGGACCTGGAAGCACGTCAAGGCCGACGGCTCCCTGATCGACCTTGCGATCTATTCGCGCGCGCTGACCTATAGTGACGAGCCTGCGGTCATGCTGGCGTTGATGGACATTACTGAGCGCAAGCATGCCGAGATGCGGCTCGCTTTCATGGCACAGCATGACGGCCTCACCGGCTTGCCGAACCGCACGCTGCTGCGGCAGAGGCTCGACGAGATGCTGGCGCAATCGCGACGCAGCGGCGCATTGATCGGCGTGATCGTGCTGGGCATCGATCATTTCAAGGCAATCAACGAAAGCCTTGGCCATTCGATCGGCGACAAGCTGCTGCGCGGCGTTGGCAGCCGCCTGAAATCGTCGCTGCGGGACGAGGATATGATCGCGCGGCTGAACTCGGACGAGTTCGCCATCGTTCAGAACAACGTCGATCGGCCGGAGGACGTCGTGCTGCTGGCGCGCCGCCTGCTGGCTGCGATCGGCGAACCGTTTTTATTCGAGGGCCATTCGATCGTTATCGGCTCCAGCATCGGCATCGCGATCGCGCCCGGCGACGGCGACGAATCCGAGCGCCTGTTGAAGAATGCCGACATGGCGCTGACCCGCGCCAAGGCCGAGCAGCGCGGTACCTTCAGCTTCTTCGAAGCCGAGATGGATGCGCGTGCGCAGAGCCGGCGCAAGATCGAGATCGACCTGCGCGCCGCGATTCAGGACGACGTGCTGCGACCGCATTATCAGCCTCTGATCGACCTCGCGACCGGACGCATCACCGGTATGGAGGCGCTGGTGCGCTGGAACGATCCTGAGCGCGGCCTGATTCCGCCTGGCGATTTCATTCCCATCGCCGAAGACACCGGCCTGATTACACCGCTCGGCGTGCAGATTCTGCGCCGCGCCTGCGGTGACGCCTCACAATGGCCGGACGACGTCCGCGTCGCCGTCAACCTGTCGCCGCTGCAATTCCGCGTCGGCAATCTGCTGTCGGTGGTGATGGACGCGTTACGCGCGTCGGGCCTGCCGCCGCGCCGGCTGGAACTGGAAATTACCGAAACACTGCTGCTCGACAAGAGCGACGAGGTGCTGGCGACGTTGCATGCGCTGCGCGCGCTGGGCGTCCGCATCTCCATGGATGATTTCGGCACCGGCTATTCGTCGCTGAGCTACCTGCGCAGTTTTCCGTTCGACAAGATCAAGATCGACCAGACGTTTGTGCGCGGGCTCGGCGAGAACCGCGAAGGTCAGGCGATCGTGCGCGCGATCGTCAGTCTCGGCGTCAGCCTCGGCGTGACCATCACCGCCGAAGGCGTCGAGACCGAGAGCGAACTGCATTGCCTGCGCAGCGAAGGCTGCCACGAAGCCCAGGGGTTCCTGTTCAGTCGCGCGCGGCCGAACCATGAAATCGTGGCGCTGCTCAACGCCCAACGCGGCGCCGATCTGGGCGGGGCGATGCGCGTCTCGTGAGGTGACGTCCCGGTTTTTATTTGGTCTGGTCGTCGGTCGTCGCTCCGGGTGTGTTCTTCTTGATGGATTCGATTGCGCTCAGCGCTGATGCCTTGGCGGCGTATCCTTCCGAGGCAAACATGCTTTCGCCGTTCGGGGCCTTGAAGCGAAATCGAAACTCACCGGCCTTGTCCTTGTACACCTCGAATTTGTAAGCCATCGAAATTCTCCCGACATGATTTATCGATCGTCCGATGACATCCGAGTCGAGTCAATCCGGAGTCGATCGAGTTCGGGATTGATTTTGGCTTGCGGCATCGTCCGGATGGGCGAGACTGCGGCCGCCTGTCATTGCTTCCATTTTGAAAATGAAACGCCGGGAGGGGCAAAAGCACGCGAGGCCTCGCGCTTGCACGGCGGTTGCCCGGCAGGCGCGTGCTGGTCACGGTTGCGCATGCGCTACAGCGCGCCGAACATGGCGAGCGGCTCACCGCTTCGCGTTGTGAGCGTGCGGCAATGAGAAGGTTCGAGATAGCGCAAACGCATTTAGGATTAAAGTCGATAGCCCGCATTGGGCTATCAGCGAGCGAGGCCGAGGACGACCACAAGCGCTCGATCGAGTTGTTCGGCTGTTGCATTATCGACATGGCCGATGATGGTGCGAATCTGCTCACGGCGAATTGCAGCCATCTTGTCCGCCATGACTTGGGATCGCAGGCGCAATCCGTTGCCTGAATTGGCAGCAATCAATGGTCGCAGTGGAAGATCGTCTTGAATGTCCGTTGTCATCGGGCAGACGAAAACTGTCGAAAACTCTATATTGAATTCATTGGCTTGAACGACGACGCCGGGTCGCGGTCGTCCCAAATCTCGCGGAGCAACCATCAGAACGATATCGCCGCGCTTTATTTCCATTCGTCCCAGTCGATCGCCTTGTCGAGCCAATCGTCGAGTTCAGCATTCTGCGGGTGCTGCGCCATGAGCTTGGCCTGGCGCTTGAGATCAGCGACGACCTTAGGATCGCGCAAATCCGGAACCCAATGCTGCACCGGCCGCAGCCCCTGCGCGCGCAGCCGCTCGCGCCGTGCAGCCATGCGCTGCTGGGCGGTCTGTGGCCTGGGCTTTTTGGGCGAGGTTGACATGAGGAGACCGTAACATGTTACGGGAGGGATTCAAGGATTGGGACGGCGGACGACAACACGACGCGCTCGAACGGATTGCAGACTGGAAGACGATGCTGATTAAAGTGCGGCGCGCAAAGGCTCTCGGCGATTGTCGGCTGGGGCTTGCGTTTTCCGACGATATGATCGGAGAGCGCGACTTCGGGTTCATCTTGACTAAAGCCGGTCCGATGCTCGAACCGCTCAAAGACCCCATCTCTTCTCTTCCGGCGCGTGTTTCTCGACGGCGACGTGCCGCATCGGAGAATGGCTATGACTGGGATCCGATTGCGCTGCACGACGAGATGAAAGCGGCGGGACAATTGCGGGCGGTCCGACGTCGGCGGTCAGCACCTTGGCAGATCGAATGGACTGCTCGATGGTGTCGATGCGGAGGTAAACGGCGTTGCATTGATCAGCAACTGTCCGGGCGATCGTTGTCTTGCCGACGCCGGGCAGCCCACCGAAAACGACCAGCATTCAAAAGTTCTCCGTGGACGTGTCGCCTCAGCTATCCACCTTCAGCGCGGCAATGAATGCCTCCTGCGGAATGTCGACCTTGCCGAATTGCCGCATTTTCTTTTTGCCTTCTTTCTGCTTTTCAAGCAGCTTGCGTTTGCGGCTGATATCGCCGCCATAGCACTTCGCGGTGACGTCCTTGCGCAGCGCGCGGACGGTCTCGCGCGCGATCACCTTGCCGCCGATCGCCGCCTGGATCGGGATCACGAACATATGCGGCGGGATCAGCTCCTTCATCTTCTCGACCATCGCGCGGCCGCGGCCCTCGGCGCGGGTGCGATGCACGAGCATTGAAAGCGCGTCCACCGGCTCCTGATTGACGAGGATCTGCATCTTCACGAGATCGGCCGGCTTGTAGTCGGTGAGGTGATAGTCGAACGAGGCGTAGCCCTTCGAGATCGACTTCAGCCGGTCGTAGAAATCGAACACGACTTCGTTGAGCGGCAGGTCGTATTTCACCATCGCGCGGGCGCCGACGTAAGTCAGCTCCTTCTGGTTGCCGCGACGTTCCTGACACAACTTCAGCACTGAACCGAGATAGTCGTCGGGCGTCAGGATCGTCGCCTCGATCCAGGGCTCGTGAATCTCGGCGATCTTGACGACGTCGGGCATATCGATCGGATTGTGGATCTCGATCTCCTGCCCGTCGGTGAGATGCATCTTGTAGATGACCGACGGCGCGGTCGCGATCAGGTTGAGATCGAACTCGCGGCTGAGCCGCTCCTGAATGATTTCGAGATGCAACAACCCGAGGAAGCCGCAGCGGAAGCCGAAGCCGAGCGCGGCGCTGGTTTCCATCTCGAACGAAAAGCTGGCGTCGTTAAGACGAAGTTTCCCCATCGCTGCGCGAAGGGTCTCGAAGTCGTCGGCATCGACCGGAAACAGGCCGCAGAACACCACTGGAATCGCCGGCTTGAAGCCCGGCAGCATCTGCGTGATCGGCTTGCGGTCGTCGGTAATGGTGTCGCCGACGCGGGTGTCGGCGACTTCCTTGATCGCGGCGGTGATGAAGCCGATCTCGCCGGGTCCGAGTTCGTCCACGGCGGTCATTTTCGGCGTGAAGTAGCCAACGCGCTCCAGATCATAGGCGGCGTTGGTGCCCATCATGCGGATGCGGCTACCCTTCTTCATCACGCCGTCGACGACGCGCACAAGGACCACGACACCGAGATAGACGTCGTACCAGCTATCGACCAGCAGCGCCTTCAGCGGCGCGGAGCGGTCGCCTTGCGGCGGCGGCAGGCGGTGGACGATGGCTTCCAGCACGAGGTCGATGCCGATACCCGTCTTGGCCGAGATCATCACCGCGTCGGAGGCGTCGATGCCGATGACGTCCTCGATCTGCTGCTTGACCTGATCCGGCTCGGCGGCGGGCAGATCGATCTTGTTCAGCACCGGCACGATCTCGTGGCCGGCATCGAGCGCATGATAGACGTTGGCCAGCGTCTGCGCCTCGACACCCTGCGAGGCATCGACCACCAGCAGCGAGCCCTCGCAGGCCGCCAGCGAACGCGAAACTTCATAGGCGAAGTCGACGTGGCCGGGCGTGTCCATCAGGTTGAAGATGTAGTCCTTGCCGTCCTTGGCGTGGTAGGCGAGCCGCACCGTCTGCGCCTTGATGGTGATGCCGCGCTCGCGCTCGATATCCATCGAATCGAGCACCTGCTCCTTCATCTCGCGCGCCTGCAAGCCCCCGGTGGTCTGGATCAGCCGATCGGCGAGGGTCGATTTGCCATGGTCGATATGGGCGACGATGGAGAAATTGCGGATGTTCAAAATCGGGACAGTGGCCATCGGCGGGGGATAGCATTGGCACTGCGATGCAGCAAGCAAGCAGGCTCAGGACGTGTTCCCCCCGGATCGCGAAAGCACGCGCGAATTCCTTCTGCGGCGCAAATGCGTTAGGCATTGCCGCGATGGCCAAGAGCGTTCGCACCCAACCAGCAGCCCGGAGATCGTCCGCTGTCGCAACTCCGACGCGACGCCGCCGCTTCCGGCCGCTGCGGCGACTGGCTGCATGGATCGCGGCCGCGACGCGGGACGACAATGCCGGCACGGCGCTGGTGCTGTCGTTCGTTACCGCGCATGTGGTGCTGTGGAGCGCGATCCTCTCCATCCTGAAGGGCAAGCAGGACGTTCATTTCGACATCGCCGAAGCCTTCGATTGGGGGCAGCGATTTCTGTTCGGTTATGGCAAGCACCCGCCGTTGTCGGGCTGGATCGCCGGACTCTGGTTCAGGGTTTTTCCGGTCACGGACTGGGCCGCCTACACGCTGGCGATGGCAGTCTGCGGTCTCGGCATGCTGGCGACCTGGGGCATCGCGCGACGCGTGGTCGATCGGCGTCGCGCGTTTCTGGCGCTGGTGATGCTGGCGATCTATCCGATCTTCAATTTCAAGGGCTTCAAATACAACGCCGACCTGCTGCAACTGGCGACGTTGCCGCTGTTGGTGCTGGCCTATCTGCACGCCTTCGAGAAGCGCAACGCGTGGAGCGGCGTCGCGCTCGGCCTCGCCGCGATGCTGGCACTGCTGACCAAATACTGGGTCGTGACGATGATCGGCGCGATCGGCATCGCAGCCCTCCTGCATCCGCAGCGCGCCGCGTTCCTGCGCTCGCCGGCGCCGTGGGTCGCGATGGCGACGGCGCTGCTGGCGATGGCGCCGCATCTGATCTGGTTGTGGCAGTCTGATCTCGAGGTCTTCCGCCACGCCGCCAGCTATGCGATCAGCGACCGCGGGCAGGTGCTGCATCTCGTGCTCGCCTATCTCGGCCACAATGCCGCACTTCTGGCGGTGCCGGTCGGCCTCGCGGCGCTGGCAGTCGGCTGGCGGCCGCGCAGACTTCGCGATCTGACGCGCAGGCCGCTTTCCTGGGTCACGTTGCCGTGGGCAAGCGGTCCCAATCCCGGCATTGAACCCAAGACGGCGCTGAATGTCTGGATCATTCAGACCGTGGTCGCGGTCGGGCCGCCGCTCGGCGCGCTGGCTTTCCGCATTTATCTCAAGACCGACTGGGGCATCTCGCTGTTCTTCCTCGTGCCGGTGGCGCTGGTGGCGTTGCCATGGCTGCGTGTGCAGGCGGCTGCGCCGGCGCGGCTCGCGGCGATCTGGCTGGTGCTGTCGCTGGCGACGCTGGCGCTGGCGCCGCAAATCGCGGCCACGACCGAAAAGCTCAACGCCGCCGATGCCGAAGCTTATGGTTCTCGCTCGCAACTGGCGCGGCAACTCACCGAGGTTTGGCGCAAGCGCTTTGCAACGCCGTGGCAGGTGATTGCGGCCGACACCGAAGCCGGCGAGCCAATCAGCTTTTACGCGCCGGATCATCCGCGCGTGCTGCAGCCGAACGATCGTCCGGGCTCGGGGCTGACGTCGCTGGACGAGGCGAAACGCACCGGCTTCATCGGCGTCTGCGATGTCAATGATTACCGCTTCAAGACCTGCGAGGGGTGGATGGCCGCGAATGCGCCGCTGGCCGAGCGGCTTAACATCACAACGCGGCGCATCGTCAACGGCGCGATCGCCAATCCAAGCAGTTGGCGGATTTATATCGTCGCGCCGACGGAGTGACGCGATCGGGCATGGAGCGGCGCCCGATAATCCGGTCGCGTTCCGCGAAGGCGGAGAGCGCATATTACGGGACGCACATGATGTAGACGATGGCGCAGTGATGACTGGTTCCCCGCTTTGCGGGATGACGGTCGCGTTTTGAAGATGCGCTCGCGGCCCGGAGTGACGAGAACCTAATCGCCTTCGCCAAATTTGTTGCCGACGAGTTCAGCGATCGCCAACATTGCGGCGTCAGCTTCAGGGCCTTTGGCAGAGACCGTGATGCTCGTGCCAACACCGGCGGACAGCATCATCAGCCCCATGATCGATGCGCCGCCGACGGTTTCGCCGTTACGGGTGACGGTAATATCGGCTTTTGGAAAGCGCTCGACCATCTGCACGAATTTGGCGGAAGCGCGGGCGTGCAGGCCTCGCTTGTTGATGATCGGCAGTTCGCGAATGATCGCGCCTGTCGTATCTGCGTCGGTACTCATTTTCCGGCGAGCACCCGGCTTGCGATGGTGACGTATTTGCGGCCGGCTTCCTGCGCCATGGCGATCGCGTCGGGCAGGGTCTTGTCGTCGCGGACCTTGGCAAGCTTGACCAGCATCGGCAGGTTGATTCCGGCGAGCACCTCGACCTTCGGCCGGCTCATACAGGAGATTGCCAGATTGGAAGGCGTGCCGCCGAACATGTCGGTGAGGATCGCGACGCCGTCGCCGCTGTCGACGCGGTTGACCGCCTCGATGATGTCGCTGCGGCAGAGATCAGAATCATCCTCGGCGCCGATGGTGACGGCTTCAATTTGCTTTTGCGGGCCCATCACGTGTTCAAGCGCTGCCTTGAACTCGTCGGCAAGGCGCCCATGGGTCACAAGTACCAGACCAATCATCGGAAACTCCTCGCGGGTGCCTTGTGCACCGCACGAAACGGCCACTTTGACCATCCGCAGTCCCCGCGCAAGGGGGATCGCATGTCTACGCCCTGAAAAATCGCGCCTGTTGCGCGGCAGGGGATGGTCCGTCCAGAAGCCAGTGTGCGTCTAATATGGTTACTAAATCCCTGTGAGCAATCAGACTGCTTATAACGCGGTCATCGAGTCCGGCCAGATCAGCGCCGCGATCACCAGCGGCAAAGCTGTCTCGCCGGCGGCAACCGGCAGCCGCGCCAGCGTCACGCCGGCAATGGACAGAGTCAGCGCGTCCGGTGCCGGCAATCGCGCCGCGTCGTGGGCCGCAAGATCGACAACGAGGCCGATCATTGCAGCATCGACGTATTCGCAGCGCCGAAGCCCGAGCCCCCGGACCTCGATCAGCCCGACGAGGGCTGGGACGGCCCGCGCCAACAGGTTTTCACCACGCGTCTCTAGATAAATGCGATCGTCGCCGATCAGGGTAGCTGCGGGGATTTGCCGCGCCCGCCCGGCCAAAATCAACTCCAACGCGAGCCGCGATTTGCCGGACCCGGACGGGCCGCGAATGAGCACGGCCGTCTCGCCGACCTTGACGGCCGAAGCGTGGATGGTCGGCGCGGTCATGTCGCGGGCAGGCGTATCACGAAACGTGCGCCGGCAAAGCCCATATCATCGGTATCGGCATCATCGTCCTCCTCCGTGGCCAGCGCCGGCACCGCCACAGGCACTTGAGCAGGACCTGGACGGTTCTCGGCCCAGATGCGGCCGCGATGGGCCTCGATGATTTGTTTCGAGATCGACAGGCCGAGGCCGGAATTCTGGCCGAAGCCCTGATGCGGCCGGTCGGTGTAAAACCGCTCGAAGATGCGCTCGAGCGCATCCGGCCGGATGCCGGGGCCATCATCGTCGATCACGATCTCGATTTCGGTCTTCAGCCGGCGGCACACGACGCGAACCTTGCCGCCGCGCTCCGAGAAGGATTGCGCGTTGACCAGCAGATTCGAGATCACCTGACCGAGCCGGGAATCGTGGCCCGGCACGGAGAACGTGTCGGACGCCGGCCCCTCGAAACGGATTTCGACCCCGACATCGTGGCCGAGCTTGGTTTCGTTGGCGACGGAGGCGAGTGTCGTCAGGAGACGTTTCATATCGACCGGAGCGACATCGCTGCGTTGCAATTCGGCATCGAGCCGGCTCGCGTCTGAAATGTCCGAGATCAGCCGGTCGAGCCGTTTGACGTCGTGCTCGATGACTTCCAGGAGGCGTGCACGCGAGGTCTCGTTGCGTGCCAGCGGCAGGGTCTCGACAGCGGAGCGCAGCGAGGTCAGCGGATTCTTCAATTCGTGCGACACATCGGCGGCAAACGCCTCGATGGCCTCGATGCGGTTATACAGTGCGTCGGTCATGTCGCGCAGCGCGCCGGAGAGATGCCCGATCTCGTCGCGGCGGTTGGTGAAATCGGGAATCTCCACGCGCGTCTTGATGCGGTGGCGAACGCGCTCGGCGGAATCCGCCAGCCGCCGCACCGGACCGGCAATCGTCGACGCCAGCAGCAGCGACAGCACGATCATCACGATCATGGCGACACCGAAAACCTTCAGGATTGCAAGCCGTTCGGCAGTGACCATCTGGTCGATGTCGTCGCCTTGCGTGGATAGCATCAGCGCCCCGTGCACGGCGCGGAAACGCTGCACGGGGACGGCGACCGAGACGATGACCTCGCCGCGGTCGTTGATCCGGACCATGCTGTCCTTCTGGCCGTCGAGCGAGCGGGCGACCTCCTGATAGCCGTTGCCGTTTTCGGGGCCGAGTTCGCGATAGAGCGGCAGGTCGCCTCGATTCAGCCAGGTCCGTACCGCGATCATGGTGCGTTCGGCAAAGCCCGGTTTTTCGGTGGTCGGCGGCGGCAGTTCAAAACGCAGCACGTCGCCTCGGCCATAAAGATTTCGGCTGTCGAGCAGCAGCACACCGTCGCGATCGTAGATGCGGGCGCGGGTCTTGGTCGGCGAGATCAGCCGCCGCAACACCGGCGCGACGCGCTCGGGGTTGATCGGAAAATCGAGGCCGGAATACTCGTCCGGCGCGCCATAGGTCTCGCCGGGCTTGAGATCGAGCAGTCGGTCCGGATCGATCGTCAGCGTATTGGTTTCGACGGTGGCCGAAGCGGCGATCGCACCGGCGATGATCTCGGCTTGCGTCAGAAGGCTCTGTGCGCGGGCGTCGATCAGTCCGGCGCGGAATTGCGACAGATAGAGAATGCTGGCGACCAGCGCGATCAGGCCGGCAAGGTTGAGCGAGACGATGCGGCGCGTCAGGCTCGAAAAGGTCAGCGCAAAAAAGAACTGGCCGAGACGCCGGGCCCAGCCGAGCGGGCGCTCCCAGCCGCGCACCGCACGATTGTCGGTCTCACCAGCGTCATGGTCGACAGGGCTGTCCGGTGCGAGCGGAATACGCTCGGACTCAGTACCGTCCCCGCGTTGCGTTCGATCAAGCAATGGCCAGCCTGCCGGTTTGGTGGCGGAGTAGGCTTCAGGTTTCCTTGAAGCGATAGCCGACGCCATACAGCGTCTCGATCATCTCGAAGTCATCGTCGACGACCTTGAACTTCTTGCGCAGCCGCTTGATATGACTATCGATGGTGCGGTCGTCGACATAGACCTGATCGTCATAGGCGGCATCCATCAGCGCGTTGCGGCTCTTGACGACGCCGGGTCGAGTGGCGAGCGCCTGCAGGATGAGGAATTCGGTGACGGTCAGCGTCACGGCTTCGTTCTTCCAGGTGCAAGTGTGGCGCTCGGGGTCCATCCTCAGCAGTCCGCGATCGAGCGCCTTGGCGTCGGTCTCCTTCGGCGCAGCCGTCGGGTCTTTCGGCGCGGCGCGGCGCAAAACGGCCTTGACGCGCTCGACGAGCAGCCGCTGCGAAAACGGTTTGCGGATGAAATCGTCGGCGCCCATCTTGAGGCCGAATAGTTCGTCGATCTCCTCGTCCTTCGAGGTCAGGAAGATCACCGGCAGGTCCGACTTCTGGCGCAGGCGGCGCAGCGTCTCCATGCCGTCCATACGCGGCATCTTGATATCGAGGATCGCCATGTCCGGCGGACTGGTGCGGAAACCGTCGAGCGCCGAAGCGCCATCAGTATAAGTCATGATGCGATAGCCTTCGGCTTCCAGCGCGATCGAGACCGATGTGAGAATGTTGCGGTCGTCGTCGACCAAGGCGATTGTGGGCATGAGCCTCTGCTTTCCGAAGCGGATATACTGGCCTTCAAACGATGTTCGCCGCTGTGGGCGCCGCCGCCGGCCTTTCGACACTGCCCACGAGCAATGCAAGCTGGGCGCAAATGTGGCCGGGTTCCAGGAATGTAAATATGCAACACCGACATCCGTTCCTATAGACCGACTTCGACTGCCCCGAAAGGGGGCAGGCGGATTTGATGTGGATTCAAAAAATGCAGCCGACCGCCGATTTCGATCCGATTTTGCTGACCCGATCTCTGTTGCGCCGCTCGCGGCAAGGTGCGCTGGCGACCTTGGTCGCCAAAACCGGGTCGCCTTACTGCTCGCTGGTCGCGGTCGCCAGCCATCCGGACGGCTCGCCGCTGCTGCTGATCTCGCGCCTTGCGCTGCACACGCAGAACATCCTGGCCGACGACCGGGTGTCGCTGATGCTGGATGAGCGCGCGCCGGGCGATCCGTTGCAGGGCGCGCGGATCATGCTGTCCGGCCGCGCCGTGGCCGCAACCGATGAAGACAAACCGCTGCTGCGCAGGCGCTACCTCGCGGCCCACCCGTCGGCCGAGATGTTCGTCGGCTTCGCCGATTTCGGCTTCTATCGCCTGGCATTGGAGACGATCCATCTGGTCGCCGGCTTCGGTCGCATTCTCGACCTTGCTCCCCAAGACGTGCTGATTGACTTATCGGATGCCGGAAAGCTGATGGAGGCGGAGGAGGGTGCGGTCGAACACATGAATACTGACCATGCCGAAGCACTCGGTCTTTACGCGACCCGGCTGCTGAGGGCCTCGGCGGCGGATTGGCGCTGCACGGGGCTCGATCCCGACGGGCTCGATTTGACCGATGGGGCAGCAACGCTGCGGCTGCATTTTCCGCGGCGCGTCGCCACGCCGGGCGATCTGCGCAAGATTCTCGTGGAACTGGCCACGCTGGCGCGCATCCCTGCTGAATAAACCAAATTTTCCGGGATCGGCTTGGCAAGCTCGGGCGGGGCTACTATTAAATTCTTGGATCGCAGCCGGAAGGCTATATTGACGGGGTACCGCGACAGATTCACGACAGCAGGCGTGGTCGAGATACGCGGGTTCAGGAGGATATCTTCCGTGCAAGAATTGGGCGTTCGTAACAAGGCTTTCGGTGCCGACAAGTTCGGCCTGACAAATCTGAAGGCCGTGAACTGGAATTTCGGCGCGCCGCAACTCTACGAGCACGCGCTCCGCAACGGCGAGGCCGTTATTTCCGCCGATGGCGCGTTGTGCGCCGACACCGGCGAATTCACCGGCCGCAGCCCGAAAGACAAGTTCACCGTCAAGGATGCGTCCACGCAGGACATGTGGTGGGCCGGCAACCAGGCGATCACGGCCGAGCAGTTCGAGACGCTTTATGTCGATTTCAAAAAGCACGCCGAAGGCATGACCCTGTTCGCGCAGGATTTGTATGGCGGCGCCGATCCGGTCCATCGCATCAAGACCCGCGTGTTCACCGAACTGGCTTGGCATTCGCTGTTCATCCGCACGCTGCTGCGCCGCCCAGAGGAATCCGAACTTGCGGGCTTCATACCCGAGCTGACGATCATCGATCTGCCGAGTTTCAAGGCTGATCCGAAACGGCACGGCTGCAAATCCGAGAACGTCGTGGCCATCGATTTCGCCCGCAAGATCGTCCTGATCGGCGGGTCTTATTATGCCGGCGAGATGAAGAAGAGCGTGTTCACCACGCTGAACTATTATTTGCCGAAGAAAAACGTGATGCCGATGCATTGTTCGGCCAATGTCGGACCGGATGGCGACGCCGCGATTTTCTTCGGCCTATCGGGCACCGGCAAGACCACGCTCTCGGCCGATCCGAAGCGCACGCTGATCGGAGACGACGAGCATGGCTGGGGCGAAGACGGGATCTTCAATTTTGAAGGCGGCTGCTACGCCAAGTGCATCAAGCTTTCGGAAGAAGCCGAGCCGGAAATCTTCGCGGCGTCGAGCCGCTTCGGCGCCGTGCTTGAGAACGTCGTACTCGGCGAGAACGACCGCGTGCCGGATTTCGACGACGGCTCCAAGACCGAAAACACGCGTTCGGCCTATCCGCTGGAGGCCATTCCGAACGCGTCACGCACGGGTCGCGCCGGTCATCCGAAAAACGTGGTAATGCTCGCGGCCGATGCGTTCGGCGTGATGCCGCCGATCGCGAAGCTGACGCCGGCGCAGGCGATGTACCACTTCCTGTCGGGCTACACCGCCAAGGTCGCTGGCACCGAGCGCGGTCTGGGCAATGATCCGGAGCCGGAATTCTCGACCTGCTTCGGTTCGCCATTCCTGCCGCTCGATCCCTCCGTCTACGGCAACCTGCTGCGCGATCTGATCGCCAAGCACAATGTCGATTGCTGGGTGGTCAATACCGGCTGGACCGGCGGCAAATACGGCACCGGCCGGCGCATGCCGATCAAGGTGACGCGCGCATTGCTGACCGCCGCGCTGAACGGCAGCTTGCGCAACGCCGAATTCCGCACCGACAAGTATTTCGGCTTCGCGGTGCCGACCGCGTTGCCCGGCGTCGAGCCCCATATCCTGGATCCGATCAAGACCTGGGCCGACAAGGCCGAGTTCGACAGGACCGCACGCAAGCTGGTCGGCATGTTCCAGAAGAATTTCGCCAAGTTCGAAGCGCAGGTTGACGCCGACGTCCGCGCCGCAGCACCGGATGTGAAGTTGGCGGCGGAGTAGGGCTCCGCTTCGTTGTCGAGAATGCAAAGGGCGGCTCGTTAAGAGCCGCCCTTTGCATTGGTGCGGACGATGCATAATATAAAATCGCTATCGGCCGGCCGAAACGCCTTGACGACAGCCGTCAACAACTCCGCAATCGTGCAGGATCGAACTGTCGGGTCGGGCGTCGATGCCCCGTCCTATGCCGCATGGAGGCTGAAAGGTCAGGGAGCCTTGCGCCGCGTGATTGTCGGTGCGCTCGACAAGTGATTGGCAACCGGCACGTCCCAGATGTCCCGCGCATATTCCGCGATGGTGCGGTCCGACGAGAACCATGCCATCCGCGCGACGTTGAGGATCGCCGCGCGCGACCACGCCGGCGGAATTTGCCAGCGCGCATCGATGCTGCGCTGGGCCTCGTAATAGGAATCGAAATCGGCGCTGACCATGTAATGATCCAGATGGCGCAGGGCATGCGCCACGGTGGCGAAACGGCTGCGGTCATCCGGTGAAAAATCGCCGTTGTCGATCGCGGCGATGGCGCGCGCCAGGCGCGGCGAGCGCGCGATGACGTCTCCGGCATCGAGGCCGATATTGCGCCGCGCGACGACCTCGGCGGCATCCATGCCGAAGATCGCAATGTTGTCGGCGCCGACATTGTCGCGGATTTCGATGTTGGCGCCGTCGAGCGTTCCGACCGTCAGCGCGCCGTTCAAGGACAGCTTCATATTGCCGGTGCCCGACGCCTCCATGCCCGCCGTTGAAATCTGTTCGGACAGATCGGCAGCGGGAATGATGACCTCCGCGAGGCTGACATTGTAGTCCGGAAGGAACGCCACCTTGAGCCTGTCGCCGATGATCGGATCGTTGTTCACGATCTCGGCGACATCATTGGCGAGCTTGATGATGAGCTTCGCGTAGCGATAGCTCGCCGCAGCCTTGCCAGCGAAAATCTTGACGCGCGGCGTCCACGCGCGGGTCGGGTCGTCGCGCATGTCGTGATACAGCGCGATCGTCTCCAGCACGTTCAGCAACTGCCGCTTGTATTCGTGGATGCGCTTGATCTGGACGTCGAACAGCGCGCTCGGGTCGACTTGCACGCCGATGCGTTCGCCGATCACGCGCGCCAGCGCCACCTTGTTGTGATGCTTCACATGGCGAAACTGCTGCTGGAACGCGCTGTCGCCGGCGAAGGCTTCGAGTTTTGCGAGTTGCGACGGATCGTCGAGCACGCCGTCGCCGCAGGCTTCGCGCAACAGGTCGGTCAGCTTCGGATTGGCCAGCATCAGCCAGCGGCGGAACGTAATGCCGTTGGTCTTGTTGGTGATGCGGCCGGGATAGAGCCGGTTGAGATCGCGGAACACGGTCTCCTTCATCAGTTCGGAATGCATCGCCGATACGCCGTTGATGCGATGCGAGCCGATGAAAGCGAGATGGCCCATGCGGACGCGGCGGCCGGCGCGCTCGTCGATGATCGATACCTGCGCGCGGTAATTCGTATCGTCCGGGTGCAGAGCGTCGGCGCGGTCGAGATGCAGCGTGTTGATGCGATAGATGATCTCGATGTGGCGCGGCAGGCAGCGCTCGAACAAGTCGATCGGCCAGGTCTCCAGCGCCTCCGGCAGCAGCGTATGGTTGGTATAGGACAATGTCGCATTGGTGATCTGCCAGGCGTCGTCCCACGGCGTATTGTGCAGATCGATCAGGATGTGCATCAATTCGGCGACCGCCAGACTCGGATGCGTGTCGTTGAGCTGCACGGCCGCCTTGGCCGCGAGGTTGCGCAACTGGCCTTCGGATTCCAGATGGCGCTTGACCAGATCCTGCAGTGACGCGGAGACGAAAAAATACTCCTGCCGCAGTCGCAATTCGCGCCCTGCTGCGGTCTCGTCGTTGGGATATAAGAATTTGCAGATCGATTCCGCGCGCGCCTGCGCGGCGCTGGCGCCGAGATAGTCGCCGGTGTTGAAGACGTCGAGCCGCAGCGGATCCGGCGCGCGCGCCGACCACAGGCGCAACGCATTGACGTGTTGGCCGCGCCAGCCGACGATCGGCGTATCATAAGCGACGGCCTGCACGGTTTCGCCGGGGTGCCAGATCGATTGCTCGCGGCCGCGCGCATCGGTTTTGCGCACGACATGGCCGCCGAAATAGACTTGATAGACGACCTCGGGCCGCTGCAATTCCCACGGATTGCCGAAGCCGAGCCATTCGTCTGGATATTCCTGCTGCCAGCCATGCGAGATGATCTGGCGGAACAGGCCGAAATCGTAACGGATGCCATAGCCGGACGCGGGAATCTGCAGCGTCGCCATGCTCTCCATGAAGCAGGCGGCAAGGCGGCCGAGACCGCCATTGCCGAGCGCCGCATCGGGCTCGCATTTGCGCAGATCATCAAGACCGACGCCGAGATCGCCGAGCGCCGCATCGAACAGCGGCAGCAGGCCCATGTTGTTCAGCGCGTCGGTGAACAGGCGGCCGATCAGGAATTCAAGCGAGAGATAATAGACCCGCTTGCGTCCGGCATCGTAGCTCTCCTTTTCCGTCACCAGCCAGCGGTGCACGACGCGATCGCGCAGCGTCAGCGCCGCCGCCTTGTACCAGTCGTGCTTCGTCGCGAGCGCGGCATCCTTGCCGATCGTCAGCGTGAGCTTGGTCAGGATTGCGCTTTTGATCTCGGCCAGAGCGAGTTCGTCGAGCGGGGCGGGGAGCGACTGAAGCGTCGGAGGCGATGAATCTGGCAAACCGGCATTCCCATCCTGTGTCAGATGATGAGCATAACCTGATTGGGATGTGACCGGAACCCGTCGGACTGGTTGCATTTGCTGCGGGCATGCCCGCGATTTGGGCAGAGGCTGTTGTCCTCCCGGCAAGCGAGCGCCGTCAGGCGCATGCGCACGCCGGGACCCATACCCGATGAGTCAGATCAGGTGAGACAGGTCGCTCCCATCCCGATTGTTCTGCTCGATCACGCCATGTGCCTTGACCAAGTCCGATGACAAGCCGGCGCGATGTTGATCAAGTCGAACGGTCAGGTCGGATGTGAAGCCGATGTACAGCGCGCCGGGACGATGAAGAATAGAACAAATTAAGAACTAATTTCCAAGCCATTGATATATCATTGTGATTCGGTGCGGTCGCGCCACCATATCTATGGCCTGAAGAGACTTGCGAGGACCAGATGTCCACAACCGCCCCCAATTCCTTTGCACTTACGCGCATCGCCGACTTCGCGCGGTCGCTGTCGCAACTGCATCAGGCGTCGCGTCGCCGGCCCGTGGACGATGACCAGATCGACCGCGCTTTCGACGCGGTGTGCCATTCGGTCTGGGGCTATACCACCGACGATTTCGACGACGACCTGCTGTCGGCGGCCGACCACAACTGGCTCGACACGTTGGACGAGGCGCATGCGCGCATCTTCGCGGCCGAGCAGGGCTACGACCTCGTCGACGACCACGGCATGCTCGCCGACTGGTGGGGCTATTGCTGGATGATTCTGGCCGAAAAGCGCAGCCTGCTGACGCCCGAGAACCGCGCCGCCGCCCGCTCGGCGATCGAGGACGCCTATCGCGCCGCGCCGAATGTCATCGGCGTGATCTTATCGCGCTAGTTCTACGCGCTTCGCCTTCGGGGCCGCAACCGACTTCGAGACGGCAGCGGGCAAAGGCGCGGTCTCGATCTCGGCGGGCTTGCTGGTGTCGATCACTTCGGCCGTGACAGGCGACACCTTCATCTCGCCGAGCTTGGCTCGGACATCCGCGGTCAGCCCCGGAAACGAGTTCACTGGCGTGAATTCCGGACTCTGGCCAGCGCCGAGCCGGACCCCCGAAAATGCAACGAGGCCGTTCGACGTCGCGAGGACATCGCCCGCTTTCAGCGAGTTGTCGAGCGCGAGGTCGACCTGCACGAGGCCCGCCGACGAGCGACCGTTGCAGGTGCAATCGGCCTTCAGCGCCTTGCGATAGGCAAAGGCGTTGTCCGAATCCGCGTAGCGCTCGCCGGTGTTGGACGACGCACTGTCGATATTGCTGCCGAAAAAGATCTTGGTGGTCGAGGCCGGGCAGAATGCCTGGCACATCTGCGCGGGCGAGACGCCGGCGCGCGACATCAGCGGGAAATATTTGCCGTCGCAGCTTCGCACGCAAAACGCCGGGCCGGAACCGCCGGTCGAGGCTGAACGCTGCGGCGGCGGAGCGGCCGGCTGCGGATTGAGACCGAACGGATCGGCGAAGAAGTTTTCGACCGCCGAGGGGGCGGTCTGTCGCTGCTGGCGTTGTTGCTTCTGCGGCTGGCCGCCATTGAACAGGAAATCGAAGAAGTTCTGCGCCGATGCGGCATGCGGCGCGGTAAAGCCCGCCACGACGAGAGCGAGCAGCACCGGTTTGACAGTCAAGCGCGTGCGCAACATCAGATCACCGCCGGCGAATTCCAGCCGCGCACGAGGCGCGCTGCTTGTGGCGAGGTTACGGCGATATGGTAAACGAGAGGTAAGGATGCCGTGTCGCAACATCTCGTATGGTCCCGGCTCTGCGGACCAGCGTTTCACGCTGCCCGCGTCCGGGACACGCCGGACATCACCGATGAAACAGCCAGCCCGTCATCAGGAAGATCGGCACCAGCACCGCGCCGGACCACAGCATGTAGCCGAAAAAACTCGGCATCCGGACGCCCGCATCGCGGGCGATCGCATAGACCATGAAGTTCGGCGCGTTGCCGATATAGGTATTTGCGCCCATGAACACCGCGCCGGCCGAGATCGCCTGCAAGGTCGTTGCGCCGGCCGTCATCAGAACCTTGGCGTCGCCGCCGGCGAGTTCGAAGAACACCAGATATGTCGGGGCGTTGTCGAGAAACGACGACAGGATGCCGGTGAGCCAGAAGTAAGCCAGCGGACTTTGCGATCCATCGGCAGCGCTGACGAGCCCGATCAGCGGCGCGAACACGCCGGCCGGTCCGGCCTGCAGCATCGCCATCACGGGCGCGATGCAGATGAAGATGCCGGCGAACAGCACGGCGACCTCAAGAATCGGCCCCCATGAGAAGCCGTTGGCCGTGCGGTCTGCGGATTTCGTCAGCCACAGCGAAGCCAGCGTCACGAGAATTAGAACGCCGTCGCGCAGCAGGTTCTGTATTTCGAGCTTGGTGCCGAGCACCGTGAATGTGATGCCGGGCTTCCAGTTGGCGCTGACGAGAATGGCGGCGATGATCACGACGATCAGCGCAATGTTGACCGTGCCGTGCAGCCGCAGCGGCGCATCCGGCGTCGGATCCGCAGGATGTGGCTTGTTGTCCTCGCGATGATGCAGCCAGATGTCGATCGCGGCGAAAATCGCCAGCACAAGGCCGCCGGTCACAAGCGTCTCGACCAGCAGGTACTTCGTCGTCCAGAAGAAATCGACGCCGCGCAAAAAGCCGAGAAACAGCGGCGGATCGCCGAGCGGCGACAGCGCCCCGCCGATATTCGAGACAAGAAAGATGAAGAACACGACGACATGGACGTTGGTGTTGCGGTCGTCATTGGCGCGGATCAGCGGGCGGATCAGAATCATCGAGGCGCCGGTGGTGCCGACGACGCTGGCCAGCAGCGCGCCGATGCCGAGCAGCACGGTATTGGTGAAGACGCTGTCGTGCAGATTGCCTTCGACATAGATGCCGCCGGCCGTTGTGAACAAGGCCAGCAGCAGGAGGATGAAGGGCAGATATTCGAGCAGCACCGTATGCGACAGCGTTGCCGTCACAACGGCCGGCGCGAACATCACATAAAGCGGGATCGCGACCAGCGCGGCAAAGACGGCGGCAAATTTGCCGTAGTGATGCTCCCACAGATGATGAAACAGCACCGGGCCGGCGGCGATGCTGAGCAGGATTCCGGCAAACGGGAGGGCCCAAAGCCAACCGAGTTGCGCGCCATCGAGCATGTCGGCGGCAGCGGCGGGCGAAGCGACGCCAGCGGCGACGAACGCAATAGCTACGACGCGGATCACGATTTCAGAAACTCGGCGGCCTTGTACAGCGAGCGGAACGGCAGGTTCGCCGCCGCAAAATTCTCGGCGGCGCCTTCCTCGCGGTCGACCATCGTGAAAACCAGCACGATCTCGCCGCCGGCCTCGCGCACGGCTTCCGCCGCCTTGATTGCCGAGCCGCCGGTCGTAGTGACGTCCTCGACGATGACGATGCGCTTGCCCGCAAGCGTCTCGCCCTTCATCAGCCCGTCGATCGCTAGTCTTGTGCCGTGCTCCTTCGGCTTCTTGCGCACGAAGAACGCCGCGATCGGATGGTTCTTGAGCCACGACAGTTGCGCGATCGCGCCGGCCAGCGGCACCGCGCCCATCTCCAGCCCGCCAACATAATCGAGCCTGTCGTCGCGCAGCGCATCGAAGGTGAGTTCGGCGAGCAGTGCCGCACCTTCCGGATCGAGCATCGTCGGCTTGAGGTTGAAATAGAAGTCGCTCTTGCGGCCCGAGGCCAGCATGATCTCGCCGCGTCCAAAAGAGCGGGTCCGAATGATGTCGGCAAGGCGGGCGCGGGCGGCTGATTTCGACACTGATACGCTCTCTGAGATTAAAACCGCTGCAATCTATGCGCTCGCGCCGAGCGTGGCCAGCGCAGATCGCAGCGCGTCAACAGTGCGTGTTACGCCACGCCGGCGCGCAGCAGATCGTGCAGATGCACAATGCCGATCGGGGTCTTGCCTCTGGCGACGATCACGGCGGTAATCTTCGCCGTGTTGAGCATGTCGAGCGCTTCGCCGGCCAGAACATCGCCGCTGATCGTCTTCGGGTTCTTCGTCATCACGTCGTCGACCAATGCGGTCATCAGGTCCGGCCGCATGTGACGGCGCAGATCGCCGTCCGTCACGATGCCGACGAGATGTCCCCTGGCGTCGACGATGCCGACGCAGCCAAATCCCTTCGACGTCATCTCGACCAGCGCGTCCGACATCGGCGTACCCAGCGGCTTCACAGGCACGGCCTCACCCGTATGCATCAGGTCGCGGGCGTATTTCAGCAGCGCGCCAAGCTTGCCGCCGGGATGCAGCACGCTGAAATCCACCGAGGTGAAGCCGCGGCCCTCGAGCAGCGCGATCGCCAGTGCATCGCCGAGCGCAAGCAGCATCAGCGACGAGGTGGAAGGTGCGAGATTGTGCGGACAGGCCTCGCGCGCCTTCGGCAGCGTCAGCGCGACGTCCGCCGCCTTGCCGAGCGTCGAATTGGCGTCGGCCGTCATCGCGATCAGATTGATGCGGAAGCGCGCGGCATAGATGATGAGGTTCTTCATCTCTGCCTGCTCGCCCGACCATGACAGGGCGAGAATCACATCGTCGGCCGTGATCATGCCGAGGTCGCCGTGGCTGGCCTCCGCCGCATGGACGAAGAAGGCGGGGGTGCCGGTCGAGGCAAAGGTCGCGGCGATCTTGCGACCGATATGGCCTGATTTGCCGAGGCCCGTGATGATGACGCGGCCCTTGGCCTCGCGAAGGAGATCGACGGCGGCAGCGAAGGCTGTCCCAAGGTCGGCAAGATCGGATTGCATCGCAGTGGCGAGAGCCGTCACGCCGCTGGCTTCGGCGTCGAGCGTCCGCAGCGCGGAGGCGACGGCAGCATTGGCGCGGCCGGGGATTGTTTCGGAAGACATGTGAGCCGTCCGCGATCTGGCTGAAGCCGGTTTCGGCTGGGTCATGATGGGGTCCGGGTTGATTGAACGTGACGTTTAACACGGACCGGCACGCAGCGCGACCGGAGCAGGTCGCCTCGCAACGTCTCATTAACCATAAGTGTTTTAACTCTCTTAACCACGAGGCCGAGGGTCCGCATGCCGAAAGGCCGGCTGCTTCCGTCGTGGCTTGAGGGTGTGGAGTTCGTCGTGGGGCGCAAGCCGTTGAGCCTGAAACGTTGTCCGCGTGCCGCGCGTTTGCGCTTGCATGTGGCGACCCTATGCCTCAGCCCGGCTCTTGCGATGGTGATCAGCGCCGCGCAGGCCCAGACGCTGACGCCCGACATGCTGAGCCCGACCCGTGACGGCGTCAGCGCCGCGTCCGAACTGCGCCTCGGCCCGGCCACGGACCGGCAAAATTCCCTAAACTCTCCGAATTCGCAGAACGCGCCGAATTCTTCCCAGAGCGATGCGGCTGATCCGGATGCGCCCGCTCCCTCCCGTATCGGCAAAATTCCGACCTATGGCGTGCCGCCCGCCGCCGGCGCGGCCGTTACCGGCTACAACTCGCTCAACCGCCGCAAGCCGCTGAAAAAGCCTTATCCCGGCGAGCCGAAGGCTCCGGTGTCGCCCGGTCCTGGCAGCCCGATCCCGATTGTGCCGGAACCGCCGTTGACGGTCGTCCCGTCGTCGCTCGCCAACAAGCCGCCGTTGCCGCCGGCGCTGATCGGCACGGTGCCGGGCCAGCCGTTGCGCAAGCGGCTGAAGCCCGACATCGATCCGTTCGGCCCGGTCGGCGACTATGCCGGCAGCTTCCTCGTCAAGTCCGCCGTCGAAGTCTCCGGCGGCTACAACAGCAACCCCGGCCGCTTCACGGCGCCGCGCGGTTCGCCGTTCTACATGATCTCGCCGGAATTTTTGATGGTGTCCGACTGGTCGCGGCATGCGGTGATCGCCGATCTGCGCGGATCGTTCACCGGCTACAGTCAGCAATTTCCATCGACCGATGGTACGGTGTCCGGCGTGCCTGAAAATGTCGATCGCCCGGATTTCATCGGCCATGTCGATGGCCGTCTGGACGTCAGCAAGGAGACGCGGCTGACGGCGCAGGGGCGGTTGCGGGTTGCGACCGACAATCCCGGAAGTCCGAACGTGCAGTTCGGGTTGGCGAAATATCCGCTGTTCGCGGCGCTGGGCACGACCCTGGGCCTGGAGCAGGATTACAACCGTTTGAGTTTCGGCGTCGGCGCGACCTTCGACCGCATCACCTACCAAGATTCCAAGCTGACGGACGGCACATCGTCGAGCAACATCGACCGCAACTACAATCAAACTGGCGGCGTCGGCCGCGCCAGCTACGACATCCTGCCGGGCCTGCGGCCCTTCGTTGAGATCTCAGCCGACACCCGCAAACGCGACACGGACGTCGATCGCCTCGGCTTCAACCGCAACTCGAGCGGCGCCAGCGGTCGTGTCGGCAGCACGTTTGAACTCACGCGTTTGATCACCGGCGAAGCTTCGATCGGCTACGGCGCGCGGATGTACCAGGATGCGCGGCTGGCCAATCTGACCGGGCTCCTGACGACCGGGGTCGTCACCTGGCAACTCACGCCGCTGACGGCCTTGCGCGCCATCGCCACCACATCGCTCGACGAAACGACCCTGGCGAATGCCTCAGGCGTCGTGACACGAACCTATACGGGAGAGGTGGTGCATGACTTTCGGCGCTGGCTCACCGGCATCGGTCGCTTCACTTACGGCACGCTGGATTATCAGGGCGCAGGTCGAACCGACGAACTCTATTCCGCGTCGCTCGACGTGATCTACCGGCTCAGCCGGGAATGGCAGTTGAAAGCGCAGATTCGTCGTGACGACATCAAGTCCAACGTTCCGGGCAGCACCACGACGGCAAATACCGTGATGGTCGGCGTTCGCGCCCAGAATTGACAATGGGTCGGTCAGTCTAGTCTAGCGCCGCCGGCGAAATTTGACGCCGCTGCCGTCGATCAGCCGCGTGGCGATGTAATCCGTCGCGAGAACCGCTTCACGTTGCGGCATTTTCTCCTGCGGGCTGCGATCGGTCTCCCACCACGATGCCCGGTGCGACGCGCGCGGTAACGCTGCGTCGATCATCTCCTCGATCTGCTCCATCGTCATGATGATTTCGGCGGCGGTCTGCCTTTTCAGGAAGTCGCGCAGCGGATCGTAGTCGTTCACGGCCTGTCCTCACTCGCATCATCGAGCCGTCTTAGCCCGCCGCAGGACATGCATCCAGCCCCATGCTCGCCCGGTTATCGTTAACGCAACTCCGGGTGGCATGGGTAAGAAGGCGTTAACTTGAATCAATGGTATTTTAATCCGGCAACGATCTGGCAAGTTTGACGGTGCATGAATTTTGGCAGCAACGGACCTTGGCATGCCCGATACGATGGTACGAAAACGAACCGGTTGGCGATTGTCGGCCAAGCTGTTGGTCGCGTCCACGCTGATCACGATTCTCGGCTTTTCGGCCGTCTGCGTCAGCATCATGATCGACATGCGCCACGGCGAAGAAGAACTCGCCCGCCAGACCAGCGAAAATCTTGCCTCGTCGATCGATGCGGATCTGTCGCGAAACATTGAAATCTACGACCTGTCGCTGCGCGCCGTGGCCAGCAATCTGCTCGTGTCGGAACTGAAAGGCATCAGCCGCGAATTGCGCAACCTGATCCTGTTCGATCACGCCGCGACCGCAGAACATTTCGGGGCGATCCAGGTGTTCAACGCGGACGGCCGGTTGACGATCGATGCATCCTCGCTCGACCCGGCTCCGATCAGTGCCGCGACCGAAGAGTTTTACACCGTCCATCGCGACGCGCCTGATCTCGGTCTGTTCATCAGCCGTCCGATGATGCATCGCGGGGCCTACTCGGTGGTGCTGAGCCGGCGCATCGATAATCCGGACGGCAGTTTCGCCGGGGTTGTCGCCGGCGCGATCCGCTTCAGCTATTTCCACAACCTGTTCGGCCGGCTGCTTCTGGAAAAGGAAGATTCGATTACCGTCCTTCGCCGCGACGGCATCGTCATGATGCGGACGCCGTTCGACCTCAATACGATCGGCAAGGACGTGATGTCGTCGCCTGTGGTGCGGAAGGCATTCAGCAGCACCAGCGGCGCGATGTCCGGCGTCGGGGCGTTTGACGGCATTTCGCGCCTCTATGTCTGGCGCGATGGAACCAAGCCGCTGGTCGTCATCGTCGGCAAGCCGTGGGACAACATCTACGCGATGTGGCGCAATCAGGCGCTGCGAATCGCCGCGATCATGATGTTGCTGATCGCCTTTGCCATCGCGGTGACGCTGTTTCTTGGCAGCGAGATCAGCCGCCGCGCCCACGCCGAAGAACGTCTCGAAGAACTTGCCACCACCGATGCGCTGACCGGCCTGCGCAACCGGCGCAAATTCGATATCGCGCTCGATCATGAATGGCGGCGCGCGGAACGCAACCGCACGCTGTTGTCGCTGTTGATGATCGATGCGGACCATTTCAAATCTTTCAATGATCGCTTCGGCCATCAGGCCGGCGATCAGGCGCTGTCGGCGATTTCGTCTTGCATCGCGAATGCTGCGCGCCGCGCCGGAGATTGCGCCGCGCGCTATGGCGGTGAGGAATTCGCGGTGCTGCTGCCGGGCCAGACTGCCGCGGCCGCTTTGCAGATCGCCGAGGCGATCCGCCGGGATGTCGCGTCGCTCGATCTCGAACACGCGCCGATGACGGTGAGCATCGGCATCGCAGCGATGATCCCGAGTGGGGATATCGCGCAGATCGATCTGCTGGAGGCTGCCGACAAGGCGCTCTATCTGGCCAAAGCCAACGGCCGCAACCAGTCACGCGTCGCACCGAACGCGAAGATCGCGCTGGTGGCGTAAGTCGGCATTGCGAGGAGCCACGTTTCTCGCCTTTGAGGCACGCAGGTCTTAAACTGGCTTGCAACGACGAGTTCGGCGTCACCCCTTCAGATAGCGTGTCATCTCGGCGCGAAGGCCATGGGCCAATTCAGGCCGCTGCAAGCCGAACGCAATATTGGCGCGCAGAAATCCTGCTTTCGAGCCGCAATCATGGCGCTCGCCCTCGAATTGCAGCCCATAGAAACTCTGTGTCTTGGCGAGGCCGATCATTGCGTCGGTCAACTGAATCTCCCCGCCAGCACCGCGCTCCTGCGTCTCGAGAATCTTGAAGATCTCCGGCTGCAAAATGTAGCGCCCGGTGATCGACAGGTTCGACGGCGCGGTGCCCTTCGGGGGCTTCTCGACCATGCCGTCGATCGCGAACATGTTGGCTTTGCCGGGCTGGCGCTCCGCACCGCTGACGATGCCGTATTGATGCGCCAATTCCATCGGCACTTCCTCGACCGCGACGATGTTGGCCTTGTCGCCCAGCCCCTCTGCTGCGGCGATCATTTGCGCGAGCACGCCGGGCTTGTTCAGCACCAATTCGTCCGGCAGCACGACGGCGAAGGGTTCGTCGCCGATGATGTCGCGTGCGCACCACACCGCATGGCCGAGCCCGAGCGGGGCCTGCTGACGGGTGAAACTCATCGCGCCGGCATCGGGCTGGCTTTGTGCGAGTAACGCCATTTCAGCCGTCTTGCCGCGCGACGACAGCGTCGCGTCAAGCTCGAACATCTTGTCGAAATGATCCTCGATAACGCCCTTGTTGCGGCCGGTGACGAAGACGAAGTGCTCGATGCCGGCTTCCCTGGCCTCGTCAACGACATACTGGATCAGCGGCCGATCGACGATCGTGAGCATCTCCTTCGGCATCGCCTTGGTGGCGGGCAGGACGCGGGTGCCGAGGCCGGCAACCGGAAATACGGCTTTACGAATTTTCATGCGGGAAACTTTGCCTTGAGTGGAAAGACGCGATTGAAATCGACGACTGTGTTATCCGGTTTGCAGCAATCAACAAAGTCGGATCTGTGGTGGCGGCTTGCCGCAACGCCGGCATGACGTCCGAACGTGAAGTTCCGGTTTTCGGACGGCATCAGGTCAAACGCGTCATCGAAAAGGCTCCATCGTTAAGTGGATGGAAACCGTAACGGGGCCTCCTGGGGCCGGTGCTTCAATTGGTGGATCAGACGACAATGGCCGGGATGACACGCAGCCGAACGGGATCTGGCGCAGCGATCGCAGCTTTTGTGCTTTGCACACTCACGCAAGCCGCATCGGCACAGAGTTTTTTCGGCAACATCTTCGGAAACCCGCCGGCGCAGCCCCCGAGTCGCGTGGCGCAAGCGCCCTCGGCGCCGCCGACCAATGCGCCGCCGCTGCCCTGGACCGGCGAAGACGGCGCGTCGGGTCATCCGCTGATGACTGCGGATGCCATCCGCCAGTCGGCCGCCAATTTCGACGCTTGCGTCGCCGGCTATTTCCCGGATGCCGCCAGGCGCGGCGTCACCCGCGCCAATTTCGATCGCTTCACAACGGACCTTTCTCCCGATCTGCGGATCATGGATTTGATGGATTCGCAGCCCGAATTCACCAAGGCCATCTGGGAATATCTGGATATCCTGGTCAACGACAACCGGCTCGCCAAGGGCCGCGACGTGTTGGCGCAATACAAATCGATTTTTGACGCTGCCGAAAAGGCCTACGGCGTCGATCGCTACATCGTTGCGTCGATCTGGGGAATCGAATCGAATTACTCGACCCAGATGGGCGACCGCAGCGTGCTGCGCTCGACGGCGACGCTCGCTTGCGTCGGTCGCCGGCAGACCTACTTCAAGGATGAATTCCTCACCGCGCTGGAAATCCTCAATCGCGGCGATCTGCGGCCCGAGCAATTGCGCGGTTCATGGGCCGGCGCATTCGGGCCGACGCAGTTCATGCCGACCGCGTTCAAGCGCTTCGCGGTCGACGGCGACGGCGACGGCCGCCGCGACGTCGTCGATAACCCGACCGACCTCATTTTTTCGACCGCCAATAACCTGAAAAAAGACGGCTGGCAGGCCGGGCAAAGCTGGGGCTATGAGGTGGTGCTGCCGCAGGGCTTCGACTTCACGCTGGCCGACCGCGCCAGGGCGACCACCTTCGCCCAGTGGGAACAGACCGGCCTGCGCCGCGCCGACGGCAAGCCGTTTCCGCGCTCGAACGACAAGGTCTATCTGCTGGCCCCGGCCGGCGCCGGTGGGCCGGGCTTCCTGATGATGCAGAATTTCCGGGTCATCATGAAATACAACCCGGCCGAGGCCTATGCGATGGCGATCGGCCATTTCGCCGATCGCCTGCGTGGCGCGCCGGCCTTCGTGCAGCCCTGGCCGCGAGAGGAGCGCGTGCTGTCGCGAACCGAGCGGCTGGAATTGCAGCAGCTTCTGGCTCAGCGTGGCTTCTACAAAGGTACGCCGGACGGCCAGCTCGGCGGTATGAGCCGCGAGGCGCTGCGCGGGTTCCAGGCCTCGATCGGCGCACCCGCCGACGGATTTGCGTCGTCGGATATGCTGGATCGGCTGCGCGGGCGCTGATAGTCGGCTATGGTGTTCTCTGAGGACAATTGACGTGAGGTCGAATTGCCCGCTTGCGGCCTGATTTCGCTGATAGCACTTTCAGATAGCCAGATCGATTGCGACGGATACCGATGAAGCGACCGACCAAATTCTTGCGCATGCTGAAGGAAATCGGCCCGGTCGTCGCGGTGGCGGTCGCCGGGCTGTTTTTGTTGGGGCTCGCGGCCCCAGCCGTGGCGCAATTCTTCCCGTTTTTCGGCGGTGGCCAGCCGCAACGGCAGGCGCCGCGCGGCGGCGGTGGCTTCTTCGGCGGCGGCGACAGCCCGTTTTTCTCGCCATTCGAGCGCCAGCAGCCGCGCCGCCAGCAGGCCGCACCGCGTGAAGATTATTCCCGCGCGCCGCAATCCGACAAGCGCGACGCCAATACCGCCGAAAGAAACGTGCTGGTGCTCGGCGATGCGATGGCCGACTGGCTCGGCTATGGCCTCGAGGATGCCTATGCCGAGCAGCCGGATATGGGTGTGATCCGCAAACACAAAACTGTGTCAGGTCTGATCCGGTATCAGCCAAAGGGCGAGCCGTCCGATTGGGTCGCTGCCGCCAAGGGCATCCTGGCGCAGGAAAACCCAAGCGTCATCGTCGTGATGCTCGGTTTGCAGGATCGCGTGTCGCTGCGTGATCCCGCCGCCGATAAACCGGGCGACAAGAAAACGGCGCGGCCGGCGAAGCCGGATGACAAGCCCGATGCCGAACTGAGCGACGACGACATCGCCGATCCGGCACCGATCATCGCGCCAGAACGCGGCGCCCGACCGCCGACCGCCGGCGCGATCGATTTCCGCGACGAACGCTGGGTCGAGCTTTATTCCAAGAAGATCGACGAGATGATCGCGGTGGTCAAAGCCAAGGGCGTGCCCGTGCTCTGGGTCGGCCTGCCGGCCGTTCGCGGCACCAAGGCGACCTCCGACATGCTGTTCCTCAACGGTCTCTATCGCGCTGCGGCCGAGCGCGCCGGCATCACCTATGTTGACGTCTGGGACGGTTTCGTCGATGAAGCCGGCCGTTTCCTCCAGCAGGGACCCGACTTTGAAGGACAGATCCGCCGCTTGCGCTCTTATGACGGCGTCTATTTCACCAAGGCCGGCGCGCGCAAACTGGCGCATTACACCGAGCGCGAAATTACAAGACTGCTGTCATCGCCCAATGCGCCGGTGACGTTGCCGAGCGACACCACCGGCCCCGAGGTCGAGGTCAAGCCGGATGGCCCCGCGCCGCGTCCGTTGGCCGGGCCAATCATCGCGCTGACGGTGGCATCTGTCAGTACCGATCAATTGCTCGGCGGTCCCGGTGCGCGCCCTGTGGCAAGCGACGCTCTCGTGTCGCGCACGATGGTCCGCGGCGAGCCTCTCATTGCGCCCGCCGGTCGCGCCGACGATGCGGCGTGGCCGCGCCGTGACGTCGGCCGCGAGACCGCGCCGCGCGGCGGCGACATGCCGGTTGCGGCGGTCGCGCCGGAAGCCACGACGCCGGCAGTTGTGGCGCCGCCGGCTTTGCCGAAAGCGCCGCGCAAACAGCGCCCGCCGACGCAGATGGTGCAGCCGCAGCCGTCGTTCCCGAGCTTTTTAGGCTTCGGGCAGCAGCAACTCGTGCAACAGCCGCAACGCGCCCGCCCCAACCAGCCCGGCCCGCGCCAGCAGACCGGCTTCGGCCCGTCGGCGGGAATCTCTGGATTTTTCCGCTAACTTTGGAAACTTGCCGTAGCGGCCTCATCTGCCTTTCCGGATGATGACGCTGTGCTTGTCGGAACGAACGATGACGGCACCAGCACTGGCTTCAGCGCCGGGATCAATCGTGTGCGTTCGCGGCGCACCGGAATCGCGCGATAGACCTGCTTTGTCGCCTCGACGATGTGAACGCCGGCAAAGGGTAAAGCCATCGCCTCGCCGGCCCGTTCCCAAGCCATCGCCGACTTCAAGAACCAGCCGCGCCCGATCGGCGGCATGAACAGCGCCTCGCTCCAGGACGACGGCGTGAACCAGGTCTGCCGCAGCAATTGCGTGATCTGCGAGCGCGAATAGGGCCGGCCGTGGCCGAACGGCGTGTTGTCGGTCCTGGTCCAGATGCCGCGCCGATTTGGGATCACGGCGAGCAACCGGCCGTTCGGGGCCAGCACGCGCCACATCTCGCGCAACAGCGCGTCGGGATTGTCGGCCATTTCGACGGCATGAACCAGCAGGATGCGGTCCATCGTGGCATCCTGAAGCGGCAGCGACATCTGGTCGACCAGCGCCGCCAGCGTCGGGCGCTCTGTCGGCCATTTCAGCACGCCCTGGGCCGCCGGCATGAAGGCCAGGCAGCGCTCGGAGGTATCGCGGAACAGGCCGAGATAGGGCGTCGGATAGCCGACCCCGAGCACCCGCTGGCCGTCGGCATGGGGCCAGCGGGCCTCGATGCCGCGATTGATCAGCCGCCGGGCGGCAATGCCGAGCCGTTGCGAATAAAAATTCCTCAGATCGATGACGTCGATGGTCATGGCGCTATAGTAGCACGATGCGCCGGGAACCCCGAAAGGCGCATCCTTGCATTGCCGCCGGCGCGCGAAGGCCATATCTGAGGGCCGACACCGACAAACCGACGGAGAGAATGCCCATGGCCGCCGAAATTCGCCTGTTCCCCTGCCTTGAGGATAATTTCGGCTATCTGCTCCACGATCCCGTCAGCAAGGCGACCGCCGCGATCGATGCGCCGGAAGCCGGCCCGATCATTGCGGCGCTGGACAGGGAAGGCTGGACGCTGACCGATATTCTGGTGACGCATCACCATGGCGACCATGTCGGCGGCATTGCCGAGTTGAAGCAGAAATATACCTGCCGCGTTGTCGCGCCACACGACAAGAAGGCGGCGATCAAGCAGGTCGATCTGCGCGTCAAGGAAGGCGACCGTGTCATGGTCGGCGGGCTCACCGCGCGTGTGCTTGAGACGCCCGGCCACACGCTCGATCACATCAGCTACATCTTCGACGACGACAAGGCGGCGTTCACGGCGGATGCGCTGTTCTCGATCGGCTGCGGCCGCGTCTTCGAGGGCACCTATCCGATGATGTGGGACTCGCTCAAGAAACTGCGTGCGCTGTCCGACGACACCCGCGTCTATTGCGGCCACGAATACACCGCGTCGAATGTCAAATTTGCGCTCGGCATCGAGCCGGACAATGCCGCGTTGAAAGCACGTGCCGCGGAAGTGACGAAGCTCCGCGCGGAGGGCAAGCCGACGATTCCCGTCACCATCGGCGACGAGAAGAAGGCCAACACGTTCCTGCGCGCCGACGTGGCCTCGGTGGCGGAAGCCGTCGGCCTCGCCGGGAAAAGCGCGGCCGACGTCTTCGGCGAACTGCGCGAGCGCAAGAACAAGGGGTGATGGGCATGATCCCGAAAAGTGGTCTTCCGGTTTTCGGAATAGATCATGCCCCGGAATAGAACGGGCCCGACCGCTGCCGAGATCATCGCGCAACTCGATCTCAAGCCGCATCCGGAAGGCGGGCATTTTCGCGAGACGTTTCGCGATCCCCGCATGGACGCCAACGGCCGGTCGTTGTCGACGGCGATCTATTTCCTGCTGGCGCGCGGCGAGCGCTCGCACTGGCATCGTATCGACGCGGTCGAGGTCTGGCACTTTTATGCGGGCGATCCGCTGACATTGCGGATCGCCGACGCCAACGGCTTGCGCCACGTCTCGCTCGGAGATGCGACCTTTGCCGGCGCACAGCCGCAGGCGATCGTGCCGGCGCAGGCGTGGCAGGCGGCCGCAAGCAACGGCGACTGGACGCTGGTCGGCTGCACGGTGGCGCCGGGCTTTGATTTTGCGACGTTTGAATTGGCGCCGAAGGATTGGCAGCCGGCTTAACGGTGATGTCGTCCTCTCCGCTTCTATCCGCGCAAGCGGATATCCAGAACAACGTTATTTGTGATACAAAAACTAGTTCCCCTGAGTTCACAGAACAAGTGCAACACCTGCTATGGTGGTGTTGCGATGG
>CAXTJT010000027.1:0-31746 GCA_964244735.1 uncultured Tardiphaga sp.
CGGTCGAAGCCGGCCACGCGGCGCTGGTGTCTCTCGACACTGTGCGGCAATCGGGAAAAGACGCGAACCTATCGCGCCAGGCAGCAGGCGGGAAAGACCTAGGTCGCAGCCGGTTGGGCTTCGGGCGTGGTGGCTTTGGCCCCGCGAAACGTCAGCACAATCCGTGTGCCGCTGTGATTGGGGTCGCGCTCGACGGTCGCTTCCAGCTTGTTGGCCATCGCATTGACGATACGCTGACCCATGCCGGTCGAGCGCGGATCGATCTTGACGTTCAGGCCAACGCCGTCATCCGTGATGGTCAGCCGTGTCCCTGCGTCTTCCGGATACAGTTCGACGTGAATTGGCCCGGCCTTGTCGGGATAGGCGTATTTGACGGCGTTCATCACCAGCTCGTTGACGATGATGCCGATCGCGACGGCGCGGTCGGGATCGATTTCGATCGGCGATGCCTTCAGCGTCAACCGCGACATGCGATTGCCTTCCGCCGAGCGCCGCAGATCCTCGAGCAGGGCTTCAAGATACTGGTTCAGCAGCACGCTGTTGAGATCGTGCGACGTATAGAGCCGGCGATGGACCTGGGCGACAGCCGCGACCCGGCCCATCGCATTGGTCAGCGCCGCCTTCACGTCGTCCTGCGTGGCTGAATTGGCCTGAAGATGGAGTAATGAGGCAATGATCTGCAGCGAATTGCCGACGCGGTGATTGACCTCGCGCAGAAGCATTTCGCGCTCCGCGGCGAGTGCCGCGAATCGGTCGCGCGAGGCGTGAACCTCTGCCTCCGCTTCATTGCGTGCTTTTCGGATCGTCGCCTGCTTGATGGCGCCGTCGATCGCGGCGTGCATCAGCGGAATGAAATCACCCTGAGTATCCTTGACGAGGTAGTCCGCCGCACCGGCTTTCAGCGCGGTGATGGCAATCTGGCTGTCCTGCGACGCCGTCACGAAAACCACGGGCGGCGCGCCGGACATCTCCATGATCAGCTCCAGCGTCTCCAGCCCGTCGAGACCGGGCATATGCTGGTCGAGCGCAACCACGTCGATTCCGCCTTGTGACAGGCGAGCCAGCCCGGCTTCGCCGTCAGCAGCATGTTCGACGGCATAGCCCAACCGCGTCAGCCCGCGCTGCACCAGCCGCGCAAGGCCGGCGTCATCTTCGATATAGAGCAGCGTGGGCGGCGGCGTTGTCATGGAAGGGCTTGCGGTACCTGAATGACGGAAAAGAACAGCCCGAGTTGGCGGATGGCGTTGGCGAAGCTTTCGTAGTTCACCGGCTTGGTGATGTACACATTGCAGCCCAGTTCATAGCAACGTTTGATTTCCTGCGCGTCGTCAGTCGTCGTCAGCACCACGACCGGCGCGAATTTCAGATACTGATTTTCTTTCACGCGGCGCAGGATGTCGATCCCTGTCGTGTCGGGCAGGTTGAGGTCGAGTAAAATGAGCAGGGCCTGACCCTTGTGGTCAATACCGGTGCCGTCGGGGCCGAACAAGTAATTCAGGGCATCGGTTCCGTTGGTGAACGGCTTGATCTCGTTGTTGACGCCGGAACGACGGATGTTGCGCTCGATCAGGCGGGCATGGCCTTCATCGTCTTCGATCATGATGATGGTGACAGGATTGTTCATTCGACTTTGCCTCGGTTACTGAGAGTCCATTTGGCGGGCAGTGTAATCGTAAACGTGCTGCCTTCATTGAGTTTCGACGCCACCGAGATCGTGCCGCCGAGACGACGCACCAGCGCACGGACATGGGCGAGGCCGATGCCCTGGCCCTGCCGGTCCTGCGTACCCGCGCGACGAAACAGATCGAATATGCGCTGATGATCCTTGTCGTCGATACCGCGGCCATTGTCGGTAACGTCGAAAATCGCGAAGCCGAGCTTCATCTTGCCGCGCACGGTGATGTCGCCGGGGACGCCCGTTTTGAGATATTTCAGCGCATTATCGATCAGATTTCCAAAGATCTGTTCGAGTGCGAGGCGGTCGCTGACCAGTATCGGTAGCGGCTCGATACGGATTTGCGTTTCCGTTTCGGCGGCCTGATGCGCAACGGTCGAAGCGATGCCTTCGATCAATTCGCGGGTATCGATCTCGACCGGCTTGAATTCGCGGCGGCCTTCACGCGTCAGATTGAGGATCGCGCTGATCAGGCGGTCCATTTTTCCGATCGAGGATTTGATGAAGCCAAGCGCCTCGTTGAACTCCTGCGACAACTGCTTGTCGGGGCCTTGCAAGCCGAGATCATCAGGGTCGGCGACGGCGGCATCGACCACCGGCGGTTCTGAAGCCTCCGCTTTGCTCAGGGTGGCAATCCGCTTGAATATGTCGCTGCGGAGTTCCTGCAATTCGCTGGTAAAGCCCATAATGTTCACCAGCGGCGAACGCAGATCATGGCTGACGATATAAGCGAACCGCTGAATTTCTTCATTGGCCTCGCGCAGATCGGCGGTGCGCTCGTCGACCGTCGCTTCGAGATTGAGATTGTTGTCGCGCAGCTTGACTTCGGCCTCGTCGCGTTCGCCGGCTGAGCGCCGAATTAACAAGATCGAGATGAGAGCGAGCATGATCACCAGCGCGCTGCCGGCGATCGTGACCAAAGACGCCATCTCCTGTGTCCGGTCGGCCTTCTTGGTGCGCAGATCCAACAGGCGATCTTCTTCCGCGCGGATCGCGTTCGAGGTTTGCGCAATCTGGCGGACGGCCTCGCTGCCGCCGGCCTGGCGCAGCATCGCGACGCCGCCGGCCTGATCGTTGTTTTTGACAAAATCGATGGCGCTTTTGAATTCGCTCAGGCGGGCTTCGATCGCCTCGCTCAACTTCGCCGAATTGGCGATCTGGACGGGATTGTCGTCGGATAGGTTGCGAAGCTTCACCATGCCGGGCCGAATCGCCGCAACGGCCGCTTCATGTTCGGTGAGAAATGGCGTTGTGCCGATCAGCAAATAGGCGCGGGCCGAGCTTTCGGCGCGCCGAATGTCCAGCAGCAGCGTCGCCAATCGGTTCTGCACCTCAACAGTATGAACGACGAGACCGGAATCGTCCCGCGCTTGATTGACGAGAATGACAGACGCCGCCGAAATCGCGACCAAAACCAGAAATCCCGCTGTCAGCAGGATGATCTGGCCGATCGCTCGTCGTCGCTTGCCTTCGGTTGTCAACGGTTGCTTCCTCTCACTTTGCTGTCTTGCCGTCGCCGGCGGCAATCTTTGCAAGATACTGTTCCAGCCAGTGAATGTGGTAGTCGCCGTCGATGATGTCGGGGTCGCGGACCAGGTTTCTGAACAGAGGTAGCGTGGTTTCGATGCCCTCGACCACCATCTCGTCGAGCGCGCGACGCAACCGCATCAGGCATTCCGCGCGGGTCTTGCCGTGGACGATCAACTTGCCGACCAGCGAGTCATAATAAGGCGGGATGACGTAGCCCTGATAGACGGCGGAATCGATCCGCACGCCGAGGCCGCCCGGTGGATGATATTGCAGGATTTTGCCGGGCGAGGGCCGAAAGGTCGCGGGGTCTTCGGCGTTGACGCGACATTCGATGGCATGCCCGTTGATGACGATCTCGCTTTGCGTCACCGGCAATTCCCCGCCCGCTGCAATGCGGATTTGTTCAAGGACGAGGTCGATGCCGGTAATCATCTCCGTCACGGGATGCTCGACCTGAATGCGGGTGTTCATCTCGATGAAGTAGAACTCGCCGTCCTCGTACAGAAACTCGATGGTGCCGACGCCGAGATATTGCATGTCCTGCATGGCTTTCGCGCAGGTCGCGCCGATTTTGGCGCGGGCCTCGGGCGACAGGATCGGCGAGGGACCTTCCTCCCAGATCTTCTGGTGCCGGCGTTGCAACGAACAGTCCCGCTCGCCGAGATGAATTGCGCCGCCGCGGCCATCGCCGAGCACCTGAATTTCAATATGGCGAGGCTTCTGCAGGTACTTCTCAAGATAGACCGAGGCGTCGCCGAATGCGGCCTTGGCCTCGTTGCCGGCGGTGGAGAGCGCCAGCATCAGATCGGCTTCCGTCTCGGCGACCTTCATGCCACGACCGCCGCCGCCGGAGGCGGCTTTCACCAACACGGGAAAGCCGATCGACCTGGCGATCGCCATCGCGTCGTCTTCCGGCCCGACGCCGCCGTCCGAACCCGGTACCACGGGGATGCCGAGCCGTTTTGCAGTCTTCTTGGCTTCGATCTTGTCGCCCATCAGGCGGATGTGTTCGGCTTTCGGGCCGATGAAATGCAGATTGTGTTCGCCGAGAATCTCGGCAAAACGCGCGTTCTCCGACAGAAAACCGTAGCCGGGATGCACGGCGTCCGCGCCGGTGATCTCGCAAGCCGCGAGCAATGCGGGAATGTTGAGGTAGCTATCCTTCGATGGCGGCGGACCAATGCAGACGCTCTCATCGGCGAGACGCACATGCATCGCGTCCGCATCCGCGGTCGAATGCACCGCCACGGTCGCGATGCCGAGTTCCTTGCATGCGCGCAGGATGCGCAAGGCAATTTCGCCACGATTGGCTATGAGTATTTTGTCGAACATTATTCGATCACGACGAGCGGTTCGCCGTATTCGACCGGCTGGCCGTCTTCACACAGAATCTGCGTCACCGTGCCGGCGCGCGGTGACGGGATCTGGTTCATGGTCTTCATCGCTTCAATGATGACCAGGGTATCGCCGACCTTCACTTTGCTGCCCACCTCGACAAAGGGTTTGGCGCCGGGCTGGGAAGCCCAATAGACGGTCCCGACCATCGGTGATGGCACCATGCCGGGATGCTTGGCAACATCCACAAGCGCGGCCGGCGCTGCTGCGGCCGTACCGGGCGCCGGCGCGTAGCTGGTCGGCATGGAGGCTGCGACAGTCACATTGCGTGCAACACGAACCCGCAGGCCGGCACGCTCGATCTCGATTTCTGTAAGATTGGTTTCGTCCAGCAGGCCCGCGAGTTCGCGGATCAGCGCACTGTCGGCGCTGCCGGCTTCAGTTCTGGCTTTGGTCTTGGGAGCGTCGTCAGGCTGGCGGGCCATGTCTGATTCCGAACTTGTCTGAGGATAGGAAGGGCGGGTTAGGCCTGAACCTGTGCACCGATTTTTGCGGCAAGGCCGGTGATGGCGAGGCGGTAGCCGTCGATGCCGAAACCACACAGGCTGGCAAAGGCGGCGCGCGCAGTGAAGGAATGGTGGCGGAAATCTTCCCGGGCGTAGACGTTGCTGACATGGACCTCGACCGCCGGCAACTGGACGGCGATCAGCGCATCATGGAGCGCAATCGAGGTGTGCGAATAGCCGCCAGCGTTAATGACGATACCGGCCGCCTTGGTCCGGGCATCATGTATGAAGTCGATCAACTCACCCTCACGGTTGGACTGGCGGCAATCAGCCATCAGCCCGAAACGGCCGGCGGTCTCGCGGCACAGCGCCTCGACGTCGGCGAGAGTGGCCGAGCCATAGATCGTGGGCTCGCGGGTGCCGAGCAAATTAAGGTTCGGTCCATTTAGGACATAAATGGTTGTCGCCATCACAATTCCGACTGGCCCGCCCGATCCGGCGGGTGTGCGCGTTTATAGGTAGAGTCGGGACCAAGGGGAAGGCTTCCCCAGTTCCCCGCTTCGGAATGATCGGAGATCTGATCAGATTCCACTGCTTGTGAGGCGCGAAAAAAAAGGGCAGGCTTGAGGCCCGCCCTTTCGCTTTGCGACTTGACCCGGCCGATTAGGCGGGCAAGACAGCCACGATTTCCAGTGTGCGCGGATCCACAACGATGATTTCGCCGCGTGCAAGGAAGAACTCATAGCCGCGCCAGTCCGGATAGACCGTGATGATCTCGGCCGGAAGCGGGTTGAAGCGAACCTCCCGCGGCACGCGCGTGCCGACCGAAATCGAGAAGTTGATGTTGGTTATCGGCTGCACGTTTTGCTGCTTGATAACCGTTGTCACCTTCGTTCGCTGCTCGGTCGTCAATTGCTTGCCGCCTGCTCCGGCCTGGCCCATCGTGCCAGACTTGTCGCCGTCCTTGGTCTGGGCGTTCTTGTTGTTATCCTTCATGCCGTCTTTCGCGCCGTCTTTCGAATCGGCGTTGCGGTTCATCTCCTTGTCAGCGCCGCCTTTGGTATCGGCATTCTTGTTCATGCCGCCCTTGCCGTCACCCTTGGCATCTCCCTTCGCACCCGGCGCGGTCTCGTTGGACTGCGTCGATTGCTTCGCGGCGCCGCCACGCGGCTCAGCCGCATCGCGGTTCATCGCTCCGCCGCCCGGAGCACCGCGCTCGGACGCGGCTCCGCCCGACATGCCGCCACCGGCAGCACCGCCACCCGACGGCGCGCTCTGCTGGGCTGCGCCTGCACCACCGCCTGCGGCGCCACCTGCACCGCCGGCCGGACCTTGCGCATAGGACAAGCCGGAGCCTGCGATCAAAGCGGCAGTGGCAACACTCAAAAATAAGTTCTTGTTCATTTTGAATTCCTCTCCATTGTGACCCCCGCGCAAACAACGGGCACATATCGGTCACGTTCCGAAAAAATTCAAAAGATCACTGATTTTATTGATGAATGGACGATGAACATCGTTCATCGCTGCCGTTCATGTGCTGCACGCCGGTCGTTTCAGCAGACAGCCTTGCCGCAACGTGCAACGCCAACAGCTTCCTTGAGTTTGTCGATGCCGACCGCGCCGACCACGACCTGCTGGCCAATGACGTAGCTCGGCGTGCCGTTCATGCCCATCTCTTCTGCGAGCTTGAAATTCTCTTCGAGCGTCGCGCGGACTTCCGGCGAACTCATGTCTTTCTCAATGCGCGCCATATCCAGACCGGCTTCCTTGGCGACAGCCAACGCGCGTGCTTTGTCGGCCTGACCGCGACCGCCCAGCAGCTTCTGGTGGAAGTCGAGATACTTCTTGCCCGACGCGTCCTGCATCTTCACGGCGGTCGCAACCTGGGCCGCTTCGACCGAACCCGGCCCGAGCACGGGGAAATCCTTTAATACGACCTTGAGTTTGGAATCAGACTTCATCAGGTCGAGCATGTCGGTCATCGCCTTTTTGCAATAACCGCAATTGTAGTCGAAGAACTCGACAAAGGTGACGTCGCCGTCCTTGTTGCCGAGCATTACGCCGCGCGGCGAGTTGAAGATCAGCGAGGCGTTCTTTTCAACCGCGGCCTTGTGCTTTTCAGTCTCGGCGGCAGCCTGACGCTTGCTCAATTCGGCGGAAACGTCTTCGAGGATTTCGGGATGCGAGAGCAGGTAGCTCTTGATGATGGTTTCGATCTCACCGCGCTGGGCATCGTTGAAGCTCTGCGCCGACGCCGCGATCGGTGCGCCGAACAGGCCGAGCGCCAGCACGGCGATTTTCAGTGAGCGATACATGGAGAAATCCTTTTTCGTGCGGCCGACCTTTGCCATCGGGCGCGAGTGCAAGAGAGAAATCCGAACAATTCGTCGTTGCGTCAGTCTTTGTCAGGCTGTTTTGCGCTGACGATATCGTCGGCCTTGACCCATCCGGGCGTGCCGACGGCGAAACGGGTCTTGGCGCGACTCGCGAGATCGCGAGCGGTCTTGTTGTCTCCACGTAAGTAGGCTGCTTGTGCGGAGGCGAGATCGGCCTGCGCAAAGTCGCCCTTGCTGCCATAGGCCATGGCCAATTGCGTATAACCGAGCGGGGCTTCCGTTTCCTTCGTCACAGCATTGCGCAGGATCGCGATCGCTTCCTCGGTGGTGGCCTTGTTATCGGACGCAACGAGCGCCTGCCCAAGTAACATCTCGATGAGCGGAGCATTATTCGACAATTGAACGGCCCTGCGCAGCGGCGCCACAGCATCCGCCGGCCGTCCCCGCTCCAGAAAAGCCTGTCCCTTGAGTTCATAAAAATAGGGATTGGCGGGCTGCGCGTGAATCAAAGCATCGATCTGCGGCAATGCCACACGAAGGTCGCCATGCAGATAGGACGAGATCGCGCGGGCGTAGCGGGCTGGCAGGGTGTCGACATTCGACGGATAGCGCCGGGCCACGGTATCAGGCCGCTCCATGAAGCCGGCGGTCTTGGCGCGCATCATCTCATGGCGCAACTGTAACGCGGCATCATCCTTCTTGTCCCAATAGGGACTGGCCTTGGCGAGTCCCTCCAAGGCCGCAACGCGTTCGGACGGCATCGGATGGGACATCTGATACGGATCGGAGCCGCTTGCGGCGAACAGGCTGTCGGCGCTGAAACGCTTGAAGGTCTCGTACATGCCCTTCGCCGATTGACCGGTCGCGTTGAGGAACTTGACGCCGGCGCGGTCGGCGTTTTCCTCCTGCTGGCGCTGGTAGGACAACATGTTGCGTCGGATCATTTCCTGCGGCCCCGTCAACACGGCCATGCCGGCTTCCGCGCTGCCACCGCTGCGGCCTCCGCCGGCCGCGATCGCGCCGGCCCCGAGCAGCATCGCGATGATCATCTGAGTCTGTGCACGGGCCATCTGCTCGCGCAGCTTGGACAGGTGGCCGCCGGCGAGATGGCCGGTCTCATGCGCCAGCACGCCGATCAACTGGTTCGGCGTTAACGACTGGGTCAGCGCGCCGTAATTGACGAAGATGCGGCGGCCGTCCGCGACGAAGGCGTTGAACGTGCTGTCATTGATGATGACGATCTGGATGTTCTGCTTTTCCAGTCCTGCCGCGCGCAGGATCGGCCGGGTATATTCGCGCAGCAGTTGCTCGATTTCGGTGTCGCGGAGCAGCCGGGGGCCGCTGTTTTGCTGCGCATGGACAACGGATGGCGCAGCGATGCTTGCCGCCAAGGTGAACGCCATCAGGCGACGGCGGAAAGTCCGCGTCGCGCGCGTGAATTGCTGTCGCCGGGCTTTCATGATTGGCCGTGGTTCGGATACATAGAGATGCAAATATTCGTCGGAATGCGGCGGCAGCGCGGCGCGTGGTGTCGTGCCCCACCGTGCAGGTAAATATCAGTTTCTCATGATCGACACGAATTTGACCAGCCGGGTGCGGCAACTGCTGACACCAGCCGCGCGCTCCGAGGTGCCGCCTTTCATGGTGATGGACGTGATGGCCGAGGCCGCCCGCATCGAGGCGTCAGGCGGGCATGTCATTCACATGGAGGTCGGCCAGCCGGCCGCGTCCGCGCCGGCGGCAGCACTTGCCGCGGCACAGGCCGCGCTGACGGGCGGGCGGATCGATTACACCTCGGCGCTGGGCATCCCGAGCCTGCGGGCCCGGATCGCGCGGCATTATCGCGACGTCCACAATTGCGACGTTGATGCCGAGCGCATCATCGTCACCACGGGATCGTCGGGCGCCTTTATCCTCGCCTTCCTGGCGATGTTCGAGCCCGGCGACCGTGTCGCCGTCACCATTCCCGGCTACCCGCCATACCGCCACATCCTGACGGCGCTGGGCTGCGAGCCCGTGCTGATCGAGACTCATGCCGAGACGCGCCATGCGCTGACCGCCGAGGCGCTGCTCGACGCGCATCGCAAGGCGGCGCTGAAAGGCGTGCTGGTCGCAAGCCCGGCCAATCCGACGGGCACGATGATGTCGCGCGAGGCGTTGACGGGCCTGATGGCGGCGGCCGAAAGCGAAGGCATTCGCTTCATCTCCGACGAGATCTATCACGGCCTCGACTACGCGTTCCAGGCAGTCACGGCAGCCGAGCTTTCGCCGGATGCACTCGTCATCAATTCCTTCTCCAAGTATTTTTGCATGACCGGCTGGCGTGCCGGCTGGATGGTAGTGCCTGAGGCGCTGGTTCGTCCGATCGAGCGGTTGCAGCAAAACCTGTCGATTTCGGTGCCGACGTTGTCGCAGATCGCGGCCGAGGCGGCCTTCGACGGCCGTGCCGATATGGAGGCGATCAAGCACGGCTATGAGAACAATCGCCGCATCCTGATCGACGGCCTGCCGCAGGCTGGTCTGACGGAGTTCCTGCCTGCCGACGGCGCGTTCTACCTTTATGTGGATGTCTCGAAATTCACTTCCGACAGTTTCGATTTTACCAAGCGCATGCTGGTGGATACCCATGTCGCGGCAACGTCGGGAATCGATTTCGATCCGGTCCGCGGCCATGAATTCGTGCGTTTTTCGTATGCGCGCTCGGCCGACGACATGCGTGAAGCTGTCAAGCGCATCACGCGCTGGCTGCCGCAGCAGCGCTGATCCATGGCCGGATGCGAGGTCGAGAGATCGAAACATCGAACACGCGCCGAAAGCCGCAGAATTGAATTGACTCCCTGCAGCCATTCGACTTTGGCTTGTGCGGCGGAGTGTCGCGCCTGAAACAAGGAGCACTCTCCTCAAAATTCAAGGAGAGCGCCATGTCACCCACCGCCATCAGCGGCCAAGTCGCAACCAAGGCCAAGCAGCGCTGGTACAAAATCCTTTACGTCCAGGTACTGATCGCGATCGTCATCGGCGTGCTGGTCGGCTCGTTCGCGCCGAACTTCGCCACCAATGAGTGGATCAAGGCGCTCGGCGACGGCTTCATCAAGTTGATCAAGATGGTGATCGCGCCGATCATCTTCTGCACGGTGGTGTCTGGTATCTCGCATATCGACGACGCCCGTAAAGTGGGGCGCGTCGGCATCAAGGCGCTGGTCTATTTCGAGATCGTGTCGTCCTTCGCCCTGATCCTCGGCCTTGTGATGGGCAACATCTTTCAGGTTGGTCACGGCATCGCCAACAAGCCGGACGCGGCCGCTGTTGCCGGCTACGTCAAGCAGGCCGAGGGCCAGAAAACGGTCGACTTCTTCCTCAACATCATTCCGGACAGCGTGGTCGGCGGGTTCGCGCGCGGCGACATCCTTCAGGTGCTGCTGTTCGCGATCCTGTTCGGCTTCGCGCTGATGGCGATGGGCGAGCGCGGCCACAAGCTGCGTGACATCATCGACGAGTCGGCGCACGCGGTGTTCGGCGTCATCGGCATTGTCATGAAGGCCGCACCGATCGGCGCGTTCGGCGCGATGGCCTATACGATCGGCAAGTTCGGTCCGGCGGCGTTGACCAACCTGTTGAGCCTGATCCTGCTGTTCTACGCGACGGCGGCGTTGTTCGTCGTCGTGGTGCTCGGCATCATCGCGAAAGTCGTCGGCTTCAACATCTTCAAGTTCCTCGCTTACATCAAGGACGAATTGCTGATCGTGCTCGGCACCTCGTCGTCGGAAAGCGCGCTGCCGCAACTGATGGCGAAGCTCGAACGTCTTGGCTGCTCGAAGTCGGTCGTTGGCCTGGTGGTGCCGACCGGCTATTCGTTCAATCTCGACGGCACCAATATCTACATGACGCTTGCGACCCTTTTCATCGCGCAAGCGCTTGGCGTCGAACTGACGTTCGGTCAGCAGATCACGATTCTGCTGGTCGCCATGCTGACCTCGAAGGGCGCGAGCGGCGTCACCGGCGCGGGCTTCATCACGCTGGCGGCAACGCTTTCCGTGGTTGATCCGCGTCTGGTGCCGGGCATGGCGATCGTGTTTTCGATCGACAAGTTCATGAGTGAAGTTCGCGCGCTGACCAACATCACCGGTAACGGCGTCGCAACCGTTTTCGTCTCGTGGTGGGAAGGCGAATTGAATCACGAGCAGATGCATGCAGCGTTGAACCAGAAAATTGATCCGTCCGATCTGGAGACCGCTGTGACGACGGGGTGACCGACGCGATACGTCATTCCGGGGCGCGAGTAGCGCGAGCTGCAAGCGAACCCGGAATCGGGTCGAGTTGAACACGAGCAGATTCCGGATATTCGTGGCCGGCAAGAGCCGGCGACGAATTCCGGAATGACGAAAAGCGAAAAACCGCCCGGTTATGCCGGGCGGTTTTCAGTGTGACCGTATTGTGGCTTTACTCGCCGCCGCCGAAGCGGCGTGACCACCAGCCGGCTTTGCGCGGGGCGGCGGACTCCGGAGCAGACCGATCCGCCGATGCCGGTTCCGGTTCCGGTTCGGGAACTGCTGCCGAAGCGGGTTCGGCGATGGTCGAGCCAGGTTCGGAATGTGAACCGCCCGGTACCTGTTCATTCATGAAGCTGACTTTTTCACGAACTGTCGAGCGGCGACGGGTCGCTGCCTTGTCGTCCTGAGCGGTCTCGTTCTGCAACGCGGGTGAGGCGACCGGCTCGGCACGAGCTTCGACGACCGGTGGTGCCGGTTCGGCGGGAGCCGTAACGTCGGGACCGTTGCGTTCGGACACATAGGCATCCTGTTCGCGGGCGGCGTCACGACGGGGATCGTCCCAAGGCTGGGTTTCCGGCTCCTGTGTCGTCTGCGGCTCCGGATTCCCGTCAGGGTGGCCTTCGAGATCGGCGACGGCAGCAGCCGCGTCGGACTCAGGCGTCGGGCTGAGTTCATCGGCGATCGAGCCGACCAGACCCTCTTCATTGCCGTTGCGCCGCCGACGTCCGCCGCGACGGCCGCGACGGCGTGGACGCCGCTCGTCACCGGCCGCACCTTCCGCGGTTACGTTCTCGGCATTGGTTTCAGACGGTTGATCCTCGCCCTCGGCATCGACGTCGGATTCGTCGCCCTGAATATCGTCAGCGGCCACGGCCGGCGACGCCTCGCCATCCTCATTGCGACCGCCAGTCGGCGCACCGTCGCGGCCTTCGCCGCGACCACGCCGCCGGCGACGGCGCTTGCGCTTGCGTCCATCCGCGTCGGTGTCGCTTTCGCCGCCGCCTTCGGCAGACGGAGCCTCGTCGACCTGACCGAATTCAACCGGATCCGATTCAACGAGACCCGCGGTTTCCTCGGTCTCGATCTCGGCTTCGGTCTCGAAGGGTTCGTCGTCCTCGTCGTAGATTTCTTCATGCGGCGGCGGAAAGGCCGCAACCTGAGCCGCGAGATTGGCCTTGGCCGCTTCCAGCGTATGCACCTGCTCGCCGCGATCGATGATGAAGGACTGCTGCGCCGTCACGGACGGATCGGCAATCACGGCCAACGTGACCTTGAAGCTGGTTTCGAGATCGCGCAGATGGCCGCGTTTGTGGTTCAGCACATAGAGCGCGACATCGGCGCGTGTGCGCACCATCAGATTATGCGTGGCGCCCTTCATCAGCACCTCTTCGAGTCCGCGCAGCAATTGCAGCGCGACCGAGGACACCGAACGGACGTGGCCGGAGCCGCCGCATTGCGGGCAGGGCTCCGTCGAGCTTTCGAGCACGCTGGCGCGAATCCGCTGGCGCGACATTTCCAAAAGACCGAAATGCGAGATACGGCCAACCTGGATGCGGGCGCGATCCTGCCGCAGGCAATCCGACATCTTGCGCTCGACCGAACGATTGTTGCGCTTCTCGTCCATGTCGATGAAGTCGATGACGATCAAGCCCGCGAGATCGCGCAGCCGCAATTGCCGGGCGACTTCTTCCGCCGCTTCGAGATTGGTCTTGAGCGCCGTGTCCTCGATATGGTGCTCGCGCGTCGAACGCCCGGAGTTGACGTCGATCGAGACCAGCGCCTCGGTCTGGTTGATGACGATGTAGCCGCCGGACTTCAACTGCACGGTCGGCGAGAACATCGCGTCGAGTTGGCTCTCGACACCCATCCTCGAGAACAGCGGCTGGCCGTCGCGATAGCGCCGCACCGCGCGGACGTTCGACGGCATCAACATTTTCATGAAGTCGTGCGCTTCGCGATAGCCGGCATCGCCGGCAACCTGAATCTCGTCGATCTCCTTGTTGTAGAGATCGCGCAGCGAGCGCTTGATCAGCGAGCCTTCTTCATAGACGAGGGTCGGAGCCTGCGACTTCAACGTCATGTCGCGCACGGTTTCCCACATGCGGATGAGATATTCAAAGTCGCGCTTGATTTCGGGCTTGGTGCGGGCTGCGCCGGCGGTGCGCAGGATGATCCCCATACCTTCCGGCACGTCGAGATCCTGCACCACTTCCTTGAGACGCGAACGATCCTGCGCCGAGGTGATCTTGCGGGAGATGCCGCCGCCGCGTGCGGTGTTCGGCATCAGAACGGCGTAGCGCCCGGCGAGCGACAGATACGTGGTCAGCGCCGCGCCCTTGTTGCCGCGCTCTTCCTTGACGACCTGCACCAGCATCACCTGACGGCGCTTGATGACTTCCTGAATCTTGTACTGGCGGCGCGGGCGGAACGAGCGCTCGGGCACTTCCTCCAGCACGTCTTCGCCGCCGACGGATTCGACGACGTCCTCTTCGGCTTCCTCGCCGTCATCCTCGTCCTCGTCGTCATCATGTTCGGCATCGGGATGGGCGTCGTGACCATTCGCATCGTCCGCGTCCTGGACGGCGTGCTCGCTGTCATCGTGATGGGCGGCAACGAGCTCGCGATGCTCGGCGTCATCGTGATGCGCGTGATCATGGGTCGCGTGATCGTCATGCGCGGGGGCGGCCTTGGTCAAAACAGCTTCGGCAGCCGGCGCGGTGCCGTCTTCCGGCTGCAGCATCTGGACGGACTGTTCGCTGGGCGCCGCCGTTTCGGTCACGGGCGTTTCGGCGGCGGCCGGTTCCGCCATCAAAGGCTCGGTCGCGGTCGCGTCGGCGATCTCGGCCGGCGAGGCCGGCGGCTCGCTGGCGGCGACAGGCGCACGCGTGTCGTCGGCGGTCGGATGATCATGGTCGCCGGCATGCAATTGCTCGGTCGGCGCTGCATCCGCATGGCCGTGTTCGTCTCGGCCGCCTTCGTCCTGGCTGTGCTCGCCGATCGCCGACTCGGCATTCGCTTGCCCGGAATGGACGTGCTCGCCGTCGTCGATATGCGGCTGCGGCGCCAAACTTGGATCGACAAGAGCCTGATCGACCTCGACCACGGCGCTCTGCACGCGCTCGCCACCGCTGCGGCGGCGCGAATTGCGATGCCGGGGGCGACGATTGCCGCGGGAGGAGCGATTCTCGGTTTCCTCCTCGGCCTCGCGATGCGCCCGTTCGTCGGCCTCGATCAGGGCCTGACGATCGGCAACCGGGATCTGGTAGTAGTCCGGATGAATTTCGCTGAAGGCGAGAAAGCCGTGGCGGTTGCCGCCATATTCGATGAAGGCCGCCTGCAGCGACGGTTCGACCCGCGTGACCTTGGCGAGGTAGATGTTGCCGCGCAGTTGCTTGCGCTGGGCGGTCTCGAAATCAAATTCTTCGACGCGGTTGCCGCGGACCACGACCACACGGGTCTCTTCCGGGTGGGTCGCATCGATGAGCATTTTGTTGGGCATGGTTCAACTCATGGCGGCGGAGGTCGCGCAAGGCGGCGGGCGCGTAACGCGCAGCCGGGTGACGCGACGGTCCACCTGATTCGGGGGTGAAAGGAAGGCCAAAACGCTGGAACCTGCACCATGTTGAGCCGCCCGGTGCGGGACAGCGTGTGGAGCAAGCGCTCCGCATCGGCGTCACTGCGGTCTGGGTCAGGATCGACATTACAGTCTGGCGCATAAAGCGTCGGCCCGTCTGAATAATTCGGCGGCAAGAGCCGCCTGGTGGTGCTGAACGACCGGCGCCGCGCAAACTGCGCTCGCCGGCTGTCGCGGTCCGCCGCCCGGAAGGGTTGCGAAGATCATGTCGTGATGTGAACCGCGCCTTGAAACGAGATCGTTTGGGCAAGGAGATTGCCGTAACGAGACCGTCCTGGAGCCGGACGCCACTCGGGTTTGCACCGACCGTTCCGGATCGGCCGCGCATGGCGCTGGCCGTGGAAGGATCGGAAGGAACGCGCGGCCCTTGGTGAGGAGTCAGGCGTTGCACCCTTGAGGCTGAACACGACACAACCGAAAGTATAAGCCGTCAGCCCCTTTGACATACGCGGAATGGACGGCCCTTGCAAGGAAAGCGTCACACCGCTGCAACACAGTCAATGAAACATCCGTATATTGTTAGGAGTTGATTAACCTTGCGGTTTTAATGCGTTAAGCAGGGCTTTTCGGAGAGGCTGGGCTGGTGGCTGGCCGCGTCAAACAGATTGTCAGGTGGCAGACGGCGTTGGCCTGCGTCGCGGCCTCCTTGTGCGTCAGCGGTAGCCCGCTCCGCGCCGCCGGCGACGAATCGGTGGCGATCGAGCCTGTGTCCCCTTACCCGGTCGCATCAGACGTCCGAGTTGCAGGCGACGAGCGGCAGACCCGCTTCATTCTCGATTTCGACCGCGCCGTTCCGTTGCGCGCTTTTGCGCTGGCGGACCCGTATCGGGTGGTCGTGGACATGCCGCAGGTGAACTTTCATCTGGCGCAGGGGGCGGGCGCTTCCGCCCGTGGTCTGGTGAAAGCCTTCCGCTACGGGCTGGTCATGCCGGGCGGCTCGCGGATCGTTCTGGATCTTACAGGACCGGTCAAAGTCACCAGCGCCAAGGTGCTCGAGGCCGCCAATGGCCAGCCGCCGCGGCTGGTGATCGAACTCGAAGCCGTCGACAAGGCGGCCTTCGTCGCCGCCGCCCCGGCCGAGCCGAAACCGGCTGAAGCGCCGATCCAGACGGTTGCGATCACGACATCGGCGGTTCCGGCGGCTGTCCCTTCTGCCAAGCCCGCGACCGGCAACGCTGCGCCGATAACGGATGCGCGTCCGGTGGTGGTGATCGATCCCGGCCATGGCGGCATCGACAACGGCACCCAGGCCGGCGGCGAGTCCGAGAAGACTCTCGTGCTTGGCTTCGCACTGGCGCTGCGCGACCGCATCGAGAAGGCCGGCAAATATCGCGTCGTCATGACCCGCGACGACGACACGTTCATTCCGCTCGGGGATCGCACCAAGATCGCGCGCCATCACTCCGCGGCGCTGTTCCTGTCGATTCATGCCGACGCGCTGCCGCGCGGCGAAGGCTCGGCGCAAGGCGCGACTGTCTATACGTTGTCCGACAAGGCGTCGGACGCCGAGGCCGAACGTCTCGCCGAGTCGGAAAACAAGGCCGATGCGATCGGCGGCGTAAACCTCACCGAAGAGCCGACAGATGTCGCCGACATCCTGATCGATCTGGCGCAGCGCGAGACCCGCACATTCTCCAATCATTTCGCGCGGCTGCTGGTCGGCGAAATGAAAGCGACCGCGCGGATGCACAAGCATCCGCTGAAATCGGCTGGCTTCAAGGTACTGAAGGCCCCGGATGTGCCGTCGGTGCTGCTCGAACTGGGATATGTTTCCGACAAGGGCGATCTGCAGCAACTGGTCTCGGAGACCTGGCGCAGCAAGGCGGTCGGCTCGGTCAATCAGGCGCTTGACGCGTTTTTCGCCCGGCGCGTCGTTTCGGCGGGCAAGGGGAATTAGCCGTCATTCCGGGGCGATCTGATCGCGCCGCCATCGACGTCTTCGTCGATGGTCAGCGAGACGAGCGAGCCCGGAATCCATACTTCCAGACAGGGGTTATGGATTCCGGGCCTGCACAACGCGCCGGCTTCGCCGGCACGTTGCGCATCCCGGAATGACGATTCTGAACGCCCTTGATGTCGATCACGTATTTCGCGCAGTGTGGTGTTTGAAGCCCTAGTTTGGACACAGCCGCGTCCTTATAGATCGTCGATTGATTTCACTGTCGCAGCCTTAAGGGAATCAGCGACAACAGGGTCCGGTTATCGCGCGTCTCGCGAGACGGATAGCTCGAAAAACGGACAGTCGATAATGCGCTTGCTGCTGCGGTTCATGGGCTTTCTGTTTGCGGCCGGAACGATCTTGTTTCTCGTGGGAGTGGCGGCTGCCGCCGGCATGATCTGGCATTATTCCAAGGACTTGCCGGAATATTCTCAGCTACAGGATTATGAGCCGCCGGTGATGACCCGCGTCCATGCCTCGGACGGCGCGCTGCTTGGCGAATACTCCAAGGAGCGCCGGCTGTATCTGCCGATTCAGGCGGTTCCGAAGCTCGTCATCAACGCCTTCCTCGCAGCCGAGGACAAGAGCTTCTACGAGCATGGCGGCATCGACTACACCGGCATGGCCCGTGCCGCGGTGCTCTATGCGCAGAATTTCGGGTCGAACAAGCGGCCGCAGGGCGCGTCGACGATCACGCAGCAGGTCGCGAAGAACTTCCTTCTGACCAACGAGGTTTCCTTCACGCGCAAGATCAAGGAAGCGCTGCTGGCGATGCGGCTCGAGCGCGCTTACTCCAAGGACAAGATTCTCGAACTGTATCTGAACGAGATTTATCTCGGCCTCGGGGCCTACGGCATCGCCGCCGCGTCGCTGGTCTATTTCGACAAATCCGTGAACGAACTCACCGTCTCGGAGGCCGCCTATCTGGCGGCTTTGCCGAAGGCGCCGTCGCAACTGCATCCGGTCAAGAACCGCGAGCGCGCGATCGAACGCCGCAACTATGTCATCGACCGTCTGCTGGAAAACAACTGGATCAAATCCGCCGACGCCGAGAAGGCGCGCAAGGATCCGCTGCAGGTCACGGGCCGCAGCAATTCGGCGCATATCTTCGCTGGCGAGTATTTCGCCGAGGAAGTCCGCCGCGACATCTTCGAGCGCTACGGCGAGAAGAAACTGTATGAAGGCGGGCTGTCGGTCCGCACCACCCTTGATCCGAAGCTGCAGGTCTCGGCACGCAAGACGATGGCCGCCGGTCTCGTGAATTACGATGAAAATCAAGGTTGGCGCGGTGCCGCCAGCAAGCTCGACATCACCGGCGACTGGGGCGTGAAGCTTGCCGACGTCAAAGCGCTCAACGACATCTCGCCGTGGCGGCTCGCGGTCGTGCTCGATACCTCCGACCAGTCGGCGCGGATCGGCCTGCAACCGGGCCGTGAACTCGGCGGCGCGGTCTCGAAGGATCGCCTGACCGGATTGATCGCGATCGACGGCGTCAGATGGGCCAAGGCTGCCTCGGGTCCGGCCAGGGGCCGCACGCCGACCAAGGTCGAGCAAGTGCTCTCGGCCGGCGACATCATCTATGTCGATCCCTTGGTGGCCAAGGACGGCACGCCCGTCGAAGGCCAGTATCGGCTGCGGCAGATTCCGGAAGTCTCCGGCGCGATGGTGGCGATGGACCCGTGGACCGGCCGCGTGCTGGCAATGGTCGGCGGCTTCTCCTTCGACCAGAGCCAGTTCAACCGCGCCACCCAGGCCTATCGCCAGCCGGGCTCGTCGTTCAAGCCGCTGGTCTATTCGGCGGCCATGGATAACGGCTATACGCCCTCGACCGTCGTGGTCGATGCGCCGATCGAAATCGATCAGGGGCAGGGCGCGGGCGTCTGGCGACCCGAAAACTATTCAAGCGGAAAATATTACGGCCCGACCACGCTGCGTGCGGCGTTGCAGCGCTCGCTCAATACCGTGACGGTGCGGCTGGCGCAGGATGTCGGCATGCCGCTGATCGGCGAATATGCCAAGCGCTTCGGCGTCTATGACGAGTTGCCGAACTATCTGTCCTATGCGCTCGGCGCCGGCGAGACGACCGTGATGCGCATGGTGACGGCCTATTCGATGTTCGCCAATGGCGGCCGGCGCGTGAAATCGACCCTGATCGACCGGATTCAGGATCGCTACGGCCGCACCATCTTCAAGCATGACGCCCGCGAATGCCGCGGTTGCGACGCGCCGGACGGCTGGAAGAATCAGGTCGAGCCGCAACTGATCGACAAGCGCGAGCAGGTGATCGACGCGATGACGGCCTATCAGATCACGTCGATGATGGAAGGCGTGGTGCAGGGCGGCACCGCCACCATCCTGCGCGAGGTCGGCAAGCCGATTGCGGGAAAAACGGGCACCACCAATGACGAGAAGGATGCCTGGTTCGTCGGCTTCTCGCCGGACCTCGTGGTCGGCATCTATGTCGGCTTCGACAAGCCGCGCAACCTCGGCGCCAAGGCGACCGGCGGCGCGCTGGCCGCGCCGATCGCCAAGGACTTCATGAAGCTCGCGCTCGCCGACAAGGCTGCGATTCCATTCCGCGTGCCGCCCGGCATCAAGCTGATCCGCGTCGACGCCAAGTCCGGCACCCGCGCCGGACCGGGCGATGGCGGCCGCACCATTCTGGAAGCCTTCAAACCCGGCACCGCGCCGCCGGACAACTACGCCGTCATCGGCGTCGCCGATGCCGACGGTCGCGGCGGCCCGCCGCCCCCGCCGGGCTATCAGGATGACCGCATGATCATGCGGCCGGGCACCGGCGGGCTGTATTAGGGATTGGCGTCGTTGCGAGGGAGTGCCCGACCGGCATTTGCCGGTCTGCGCGACCGATGCAATCCAGTCTTCCTTGGGGCGGCCCTCGAAGTCGAGGACCGACACTCCTGGCAATGACGAAGAGATGCCGCGCCCCGGAATGACGCCGATCAATCCGATTGCGCTTTTCCTCCACCGCCGCTACACCCCGCCCTCAATCATTCGCCGGTCAAGTGAATCTTATGCGCCCTGAAATCGAACGCCTCGTCGAAGAGATCAAGCAGTCAGTCGGGCTGCTGAGGAGGCATCTTTGACGTCGATGCATCCACGGCCCGCCTTGCAGAGCTGAACACGCTCGCCGAAGACCCCAATCTCTGGAACGACCCCCAAAAAGCGCAAAAGCTGATGCAGGAGCGGACCTCGCTTGAGGATTCGCTCGGCGGCATCGGCAAGGTCACGCGCGAACTCGATGACCAGGTCGGCATGATCGAACTCGGCGAAGCCGAGAACGACGGCGGCGTCGTGGTCGAAGCCGAGGCCGCACTCAAACAGCTCAAAAAAGAAGTCGCGCGCCGCGAACTCGAAGCGCTGCTCGGCGGCGAGGCCGACCGCTTCGATTCCTATCTTGAAGTCCATGCCGGCGCCGGCGGCACCGAAAGCCAGGACTGGGCCTCGATGCTGCTGCGCATGTATACCCGCTGGGCGGAGAAGCACGGCTTCAAGATCGAATACCTCGAAGAGACGCAGGGCGAAGAGGCCGGCATCAAATCCGCGACCATCCAGATCAGCGGCCATAATGCCTATGGCTGGCTCAAGACCGAAGCGGGCGTGCATCGCCTCGTGCGAATCTCGCCCTACGACTCGAATGCGCGGCGGCACACGTCGTTCTCGAGCGTGGCGATTTTCCCCGTCGTCGACAACTCGATCAAGATCGACATCGCGGAATCCGACGTTCGCGTCGATACGATGCGCTCCGGCGGCGCCGGCGGCCAGCACGTCAACAAGACCGAATCCGCGGTACGCCTGACGCATATGCCGACCGGCGTTGCAGTCGTCTGTCAGGCCGGACGCTCGCAGCACAAGAACAAGGCGCAGGCCTGGGACATGCTGCGCGCGCGTCTGTACGAGATCGAGTTGAAGCGGCGCGAGGAAAAGGCCGCCGCCGATCAGGCCGCCAAGACCGATATCGGCTGGGGCCATCAAATTCGGTCGTATGTCTTGCAGCCCTATCAGATGGTGAAGGATCTGCGCACCGGCGTGCAGACGTCGGACACCGGCGGGGTGCTTGACGGCGACCTCGACGAGTTCATGGCGGCGACCCTGGCGCAGCGTGCGTTCGGCACGTCGCCGGGCGCGATCGACGACGTCGATTGATGGCGCGCGTTGGCTTCATCGGTCTTGGACGGATGGGGCACGGCATGGCCGGGGGCTATCTCGACGCCGGTTTCGACGTTGTGGTCTGGAATCGCAGCCCAGCGCATCGGAATATTGGCATTTCTGCTGCGGTTCAATTCGTTCGCCTGCCTTCCAATCGGTGATCAATCAGGTTACGGGGAAGCGCTGCTTTTCAGGACGCTTCTCATGCACGATATCAAATTCATCCGCGACAATCTCGAGGCGTTCGACGCGGCCTTGAAGCGGCGCGGGCTCGAGCCGTCGGGCGCAAAGTTGATCGCGATCGACGAGACGCGGCGCTCGGCGATTCTCGCCTCCGAGCAGGCGCAGGCGCGGCGCAACGCTGCTTCAAAAGAGATCGGCGAGGCCAAGAAAAACAAGGACGAGGCGCGCGCCGCGACGCTGATGGCCGAGGTTGCCGAACTCAAGACCACAATGCCGGCGATGGACGCCGCCGTGAAGGCCGCCGACGAGGAATTGAAAACCGCGCTCGCGGAAATTCCCAACCTTCCGCTCGACGATGTGCCCGATGGCGCCGACGAGCACGGCAATGTGCTGCATCATCAGTATGGCGCGAAGCGCAATTATGCGTTCACGCCGAAGGCACATTACGATCTCGGCGAAGCGTTGGGATTCATGGATTTCGAGGCGGCGGCGAAATTGTCCGGCGCGCGCTTCGTCGTTTTGAAAAGCGGCCTCGCGCGGCTTGAGCGCGCGCTCGGGCAGTTCATGCTTGATCTGCACACCGACCAGCACGGCTACACCGAAGTTAATCCGCCGTTGCTCGTGCGCGACGATGCGATGTTCGGCACGGCGCAATTGCCGAAGTTTGAGGACGATCAGTTTGCAGCGGTGAGCGGATACATTGGCGAAACACATGAAGACACAGCCGCAGGCCGATTCTTAAACTTCAGCAGCAAGCATTGGCTCATCCCCACAGCCGAAGTCCCGCTCACCAATCTCGTTCGCGAGTCCATCCTCGACGAAAAGGACCTGCCGCTGCGCATGACCGCGCTGACGCCGTGCTTTCGCGCCGAGGCAGGCGCGGCCGGTCGCGACACGCGCGGCATGATCCGCCAGCATCAGTTCAGCAAGGTCGAACTGGTCTCGATCACGACGCCGGAGCAATCGCAGGACGAGCACGCGCGCATGCTGTCCTGCGCCGAAGAAGTGCTGAAAAAACTCGACCTGCATTACCGCGTCATGACGCTGTGCACCGGCGACATGGGCTTCGCGTCGCAGAAAACCTATGACATCGAGGTCTGGATGCCGGGGCAGGGAGATGGCGGCGCCTATCGCGAGATTTCATCCTGCTCGGTGTGCGGCGACTTCCAGGCGCGGCGCATGGATGCGCGGTCGCGCGGTCCCGACGGCAAGCCCCGCTTCGTTCACACGCTGAACGGCTCGGGCACGGCGGTCGGCCGCGCGCTGATCGCGGTGATGGAGAATTACCAGCAGGAGGACGGCGCGATCGCCGTGCCGGACGTGTTGCGGCCTTATATGGGCGGACTGACAAAAATCGCAAAAGGGTATTGAGCGGATGCGCATTCTCTGCACCAACGACGACGGCATCCACGCGCCCGGCTTGAAAATTCTCGAAGAGATCGCGAAGGGATTGTCGGACGACGTCTGGGTGGTCGCGCCCGAACTCGATCAGTCCGGCGTCTCGCATTCGCTGTCGCTGAACGACCCGCTGCGGCTGCGCGAAGTCGGCCCGCGTCACTTTGCGGTCAGGGGCACGCCGACCGATTGCGTCATCATGGGCGCGCGGCACATCTTGAAAGACAAGCAGCCGGATGTGGTGCTGTCGGGCGTCAACAAGGGTCGCAACGTTGCCGAAGACGTGGTCTATTCCGGCACGATCGCCGGCGCGCTGGAAGGCACGATCCTCGGCTTTCCGTCGTTCGCGCTGTCGCAGGAATTCGGCATCGACAGCCGCAACAATCCGCATTGGGAAACGGCGGTGAAATTCGGCCCGTCGATCCTGAAAAAGGCGATCGACGCCGGCGTGCCGAAGAACACCGTCGTCAACATCAATTTTCCGGCCTGCGCTGCGGACGACGTCGCGGGGGTCCTGGTGACGCGACAGGGCAAGCGCAACCAGGGATTTTTGCGCGTCGACGAACGTCGCGACGGTCGCGGCAATCCGTATTTCTGGATTGGATTCGAGCGCGCGGCGATGATCGATCCGCCGGCTGAAGGCACCGATCTGCACGCACTCGGCGCGCGCTGTATTTCGGTCACGCCGCTGCGGCTCGATCGGACGGACGATGAGTTTGCAAAAACCTTGGCGACGACGTTGGGATAGCGCCGGACCTGACGACCTGCAAGGCCGCCATTTTCCGAAAAGACGGAAGAAACCGTATTCCGTGAGTTCAGCGCTCAAACAGGACTGTCACGGAGTAATGTCACGAAATAAAGGGTCGCCCGGTCGAGCCGGGCGATGACGCCGCGGTTGCGGATATTAGACGGTCGCCTTTTTCAGCGCGCTCGCCAGCACCTGAGCCAGCGTTTCCATCTGGAACGGCTTCTGCAAAGTGGGGCGGTCGCGGAATTCCTCAGGCAGGCCCTGTGCGCCGTAGCCGGTGGCGAAGATGAACGGCCGTCCGCGCCGAGCGACAACTTCGGCGACCGGCGAGATAACCTTGCCGTTCACGTTCACATCGAGGATCGCGATGTCGAACTCTGTCGTCTCGGCCAATTGCAGGGCCTCGGCGACGTCGCCGGCCTCGGCCGCAACGCTGTAGCCAAGCTCTTCCAGCATGTCGGCCACCATCATGCGGATCATCACCTCGTCTTCGACCAGGAGCACGGATTCGCCGCTCGGCTGCGATGCAGTCATGGTGGATTTTCCTTGCCCAATTCCCAAGTTCCCAATCACATGCGTTGTCACGCTATGTCCACTATTGGACACTCGGGTATCGTGTTTCCAATTTCGCAAATAAGCCACGTTAACGCAATGTCAACGCGGGCCTGAAACGACCCAAGGATGAACCAAGCATTGATAACCTGAACGACAGATGAAAATGAATGTCGTTGATTGCGCCCGATCTGCCATCATTGCGAAGGGTCTCAGCGGCAGCGACATCGATGTCGGCTTTTAGGCGGCGAGCGGATGCGTTGAACGCAACACGGGAAATTCATGTTGCCTGACTTCGCGCAGACCGAACGCATGATGTTTCAGTTGAGCCTGCGGCGTCGCGGCATCAGCGATCAGCGTGTGCTGAAAGCGATGGATGAGGTGCCGCGCGATCGCTTCGTCACGGCGGCCGATCACCGGGACGCCTGGCGCGATACGGCGCTCGGCATCGCGTGCGGCCAGACCATCAGCCAACCTTTCGTCGTCGCTTATATGACGGAGCAAATGCAATTGCGATCGACCCATCGCGTGCTCGAAATCGGCACCGGCTCGGGTTATCAGGCCGCCATCCTGTCGCGGCTGGTGAAAACCGTTTTGTCGATCGAGCGTTTCACGATGCTGGCGGATGCGGCCCGTGTGCTTCTGCGAAAGCTGCAATATCACAACATCGAGGTCATGGTCGGCGACGGCTACGCGGTGCAGGACAATCTCGGCAGCTTCGATCGCATCATCGTCACGGCGGCGATGCCGGAGATTCCGCCATCGCTGCTGGCGCGACTGGGCGAGGGCGGCATCCTGATCGCGCCGATCGGGCCGGCCGCCGGCGCGCAGAAGCTGGTGCGAGTGCTCCGGTCGGGCGACAGCGAGACGCGAAAGGACTTGCTCGACGTTCGTTTCGTGCCGGCGCTGCCTGGCATCGCCAGAGAACTTTAGCGCGCCGCCCAGCGACGTTGCGATTATCCGCACGGTTAAAGGGCAGGGTTAAAGGGTTGGTAACGCGCAACGTGTTTACTCAAATGCGTCACCTGTCGCGTATGAGTGAGTCACAATGTCCGGCATCGTCGAGTTGCTTTCTTCCCGCCGCGCCCCGCAAGCGGCGATCCTGGCGGTGATGTCCATCGCGTTTTCCGGCTGCAGCGCCGATATGCAGACGCGATTATCGCAGGACAATCTGTCAAACCCGTTTGGTCAGCGCGAAGCGACCGGTTCGGTGCAGCGCCAGGCGCCTCGGTCCTATGATAACGGCCCGTCCTACAACCAGCCGCAGCGCGAACTTCCGCAATATGCGCGGCCGCAATATTCGCAGGCGCCGCAATACCAGTCGCAGCCGTTGCCGCCGCCGATTGGGCCGGCGCAGTCCTATCAGGTGACGCAGGCGCAACCGTCCGCCATGTCGGGCGGTGGACGCGGCGTTGCATCCTATACGCCGCCAGCGCGTGCGCCGATCGAGACGACTGCGACCGTTGCGCCGAAGTCGATCGCCGCCACCAACGGGCTGGCGCAGAACGGCGGCACCAGCATCATCGTCGGCACCAGCGATACGCTGGACGGCCTGTCAAAGCGCTACAACGTGTCGACCGCCGCGATCCTGCAGGCCAACGGTTATAAGGGCCCGCGCGCATTGTCGCCCGGTCAGTCGCTGGTCATTCCGCGCCAGAGCGTCGCCGCTGCCGCACCGCCCCCCGTCGCCGCGCCGAAGCCGGTCGCGACCGTTGTGACCACGCCGGGCAGCACGCATATCGTCAATCGCGGCGACACGCTGGCAAGCGTTGCGCGTGCCAACAGGGTCAGCGTCGCTGAATTGGCGCGCGCCAACAACATGCCGGCCAACGCGTCGCCGAAGCTCGGTTCGCGCCTCACCGTGCCAGCCACCAGGTCGGTCGCCGCTGCCACACCGACGCTAGCGCCTGCCGCTGCTCCGCTCGCGCCCGTTGCTGTCGCTGCTGCACCTGTGGCGACGCGCGTCGCTGCCGCGGCGCCGGAGCCAGTGCAGAAAGTGCGCATGGCGACGACGACGACCCCGCCGGACGTCGCTGCCGCGGTGCCGGAATCACCGGTCAAGGCCGCCGATGCCACCGGCGCGTTGCCGACGTTCCGCTGGCCCGTGCGCGGCCGCGTCATCACCAGCTACGGCGCCAAGACCAACGGCAAGTCCAATGACGGCATCAACGTCGCCGTGCCGGAAGGCACGCCGGTGAAGGCGGCCGAAGACGGTGTCGTCGCTTATTCGGGCAATGAGCTGAAGGGTTACGGCAATCTCATTCTGGTGCGACACTCCAACGGCTATGTCACCGCTTATGCCCATGCCAGCGAATTGATGGTGAAACGCGGCGAGACCATCAAGCGCGGTCAGGTCATCGCGAAGTCCGGTCAATCAGGTGAAGTCGGCTCGCCGCAGTTGCACTTTGAAATTCGCAAGGGGTCGTCGCCGGTCGACCCGCTGTCGTTCCTTAGCGGCGCGTAAGACCGGCAGAAACGTCGTCGCCCGCGCGGGCGGGCGACGCGGAACGTGCTGCCGAAGCAAATCAACAGAATTGCGACCTATTTCTTCTCGAAGAAAATCTGTTTGCAATCGCCGCCACCCGTGTTCTCGGCGGAGTGTGCCGGGATGATCGGGACCGCGCGCGCCGTGCCGGTCTTGGAGTCGTCTTCTCGGACCAGTTTTCCACTGTCATCATAGAGTTTTGTCGGGCAATCGGTGAGATTGTAGACAACGCTTTCGATGGGATGACTGTGAATCCTGTCGTGAGCGCCCTTCTTTCGCGTCGCTTCGACCACCCGGAAGTTGGCATCCTCGAAGATGATCTTGTAGACGTCGGGGTCGCCCTTGAAGGTGGGCTCTGCGGTTTCAGCGCGTGCACCTGAGACCAGGCCAACCATTGAGACCGAGACGATCAGCGCCAGGGAAAGTGTCTTCATTTTCGGACCTTGTTGCGTGTGAGGGACGGCGGAGCCGAGCGTTGACATTGCATCGCCGCGACCGGCTGGACTTATCCGCGCCACCCTACGCGAGCGCGCTCAGTCTCGTTTGAAGAACTTTGCGTGTATTCGACGCTAATGATGGGCGGGCGGCAATCCGTCCATCGACGGCGCAAACGGCGGAGGTCGTGGCCAAATCACGCGCGAACCGGGCTCGTCGATCGCAAGTCATCGGGCGTGCTCCCGATCTGCTGTGATCTTGCAGCCGCAAGCGTAGCCGTCTCATCTCGCCAGACGCGCATCGCCGCGATGTTGTGCGCGTCATGCAGATACATGCCGAGGACAAGGCCGTGATCATAGCTGTCCCAAAAACGCGGCATGATCTCGATGCTTCGTCCTCCGCGGCCGATCAGCCTCACGAGGCCCGCGGATTGGGCATTCTGCATCATGGTGCGAATATGCGTGGATGAGACCCCGAACCTGTCGGCAACCTCGATGTAAGGGATCTGCGCGTCCGAACTGTTGGAATCGACGGCGGCCTTGATGATGGCGTTCATGATGAGCGGACCGGCGGAATGGCTGAAAAACAGCAGGATGTCGGGAATGGTCATCATCAGGCGCGCCGAAACAGGGTGATACGGCAAGCTGGTTCGGCAATGAACGATGTGAAACCCCGGATCGCGCGCCAGGATCGGGCCGTAGTCATGGTTCGGATAGAGGGTTGCAAGCGGCGCGAAGTGGGCGGCCAGCCATTCCTGATGATGCGTCCGCATTTTTTCGGTCGTCGCCAGCAGCCGGACGCGACCATCCGCCGGGTGACGCTGCTCGCTCAGAAAGCCAACCCCCTGCAGCCGAAGAATGAGGTGATCCACTTGCCGCCCGCTCGCGAATCCATAGAGCGCAAGCTGACGCTTCAACGCCGAAACCGTGAACCAGGTGTCGCGGCGTGACAAATCCTGACCCGCATCAAGCACGACGGCGAGGTGAAAGACGAAGAACCGTCCCGCTTCCAACACCAGCCGAACCAGAAACGGATCGCCTTCGTAGACCCGCAGAAAATGATCAAGATAAGCGCGCCGCGCGTCCGGAAGACGGGGATGGGTTCGAATGTCGGCAAAGCTCAGGCGCAATGGCTGGCCCGCAAGCCGATTGAGTTCTTCGGTTTCCACGCACGCCCCCGCGAGTGTTTGTCAGCATCTACGTTATGCGGGCGATGGCGAAGCCGCTACACCTCTTTTTGTCATTGGGTCATCGGGCAGGACGGCTGTCCCGTCGCCGGCAGCGACTTGTAAATCTCGGAAAAGCGACAGAAATCATCAACTGAAGAAGGATGCAAAGCAACTTACTTCCCCGCCAACCGCACGCCCATCCGGCCGGCAAGATCCTGCGTGAACTGCCACGCGACGCGGCCGGAGCGCGATCCGCGCGTGGTCGACCATTCCAGCGCGTCGCGCTGCAATTCCGCATCATCGAGCGCGATGCCGAAGTGCCGACAGTAGCCGCGCACCATGTCGAGATAGTCGTCCTGGCTGCATTTGTGGAAGCCGAGCCACAGGCCGAAGCGATCCGACAGCGACACCTTTTCCTCGACCGCTTCGCCGGGATTGATCGACGTCGAACGCTCGTTCTCGATCATGTCTCGCGCCAGCAGGTGGCGGCGGTTCGACGTGGCGTATAATATAACGTTATCAGGTCGGCCCTCGATGCCGCCTTCGAGGACGGCCTTGAGCGATTTGTAGGACGCGTCGTTGCCGTCGAACGACAAATCATCGCAGAACACGATGAACATGTAGTCGGATGCGCGGAGCCCCGTCATCAGCAACGGCAGCGTTTCGATATCCTCGCGGTGGATCTCGATCAGCTTGAGCCGGCCGCCGACATCCGGTCGGGCATTGACCGAGGCGTGCGCGGCCTTGACCAGCGATGATTTGCCCATGCCGCGGGCGCCCCAGAGCAGCGCATTGTTAGCGGGCAGGCCGGTCGCGAAGCGCTCGGTGTTGTCGATGAGCATGTCGCGCATTCGGTCGATGCCCTTCAGCAGCCCCAGATCGACGCGGCTGACGCGCGGCACGCCGACCAGCCGGCCATCCGGCTGCCAGACGAAGGCGTCGGCGGCTTTCAGAGAATCGATTGCGTCGGGTTTGACGGTGCTGGCGGCGAGATGGGCGGCGATCGACTCCAGCGCGCGCGCGATCCGGGCCTGATCGCTGTCCTTGATCGGCTGTCGCGGACGTTTTGCCGCAACCGCCTTCGCTTTCGAGCGCGCCGCCCCGACAGGCTTGCGCAGGCCGGTTTTGCCGGGCTTTTTCGACATGATCGCAGTTCCTTTTGAGGCACTCCTAGCGAGCCGCAGCGCGGCCCGCAAGCCGTGAACAGCCCTTGCCACATGGCGGTCCCGTAACGTTGCAATTGGGACCGCGGCGGTTATAGTCCCGCCGAATTTGCCGAAACCGGCCCGCAATCGCTGCGGTGCGCCTGTTTGCCCCCATTTCGCAAGGAATATCCCAATGCTGATCACTCCCGCCTATGCTCAGGCCGCGGCCGGCGGCGACACCAGCAGCATGCTGATGTCGCTGCTGCCTTTCGCGCTGATCTTCGTCATCATGTATTTTCTCATCCTGCGTCCGCAGCAGAAGAAGGTGAAGGACCACGCTGAACTGGTGAAGAACATCCGCCGCGGCGACACCGTCGTGACCTCGGGGGGCCTCGTCGGCAAAGTTACGAAAGTGGTCGACGACGACCAGATCGAGTTTGAAGTCGCCGACGGCGTCCGGGTGCGCCAGATGCGGCAGATGATCTCGGGCGTCCGCACCAAGGGCGAACCCGCCAGGGACAAGCCGGAAAAGGCGGACAAGGCCGAGAAGATCGAAGCCCCCAAGGTGGTATCGAAGGACGAGACCTCGACGAGCTGACGCATCGCATCCGCGTCTCAATCTCATTCATCTGACAGGTCAACTCGATGTTATATTTCACGCGGTGGAAGGCGCTGGCGGTCATTCTGACCGCGCTCGTGGTCTGCCTGTTCGCCGTCCCCAATTTCTTCGCCGAGGCGACCGTCAAGACCTGGCCGAAATGGGCGCAGCGTCACCTCGTGCTCGGCCTCGATCTGCAGGGCGGTTCACATATCCTGCTCGAGGTCGATGCCAATTCAGTGAAGAAAGACAAGCTCGACCAGACGCGCGACGATGTTCGGCGCACGCTTCGCGATGCAAAGATCGGCTACACGGGTCTGGCCGTACGCGGCGACAGCGTCGAAGTCCGTGTCAAGGACACCGACACCTCGGCCGCGCTGACGAAGCTGCGTGAACTGTCGCAACCGCTCGGCGGCCTGATGGGCGGCAGCGGCGCGCGCAGCCTTGACGTCACCGATGCCGGCGGCGGGCTGATCCGCATGAATGTGCCGCAGGCGGCGATCAACGACCGCATCCGCCAGTCGGTCGAGCAGTCGATCCAGATTGTCGAACGCCGCGTTAACGAACTCGGCACCGTCGAACCGCTGATTCAACGGCAGGGCCTTGACCGCATTCTCGTGCAGGTGCCCGGCCTGCAGGATCCGACGCGGCTGAAAGAGCTTCTCGGCAAGACGGCGAAGCTTGATTTCCGGATGGTCGATTCCACCGTGCCGGCCGATCAGGCCGTGCAGGGCCGCGTGCCGCCCGACAGCGACATCTTGCAAAGCGCGCAGGCGCCGAAGGTGCCTTATGTCATCAAGAAGCAGGTGCTGGTCTCCGGCGCCGATCTCACCGACGCGCAGCCTGGCTTCGATCAGCGCTCCAACGAGCCCATCGTCAGCTTTCGCTTCAACACGTCAGGCGCGCGCAAATTTTCGCAGGCGACGCAGGAGAATGTCGGCCAGCCCTTCGCCATCGTTCTCGACAATGAAGTGATTTCGGCGCCGGTCATCCGTGAACCGATCACTGGCGGCTCCGGCCAGATCTCGGGCGGCTTCACCGTGCAGCAGGCCAACGATCTGTCGATCCTGCTGCGCGCCGGTGCGTTGCCGGCACCTTTGACCATCATCGAGGAGCGTACCGTCGGTCCGGGTCTCGGGCAGGATTCGATCGAGAAGGGCGAACTCGCCGCCTATGTCGGCTCGATCCTCGTCATCGTCTTCATGTTGCTGACCTACCGGCTGTTCGGCGTGTTCGCCAACATCGCGGTCGCCATCAACGTGGCGATGATCTTCGGCATCCTGTCGCTGCTCAACGCAACGCTGACGCTGCCCGGCATCGCCGGGATCGTGCTGACCGTCGGCATCGCCGTGGATTCCAACGTGCTGATCTATGAGCGCATCCGGGAGGAACTGCGCGCCGGACGGACGGCGATTTCCGCGATCGATGCCGGCTTCAAGCGCGCGCTGGCGACGATCCTCGACTCCAACATCACCACTTTCATCGCCGCAGCGGTGCTGTTCTATATCGGCACCGGCCCGGTGCGCGGCTTCGCCGTGACATTCGGCATCGGCATTCTCACCACGGTTTTCACCGCATTCACCGTCACCCGCCTGATCGTCGCGGGCTGGGTGCGGTGGAAGCGGCCGCAACGCGTGCCGATCT
>CAXTJT010000028.1:0-27810 GCA_964244735.1 uncultured Tardiphaga sp.
GGTCGCCTCGGTCATCGTCAGCACCGGCGCGAAGCAGACATCCGTGCCTTCCATGATCCTGCACCACTCGTCGCGCGTCTTGGTCTTGAACACTGCGTCAAGTCTCTCACGCAGCGGACCCCAGTTTTTCGGGTCCATCTGGCCGTCAAATTGCGCGTCTGTGAGTCCGGCGAGTTCGCGCAGCTGCGCGTAGAACTGCGGCTCGATCGAACCGATCGAGATGAAACCGCCGTCCTTGCAGGCATAGACGCCGTAGAAATGCGCGCCGCCATCGAGCATGTTGGCCTCGCGCTCCTCCTTCCAGCGGCCCGCCGCCGTCATGTCGAAGAACATCGTGATCAGCGATGCCGCTCCGTCGCACATCGCGGCATCGACGACCTGGCCCTGGCCGGAACGGCCGGCTTCCAGCATCGCGGCAAGCATGCCGACGACAAGATAGAGCGCGCCGCCGCCGAAATCGCCGACGAGGTTGAGCGGCGGCACGGGCTTCTCCTTGCCTCCGATCGCGGCGAGCGCGCCGGTGATCGAGATGTAATTGATGTCGTGGCCGGCGGCATGGGCGAGAGGGCCGTCCTGACCCCAGCCGGTCATGCGGCCGAAGACGAGCTTCTTGTTGCGGCCGAGCACGACGTCCGGGCCGAGCCCGAGCCGCTCCATTACGCCGGGCCGGAACCCTTCGAGCAGCGCGTCGGCGCCGTCGAGCAGAGTCAGCACCTGACCAATGGCAGCCTTGTCCTTGAGGTCGACCGCGATCACCTGCCGCCCGCGCGCGGCAGCGCCCTTCGGCATCTGATTCGGCCGCACCAGCGTGATGACTTCCGCGCCCATGTCGGCGAGAAGCATCGCGGCGAACGGTCCCGGCCCGATGCCGGCGAATTCGACGATGCGAAAGCCGGTCAGCGGGCCGGTCGCGCGGGACGTGGCGGGCTTGTCCGGCGTCATTGTCGTGTCCTGCACCTTGGATACCCCGTTGATTGTTCGTCATTATCGGCACTTTTCCGGATCATGGAAAAACTGCACTGCGCGAACGGTTGCGTTCGGAAAACTGTCTAGGTTGAAGGGGCATTGCGCAAGAGGGTTTTGGCGGCATTGGAAGCGTGCCGCCATGTGCTCACGTCTTGCGAAACATCACGCTGAGATTGTTCGCAGGCATCTCGATCACCTCCGGCGGCATGAAACCGCAGGACGCCGCGAGCGCCGACACGGCTTCGAGATCGCGCAGACCCCAGTCCGGATTGCGCATCCTGAGGCTCTGATCGAAGGCCTCGTTGCTGTCGGCGGTCGCCACATCGCCGCGGCGAAAGGGACCGTAGAGATACAACGCCGCACCGCGCAAAAGGCTGTTTGCAGCGCCGCGAATGAGGCCTTCCGTCGCCCGCCACGGCGAGATGTGGATCATGTTGATGCAGATGATCCCGGCCAGATCCGAGAACGGCCAATCGGAATCGGCGGCGTCAAACTGGATCGGCGGCGCGATGTTGCGCAGTTCCGCATCGGCCATCCACGCGTCGATACTATGAACGGCCTCACTGCTCGGATCGGATGGTTGGAACGTCAATCCCGGCAAGTGCCGCGCGAAATGCACGACATGCTCTCCGCTGCCGCTGGCGATCTCCAACACGCGACCATTGCGCGGCAGTCCGCGCCGCAGCACATCGAGGATCGGATCGCGATTGCGTAGCGCCGCCGGTGCATTTTGCCGGTGGTCCACGAAATGTTTACCCCGCTTCGATGACGGCGCGCTGAGCCATGACCTTGACGAGGTTTGCGCGGTACGCGCTCGAGCCGTGGATGTCCTCGATCATGCCGTCTGCGGAGACCGTCACATTGTCGAGTGCCGAGGCCGACCAGTTCGCCGACAGCGCATGTTCGATCGCCGGCACGCGCATGACGCCTGACGACGACGCGCCGGTGGCGGCTACGCGGACTTCGCCGGATTTAGTCTTGGCGACGAAGACGGCGGTCAATGCGAAGCGCGACGCCGGGTGGCGCATCTTGGAATAGGCGGCCTTGGCGGGAATCGGGAACGACACGGCGGTGATGATCTCGCCGGGTTGCAGCGCCGTCGACATCAGCCCTTGAAAGAAGTCGGCCGCCTTGATCTCGCGCGCGTTGGTCTTGATGGTCGCATCGAGCGCGAGCACGGCCGCCGGATAATCCGCCGCCGGATCGTTGTTGGCGAGCGAACCGCCGATGGTCCCTCTGTAACGGACCGCGGGATCGCCGAGCACGGAGGTCAGATGCACGATCGCGGGGATCGCCTTCTTGGCCTCGGCGCTTTGCGTGATGTCGTAATAGGTCGTCGCGGCCTTGATGATGAGCGCCTCGGAGGTCGCCTCGATGCCGATCAGATCCTTGATGCGGCCGAGGTCGATCACGTCCGAAGGCGCAGCCAGCCGCTGCTTCATCACCGGGATCAACGTGTGGCCGCCCGCGAGGTAGGTGGCGTCGCCGCCCTTGGCGATCAGAGCCGTCGCATCGTCGAGGCTGGTCGGACGGTGATAGGTGGTTTCGTACATGGACGTGCTCCCTGTGAGCTTCAATTCAAGAAAATCGATTCCGTCATTGCAAGGAGCAAATTGCTCGTCTTCGAGCAACGTAACGACGAAGCAATCCAGTCATTCTTGTTGCTCTGGATTGCTTCGTTCGGATCACTTCGGCAAAGACGCCGATTTGATCCAGCTCGCAATGACGAAAAACTACTCCGCCGCCTGCTGCATCTGCATGGCGGTCCAGACCCGGCCGGGCGTCGCCGGCATCTCGATCCTGTTGTGACCGATCGCATCCGTGATGGCGTTGATGACGGCCGGCGACGAGCCGATCGCGCCGGCCTCGCCGCAGCCCTTCACGCCGAGCGGATTGCCGGGGCACAGCGTCGTCTGGTGCGACAGCTTGAACGACGGCAGGTCGTCGGCGCGCGGCATCGCGTAATCCATGAAGGATGCCGTGATGAGCTGGCCGCTTTCGTCGTAATACGCGCCCTCCAGAAGCGCCTGGCCGATGCCCTGCGCGAGGCCGCCATGGACCTGGCCTTCGACGATCATCGGATTGATCAGCCGGCCAAAATCATCCGCCGCGACGAAGTCTATGATCTCGGTCTTGCCGGTGCCGGGATCGATCTCGACTTCGCAGATGTAGGTGCCGGACGGGAAGGTGAAGTTGGTCGGGTCGTAGAACGCACCTTCCTTGAGGCCCGGCTCCATGCCGTCCGGCAGGTTGTGGGCGGTGTAGGCGGCCAATGCGACCATCGGCAGCGCGATCGACTTGTCGGTGCCGGTCACTTTGAACTCGCCGTTCTCGATCACGATGTCGCCGTCGCTGGCTTCCAGAAGATGCGCCGCGATTTTCTTGGCCTTCGCTTCGACCTTTTCCATTGCCTTGAAGATCGCGGACATGCCGACAGCGGCCGAGCGCGAGCCGTAGGTGCCCATGCCGAACTGCACCTTGTCGGTGTCGCCATGGACGATCTGCACCTGATCGATGGAGATGCCGAGGCGCCCCGCGACCAGTTGCGCGAAGGTCGTCTCGTGGCCCTGGCCATGACTGTGCGAGCCGGTCAGGATTTCGATGGTGCCGACCGGATTGACCCGCACCTCGGCGGATTCCCAGAGGCCCACACCGGCCCCGAGCGAGCCGACAGCCTTGGACGGCGCGATACCGCAGGCTTCGATGTAACAGGAGAAGCCGATGCCGCGCAGCTTGCCGGCGGCCTTGGCTTTCGCCTTGCGCGCCGGGAAACCCGCGTAATCGATCTGCTTCAATGCCGCGTCGAGCGACGCGCCGAAGTCGCCGATGTCATAGGCCATAATGACCGGCGTCTGATGCGGGAACTGGGTGATGAAATTCTTGCGGCGCAATTCGGCCGGATCGACCTTGAGCTGGCGCGCCGCGGTTTCCATCAGGCGTTCGAGCAGATAGCTCGCTTCTGGACGGCCCGCGCCACGATAGGCGTCGACCGGCGTGGTGTTGGTGTAGACGCCCATCACCTCGGCATAGATCGCCGGGATATTGTACTGGCCCGACAGCAGCGTCGCATAGAGATAGGTCGGCACCGACGACGAGAACAGCGACATGTATGCGCCGAAATTGGCATGGGTTTTCACCCGCAGGCCGATAATCTTGTTGTCGGCATCGAACGCCATTTCGGCGTGGCTGAGATGGTCGCGGCCATGCGCATCGGTGAGAAACGCTTCGGTCCGGTCGCTTGCCCATTTCACCGGGCGGCGGGTCTTCTTGGCGGCCCACAACGCCACCATTTCCTCGGGGTAGATGAAGATTTTCGAGCCGAATCCGCCGCCGACATCGGGCGCGACGACGCGCAATTTGTGTTCCTGCGCGACGTTGTAAAATGCCGACAGCACAAGCCGCGCAACATGCGGGTTCTGAGAGGTCGTGTGCAGCGTGAAGTGTTCTTCGGCATCGTTATACTCGGCCAGGGCCGCGCGCGGCTCCATCGCGTTCGGCACGAGGCGGTTGTTCAGCAGCTCGAGCGAGACGACGTTGGCGGCTTTCGAGAACGCATCTTTCGTTGCGGCCTCGTCGCCGATCGCCCAGTCATAGACCACATTGCCAGGCGCTTCCGGATGCAGTTGCGCGGCACCCGTTGCGATCGCGGCTTTGATGTCCGGCACCGCCGGCAGTTCCTGATAGGTGACGACGACGGCTTCGGCCGCGTCCTTGGCAAGGTTCTTGGTCTCGGCGATGACGACCGCGACGGCCTGTCCGACGAAGCGCACGGTGTCCGGCGCCATCGCAGGCCATGCGCCCATTTTCATCGGCGTGCCGTCCTTGGACGACACCGCCCAGCCGCAAATCAGATTGCCGATCTTGTCGTCGACGAGCTGCTGCGCGGTCAGCACGTCAACCACGCCCTGCATCGCCTTGGCGGCTTCGGCATCGATGCCGACGACTTTGGCGTGGGCATGCGGGCTGCGGATGAAATGGGCAAATGTCATGCCCAGAACCTTGATGTCGTCCACGTAACGCCCGCGGCCTGTGATGAAACGCTTATCTTCCTTGCGAACGACGCTCGCGCCGATGCCCTCTACGCCCATGTCGGAATCTCCCTGCCGGAGTGATGTCCAGGCCGCTTCCATCGAAGCCGGCCGCTGAAACTGAATCGATCAAAGACTATTCGGCCGCCTGCGCGATCTTCATGCGGCCGGCAGCGTCGAGCACCGATTTGACGATGTTGTGATAGCCGGTACAGCGGCAGATGTTGCCTTCAAGCTCCTGCCGGACCGTTTGCTCGTCGAGATCGCCGCCAGTTCCTTCAGAGTAATGCCGATTGACGATGTCGATCGCAGACATGATCATGCCCGGCGTACAATAGCCGCACTGCAAGCCGTGATTGTCGCGGAACGCCGCCTGCATCGGGTGCAGTTCGTCGCCGCGCGAAATGCCTTCGATCGTCGTGACGTTGGCGCCGTTGGCCTGACCGACCAGGGTCGTGCACGATTTCACCGCGCGGCCGTCGATATGCACGATGCACGCGCCGCATTGCGACGTGTCGCAACCGACATGCGTGCCCGTCAGATTGAGATGATCGCGCAGCAAATTGACCAGCAGCGTCCGGTCCTCGACTTCCGCGGACACAGCCTTCCCATTCACCATCAGCTTGATTGTCGACACGCTTGGGTCTCCCAATGTCTTTTTGGATTCTTTCCAAATAAGAGCATGGCCGGAAGAATTTGTAACCGCGATCTTGGTAGTAGGCGCTGTTGTCGCCACGATACGTCAGAAGTTGAAGCCGAACAGCAGCCGCGCATAATGGCGCTCGAAATTGACAAGGTCGAGCGCACCGGTTCCAACCGCCGGGCGTCCGGCGATCTGCGTGCTCCACGCCGCAGCCAGCCACGCCGTGCGGGAGAGCTGCACATAAAGCGTCGGTCCCATGAAGAACCCGTGTCCCTCGAAGCGATCGAAACCCGATCCGTCATACTTTCGCAAATAACGCGCCTCGCCGCCGAACAAGAGACCGGGTCGAACTTGCGCCATGAGCGCGGCCGCCAAGCCGAGCGTGGAGTCATGAGACCAGTTATTGGTCGGCCCGGTCCGCGACATCTCGGGCTGGTACAGCAGGTTGAACGCGGCGACGAGGCGATCCCGGATGATCTCCGTGTCGGCCGCCACCACGAGATCGACACCATATTGTCGCATCGTCGCGCCGGTGACGTCATCGATCCGGCTCCAGCGCGGTTCCGCGCCGACCGTCAGCCCGAACGGCGCGGAGCCGCGATCCATCAGCCTGTACCTGAAATCTGCCGAGAAACTTCCGAAAGCCAGTTGTCGCCGATCCTCGAAGCCGGGAACGGCATTGATCGTATGCGCCACCAATGCGCCGCCAAAGTCGGCGCGCAGATTATCGATCGGCACGAACTCGATCGACAGCGTCTGCGAGATCGCACCATACGTGCCCGCGGCTTTCGAAAATCGTCCGGTCGTCGATCCCTCGATCTCCCGCTCGCCGACATTTCCGACATCGGTGCCTATCGTGAATCCGAACAGATGTTCGGTGTCGATAGCGCCAGCGCACGCACGCTGCGGTGCAGTCGTTGCGCCTGCGAAACAGGCGCTGACGGCAAGACAAAAAAGCCAAGAGCAAGAGCTTCGCATACTGCTGCACCGCAATGCCGAGCACGGTTCACGCGCCGTTGGTCGCCGGTCGATGTGCGGGAATATTTCCCGATCTCACATAGGACTACTACCTTCCGCCTATACTACGCACAAAAATCAAGTGGTGTAGTTCGCCACCGGTCGATGCACGCGTGCGCGCGCCGGCGCTTATCAAAAGCACCTTGCGGCAGCAACTCACCGAGCTTGCGCCGTGAAAAACAAGACCGGGAGGATCAGATGACGTCAAGGAGCAGAGCTTTCTTGGCTGGCGCGTCGATTGTCGCCAGCCTCTTTGCCGGGACGATTGGCGCCTACGCCAACGACTCGGTCAACAAGGCGGTGTCCGATCCCAATCAATGGGCGATGGCCGGGCATGACTATGCGAATACGCGATTCAGCCCGCTGAAGGAAATCAACACGGAGAACGCCGGCAAATTATCGATGGTCTATTCGTTCTCGCTGGCGTCATTGCGCTCGAACGAATCCTCTCCGGTCGTCATCGGCAACATGCTTTATGTGACGACGTCGTGGGGCCCTAAATACGTCTATGCGCTCGACGCCGCCACCGGCGAACGCAAGTGGACCTATGAGCCGGAAATTCCCGACGACGTTCTGCAATATGCCTGCTGCGACGTGAACAATCGCGGCGTGTCGGTCGCCGACGGAAAGCTGATCATCGGCCGCCTCGACGGGAAATTGACGGCGCTCGACGCCATGACCGGCAAAGAACTCTGGACCTCAACGGTCGTCGATTACAAGCAGGGCTCGGTCATCACCTCGCCGCCGCTGATCGTGCGCGACAAGGTCATCACCGGCTTCGGCGGCGGCGAATATGGCGTACGCGGCGCGCTGTCGGCCTACGATCTCACAACCGGCAAGCAGGTCTGGCAGACCTACACAGTCCCCGGACCCGGCGAACCCGGCAGCGATACCTGGAAAGGCGACACCGGTTTGAAGGGTGGCGGCGCGGCTTGGCTTGTCGGCTCCTACGATGCCAAGTCCGACACGGTCTATTGGGGCACCAGCAATCCCGGTCCGTGGAATACCGCCGTCCGCTCGACCGGCGACAGCAATTTCGGCAAGCTCAGCAACCTCTATACGGCCTCCACGCTGGCGCTCGATCCGAACACGGGCAAGATCAAGTGGCACGTTCAAGGCACGCCTGCCGATGCGTGGGACTATGACGGGGTCAACGAGCTGATCCTCGCCAATCTGAAGATTGGTGGCAGCGATGTGCCGGCAATGATGAAGGCCGACCGTAACGGCTTCTTCTTCGTCACCAATCGCGAGACGGGAAAAGTGTTGTCCGCGGAGAAGTTCGTCGAATCGACGAACTGGGCCAAGAAGTGGGACATCAACACGATGCGCGCCGAAGAGGATCCGGACAAACGTCCCGGACCGGGCCGTCCGGCCAAGGACATTTGCCCGAACCTGATCGGCGGCAAGAACTGGCAGCCAATGTCGTTCAATCCCGAGACCGGGCTGGTCTACATCCCGACCAACAATGTCTGTATGGATTGGTCGGTCAGCGATGTCTCTTACAAGCGTGGCACATTCTATCTCGGTGCTGAATTCCCGACCAAGGAAGGCCCGGGCGGATTCCTCGGCGAACTCGTCGCCTGGGACCCCGTCACGCAGAAGAAGGTCTGGGGCATCAAGCAGGATCTGCCGTTCAATGGCGGAACGCTGACGACCGCAGGCAATCTTGTATTCTACGGCAATATGCGCGGTGACTTCCAGGCCATCAACGCCAAGGACGGCTCGGTGCTCTGGAAGAAGAACCTCGGCAGCGGAATCGGCGCCGGGCCGGTCACTTATTCGGTGAACGGCAAGCAGTATGTCGCCGTCGTCGTCGGACGCACGGCAGCGCTGCCCGCGTTCCTCGGCGAAGTCGGCAAGAAAATGGTGGCGGCTGCGCCCGAAGGCGGTTCACTGTTCGTATTTGCCGTTCAATAAACGTCACGACAACGGAGGCGAGAATGCCGGCATCCCATCGAGGCGACAGCACATTGTTAAATGCCGCACGTCATGCTGCTGCCCGTCTGAGCATTCCGGCGCTCGCTATCTTCCTCTCGCTCACGGCATCGGCCCATCGGGCCGGTGCCGACGAGGCGCAACCGCTTCGGTTGTGCGCCGATCCAACCAATCTTCCCTTCTCCAGCGACGATATGTCGAAGCCGGGCTTCTATGTCGAAGTCGGCCAGGCGCTGGGCAAGGCGCTCGGTCGTCCGGTCGCCTATGACTGGTACAAATCCTATTTCGGCAAACGAACGGTGCGCGTCACGCTGCTCGGCAAGCAATGCGATGCGATGATCGGATTGCCCGCGAGCGATGACTTCATGGGACCGTCGGTCATCTTCTCGAAACCGCTGCTGACCCAGACCTATGCGCTGGTCAGTGCCAAAGGCTTGAAACTCGACAGCATCGATGATCTCAAAGGCAAGCGTGTCGCCGTTCAATATCTCTCAACACCGCAAAATCTGCTGGCTCAGCGCGACGAAATCGACAAGGTCACGGTGATGAGCCCGCAAGAGGGCATGACGGCGCTCGACCAAGGCAGGGCCGACATCGCTTTCATCTGGGGCCCGGTTGCAGGTTGGCTCAACAAGACCGACTACAATGACCGCTATGCGATCCGCAGCACCGAAGGCCCTGGCCTGTCATGGGTCAGCGCGATCGGTTTCGCCAAGGGATCGACAGAACTGCGCGATCAGGTCGATGCCGCGTTGCCGGCCCTGCAAAAGACGATTTCCGATTTGACTGAAAAATATGGCTTTCCGGCCGATGCGCCGGTCAGGTTCAGCACAACCGAATCAGCGATCCGGCATGCCTCAGGAATCTTGTCCGAGCCTTTGCCGATCGTTCTCGTGCAAGTGGCGACGGCTGCCGCCGCCGCAACACCGGAGGAGGTGACGTCCGGCCGCGAGGTGTTTAACGGCACATGCGCGCATTGCCATGGTCCCGACGCCGTGCAAGCGGAACGCAAGATCGATCTTCGACTGCTGAAGCGCCGGCATGGCGACGACACGCACGACATCTACTGGAAGACTGTGCACGAGGGGCGGCCATCGAAGGGCATGCCGGCGTGGAAAGAAGTCTTCACTGACGAACAGCTCAACAATGTTTATGCCTATCTGCAGACCGTGCAGACGCCATCGGGCACGTCGAACTGATGACGCCGCCGTGCATCGCTCGGCGATCGTTGCTTCGAGGCAAGGCAGCCAGATGATCCGCTTCCTGATAATCGACGACCATCCGCTGTTTCGCGAAGCGCTCGGCAATGCGATCCGTATGGCGCATCCCGACGCCGAGATATTCGAGGCGATGTCGATCGCAAGTGCGCTGCATCTGATGGTCGCGAATTCGGAAGTCGATCTCGCACTGCTCGATCTGTCGTTGCCGGATGCAACCGGCTTTTCCGGCTTTCTGCGGTTGCGCGAAAGCTACCCGCGACTGCCGATCGCGATCGTCTCGAACCACGAAGACCGGCAGGTGGTGCGCGAGGCACTCGCCGTCGGCGCGGCGGGCTATCTGCCGAAATCAACGTCCAAGAGCGAATTGGCCGCCGCGATCCAGTTGGTATTGAGCGGATCAATCGCGGTCCCCAAGGGTTTCGCGCTGGCGAATGACGACAACGACACAGATGCGACGGACGCTTTACGCGCGCGGGTGCAGGAACTGACGCCGCAGCAATTGCGCGTTCTCGGCCTGGTCCGGCGCGGCCTGCAGAACAAGCAGATCGCGGTCGAACTCAAGCTGGCGGAATCAACCGTCAAGGCGCATGTCACGGAAATCCTGCGCAAGCTGAAACTCTACAGCCGCAACAAGGCCATCATCGAAATCGGGAAGCTGAACGAATCGGCTCCCGGTCTTCGCTCGAAGCTGAAAGCCTGATCGGTGATCATCAGACATCGCTTACGCGACGCGGCGCTGTTTGGCCTATTGATGTGCTGCTGTGCAGCGTTGGCATTGCCGGCGCGCGCGCTGGATGTCGTGCGCATCGGTTTCCAGACAAGCGGCACGTTCGGCTGGCAGTTGGACGTGATCCGCCGGCATGGCCTTGCCGCCGCCGCAGATCTGGATTTGCAGACGACGCAACTGGCTTCGCCCGATGCTGGCAAGCTGGCCCTCAATGGCGGCACGGTCGATGTCGCCATCGTCGATTGGCTATGGGTTGCGCGGGAACGCGCGCTTGGCATGAAGTTAAAATTTTATCCCTATTCAAGCGCCATTGGCGCCGTCATGACGAAAGATACCTCGCCATTGCGCGAACTGTCCGACCTCGCCGGCCGCACCCTGTCCGTCGCGGGTGGTCCGCTCGACAAAAGCTGGCTCATTCTGCAGGCCGCGGCCAGACGCAGAAACATCGACATCGCCCGCAAGACCACACTGCAATACGGTGCGCCGCCTTTGCTGTTTGCCAAGCTGCAGCAAAGCGAGGCCGATGCGAGTCTGACCTATTGGAATTTTTGCGCCCGGCTGGAAGCCAAGGGGTATCGCCGCCTGTTCGACATCCGCCAGGCCCAACTCGATCTCGGCCTTCAGGAGCCGGTCGCGTTGATCGGCTATGTATTTTCGGAGCAATTTGCCGCGGCGCGTCCGCAAGCTATCGAGCGATTTCTGTCAGTCGTTAGAAAGGCCAACGCCATTTTGCTGGCATCCGATCAGGATTGGGAGGCGCTGCGGCCCTTGATGCAGGCGGATGACGAGGCGACGTTCAGAGCGTATCGTGACCGTACCCGGGAAGGCCTGCCGCGCCGTTCGGTGAAAGCCGAAGAGGCCGACGCCCGCACACTCTTCAAGACGATTGCCGAGCTGTCCGGATCGGCGCTCGTCGGCCCAGCGAAAGAACTCGATCCTGATCTCTATTTTCATCCAGCATCGGGCGAGGACTGAGCTTGGCGCGCGTCCTGTCGCTAGCCGCCCTTCTCGCTCTGTGGGCGCTGGCTGCTGGTCTTGCCCAATCCCGCCTGTTGCCCGGCCCGCTCGACGTCGGCATGAAAATCATCATCGACAGTCTCTCCGGCGAACTGCCGCTGCAAATGGCCTGCACGCTGGCGCGTGTCGTCACGGCCTTCGTTATCGCGGTAGCGTTGGGCACGGCCGCGGGCTATGCGATGGGCCGCTGGAAAACCGTCGACCGCTACGCCGATTCATGGCTCGTCCTGCTGCTGAACCTGCCGGCCTTGGTGATCATCATCTTCGCCTATGTCTGGATCGGACTGAACGAGACGGCGGCCATTCTAGCCGTGGCGTTGAACAAGCTTCCGAACGTCATCGTCGTTGTCCGCGAAGGCACCCGCTCGCTCGATCCCAATCTCGACGAGATGTCCCAAGCGTTTCGGCTGACGCAGAGCGCAAGGCTTCGTCATGTGGTGCTGCCCCAGCTCGCACCGTATCTGGCGGCCGTCTTTCGCTCCGGCCTGTCGATCATCTGGAAGATCGTGCTGGTGGTCGAACTGATCGGCCGCCCGAACGGCGTCGGCTTCGTTCTCGGGTCGGCGTTTTCATTGTTCGATATGACGACGATATTGAGTTATGCATTGACCTTCGTGGCATTGACGCTTGCGATGGAAGTTTTCTTGGTGCAGCCATTTGAACGACGTGCAAACCGCTGGCGGCGCCAGCCAACTTGAGCTTCACATCGAGTCGAAGGTCTACACTTCGGCCGACGGTGCGCGCGTCAACGTTTTGCGCGACTTGCATCTGCAACTCAAAACGGGCGATGTCGGCGTCTTGATCGGCCCGTCCGGCTGCGGCAAGACGACGATCCTCAACATCGCCGCCGGTCTCGACCGGCAGTTCGTCGGGACCCGCCGAATTCCAGGCCATGGCCGACTTGGCATCGTGTTTCAGGAGCCGCGACTTCTGCCGTGGCGCAGCGTTGCCGACAATATTCGTCTCGTCCTGCCACCAGGCAAAACGCTTGACGACCTTGGCGATATGGTCGAGACGCTTGGCCTCGGTGCGCATCTGGCGCGCTATCCATCTGAGCTGTCGCTTGGTCTTGCGCGGCGGGTGGCGATCGCCCGCGCATTGGCGGTCAAGCCGGACCTTCTGTTGCTCGACGAGCCGTTCGTGTCGCTCGACGCCGCCATGTCCGCACGTTTGCGTGACGAACTCATGGCATTGACCGCGCGCGGAAACGTCACGACTTTGCTTGTGACGCACGATCTGGATGACGCCGTCCAGCTGGCCGATCGGCTTTATTTTCTATCGAAATCACCGGCGACAATCGTCGCAGACATCGATCTGCCGGCGCCACGCGGCGAACGCAGCGCGCAGGCCATCGCCGCGATCATCTCCGACCTGCACGCTCGCATACCCGACCACTTCGCGGCTCAGGCGAGCCGTGCATCGATCGCGAGCCGCACCAGTTCAGACGACGACCGCACGCCGAGCTTATGACGAATGATCGACGATGTGTTGGCGACGGTCTTGTACGATGAGTTGATCATGGACGCGATCTCGGACAGGCTCTTGCCGACCCCGAGCAAACGCAGAATCTCGATCTCCCGCGCGGTCAGCTTGGCCAATTGGTTTTCCACCAGACCCGGTCCGGCAAAAGCAAGTCTCTGGGCAATGGCTGGCGGCAGAAAGACACCGCCGGCCGCGACATCCCGGATCGCATCGATCAGATCAGCGGGATCACCGGCTTTCGAGACATAGCCTTTTGCGCCCGCTTCGATGGCGCGGGCGGCAAAAATCGGATCATCATTCATGCTGAACACGATGATCCGTGCATGGTCATCACGCCGCAGGATCCGTCGCGCCAACTCGAAGCCAGACACGCTGGGAAGGTTGATGTCGAGCACGCAGATGTCCGGCGCATCGTCGATGAACGCGGCTTCGCCACTCTCGGCATCAGTAGCGACCGAAATCATGATCGCCGGGTCTTCCGCGAACAGCGCACGACACCCGGAGACGACAATGGGATGATCATCGACAATCAGAACGCGCAGCGGCCTGTCACGATGATATTGCACGGCACTCATGTTTGATCGGCCTTTGAACGTGACAGGCACCTGTTGTCGTCGCGGCATATGCAGGCCGGGCAAAAGTGCTGTAACGTCCAATTAGATAGCTGACGTTTTTGTCTGTCAACGGGAGGCCTGCGCGCGGCAACGCTGCGGCGGAACGATGTCATGTGGAGAAAGCGCTCTTTACAATTCCGCCTCAATGCATTGTTCGCCCTCGTTCTGGTTCTCGGACTTGCAATCAATGTCGGCCGCCAACTCTTCGAGGCAGGCCCTCGCGTCCAGGCAGAGGACGAAAGTGTGGTGCGGCTGGCCCGTGAATTCGTCGAGACGCTGATCGGCGAATTAAAGGATAGCACCGATCCCAACGCCAAGCTGTCGGGCATCGTGGATAGCCTGTCGCGTCTCCGCCATATCAGCATCAGCTACCAGCTCGATCCGGCGGCTCCCGCATCAATACCGATCCATGCGATCGCAGCCGGCGAGAATTCCGACACGCCGCCGGACTGGTTCGTCGCACTGGTCCGTCCTCAGCAGACGACCGTGACCGTGCCTGTCATCATCGGCGAAAAGCCGCAAGGCGTGCTGGTGATTGCCCCGCATCCCAATGACGAAATCGCAGAAATCTGGGACAACATTATCGGCCAACTCGAGATCGGGGTTGCGTTGGCCGTGGCTCTGTTTGTCGTCACGATGTTCGTCGTCAACAGGGCGCTGGCGCCTGTCCAGCAGGTCGCAGACGCCATGCTGAGACTGGAAGCCGGCCGATATGATACGCGCGTCGCGGTTGGCGGCTCGGCCGAAATTTCGACGATCTGCGACAAGCTCAATCACCTCGCGTTGACATTAGGGGATGCCGTCGACGACAAGCGACATTTGGCCGAACGCCTCGTCTCATTACAGGACATCGAGCGCAAGGAAATCGCACGGGAACTCCACGATGAATTCGGGCCGCATCTTTTTGCGTTGCGAGTTCACGCAGCAGCGCTGAAGCGGACGGCGGATGCGTCGTCGCCCGATCATGCGGCGCTGCGCAAGCACGGCGACGCGATGCTCGATCAGATCAACATTCTGCAGCAATTCAACCGGCGTGTTCTAGAAAAGCTGCGACCGGTCGGCCTCAGCGAATTCGGGCTTGGCGCGGCACTTGGGGCCGTCACGCAGCTTTGGCGCGATATCCATCCCGGTGTCGGCATCGACATTGAGATATCGCCTGATCTGACGACGTTGACGGAAACCGTCGAACTCACCGTTTACCGGGTGGTTCAGGAAGCCCTCACGAATGCATGTCGTCATTCCGACGCAACCCAAGTCTCAGTCACAATCGAACCAGCACGAGGACATGACAGTATCCAGGTTCAAGTACGGGACAATGGCGGCGGCTTGCCGATGTCGCACAAGTTTGGTCACGGCATGATCGGCATGCGTGAACGAATCATGGCCCTCGGAGGGACGCTCAGCGTAACGTCGATCGACGGCGGCGTCACCGTGAACGCAACCGTGCCGGGCGGTTCGCAGGCCTGACGAAGAAACATCGGGAAAAAGTCCCGAGACTGTCAGCCAATAATCCCGCAGCCTTACGACCTTTCGGCTATGGCGGCTCGCCGCAAATCCCCTAGCATAGGTTTCATTTCCAGAGCGACACGAGATCGCTAGCGAATCGAGGGGCGACCATGATCAGACCGTTGGCAGCGCTCGTTTTTGGTTTGAGCGCGCTGGTTGGGTCCGACAGTGCAGACGCGCAGAACGCGACTCCGACACAGGCTTTACCAACGATCGACGTCATCGCGACAACGCCGCTGCCCGGCGTGGGTATCGATCGCGACAAGATCCCGTCGACCACCTATTCGGTGAACGCCACCGATTTCGAGCGCACATACTCGTCGAACATCACGGACACGCTGTTTCAGCGCATCCCCGGCGTCACTTTGTCCGACCCGAACGGCAACAGCGCACAACAGGAAATCCGCTATCGCGGCTTCGCCGCGTCACCATTGCAGGGCACGCCGCAGGGCCTCGCCGTCTATATGAACGGTATCCGCATCAACGAGGCATTCGGCGACACCGTGAACTGGGATCTGATCCCGACAAATGCCATTCAGCGTGCCGACGTTTTCACCAACAATCCGGTGTTCGGTCTCAATGCATTGGGCGGCGCGATCAGCCTGCAGACCAAAAACGGCTTTACCTATAAGGGCTTTGAAGGCGAGTTTCAGGGTGGCTCGTTCGGACGCCGACAGGGCGCGGTGCAATATGGCGGACAGAAAGACAACTGGAGCACCTACCTTGCCGCTCAGGGCATTGCCGACGAGGGTTGGCGGCAACGGTCGCCCTCCGAACTGGCGCGATTCTACGGCGATATCGGCTGGCGCAACGACGTCGCGGAATATCATCTGTTCGGTTCGGCAGCGCAGACATCATTCGGCGTTGCGGCAGCGACACCGATCCAGTTGCTCAACCGCGACCGGACCTCGGTCTATACGACGCCGCAGACCACCCGCAACGACATGGCGCTGATCGGCGCAAACGGCAAAATCGAATTGAGCGATAGCTGGGCGGTACAGGGCAATCTCTACGGCCGCTTCTTTAAGCAAAGCCATGTCGACGGCAACGACGCCGATGTCGAACGCTGTAGCGGCGCGTCGTCTTTCGCCAACCGGCTCTGCCTCGAAGATGACGGCTTCACACGGCCGACGCCGTTTACCGGCGCCGCGGCGCTGGCCTTCCGCAACCAGTTCGCGATCCTCGACGCGACCAATCAAAGCATCCCCTGCCCGTCCGGTACGGGGAATACCTGCGCTAGGACGCCCTACGGCACGATCGACCGTACCGACACGCGCTCGAACACGTTCGGCGGTACGCTGCAGGCAACCAACGACGCCAAAATCCTCGGTCGCGACAATCATTTCGTCGTCGGGGGCAGCATCGATCGCGGCAGCACCGCTTTCGCCGCGACCAGTACGCTCGGCTATATCAACCCGGACCTCAGCGTCGGCATCAATCCGGCGATCCCCGGCAATGGCGCGGTGATCCATACGCTCGGCAATGTCGGCTATTCTTCGGTCGGCATCAATTCACGCAATACCTATTACGGCCTGTTCGCCTCCGACACCTTCGATATCACCGATCGCCTCTCACTGACCGGCGGCGCGCGGCTGAACGTCGCGAAGATCACCGTGTTGGACACGCTCGGGACCAGTCCGGACCTGAACAGCGACTCGACCTTCACGCGCCTCAATCCGGTTGCCGGAATGACCTACAAGATCGCCCCGTGGCTGACGGTCTATGGCGGCTACTCGGAATCGAACCGCGCGCCGACGCCGCTTGAACTCGGTTGCTCGAATCCGAGCAAGCCGTGCCTGCTGGAAAACTTTCTTGTGTCCGACCCGCCACTCAAGCAGGTGGTCGGACATACCTATGAAACCGGCCTGCGCGGCACCACGCCGCTGCTCGGCGGCGATGTCGGCTGGAAGGCCGGACTGTTCCGGACCGACAGCAATGACGACATCATTACGCTGGCCAGTCAGATTCAAGGCCGAGGCTACTATCAGAATGTCCCGCAAACGCGCCGGCAAGGTGTCGAAATCTCCGGCGAATACAAGTCGAGCCGCTGGCTGATCTATGCCAACTACAACTATCTGGAAGCGACCTATCGCTTTGCCGGCGACATCGCCTCGCCGAACAATCCGTCGGCCGACGCCAACGGCAACATTCAGGTCATGTCCGGAAACCGCATTCCCGGCCTGCCGCAGCATCAGTTCAAGGCCGGTGCGGATTTTCTGTTGACGCCGGAGTGGAAACTCGGGGGCGATCTCGTCGCGGTCGGATCACAATATTTCGTCGGCGACGACGCCAATCAGAACCAGAAGCTGTCGGGCTACGTTGTCGCTAACATACACACCTCTTATCAGGTGACGCCGGAGATCACGCTGTTTGCCGTCGCCAACAACGTCTTCAACAGCAAATATGCGCTGTTCGGCACTTATTTCGAGCCGCAAGGCACGGCGAAAGCCGGGCTGCCGTTCGCGCTGACCGACCAGCGTACGTTGGTGCCCGGCGCGCCCTTCGCGATCTATGGCGGCATCAAGATCAGGCTGTAACGGCACAACCGATGCCTGGCGAAAGACAGCACTTTCAAGCGTTTTCGATTGAGCTTACTGTCGTGCCAATCTCACGTCCCTTCCATCTGGAATGAACTCCATCCGGCTCAGTCATCTCAATCCAAATTTGCTTTAAGTCGCCGGGCCACCGCGTCGCGCAAGAAAGCCACGCGACGGATCGTAGGCCATGATCGCACCACTGAGAAATACGATCGTACAGCCGGCGACCACGATGAGGGATATCCACGCCACTTGCCCGTAAAGCGCAAACCGAATCAGTTCGGTCGCATGCGTGAACGGATTGCACAGGCAGACATAATAGAGAAACGGACTCGACTCCCGAACGCGCCACAGGGGATAGAGCGCGGACGACGCAAAGAACATCGGGAAAATGACAAAGTTCATCACGCCGGCAAAATTTTCCAACTGCTTGATCACTGATGAGATCAGCATTCCTAGCGCGCCTAGCATCAGCCCGCACAGAACGAGCGCCGGCACTAACATCAAATAACCCACCGGCGGCGCCTCGATCTCCCAGAACCAGGCGATCGCCAAAAACGCATAGACCTGCAGCAGTGACACAATGGTGCCGGCCAGCAGTTTTGACGTCAGTAGCCACCAGCGCGGAAACGGGCTGACAAGCAGCGTCCGCATGCCGCCGGTTTCGCGGTCATAGACCATCGTCAGCGACGACTGCATGCCGTTGAAAAGCTGGATCATCGCGATCAGACCGGGTGCGATGTAAACCTCATAGAGCACGTAGGTCTCGTAAGGCGGGATGATCGAGACACCGAGCACCTGACGGAAGCCGGCGGCAAAAATAAAAAGCCATACCAGCGGCCTGACGAGCGCGGACACGAAACGTTCGCGCTGATGAAGGAAGCGCAATGCTTCGCGCCAGACGATGCCCTGCAGACAGATCCAGTATTGGATCGCCGTCAACCGATGCGCGGCGATGCGCTCAATCGCATCGGTCATGGGACGGCGTCCGCTTTGATGAGTCGTTTGAAAGCGTCGCCGATATCGGTAGCGCCTGCGCTGGCCACGACCTGTCGGGCAGGACCATGCGCCAGCACACGACCCTGATGAAGAACGACGACGTCATCGTCCTTGCCGACCTCGTCGATCAGATGGGTCGCCCAGAGGACGCCGATTGACTCTGTGACGAGTAGCTTGCGCACATGCCCGAGGATGTCGGCTCTCGCATTGATGTCGAGACCGACCGTCGGCTCGTCCAACAGCAACAATTTTGGGCGATGCAGCATAGCCCGCGCAATCTCGACCCGACGCATCTGTCCGCCGGACAGATTGCTGACCTTTTCGCCGCAGCGGTCGACCAGCGATACCAGCGCCAGGACACGTTCGATCTCGACGTCGGCCTGCCGTCGCGCAATGCCATGCAAGGCGGCGTGATAGATCAGGTTCTGGCGAACGGAGATATCCGTATCCAGCGCGCGCGACTGAAACACCACGCCAAGCTGGCTCAAGGCGGCTGCGGACTCGCGTGCCACATCGTGGCCGAGAATTCGTATATGCCCCGCGTCGATCGCGTAGAGCCGGGTGATCAGGGAAAACAACGTCGATTTCCCCGCGCCATTGAGGCCGAGCAGGACAGTGAACGACGACGGCCGCACCGTCAGGCTGACATCCTGCAAGGCGACGCGCGATCCATAGCGGTGGCCGACTTGATCGACATCGAGTGCCGGCGCATCGACGAGACCGGTTGGCATGGTGCCGGCGCCGGTCATTTCGGACCTATCGCGATGCCCCACGGCTGCGCACCGACTTGAATGCTTTTCATAACCTTGAGTGCTGCGACATCGATCACCGAAACATCGTTCGACAATCCGTTCGCCGCGATCAGATAATTGCCATCGGGCGTAAACGCCCCGTGCCAGACCCGTTCCCCGACCAGCAGATATTTGATGACCTCGTGGGTCGCGGCGTTGATGACGGCGATGCGATTGGCAGGACCGAGGGAGACGAAGCCAAGCTTGCCGTCCGCGGTGATATTGATCCCCACGGGCTGAATTTTTTCAGACCGCAATCCGGCGACCTCGAACTTGACGACCTTTCTGATCTGCCGCGAAGCCGGATCAATAATCGAAAGGCCGCCGCCGACCTCAGATGTCACCCACAATTCCGATCCGTCAGGCTTGAATGCGGCCGAGCGCGGTCGCGACCCCAACAACACATTGGCAACGACCTTGCGCGTTGCGACGTCGATCACATGAGCCATGCTCGTCGTCTCCGACGTGCAAATCAGAGTCTTGCCGTCAGGACTGATCGCAATGCCTTCGGGCTCGACGCCAACGGCAATTTTCCCAACGGCCTTTCGCGAGGGCAGATCGATCACCGTCACAGCCGCGTCGTCTTCATTCGCGACGTAAAGAAATTGCCCGGCGGGATCGAGCGCGAATTGTTCGGGGGCCGGCCCGGACGGCAATTCGCCGACAATCTTGCGGGTGGCGACGTCGATGATCTGGATCTTGTCGGCGTCGCCGACCGCCACGTAAACAAACTTGCCGTCACGCGACATTTCGATGCCGCGCGGACGCTCGCCCGTCTTGATCGTCGCGACGGTCTTCAGGGACTCGGTATCGACCACGGAAACCGAATTGCCTTTTTCGTTGGACACATATGCCATGTAGCAAAAGGCCGGCGATACCGCCGCCGACAGAACGACCATTGTCCAACTCAGGGCGGCAGACGATAAGATGCGCATTCCGGATATCCCTCCGAACCGATCCGCTCATTTCAGCTTGCACTTGGTTTCGGGACGATCAAGACCAAGTGTGTCGAGCTCCGACACTTGATGCAGAAAGCCCGCTTGCGGCGACACCGATACTGTGTTGCGGCCGTCGAACAAAAGAATCGGCTGACGAAGCTGTTGATTCCAGTCGCGCAAGGTCAGCTTTTGTCCCTTGAACGCAGCGAGCGAAAACTCCGGGCTCCTGATGTAGCCAACGATCTTGCCAGCATCGGCGGAGTTGGTTCGCGCGGCGGCTTCTCCCACAATCCGTGTCGCGGTCCATGCCTGCATGTCGAGCGGCGACATCACGCGCTGGAACGATTTGCGGAAACGATTCTGCAATTGGAGTGCGCCCCATTGATCGAACGCTGCGTTCCATGTGGTGGGCACCAACCCGGCGGAACCGACAACCGGACGTGCATCCCAGGTGCGATACGGCAAATAGCCTGCGAAGACCTCGCTCTCGTCCGCGGCGACAAGGACATCATGATCCGCCAGCCCCTGGGTGAGCACCGTCATTTGCCGTTGAACCTCGGCGAGTCCGTCGTCGCTCCGTCGTGCGCCGCCAGTGTCTTCAAACGTTTTCTCGCCGACGATCTTTGCACCGAAACGCAATGCCGCATGACGCAGCGCATCGGCGAACAATTTGTCCTCGTCATGCGATCCTGCGATCAGTGCCCATTTGCGCCACTTCTTCAAAACCAGATATTGCGCAAGGCCGTCCGCGAGCATCGACCGCGTCGGCGCGACATGAAAGATATTGGCGCGGCAATCGGCTTCGCGAAGGCGCTCGTCCGTCGCGCTTGCATTGAGAAAGACCTGCCCGCGCGCTTTGCCGGCATCGGCCGCTTTCAGAAGCTGATCAGCGGACAGACTGGTCACGATCATCATCGCGCCCTGGTCCGCAAGCGCGGCGACGGCTGACGCCGGATCATCCTCGGCTTTCAACTCGACATCGACCAGTTCAAATTGCTGAGCATTGAACCGACCGGTCGTGTTGTTGTCCTCGATCGCCAACAGCGCGCCGGCCGCGCCAGCATTGCGCGCCGGAATATCGACGAGCGATATCCGGGCCTTTGACGGCGCGACGTGAAGGTATCCGATCTTGACCTCGACGGGATCGGCGGCAAGTCCGTCGAACACGGGCAACACCGCGGCAAGCGCAACCAAAAGCGCCCCGGCAAAAACCTTGCGGATAAATGCCCGTCGGTCGACCGGGCTATTCGCGATCAGAGATTGCACTGCAACAAACCGTTCCAGTCGTGTCCACTTGGCAGGCAAGACCTCTTGTTTTCAGGTCTTTGCGTCATGCTTGTTCAAGAGACCATATGTAGCAAGCGCTTCCTTCGTACTAGAAGGCTAGAACCGTTTTAAACGTTTCCGTTGTCGATCACGACGGGCTAATGTGGCGAAAGAAGGTGGCGAACACCTTCGATCAGGGATGAGACAGTGGGACGTGGCATATGGCTGCTCTAGCTCGGACCTTGGCCAGAGACGATCGCGGCGTAATCCGCTTCCTGATCGTCGAGGACCATCCGTTATTTTGCGATGCGCTGGAAAGCGCGGTTTGTCTTGCGCATCCGCAAGCGGACATTCTCCGAGCAACATCGATCGATGAAGCGCTCGGTTTGCTGTCGTCCACGCATGAGATCGATCTCATTCTTCTGGACCTGTCGATGCCTGGCACCAGCGGACTATCAGGTGTAATCCGGATCCGGACGTCATTTCCGAAAAGCCCGATTATCATCGTCTCAGGCTACGAGGACTCGCATATCATCAACGGCGTGCTTGCGCTCGGCGTCTCCGGTTACATTCCAAAATCGACTTCGAAAAACGAGATCGCGGACGCCATCAGCGAGGTGTTGCGCGGATCGATCAGCCTGCCGAAGAATTTTCGCGATACCGTGAAATCGCGACAATCGAACGCAGATGTTCGTGACCTCCTGCAACGGATTCGTAGCCTGACCCCTCAGCAATTGCGGGTCTTGGAGATGTTGCGTGCTGGCCTACAGAACAAGCAGATCGCTTATCGGCTGACGATCTGCGAGACGACCGTCAAGGTGCATGTCTCGGAAATCTTGCGGAAGCTCAAGGTCCTCAACAGGTCGCACGCCATTATCGAAGTGTCGAAGATCGATTTCGCGAACCTCGCCGGCGAACGGCCTGCAAAAATCGATCGATCCGATCTGGCGCCGGTCTGAGCGACGGGCCTTCACGACAGCAGGAACGACAGCAGCGACCGCAGTTCGGCGGGCTTGACGGGTTTCTTCAAAAGCTCGAGCCCACGGATCGCCGCCTCTCGCGCGGCCTCGTCCGAGTAATCGGCGGTCACGATCAAAGCCGGGATGTCGATTTGGGTTCTGTGCCGGATCGCCTCGACCGCCGCTAAGCCGTTTTCTCCATTGTCGAGATGAAGGTCGGCGATAATCGCATCGGGAACGCCGCCCAGCGCACCGATCCGCTCCAGCGCATCGATTCCCGATATCGTGATCGCGACATCGCAACCCCATTTTTCGAGCAGAACCGCCATCGCCTCGGCGCCAAACGGATCATTCTCGACGAGGAGAATCTTGGTGCCTTCAAGCCCGCTGTAGGGAAAATCGTTTGGTTGAATGTCGCGCGACTTCCGGCTCGCTTGCGCCGACGTGGCGCGCGGCACGATGACGGAAAAAGTCGAACCACGACCCAATCGCGAGGTCAGTCGAATCTCATGGCCCAATTCGGATGCGAAGCGCTTCACGATCGACAGGCCGAGCCCAAAGCCGGTATGATCGCCGACGCTCGCTTCCCCTCGCTCGAATTCCTGAAAGATCGCCTGGCGCTGCGTTTCGGCAATTCCCGGCCCGGTATCGCAGACCAGAATGCAGAGCCTGTCGCCCTTCGGTCGGCAGCCCATGACGACGCCGCCTTTGTGCGTATACCTCAAGGCATTGGCGAGCAGATTTTGCAGAATGCGGCGCAGCATCAACGGATCGGAGATGACGGCCTCTTTTGTCGGCCTGATGCGGACCGAGAGGCCACGCTTCGTCGCAAACGACGCGAACTCCTGTTCGAGTGGATCAAAAAACGAAGACACCAGGATCGGCGCGACCTCCGGCTTGAGCATGCCGGCGTCGAGCTTGGATATGTCCAGCAACGTCCGCAGCAAATCCTCAAGCGTGAGAAGCGACCTGTCGACTTGTTCGATCAACGCGACGCCCTGCTTCGGAACGCTGGTTTCCGCGAGCGTCGACAGATTCAATCGCGCCGCATTCAGTGGCTGCAACAGATCATGCATGACCGAAATCAGAACGGAAGACTTCAGCGAACTTGCCGCCTCAGCCTGCTGTTTGGCCCGGAACAGATCATTATTGGTGCGCTCGATTGCATGCAGCGCTTCCTGGAGCTGCCGTGTCCGGTCGAGCACGAGGCGGTCGAGCGCAATCGCCGTCTCGAACAATGAAAATGCGTTGTACTGCTGATCGATCGATCGCTCGACGCGCGACATCAGCGCAACGTTGATCTTCTTGAGTTTGACAGCCTCTTTCTGAAGCGCTTCGATCGTGCTGGGCGTTCGAGTCATCATGTTTTTTGCGGCTTCTTGCCGATCGCAACACCCGTCAACGTTTGGTTGACATGCATCGACCTGAATTGCTCGCCGTAAGTGTGAAATCCGACCACTCGGTTGTCGCGATACAATTCCGACATGTCGCGGGCAAACTGGTGTTGCTCGGCATCCAGCCGCCGCAAGACACATTCAAAACTCAAATAAAGCGCCACATCGCCAATCTCGGCCTTGGTTTCCGCGAACAGATCCAGCGTCGCGTTGACCGGATTGCGCGACCGTGCCGCCGTCAGCACCATGCCTTCATCGATCGCGCAGAAAAAACTCAACGAACCGTCCGGATTCATTTGCTGGATCGACCGCGCATAATAAGCTCCGCCGACCCGCACAAGAACCGGATGCGAGGCAAATGAAAATGCGTCGAGCTTGGTATCCATGATGCCGACGGCGCGGGAATACTCCTCCGCAGCCGGCTCGGCGTTGATCTCCATGACCATCCGCCGCTCGGTGTCGGCTTGAGTGACGACCATTTTTGTCGATGTCGGTTCGAGATTTTCACATTTGAACAAACGAAAGGGCAATGCGGTCTTCAGCAAAATCAGGATGGCCACGTTGGTATGCGCCTGGCTCTCATAGAAGACCCACGTCTTCTCGAAGCGAAGGCCGTCGCCGGCCGACCCGCCGACGACCGGGATGTTTTCCATCGACGCGTAGATCGCCGACATCACGGCTTCTTCGCGCTGGCACAAGCCGTCGATCAATAACAGTCCGAATGAATGTTGGTCGTCGCCGTCCGGCCTACGCCGCGCCAATTCCTGGCGCAATTCAGTGCCAATGCGGCGACCGTCCTCGACTTGGAAGTTGGCAAGGTCCGGAAACGACCGGGCAGCGACGGTGAATTCGTCCGCAGCAAAACCTAACGCGACGACGCTATTGTCTCCCCAACCGTCAAGCGTGAGTTCGCCCGCCGTGGTGCAGCCATAGACCGGCGTGCCGGCGAAGGTCTTGCTGACATCGGCAATGAATGTGTGAGGATCATAGGAAGGCGACACAAAGACGAGGACCAACGCCAGCCCGTCGGCCGGAAATTGCGCCGCGATCTCGGCCACAGCGACCGAGACGACGGCCGCCTTCGATTGAGCGACGACAACGGCGCTTGAGGTGTCGATCACGGCACTGGACGAGGACACCTCGCTTGCTCCCTCGCAGCGGTTTCGGCAACGCCGACTTTTCTCTCGACGATAGGACGTTCCGGCAGCCGTCGCAACGACCTCGATCTCTGTGAACTGCCCGTCGTCCCGATCGTAGGCGTCCCGCAAGGACGCTAAACCAAATCCACACAAAACGTACCTCATGACTTTTCATGAGTCCTGCTCTATAGTCTAGAGACGTTTGAGCGGACGCGAGACTGAACCGATTTATCCAGTCAATTTCGCAAGCCAGGATCAATATTGTCGCTTGGACGAAATTAGGTAGCGCGGGATTGTCTTAGCTATTCCGTAGCGAGGCAATGACTCGCGCTAATGGCATGCACAAACTGCGGCACAAGCGGTTTGGTCTATTGCATGTTGAGTGCCGCGTTGCCCTGACGTTTCCATTGATCAAAATTCGATTGTAACCGCACGAAGCGCTGACCAGATTTGAACGAAGGGCTCCCACGATCGGCGTGCGCCCTTCGGCCTTGTTGTCTTGGAGGACGCGGCCAGCAGCAACCGTCGTAGCCGCTCAGGCCGCTCTTTGATCCCAAGCCGACGCAATCGCCGTCTGCAAGCTGGAATCGGCCGGAACCTGCGTCGCGCTCGTTCTGGGATCGAACCCGGCATTCGCCGTCGAATAGGTCGCCATCGCCTGGACGAGTTGTGACACCTGGCTATCAATCGTCCAGCCGGTCTCCGTCACGATCTCTTCGAGGGTGTTGGACGAGTTGGCAAACCATCCTGAAACCGTGACATCGTCATTCGATCCCATCACGCTGATCAGAAGGTCCTGTCCGGATTGCTTGAACCAAAGGTTTTTCGGGGCAAGATCTTGCGTAAGTTGCAAGGTTCCGCTGGGTCCTGTGTTGCCTGCCATTCCGTTGACGACGACATCATGACCGCCGGCGCGACCGTAAATGTAAGTGTCATCGCCCCCGCCGCCCGTCAGGCGATTGTCAGCGGAATTGCCGCTGATCCGATTATTGCCGGCATTTCCAACACCGTTGATCGCCGCGCTGCCGGTTAGCGTCAGATCCTCGACATTGGAGCCCAGCGTGTAGCCGATCGACGACCGCACGCTATCGATTCCCTGCCCAGTATTTTCCGTCACCACGTCGCCGACATCATCAATCAGATAGACATCGTTACCGAGCCCGCCAGTCATCACGTCAATGCCGGCGCCGCCATCCAGGATATCGTCGCCGCCGCCGCCGATCAGCCTGTCGTCAGCGCCCCCGCCGATCAGGATGTTGTTCGCTGCATTGCCGGTGATCACGTTTTTGGCCGCATTGCCGGTCCCATTGAGGGCAGCGCTGCCGGACAGCGTCAGGTTCTCGACATTGGAGGCTAGCGTCCAACTGATCGACGACTGCACGGTATCGACGCCCTGTCCGGTGTTTTCCGTCACCACGTCGCCGATATTATCGACGATGTAGATGTCATTGCCGAGCCCACCGAACAGCCTGTCGATCCCGAAGCCGCCATCCAGAACGTCATTACCTTCGTATCCGTTCAGCACGTCATCGCCCTCAGCGCCACTCAGGCTGTTGCTCGCGGCGTTTCCGATAATGACATTGCTAGCAGCATTGCCGGTCCCGTTGATTGCGGCAACGCCAGTCAGCGTCAGGTTCTCGACATTGGCGCCGAGCGAATAGCTGATCGACGACTGTGCGGTGTCGACGCCCTCGTTGGCATTTTCGGACACCTGAACTCCGACGGCATTGATGACGTAAATGTCGTTGCCTGCACCGCCCGACAGGACGTCATTGCCGCCGCCACCACTCAAACGATTGTCTGCAGCATTGCCGACGATCAAATTGTCGGCGGCGTTACCTGTGCCGTCGATCGCAGCGCTGCCCGTCAAGGTGAGATTTTCCACGTTAGCGCCCAGCATGTAGCTGACCGACGATTGCACCGTATCGATGCCCTCGTTGGCGTTTTCCGTAACCGCATCGCCGATATTGTCGACGACATAGGTATCGTTGCCTATCCCACCAATCAGCGCGTCGATCCCGGCGCCGCCGTCCAGCACATCGTCTCCAGCATCTCCGGTGAGGCTATTGTTTGCGATATTGCCAATAATTAAGTTATTAGCGGCATTTCCGAAGCCGTCGACAGCCGTGTTTCCCGTTAAAGTGAGGTTCTCGACATTGGAGACCAGCGCAAAGCTGATCGACGACTCCACCGTATCGGTGCCCTCACCGACGTTTTCCGTCACGGCGTCGCCAATATTGTCGATCACATACGTGTCGTTCCCTATCCCGCCGATGAGCCTATCCGCCCCTATGCCGCCGTTCAGGGTGTCGTCTCCTTCGCCTCCGGTCAAAGTATTATTCGCCGAATTCCCTATAAGAACGTTATTGGCCGCATTGCCGGTCCCGTTGATTGTTGCCGATCCAATCAGGGTCAGGCTCTCGAGATTGCCGCCAAGTGTGTAGTTAATGGATGATTCGACCGTATCGGTGCCCTCGCCGACATTCTCCATCACGACATCGCCAATATTGTCGATCACATACGTATCGTTCCCTATCCCGCCAACCAGCCTATCCGCCCCCGTGCCACCGTTCAGGGGGTGGATTCACGTTTGAAGTGCAACGGTTGATTTGAGCTGAGAGAATGCCTCGGC
>CAXTJT010000029.1:0-26607 GCA_964244735.1 uncultured Tardiphaga sp.
CAGACGCCTCGTTCTACACCGATTCCATCCAACCAATCCCTCGACACCAAACACGTAGGCGGGGACCCAGTATTCCGCGAGCATAGTGATGCTCTCAGAGCATGAATGATGGGCGTACTGGTTCCCCGCCTTCGCGGGGATGACGGTTTCCGATGATGCGAGCGGCATGCAAAATCAGCCCCCCAAAATCAGCCCCAACTCCAACTCGCGAAACGTGAAATAGCCCGCCCGCGTCCATTGATGCAGTTCGGTCGATTTATCCGGCTCGGTGCGCAGATACTGCGTAAAGGAGAATGTGAGCCGGTCGATATAGGTCTTGATGAATACCGGCAGGCCGCCGATGCGCAGCATGCGCCCTTGCGTCATTGCATGTGGCAGTTCGCCGTGGGTAATGAATTCGTTGTCCACCACGACCAGCGCCGTGCGCGGGATCAGGCGTTGCAGCGTCTCATAGCCGCGCAGCGAGGCGCGGTCGTTGTCGCCGACGAACAGAACGACCGGGGCGATGCCGCGCCGCGCGGCCTCCTTGACGAAGCCGATTTCCTCGCACATCTGAAAAAATTCGTCGAAGGCATGGTAGCCGAGGTCGACCACCTTGGCGATGCCGTCATGGACGATGAGCCGGTCCATGAGCGCGATCTTGCCGAACGTCGTTTCGACGTCGGCGGTCTCGGTGACGCGCGGCAGATAATCGACCAGCGACGGCTCTTTCAGGCTGACGTCGAAGGCATCAACCGCGCCCCGCTGCAGCTTCAGGAATTCCGTCAGCAGACGCGCGATCAGCGTCCGGCCGACCATCGGTCGCGGCGAGCAGATGATGTAAACAGGCGTGCGGCGCATGCGGGGAATATCGTTCGGGAGATGCGTCAGCGCCAGCGAGATTAAGCGTCATTCCGGGGCGCGGTCGCCTCTTGGCGGACGCGAACCCGGAATCTCCTCATGTTCATCTTGACCAGATTCCGGGTTCTCTCGCGCAAAGATGCGCGCGAGCCCCGGAATGACGATGGTGGCGTGCTCCGACCGTCCCGGAATGACGAAACTTTACTTCTCCCCGCCGTCGCTGGCCTGCGCGCGGGACTTCTTCTCGCTTTTGTCCGCGACGAGGTCCGTCAGCTTGATGCGGTCGAACTCGCTCCAGACATTGGCGAGCCAGTGCCGGACATAGCCGCGCAGCACGAAGGAATAGTTGGCCGGCTCGTCATGCAGGCCCTTGTTGGCGACGAAGTTCAGGAACGGCACCGACGAGACCTCGACCTGCTCATAGGCCATTTCGTTGAGCTTCGGGATCGTCAGTTCGGTCGCGTCCTTGATGCGGTTGAAATAGGACTGGTAGGTCGCCTGATCCCACTCGAAGAAGCTGGTGTTGTTGATGAAGTTCTTCACCAGGAAATATTTCGCGCCGTCCATGAAACTCGCGGTCTCGGCGATCTCGTCCAGCGAGGCGATCGACGGGCCGAGAATATGAAAGACCGCGAAGGTGATCTGGCCGGATTTCGCCGCATCGAGAAAGCCGATATCGCGCAGGCTCGCGAGAGCCGGCGACAGGAGGCCGGCGCGGACGTCGATCACGGTGACGGAGGGCGCCGCCGAATTCAGCGTATCGAAAATCTTCATCTGGTCCGACGTGGTCGTCATGTCGACGATCTGCGTGATGTCCGGGTGGAAGCGCTTCAAAGTGCCGCGCGGTGATTCCGTGTCGAAGGCGCGGGTCGGGACGTTATTGGCGCTGAAATAATCCAGCACCGTCCGCGATACGGTGGTCTTGCCCACGCCGCCCTTGTCGGCGCCGACGACGATCACTGCTGGCTTGGCCATGAGTATCCCTTTTGAGAACCGATGCGCGTTTCGATGCGGTTGCGTTTGGGCGCGAACATGGCAGAACCTTGCCGGAATTCAATCCGCCGGGGCCACCGTCATGGTAAATGATTGCAAATCTCGTTAACGCCCGCGCCATTCTCTCGCTCTATGATGTCGCGATGCCACCCACCACATCCGATGCACGCCTGACCAATCTGTTCCTCGACATGCTCGCGGCCGAGCAGGGCGCGGGCGCGAACACCGTCGATGCGTATCGTCGCGATCTCGACGACCTCTCGGCCTTTATCGGCGGCAAGGGGCTGACATTCAGCAGCGTCGCGACGCAGGCGCTGCGCGACTATCTTGAAGACCTGGACGAGCGCGGTTTCAAATCGACCAGCGTGGCGCGGCGGCTGTCGGCGTTGCGCCATCTGTTTCGGTTTCTCCTGAACGAGCGCATTCGCACCGACGATCCGGCGGCGATACTGTCCGGGCCCAAGCGCGGCCGCAGCCTGCCGAAGGTGCTGTCGATCGCGGATGTCGACCGCATGCTGATGCAGGCGAAAACCCTGGCCGAGGCCAATGGGCCGGCGTTGCAGAGGATGCGCGCGGCGCGGCTGTATTGCCTGCTCGAAGTGCTCTATGCCACCGGCTTGCGTGTGTCCGAACTGGTCTCGCTGCCGATCTCGGCGGCGCGGCGCGACGCGCGGATGATCGTGGTGCGCGGCAAGGGCAACAAGGAAAGGCTGGTGCCGCTTAACCAATCGTCCAAGGAGGCCATGACCGCCTATCTGGCGGCGCTCGACGCGCGCCGCAGCGAGAACGCCAAAAATGCCGCCGCGACGAAATGGCTGTTTCCGTCGTCGGGCGATTCAGGGCACCTGACGCGGCAGCATTTCGCGCGCGACCTGAAGGATTTGGCGCTCGCGGCTGGCATTCAGCCCCGACTGGTCAGTCCGCATGTGCTGCGCCATGCCTTTGCGAGCCATCTGCTGCACAACGGCGCGGATTTGCGGATCGTGCAGACGCTGCTCGGCCACACCGACATTTCGACGACGCAGATTTACACCCATGTGGTGGAGGAGCGGCTCAAGAGTCTCGTCCGCGATCTGCATCCGCTGGGGGATAAGTGAGAGACTAGGCACTGCGGTTGCCTCAACGAAAGCCGTCATCCCCGCGTATGCGGGGAACCAGTACGCCCATCAATAATGCTCTGGGATACTGGGCCTCCGCCTTCGCGCAGGGTGACGGCAGCGCTCGCGGGCAGGCATCGATTCGCTTTCTGCCCATCCCAAAATCAACCCGTTGATTCGCCACGCTTATCTTGTGCGTTCACCTTGACTTGCCCCGCCATTTGACCTGAAAAGCCGGCCACGCCAGTTTCAAGTCGGTTTCGCCCGCGCCCTGCGGGCCCTATATGTCGGGAATGTCCGATCCCATGCGCTCCTATCTCGATTTTGAAAAACCCGTCGCCGAACTCGATGCCCGCGTCGATGAATTGCGCGCGCTCGTCGCTGGCGGCAGCGACATCGGCGACGAGATCGCGCGCGTCGAGGAGCGGGCCGGGCAAACCTTGGCCGACCTCTATAACGCACTGACGCCGTGGCAGAAAACGCAGGTCGCGCGGCATCCTCAGCGGCCGCATTGCGTCGATTACGTGGCCGCCCTGATCACCGAATTCACCCCGCTCGCCGGCGATCGCAAGTTCGGCGACGACGAGGCGCTGGTCGGCGGCTTCGGCCGGTTTCGCGGCGAGGCGGTGTGCGTGCTCGGTCAGGAGAAGGGCTCGACCACCGAGACCCGGCTCAAGCACAATTTCGGCATGGCGCGGCCGGAAGGCTACCGCAAGGCGGTCCGGTTGATGGAAATGGCCGATCGTTTCGACATTCCCGTGCTGTCGCTGGTCGATACCGCCGGCGCCTATCCCGGCATCGGCGCCGAAGAGCGCGGCCAGGCCGAGGCGATCGCGCGCTCGACGGACGCGTGCCTGTCGCTCGGTGTGCCGAACGTGGCCGTCATTATCGGCGAAGGCGGGTCCGGCGGCGCGATCGCGATCGCGACCGCCAGCCGTGTGCTGATGCTGGAGCATGCGATCTACAGCGTGATCTCGCCGGAAGCGGCAAGCTCGATCCTGTGGCGGGACTCGACCAAGGCGCAGGAAGCCGCCACCAGCATGAAGATCACTGCTCAGGACTTGATGCGATTCGGCGTCATCGACGCCATCCTGAAAGAGCCCGCCGGCGGCGCGCACCGCGATGCCGAGACGATGATCGCGACCACAGGCGATGCCATCGCGCAGGCGATGAACGATTTGCGCGGGCTGGATCGGGCGACAATCCGCCAGCAGCGCCGGCAGAAGTTCCTCGATATCGGCCGCAAGTTGGGGTGAGGAGCGCCGCGGGCACTGCCCTTACCTCTCCCCGTGGGCGGGGAGAGGTCGGAAGCTAGCGAAGCGCAGCTTCCGGGTAAGGGGGCGTCTGGTTTTGCAGGAGCTTCTTATCCTTCTCCCCGTAAGAACGGGGAAAGGGAGCTCACTGCCACCGTTGCAGCGATCACCCTCCCGGACCGCGCCCCAATTCCGCCCGACAGCTTACCTAGACAAGTTCCCGTTAGAGCGATCTTCACCACGCGGCGGTGGAACCTGTTGCGGCGCAGCGGTCCGGCTTGCGGGAGCGGGGCGTTTAAGGATAATATTTATTCAATGGCTCACGGCGAAAACACCAGGGTTCGATTGTTCGGCCTGAAGTGACCGCTCTGGGTTATCGGCCATTCGGCTGTGGGGATTTATCTTGATCGATCGCACGCTTTTTCGCGCGGTGATGACGTCGGTTGCATTTGCAGCCGCGGTCGTGCTCGCCGGCTGCAACAGCGACGAGATCTCTCTCGCCAGCAATGCCAAGGCCAACAAGCCAATCCCTGAAAAGCTCGTCGCCGACATGCAGGCGAAGGACATGGACCCGCAATCGCCGATGCTGGTCCGGCTCTTCAAGCAGGAAGCCGAACTCGAAGTCTGGAAGCAGGATCGCTCCGGCAAGTTCGCCTTGCTCAAGACCTATCCGATCTGCCGCTGGTCCGGCGACCTCGGCCCGAAGGTCAAGGAAGGCGACCGTCAGGCGCCGGAAGGCTTCTATTCGATCGGCCCCGGCCAGATGAATCCGCAATCGGCCTATTATCTCTCGTTCAACATGGGTTATCCGAACGCCTTCGACAAAGCGCTCGGACGCAGCGGCTCGCAATTGATGGTGCACGGCGATTGCTCATCGCGCGGCTGCTACGCGATGACCGACGAGCAGATTTCCGACATCTACACGCTCGGCCGTGAATCCTTCTTCGGCGGCCAGCGCGCGTTCCAGGTCCAGGCCTATCCGTTCAAGATGACGCCGTTGAACATGGCGAAGCATCGCGGCAATCCGAACATGCCGTTCTGGAAGATGATCAAGGAGGGCTACGATCATTTCGAGGTGACGCGGCAGGAGCCGAAAGTCGAGTTCTGCGAGAACAAGTACGTGTTCGATCCGGCGCAGCCGACCAATGGCCGTCCGCTGACCTTCCAGGCCGGCGCCAAGTGCCCGGCCTACAGCGTGCCGTCCGAGATCGCCGACGCGGTGCTGGCCAAGCAACGCAATGACGACGCCAAGACGAATGAGCTCATTTCCAAGGGCACGCCGATGGCGGCGCGCCGCCCGGATATCGATGGCGGCATGAACCGCATCTTTGCCTCGAAACTGCCCGACGGCTCCACCGGCCTGTCGGAGCCCGACGCGCCCGGCATGCAGAATGCGGCCTTTGCCCGCGCCCCCGGCACCATTCCGGCGCATGTCAATCCGCCGAAGGCCGTCGTGGCCGACGCCTCGATCTTCTCGACGCCGTCTTTCGCGACCGCCGACCCCGAGACGCGGCCGTCTGCATCGGGCAGTGGCGGTGGTTTCTTCAGCGCGATCGCAAAGAAGGTTGGTTTCGGAGGCAGCGATGCGCCGGCCGCGACCGCCGCGACGACGCCGCGCGCGCCGGCCGTGTCCGAGAAGCCGAAGACGGCGGTTGCGGCCAAATCCGCGCCCGCGCCGAAACCGATGGCCAAGCCGTCCGAGATGTTGCTGGCCCGGCCGACCGAGGCCGCAGCGCCGACTGTCCGCACCGCTGCCGCGCGTCCGAATCTCAAGCCGAGCGTGTCGGATGATGGCGGCGCCGCTGCTGCGCGCGACACGATGTCAGGCGCGACGCCGGTTGTGTCGTCGAGTTCGTTCGAGAGCCGGTTCTCGATCCGCTGAGATTAGGATTCGCCCGGCGCCTTCGCCTTGATGGCCAGCGCGTGGACGCGATCTGCCAATTCCGAGGCCAGCGCCGTGTTGATCAGGCGATGCCGGTCGATCCGGCCCTTGCCGGCAAACGCGTCGGCGACAATATTGACGCGGAAATGGGTTTCGCCGCCGGCGCGATGGCCGGCGTGGCCCTCGTGCAAATGTGATTCATCGATGACGTCGAGATGATCGGGCGTGAAAGCCGCGCGCAATTTTTCGGTGATAGTTTGCTTCATGGTCATGGGATCGGCTTTAGCGCCGGGCCATGATCGCCGTCAATCCCGAAGCTGTTTTCCGCTTCGCCAGAAAAATTTTTCGTTCCCTTTGCAAACCTGAATGAGCATTTGCAATGTCAAGACTTGAAGCCGCTCGCATTGCGTTGTCATAGTTGGCCATGCCCATCGATTCATCGAAATTTTTCGACTCCATCCGCATCAAGCCGAACAAGACCAGCGCCAAGGCGCAGGCCAAGGCGCGCGACGAAGCGCAGATGTGCGAGTGGCCGGATTGCAAGAACAAGGGCCCGCACCGCGCCCCGAAAGGCCGCGGGCACGAGCGCGAATACTGGAATTTCTGCCTCAACCATGTCCGCGAATACAATGCGTCCTATAATTTCTTCCAAGGCATGAATCCCGATGCGGTCGCGCGCTACCAGAAGGACGCACTGACCGGCCATCGCCCGACCTGGAAGATGGGCGCCAACGGCAAGGGCGCGAAGGACGCCGAACTCGACGGCGCCAACGATCCGTTCGCGATGCTCAACGAGATGAACGGCCGCAACAAGTGGCGCGCCGGGGCCAACACCGCCGAGCCGCCGAAGGCCGAAGCCCGCAAGGTGATGAACGCCGAGAAGAAGGCGCTGATCGTAATGGGCCTCGGCCCCGATGCGACTTTGGAAACGGTCAAGGCGAAATACAAGGCGTTGGTCAAGCAGCACCATCCGGACGCCAATGGCGGCGACCGCTCGACCGAGGATCGCCTGATCGAGGTCATCAAGGCGTATAATTATCTCAAGACGGTGGTCCGCCCGGCGGGGTGAGGACTGCGCCTCACGCACAGCCGTCATTGCCCGGCAGGTGCGCTCTTGCGCGCCAGGACCGGGCGACCCAGTGTTCCGTGACGCTCGCGTTTGAACTTTGATCTCGCGGAATACTGGGCCATCCGCGTTCGCGGTTGGTGACGGTTCTGTCGTAGCTCACGCGCCGCGTTTCACCGGCACATTGATCCCGCGCCGCCGCCGGATGACCCACATCACCGCACCCGCGATCAGGCCGCCGAGCAGCACCAGCGGTATCCAGTAGTGTTTGATTTCGGCGCGCACACCCGGCCAGCCGCCAAGCTGTTCCAGCACCGTGCCGGCCAGCGCACCCGGCAGCAGATGGCCAAACGCCCAGGCCAGCGCCGCCGCCGCACTGATCGGCAGGAATTTGGCCGGCGCCATGTCGAGCGCGCCGGCCGTGACCGGCACGATGGCGCGGACCGGTCCAATGAAGCGTGCGAGGACGACCGCCAGCGCGCCGTAGCGATGAAAAAACGTTTCGCTCTGTTCGACGATGCCGGGATAGCGCGACAGCGGCCAGGTCGTCAGGATCGCCCGCTTTTGCTTGTGCCCGATCAGGAACGACGTGCCGTCGCCGAGCCACGCGCCGCCGAAGGCGCAGGCCACGGCCGGAAACAGTTGCAATTCGTCGCCGGCGATCAGGGTGCCGAGCGCGAGGATGATCGTGGCGCCGGGCACCAGTGAGCCGAACACCGGCACCGCCTCCAGCAATGCGGCCAGGAAAATCGTGAGATAAGCCAGCCACGCATGGGCCGACACGAAGGCGATCATTTGCTCGACATAGACCGTCACACGAATTGTCCCGCAATCGCTTGAACTCTCTGGGCGATAGCACGTTTGCTGACCAACAGCATGGCTTGCTTGGAATTCGTGCAGATTCGCAAGGCTGCCTTCCGAATGGCAGTCTTCCCATCGTTCTCGGCAGCGCTTAGCTTTCTGATATCGCAACAAAATGCGTGCCGGGCCGAAGACGATCGCGCGGGCTTCTGCCGGCCGCATGTCTCTGCTAGGTTTACAGCAAGAACTTCAACCGCAGCTATTTGCAGACTGGTTTCGGGGTGTCCGGGGCCACGGAGGATTGATGACCGCCGCCACGACCAAAGTCCACGCGCCTGCCGATCTGCCATCGAGCGAACCGCTCACCGGCGTTCCCGACAAGAAAGTTTCGGTGCGAAAGCTGTTCGGCATCGACAGCAATCTCGAAGTGCCGGCGTATTCCCAGACCGACCCGCATGTCCCCGACATCGACGAGGACTATCGCTTCGACCGTGCCACGACGCTCGCAATTCTCGCCGGATTCTCGCGCAATCGCCGAGTGATGGTCACGGGCTTCCACGGCACCGGCAAATCGACCCATATCGAGCAGGTGGCGGCGCGTCTGAACTGGCCTTGCGTGCGCGTCAATCTCGACAGCCACATCAGCCGCATCGATCTCGTCGGCAAGGATTCGATCGTGGTCCGCGACGGCAAGCAGGTCACGGAATTCCGCGACGGCATCCTGCCGTGGGCGTTGCAGCACAATGTCGCGCTGGTGTTCGACGAATACGACGCCGGCCGCCCCGACGTGATGTTCGTGATCCAGCGCGTGCTCGAAGTCTCCGGCCGCCTGACGCTGCTCGATCAGAACAAGGTCATCAAGCCGCATCCGTCGTTCCGGTTGTTCGCGACCGCCAACACGATCGGCCTCGGCGACACGTCGGGCCTCTATCATGGCACGCAGCAGATCAACCAGGGCCAGATGGACCGCTGGTCAATCGTCACGACGCTGAACTATCTCGCGCATGACGAGGAGGTCGAGATCGTGCTGGCCAAGGCGCCGCATTATCGCAATCCGGAAGGCCGCGACACCGTCAACAAGATGGTGCGGCTTGCCGATTTGACGCGCAACGCCTTCGCCAATGGCGATCTCTCGACGGTGATGTCGCCGCGCACGGTGATCACCTGGGCCGAGAACGCCGACATCTTCGGCGACATCGGTTTCGCCTTCCGCGTCACGTTCCTGAACAAATGCGACGAACTCGAACGCCCGCTCGTCGCGGAATTCTACCAGCGCTGCTTCAACGCCGAACTGCCGGAGAGTTCGGTGAACGTGGCGCTGAGCTGAGAGGCTTCATTCGCGAGAAACATGATGGCGACGAAAACGATCGATCACAGCCCGCCGACCGCGCCTGCGCCCAGCCGAGCATACAAAGAGGATTTCTTTGGCTGGGTCGAGGATCAAGTCGCTTTGCTGAAAGCAGGGCGCGTGGCCGAGATCGATTTCGTGAACATCGCGGATGAGTTGGGCGACGTGGGCAACGAGCAATACGACAAGCTGGAAAGTGCGATCCGCGTTGTTCTGCTGCATCTCTTGAAATGGGATCACCAGTCTGAGCGGCGTTCGCGAAGCTGGGTGTTGTCCATCGCTGAACATAGGCGTCGAATTTACCGCGTCCTCAAGAAAAATCCCAGCCTAAAGCCAAGTATCGATGAGGCTATGAGTGGTGCTTACGAGGACGCGCGTGGTGATGCCATAGCGGAGACGAATCTCCCTAATGCAGCCATCCCCGCTCAATGTCCCTATGACTGGTCGACGATCTTGAATCGCATTGTCGAATTCAACGATACGCGCTCACCGGAAAACTGATCGCATCTGATGTCCACCTCGCCATCGAACAAATTCCGCACCGGCCCGAAGGAAGCGCCGACCGAGCCGTTCAAGCGGTCAGTGGCGTCGTGCCTGCGCGCCATCGCCAAATCGCCGGAGCTTGAAGTTTCCTTCGCCGCCGAAAGGCCCGGCCTCGCGCCGGGCAAGGCGCGATTGCCCGAACCGGCTCGAAAGATGAGCAAGCGCGACGCCGCGATCGTGCGCGGCCATGCCGACTCGATCGCGCTGAAACTCGCCTGTCATGATCCGAAAGTTCATCGCAAGCTGATGCCGGGCAATCCGCAAGCGCGCGGGGTTTTTGAAGCCGTGGAGCAGGCCCGCGTCGAGGCGATCGGCTCGCGCCGCATGGCCGGCGTTGCGAAAAATCTCACCGCGATGCTCGACGATCATTTCCATCGCGGCAAATTCGACGAGATCACCGATCGCGCCGACGCACCGCTTTCCGATGCCCTGGCGATGATGGTGCGCGAGCGGTTGACCGGACAGGCGCCGCCCGCTGCCGCGAAGAAGATGGTCGATCTCTGGCGGCCGATCCTCGAAGACAAGATCGGCAAGCGCCTGGACCGACTCGATACGCTGACCGAAAATCAGGCCAAATTCGGCGACGCGGTGCACGACCTGCTGCAGGCGCTGGAGCTTGGCGACCAAACCAATGCCGAGCCCGACGACGATGATAATGACGACGACGAGCGCAACGGCGAGAACGACGAGTCGGGAGCCGAAGGCGCGCCGGACAACGAAGCCGCGCAGGAGATGAGCGCCGATCAGGCGCAGGCGATGACCGACGAGATGTCGGACGCGGCGATGGAAAGCGCGCAGTCCTCGACGTCCGACACGTTCGAGGACGGCGACCTTGGCGACGACGAAACGCCGGGCGAAGCGACGCGGCCGAATTCCAAGGGCGCGAACGAACCGCGCGGGCCGGAATATCACGCCTTCGCACCGAAATTCGACGAGGTGATCGCGGCCGAAGACCTCTGCGATCATGAAGAGCTTGAGCGGTTGCGCAGCTATCTCGACAAGCAGCTCGCGCATTTGCAGGGCGTCGTGTCGCGGCTCGCCAATCGCTTGCAACGCCGATTGATGGCCCAGCAAAATCGCGCCTGGGAATTCGATCTCGAGGAAGGGATTCTCGATCCGGCGCGGCTGTCGCGCGTCGTCACTGATCCGCATCATCCGCTGTCCTTCATGCACGAGAAGGAAGCGACGTTCCGCGATACGGTCGTAACATTGCTGCTCGACAATTCCGGCTCGATGCGCGGACGCCCGATCACGGTGGCGGCCACCTGTGCCGATATTCTGGCGCGGACGCTGGAGCGCTGCGGCGTCAAGGTCGAGATTCTCGGCTTCACGACGCGCGCCTGGAAGGGCGGACAATCGCGTGAGGCGTGGCTGGCGGCGGGCAAGCCGGCCAATGCCGGTCGGCTCAACGATCTGCGCCACATCATCTACAAATCGGCCGACGCGCCGTGGCGTCGCGCGCGCAAGAATCTCGGGCTGATGATGCGCGAGGGCCTCTTGAAGGAGAACATCGACGGCGAGGCGCTGGACTGGGCGCACAAGCGGCTGCTCGGCCGCTCCGAGCAGCGCAAGATCTTGATGATGATTTCGGACGGCGCGCCGGTTGACGACTCCACACTGTCGGTCAATGCCGGCAATTATCTGGAACGCCATCTGCGTCACATCATCGAAGAGATCGAGACTCGTTCGCCGGTCGAACTGATCGCGATCGGCATCGGTCACGATGTGACGCGCTATTATCGCCGTGCGGTGACGATCGTGGATGCCGAAGAACTTGGCGGCGCTATCACCGAAAAGCTGGCCGAGCTGTTCAGCGAAACGGCGGCCGCGCCGTCGGCGCCTGGCCGGCGTCGCCGTCTGGCGAGCGCGTAAACGGCCATGCGCGTCACCCGCCGCGGCTTTCACGCGTTTGCCGCTGGCGCTCTGACCGCAGCAACATCGGGCGTTGCGCTAGCCCAGCCCGCCCTACCGCCGCAACCGACGCCGGAAGAAGTCACGCCGCAAGGCCCGGTTGCGATCGACGTCGCCGCGCGGCCGATCGGCGGCTTCGATCTGCGCGATCGGTCGCAGACGATGTTCGGCAAGTTGCAGTTTCGCAGCGGGCTCGTGCTGACTTCGTCGTTTCGCGGCTTCGGCGGTCTCTCTGCCTTTCGCATCGATGCCAAGGGCGAACGCTTCGTCTCGCTCAGCGACAAGGGCTCGTGGTTCACCGGTCGCATCGTCATGGCCGGACGCGAGATGACGGGCCTCGCCGATGTTGAGGTTGCGCCTATTCTCGGCCCGGACGGCGAGCCGATTACCAAGCGCCGCTGGTACGATACGGAGTCGCTCGCCTTCGACGGCAGCACGGCCTATGTCGGCCTCGAACGCGTCAACCAGATTCTGAAGTTCGATTTCGGCCGCGACGGCGTGCGCGCGCGTGGCCAGCCAATGGCGATGCCGCCGAATCTGCGCAAGCTGCCGAATAACAAAGGGCTGGAATCGCTCGTGGTGCTGCCTAAAGCCGCGCCCCTTGCGGGATCCCTGGTTGCGATCTCCGAGCGCGCGCTCGATGCGGACGACAACATCATCGGCGCATTGATCGGCGGCCCGAAGCCCGGCGCGTTTACCGTTCGTCGCACCGACAATTACGACATCAGCGACGCGGGCCTGCTGCCGAACGGCGATCTCCTGCTGCTCGAGCGCAAGTTCTCATGGGTCGGTGGCGTCGGCATTCGGATCCGCCGCGTCGCCATCGCCAGTGTGATGCCGGGCGCCGTTCTCGATGGCCCGTCGATCTTCGACGCCGATCTGGGGCACGAGATCGACAACATGGAAGGCATCGACAGCCATGTCACGGCCGATGGCGAGATCGTTCTGACAATGATCTCGGACGACAATTTCTCGCCGATCCAGCGCACGCTTCTGCTGCAATTTACGCTGGTCGACGAGGGCAAATAGTATAGTCTTGAAGGTCGGCAAGGAGAGGAAAATGACCGTCGCTGAAAGGATTTACGAGCAAGTAAAAGCGCTTCCCGAGCCGCTGGCCCGCGAAGTCCTCAACTTTGTCGACAGCCTGCGTCGCCGTCAGAACGATTCCGGGGCGCGCGATCTAATGAACGCACAAGCTGCGTCGCTTGCTCCCGTTTGGGACAACGCCGATGACAAAGTCTGGGACGATGCCTGAGCGCGGCGACCTGCTGCTGATCCCGTTTCCATTTTCCGATATGTCGGCGACTAAGCGTCGTCCGGTTTTGGCGTTGACGACACCGGACAGTTAAGGGGACTTCGTTGCGTTACCGGTCACGTCGCGGCCACAGATGGAGCATGGTCTATCCATCAGTTCCGTCGATCTTGTCGTTGGCGCCTTGCCGGCGCCCGGTTGGATTCGCACCAACCGCATCGTGACACTCAACACCAGTTTGGTGGTCAAGACGGTAGGACGTCTCTCGGATCACGCGGTTGCAGCCGCTGTGCGCGCATTCTGTCGTTACATCGAGACGCCTTAGTTCGACACGACGGAACGAAAATTGCAAAGCGCATGTCTATCCTGACATGGAGTGAGCGATGCAGATGTTTTCCACGCGACGAATTCTGACGAACGCCATCGCCGCGCTCGTCCTCACGCTCACACCGCTTGGCGCGCAAGCCGACTGGCCGACGCACCTCATCAAGGCGACGATCCCGTTCGGCGCGGGCAGCGCCACCGATGTGGTGCCGCGTCTTGTCTTCGAGCGACTGTCGGCAGAACTCGGCCAGCCGATCGTGATCGAAAACCGCGCCGGTGCGGGCGGTACGCTCGGCACGGCGCTGGTCGCGAAGGCGGAGCCCGATGGCTACAGCGTGCTCGCCCACTCGTCCGCGCTGACGATCGCGCCGGCGATCTTCAAGGATCTGACGTTCGATGCGACCAAAGACCTGTCGTCGGTGCTCATGATCGGCTCCAGCGCCAATGTCATGATCGTGCCGCTGGCGCGGCCATGGCGCAGCGTGCAGGATTTCATCACGGCTGCAAGGGCGCCGGGCGCGCAAATTTCTTTCGGCTCGGTCGGCATCGGCAGCGCCGTGCATATTTCAGCCGAGAAGTTTCGTCTCGCTGCCGGGATCGAGGCCGCGCACATTCCCTATCGCGGCGGCTCCGAAGTGATTGCCGATATTCTCGGCGGCCGGATCGATTTTTACTTCTGTCCGCTCGCCACCGCATTGCCGCTGATCCGCGAAGGGCAGGTTCGAGCGCTTCTCGTCTCGACGCCGCAGCGCGCGCTTGATTTGCCCGACGTGCCGACACCGGCGGAGGCCGGCCTGAGGGATGCCGAGAGCGCCATCTGGTTCGGCTTGTTCGTGCCTGCGAAAACGCCGCACGAGATTGTCGAGAAGATGCACGACGCGGGCAAGCGTGTGCTCGCTGCGCCGCAAATGCAGGAGAGTTTGAAAAAACTCGGCGTCTCGCCGTCGCCGATGACGCCGGTCGAAATGGATGCTTTGGTGGTGCGCGACGTCGCCGCCAACAAGACGGTCATTCAGGCGGCGGGGATCAAGACGAATTAAAGATTGCCGCTTGGTCATTGCGGGGCGCGAATGCCGCGAAGCGGCAAAGCGCACCCGGAATCTGGTCGTGTTCGTCTTGGTGCGATTCGGGGTTCGCTCGCTCGAAGGGGCGCGTGCGCCCCGGAATGACAAACCCGAAAAGCAAAAACGGCCGGGTCATGCGACCCGGCCGTTCAAATTTCAAGCCTGCGACGAAGCAATCAGCTCGCGGCGGCGACCGGCGCAGCGGCCTGCTTCTTCTCGATCGCGCGCTTCAACAACACGGCCTTCTGCGACAGGTCGGCAACGCCGGCCTTGGTCAGGAAGGCATCAAGGCCGCCGCGATGGTCGACGCTCTTCAGCGCGTTTGTCGAGACACGCAGGCGCACGTTGCGGCCGAGCGCTTCGGACATGAAGGTCACGTTGACAAGGTTCGGCAGGAACCGGCGCTTGGTCTTGATGTTCGAGTGGCTTACTTTGTGGCCCACCTGAGGGCCCTTGGCGGTCAGTTCGCAGCGCCGAGACATGGCGAAAATCCTTGTGTCATCCCCGCAGCCGTCGACATCTGAAGACGTGGCCGGCGCGAGGGTTGGTATCAATGTCCATTTCAGGAGCCGCGAACCTATAGAAGGAGAGCGGCGATGCGTCAAGAACGCAAGGCAAAATCCCGCGCCGGCGACGTCGTCCCGCCAGCGGTGAGCCCTCGGCGATTTCGGCTGCCGCGTCAAACATATAAAGGGCGCAATCGGTCCCGACATGATGCGGCGATCGTCGGGTTGCCTGATTGAGGCGGCCTGCATGAAGCAAGGGTGCCCTGATTATGACTTTCCGGCCGACCCCGGCACTGGCGATTCTCGCCGCCTTCGCGCTGGCGGGATGGACCGGGACAGTCCCTGCGACGGCGCAGGGCCGGGTCGATGCCAAATATGAGGCGTCGCTGGCTGGAATCCCGGTCGGCAAAGGAACCTGGACCATCGAAATCGCCGACGATCAGTACAGCGCGTCGGCGCAGGGCGGGTCGACCGGTTTGCTGCAGACATTCGCGGGCGGCTCGGGAACCGGCGCGGCGCAGGGCCGGGTCATCGCCGGGCAATTGTCGCCGTTGAGCTATACGTCCACCAGTATGTCGTCGAAAAAATCCGAAACCGTGCGGATGGTGTTGGCCGGTGGCGCGGTCAAGGATTTCACGATCGAGCCGGAACCGCCTGTCGATCCCGAGCGAATCCCGGTGACGGAACCGCACAAGCGCGGTGTCCTCGACCCGATGACCGGCTCGCTGTTGCGCGTGTCCGGCACCGGCGATCCCGTCAATCCCGAGGCATGCCGGACCACCGCCGCCATTTTCGACGGCCGGATGCGCTACGATCTCAAACTTGATTTCAAGCGCATGGAAACGGTGAAGTCCGAAAAGGGCTATCGCGGTCCGGTCGTGGTCTGTGCCGTCTATTTCGTGCCGATCGCCGGCTACATTCCGGACCGGCCGGCGCTCAAATATCTGACCGCCCAACGCAATATGGAAGCGTGGTTCGCGCCGGTCGCGGGGACCCGCATATTGGTGCCGTACCGGGTGACAGTGCCGACGCCGCTCGGCACCGCGATGCTGGAGGCGACGCAGTATGTCACATCGGCCGCGCCGCCGCGTTCGGCCTCGCGCACACAATAGTTGGTTCGGCTCTCTGAATCCGGTTGACTCTTTGGCCGCAGATGATGACTCGACATGTTAAGGGTTTTCGCGAAAACGATACGGCTTGATGCGGGCAATGCAACTTGATCTAGTATCGATGTGGCGTCGTCGGCGCGAGATATTGCGGAGAACGAGCCCGTGACGAAGCGAGTCAGCGATTCGGGCGCGATTCGTTCTGGACTCGTTCCAAAGCCTAACTGCGCGGCCTCGAAGCGTCGCATTGTGAAACAGTTTCAATAGCTCGCGACGCGTGTTCGTTCGGAAGTCCCCGCCCTCATGGTCTATTCTTTCTCTCCGCCGCCGTTCGCCAATGATCGTGGCCAAAATGAGCGGGCGCCAGGGGCCGGTGTCACAGCCGTGCTCGGCCCGACCAATACCGGCAAGACGCATCTGGCGATCGAGCGGATGCTGGCGCATTCGTCGGGCATCATCGGCCTGCCGCTGCGGCTGCTGGCGCGCGAGGTCTATAACAAGATCGCCGCCCGCGCCGGGCCGGAGGCGGTCGCGCTGATCACCGGCGAAGAGAAGATCAAGCCGCCAAAGCCGCGCTATTGGGTCTCGACCGTCGAGGCGATGCCGCGCGACATCGACGTGTCGTTTCTCGCCGTCGATGAAATCCAGATCGCGGCCGACCTCGAACGCGGCCACGTTTTCACCGATCGCATTCTCAATCGCCGTGGCCGCGACGAGACGCTGTTGCTCGGCGCCGCGACGATGCGGCCGATCATCGAACGGCTGTTGCCCGGTGCAAACATTGTTACCCGGCCGCGTTTGTCTCAGCTCGAATTCGCCGGCGACCGCAAGATCACGCGGCAACCAAGGCGCACGGCGATCGTCGCCTTCTCTGCCGATGAGGTCTATGCCATCGCCGAGTTGATCCGCCGCCAGCATGGCGGCGCCGCCGTCGTGCTGGGCTCATTGAGCCCGCGCACGCGCAACGCCCAGGTCGAGATGTTCCAGAACGGCGATGTCGACTATCTCGTCGCGACGGATGCCGTCGGCATGGGGCTCAATCTCGACGTCGATCACGTCGCTTTCGCTTCCGATCGCAAATATGACGGCTATCAATTTCGCCGGCTCAATCCCTCGGAGTTCTCGCAGATTGCCGGCCGCGCCGGTCGCGCCACGCGCAACGGCACCTTCGGCACCACCGGCCGTTGCGCGCCGTTCGAGCCGGAACTGGTCAATGCGCTCCAGAACCACATCTTCGACAGCGTCAAGGTGCTGCAATGGCGCAACTCCAGGCTCGATTTCTCGTCGATCGGCGCATTGCAGGTCTCGCTTGCGCAGACGCCCAATCACGAGGCGCTGACGCGCGCGCCGATCGCCGAGGATCTGCGCGTGCTCGATCACGCCGCGCGCGACGCCGATGTGCGCGAGATGGCGCAGGGCAAGGTTGCGGTCGAACGGCTGTGGGACGCCTGCCAGATTCCGGATTACCGCCGCGTCGCACCGGCTGCGCATGCCGAACTGGTGGTGACGCTTTTCACCTTCCTGATGAAGCGGGGCCGCATTCCGGATGCGTGGTTTGAACAGCAAATCCTGCAGGCCGATCGAACCGATGGCGATATCGACACGTTATCGGGCCGGATCGCTCAGGTCCGGACCTGGACGTTTGTGGCAAATCGTCCCGATTGGCTCGCCGATCCCGATCATTGGCAGGGAATCTCGCGCGAAATCGAAAATAAACTGTCAGATGCGCTGCACGAACGGCTCACGGAACGTTTCGTTGACCGCCGGACCAGTGTATTGATGCGCCGCTTGCGGGAAAACACGATGCTGAATACCGAAATTGATAAAACAGGCGAAGTGAAAGTGGAGGGCCATGTGATCGGCCGCCTCGACGGATTCACATTCGCGCCGAGTGCAGCCGAAGCGGGCTCCGACGCAAAGGCGTTGCAGGCAACGGCGCAGAAGGCGCTCGCCGGTGAAATCGACACGCGTGCCGAGAAATTGTCGAACGCGCCGGACGATCAGTTCGTGCTGACATCGGACGGCACCGTGCGCTGGACCGGCGACGCCGTCGCGCGCCTCGTCGGCGCCGACAATGTGCTGATGCCGCGCCTGCGCATCATCGCGGACGAGCGCCTCACCGGCGCGCCGCGCGACTCAGTCCAGGCGCGGCTCGATCTGTGGCTGAAGACGCATGTCGAAAAGCTGCTCGGGCCGCTGTTCGATCTCACCAAGGCCGAGGACATCACCGGCATCGGCCGCGGCATCGCGTTTCAGTTGATCGAGGCGCTCGGCGTTCTGGAGCGCGCGAAGATCGCCGCCGAGATGAAGGATCTCGACCAGGCCTCGCGCGCGAGCTTGCGCAAATACGGCGTCCGCTTCGGCGCCTATCACATTTACATTCCGTCGCTGTTGAAGCCCGCCGCGCGGGCCATCGCCTCGCTGCTATGGGCGCAGAAGCACGACAATGTCGATCTGTCGGCGCTTTCCGGTGCGCAGCATCTCGCCGGCTCCGGCCGCACCTCCTTTGCGGTGGACAAGGCGCTCGATCGCGATGCCTATCGCATTCTCGGCTACAAGCAGTGCGGCGAACGCGCCGTGCGCGTCGATATTCTGGAGCGTCTCGCCGATCTGATCCGTCCCGCTTTGTCGTGGCGTCAGGGCGCGTCCGGCGACAAGCCGGCCGGTGCGTTTGACGGCCGCAGCTTCGTTGTCACGCAAGCGATGACGTCGTTGACCGGTTCGGCCGGCGAGGATTTCGCCTCGGTGCTGCGCGCGCTGGGCTATCGGATGGAGAAGAAGCCGGCGCTGCCGCCGGAAGCTCCGAAAGCCGTGGTTGAAAGGCCTTCGGCTGAAACACCTCTCGCTGAAACGCCTCTCGCTCAAACGCCTGCGGCCGATGCTGTCTTGACTGAGCGCGAAGCGGGACCAATCGAAAGCGCACCGCCTGCCGACGATGCCAATGTCGTCGAGCCCGCGATTGCAATCGAGACGGCTGACATTGCCGACATCACGCCGGACGTAGCTGAAGTTGTCGCGACTGAAGAGACGGCTGAAGAACCGAAGTCGACCGCGTCGCTGCTGCCCGAGATCGCTTTCGCACCACCGGCGGAAGCCGACCTTGGCCAGACCGACTTGCAGCCTGATCCGGCGGCTGCGATGGCCGACGAGACGCCTGCGGTTGCGCCGGAAGAGTCGGTGCCTTCCGTTCAAGCGGCATCGGACGAAGCTGTTGAAAGTCCTGCGGACACGGCCGTTGCCGCCAGCGATGCGGATGCGACGGCCGCTCCGCCGGTCGAACCGGTCATGGTCGAGGTCTGGCGGCCCGGCGGTCGTCCCGACGAGCAGCGCCGCCCGCGTCACGATCGCAACCGCCAGCCACACCGGGCGCAGGCGACGCCGGCAACGACCGAAGGCGGCGAGGCGGCCAATGCCGGCCGTCCCAACAATGATCGCAACAACCGCGACCGCCATCGCCGTTCCGATGTCCGAAAGCCGCGCAGCGATGCGCCGGCCGATGCCACTGCGGCGCCGGTCGCGGCCGGCGAGCCCATCCCTGATCGCGCGCCGACCAACCGTCCGCCGCGCGACAACGTCAAGGGCCCCCGCGACAACAATCGCGACGGCGCCAAAGGCGGCGATCGCTTCAAGGGCAAACCCAAAGGTAATTTCAAGGGTGATCGCGACGGTCGCCGCGACGATCGCGGTGGTGGTGCGGCGCTCCGGCAATATGCGTCGAGCGCGCCGCCGCAGCGCGAGCGGGATCGTCCGGCCGATCCCAATTCGCCTTTTGCGAAGCTGGCGGCGCTCAAGGAGCAACTCGCCGCCGGCCGCAAGGACTGAGCGCGTCGCGATGCCGGCGTATGCCGCGCAGCGGTAAATCGTGCAGCCGCCCGAACCCGCGCAGCGTCAGCGTCTCGACAAATGGCTGTGGCATGCGCGCGTCGTGAAGGCGCGCAGCAGCGCGGCGGAACTGATCGAGAGCGGCCATGTCCGCATCAATGGCGCGCGCCAGAAATCGCCGGGGCACGGCGTCAAGACGGGCGACGTGCTGACGGTCTCGCTCGATCGCACCGTCCGATTGATGAAGGTGATCGGCTTCGCCGATCGTCGTGGCGATGCGGATGCGGCGCGCCTGCTGTATGAGGATTTGCAGCCCAAGCCTGATGCATGAATGGCGCGCTTGAACGGCAAGCCATCTCTTGCGGGGGCGTGGCACCTGCGCTACGCACTCATGCAAATTAGCGCGTCGCGCTGACTGAAATTGGATCGTTCGGAGCCATCGCTCGGAGTTATGGATGACTTACGTCGTCACTGAAGCCTGTATCAAGTGCAAGTATACCGACTGCGTCGAGGTCTGTCCCGTGGATTGCTTCTACGAAGGCGACAACATGCTCGTCATTCATCCCGATGAATGTATCGACTGCGGCGTGTGCGAACCCGAATGCCCGGCTGACGCCATCAAGCCGGACACCGAACCGGGCCTCGAAAAGTGGCTTGAGGTGAACACCGAATACGCAAAATCCTGGCCGAATATCACGCAGAAGAAAGACGCGCCCGACGATGCCAAGGATTTCGAGGGCATGGAAGGCAAGTTCGAGAAGTTTTTCTCGCCTGCCCCAGGAACCGGCGACTGAGCGGCATCGGATCGACTGAACCCTGAACACGCGCTGAGCGGTCTTAACCCTAACCCCGCATGGACCGGTATAACCGGACCCGCAGGGCATAAATCATTGATTTTTGCGGAAAATGTGCTATTTTAGGCACATTCAATGAGCTGGACCTCTTGGCGCCCTGTTGAACGGCCCAATAGGTTCCCGTAAAAACAACGAACAGGGGCGTGGCGGTTCCGCGCGCAGGGCTGTGTCACAGAAAACGCGTAAAACGAGTTCTCCCAAGGACAAGTCGGTATCCAAGGGAGCGAAGGGAACAAAGAGTTCCAAGACGGCCGGCAGCAAGAAGGCCGGATCGAAGATTGCTGGCGTAAAACTTGCGAAATCGGCGCCGGTGAAACGTGGTGCAACCAAAGTCCGCGCCAGCGCTTCTCTTAAGCACAAGCCGTCGCGACGAGACACAGATTCGATTCAGCGTGCGCGTACCGCCGCAACATTGGCATCGCCAAAAAAAGCCGCGGCTCAGAAATTATCGACTGCAAAAACGGCAACGAACAAACCTGCCGCTAAGACTTCGTCAGCTAGAATAGCGATTCCTAAGCCGTCGGTTGCGATATCGATGGACAAGTCCTCGAAGAAAAGAAGTGTAATGCCCAGCAAGACTGCAAAAACGCCCGTCAAGGCGTCGACCGAAAAGTCATCCGCCGTGAAGGCAGCCCCGCCGAAAGCGGCATCTGTGAAGGGTGCTGCGGCGCCAACGCCGAAATCCGCAGCCAAGGTTGCGCCGAAGGCTGTCGAGACGCCCGCGGTGAAGGTTGCTGCGGTGGCGAAGCCCGACGTGAAGGCGCCTGTAGCGGCGGCAAAACCTGTTGCTGCGCCCGTCGCGCCGGAGCCGAAGAAGCCGTTGACACAGCGGCAGGGCTTCAAGACGAATGAATTCGTCGTTTATCCGGCGCATGGCGTCGGCCAGATTCTGGCGATCGAGGAGCAAGAGATCGCCGGCGCGAAGCTGGAACTGTTCGTCATCAATTTCATGAAGGACAAGATGACGCTTCGTGTGCCGACGGCGAAGGTCGCCAATGTCGGCATGCGCAAGCTGTCGGAGCCGGCATTGGTCAAGCGCGCGCTCGAAACGCTCAAGGGTCGTGCCCGGATCAAGCGCACGATGTGGTCACGTCGCGCGCAGGAATACGAAGCGAAGATCAATTCCGGCGACATCGTCGCGATCGCGGAGGTCGTGCGCGATCTCTACCGCTCGGACTCGCAGCCCGAGCAGTCCTACAGCGAGCGTCAGTTGTATGAAGCCGCGCTCGATCGTCTGTCGCGCGAAATCGCGGTTGTGCAGCACGTCACCGAGACCGAAGCGGTCAAGGAGATCGAGGGCCAACTCGCGAAGAGTCCGCGCCGCGGCGCCAAAACCGAGGGCAGCGCTGAGGGCGGCGATGCCGATGCGGAGTCCGACGACGATGCTGCGGTGGCCGACGAGGCCGCGTAAGCGATTCAATTGGATTGAGAATTATGAAAGCCCGGCGGCGACGCCGGGCTTTTTTGTTCGCCCATCGATTTGCCGGATTGTCATCGCTAACTGAAGGCGCAGGGGCGATCAATCGAGCAGCGACCATGCCATCGCGGCACGTCCACATCACCGGCGCATCCGGCGCGGGCGTTTCGACGGCCGGGCGCTCGCTCGCCGATCGGTCGGGATTGGCATTTTTAGATACGGATGATTTTTACTGGCTTCCGACCGATCCGCCGTACCGCGACAAACGACCAATTCAGGATCGGCTGAGATTGCTGGCCGATAGGCTCGACGCCAGCAATGGCTGGGTTCTGTCCGGTTCGCTTGATGGCTGGGGTGATGATCTGATCCCACGCTTCGATCTTGTTGTTTTTCTTTACGTCCCTTCGACCGCGCGTCTTCAACGCTTGAGATTGCGCGAACGCATTCGCTTCGGCGCGGCGCTTGACCCCGGCGGCGCAATGCACGCGCAGCATCAGGCCTTTCTGGAGTGGTCCGCTGGCTACGATTCCGGTGATCATAATGGCGGGCGAACGCTGCAGCGTCATCGCGATTGGCTCGCGAAATTGCCATGTCAGGTTTTGCGGATCGAAGGCGATCTCGAATCCAACGAGATCGTCGAGCAGATCGTTGCGAATATCGCGAAGACGGCGTGAGCGGAAAGGCGGGAATCGTATACTGCGCATTCGCGATCCCGGATGTCGATGCGCTCATCCGGTCACCCGACCCGCTCACCCTCAATCCACGACGATCTTGACCTTGTCGCGCGGCTTCAGCGTGGTTTTCGCGTCGAGGCCGTTGAGCACGCGGAAGCGGTCGATCGGGCGATCGACGCCTGACATCTTCGCCGCGAGCGTTTCGACGCTGTCGCCGGGCTTCACGGTCAGCACCTTGATCCGCAACGGACGCGCCTGCTGAATTTCCGTCAGCGTCAGCCGACGAAACGAGTTCACCGTGTCGCGGGCGTTGCGCTCGCTCTCCGGCGTCTTCTGTTTTGCGGCGAAAATGAAACGATAGACGTCGCTGCCGAAGCGCAGCGCATAGACCTTGAACTGCCACTGCTCGCCCGTTGCGGTCGCGGACGCCGCCGGAAAGCCGTTGATCGTGACCTCTTCGGTCGAGGCCTTGTCGACGCCTTCCATCCAGCCGGAATTCAGATAGTCGGACAGCGATTGCTCGGCCGGCACGCGCACGACGTCGAAGCGCATCGCCTGATTGCCGCCCTCGCGCACGCCGACCACCGCCTGTGCGGTGTTCTCCAGCGTATAGGCATCGGGCGCCTGGAAGGTGAAGCCGAGTTTCGGATGCAGGAAACGGCGGCCGCGGACGAAGCCTTCGCTCGGGTCTTCGCCGTAGACGATGTTGTCGATCGCGGCGAGATAAGTGTCCCGGTCGCGCTCGCCGGCATCGGGCGAGGAATATTGCCGCGCATTGACCTGCGCGTTCTGCACGCGCTCCGGCGTCGCCGGATGCGACGACAGAAAATCCTGCGAGCGCGGATCGAGCGGGGAGCGCCCGGCCTTCAGCGCGGCGTTGCGCTCCATCGCGGTGAGGAAGCGCGACGCACCGAACGGATCGAAATTGGCGCGGGCGGAGATGCCGACGCCGATGCCGTCCGCCTCGAATTCCTGCGCGCGCGAAAAACCCGCCAATGTCAGTTTGGATTTCGCCAGCGCCAGCGCCTGCATGTCGGGATCGCTGCCCATATCCGTCACCACCTTGGTGACGACGGCGGCCTGCCGCGCCTGATCTTCGCGCATGGCGGCGTGCTTGGCCAGCACATGCGCCATCTCATGCGACAGCACCGAGGACAATTCGGACGTATCGCTCGCCAGCGCGACCAGCCCGCGCGTGACATAAAGCTGGCCGGTGGGCAGCGCGAAGGCGTTGACCGCGCCGGAATTCAGGATCGTGACCTTGTAGGTCAGGTCCGGCCGGTCGGAGGCTGCGACCAGCCGATTGACGGTCTTGGTGATCAGCGCCTCGATCTTCGGATCGTCATAAGATCCGCCATAGGACGACAGAATGCGCTCGTGCTCGCGATCCGCGGCGGGCGTCTGGGCGACGTTGTTTTTCTGCTTGATCGGCGTTGGCAGGGGAATCGAGGCGGTCTCGAAGCGGCCCATATCGGCGCAGCCGGCCAGCGTCAGTCCCGCCGACAGCATCGTTGCGCGCAAAATCGCCGCCGCAGCGATAGTTTGCCGTGTTGGTCCGCCAATCTGCCGTTGAATCCGAGTCAAATGTTCACTCGCAAACCGTCATTCGCCTGAGATCGCAAGATCGTCGGCCCCGACGATCTCGATCTGCCCCGGCCGGATCGTCTCGATCCTCGGGCTCCCCGTCGGACCGCCGCGCCGTTCGACAAATCCCCGGATTCGCAGCCGTTTGCCTGCAAAGGCACTCGGCGGCAAGCCCGCGGCCTCGAATGACGGCAGCACCCTGCTTGGCATAGTCACCGCAAAGTCCCGTGTCCAGCGCTGCCCGAAATTGACGTAAGTCACTGACCCGGATGGCCGTACCGACAGAACCCGCCCCTCGACAACGGCAAAATGCCCGACCCCTGCCAGAATATCGTCCGGACTTTCCGCGTTTTTTATGACCGAGCCGTCACCCCAGACGCCGGCGCGCGCGCGTCGCGCGCCGGCCTCCGCCGTCCTGAAGGCTGTCGTGCAAGCGGGCAGCGTCAGGTCGGCCAGCGCATCGCCTTGCGCCAGCAGGTCCGACTGGATCGGTTGCGCCGCGCCCGTGCGGATCACGAGAAGCGGCTGCCGGCCATAGCGATCCGGCGCGTCGGTCTCGCCATGCAGCGTGACGCTCTCGCCCACGAGTTTTTCCAGCGTCAGCCGGGCGCGTGCGCCGTGGTGCGGCGGCAACGCCGCAAGGCCTGCGAGCCGAATCTCGCGGCCGTCATCGAGTCGCAAGGTCCGCGCACCGAGCACGGCAGAGATGCGGGCCTCGCCTTGCAGCGGCAGATCGCAGGTTCCCGCGCGCGCCGATGTTGCGGCGAGCAGCAGCGCGAGACCAAGACAAGAGCGTGTCAGCGCTTCACATCGCATCGTCCAACTCTAGCGGGCGTTGCCTGCGATGCAATCGCGCATTCCATGTTGCGGAAAGCGCTGTTCGCTCTCTCGTCTTGCCGCTCCGGCATGGTTCCGGCATGATCGCAGCCAACATCACGCAACGCCTAAGCGGTTGCGGAGCGTTTCCAGGGAGGTTGCGGTGAAGAGTTTCGTGTCCGGTTTGTTTGCGTCGGTTCTGGCCGTTGCGGCCACCTCGGCCGCAGCCCAGACCAAGCCGCCCTACAAGCTCGGCTACATCCTCGACATGTCCGGGCTCTTCGCCGACATCACCGGCCCCGGCAGCGAGACCGCCGCCAAGATGGCTGCGGAGGATTTCGGCGGCGAGGTGCTGGGCCGCAAGATCCAGATCATCGCGGCGGATCATCTCAACAAGGCCGACAACGCCGCCAGCATCGCGCGCGACATGCTCGACAATCAGGGCGTCGAAGCCATTCTTGACGTGGCGGCATCTGCAACCGCGCTGGCCGCGAGCGAGATCGCGCGCGCGCGCAACAAGATCATCGTTTTCAACGGCCCCGGCTCGATCCGCCTTAGCAACGAGGCCTGCGGCCCCACGACCGTGCATTATGTGTTCGATACGTATTCGCAGGCCGCCGTCACCGGGCTCGCCACCGTGAAGCAGGGTCTCGACACCTGGTTCTTCCTCTCGGCTGATTATGCCTTTGGTCAGGATCTCGAACGCGACACCACGGCCGTTGTGACGAAGGCCGGCGGCAAGGTGCTCGGCAGCGTCAAGCATCCGCTGAATTCATCGGACTTCTCGTCCTTTCTGCTGCAGGCGCAAAGCTCGGGCGCAAAGGTCGTCGGCCTCGCCAATGCCGGCGGCGACACCATCACCGCGATCAAGCAGGCGGCCGAATTCGGGCTCACCCGCAAAGGCGGCCAGAAGCTGTCGCCGTTGCTCGCCTTCATCAGCGACATCGACAGCGTCGGGCTTGAAACCGCGCAGGGACTGATCCTTGCCGAAGCCTTCTATTGGGACATGAACGACGAGACCCGCGCATGGACCAAGCGTTTCATGGAGCGAACCAAACGAGCGCCCACCTCGGCCCAAGCCGGCGTTTATTCCTCGACGCTGCATTATCTCAACGCCGTCAAGGCCGCCGGCACGTCGGACGCTGCTCCGGTCATGAAACTGATGAAGGACACGCCGATCAACGACATGTTCGCGAAGAACGGCAAGATCCGCGAGGACGGCCGCATGGTCCACGACATGTATCTGTTCGAGGTGAAAAAACCTTCGGACTCGAAGGGCCGCTGGGACGATTACACATTGCGCGCCACGGTGCCGGGCGACGAGGCATTCCAGCCGTTGTCGGCCTCGCGCTGCCCGCTTGTGAAGAAGTAAACGCAACAACACAAACAAACATCATCCCCGCGAAGGTGTTTGGTTTCGTGAGATTGTTGAGGGCTTGCGCAGGAGCGAGGTA
>CAXTJT010000030.1:0-22722 GCA_964244735.1 uncultured Tardiphaga sp.
CTCGTTCTACACCGATTCCATCCAACCAATCCCTCGACACCAAACACGAAGGCGGGGAACCAGTATTGCAGAGCGTCCGATATTGAACTCTGACGTCACGGCATACTAGGCCCCCGCTTTCGCGGGGGTGACGGTCGACAACTTCTCGGGTGCAATGCCTGACACCACAACAAAAACAACAAAAGGAAACGCACCGATGAACGACATGGTCCTGCAGTCGCTCGACAACGGCCTCCTCACCATCACCATGAACCGTCCGGACCGGCGCAACGCGCTGAACCCCGACATGACGCGCGGGCTGGTCGAGGCGGCGCGGCGCGCGGCAGAGGATCACGCGGTGCGCGCGGTGCTGCTGAAGGGCGCGGGCGGCACCTTCTGCGTCGGCGGCGACGTCAAATCGATGGCCGCGACGACCACGCCGCCGCCGCTCGAAATGAAGCGCACGGATTTGCGTCGCGGCATGGAAGTCTCGCGGATCCTGCACGAGATGCCGAAGCCCGTCGTCGCGCAGGTCGACGGCGCGGCGGCCGGCGCGGGCCTGTCGATCGCGCTGGCCTGCGACATTCGGATTGCGTCGGAATTGGCGAAGATCACCACGGCATTTGCGAAGGTCGGACTCTCCGGCGATTACGGCGGCACCTATTTTCTCACCCGCATGATCGGCAGTGCGCGGGCGCGCGAACTCTATCTGATGTCGCCGGTGCTGACGGCGAAGGAGGCGCATGCGCTCGGCCTCGTCACCCGCGTCGTGCCGGAGTCGGAGATCGACACAGCCGCGCACGAGGTGGCGATGACGCTGGCGCAGGGGCCGAGCGTCACGCTCGGCTACATCAAGACCAACATCAACAATGCCGAGGATCAATCGCTGGAGGCCTGTTTCGACGCCGAGGCGATGTATCATTCGCGGTCCGGCGAGACCGCCGACCACAAGGAGGCGTCCAGGGCCTTTGTCGAGAAACGCAAGCCGGTGTTCGTCGGGCGTTGATGCTCTCGTTGCGAGAACTGACAGAACGAACTGGGCACGGCCTCTCCGCGTCATGGCCGGGCATGACGCGCGTTTGAAGAAGAACAAGAACAGAGACTGCCATGACCCACCCCCTCGACTCCTTCTTCGCGCCGAAAAGCATTGCGGTGATCGGCGCATCGCGCGACACGACGAAAATCCCCGGCACGCTGCTGTCGTTTCTGCGCAAGAACGGCTTCCCAGGCGCCCTCTACCCGATCAATCCGAACTACGACGACATCGACGGCCTGGCGTGCTGGCCGTCGATCGCGTCAGTCGGCGGACCGGTCGACCTTGCCGTCCTCGTCATTCCGGCAAAGGCGGTTCTCCCCGCGCTCGACGATTGCGCGGCGGCCGGCGTCAGAAATGCCATCGTCATCTCGTCGGGTTTCGCGGAAGAGGGCGGGGCATCGGCCGAGATCCAGCGCCGGATCACCGCGCTCGCCAGGCGCAGCGGCATGCGCATCTGCGGTCCGAACGCGCAGGGCTATTTCAATGAGCCCTTGAAAATCGCGGCGACCTTCTCGCCGACGGTTGAGGTCAGAGCCGGCGCGTCGCGGCTGACGGCGACCCGCAAGCGCGTCGGCATCGCGGCGCAATCCGGCGGGATCGGTTTTGCGATCGGTCATCGCGCGCAGGCCATGGGTCTTCCACTGTCGATCGTGATCTCGACCGGCAACGAGAGCGATCTCGGCGCCGGCGAAGTGCTCGACTACATGGTCCAGGATTCCAATACGGACGTCATCGTGCTGTTCATCGAAGGGATTCGCGATCCCGACAAATTCGATGCGGCGGCGCGCCGCGCGGCCGAGATCGGCAAGCCGATCGTCGCCATCAAGGTCGGCCGTTCGCCATCCGGCGCGCGCGCCTCGGCCTTGCATACGGCCAGCAATGCGGGGTCTCCGGCGGCCTACGACGCGATGTTCGGCAGGCACGGCTTCATCGTGACAAACGACATCGACGAAGCCGTCATGATCGCGGCGATACTGACGACGGCGCCGCCGCCGAAGGGCGATCGTGTCGCCGTCGTGACGACCTCGGGCGGCGGCGGCATCTGGGCGGCGGATGCGCTGTCGATGGCCGGGCTGCGGTTGCCGGATCTGTCCGAGCCGATGCAGTCCACGATCCGTAAATTGATCCCGTCTTACGGCGCGGCGCGCAATCCGGTCGATATCACGGCGCAGGCCGTGCATAGCGGCGGCCTGCAAAAGACGCTGGAGATGCTGACCGCGTCCGACGAGGTCGACTCGATCGTCGTCGTGATCTCGCTGTCGAACGAGGCGCGGATTCCGTTCAAGGCGCCCGAATTGAAACCGCTGCTCGACGCGCAGACGAAGCCTGTGCTGTTCTGGACCTACACGCTGCCGTCCGCCTTCGCGCGGACCGGCTTTGCGGAGTGCGGCGCTGTCGTTCTGTCGAACCTGTCGCAACTCGCGACCGCATTGCGGAAGGTGACGACGCGCAGTCTGGCACGGAGCGATGCAGGTTGGTTGGGTTAGTGACGACGCCTCGGCAGGCACGGCGCGCTCCCTCTTCAGATTAGAAAAAAGGGAGGCACGTCGTCTCGGCCGATTTGTCAAACAGCCCCCCACCCGCCGACTCCTCCCCACCGCAAAAGCGGGGGGGAGGGGAGTGGCTCGGCAATCGTCTCCCCTCCCCCCATTCTTCATGGTGGGGGAGGGGTCGGGGGTGGGGCGCGTATTGCAGCGATCTCTTTTGATTGAGAGTAAGCAGAATATCCGCGCTTCCCGATATTTCACCGTCCCCTGAAATTCGCCACGCGGCGCTGTTCGGTCGCCTTGACGCCTTCCTTGAAGTCCTCGGTCGCGCGCAGGCGAGTCTGTTCCTTCAACTCGTGCTCGGTCGCCTTGTGGACCCGGTCGGCGAGAGTGCCGCGCATCGTCGCGCGCGTGGAGAGAAGGCCGAGCGGCGAGCATTCGGCGATTTCCTCGGCGAGCTTGATCGCGGCGGCGCGCACCTCGGCCTGCGGCACGCAGACATTGGCGAGACCCATCCCCAGCGCCTCTTCGCCGCCGACGCGGCGCGAGGTGTAGAACATCAGCTCGGCGTTGTTTTTGCCGATCAGTTCGGGCAGCGACACCGTGAGCCCGAAGCCGGGATGAAAGCCGAGCTTGGTGAAGTTGGCCGCGAAGCGCGCCTCGGGGCAGGTGACGCGGAAATCCGCCGACACGGCGAGACCGAGTCCGCCGCCGATCGCAGCGCCTTGCACGGCGGCGACGATCGGCTTCTTGGCGCGAAAAATTCTGACAGCCTCGATATAGAGATGACCGATCTGGCCGAGATTGTCGGCGGGATCGCCGCTCTTCGCCGCGGCCTCGGTCTCCTTGCGGTTCGGGTCGCCGAAGTCCGCCCCGGCGCAGAACGCCTTGCCTTGGGCGGCGAGCACCGTTGCGCGGATTTCGGGATCGGCGTCGATGGCGTCGAGTGCGTTGGCGATCTGCTGGATCAGCAGGATGTCGAAGAAGTTCAACGGCGGCTTGCGGATCTCGATGATCGCGATGTGGCCCTTGGTCTCGACGGCGATGTCCTTGTAGGTGGTCATGCTTCTTTCCTTGATGATTGAGGGCCTTACGGTAGCGGCAGCGCGCGCCCTCTCCCCGTTCTTACGGGGAGAGGGTTGGGGTGAGGGGCTATTGCTGAACGAGCCGCCCCCTCACCCGACCGACGTCGCTTTGCTCCGCCGGTCGACCTCTCCCCGCACGCGGGGAGAGGTGAGGCCGTGCGTGTTGCACAGCAGATTTTAAATCACTAGCGCAGTCCCAGCCCGCGCGCGATGATGCCGCGCAGCACCTCCGTCGTGCCGCCCTGGATCGTCAGCTTCGGCGCGGTCTTCAGCGCGAACGACAACTGCTCGTCGAGCGTGGCGTGGTTGGAATCCTCCACGTCATCGACGAAGGCGGCGAGTTCGCGCACGCGCTGCGGCAGTTGCTGCTCCCAGATCGTGCCGATGTCCTTGACGATCGAGGCTTCGACGACCGGTTCCTTGCCGGCCTGCAACATGCCCGCGACCGACACCGACATGCGGCGCATCGTGTGCAATTGCGCGACCAGGCGGCCGATGCCCTCGGCGCTGCGCGTGTCGGGGTTCTTGCCGACCGCGCGCACCAGTTCGGTGAGCACGTAGTAGGTTTCCAGAAACCGCTCGGGTCCGGAGCGTTCATAGGCGAGTTCGGACGTCGCCTGCTTCCATGCGCCGTCGATCTCGCCGAGCATATGATCGTCCGGCACGAACATATCCTTGAAAACGACCTCGTTGAATTCCTTCTGTCCGGTGATCTGCCGAATCGGATTGACGGTGATGCCCGGCGTCTTCATGTCGACAAGAAATTGCGTCAGGCCGTGGCGACGGTTGTCTTTCGTCGATGGCGAGGTGCGGAAGATCGCGATCATGTAATCGGCGATGTGCGCCGACGAGGTCCAGATCTTGGTGCCGTTGATGAGAAAGCCGCCGTCGGTCCTGGTCGCCTTGGTCGAGGCGGCGAACAGATCGGAGCCGGAGTTGGGCTCGCTCATGCCGATCGCGAAGCAGACCTCGCCGCGGCAGATGCGCGGCAGGATGTCCATCTTCACATGTTCGGGCGCGTATTTCAGCAGGACCGGACCGCTCTGGCGGTCGGCGACGAAAAAGCGCCGCGTCGGCGCGTTGGCGACGCGCATTTCCTCGGTCACGACGTAGCGTTCGAGGAAGGTGCGCTCGTGGCCGCCATATTTCTTCGGCCATGTCATGCCGAGCCAGCCGCGCGCGCCGACGCGGCGCGAGAAGTCCGGCGCGTCGGCGTCCTCGCGGTTCGGTTTGTGCGGATCGAACGTGCCGGCCGCGATTTCCTCGGCGAGAAAGGCGCGCACTTCGAGGCGCAGCTTCTCGCATTCCGGCGGCAGGCGGATCGGATCGAAACGAAGGGCTGCGGTCATGGGTCACTCCGCGAATAATTGGTTCTGTCGTCATTGCGAGAAGCGCCGTTTCTCGCCTTCGAGAAACGAGCGCGACGAAGCAATCCAGTTTTCTTTAAGAGAGAACTGGATTGCTTCGCACGGCGCAAGTCGGCTTCGCCGCATTGCGTCGTGCTCGCAATGACGGCTTCCATTGAATGCATCATCGCGACGCCACCAGCGGCCACAGATCGTCGGCGCCGCGCGCCGCGACCATCTTGCCGAGCTCGACCGCCCAATAGCTCTCATTGCCGAAATCGTCGCGCCAGGCCAGCGCGCGCAGCGTGAAGCGATGCAGGATGTGCTCGGCGGTGAAGCCGATCGCGCCGTGGACCTGATGCGCGATCGCGGCGCCCTTGTCGGCGGCTTCCGCGCAACGCACTTTCGCGGCGGCGGCTTCGAGGAAAATTGCATCGTCGAACGACGTCGCATTTGCAATGGCGTCAGCCGCCGAGCTTGCGGCGGCGAGCGCGGCCGACGTCTCGCCGGCGAGCCGCGCGAGATTGTGCTGCACCGCCTGGAATTTTGAAATCTTCTTTTCAAAGGCGACGCGCTCGTTGGAATATTGCACGGTGATATCGAGCATCGATTCCAGCGCGCCGGCGATCTGCAGGCTGCGCATCACGCAGCCCATCAGCAGCGGCGATTGCGGATTAAACGTCGAGGGCGTCGGCTTGATCGCGAGCGGCGTCACTCTGTCGAAGACCACCGTGTTGCTGTCGTCGCTCGACAGGTTGTGGCCGTCCTCGATGCGGCAGGCCTTCGCCTCGACCAGCCCGATCGAATGGCCGCCGGCTCCGACAGCGAGGACGGCGATATGCTTTGCGGCTTTCGCGTAAGGCACGAAGCGGGCGCGGCCGGACAGCGTGCCGTCGGCATCGAGGCTGATCTTGTCCTTCGGTGCGGCGGGCGCGATCGTCATCGCATCCGCGGGCGAGGCGATGCAGGCTTGCGCGAGCAGCCAGCCGGCGAGCATGGTTTCGGCCAGCGGCACGGCGACGGCGTGGCGGCCGGCGGCGCTCAGCACGCTGAAACCTTCGGCGAGGCTGGCGCCGGAGCCGTCTTGATCCTCGGGCACCCAGGACAGCGGCAGGCCGGCGTCGGACAATGCCTGCCACAGCGGCGCGCGCCAATCGTCGTTCGTCTTGGCGATGATGGTCTGGCCATCGGCGAGATCGGCGAAAATCTTCTCCGCGGTCTCGGCGACGATGTTGTCAGTCTCCACGGCGTGTCCTCATTTGCGGGCGCACCTGTTGCGCGAGGTCTCGAACCACGCCGGGCTGCCGCTGTTATTCGCCGCACTGTGATGAAAACCCTGTGCCGTGACAAGCCGTTGTCTCCGCAGGGCCGCCTGCTCGTGCGACATGCGCCCGGCCGCTTGCCGCGCGGATTTCAGCCGGTATGGTGGCCGCCGCAGAAGAAACGCCAACAAGGAAATCAGGCATGTCGCAAGACGGATTCACCGCCATCGTCACCGGCTCGGCTTCCGGGCTCGGCGCGGCCACCGCGACGATCCTGGCCAATCGGCCGGGCGCTCGCCTCGTCGTCAATTACGCGTCGAGCAAGACCGACGCCGAACACGTCGCCGATCTGTGCCGCGCCAGCGGCGCGGAAGTCGTCGTGGTGCAAGGCGACGTCGCGCGCGACGACGATTGCAGGACGATCGCGGCCGCGGCCGCGCCGTGGGGCCGCATCGATGCGCTGGTCAACAATGCCGGCACGACCAAGCACGTGCCGCATCACGATCTCGACGGATTGTCGGCGGAGGATTTCCAGCGGCTTTACGCCGTCAACACGATCGGCCCGTTCCAGATGCTGCGGGCGACGCGCGCGTTGCTCGAGGCCGGCGCGAAGGCGTCGGGCCGCGCGTCGGCTGTGGTCAATGTCTCGTCGATCGCCGGTTTGAGCGGCGCAGGCTCGTCGATCGCCTATGCGGCGAGCAAGGGCGCGCTCAACACGATGACGATGTCGCTGGCGCGCGCGCTGGCGCCGCTGATCCGCGTCAATGCGGTTTGTCCTGGCTATATCGATACGCCCTGGTTCACCAAGGGCCGCGGCGAAGCGGCGGCCAAGCAGGTGCGCGAGATGGTGGTGGCGAAGGTGCCGTTGAAGCTCGCCTCATCGGCCGAGGACATTGCACAACTCGTGTGCTTCCTCGCGACGCCGACGTCCGGCCATATGAGCGGCGAATGTGTGCGCATGGATGCGGGGCTGCATCTGGCCACGTGAGGAATTTCGCCATTCCAGGATGTGCCGCTCGGCCGGCTCTTGCCGGCTCCGGCTGTGGTACAGGCCCGGAATTCATACTCCTGGCGGTGATTATGGATTCCGGGCTCGCGTTGTCATCGCAATTGACGCAAGCGTCAATTGGCGCGACCCCGCGCACCGGAATGACGCCCTCACCGGCTGCCCGGATCGGGAATGGCGCGGCGCGCGACGAGCCTGTTCCAGATGAACAGAACCACCAGCGCGCCGATCGTGGCGGTGATGAAGCCCGCACCCTGGTTCGGCCCGTAATGTCCGACCGCCTGACCGATGAAGGTCGCCAGAAACGCGCCGGCAATGCCAAGGATCGTCGTCAGGATGAAACCGCTCGGATTGTTGGGTCCGGGCGACAGCAGCCGCGCGATGATGCCCGCGACGAATCCGATGAAGAGAATCCAAAGCATGGTCAGCCCCTGTCTGTGCGCGAGCGTTACGCGTAGCGCGAGATTTCATCGTCGGTCGGAATCCGGCCGTTCGGCGTGAAATGATTGACCGCGTCGGGCAGTTCGGTGCTGAGTTCGTTCAGCAACTGGTCGCGCGACATGCCGGTTTGTGCGGTCAGATGATCGATCTGATCTGCCCCGAGCGCATTTGCCAGATCGCCCGGCGCGATCTGCTTGTTCGGACCGTCGCCGACCCATGAGCTGGCCGCTTCGCCCTGACCGTTTTCCTGCAATTTCTTCATCAGGTCGCCAAGACCGCCGCTGAGAATGCTGCCGGCTGCGCCACCCGCCAACAGGCCGCCGAGACCTCCCTTCAGAAGGTCGCCGATGCCGCCGCCACCAGCTTGCGCCTGACCGCCGCGGGGAGCCGAAGCGCCGCCGCCCAACAAGCCGCCCAGAAGCCCGCCGAGACCTCCGCCGAGGCCGCCGCCATCCGGCAGATTGGCCTGCGTGGTGTTCGGGTGCGGCTGCGGCGCGGGTTGGCCGGCCGGCGCCGCCTGATTGTTGGCGCCTTGGAAATGCTTGTAACCCTTCCAGGCCAGCATCGCGAGGATCGCCATCGTCATCGGCGACATGCCGCCGCTCTTGTCGTTCGGATCGGAAGGACCGCGCGGGCCGTTCTGCATTCCATTGAGGATGTCGAGCAAACCCATCATGATCTCCCGTTATCAAGCAAAGACCGACGCGACCGTTGACCGCTCAGTCCGATTTCACACGGTCAGGAAACTCAGTCTGCGCCATCGGGTTCCCGTTGGCCAGTTGAAAGGAACTTCATGTCGAATCTGATCGTGGTGGCGGGCGCCGGTGCGATCGGCTGTTTTGTCGGCGGCCTGTTGGCCGCAGCGGGTCGCGACGTTGCGCTGCTGGCGCGGCCACGGGTCATCGACGAGATCGCGCGCAACGGGTTGCGGCTGACCGGCTTCGACGGCTCCGACCGCATGATTGCGGCGGATCGGCTGGTGCTGTCCGCCGATCCTCAAATCTGTCGCGCGGCCGCGATCATTCTTGTGACGGTGAAGTCCGCCGACACGCCCGGCATGGCCGAGTTGATCGCGCAACATGCGCCGCCCGAGGCCGTGATCGTCAGCCTGCAAAACGGCGTCGGCAATGTCGATGTGCTGCGCAATCGTCTGCCTGATCGCGCGGTGCTCGCCGCGATGGTGCCGTTCAACGTATTGCCGCGCGCCGAAGCGCATTATCACCGCGCCTCGTCCGGCGACATCATCATCGCGCGCGACGCCGCGAATACGGCCGCGAAACTGTCGGTGTCGGGTTTGGCCTTGCAGCCGAGCGACGATATCGCCGGAGTCCAGTGGGGCAAGCTGATCGTCAACCTCACCAATGCGCTCAACGCGCTGTCCGGCCTGCCATTGCGTGAACAATTGGCGCAGCGAGCGTGGCGGCGGCTGATTGCCGACCAGATGGCGGAGGGCATCGCCGCATTGAAAGCCGCCGGCATCAAGCCGGTCTCGGCGACGCCGATCCCGGCCGCGCTGATGCCGCATCTGTTGCGATTGCCGGATAGGCTGTTTGAGATGATCCTCGGCCGGGCGATGAAGATCGATCCGCACGCACGCTCGTCGATGTCCGACGATCTCGCACGCAACCGGACGACGGAGATCGATTATCTGCAGGGTGTGATTGTGGACCTCGCGCAGCGCCATGGCCGGAATGTGCCGGTGTCGCGCGCGGTCATCGCGCGGGTCAAGGCCGCCGAAGCCGCGGCAGCCGGCCTGCCGCGCCTCCGGCCGGATGATATCCGCGCGTCGTGATGAACCCCGGCGGGGAGAGGCGAGGCCGTCCGCGCGGCGATGTCAGCTCAAACACGTCCGCTCTAAACGTGCTGGCCGCCATTGATGTGGATTTCCGCGCCGTTGACGTAGGACGACGTCTCCGAGCACAGCACATAGATGATCTTGGCGACCTCGTCCGGCGTGCCGAGCCGGTTCATCGGGATCTGGTCCTTGACGATCTTGTCGGTGCCCGGCGACAGGATCGCCGTGTCGATCTCGCCCGGCGCGATGGCATTGACGCGAACGCCGACGCGACCGAAATCCGCCGCCATCTCGCGTGTCAGCGACGCCAGCGCCGCCTTCGACGTCGCATAGGCCGCGCCGGCAAAGGGATGCACGCGCGAACCGGCGATCGAGGTGACGTTGACGACGGAGCCCCTGGCCTTCTTCAATTCCTCGATCAGGCCGCGCGCCATCATGATCGGCGAGAAGAAATTGACCGCGAACACATGGCTCCAGGTCTCGATGTCGGTATCGACCGAGCCGAGCCGTGCGCCGCCCTCGGCCTTCGGCGAGATCGCGGCATTATTGACCAGGGCGTGCAGTTCGCCGCCGGCGAGCCGTTCGCGAATCTCGGCGATGGCGCGGGTGGTGTCCTTGGTGTCGGCGAGGTCGACCTGAATGTGGTCTTCCGGTCCCGCACCCCACGGGCACTGTTCGGGAAACGGATGGCGCGAGCAGGTGATGACGCGCCAGCCGGCGCTGGAAAAGCGGATCACGGTGGCGTGGCCGATGCCGCGGCTCGCCCCGGTCAGCAACAGCGTGCGTTTGGGCGCGTTGGCGTCGACGGCGGCCGCCTGCGGTCTGGTGCGGATGTTCGGGGCGTTCATGGATAGAGCCTTGTTTTGGACCAGTCGCCCGCCGGCGTGTCGCGGCGAAACTCGATCCGATCATGGAGCCGAAACGGGCGGTCGTGCCAGAATTCAATATGCGACGGCGCGATGCGCCAGCCGCTCCAGCCGGGCGGGCGCGGCACGTCGCCGACGATGTGCTTGGCCGCCACCTTGGCGATCGCCTGTTCGAAGGCAAAACGGCTTTCCAGCGGCTGCGATTGCTTGCTCGCCCATGCGCCGATCTGGGCCTGCTTCGGCCGCGTCGCGAAATACGCATCGGCTTCATCGGCCGTGACCGGCGTCACGGCGCCGCGGACGCGGACCTGCCGACGCAGCGACTTCCAGTGAAACAGCAACGCCGCCTTCGGATTGGCGGCAATCTCGCGGCCCTTCTGGCTGGCGACGTGGCTGTAGAACACCCAGCCGTCGGCATCGAATCCCTTCATCAGCACCATGCGGACGTCGGGCAGGCCGTCATCGCCGACTGTGGCGAGCGCCATCGCATTGGGATCGTTCGGCTCGCTGGCCACGGCCTCGGCAAGCCATTCGGCAAACAGGGCAAAGGGTTCGTCGGCCGCGGTGAAATCACCGGGCGTTAACTTGACTGTGCGCTTGATGGAATCTGTCGTGTCGGTCATGTCCGGAGTTCCGAATTGCGTCGGTCAGCGTTGCAAAGCAGTGAGGGGTCGCCGCGCGCGCCAGCCCTATATAGGGCAACGCGGCGCTTTGGCCTATCGGCCTTCGCATCGATCGGCAGCGCGTTTGCCGTTATTCTGATCGGCCTCGGCGGCGGCGGCTGCAGCCTGTCGCGCGGCAGTTCGTCCTTCGCCGATATGGACGGCGACAAGGGCTTCACCGGCTCGATCAAGCCGGCGACGGCCAAGGCGGCGGTCCCGACGGCTTCGGATCTGGCGTTTGCCCGCAATGCGGCATCGGACGTGCTGACCCGTGGGGCCAAGGATTCCAGCCAGCCGTGGGAAAATCCCGCGACCGGCGCACGCGGCTCGGTGACGCCGATCGCGGCGTCTTATGTGTCCGAGGGCAAAACCTGTCGCGATTTCCTCGCCAGCTATGTCAACGGCAGTTCGGAAAGCTGGCTGCAGGGGGCGGCCTGCCAGTCCGGCAGCGGTCGATGGGACATCCACACGCTGAAGCCGTGGAGCAAGACCTGAAGCCGCTTGCAACCGCATACAAAGCCGTTGCAAAAATGACACGAAACCCCCAGATGACAGGCGAGCGGTCCGATTCTAACATTCGCATCCCTTGTCGGCAGGCTTTGGGCGAAGGTCAGAATCACGGGACCGCCGGCAAATATAAGTTGCCAGCGGAGTTTCGGATTTGACATTCGCCAAGTCCTCGCATCGCGCGTTCGCTGCGAGGAGTTGGCGAATGTCAAAGCCACCTCACTCACGCGGGTTCACCGCCTGCACATTGATCTGGTTTGAAGGAGATACGACCGATGCGCGACCCCTATGAGGTCTTGGGGGTGCAACGGGGCGCAAGCGCGGCGGCCATCAAGAGCGCCTATCGCAAGCTCGCCAAGAAGCATCACCCCGACAACAACAAGGACGATCCGAAGGCCGCCGACCGGTTTTCCGAGGTCAACTCCGCCAATGAAATCGTCGGTGACGAAGACAAGCGCAAGCAGTTCGATCGCGGCGAGATCGGAAATGACGGCAAGCCGAAATTTCAGGGCTTTCCCGGCGGCGGTCGCGGTAGTTCAGGCGGCGGCGGCTTCGAGCAGACGTTTCGCGGCGGTCCGGGCGGCGGGGCCGCCGGCGGCGGCTTCGAGGATATTCTGAACAGCATGTTCGGCGGAGCGGCGAACTCCGCCGGCATGCGCGGCGCGCGGCGCGGCGCTGGCGGCTTCGAGTTCGACACCTCCGGCATGGGTGCGCCGGAACTCGATCTGGCCGTCGCCATGACCGTGTCGCTGGAGGACTCCGTGCACGGGACCGAAAAGCGGGTCCGGTTGCCTGCTCGAGAAGGATTTGCCGGCAAGGAGTTAAACGTCAAGATTCCGGCCGGCGTGACATCCGGCCAGCAGATTCGTTTGAAGGGGCAGGGCGAGACCGCGCCTGGCCATCGCCCCGGCGATCTCATGATCACTGTGAGCATCGCGCCGCATCCGGTGTTCAAGGTCGATGGTCAGGATCTGCGCGTCGATCTGCCGATCGCATTGTATGAAGCCGTGCTCGGCGGCAAGGTTCGCGTGCCGACGCTTGGCGGCGCGGTCGAACTGTCGATCCCGAAGAATACGTCGAGCGGCCGGACGTTTCGGCTGAAGGGCAAGGGGCTGCCGAAGGCGGGCGGCCAGGGCGATCTGTTCATCACCACGCGCATCATGCTGCCCGACGGCAACGATGCGGCGCTCGAAGCGCTCATGCAAAAATGGCGGGCGGATCATCCCTACAATCCGCGCAACGAGATGTGATGCTCCCTCATCCTCCGCTCTTTTCCGTTTGGTCATAGACCAATCGCGCGACCTGGTTGAGGCGGTCCTTGTCGGTTGGGCCGCTCAATACGTAACCGACGCCGTTATCGGCCCAGAACAAGGCGCCGTCGGCATTCCGGGAGGCATAGCGCATCTGCGTCGCGGCGGTCGCCGCGCGTGACGTGAACAGCGTGAAGCGTTCGCCGCTGGCGCTCTCATACATCAGGAACGCGGCCGGAGCCTGCGGGCCCGGCAACAACCGCCCGCCGACCAGCTTCAGGCCGGTGCCGTCGAGTTCGGGGGCCTTCACATCGTAGCCGACGCGCTTCGACAGCCACTGCTGCAAATGCGCACGCTCCGATCCGGCGACCTCGACCGGATGCCTGATCTCGACCACATACAGGCGATGCGCGCCGAGCGCGTCGCCGGTGAACGCCGCAAAGGCCGAGGGCGACGTCGATGCGCCGCGCGCCAGCCAGCCCGCGCCGCCGCCGATCAGAAACGCCGCCAGTGTCGCCGCGATCGCGCTCATGATCCAGCGCTGCGGCGGGCGCGCGAGCCGATCGATCGACAATCGCGCCGGGACCGGCTCGTTGGCGACGGCGTCAAAGCGCGCATGCAACGCCGCGCCGATTGCGCGCCAGTCGGCCAGTCGCTGCGCATCGGCGGAATGGGCGGCGAGCCAGCGCTCGACATCGCCGCGCCGCTCGGCCGGCAACTCGCCATCGGCATAAGCGTGCAATTCGTCTTCGGTGACGGGGATGGTGTGGTCGGTCATGTCGTCTGTCTTTCTTGGATCATCACGTCACCGCCCGCAGCGCCGGGCGCTGGCCGTCGAGCGAGGCCCTCACAGCAGCGCGGGCGCGCGCCAGCCGCGACATCACCGTGCCGATCGGCACGCTCTGGACATCGGCGACCTCGCGGTAGCTCAGCCCCTCGAGCATCACCAGCAACAGCACCGCGCGCTGCTCGTCGGGCAGCATCGCCAGCGCGCGCGCAATATCGCGGCCCTCGGCTTCGGTGCCGGACGCGTCCGCGCCGATATCGATCTGCGAGGTCATCAGCGGCTGCCGGGCCAGCGCGCGTCGGCGATTGCGGTTCAGATTGGTCAGGATCGTATAGAGCCAGCTTCGCAAATCGCCGCCGAGAAACAGCTTCTCCGAGCGGAGCGCCCGCACCAGCGTGTCCTGCACGAGGTCGTCGGCGAGATCGACCTCGCGCGTCAGCGCCCGCGCGTAACGCCGCAATGCCGGGATCATCGTCTCCACATCGTCGCGAAACGCGCTCATCGCTGCCCGCTCATTTGTTCGTCCGATTACATTAAACACCTTTTGCGGGCGGATATTCCGCCTTAACGCTCGCGCCAGAAGGGGCTATGCCTCCCGGCGCGGCTGGTGTACCCGAAACGTCCCGATCGGAGGCCCGGTCGGCCTGACGAAGTGGATGCAATGATGGTGCAAGCGACTGGCCTGATGCAGGGCAAGCGAGGCGTGGTCCTCGGCGTTGCCAACAACCGTTCGATCGCCTGGGGCATCGCGAAAGCCTGCCGCGCGCAGGGCGCGGAGATCGCGCTGACATGGCAGGGCGACGCCCTGAAGAAGCGAGTCGAGCCGCTGGCCCAGGAACTCGGCGGCATTCTGCTCGGCCATTGCGACGTCACCGACGAATCGTCCATCGACGCGGTGTTCGCCGAACTCGAAAAGCAGTGGGGCAAGATCGACTTCGTCGTTCACGCCATCGCGTTTTCCGACAAGGACCAGCTCGACGGGCGCTATCTCGAAACCACCGCCGACAATTTTTCCCGCACGATGCTCATCAGTTGCTACTCGCTGACGGCGATCGCGCAGCGTGCCGAGAAACTGCTGACCGACGGCGGCGCGATCATCACGCTGACCTATTACGGCGCCGAGAAATGGATGCCGCATTACAACGTGATGGGCGTCGCCAAGGCAGCCCTCGAAGCCAGCGTGCGTTATCTCGCGGCGGATCTGGGCGAGAAGAACATCCGCGTCAACGCGATCTCGGCCGGGCCGATCAAGACGCTGGCCGCGTCGGGCATCGGCGACTTCCGCTACATCCTGAAATGGAACGAGCACAATGCGCCGCTGCGCCGCACGGTGACGATCGATGAGGTCGGCGACAGCGCGCTGTATCTGCTCAGCGACATGTCGCGCGGCGTGACGGGCGAAGTGCATCACGTCGATGCCGGCTATCATGTCGTCGGCATGAAGCGCCCCGACGCGCCGGATATGTCGCTGGGGAAGGATTGAATGTTTCAACACACCCGCCGTCACTCTGAGGTGCTTTTCAAACAGCGCGCTCGCGCTGCTTGAAAAGCCGCGAAGGATGGCCGCACGCACACCATACGCCATAGTCCTTCGAGGCTCGCAAGTGCTCGCACCTCGAAGCGAAACAACTTCGTTTCGCCGTGGATGACGGCTTGCTCAGAGCTTGTTTCGTCCCATGCCCACGCCCGTCATCTATTACATCCGCCACGGCGAAACCGAATGGAATGCGCTCGGCCGCTTTCAGGGCGCGCAGGACATTCCGCTGAACGATCTCGGCCGCAAGCAGGCCGCGCATGCCGGCGGGATCGTGATGGATCTGTTCGCACGCGACGGGCGCGCGCCTGCGTCGCTGCACTACGTCTCCAGCCCGCTCGGCCGCGCGCGGTCGACGATGGAAGCGATCCGCGCGCAGCTCGATCTGCCGTCGGACGATTATGCGCTGGACGCGCGCTTGCGCGAGGTCGGCTACGGGCTATGGGAAGGCTCGACCTTGGCGCAGCAGGAGGCCTCGCATCCCGATATCTTCGCCTCGCGCCAACGCGACAAATGGGAGACGTCGCCGCCCGAGGGCGAAAGCTACGCGTCGGTGACGCGGCGCGTCCGCGAATGGGTCGACACGCTGACCGGCGACACCGTGGCGGTGGCCCATGGCGGCACAGCGCGGGCGCTGATGGTCACGCTCGGCGTGCAGACGATCGCTGTGGCGGCCGATCTGCCGATCGAGCAGGGCGCGGTCTATGTGTTCGGTCCGAACGGGCTGGCGAAGTATACGTAGAGAGGTCGCGTGCCGTCATTGGCGGCGTTTCTCCCCTCTCCCACAAGGGGAGAGGGGATGCAGAACTTATCTGCTGCGGCACCCTGGAATGACGTTACGCGGAAGGCCCGAAATAGGTACAGCTCTCGTTGCAGCTATCGCGATGGACGCTCACCTTCACGACGCGCCCGGCCTCCTGAACGCGGTCCCAGATGAAGCGCGTGAGATTTTCCAGCGTCGGCGCGCCGAGCGACGCGACATTGTTGAGCAATTTATGATCGAGCAGCTTGCGCACCTCCGCCATGCGCGCATCGAGCACGCCGAGATCGACGACCATGCCCGTCGCAGCATCCGGCGCGCCGCGCAGGCTGATTTCGGCGCGAAACGAATGGCCGTGAATTTCCTCGCTGCCGGCGCCAAGCGTCGTGCCGGCGAGATGATGCGCCGCCTCGAAGCGAAACGATTTCGTCAATTCCCACATCTTGCTGTCTCACTCAATTCAACCCGGTACGTCATCCCGAGGTGCTCGTCCCGATGACATCTTCGTCGCCGGACGCGCCTCGAAGGATGGCCGCCGGCAAACCATTCGCCGTCGCCCTTCGAGGCGCGCATCCGGACGACCAAGAGGTCGCGGGCTGCTCGCACGTCAGGGTGACGGCTTCCCTACCTGATCCCCAGCGTCTTATGCGTCTGAACGCTGAGCCGCCATTGCGGGTGCTTGAGGCAATACGCAATCGCCCGTTCCGTGTTCGCGACGGCGTCCGGGCCGTCCATCGGCTGCAGCGAGAACCGATCGAAGGCGAGCGCCGCAAAGCGCTCCGGCATCGCGTCGGCCTGCGGATAGACCAGCTTCAATTCGTGGCCCCGACGCAGCTTCAGTTCGGCATTGGCCTTGGGGCTGACGCAGATCCAGTCCATTGCGGCCGGTGGCTCCAGCGTGCCGTTGGTCTCGATGCCGATCGCGAAACCGCGCGCATGTAACGCATCGATGAACGGCTTGTCGACCTGCAGCAGCGGCTCGCCGCCGGTCAGCACGACGTAGCGGTTGGCGTGGTCGCCCGCCCATTGCGCGGCAATGGTGTCGGCCAGATCTTCGGCCGTCGCGTAGCGGCCGCCGAGCGTGCCGTCGAGGCCGACGAAATCCGTATCGCAAAACGTACAGACGGCGTCCGCGCGATCCTGCTCGCGGCCGCTCCACAGGTTGCATCCGCTGAAACGGCAGAACACGGCGGCGCGGCCGGCCTGCGCGCCTTCGCCCTGCAATGTCAGGAAGATTTCCTTGACCGCGTAGCTCACTTTAGACAATCCTCATAGTCTGGTCTGGCGCAGCGCTTCGCCGAGCGCCATCGCCGCAGTCATCGCGACATTCATCGAACGCAGGCCCGCCGCGATCGGGATCACGACCCGCGCATCGACGGAGGCGGCAACGTCGTCGGGCACGCCGGCGGATTCGCGCCCCATCAGCAGGATGTCGTCGGCCTTGTAGCCGTAGTCGAGATAAGGCTTCGCCGCCTTGGTCGTAAACAGCACGACGCGCAAGCCGTTCGCCGTCCGCCAGTCCGTGAAGGCCGCCCACGAGGCATGCCGGACGATCTCGACCTGATCGAGGTAATCCATCCCGGCGCGGCGGAAATGCCGGTCCGAGACCGGAAAGCCCGCCGGCTCGATGATATGAGCCTCGACGCCGAGGCAGGCGCACAGCCGCAGCATGGCGCCGGTGTTCTGCGGAATGTCCGGCTGGTAGAGCGCTAGCCGCATGTCGGTCGCTCCCCGCTTGCGTGATGAAACAAGCGGCAGCCGATAGCGCTCCTGTGGCGTTCCCGCAAGGTGCGTGGCTATTCGGCAGGCATCAGTCCGCGCCGCGGTTCCAGTGCCGCCCTCTGGCGCGAGGCGATGCGCGCGCGGCGCTTGCGCCACCAGATCCAGACGCCCGTGACGGAGAGCGCCGCGACGACGAGGCCCATCGCCGAGATCAGGATGCGGCCGGGCAGGCCGAGAATGCGGCCCGAATGCATCGGGAACTGGGCCTGGACGAAGATGTCGGCGGCGGTGCCGACCCAGGGCAGGCGCTGGCCGAGCGCGCGGCCGTCTTCGCTGTCGTAATACAGTTCGGCCGGACCGACGCCGCCGGCGCCGTGATCGTCGCCTGGATGGAAGAAGCGCGCATTGTAGATGCCGAAGTTCTGCGCGTAGCCGACCGCCCCGACGGGAACGGTCCAGCCACGGGCTTTGCCGTCGGCCTGCGCGCGGGCGACGATGTCGGCAAACGACAGTTTCGGCACGGTCGGATTGTCGAGGCCGGTCGGGACGCGCTGCTCATAGGGCGTCGGCGTGTAGTTCGACACCGTTTTCATCACCGGCGAGAACACCTCGAAATACAGGTTCAGCGAAAACGCCGTGAAGGCGATGACGAACAGCAGCCCCCATGTCCACAGGCTGAAGGCGCGGTGGATGTCGAAATTGATGCGGTAGGCGCTGCCGGAGGTCTTGATCTTCCACGCCGGTTTCCAGCGCGCCCAGAAGCCGCGGCCGAGTTCGCGCGCCACCGAAGCCGCGCGGGCGGCACGCGCCGTCTTGCGCGCGGGCAGCGTCAGATAGAAGCCGACGAAGCAGTCGATGGTCCAGATGATCGCGACGATGCCGAGCAGGCGAATGCCCCAGCGGTCGCTGCCCCAGAATTCCGGAATGTGCAGCGTGTAATGCAGCTTGTAGAGAAACGAGACGAAGTTCTCGCGCGTCACCGGCCAGGCCGCGCCCCAGTAGCGGCGGCCCAGTTCCGCGCCGGTATTGGGATCGACGAAAATCTGGTTGTAGTCGAGGTCGTATCGCTTGGCCGTCGCGGGATCGATCTTCGGCTGCACGAAGAATGAAATCGAATGGCCGGGCTCGGAGGCCAGCGGCATATAGGCGACGCGGGCTTTCGGATCGCGCGTCTCGATCTGCTTCACCAGATCGACGGCGGGAATTTGCTCGCCGGTTGATGCGATGTCGAACAGCTTGCGGTTCAGCAACTCGTCAAGTTCGTGATCCCACGAGATGATCGCGCCGGTGACGCCGGAAAAAAACAGGAACGCCGCCGTTATGAGGCCGGCCCAGCGGTGCATCAGTGTGAAGGTCTGTCGCAAGATCAATTCCGTTTGCTATCGGTTGCGATCAGCGTCGCGTGTGAAAGTCATCTTTCATATCGGCGCATAGCCCGCAACCGTGACCTCTTCGCGTCGCGCGGTTTAGAATCGATCCAGGCTTCGGACGAGTTCGCGTCTTGATGAAAATGCATGAGCCAAGCACGGCGCGCTCCCTCCCCCGCAAGCGGGAGAGGCGGGCAGTGCCCGTTGCGCTTCAACGCAACCGAAAACCGCGCTCGGTTTCTCACCAGCGATAGGTCAGTTTGGCGATCGCCTTGCGGCCTTCGGCATAGAAGCAGCCGGTCGTGGTGTAGCAGGCCGCGACGTAGTTTTTGTCGAACAGGTTGGTGACGTTCAGCGCGAAGCGATAGCCGCCCCGCGTATAGGCGAGCAGCGCATCGGCCACGGTTGCGTCCGGCACCTTGAAGCTGTTGGCGTCGTCGCCGAAGGTCGATCCGACATAGCGCACGCCGCCGCCGAATTGCACGCCGGCGAATTGCCCGGTTTGCAAGGTGTAGTCGCCCCACAGCGAAAAACGGTTTTTCGGCACGGTAGAGGGCACGTTGCCGGCAAAGCCGCCGTCGGGATCGATCGTGACGACCGAGTCGACATAGGCATAGCCGCCGCGGACATTGAGGCCGGGCAGCGGGCTGGCAATCAGCTCGGCATCGAAGCCGCGCGACTTGATTTCGCCGGTCTGGCGCGCATTGAACGGCGGCACCGTCTGAAAGCGCACGACATTGCCGCGCGTGATGTCGAAGGCCGCGAGCGTCAGCAACGCGTTAATGCCGACCGGCTGATATTTCACGCCGGCCTCATAGGCCTTGCCGGTTTCCGGCGCGAGCAGTTGTCCGTCGGCATTGCGATCGAGAACCGGCAGGAACGACTCCGAATAGGACACGTAGGGCGCGATGCCGCTGTCGAAATTGTAGATCGCGGCGGCGCGGCCGGTGAACGCCTTGTCGTCGCGCGTGACGAAGTTGCCCGCATTGTAGTTGGTGACGTCGGTCGTGGCGAAGTCCTGCCGGCCGCCGAGCACGACCGAAAGCCGTCCGAGCTTCATCTGGTCCTGCGCATAGAGGCCGACCTGCGACTGGTTGGTGCGCGAGTCGTCGTACTGGCCGAGCGGCGTGTAGCTGTTGGTGTAGACCGGGGCGAAGACGTTGAGCGTGTTGGCCGGCAATAGCGACGCCGCCGTATCGGTGAAGACGGTCGATCGGTAGTCGATGCCGAACAGGGTCGTGTGGCGGATCAGGCCGGTGTCGAACCTGGCCTGCAACTGGTTGTCGACGGCGAAGGAGCCGATCGTCGAGCGCGCGTCGTCGCCGAAGCGATTGAGTTCGCCCGTGGCCTCGTTCGCATAGCCGGTGCCGTAGAAGCTGCGCTCCGTGTTCTTGAGCCACGCATGGCTCAGGTTCTGGCGGAACGTCAGCGTTTCGCTGAGATTATGCGACAGCCGGTAGCCGACCGCCGCCTGTTCGGTGTCGTAATTGTTGAAGCCGGGTTCGCCGACGAAACGGGTGACGGGAATGGTGCGGCCGGCATTCGGAAACACGGTGCCAAGCGCCGGCAGGAATTGCAGGCCCCAGCCGGTGCGGTCCTGCTGATAGTTCGCCAGCAGCGTCAGCGAGGTGTCCTCGTTGCGGAAGGTGACGGCCGGCGCGATGAAGACCTGATTGTCCTTCGTGAAATCGACTTGCGTGTTGCCGTCGCGGACGAGGCCGGTCAGCCGCCACAGCACGCTGCCGTCCTTGGTGGCGGGGCCGCCGACGTCGAATTCGCCCTGATAGCGATCGAACGATCCGCCGCTGATCGACATTTCGCCGAACTGGCGCGCCGTCGGCAGCTTGCTGACATAATTGAGGATGCCGCCGACGCTGCCTTGGCCGAACAGGACCGAGGCTGGTCCTTTCAACACTTCGATGCGCTCGGCCCCATAGGGCGACAGCGGCAGGAAGCTGACATAGCGCGTGCTCGGCAGCCGCAGCCCGTCGCGAAACAGGCCCTGATAGCCGATGTCGATGCCGCGCACCTGGATCACGCCATTGCGGATGTCCGAGCCGCCATTGACCTCGCCGCCGATGCCGGCCGAATAGCGCAAGGTCGCGCCGAGCGTCTGCGCGCCCTGCGTGCTGATCTGGTCGGCGGTCACGACGGAGACCGATTGCGGGGTCTCGATCAGCGGCGTGTCGGTCTTGGTGCCGGTGCCGCTGCGCGTCGCAACGTAACCGTTGACCGGACCGGCGGCGCGTTCGCCGCCGGCGCCATCGGCTGCCGGTGACGCGATCGGCGCAGCCTGCGGCGCGCGCGCGGTGCGGCTGGCGCGGCGTGCGCGGTTGGCGGCGGCGCGCTGCGACGGCTGGACGGCGGCGGGGCGCGCCTGCCGCGGCTTCGGCGCCTCGACGGTCACGGCCGGCAGGCTCGTCTGCGCTTGCAGCGCTGGCGTGACGGCGAGCACGGACAGCGTGCTCGTCGCGCTCAGACACAGCGCGCGCAACATCGCGCGTCGTGCCTCAGAGGTGATGGTCTCGTTCTTTGTCATAAGCTCAGCCCCGAAAACGGCGGCCCATCGATATGGCCGGTCAATATCGAGTGCTTTAGCGCAGGTGATTTTTGAGCACATCGGCGCGGCTGTTAGAATAGCAAAAAGCGCCGCGAGCGGTCCGGCGAGTGTTGCAAATACGCCGCAAAATCAACGGTTTGCTGCGACAATTCGCCTCCGGATTTTAGAAGGATTCTGATCGGAGGAATCGCAATGCCGCGGCCGCGACGGCGCTGAAAATGCGGAGCCCGCAAGTTGTCGCGAAGCCACCGGCTGCTAAGTTGGAAAGCCGACGTCGTCACCACGGAAGCGTGTTTCGACGCGGCTCGATTGTGCATGATATGTTTCAGCTATTCCCGATTGTCCGATGATTTAGTGCATTGCACGCGAGCAAGATGTGAACGGGCTTGCACTGGTCCGGCAAGGGTGCCAATAGAACGATTCTGGACTGCTTGTTACGCCCGTTTGGCCGCGATAAGTGGTCGTTCTGCCGCCGCCAATTTGGCTTGGACTGCGCGGACGTCGGAATCCTCTCGGGATGTGGCGTCTTCCCTGTCCGCGCAAGTCGCCGGCGCAGAACGAAGCTGATTGGAAAGGGTTTGTCATCGTGACGACAGCGTCTTCGGCGGAACCGACACGCCGTGATTTTCTCTACGTTGCAACTGGCGCAGTGGCCGCCGTCGGTGCCGCCGCCGTGGTCTGGCCCCTCGTCGCGCAAATGAACCCGGACGCCTCGACGATCGCCGCAGGCGCGCCGATCGAGGTCGATCTGACGCCGGTGGCCGAAGGTCAGGACATCAAGGTGTTCTGGCGCGGCAAGCCGATCTACATCAGCCACCGGACCCAGAAGCAGATCGACGAAGCCAAGAACGTCAATTTGTCGAGCCTGCCCGATCCGCAGCCGGACTCGGCGCGCGTCAAGGAAGGCAAGGATCAGTGGCTCGTGGTGATCGGCATCTGCACCCATCTCGGCTGCATTCCGATTGCCCATGAGGGCAATTATGACGGCTTCTTCTGCCCGTGCCACGGTTCGCAATACGACTCCTCCGGTCGTATTCGCCAAGGGCCGGCGCCGCTCAATCTGGCGATCCCGCCCTACAGCTTTGCCTCCGACACCAAAATCAAAATCGGCTGAGCCGGACATCACGTCCGGATTTCGTCGTTTTGTCTCGCCCCTATAGTCCCAGGATCGCATCATGAGCGGACCATCCACGTTCCAGCCGACCAATCCAGCGATCAAGTGGATCGAGAAACGCCTGCCGATTTTCGGCCTCGCCCACTCGACGTTCGT
>CAXTJT010000031.1:0-19112 GCA_964244735.1 uncultured Tardiphaga sp.
CCCAAAAAGGAAGCGGTACGTGATGCTTATGGCTGCGGCCCTGCGTCGCGGGGATGAGCGCGAACCGACAAGCTCACGCGCAGACCCGCGAGATTCACGAGGGCAATGGCCCTGACGTGCCGGTCCACACCGGAAGTCGACCTTTATTCGGCCCAGCCTGTCACGTCATTGCCGCCGAAAACCATTCGCCGAATGAACGGCTGCGTCAGCGACGCAGAGAACCCCATCGCCGGGGCGCTGGCAGCATCGAGCCGGGCCATCTGCGCGGGGCTCAATGTGATGTCGGATGCTGCGATGTTGCTGGCGAGTTGCGTCAGACGGCTCGCCCCGATCAGCGTCGAAACGACGCCGGGTTGCGCCATCGTCCAGGCGAGAGCGACCTGTGCTGCGGGACGATCAAGCTCTTGCGCGACGGTCTGCGCCACATCGAGGATATCCCAATTCCTGTCGGTGAACTTACTGTCGCCGAACGGGTTCGCGCCGCTCAGCCGGCCGCTGTTGCCGGTATCGCCGCGCTTGTATTTGCCCGTCAGAAAACCGCCGGCCAGCGGGCTCCAGGGCATGATGCCCATCCCGGCCTCGCGCGCCGCCGGAAAATGTTCGGCCTCGACGTCGCGGGCCACCAGCGAGTATTCGAGTTGCATCGCTATCGGTCCGGGGACACGACGCTCGGCGGCGATGGTGGCCGCCTTCATCGCCAGCCAGGCAGGCATGTCGGAGAAGGCGTAATAGCGGATTTTGCCTGCACGCACGAGGTCGCCCAACGTCTGCACGACCTCCTCCACCGGTGTGACGCCATCCCAGATGTGCATCCAGTAAAGGTCGATATAATCGGTCCCGAGGCGTTTCAGCGACGCGTCCAGCGCACGATGAATGTTCTTCGCCCCTGCGCCGCCCGCATTGGGATTGCCGCCGCCAGCCTGTGTCGCGCTCAGGGGACTGGCCGAGCCGTTGAAAGCGAACTTCGTCGCCAGAACGAGCTCGTCACGGGATCCGGTTTCCTTGATGAACCGGCCGACCAGCACCTCGCTTTCGCCGCCTGCGTAAATGTCGGCGGTATCGACGAAATTTCCTCCCGCGTCCCGGTAGGCGTCGAAGATCGCGCGTGCGGTCGCGTCATCAGCGTTCCACCCTCCAGGACCGAAGGTCATGGCGCCAAGGGCAAGCGGACTGACGACAAGGCCGGATCGGCCCAGCGTGCGATATTGTCGAAGGGACATGAGACTTCCTATTTCATAACGATCGATAGGAAACTGCTAGGTGCCTTGTCGGTCGCAGTCAATGTATTTAATAGTGATCGATATGAAATCCCGTGAGCACAAGCCCAGAAAGTCCGGTCGGCCCTTGTCCTTTGATCGGCAGGCGGCGTTGGAGCAGGCCATGCTGACATTCTGGCGGCATGGATACGAGACGACGTCGCTGAGCGACCTGACGGCAGCGATGGGCGTGACGGCGCCGAGCATCTACACGGCGTTCGGCGACAAGAAGCAGTTGTTTCTGGAAGCGATGCGCCTTTACGCCGGACCGCCGGAGGCGTTGCAGAAATCGCTGGATCAGGCCGCGACGGCGCAGGATGCTGCAACGTCGATGCTGATCTCGGTGGCGCTTGCCTTTACGGGAGAGGCCACGCCGCGCGGCTGCCTGCTGGCCAGCGCGACAGCCAGCGGATCGAAGGACTCGCTGGACGTCCAGAGAGCCGTCGCCGACATCCGACGGGATATCATCGCACGTCTGACGGTTCGCATCGACCGAGACATCACTACTGGGATTTTGCCCGATACGACGTCGGCAGCGACGTTGGCCGCTTTGGTCGTCGCGCTGATCCAGGGCATGTCGGTGCTGGCGCGCGATGGCATGGAGAGGGAAAACCTCTTGATGATGGCCAATTGCGCGTTGGCGGGCTGGCCCGCATCGCCGATCGAGGCCTGAACGCGCTCTCGACGATCGGCCCTACCCCATCGTCTCCTTGACCTTCGCCACCAGCGCGGAGAGCGCGAAGGGCTTCGGCAGGAACGCGAACTGGTCGGTCTCGCTCAGCATGCTCTTGTCGAAGGCGTCTTCGGCATAGCCCGACACGAAGATGATGCGCAGTTCCGGATTCTTCGCGCGCATCTCCTTCAGCATCGTCGGGCCATCCATCTCCGGCATCACCACGTCGGAGACCACGAGATCGACCGCGCCGCTCCGCTCCTGCAAAATGTCGAGCGCCTCGATGCCGTTCTCGGCCTCCAGGACGCTGTAACCGCGCGAGCGCAAGCCGCGCGCATTCAACGAACGCAAGCCCTCCTCGTCCTCAACCAGCAAAATCGTGCCTTGTCCCGTCAGATCGGCGCGCGGCTTGACCTCGAGGGCCTCGGGCTCGGCGACGACGGCCGCCGCGACCGCGGCCGGCTCCGGGGCCGGTTGCGCCTCGGCACTGTGGCGCGGCAAAAATATCAAAAACGTCGTGCCCTGATCGGCCTCCGACTGCACGTAGACGAAGCCGCCCGTCTGCTTGACGATCCCGTACACCGTCGAGAGCCCGAGGCCCGTGCCTTTGCCGACCTCCTTGGTCGAAAAGAAAGGCTCGAAAATCTTGTCGACGATGTCGGCGGGAATGCCGGTCCCGGTATCGGCGACCTCGATCTTCACGTAATCCGCCGCCGGCATGCCCTTGTGTTTGAGGCCGTCGATCTGGTTCGCCGCGACATTGCCGGTGCGGATCGTGAGCTTGCCGCCCGACGGCATCGCATCGCGTGCATTGACCGCAAGGTTGACGATGACCTGCTCGAATTGCGAGACATCGACTTTCACAGGCCACAGATCGCGACCGTGGACGAGATCGAACGTCACCTTCTCGCCGATCAGGCGCTTCAAGAGCCGATCGATATCGGCCAGCGCTTCGCGCAGATCGAGCACTTGCGGACGCAGCGTCTGCTTGCGTGAGAACGCCAGCAACTGCCGCACCAGCGTCGCGGCGCGCGTTGCATTGTCCTTGATCAGCATGATGTCCTGAAAGGACGGGTCGGTCGGCTTGTGCGCGTTCAGCAGGAAATCGTTGGCCATCATGATGGCGGAGAGGACGTTGTTGAAATCATGCGCGATGCCGCCGGCCAACTGGCCGATCGTATCCATCTTCTGCGCCTGATTGACCTGGTTCTCCAGCGCGCGGCGCTCGGTCGTCTCCAGCAGATAGACAATAGCGGCCTCGCCATCGCTTTCGTCGACCTTGACGGCGGTGACGAAGAACTGCCCCCAGCGATCGGTCCCGCCGTCGAGCAGCAATTCCACCGGCGCGATGTCGCCATGGCCTTGCGCGGCCTTGTCGATCGCAGCAACGAGCTGGCTGCGATCGCGGTCGCTGACGGCGGCGAGCACCGACTGATTGACGGCGGGGCTGACGCTTTGCGCGAGTTTGGCGAAGCGCGCATTGCCGCGCACCACGACGCCGTTCTTGTCGACAGTCGCGATCGCCATCGGCGTGTGGTCGAAGAAGCGCATGAAGCGCACTTCGGCGGCGCGCTGCGGATCGAAACGCTCGTCGCGGGCGCGGCTGATGACCAGCGTGCGCGACGCTCCGGCGACTCCGTCCGCGCCGAAAGCGAGCTTGTGATAGAGCCGCACCGGCATCGTCTTGCCGCCGCGCATGCGAAGGTCGATGTCGAAGACTTCGGTTCTGACTTCGCCCGGCGCCGGCACGATCGAGGTCAAGAGCGACGCGCCGTCGCCCGACACGATGTCCGTGAGCTTGAGCCCGCCGGATCCGATTTCGGCAAGGTCATGGTCGAGCCAGTTCGCCAGCGTTGCATTGACATAGACGACATCGCCGGCGGGATCGACCGAGAAGAAACCGCAGGGCGCGTGATCGAGATATTCGATCGCGTGCTGCAATTCCTGGAAGACGTCCTCCTGACGCTCGCGATCGCGCGTGATGTCGGCGACCGTCCACACGGTGGATTTGGCATCGCGCTTGGACGTGCCGAGCGGGCGCACCCGCATCCGCAGCCAGCGCCCGGCGCCGCTATTGCCGGCGACGCGGACTTCCTCCTGCTGCCGCTTGCTTTCGCGCGCGGCCTTGACGAGCCGGAAAACCGCTTCGGATACATCGGGATTGCCGATGAACACGCGATCCACCGGACGCACCTCGTCGCGCGACGCCGCCCCGGTCAATGTCAGATAGGCCGCATTCGCATAGGTGATGTGGCCGCCGGCATCGGTCACGGCGGTGCCGTCGAAGGCATGGTCGGCGACCAGACGCATCGCCGGGTCTTCCGCGCTGCGATCGGCAAAACGAACGATCCCCGCAGCCCATGCGAACAGCGTGAACAGCCCAACCATCGCCAGCAGCGCCAGCAAGCCCAGAATGTAAGGCTGCGCCTGCGACCGGCCAAGCGTCATAAAGGCCACGGCGGCCGCGACGATCGCGCCGGCCACCAGCAGCACCAGCAAAATGCTGCCGCTGCGCCGCGCGGGCTCGGGCATCATCGATCCGGCCGAATCGCGCGACATGTCTGGGAGGGTTCGGGAGGTCATACGAGCGCGTGCCTGCTGAAAGGTCCAAGCGCGGTTGCGCCCGATCCTGAGTGCCCGAATCGACCGCTCCTGCGCAAGCGGGTCATGACGGAACCGGCCCGCGAATCGGAGGATATCACACCCGCTGCCGGCCGAAGCCGCGCTTGAGGCCCATCACGTAGCCGATGATCTGCGCCACCGCCGCATAATGCTCGGCGGGGATCTCGTCGTCGATCTTGACGATGGCGTAGAGCGCGCGCGCCAACGGTACGTTTTCGACGATCGGAATGTCGTGCTCGCCAGCGACGTCGCGGATTTTCAGCGCGATCGCGTCGACGCCCTTGGCGACGCAGATCGGCGCGGCCATGCCGCGCTCATAGGACAGAGCCACGGCATAGTGCGTCGGGTTGGTAATGATGACGGAGGCTTTCGGCACCGCCGCCATCATGCGCTTCTTCATCTTGGCATGGCGCAATTGCCGCAGGCGTCCCTTGATATGGGGGTCGCCTTCCGACTGCTTCATTTCTTCCTTGATCTCCTGCAGCGACATTTTCTGCCGCTCGAACCAGGTGCGATACTGGAAGAGATAATCGCCGAGCGCGACCACGGCGAGCAGCGCGACGACCGCGCCCATAACCTGCACCGTAAGCGCCATCGTCGTGTGGAGAATGACAGCCGGATCGAAATGCAGCATCGCATCGAGGCGGTGCCGTTCCGGCCACAGCACGATGACCATCACGGCGCCAAGTGCAACCACCTTGAACAGGCCCTTGGCGAAATTCGCGATCGCCTGCTTGCCGAATATGCGCGCGAAGCCCGCCACAGGCGACAGCTTGCTGAATTTGGGAGTCAGGGATTCCGCAGAGAACACCAGCCGATGCTGGATCAGATTGCCGGCAACGGCCGCGAGCATCAGCATCAGCATCGGCACGCCGAGCGCGGCGAGAACCGTATAGCCGAGACTTTGCGCGAGCGAGAGAAGTCCCGCGCCGTCGGTGCGGATCATCCAGGAGTTGGCGATCAGATTGCGGAGCGGCATCTCGATGCCGGTCGCGATCGAGCTGCCGAACGACGACAGCACCAGAGTTGCCCCGGCGATCACGAACCAGGTGCCGACCTCCTGGCTCTTGACGACATCACCCTTGGCGAGCGCGTCGTCGAGACGCTTCTGTGTCGGGTCGTGTGTTTTCTCGTCGCTGTCCTCGGACATGGCTGTCCCTTATGTCCTTGGAATCATGCTTTGCAGCACACCGACGAAGTAATCCATGTAGGCGCTCATCATCGTCGCCAGAATCACCCCGAAGATGACGAAGCCGATCATGATCGAAAGCGGCACGCCGACGAAATAGACCTGCATCTGAGGCATCAATCGCGCGAGCACGCCGAGCCCCACATTGAACACCAGACCGAACACCAGAAACGGCGCGGCGAGTTGCATGCCTAGCTTGAAGGCGGCGGCAAAAGCGCGCGTCGCGAGGGCGGCGACGTCCCCCGACGGCATCACCTCGCCCGGCGCGAAAATCTTGTAGCTCTCACTCAGCGCCGCGATGATGAGATGATGCGTATCGGTCGCAAACAGCAGCGTGACCCCGAGCAATGTCAGAAAATTGCCGATCAGCAGGCCCTGCTGGCCCTGCGTCGGATCGATCGCCGTCACGAAACCGAGTCCCAGTTGTTGCGCGATCACCGAGCCTGCCGTCTGCAACGCCGCCAGCGTCACCCGCGCCGTCGCGCCGAGGATGATGCCGATGACGATTTCATGGACGGCCAGCACGATCAGCGCCGACATCGACTGGAGGTCGATCTGATAGGCGCCGCGATGCGCAGGCAGGATCACCAGCGTCAGGAGCAGAGCGATGCCCAACTTGATGCGAACCGGAATATTCGTCTCGCCAAATCCGGGCAACAGCATCACCATCGCGCCGATGCGGGCGAAGACCAGCATGAAGGCGGCGGCAAGGGCCGGAAGCAGCGAGACGTCGATGCGCATGGGCTTTGTTCTGCGCTAACCGCCGATGATTCGCGACGATATCCGCATCATATGGCTGTGCAACGCATCCGCCATGAACGGCAGCGCCAGGATCAGCGTCACGAAAATCGCAATGATTTTCGGCACGAACACCAGCGTCTGTTCCTGGATCTGCGTCAGCGCCTGCACCAGCGAGATCACCACGCCAACGACGAGGCCGACCACCATCAGCGGCGCGGACACAACAACGATGGTCCAGATGGCGTCGCGCGCGACGTCAAGGGTCTCCGCGCCGGTCATCAGATCGGCATCCGCATGATGTCTTCATAGGACTGGATGACGCGGTCGCGCACCGACACCAACGTTGAGACGGCGACGTCGGTTTCGGCTACAGCCGTCACCACGTCCATGACGTTGGACTTGCCATTGGCCATCGCGATGGCCTGCGAATCGGATTTGCGGCCCGCGTCCATGACGCTGCCGACGGCCTCTTTCAGCATCGCGCCGAAGGATTGACCGGTGCCGCCAATACCGCCGGAGAGGCCGGCCTTGCCCGCACCGCCGGCGCCCGCGGCGTCAGTGAGGCGAGACAGAGCGGAATAGGCGTTCGCTGCGATCGACGGCGTTACCATGGTGAGAATCCCTATCAGGCCTTGAGAATGTCGAGCGTGCGCTGGATCATCCGGCGCGTCGCGCTGATGATGTTAAGATTGGCTTCGTAGGACCGCTGCGCGTCGCGCATGTCGGTCATCTCGATGAGAGGGTTCACATTGGGATATTTGACATTGCCCTGCGGGTCGGCCGCCGGATTGCCGGGTTCGGTTTTGATGCGGAATGCGGCCGTGTCCGGCCGGATGGGTCCGAGCGACACGACGCGCGCATCGAGCGCGCGATCGAGCGTCGACGAGAACGTCGGCACCTTGCGGCGATAGGGATCGCCGCCCGGCGTCTGCGCGGTCGAATCGGCGTTGGCGATATTTTCCGAGATCACGCGCATCCGCCCGGCCTGCGCGCGCAGGCCTGAACTGGCGATGCCCATCGAGCGGGAAAAGTCAGAGCTGTCGTCGGCCATGTGTCAGGGTTCCAATATCAGCGTTTGCCGATGGCGGTTTTCAGCAGACCGAGGCTGCGGCTATAGAGCGAGGTGGCGGCCGCATAATCCATCTGGTTGGCGGCGACCTTCTGCATTTCGTCTTCAAGATTGACGGCATTGCCGGCCGGCCGGGTCTCTGAGCCGGTCCTGGCGTCGGACGCAAAGCTGCTGCCGCTGCCGCCGGACAGGCCGATATGACTGTTGCTGGTCCGCATCATCGGTAGCGATGCCGTGCCGCCCGACACGCCAGCGCCGGCAACATCGAATTTCGGCGCGACCAGATCGCGCGGCTTGAAGTTGGGCGTATCGGAATTGGCAATGTTTTCGGCCAGCACGCGCTGGCGCTCCTGATGCCATTGCATCTTGGTGCGCAGGGCCGACAAGGTCGGAAGATCGGTAATCGCCATGGCGCGGTAGTCCGTTCGCTGCAGCAGGCTGCGGCAGGTGGGCAGAATTTGCCGTGCTATGGTTAACGCCCGGTTAAGACCTCTGAAGATGCGGTTAAATTTGCCTATGATCTGACGCGGATGCCGACCGCCGGCGCAGAAGTCGTTTTGGTTGCGGCGATTCATGGGGTAAGAGTTTTGAACGTGGCAGCCTTTGCCGGATGACGTTGACTTTGGTCGCCCGCTACGACCACGGACGCAGGTTTACGGACGCGACATTGCCGGGAACAGACATGCAGACCTCTTCCATGACGTTCATCATTGCCTTCGTCGTCGTTCTGGCACTGATCGGCCTGGCCGCGTTCCTGGTGCGGCGTTTCGGCGGCAGCCGGCTCGGCGCCAATGCCAATCGCGGACGCATGCCGCGCCTCGCGGTGATCGACGCCGCAGCGGTCGATAACCGCCGCCGCCTGGTGCTGGTGCGCCGCGACAACGTCGAGCATCTGCTGATGATCGGAGGCCCGACCGACATCGTCGTTGAACAGAACATCGTCCGCGCGAGTCCGGCGCGGGGCGACCAGATGGCGCCGCGCGCCAGCGTCGGCGGCGACCTGCCGCGCTCCGCGCCCTTGCCTGACGCCGCTGGCTGGACCGATGCCGAGAGCCGCGCCGACGCCTTCGAGCCGAGCGAACCGGAACCCGCGCCGCGCCCGGCCCGTCCGACCTTTGCCGACGAAGTTCGCCGCCCGACCGGCCCGCCGCTGGGCGAGCGCCGCGAACCGTCGCCGAGCCCGATGATTCGCCCTGAACCGGCGGCCGATACGCCGACCGCCCGAAACGAACCGGTCATGCCGCGCCCGACGCGCGGCGAGCCCGCGATGCCGCGACCCTCCCGGATGCCCGAGCCGCCGCCGCGCGTGCCGCCGTCGCGCAGCGCCGCCGCGCCGCCGGTTGCCCCTCCGACCGTGCCGAGCAACGCCGAGCAGAACCTCACGGAGATGGCGCAGCGCCTCGAAGCCGCGTTGCGTCGTCCAAGCGGCGAAGGCAATGTCGCGCCGCCGGTCGCGCCGGAGCCGCCGCGCAGCGTCCGCAACGAGGCAGGCATGGCGCCGCCGGTGACGCCGTCGCCGAAAACGGGGTTTGAGAATCTCGAAGACGAGATGGCGTCCTTGCTGGGCCGCCCGAAGTCTCCTTCGTGAGCGCCGCAAACACCCCGCGTAGAGTTCTTTTCATTGTTAGCCTGATTGCCGCCGGATCGTTCATCGATCCGGCGGTCGCGCAGGATGTCAGCATCAATTTCGGTCAGGGCAATGGCGGCGTCACCGAGCGCGCCATCCAACTGATCGCGCTGCTGACGGTGCTGTCGATCGCGCCGTCGATCCTGATCATGATGACCTCGTTCACACGGATCGTCGTCGTGCTGTCGCTGTTGCGCACAGCGCTCGGCACCGCCACTGCGCCGCCGAACTCCGTCATCATCGCGCTGGCGCTGTTTCTGACCGCCTTCGTGATGGGGCCGGTGCTGCAGAAATCCTACGACGACGGCATCAAGCCGCTGGTCGCCAACCAGATCGCGGTCGAAGACGCCTTGCAGCGCGCGTCCATCCCGCTGCGCGGATTCATGCAGAAAAACGTGCGTGAGAAAGACCTCAAGCTGTTCATGGACCTGTCGGGCGAGCCGCCGCCGGCGACGCCGGCCGAAATGTCGCTGCGCATTCTGGTGCCGGCCTTCATGATCTCGGAATTGAAGCGCGCTTTCGAGATCGGCTTTCTGCTGTTTTTGCCGTTCCTGATCATCGACCTTGTCGTGGCGTCGGTGCTGATGTCGATGGGCATGATGATGCTGCCGCCGGTCGTGGTGTCGCTGCCGTTCAAGCTGATTTTCTTCGTATTGGTGGACGGCTGGTCGCTCGTCGCCGGATCGCTGGTGCAGAGTTACGGGCAGTAACGGCACGTTAAATCGTGTTTCAGACCTGTTGTGTTTTAGTAGGAAAAGACCATATATTCGAGCACAGGTTGCAAAAAAGGATGTCCGATCATGACGAATCTCACGCATGAGGGCGATGGCGGTTAAGCGCCATCCGTTAAGTCCGATGCCTTGGCTTACGACAGATCAAATTCAGAATTTTGGCCTCTGGCTTCAGTCAGGGGCCATTTTCTTGACGTTCCTTGGCGTCATCATATCTGCCGCCGTCACGCGCGGCGTTGCGAGACGGCGAGCGACGCTCGATCTCATCATGAGCGAGCAGTCCACCGAACTCTTGCTGACAATCCGTCAACGCTATCTCGGACTGAGAGCAGTTGGCCATATGGTCAATTGGGCAGACCCGGATCAGGCCGCCAGCGATGAAGCCAGTGTCCTGCGTTCGATTTTGAATCGATACGAACTGGTGGCCATCGGCATCAACGAAAAGACCCTCAATGCGCGTGTCTATCGGGAATACGCCCGAACCACAGTCGTGAAAGACTGGATCGCCTGCAAACCATTCGTCATACAGCGGAGGCAATCGACATCAACACCGACGCTGTATTGCGAGTTCGAGAAGCTGGCGAAAACCTGGGCAAACGACAGCGAAAAACCGCACTGCTGAACGAGCCTACCTCTTCCCCTCGACCTGCTTGAGCCCGACGATCTGCGGCAGCGCGCCGGTCGTCACCGGATCCGCTTTCGCCGGGTCGGGCGGCAGCGGCGCGCGGGCCATCGCGTCCGGGAAACGCGACTTCATCTCGCGCAGGAAGCCGTCGAGCGTATCGACGCCCGCCGCCATCCTGGCGATCTGCGCGAACTCCGCGCTGTTGCTGGATGCAGGCTTACTCGCAGCGTCGAAGGCAATCCGGTCCGACGTGCCGGTCATGAGCGGCGCATATTTTTCGCGAAACCGCGCAAGGCCCAGGCCATCCTCCGCCAGTGCATAGCCGATCACGGCGCGGATCACGTCGCTTTTTTCGGTCGCATTCAAGGGTTTGAAATCGCGCCAACGGTCGCCGTAATATAGCTCGATCTGTTCTGACGCCTCACGCCAGCGCCGCGCCGCCCAATAGATATCCGAACGCAGTCGGACCGCCTCGCGACCGCCATTGTTGGAAATGATGTCGAGCGCGAGATCGCGGCGGCCGATATCGCTCTGCGCCCGCGCCTCGATCAGGATTCGCTGCTGGCGCAAGTCGCCGGCAAGCTCCGCGTTGCGTGTTGCATGCAAGGCAGAAATGGCGAGGTCCGGCTTCCGATTCATCAGATAGATCATCGCCAAACGCGCGGCGACCTGCGAGCGCGCCGCGCCCTGCAACCGGTTGTCGATCTGGTATTGCAACAACTGGCTGGCCTGATCGAGCAAATCGACCGAGACGAGACGCTCGACCAGACGGCGGATCATCTCATCGCCCTTGCGGCCGATCGGCGTGAGATCGCTGTTCTCATAAAAGGCTGCCAAAGCCGAGATCGGCGGAATATCGTCGCCTTTCGGCGTCAGATACATCTGCGTAAACAAGGCGGCCGCCTCGTCCTGCAATTGCCGCGCGGAATCCGAATTGCCGTCGAGCCGCGTCGCAATCCGGGCCGCGCTTAACGCCTCCGCGTAGCGACCGGTGTCCGCGTAAATCCTGGCGAGCGCCTGCAACGTTTTGACCTCGATGGCATCGCCGCGCCAGATCGCAGACAACGTCTCGAGTTCATTCAGCGCATTGTCCGGCGTGATGTCGTCGCGCTTCTGGCGCAACCCGACCATGAGCAACCGGGCTTCGGCCGACGCCGGCGAATGCGCAGACAGCGATGCCGAGCGATAATTATCGAGCGCATCCTGCTCGCGGCCGAGCGCTTCGGCGAGACGACCGCGCAACACCGACACCTCCGGCATCATTGCGGGCGGAATGCCGACAAGGTCGAGTTCGCTGCTGCGCGACGCCGCGCCTGCGATATCCTTGACCTCAAGAGAGGCGCGCATGGCCTGCAGCAGGACAATGCGTTGCAGATCAAACGGCAGTGACGCGAGCGCAAAGCCGGCGTTCTTGAATTTCTCCCGCGCCTGCGCCCATTTGCCTTGTTGCGCCAACGCAAGACCGGTCCAGAGTTGCGTGTCCGAACTTGCTGCTAGCGCCGGATTGGCCATGACCTTGACGGCCTGATCCGGCCGTCCCATCAGCGCGCTGGCCGCAGCAAACAGAAGCAATGTTTGCGCATCTTCGTCGCCGGCCGCCGATTCGCCGATCATGACGCCGAGAACGCCGCGTGCTTCGGGATACATTTCGCGGGCGAAATAAAACTTTGCAAGATCATCGCGCGCGGACGCGCGATCGGCGACCGGGGCTTGCGCAAGCTTACGGATCAATTCGTCGCGCCGGGCGATGAAAGGGCCTTGCTCGTTTTCCTGCCATTCGTGCAGATCGAACATCGGTCTGACGGCAAGCGACATGCGCGACCGACCGATAATGGACGCCGACAGGGTCAGCCCACCGGGACGCGACAGCACCACGCCATCATTGTCGATCTCGACCGACACGTCATCGGCATTGGGCTGGACGACAACCCCGTGGATGGATTCGAGCATGGAGAAATCAACGAAATCCTGACGCCGGATAAACCCGCGCGGCGGCGGCGGCGCGGTGACGACGGTCAACGCGTCCCCGGCATCGGGATCGACGATCTTGTGCAGGCGGCCCGCACCCGCGAGCGGAACGTTGGCTTTGGCGTGAGCAGAACCGACGACGTTGCGAACCAGCGACAGCGCGACCGGCGACGTTTGCGCCGCGTCGGCAAAGCTCAGCGTCCAATTCTTTCCCGAAGCGGCCGTGTCCGCAGCCGTCAGCGATGCCAATTGCGGACGATTGAGACGGATGCGGATCGCCTGACCGCTTGGCGTTTTCATGATGCTGACATCGCCGATCAGCGCCCCACCCTCACGTTTGATCGGTGCGAGATCGAGCGCCGTGTCGGTGTCCAGAACCAGCCACATCATATCGGCCCGGCGGAACAGAGCCGCCGGCGTCGGCATGGCAAAAACAAAATTGAGCTTCAGGCCGTCGCTGCTGCGGCGCGCCTCGATCGATGAACCGGCGGCGGCTTTCGCGATCACAGGCTCAGACGCCGGTGCGACGGCTGCGGGCGCCACCATTGCCACGGGCATCGAGACCGGGTCAGCCTTGGGTTGAGGCTTGGGTTCGACCTTGGGTTCGGCCTTGGGTTCCGGCTTGCCAGGAGCACGCGACATCACGTCGGCGATGCTGTCCGGCGTCGGCTGCACGGACTCGGCATCGCCGCGGACGGACGGCGCCTCGCGGGCGGCCCGCGCGGGCTTCGCAAGCGGCGTTTCCGGCACCCCTGCCGGTGTCGAGGCGACCGGCTTGACCTGAACAGGCTTCTCCGTCTGCTGCGCGCCGACGTCGACCATATAGGTCTTGTCGTCGCGGAAGGCGCGGACATCGACATCACCAATCAGGGCAATCTCAACCGTCGACGTGCCGCCGTCGCTGCGCTGGGTGATCGCACCGACATTGGCGGGCGCCGCCGACATCGCATCGGCCAGATCGAAACTGAGCGGCGCGCTGAACGACAGCACGAACTTCTGGTCCACCATCGCGGACGACACGCCGACGCCGTCCGGCAGTTCGACGGAAAACCGCACGAATGTCGGCTGCACCGACACGCGCAGACGCAACGTTGCGCGCTTGCGGGTCTCGACGCTGGCCTTTTGCTGCTTCAAGGCGCGCTCGGCGTTGCGGGCGCGCTCGGCCAATTCGCGAACAACGGATTGCGGCAGGCCCGGCGGCAGGCCGGTCCAGTTGTCCGGCAAAAGATCGATGAAGGTTCGTTCGCCCGCCATCATCGCGTTGAGCTTGACCTTGCGGGTCAGCGCGAAGCGGACCGCCAGACCGTCGGGATCGCGCCGCACGGAACTGACATAATCGGGGGCAGCATCGGCGAGCTTGCCGACGTCGATTTCGACCGGTCGCTTGAAGCGCACCACGAGGACGTTGCCGGCGATGCTCGCATCCGCGTCGATGTCCTCATCAAGCTTGATCAGCATCCGCGCGAAGCCATTCGACACGGCCAGCGCCGCGGCGCCCTTCACCGACGGCGTCTGGGCCAGCGCAAACGGATTAACGCCAGTGAGGAAGACGAGCAGGCCCAATGCGAACGAGGCGCGGACAAAGCGATGCGGCCGCCCGAAGGCGACTATCGCTTGCAATCGTCGCGCCGACACCCGCGTCATGATCCGGACTATCTTTCCCCGATGCTGCGCCGACCGTTATCCGACCGATCGCCGCATCGAATCTAGATTCCGCGGTTGAAGGATTTGTTAAGAATGTCGGCGAAAGGCCGGTTGTCTGACCGTTAGTTTCGCCCTTGCCCTGTCGGCCGGCCTTCGATCTTCGGCAGTTCGACGATCGCGGCCGATTTGTCGCCGCTGGCGCGACGCGCCAATTCGACCGTCAGACGTTCCGCGGCCTCGGCCGACATCAGCCCGAGAATGTCGGACATCTTGCGCGGTGCGATCTGCGAGGCGATCTCGAATAGCACGCCCATTTCAAGACGATCGAAAACCTTGGCCGCGTCTTTCGGCTTCATGCCCTCATACATCGTGACGATGGCCTTGAAGCGCGTGCCGTCATCGGCCGTCTTCTGCTCGGTCGCAGACGAGATTCGCGATTCGACGCCCTTCAGTTCCTCGACGCGGCTCTCGATGCGTTTCTCGGCGGCTTTCAGGAGGCTTTCGCGAATGTCGATCTCGCGCGCGCGGGCTTCAAGCTCCTGGCGTCGCGCTTGTAGGCGTTCAAGCAGCGCACGCTCCGATGGCGACACCGCCTGCCCCTGCTCCGGGATCGTGACGAGGCCCTCCGGCGGCTTGGTGGCTTCCGGCGCCTTCACCTCCGGCTTCGGTTCTTCCTTTCTGGCGCTGACGGATCCGGTGATGTCGTCATCGTCACGGCTGGCCATCAATGGCTGATTGCCGCTCGGAAATCTGAGATTGTCGCGGGCCCAGGAACTCTTGATTGGTACCGGCTCGGCATCGAAGACATAGCGGCCGCCGATGACGAGGCTTGCGATCTTGAGGACCGCAAGGCCGGCGATCGCCGCGAGAACTACCGGCAAAACGCGAATATGACTGAAGTAGCTCATGCTGCGAGGCCATCGATCCTTCTGCGCTCGGCGAACGCCTGCGCGGCAGCGGCAAGGGATTTGGCCGGCGACAGGGTCTGCGCCACCGTCTGCGCAGGGCGCGCGGCGGATGCGATGCGCGACAGCCGCTCCAGCACGCCGTCGCCAGCGGCAAGTTGATGGCGCAGCAACTCGGTAAGTTCGGTCGCGGTCGCGATTTCCTGGCCCAGGTTCTCGTTGACGTCGCGCACGGCATGCTTGAGGCCGCCGATCGCGCGCTCGGCGATTTCGGTTGCGGTGATAAGCTCGCCGATCGTCGCCTTGAGTGACTGTTCGTCTGCCTTGAGACGCTTCAGCCGCGAGTTCAGCATCATGCAATACGCGATGGTCAGCAGCAGCAAAATGGCGACGAGCCCCTCGATGACAAGTCCGAATACGTGGCTCATTGTGCCTCCATCAGTTTGGTTTGCTCGTCAGCCTTCTCGAACATCGCGAAGGTGGTATTGGGCTTGCGCAGTTGCTTGGTGACGCGGATCGCGACGCGGTCGCCGACACGGCCCATTCGGCCTTCGGTCAGCGTAACATTGCCGCAACGAACCGCGACGAGCGCGTCGGCGCGCATGTCGAGCGGCAGCGTATCGCCCACCTTGAGTTGCATCAGTTGCTTGAGCGGAATTTCGGCCTCGTAAAGCACGGCATCGACAGCGATCTGCGCTTGCGAAATTTCGGTCGCGAGATGACCTTCCCAGATCGGGTCACGGCCGAATTTTTCGCCCATGAACATCTGCAACAGGACGTTGCGGATCGGTTCGATGGTCGCATAAGGCAGCAGCAGTTCGATATTGCCACCGCGGTCTTCCATGTCGACGCGCAGCCGCACCAGGATCGCCGCATTGGCGGGGCGCGTGATCGCGGCAAAACGCGGATTGGTCTCCAGACGATCAATCTTGAACGTCACCGGCGACAGCGGCCGGAACGCATGCTCCGCGTCGGCAAGCACGACTTCGACGAGCCGCTTGACGAGATTGGTCTCGATGGTGGTGTAGGGCCGACCTTCGATCTTGAGCGACGGCGTACCGCGACGGCCGCCGAGCAAGACATCAATAATCGAATAGATCAGGTTGGAATCGACGGTGGCGAGACCGAAATTCTCCCACTCTTCCGCCTTGAAGACGCTCAACACCGCCGGTAGCGGAATCGAGTTCATGTAGTCGCCGAAGCGCACCGAGGTAATGCGATCGAGCGAGACTTCGACGTTGTCGGAGGTGAAATTGCGCAGGCTCGTCGTCATCAACCGGACGAGGCGGTCGAACACGATTTCGAGCATCGGCAGACGCTCGTAGGACACCATCGCGGAATCGATGATGGCCCGGATGCCGGAATTTTCGTCGAGGTGGACTTCGCCGACGCTGAAGCCGAGCAGGCTGTCGATCTCTTCTTGCGACAGGACACGCTCGCCGGACGTTTTCGCGCCGACGATGTCGCGACCCCCATCCTCGACCATCGCGGCCCATTGCGCCGCCATCGTCCCGCTCAGTTCGTTCGACGCCGCGTCGCGTTCGGCCTGCGCGGGATCTTTTGAATCCAGCGACGCCTCCCACTCGGCCGCGATCACGTCCTGATCGACCTGTTCGGTGTCAGCCATGATGTGGATTCCGTCGTGTCATTGGATCACGACTTCCTTGAAGAGAACGGCGTTGACGGTGCTCGGCGAGACAGCCGCATTGACGCGGCGCGTCAGTTCTTCTTTCAGCCGAAACAGTCCGGCCGAGCCGTTGAGATCGGCCGGGCGCAGTTCGCGCAAGTATGTCTGGAAAATATCAGTGACGCGCGGCATCGACGGCGTGATCAAGGCCACAACCGGCGCATCCTTCACTTCGAGCACGACCTTCATCTTGAGATATTGCACACGTTCGCCCGGCTGACCGGAGAGGTTCACCATCATTTCAGGGACGTCGATAAAGGTCGGTGGCTTCGCCACGGGCGCTTCGGCGTGCATTTCCTTGGCGGGATGACGCAGGAACATGAACCAGCCGCCGCCGCCCAGTCCGAATACGGCGACCGCAGCGATAATGATGAGCTTGAGCCTGCTCTTCTTCGGCGCCTCGGCTGCGCCGGCGCCGTCCTCGATCTCTTTATCCGCCATCGCCCGCTATGCCCGCCTGGGTGTAGCGCGATGCCTGCCAGCCTGCCGTGACGCAATACAAATGCCGCCGGCGCATTGCGCCTTGAACGGGACGCTAGAGCCCGAATGGTTAACGCAACCTTTCTTTCGCCTCACAGCTAGGTATTTTTTGCCGGCAAATATGGTCAACAGTCTCTTATTGCCGCCATCCCGCACGGCACAAAAACCGACTAAACATTTATAGTTACAATCATTTCTAGTTTGGCACGGCATTCGCTACATCCCTTGGCGGCGCACGGGCTTGGGAGAGCCGCAGCGTTCCGGACGCCCAGACGGTCTTGCTTGGGAGAGCAAAACCGGATCGCAGGAAAAGGGGAGATTTCCGATGGAGAACATTCATCTCATCGGCCTGTCGCGACAGATGACTCTTGAACGGCAGATCGATGTCGTCGCGAACAATGTCGCGAACGCCAACACGACCGGCTTCAAGGCCGACAAATCGGTGTTTCAGGAATTCCTCGGCTCCAGCGCGCGGGACGGCAATTTCGGCAATCGCGACAGCCGCGTGTCTTATGTGCAGGACAGCGCGACGTTTCGTGATTTTTCGCAGGGCCCCTCCGAGCAAACCAAGAACCCGCTCGACATCGCAATAGACGGCAACGCCTTCTTCGTCGTGCAGACCGCCGGCGGCGATCGCTATACCCGCGACGGCGGCCTGCAGATCAACGCGCGCGGCCAGCTCGTGTCCGTGGCCGGCAATCCGGTTCTCGGCACCAGCGGACCGATCGTGTTTCAGCCGGGCGACCGCGACATCACGATCGCAGGCGATGGCGGCATCACCGTTCGCGAAGGCAATTCACGGACCGATTCGGTTCGCGGCAAGCTGCGCCTCGTGAATTTCACGCAGCCCCAGAAGCTGCAGAAGGACGGCAGCAACCTGTTTGCCGCCGGCGACGCGGGCGCGGCTTTGCCGTCGACGACATCGACCGTGAAGCAGGGCTTCATCGAAAAATCCAACGTTAATTCGGTCACGGAAATGAGCCGCATGATCGAAGTGACGCGCGCTTACACGCAGATCTCCGCGATGCTTCAACAACAGGGCGATCTGCGCAAATCCGCGCTCGATAAACTCGCCGACGTTCCGGCGTAAGGAGTTAGACAATGCGCGCCCTTTATACCGCCGCGACCGGCATGGCAGCCCAGGAGCTGAACGTCCAGGTCATCTCCAACAACATCGCGAACCTGCGCACCACAGGCTACAAGAAGCAGCGCGCCGCGTTTCAGGATCTGATCTACGACCACGTTCGCCGGGTCGGCGCGCAGGCCTCGGATCAAGGCACCGTGCTGCCGGTCGGCATCGACATCGGCGGCGGCGTCAAGACCGTCGGCACGCCGCGTCTGATGAGTCAGGGCACGCTGTCGCAGACCGGCAACGATCTCGACATCGCGATCCGCGGCGAAGGCTTCTTCAAGATCCAGATGCCGGACGGCACGTTCGGCTATACCCGCGACGGCACGTTTCAACGCGACGCGCAGGGCCGCATCGTGACGACCCAGGGCAATCCCGTGCAGCCGACGATCACAATCCCGCAAAACGCCTCGGGCCTGTCGATCAACGCGCAGGGCCAGGTCTCGGTGACGGTGCCGGGTTCGACCACCCCGAGCATCCTCGGCCAGATCGGCCTGACGCGCTTCATCAACAAGGCCGGCCTGCAGCCGATCGGCGACAACCTGTTCACCGACACCCCCGCCTCGGGCCAGCCGCAGGATGGCGTCGCCGGCAATGAAGGCTTGGGCGACCTCCAGCAGTCGAGCCTGGAACAGGCCAATGTCGAAGTCGTGTCGGAAATTTCCGACCTGATCGCGGCCCAACGGGCTTACGAGATGAACGCCAAGGTCATCTCCGCCGCCGACCAGATGCTGCAATCGACCTCGAACATGTTCCGCTGAGGTGA
>CAXTJT010000032.1:0-16432 GCA_964244735.1 uncultured Tardiphaga sp.
CGACCCCTAGTCTCCCAGACTAGTGCGCTAACCGGGCTGCGCCACGCTCCGATGCCTTGCGGCCCGCATGCTGTAGCGGCGTTCGGGGTTTCGCGCAAGAACGTCTGGCGCAACAAGCAAGTCTGGCGCAAGAGGCCGCTCATCCGATCAGCGATCTTGCATCGCCCGGTCGAGCATCTCGCGGCACACGATCAGGTCGCTCATGACAGCCTTGAGCCGGATGATGTCGAGCGGACGGCGATCCGGCATCTGCGGCGGCGCAGACACGCCGGCGAGGGCTGCTGGCCGCTCCGGAGACATCGCCGCAGGACGTGGCGCGGCTTCCGCCCTCTGCTCCAACCTCGGCTCCGCACGCAACTCGTCACGCGGCGCGACATCACCGCGCGAGGCCTGATCGATGCGCGCGAGATCCATTCGCGGCAGCGGCGTCGCCATCGGCCGGCGCGGCGGTGCGGCGACCGGCACAGGCTCGGGGGTCTCATCCTGCGCATCATCGAGATGGGTGGCATCGTCATCAACGTTGTCGCCCGACTCGTCGCCGGCAGCACCGCGCGCAATTTTCGTCTTCACGCCATCATCGAGCGCGTAGAGCGACGGGACCGCTTTCGCCGTATCGCTGAGCGCCTGAACCGATTTGATGCCCTGCTCTTTCAGGATTCGCTGCACGCCGCGGATCGTATAACCCTCGCCGTAAAGCAACCGGCGAATGCCGCGCAGCAGATCGACGTCATCCGGCCGATAGAACCGACGGCCGCCGCTGCGCTTCATCGGCTTGATCTGGCTGAAACGCGTCTCCCAAAACCGAAGCACATGCTGCGGGATGTCGAGTTCGTCGGCGACTTCGCTGATGGTGCGGAATGCGTCGGGCGCCTTGTCCAAGACGGAATCCTCAAATGTCACGCGATGATCGGAGCGGGTTCTCCCGAATCCGGGACGCCACATTAGCACGACGCCGATATCGCGGCACGCCGCGGTCAGTCGTTGTTGTGGTCTTTGCCGTTGGCGGCAGCCGCCAACGCACCCGACTCGTCGCCATTGATGCGCTGCTTCAGAATCGCGGAAGGCTTGAACACCATCACACGGCGCGGCGAGATCGGCACTTCGGTGCCGGTCTTCGGATTGCGGCCAATGCGCTGGCCTTTCTTGCGCACCATGAACGAGCCGAACGAAGACAGCTTCACGGTCTCACCGCGCTCGAGGCAATCGGTGATCTCCTTCAAAACCAATTCGACGAACGCAGACGACTCCGTGCGCGACAGACCTACCTTCTGGTAGACCGCTTCGCACAGATCGACGCGTGTCACTGTCTTGCCAGTACCGGTCATCGCCAGCCCCAATCGTCGGCGAAAGAATTGAATGCGAAAATTAAGTGGTTAACACCGGTCGGTCAACACTACACATCGTTCAGGAACAATGTGATTTTGTTGCAATAAGTCATTCATTTAGGACGTATTGTCACCAACGGACCAGCGCCGAGCCCCATGTGAAACCGCCGCCCATCGCTTCCAGCAGAACGAGATCGCCTTGCGTGATGCGCCCATCCGCTACTGCTGTCGAGAGCGCGAGCGGAATTGACGCAGCCGAAGTGTTGCCGTGGCGATCGACTGTGATGACAACCTTTTGCGGCGCAATATGCAGCTTGTGCGCGGATGCATCGATGATGCGCTTGTTGGCCTGATGCGGCACGAACCAGTCGATCGTCTCGGCCGATGCGCCCGTCGCGTTGAAAGCATCGATGATCACGTCGGTGATCATGCCGACCGCGTGCTTGAAGACTTCGCGGCCTTCCATGCGCAGATGGCCGACGGTCTGCGTCGATGACGGCCCTCCGTCGACATAAAGCTTCGCCTTGTGGCGGCCGTCTGAGCGCAGGTGAGTCGTCAGGACGCCACGGTCATCGGCAGTTCCGGCCTGTGTCTGCGCGTCCAGTACGAGCGCGCCGGCGCCGTCGCCGAATAGCACGCAGGTGCCGCGATCGGTCCAGTCGAGAATCCGCGAAAACGTCTCCGCACCGATGACCAGCGCGCGCTTGAACGATCCGCCGCGCAGCATGCCGTCGGCCGTTGCCAGTGCGAAAATGAAGCCGGAACACACCGCCTGCAAATCGAACGCCGCGCCATGATTGATGCCGAGCGCTGCCTGCACCGCGACGGCGCTGGCGGGAAAGGTGTTGTCCGGTGTCGAGGTTGCCAGAACGATGAGGTCGATTGACTGTGCATCGATACCGGCGTTGGCCAAGGCCGCCTGCGCCGCCTTGATCGCCAGATGCGACGTAAACTCACCGTCGGCGGCGATGTGGCGCTGTTTGATGCCGGTGCGCTGAACGATCCACTCGTCAGACGTGTCGACCTTCAGCGCCAATTCGGCATTGGTCAGGATCCGCTCCGGCAAATAAGAGCCGCAGCCGAGCACGACCGAACGTATCGCAGTCACGAGACAACCTCCTGCGCGGGCGGCGCTGAAGCCAGCACACCTCCGTCGCGATTTAGCGTTTGATTGATCTTCGTCAGGAGATCGTATTTGACCATGTCATAGCCAACATCGACCGCGTAGGCAAAGCCGTCGGCATCTGTGCCGCCATGGCTTTTCACCACGATGCCTTTGAGGCCGAGGAACACGCCGCCATTGGATTTGCTCGGGTCCATCTTGTCCCGCAGCGCAGCGAAAGCCGCGCGTGCGAACAGATAACCGATCTTGGAGCGCCAGGTCCGCCTCATGGCGCTGCGCAGATATTCCGAGATCTGCCGCGCGGTGCCCTCCGCGGCTTTCAAGGCAATGTTGCCGCTGAAGCCCTCGGTGACGATGACGTCGGCGGCGCCCTTGCCGATACCGTCTCCTTCAACGAAGCCGATGAAATTCAATTGCGGCAGATCGAGCGCACGCAGCAGTTCGGCGGCGTCTCGAATTTCTTCGCTGCCTTTGATTTCTTCGACGCCGATATTCAACAGACCGACCGTCGGCCGTTCGAGATCGAACAGCACGCGCGCCATCGCGCTGCCCATGATCGCCAACGTCTTGAGATGCTGCGCATCGCCGCCGATCGTGGCGCCGAGATCGAGCACCACGCTGTCGCCGCGCATCGTTGGCCACACCGCAGCGATTGCCGGACGGTCAATGCCCGGCAACATGCGCAGACAAAACCGTGCCATCGCCATCAGCGCGCCGGTGTTGCCGGCAGAAATCGCAACATCGGCGACGTCACGTTTCACGGCATCAATCGCCAGCCACATCGACGAGACCTTGCGGCCGCGTCGCAGCGCCTGGCTCGGCTTGTCGTTCATGCTGACGGCGACGTCGGTATGAAACACCTGCGACACCTTTTTAAGCGTCGGATGCTTGGCCAGTTCCGCCTCGATCAGCTTGCTGTCACCGAACAGCAAGAATTCCGTATCGGGATGACGGATCAGCGCTATCGCTGCACCAGGCACGACCACCGACGGGCCGAAGTCGCCGCCCATGGCGTCAAGCGCGATTCGAACCTTTTGCGGCATGGACGTCCCGAAGACCTGATGAATGCAATTTAAGCGGGCTCGGCCGCGGCTGAACATCCTGCCGCGAAACGGCAGACGATCGGCGCGTTGAAGCAGCCGACCGGCGGGGACAATAGCGTTTCCCCGCCCCGATACAACATCTTGACCACAACGACGCGACCTGAAATCGCTTCGCAGCCGGAATCAAGACGTGGCGTCTCTCTAGTCGTTGCCATCGCCTTTCAGCGCCTTCAAGGCGGCGAAAGGATGTTCCTCCGGATCGTCTCGCTCGCGCGGCAGGTCGAGCACGGCGCCGGCCTTGCGCGGATAGGGATCGATCGCAAGGAACAGCGCGTCGGTCGCGATGCGGCCGATGTCGATGATCCCGTCCTCGATCGGTTCGGGGGCATCTGGAATCTCGGTGTCATCGTCGACGGAATCGTCGATCGTCGACGCCATCGGTGGAATTTTCGATGGCGGCGCGAAGGTGATGTCAACATCCTCGTCGATGTCCGTGTCAATATCGTCAAGCGACACGACGCAAGTCTGACCGATTTTTGCGGTCACGCGGCCCGTGACCTGAATGTGATGGTCGCGCATCGGTTGCAGCGTCAGGTCGGCCTTTGCCGCATAGACCTTGCGGAGTCCGCCGACCGCGGCGATGGACGCCAACTGGCCGGCATCCGCAACGATGCTGCGCTCGACGCCGGTATCGGGAATCTGTTCGACGGCGATCGGCACCCGCCACGGGTCCGGCACGATCTGCTCCGGTCGCACGAAGCCGCGCGGCGTCTTGCCGTCGGCGCGCGGCGATTTCGCATCGCGCGCCGGCTTCTCATCCCGGTCTGGTTTTGGACCGCGCGGCGGCCTGCCGTCCGTAAACTTGTCTTTTCGCGAGGTCACGCGGCGTCTCCTTTGGCCGATCGTTCGGAGGGCAGCGGGAAACGAAGCTCTCCGTGCTTCAAGGTCGCCATATCGAGCCCATCGAGCGTCCCAATCGCGCTGAGCACATAGTCGGCCAAACCGTCCGCGCCCGAAACACCCGTCCCGGCATAGATATTCCGCCTCAGCGCTGCCGCCAGAGGCTCGTGACCACCGGCCACCAGCGCCTCGTCATAGGCCCGCGCGCGCCCGTAAAACGCTTCGTTGAATTCCAGAAGCCGTTTCGGCACCTTGAGATCGCTGATGCCGAGTTCACGCAGATTGTCGTCCATGTCGCTGCAGAAATGGTCGATCAGCGCCTGGCCCAAGCCGTCCGCATCGCCGATCGCGCGCAAACGCCGCAGCGTCAGCCACAGATGCAGGATCACCATATCGAGCCGGCCGTTGACGGTGTCGGGAACCCCAAGCCCGGCGTAAAACGCGGGGGCTCTCGCCTGCGCCACGATGGCGCCATAGATCGACCCAATGGTGCCGCGCGACGCGGGGGATTTCCTGAACTGATTGAACGGCCAGAGCATGATGGTCCATTAACGGGCCGGCAGGCCCTTCTGTGCGATTGTTGCAATCTGTGATCCTGCCCGGTACGTCAACGCTTCGCTCGATGCAATAGCTGGACCCACGCCCGAATGACCATGTCTTCCGATAGTGCCCCTGCGCTCACCTGCCGACCTGCCAAAGCCGGACGCTGGCGCGCCGCCCGCGTCGTCATGGCGATGGTGCTCGGCTGCGCGCTGCTGCCGGCCTGCACATCGGAGCAATTCCAGAAGGGCTATATTCTGCCGCCCGGCGCGCTTGAACAGATTCCGATCGGCGCCAGCCAGGATCAGGTGCTGATCGTGCTCGGCACTCCGTCGACCGTGGCCACTCTCAACGGCGAGGTGTTCTACTACATCTCACAGCGCGCCGAGCGGAAGGTCGCATTCATGAATCAGCAGGTCGTCGACCAGCGCGTCATCGCGGTGTATTTCGACAAGAACCGGCAGGTGGTCCGGCTCGCCAATTACGGCCTGCAGGACGGCCGCATCTTTGACTTCATCAGCCGCACGACGCCGACATCGGGCCAGGAGATGAGTTATCTCGCGCCGCTGTTCAAGCTGCTGAGCTTCCGCTAAGTTTCAACCTCGTCCGAAAAGCCCCGTCTTGCGCGGGGCTTTTTGCGTTGGACTCGCTTGCGCGAGCAGTGCCGATGCGCCGGCTTGCGGCGGCATGCCTCGAACTCTAATCTTCTCCGTAACGAAGAAAAACATCCCAGGGGAGATGACATGACCAATGGCTTTTCGCGCCGCCAGATTTTGACCGCCGCCGCCCTGTCCACCGCGGTCGCGATGCCGCGCATCGGTCGCGCCGCGGGCGAATGGAAACCGACCGAAACCGTCCGCATCATCATTCCTGCGGCCGCCGGCGGCAGCACCGACGTGATGGGACGGATGCTGGCCGCTTACCTTCAGCCGGTCTGGGGCCAGTCCGTGGTCGTGGAGAACCGATCGGGCGGCGGCGGCACCATCGGGGTCGCGGAAGTCGCGCGGCTGAAGGGCGACGGCCACACCATTCTGGTCGGCAATCCCGGCCCCAACGCGATCGCCTACAGCATCTTCAAGAATCTTTCCTACAAGCCGGACCAGTTGATTCCGGTCAGCAACATGATCCGGATCCCCAATATCGTCTGCGCGCATCCGAGCGTGCCGATCAAGACGATCCCCGAGCTGATTTCCTATCTCAAGGCCAATCCCGACAAGCTGAATTACAGCTCGTCCGGCGTCGGTCAGAGCCCGCATCTGACCGGCGCATGGTTTCTGCAATTGACCGGCTTGAAGATGCAGCACGTGCCATTTCGCGGCGCGGGTCCGGCTCTGCAGGCGGCGTTGGCCGGCGATGTGCAGATCCTGTTCGACAATCTCTACCCGTCGCTGCCGCAGGTGCTCGACGGCAAGCTGACCGGTCTCGCGGTGACGACGCCGGAGCGCAGCACGCAGGCCCCGAATGTGCCGGCGATGCGCGAGACCGCACCCGAACTGGCGCCGTTCGACGTCTCGTCATGGTTTGGCGTGTTTTATCCGAAGGGCACTCCCCCCGAAGCCGTGGCGGCCCTGAACCAGCAAATCAAGACGTTGCTCGCGAAGGAAGATACCAGGCGTACGACGCTGGCGATGGGGGCGACGCTTGATTACGGCACGCCGGAGCAATTCGCCTCGTTCATTACGGCGGAGACCGCGAAATTCAAGGGCATCATCGACAAGGAAGGCCTCCAGATGGAGGTGAAGTAGACCGCCTTGCCTTCACGTGGCCATCGCAGCGAAGCACAGCGCGCTCCTTCTCCCCGTGAAGAACGGGGAGAGGTGAAGGGCCGAGCTCGTCACACCGTCCGCCCGCCATCGACCGGCAGGATGACGCCGGTGATGAAGATCGACTCGTTGCCGCCGAGATAGACGCAGGCATTTGCGATGTCGCTCGGCGTCGACATCCGGCCCAGCGGAATCGTCGCAAGGAATTTTGCGCGATTCTCCGGCGTGTCCGGAACGCCCATGAACGATTCCAGCAGCGCCGTTTCGCCGATCACAGGCGCAACGCAGTTCACGCGGATCCTGTCCGGCGCCAGTTCGACGGCCATCGATTTCGACATCAGGTTCACGGCACCCTTGGTGCCGTTGTACCAGGTCAGTCCCGGACGCGGACGGACTCCGGCGGTCGATCCGATATTGATGATGTTGCCGCTGCCCTGCTTGCGCATTTGCGGCACCACGGCATTCGTCATCAGGAAGATCGACTTGACGTTGATGGCGAAGACCTTGTCGAATTCCTCTTCGGTGACTTCCATCAGCGGCTTGTTGCGAAACGTCCAGCCGGCATTGTTGACGACGATGTCGAGCGCGCCGAACGCATCGACAGCTTTTTTCACAGCCGCGTCGATGTCTGATTTTTTGGTGACGTCGCCGGCCACCGCGATGGCCCCATCGCCCGCCTCTTTGGCGACCGCCTCGGCGCCGTCCTTGTTGAGATCGAGAATGACGACCTTGGCGCCTTCCCGCGCATAAGCCCGCGCGATTTCCGCACCGAAGCCCGAAGCTCCGCCCGTCACGAGCGCCGTCTTGCCCTTGAGCCGCATCCTTGTCGTCTCCCGTTTCACGTTTTCTGAAACGGATTGATGCGACATCAGGCGCGTCGCATCAAGGCCCCATCGCCCGGATATCGGTCGACAAATCCTTCTTCTTGACCGGCGCCAGTGCGCTCGCGCTGTCGTTATTCAAGAACTTGTCGAGCGTGCTTTGAATGCTTTCCTTGACGCTCTCGGGGCCGCGGTCGCTCATCTGCGTATGCTGCGCATCGGTGTGGATGATATCGATGCCGGCCTTCTTGGCTTCCTCATCGGTCGGCAGCACACCCGGATCCGGTTTCCAGTCCTTGGAACGAAACGACAGAATCTTCGGGCCATTGCCGGTCAAAAACGGCACGCGCAAATTATCCAGCGTCACGACCTTTGCGACTTCGCCGGGATGTTGCTGAGCGAAGAACATCGAGATGTCACCGCCATTGGAATGGCCGACCATCGTGAGGTTGCCGTAGTCGGCATTCGGATAGAGCGTCTTCAATTGCGCGATCGTGTACAGGATATTGGCTTCGCCGCGCTCATAGACCTTGAGACGGCCGACGAACAGCGATCCGGCCTGCGTCACCAATTCCTTGTCGGTCGGCAGATCGTGCTGAATGCTGACGACGAGATAGCCTCGCAGCGCCATCATGTTCGCGATGAAGGAATACTCGGTGTATTTCACGGTATTGCCGTGACTGAGAATGGCGACCGGCATCGTCAGCATCCCGGCGCGGGCCTTCATCTCGGTGTCTCGCCGCACGGCGACATCGACGTCGATCACGCGGTTGCGCGTGGTGTCGGTGAAGTCGAGCGAATCGTGGCGAATGCCCCAGGTCGCGAAGGAGAAATATCCGCCGATCAAAATGGCGATGATACAGGCGAGCACGATCGCAACGCGCTTCGCAACCGGATGCTTCGCGGCCGCGCGAATCTTGGCGCGATGTCCGTCGAATGCGGATGGCCGCTCGAAACGACCCGTCGGTCTGGCTGTGGTCTCGCTCACCGATCCCCCTGCTCAATCGCGCGGATTGACATGCCTTTCATGGTACCCGTCGCCGGGATGGCATGGCCGATAATGTGGCCTGCCCTGCCGACCGCAACAAGAGTGCGTTATCAGCTACACGATATCGCGAGGATTAAATCTTCGACAGCTTCTAGGTTCCCGAAGATGATTGCTGCACTGCGTTAGGCGCCGTTATGGTTGTCCGCGTCTTCCTCATCTTGCTGCTTGTTACTTCTGGCATTTGCGGCGTCGATCTTGCTCTCGACCCCGGATCTGCCCTGGCGTTTGAGCGGCGATAGCAAATACAGTGTCAGAAAGGTAAATAACGAAATCACCACGGCGACGTCGTAAGAGGCGAGGCCGACCGCGGCTCCGGTCGCTCCGGTCGCCCACAGGCTTGCCGCCGTCGCCGTGCCGCGGACAGAACCGTTGGTCTTGAGGATCGCGCCACCGCCGATGAAGCCCATGCCGCTCATCAGGCCTCCGATGATGTTGGACGTGCCTTCGGCGTCGCCTTTGAGGATCGTCTCGGTCGCCTGCACGATGCCGCAAGTCGCCAGCGCCACCAGCGGAAATGTCCGCAAGCCCGCGCTGCGCTCCTCGCGTTCGCGATTCCAGCCGATCGGTAGTGCCAGAAGATTGGCCAGCGTCATCGTGCCGAGATGCGGGACGAGTTCGCGCCAACCATTGAACAGATCGAGCAGCCGCTGCAAGCCAGACTCCAGTCACATCAGGAGGAAAAGCAGACGTTCAAACGTCAGCGAGAAATTTGAGAACCGCCTTGAAGCGAATGCTGGTCTTGCCGGCCAGCGCCATCGCGTCGGCCTCGGCCCCTTCCTCCGTATAAGTGCCGGAGAAGCCGATGCCGACATCGCGGCGTCCGAAGAGCGGCCGCGCACCATAGGTCGGCGTGTGTTCGCGATTGAGCAGGTCGCCCTTCCAGCGCCCATCGGCGAAGCTGTAACTGCCGGTGTAGAAGAAATATGAATCGCCGCCGCGCAGCGTTCCGTCGCGCACCAGGAGGATTCCGGTGTTGGAGCCCTTCACGCCGTCCAGCATCTCGATCCGCAAGGAATAAAGCCCGTTTTTCATGTCGCTCGTGAGTGCCGCCGCGTTTCGTTGCAGGACTTTAGCCGGATTGGATATAGGCGATCAAACCGCGATAGACTTTAGCCATTGAGTCGCACGCCGATGCCGGATTGCCGCCTGTGGAAACCAAGCTCTACCTTCCCGTCAAACGTTACCTTGAAGGCCTTGGCTACAACGTCAAAGGCGAGATCGGCGGTTGCGATCTCGTGGCGCTCGGCGACGGCGAGCCGCCTGTGGTGGTGATCGGCGAACTCAAGCTTGTTTTCAATCTCGAACTTGTTCTGCAGGCGGTCGATCGCGCGGCCGCCTGCGACGAGGTCTGGCTCGCCGCCAGGCTATCGAAACGCGGCAAGGGCCGCGAGAGCGATGCGCGCTATCGCAATCTGTGCCGCCGGCTCGGCTTTGGCATGCTCGGCGTCACCGAGGCCGGCGGCGTCGAGGTGCTGGTCGAACCGTCCACCGTCGCGCCACGCCGCAATCCGAAGAAGCGCTCGCGCCTCGTTTCGGAACATCGCCGCCGCCGCGGCGATCCGGCGCTTGGCGGCAGCACCCGCGCGCCGATCATGACCGCCTACCGGCAGCAGGCGCTGGCCTGCGCTTTTGCCATGCGTCAGGGGCCGACGCGCGCGCGCGATTTGAAGCCGACGATTCCCGACGCCGGAAAAATCCTGCTGCATAATCATTACGGCTGGTTCGATCGCGCCGAGCGCGGCGTCTATATCCTGACGGCAGCGGGGCAAGCCGCTTTGGTGCGCTGGCCGCAACATCGCGAAAGCGCCTAAGTTGTTGTTCCGACACAGGAACTCACACAATGGCCATGATTGATTTCGGAACGGTCCGGTCTGGAGGCCGTTCATTCCGCGTACTGACCACAACAAAGGAGATCGCCATGCGATCGAATATGAAATTGACCGCTCTCGCCGCAGCCGCTTTGCTGGGATCGACCCTTGCAGCCGCCGCGCAGACGCAGCCAGCACCCGGCGCATCGAGCCAGGGGAATGTCGGTCCGGGTTCAACGACGACCGCTCCGATGAATAATTCAGGCACGATGAGCCGTGATGGCACTGTTCGCGACGGCGTGACGACAGGTGCCGGCGGCGGATCGATGAGCCGGGACGGCATGAACCGGGACGGCATGAACAGGACAGCGCCGACGACGACGGGTCCTTCGGGGCAGAATACCGCTCCTTCCGGGAGCATGGCGCGATAACCGAGCGCATCAATCGGCGCAAAATTATCAAGGAAGAAACAGCAAAGGCCGTCCCATCCGGGGCGGCTTTTGTTTTCGTCGCTGCCGTTGGAACCAACCTGCCGGCGTGCGGTTCAAACGAAAACATCAGGATGCGGTGCAATGTCACTTCTGAAATGGGCGCTGATCTTTCTCGCAATCTCGGTCGTCGCCGGTCTGTTCGGATTTACCGGCCTGTCCGCCGGAGCGGCCGATGTCGCCAAGTTCCTGTTCTATGTTTTCATCGTCATCTTCGTGGTGTTGCTGATCTTGGCGTTCACAATCTTCCGAGGATGAGACATGCATAGAAATTGCATAGCTGCCGTGCCGCGATAACTTGAATGTTGCAACGCACCATTGAGACCTTTAGTTATAGATCATAACTGACGAGGCAGCGATGAGCGATAATTGGCAGACGAAATACGGTTCCCGCCGTGTGCGGCGCGACCCGCCGACGCTGGAAGAAGCTATCTATGCCGCGATGGGGATCACCGACGATCTCGAAGCGCAGGCGGAAATCGCAGCCTCGCTGATGGGTCTGCCGGTCGAGGCGGTTAAGCCCGAGGTGAAGAAGAATGCGAAGGTCACGGCGCGTTCGACGCATGTGATCGCCGGCGAACAGGGCGCGCAACGCTCCGTCGTGGTCGAGCGCAAGATCAGCCGCCGTATCGTCGGTGTCGAACGACCGCGCATTGTCGGCAACGACAGACGCTTCTGAAATTTCAGGATTGAATTCCAAACGAAAACGCGCGGCCCGGTCGGCCGCGCGTTTTCGTTTGAACCGAATATCGTCGGCCTTCTGCCGGCCGCGCCTAGCCGTACATTTTCATGACAGCGTTCCACCATGCGCGGTTGACGCCCATGAGGGCGCGCATCGCATTGACCGGCGTTCCAATTGCCGAATCGCCAGCGGGCGTGGGCTTTCTCAGATCGATGCTGCCGGTGGATTCGCCGTGGCGGAACGTCAGCTTGGCTCCGAACTTGTGCGCCAGCGCGCGCATCGCGTCGTTTTGCGCCCCCGTCGTGATCCGCAATTTATTGTAGTTCATCGCGCGCGCTTTCTCGATCAGACGCGCGAACAAAAGGCTGCCGACGCCCTTGCGTCGCACGCAGGTTTCGACGCTGAACGCGATCTCCGGCAACGACACCGGCGACAAATCAGGCTGGTGCAATTCGGCCGCGCCGCGCACGACGCCGTCCTCGAAATAGGCGACGACGATGGTGCCGTCATTGACGCATTTCGCAGCGTAGCGAACGATGAAACCGGAATCGATGAAGCCGTTGAAGCGATCATGCCGGCTCGCGGGATCAAGCCGCAAAAGGTGCTCGCGCAACAGCGGCAATTCCTTTGCGGACAGAGTCCGCACGGTGCCGCGCGCGGCCGTCGCAATCGTGGTGGTGTCGTTCATCGTCGTCGCTCCTCAAAAGGTGGACCTCGAGGAGGCGTCTCATTCCCTGCAATACGCATATTGTGCGACGCAACATCGAATGCAAGACTGTTTGATGCTTCAAATTGTAGCAAACACGGCGTCGTGACAGGCGTTAACGCATTATGAATCCGTCATAAAATGAGTTGGGTCTGAGTCACGACCCCGACAAGCTTGCCGTCTTCGGTCTCCAGTCGCGTCGTCCAAACCTGCGTGCGGCGACCGCGATGCACCGGCGTTGCCGTCGCGATAACGGTGCTGCCCTCCGTCGCGCCGCCGACAAAATTCGTTTTGCTTTCCAGCGTCGTCGTGCCTTTGGCGTCCTGCGGCAGATTGATGACGGTTGCAGCCGCTCCGACCGAATCGGCGAAGGCCATGACCGCACCGCCGTGAATCGTATGGCGCAACGTGCACAGATCCGGCCGCACGACCATGTGCGCGATAACGCGATCAAGCTCGGCGCTGACGAATGTGACGCCCTTCAATTCGGCGAACGGCATCTTCATCGCGTTGATCTTGTCGAGCGGAGTCATCGGCATCGCCTTCCCTGAATTTTGTGGCGCGAATTTGCGGTTTCGGACGTGACGTGACAACTGCTTTGTCAGGAGTCGCCATGCGTCATTTTCCGCCGTCCCGGATCGTCTGCTTGACCGAAGAAACCGTCGAGACGCTGTATCTGCTCGGTGAGCAGGATCGCATCGTGGGCGTCTCTGGTTATGCCGTGCGACCGCCGCAGGTGCGCCGCGAGAAGCCGCGCGTCTCCGCGTTCATTTCGGCGGACATTCCAAAAATCCTGGCGCTCGATCCCGATCTGGTGCTGGCGTTTTCCGATCTGCAGGCCGACATCGTCGCCGACCTGATCCGCGCCGGCATCGCCGTGCATGTCTTCAACCAGCGCGATGTCGCCGGCATTCTCGCAATGATCCGCATGCTCGGTGCACTCGTCGGCGCATCGGGTCGCGCCGAGGCACTGGCGCGGTCCTATGAGCAACGCCTCGCCTCGGTTGCCGCCAGCGTTGCGGGTCGCGACAGGCCGCGCGTCTATTTCGAGGAATGGGATTCGCCTCTGATTTCAGGCATCGGCTGGGTCTCGGAATTGATCGAGATCGCCGGCGGCGAAGATATCTTCCCGCATCTGCGGCATCAGAAGGCGGCGAAGGATCGCATTGTCGCGGCAGATGCCGTATGCGGGGCGATGCCGGATGTGATCCTGGCCTCTTGGTGCGGCAAGAAGGTGAAACACGCGGCGATTCGTGCGCGCGCGGGATGGGATGCGATCCCCGCCGTGCAAAACGATCGCATCGTCGAGATCAAATCGCCGTTGATCTTGCAGCCAGGCCCGGCGGCGCTAACGGACGGGCTCGATGCGATCGTGACGGCGTTGTGGGGGACAGTCGAACGGTAGACTTGCAACACGTGCAGCCGTCATCCCCGCGAAGGCGGGGAACCAGTACGGCATCGCTTTATGCTCTGGAATACTGGATCACCCGGACGCGGGCGCGACTGGACGACGAAGACGTCGCCAGAGGCCCTTGCCGGGTGACGACGACGTTGGGCGTCGCGACGAAAGCTACACCTTCTCTACCCCGCACCATTCCGCGACGAACAGCGCCATCGCCTTGGTCGTCTTCTTCAGCGATTCCAGATCGACATATTCGTTGAAGCCATGCATGCCGCCGCCAGTCGCGCCGAAGCAAAGACTCGGAATGTTATATTCGAGCCCGTAGAAGCGCGTGTCGGTCAAAGCGGTGAAAACAAGATCTGGCGTCGTGCCACCATAGACCGCATCGAACGCCTTGCCGAAGGCCGCTTCCGGCGCGGCCGAATGGGTCAGTTCATAACCTTCCGAGAGGAAGCCCGACCATTCGACGCCCGGCGGATTGTTCGACAGGAAGCGATGATCGCGCGATGCCTGCGCCACGCACGCCATGATCTCCTTCTGACACTCCGCGATCGACCAGCCCGGAAGCACGGCGATGCGGCAATCGACATCGCACCAGGCCGGCACGCTGGAGGCCCAGTCGCCACCCTTGATGATGCCCGCATTGAAATTGATCGGATGTGTCAGCCTGCTGAAATGCTTATCGGACGCGGCGCGCCTGTTCCAATCGTCCTCCAGTTTCTCGATCGACTGGATCAGGTGATAGGCGGCGGTGATCGCATTGGCGCCCGCGCCGGTCTCGAACACATGCACGGGATGGCCACGGACTTTCAGCCGAAACCAGATCACGCCGACTTGCGAGCGCACCATTTTGCCGCTAGTCGGCTCGGGGATGAAACAGGCATCGGCGCGGTAGCCGCGCTGCAAAGTGGAGAGCGCGCCGACGCCGGTGCTTTCCTCCTCGATCACCGATTGCAGATGAATCCGAGCGGTCGGCCGCAGGCCGGCGGCCTTGATCGCGTCGAGCGCATAGAGCGCGCCGATGGTGCCCGATTTCATGTCGCACGCGCCGCGGCCGAACATCTTGCCGTCCTTCACGACCGGCGAAAACGGCGGCGTCTCCCACATGTCGAGCGGCCCGGCCGGAACCACGTCGCAGTGGCCCTGCAGAATGAGGGATTTGCCGCCATTGCCTGTCGGGCGCAACGTGCCGACCACCGTGCGCGCCTTGGAGAAATCATGCTCGATCGGGCCAAAGCCACGCAAGTTCTTGAGGTCGTCGATGTCGATATGCCAGTCGTCGACCTCGTAGTCGCGCGCGCGCAACAGATCGCCGAACATGTCCTGACACGGGCCTTCCGCGCCACGTGTGCTCGGGATCGCCACGAAATCGCGGGTTGTCGCGATCTGCGCGTCGAAGGCTGCGTCGACGGCGTCAACGATGCGTTGCTGCTGGTCTGAGAGGCTTGAAGTCATGCGGTCGTCATCCCGTTGTTGCCGGCACGGGATCAAACCAGCCTTCGCCGTGCATTGCAAAGCAGAGCCGCTATCGGAATCAGCCGCGCGTCGTTACGGTGGGACGACACGCAATGGAGAGGCGACGATGCAAGGCAATCGCAATATTCTGTTCCTGATCATCGGCGCGCTCGCCGTCGGCATCGGCGTGCTCGGCTATAATCTCTATCAGGAAAAGAAGGAGCCGCAGGGCTTGCAGATCAATGTCGGCAAGGACGGGCTCAAGATCGAGAACAAATGATGCGATGGACGCTTGCAGGCGCGGTCTTCGCCTTGCTGATCGGGCCGGCGGCCGCTCAGCAGACGATCGTCGGGCGCGAGCAGGATATCGTCGATCTGCGGCTGGGCCAGCGCGTGCAGGTCGATGACGGCGCCTGCCCGGCCGGCCAGATCAAGGAAATTCTCGGCGCGAAACTCGGACCGAGCGGCGTGATCCGCAGCGCCAGATGCGTGCCGCGAGCTGGCTCGAAAAGCTAGTTACGTTGCCGGATCGAACAGACATTGCAGCGTCGGCCGGGCAATCTGCGTGAAGGCGGCGTTGATCTGCGGGCGCTTGGTTTCAGGCACCCAGTCATTTTCGATCGCAGGGACACCGGTTTCGGTGATGCCGCGCAGCAGCGCCTCGCGCAGATCGGCATCCTCGATGCCAGCGACGGCATGATCGTGCAGGCAGATGCAGACCGATTCCGGATGCGCCCAGCGGCCGACCATATGCGGCGCGCAAAGGCGGACGAATTCGCCGCGCGGATCCGGCAGCTTTTTCCAGGAAAAACTACTGGACCAGTTCCTGGTAAGCGACTGCGCCTGCGCCGATGATGCGGCGAGACCTGCAATGACCGCGACGAGTGCGAAACGGAGCTTCATGATGTCGGTCGATCCAGATTAGCGGGCGGTCACGACCATAGACGTCGGCGGATCGGTGACGACCGGCGCACCGTGATAGGAGAACGTACCGACCCCCGGCAGGCCGCCATCGGCCGTGTTGGCCAGCGACGGGCCGATGAGGACGACCGCGAAGGCGACGATGAAGCTGATGGATCGCATCTGAGAGTCTCCTGCGGGCGACTGTCGCCGACGTGGAGAGTGATACGCGTGGCCTGTTTCTGTTCGTCTGCGTCGAGGATGAAAACGGTTTCGTGGGCCTATCGATCATGTGTTGTCGGAACCCGAACGACGACACATTGGGATTTTTATCGATCAGGCCGCCTGTTAATCGAACCGATACCAACGCCCGCTAGGCTGCATACTCATAAATGGTAGGCAAATCGGGTGGAAGATGATTCAAGTTC
>CAXTJT010000033.1:0-15562 GCA_964244735.1 uncultured Tardiphaga sp.
CTTCGATCAGTAATCACCCGGTAAGCACCGTCGAATTTGGATTTTGGTTGGCTAGGTGTGGGTCTGCCGTTCGCGATATTCGATCTTGCGACCATCAGGCTGCTCCGATTATCGTCCATCACGACATCATCAAGGAGCGACTTACCTGCCCCGTCCATAGGTCTGCGACCAACGGAAAGCATCAAAATCCGAAGAGCTTACGGGACTGAGAATCCTCCCGCTGATAGCGCAAATTCGCGCTCGGTGTCGCGTGGGCGCATAGAGCGATCGTAGAATCGTCGGCAAAAATGCAGATGTCGAGAACTGGGTTGACGCATTGTCAAAAAGCCGTGCCGTGACGAACCGTTGATCTTTGAGATAGCGTTCCCATCGCCTTTTCATTGGGTTCTCATTCTCAGAACTACAGCTTTTGACGACCCGCTCTTTGTCATGAGCCAGACAGGAGCCACCGGAAACTCCTTTCGCGGGCGCGGAATCGCTCTGACCGCAAATATTAGAGGGCGGCGTTCAACGAAATGCGTCCGAAAGGTTTTTCGTCCGACACATTAAACGGCAAATGCTCGCCAGTTTTGAGACTTGAATGTGGCGATCGAAACAATTTCGAAGGCGTTACGACGTCCTCAATGTACATGTCGCGCAACGGGGAAAAGCTTTTAATTATGAATCAGCCAAGCGCTCCTCGGATGGCCGACAAAAGCACAGACACATGTGAATCAGTTGTTCGCCATGAAGAAATGCTGATTCGAAAGGCTGGACGTCCTTGCCAGATCGTACTGCCAAACCAAGCTACACCCGAGTCTTCTACGCCCTTTTGAATAGCTAAAGTGTGTTCATCGTCGCGACCGCGCGCGAGTACCTGGTTCAGAACGACGCGGTTGAGCACCTCGAGTCCCATTGAGCGCAAGCTTTGCGCTGCTTGTTGCGCCTGATCACAATGGCGATCGATCATGGCGGCGACCCCGTCTCGGCCAAGAGTGCGCAAGGCGGCCCAGATCGGTACCCCGCGTGCACGGCGCGAGAATTCCAAAGTGAGGTTTTTCTGAGCGTCTCGGGCTGCGTGCGAATAGGCTGCATCGCTGTTCATCGCCGCAGCGAGAGCGTCGGCGTCGCGGCAGATCGCGACTGCACCGTCATAGGGTGTATTCAGCCATTTGTGGCCGTCGGTGGTCCAGCTATCGGCAAGCTCTATACCTCGGCTCAGGTGCTGGGTCCTCGTCGAAGCCTGCGCCCAAAGTCCGAAGGCTCCATCGACGTGTACCCAGGCATTGGCAGCGCGCGCCCGGGGAACTAGATCATCGAACGGGTCAAATTCGCCGGTATTCACTTCACCAGCCTGAAGGCAAAGGATCGTGCGATCGTCGAGGACGGGTAACTTCTCGGGATCGACGCGTCCGTCGCCATCGACCGGCGCCTTGATCAGGCGGCCCATGCCAAAGCCCAGTACACGTAATGCCTTTAGCACGGTGATATGACATGTTTCTGGAACGATCACCTTGATCTCCGGCGAGCCGATGAGTCCCGCCTCATCGAAATCCCAGCCCGCCCGCGCTAGCAAAGTGCGTCGCGCAGCCGAAAGGTTTGCGATGGTGCATGCTGTCGCGGACGTGCCGAACCCGACCGCGCTTTCTTTCGGCAAGCCCAGGGTATCGAGCAACCAGCGCGCGGCTACGGCCTCCACCGTTGCGGCGACGGGCGAGTTTGCGAATGATGACGCGCATTGGTCCCATGCCAGCATCAACCGCTCGACGGCGGCCGCAGCCGGCAGGGCGGCGCCGATCACGAAGCCATAGTAATTCGGTCCGTTGGATGCTGTCGTCGCGGGTGACCCCCAGGTGTCCAGCAAGGCCAGCGCTTCCGCCGCCGGACGTGCGTGCTCGGGAAGCTGCTCGTCGAAAGCGGCAAGACCGTCTAGTGCGATCCGATCGGGAAAAACGCGGCGTGTTTCGAGGCTGGCAAGATAAGCGGCAGCCCGACGCTCGGCATCCGACATCAGATCCGCTTCGCTTTGGTCAATCATGCGCTGTCTCTTTTGTGGGAATGCGGTACCCGTCCTAAGTCTTTCGTCAGAGCAGGCCAGCCAAGGCGTCGAACAGCTCCTCAAAGTCTGCGGGCTGGTGGTCGGCAAAGGCGGCACATCGGATGACGCCGGCTGCGCTAGCGCCGATATATTTCGAATGGGCGACGAAGATATCCCGCTGCAGCAGCTCCCGCTGCAATGCCTGCATAGAAGCTTCGGATCCAGACACGAACGCCGCAACGGGTGACGCGTTGCGGGGCAATGAAAAGCCAAGCCTCGCTAACCCTTGTTTCAAAAGAGCACCGTTACGACGCAACGCGGCCAATCGCTCGGGCTGCGCGCGCAGTATTGTCATGCTTGCGGCGGCCATCGCGGCGCCGCTTGACATACCAGCCGTCGCTCCGCGGGCCACTGGCGTCTGCCAGAGGCGTTCGATGGTGGCGACGGACCCAAGCGCGAGGCCGCCGTACGCACCGAACGCTTTGCCGACCGACCCGCCTGCAAGCACACGGTCACCGGCAACGCCGGCGCTTTCCAAAAGACCGCGACCATTCTCGCCGAAGACGCCAAATGAATGCGATTCATCGACGACCAGCCATGCTCCAGTTTGCTCGGCGATTTGCTTATATGTCTCGAGCGGAGGCGTATTTCCGGTTGTTGCGAACATGCCGTCGGTTGCAATAAGAATGCGCGCGCCCCTGTTCGCCAGGTCGGCAGCTGCTTCGGTAAGAGCGTCGGCATCGCAGTGGCGAAACCGCCGAACCAGCTTGCCCGCAGCGAGCGCGCCGTCGTGCAGGCTATAATGCGCGAATTCGTCCAGCAGAACAACGTCATAATCTTCGCGAAGGCCCGCCATCGCGAGAAGTCCGAATAGATACCCCGTTGCGAAGTAAATCGCGCTTTCCACGGCGAAGAACTTTGTCGCTGCCGCTTCGACATCGAGATTGGGGAGGGGCGCGACGGCATAATGACGCGGAATCGTCGCCGTCGCACCTATTGCTTCCATCGCTGCGACACCCGCCGCGATGATCTGCGGTTCGCGGGCAAGGCCGAGATAGGCCGAGCCTGCAAAATTAAGCACAGTTCGACCGCCGATTCTCATGCGTGCACCGCTGGCCGACGTGATCGCCTCGATTTGCCCGTGCATGATTTACTGTCCCGGTGGCGGCTTTAAGAGGGCCGCCGCCGATCCTAGAACTTGTATCCGGCGCGGATGCCGAAGGTGCGAGGCTGCACGAACACAGCCGATCCGTAGGTCGCTGTGGGTCCGGCCGCGTTGGCATAGCCGAGGACGCCGCGTTCATCGAATAGATTTCGAATGTAGAGCTGAACGCTATAGCTGGCGTTGTTAAGTCCAGCACGCAGATCGATCAGGTTGTACGATGGCAGATTTACGCGCGAACTCGTAATGTCGGTGCGGGCGGTGGGGTCCGTATTGCGCCGGCCTACGTAGGACCACGACGCTCCAAAGCTGGCCGAATAATCCGAAAACGCGGGGAACTCATAATCCGCGTTCGCGGTGTTCGTCCATTTGGGAACATAGGGCAGCTGGTCCCCGGCGTTGGACCCGTTGGACGGGATCGGTGACGTGAAGGTGGCGTCGGTGTAAGCGCCCAAGATGCCAAAGTGGAGCCCCTTGACCGGCGTCAGGCCGAAATTCCATTCCACGCCCTTACTGCGAGCCGACGCGCCGTTGGTGTTGACGCTGCTCGGTGCGCTCGTGACCGGATCGACGTAGGTCGTCAGCACCTGAATATTCTTCCAGTCGATCTGGAACACTGCGACGTCGATCGTCACCTTGCGGTCAATCAGCGCAGTCCGCAGACCCAGCTCATAGTTGGTCGTCGTCGATGACGCGAAGCTCCTGAGATTTGCGGGAAGTACCCCGAAGGCCGGGTTGGGGCCACCAGGTCGGTAGCCGCTGGCGATCCGGCCATAGACGAGCGTGTCGCGACCAAGATGAAGTCTGGGCGCAACAGAATAGGTGAATACGCTCTCTGCGCTTGGTGCCGATGGGCTTGAGACCGCCACCGGACCGGTAAAGAGGGTGGCCGGGTTTGTCGTCACTGCGCTCTGCTTGTTATCCGCCCAGCGCCCGCCCAGCGATATGTCGAACAGCTTCCCGAAATAGAGCGTCGTTTCGCCGAACACGGCAAATTCGCGATAGCGACCGTCGATAAAGCTGCCGGTCACTGTTGGTGCCAACGCCGTGCCGGTAAGTGTGTAAGGGTTGAAATTCTGATCGAATATGGTCTTCTCGTTGGTGTAGAATCCGCCGAGTTGCCAATCGAGGCGCAGTCCGCTGATGGCAGATTGCGGCTTTGAGGCAATCCGAACTTCCTGAGTGAACTTTTCCAGCGACTCGATCTGGTTCTGGCGCAGCGCAATGCCGCCGGGCTGCCCGTACGCGCCCCCGAGCGCTGTGCCAAAGGTTAGGCCCGGAGCCGCAAGGAGCCCCGTAGCGTCTTCCTGGAAGCTGCTGTCATATTTCGCATAGCTGGTCAGTGAGGTGATGTTCGCAATGCTGGCGTCCCAGACGATTTCGCCCGAGTAGATTTGCGATTTTGATTTCGAGCTATTGGGATACCGGGCATCGAAGTTCAGGCCGGCGAGTGGCTGAAACGCGTTGGCCGGGGTCACCAGTGGCGCGGCGGGCGAGCCCACGACGGCAACGCGCGGGCCGGCATCGGCCGTATAATCCTGATAGAAGGCTTGCAGCCGAAGCGACAGCGTATCGGTCGGCTTGACCAGCAATTGCGCGCGCCCGCCAATGTTGGCGGCGCTGTTTGCGTTGCGCGCGCCCCTCAGGTTGTTGTCGATGTATCCCGGGCGACCCTGATAATAGCCCGTCACCCGCAGCGCTGCCACGTCACTGGCGAGCGGGACGTTGACGAATCCGCGCGCCTGCGGCGCAGTGCCACCGCCGCCGACCGCTTCGAAACCGACGTCTGCGCCGCCCTGAACGCGGGTCAAGTCCGGCACGTTGGTCACATATTTGATCAACCCACCCAGTGCCGTCGCACCGTATAAGGTGCCCTGCGGCCCGCGCAGTACTTCGACGCGCGCAAGGTCATAGGTATCAATATTCGGCGTCAGAAGCCCAGTGTCGCCGATTGCGCCGGCGGCCGTGAACGGAACATCGTCCACGACGGTGGCCGTGGTTGCCACCGCGCCACCAGAATTCTGACCGCGGATGATGACCCGGTTGAAGTTGCCAGCAAACTCCTGGATGTTGAGGCCCGGCACTTGCCGCGAGAAATCGCGGAAATCGCGCAGTTCCTTCTTGGCGAGGCCGTCGCCGGTAATCGCCGTGATCGCAAGCGGCACGTCCGTCAGGCGCTCCGAACGACGCGTTGCCGTGACGACAATATCGCTGCCATCCTGGCTCGCAATATCTGCTGCAGTCGCTGTGCCGCTCGTGGCCGCCGCCCGCTGCGCTAGGGCGTTGACCGGAGCCAGAAGCGCTGACGACGCGGCGAGCGTCAAAAGAACTTTACCGCGCATGTCGGCAACGGTGTTGATATTCGCCATTTTATATCTCCCCGAGCTTTTTAGCGTTGCTGACGCCTTTGAATTTGCACCGGCACACGCAGTTTCGTGGCAGAGTGATGACATTAAATGTCCGATACGACAAGTCGTATAGGAAAATATTTGTGGTCCGAGAGGTAGAGTATGATAAACCCGCATGATGCCGATGGAGAGCGGATTGCCGAAGGATCATGACCGGACCCAGCTCGGGGCGCGCGTACAGGCGGCGCGCAAGGCTCGTGGTTGGACGCTGACCGAACTCAGCGAGAAATGCAGTATTTCACCGTCGGCCCTGTCCAAGATTGAACGCGACAAGCTTTCCCCGACCTATGCCAATATCGCGCGGCTCGCGCGCGGATTGGGGATCAGCCCAGCAGATTTATTTGGCGATGGCGACGGGAACAACGCGCTGCAAGATCGGCTGAGCGTAATGCGGCTCGACGAGGGAGATGCTATAGATACCGGAAATTACTTGCATTATTATCTACATATGCGGCTTCCTGTGCGCGCCATGTCGCCGTTGATCGTGGTGCATCACGCGCGAACGCTGGAAGAATTCGGCCCCCGAATTGCACATCCGGGCGAGGAATTCACGTACGTCCTTGATGGACTGATCGAAGTTCATGCGGGGGATCATGCACCGGTCACTCTGTCACCCGGCGAATCCATCTACTTCGACAGCAATATGCCTCACGCCTATCTGGCCGCAAGCCGGATGCCCTGCCGGACGCTATCCGTCTGCTCGGACCTCGACCAGGACGAGCTTGCCCTCTTATTTCCACGCGCGACCATAGCTTGACACCAACTAGCCAGAGCGTACATGTCCGATACGACAATTCGCGACGTTTCAGATTTAGATGTCGCGGTCGATTACGTCGGAGGGGATAAGGATGAAACGGCCGAGCGCTCGCGCCGCAAGGATGGAACTGTCAGGCGGACGACCGTTTGCCCTGCGCATGCGATCCGTTTCGCAGGATCTGTCGTGAAGCCTTATCTGATCTTCATCGGCGATGCGCTGCGCTCCCCCTATACCAAGACCGGTCAGGGCGTGCGTGACTGGGCCGGTGACGATTGCGTCGGGCAGTGGCGACTAACGCCGGGCGCCGCAGATCTAGACTTGCCCGATCTCGAACCCGAAATTGCCGCAAAGCGCGGTGCCAAATCGCTTTTGATCGGCACCGCCGCTATCGGCGGACAAATCCCCGAGGGCTGGGTTCCGATGCTGGTGAGGGCACTTGAGGCGGGGCTGGATATCGTGAGCGGCCTGCACACACGGTTGTCGAGCGTTCCGTCGATTGTAGCGGCAGCCGCTCGCTGCGGCCGCCAGTTGCACGATGTCCGTCATAGCGATCAGGCGTTCCCAATCGCGAGCGGGCGCAAACGTCGTGGCAAGCGCCTGCTGACCGTCGGGACGGATTGCGCACTCGGCAAAAAATACACAGCGCTTTCACTGGCGCGCGCGATGTCGGCGCTTGGTGCCGATGCCGATTTCCGTGCGACCGGCCAAACTGGTATTATGATCGCAGGCAAAGGCATCGCAATCGATGCCGTCATCGCAGATTTTATTGCCGGCGCCGCCGAAACGCTGTCGCCCGACGCCGATAGTGATGATCATTGGGATGTGATCGAAGGGCAAGGTGCCATTTTCCACCCCGCTTATGCCGGCGTGACGCTCGGGCTACTGCATGGCTCGCAGCCCGATGCGCTCGTGCTGTGTCACGACCCCTCCCGCAGCGAAATTTCCGGCTTCGAGGGGTTCCCGATCCGCCCGATTGCCGAAACGATGGCGGTCTATGAAGTGCTTGCACGCGTCACCAATCCTGCCGCGCGGTTCGTCGCTATTGCGCTCAACACGTCGTCGCTGGACGAGCACGCCGCCCACGCACTCGCAGCTGGGCTTGAAGCCGATCATGCGCTGCCCTGTTTCGATCCGATCCGCTTCGGAGTCGAGGCGGCGACCGCCCGGATATTGGCTGCATGACCTGGAGTGTCAGAACCAAGGCCTGGTCCTGGCGCATGAAGGAACCCTTCGCAATCGCCCGTGGCGTGCAGGAGGAGCAGACCGCGCTTCAAGTGTGGGTAACCGACGATGCGGGAAATGTCGGCACAGGCGAGGCCTGCGGGATCCCCTACCAGGGCGAAACGCCGGAAACGATGCGAACCCAGATCGAACAGGCCGGAGCCGCCGTTGCGCACGGCCTGACGCGCAATGACCTGTTCAACCTTCTTCCGGCCGGCGGCGCGCGGTTCGCACTCGATTCAGCGCTGTGGGATTTGGAAGCCAAGCGGGACGGAATCGATCCTTTCGCTGCCGCCGGGACGGCCGCGAGCCCAGTTGTGGTCGATGTTACGATCGGCATCCGCACGGTCGATGCGTATGAAACGGCGGCCCGAGCCAGCGCTGCCTATCCCGTACTCAAGCTGAAAGTTGATGCCAGCGACCCGCTGGCTTGTATTGCGAGCGCGCGGCGCGGGGCACCGTCGTCTCGCTTCATAGTTGATCCGAACCAGTCCTGGACGGTTGATATGGTCGCATCGCTTGGCGGCGCGCTGGCAGAGCTCGGCGTTGTCTTGCTTGAACAGCCCATTCCAGTTGGCGAGGAAGCCGGTCTCGACGGCCTGACCCCGCCAGTGCCGCTCTGTGCCGACGAACTTGTCGATACGATTGCCGATCTGGATAAAGCCGCTGGGCGCTTCGGCTACATCAATATCAAGCTCGACAAATGCGGCGGATTGACCGCCGGGCTTGCCTTTGCCGAAATCGCCAAGGCGCGCGGGTTAGGGCTGATGGTCGGCTGCATGGCCGGGTCATCGCTGGCCATGGCTCCGGCAATGGTGCTGGCTCAACAGTGCGATTTCGTCGATCTGGACGGGCCATTGCTGCAACTGACAGATCACGAGCACGGTTTTGTCTACGTCAATGGCAGGGTCGCTCGGCCGCACAATCCGTCGTTGTGGGGATAGGTCGGATGGGCGGCCACACGATCGGCATGGTCTGCGAGCCTCGTGCAAAGCGGTGGAGCCGGTGAACCCCGATGCGACCATCGTTCATGAATTCACGTCGCGCGCGAACGGCCGCGATTATCGGCTGAAAATCTGGCTACCGCCGACCGCGCCGCCTCCTGACGGGTTCCCTGTCATATGGGTGCTGGACGGCTCTGCTTATCAGGGGCTGGTGAGCGACATGGTCCGCAGCCGGAGCGTCTTTTCGCACGAGATCGCGTCGGCAGCAGTAGTCGGCGTCACCTATCCGGATGGGGACCTGCCCAGCATGATGGCGCGCCGATCATTTGACTTTACGCCAACGGTTGGGGATGAGGCACACGCGCTGGCTAACCTACCCGGATATCAATTCGGCGGCTTGAATGGCTTCCTCGACATGATCGAGAATGAGGCGATCGCGGCCGTTGCCGATCGCGCGCCGATTGACCGCGACCGTATGTCGATTTTTGGCCATTCTTTCGGCGGGCTGGCGGTAGTTCACGCACTCTTCACGCGCACTGCGCTGTTCCGCAACTGGCTCGCGCTGAGTCCCTCGATCTGGTGGGACGAGCGTATCGTACTGGCCAGTGAAGCGGCCTTCGCTGACCGCGTCCGTCGCGGCGAAGTTGCGCCCCGCATTTTCATCGCCGTGGGTTCGACCGAGCAGACGGTGCCTCGGCGACTCCCGCCCGATATACCCTTTACGAGGGCACAGGCCGAGCGGTGGAATGCGCAAGCAAGAATGGTCGACAATGCGGCTGAACTGGCCGAACGGCTCGGATCGCTCCAAGGGTCGAGCGATTATTGCGTGCGGTATGTGTGCGCGGACCAGCAAAGTCATGCTGGGCTGCCCTTCGCAGTGGCTAATGCCGCGCTCGATCTGGCGCTGGGCTTTTCCGATGAGCCGGTGGACGTACAAACCTCATCCGCCATTGCCAGGCTTGACGCGCTGTTCGATCCGTTCGCGAGCGACGCTGCACCCGGCCTTGTTGTCGGCGTCGCGCGGCATGGCGAACAGCTCTATCGACGCGGACTGGGCCTTGCGAGCATTGAGCATGGGGTAGCGAATGATCCGTCGCTGCGAATGCGGATCGGCTCAACCTCAAAGCATTTTGCGAGCCTTGCCGCACTTCTGCTGGCGGCGGAGGGCAAGCTCAATATTGATGAACCTGTCACTGAAATTCTGCCGGAATTGCCACCGTTGCGCGGCGTACCGACGCTGCGCCAGTTCATGAATCATACAAGCGGGTATCGTTGTAGCACGGACTTGGCCTTCATCGGCAGCGGGATGAGCCGACGCCCGCAAGGCAGCCTGTTTGCGATGCAGATTTCACAGACCGACGCCAATTTTGCGCCCGGTGAAGGGCAACTGTACTGTAATGGTGGCTATCATCTTCTGTCGCTGGCGATCGAGCGCGCGGCGGGTCAGCCGTTCGGAGAATTCCTCCGCGACCGCATCTTTGCGCCGCTCGGCATGCGCGACACCGAACTCGTTCCCAACGATATAAAGATTGTCCCGCGCATGGCGACGATGCACCTGCCGTTGCCGGACGGGGGATGGCAGCGCGGCCTGCTGCCGGCCGACGACGTGCTCGGCGAAGGCGGCATCGTGTCCACCTTGGATGACATGTTGCGCTGGCTCGCGCATTTGCGCGGACCCAAGGTCGTCGGCGACGAGGAAAGCTGGGGCGAGATGACGGCCAGTACACAAGTTCGCGGGCTGCAATCGCCTTATGGTCTGGGCCTCTACCGGCTGGACTATCGTGGTGCCGAGGTAATCACCCATGGTGGCGGCGTTCCTGGCGGAAGTTGCGCGATGCTGACCATACCCGAACACGGTCTGGACATCGTGATGATGGGCAATGGTGGGCCTGCCAACCTTTCCGACCTGCAATTCCGCGTTGTCGACGCGGTACTCGGCGACGATCTGCCGGCGGACGATACGGCGCATCCACGTGCACAAGATTTTCCTCATTTGCTCGGCCGACAATATCACGCCGACAGCGGTGCGCTGTTCGGCTTCGATGCGGTTGGCGATGCGCTGGGCGTGTCGCTGTTCGGCTCGGCACCGGCACCGATCCTGCGCGACTGCGAAACGACATTGCAGGCGGGTTTCGCAGGCATTGCGGCCGGCCCGTTCGTCTGGAAGCGCGCAGCGGTGGCGGCGGACGCGGGCGGCAAAGCGCCCGATGTCATCGAGATGGAGGAAACCGGGCAATCCGATCTGTTCACCTGCTTGCCCAACATCGGTCCGACAATCGCCGAAAGTGGAGCAGCGCTTGAAGGATTCTATCGGTCCGACGATCTCGGCGCCGATGCCGAGATCCGACTGAGCGATAGGTTGGAGCTTCACGTTGCAACGCATTTCGGATGTACGATCTTCGTGCTCGAACCGCTATCCGATCATGTCCTGATCGCACGGCTGGTCGATCTACCCGGCTTTACGATGGCATGCACCATGGCTGTCGACGGTTCCCGCTTCCATCTCAGCGGTGGGCGTACCCGTCATTTGTCCTTTGAAAGGATCGATCGCGTGACCGTCAAATGATCGAGCCGGAGCCCTTGGACGCCTCTCCGGATGCGACGGCAACGTCGTGGTACGGCTTGGCAGTCTTGACGCTCGTCACGCTGTTTGCGCTGGTCGATCGCAGGATCTTCGTGTTGCTGGCAGAACCGATCAAGCACGATCTGGCCTTGTCGGATTTGCAGCTCGGTTTGTTGCAGGGGCTGGGTCTGGCTATTTTCGCGGTCATTGTGACCTATCCTGTCGGATGGCTCGCCGATCGGTACGACCGCCGCTATATTCTTGTCTGCTGCATCGGCGTTTGGTGCTCGGCGGTTATGGCATGTGGTTTTGCCCAGGGGTTCGGCCATCTGTTCATCACCAGCGCTATGGTGGGTGCAGGCGAGGCTGGGTTGGTGCCCATCGTCTATGCGATCATCCCGCTCTTGTTTCGCGGGCCGAAGCGCCAGTTGGCCAATTCCATTTATGCGGTCGTCGGGCTTTTGGGGGCGGGTCTGGCAATCGCCTTGTGCGGTTATTTGATTGCCTTGGTGGATATGATGCGCCCGTTCCTGCCAGCATCGTTCCGCGCGATGGAGAGCTGGAGAATGGCCTTTATCGCCGCCGCACTTCCAGGCCCACTACTTGCAGCCCTGCTGCTTAGCGTTCGTTTGCCGAAAACCAAGGCGATTGAAGTTCGATCGACGACGGCAGAGGGACCGCCCGCCGAAATCGCTATCCTGCCGTTTGTGCGTCAAAACTCGCTGACCGTCGGCAGCTTTTTCCTGGGCATCGGCTTTGCCGTGATGGGCTTTGCCGGCATTGCAACGTGGCTGCCGATTGCAGCGATGCGCAGGTTCGGAGCAACACCGATCGAGGTCGGCAATGAGTTCGGTGCGGTCACCGCAATCGCTGCCGTGATCGGCCTTGTCTTCACCAGCTTTGTCGCGCCGCGCCTCGGGCGGCGGTTTGGCGTCATTATGCCGGTTGTCGTGCTGGCGATCGCGGGTTTCGGCGGCGCAGCGGCAATACTCCTCGTGCTGGGCGCGACCGATACGCGATCGCTGTTCGTCATTTACGGCCTGCATGCCATTTTCGCGACGGCGGGATCGATGCTGTACCCGACAACGCTACAAGATATGTCACCTGGCCCGCTGCGCGCGCGGATGGCGTCGCTGATCCTTGTCGTGACATTCTCCTTTGGAGCCCTTGGTGCAGCCTTGGTTGGCCTTGCTTCCGACCTTTTGCCGCAACAGCCAGAAAGCCTGATGGAAGCGGTCGTGGCGGTCGGGGTCGGCGGACTGGTAGCGTCCGGTTTCTGCCTGCTCCTCTGCTGTCGCCACTATCCGGCGACCCTGACGACGGTTCGGGCCGGTAATTTGGCTGGGGGTGCGTCATAAGGATTTTCGTTGCCTCGATCATTACCGAAACGAACACTTTCGCCCCTGCTCCAACCGGGCTCGCGGCGTTCGGCGGCGAAGCAGTCTTCGACCCTGCGACAAACGCGGCGCGCGCCAACCCGTTTCTCGATTGTCTTTACCCCCTGGCGGAGGCGGAAGGCCATACGATCGTCGCAGGCATTGCGGTCGATGCGCAACCGAACGGCGCCACCGTGCGCGCCGTTTATGAGCGGTTGCGAGAACATCTTCTCGGCCAGCTCCGTGCAGCGCTGCCGGTTGATGCCGTCATCCTGCCGCTACACGGTGCGATGGTTGCCGATGGCTATGCCGATTGTGAGGGCGACCTCATCGAGCATGTGCGGGCGTTGGTCGGACCTACGGTACCAATCGGGGTCGAACTCGATCTCCACTGTCACTTCACGGAACGGATGCGCGCGCATGCCGACGTGATCATCGCCTATAAGGAATACCCCCATACCGACGTCGTGGACCGTTTGCAGGAGGTGTGGCGCCTGACGCTTGATACTGCAGTAGGCAAGATCAAGCCCATCATCGCGGTGCATGACTGCCGGATGGTCGGCTTCTGGCACACGACGCGCGAACCGATGTCCGGATTTGTGCGGCGCATGATGGACGCGGAAGGCGAGCCCGGAATTCTCAGCGTCAGTTTTGGCCACGGCTTTCCGTACGGCGACACTGCCGACGCCGGCGCCAAGATGTGGGTCGTCAGCGACGAAAATGTCGATCCTGGGGGCATATCAGGGCAACGCCTCGCGGAGCGCCTCGGCCAGGAGATCTGGGACTTGCGGTTCGTAACCCGAGCCGAGGCGCTCGGCATCGATGCCGCGATCGACCGGATCCTCGCCACGTCAGCGGGGAAACCGGTGATTGTTGCGGACACCGCCGACAATAGTGGCGGCGGAGCGGCAGGCGACAGTACGTTCGTCCTTGCGAAATTAGTCGAACGAGGCGTCGGCAACATTGCGCTGGGCGCCTTCTGGGATTTGGGCGCTATCCAGATTTGCCGTGAATCCGGAGTTGGCGCAACGCTCGATATGCGGGTTGGAGGAAAATGCGGCCCGGCCTCCGGCACGCCGGTCGATCTGCGCGTTACGGTGCGCGCCATTGTCGACTCCTATCGCCAGACGGCGCTCGGCATGACGATGGAATGCGGCCCGTCAGTTTGGATCAGTACCGAGAGCGGGCTGGATATCGTCCTGATCTCGATCCGCCAGCAAGTTTATGCGACCGACGTCTTCACCGGGCTCGGCATCGATCTAGCGGGCAAGCGCGCGATCGTCGTGAAATCTTCCCAGCACTTCCATGCCCAGTTCGCGCCGATCGGTTCGGAGGTCCTCTATGTCGACACGCCAGGGCTGCTGCGCAGCGATTTCGAGAATTTGCCCTTTCGCCACCGCAGCCTGAACTATTGGCCGCGCGTCGATGATCCATTTGCGCCGCAAGCGTCATGACGATCGGGTTCGCCGATTATGCAGCGCACGATGCGCATGGGCTAATGGAACTGCTGCGCCGCGGTGAGGTCAGCGCGCAAGAATTACACGACACCGCCTTCGCAGCGATCGAAGCGCTCAATCCGGTTCTGAACGCCGTGGTTTCGCGCTCCCCCGACGCTGCAGCGTGCGCCCTCGCCAATCCCACTCATGCGGCGTTTGGCGGCCTCCCGTTTCTCGTGAAGGATGGCGCGGGCCTGAAAGGCCAGCGCGCGGTGCTGGGGTGCAGTTTGGCCGCGGACCTGCGCTGCGAAACCGACAGCACGTTGGTAAAGCGCCTGAAGCACGGCGGCGTGGTCATTCTTGGTAGCAGCAATGCGCCGGAAATGGGATTGTCACCGACGTGTGAAGGCGTGTTGAGCGGTGTTGCCCGCAACCCGTGGAATCTTGAACGAAGCACGGGGGGATCGTCAGGTGGTGCCGCCGCCGCCGTTGCGGCCGGTATCGTGCCCGTGGCGCAAAGCAGCGACGGCGCCGGGTCGATCCGTACCCCGGATCATTGCTGCGGCAATTTCGGCTTGAAGCCATCACGCGGACGCAACCCGGTCGGCCCGGCCAGCAATGGCGGGCCGCTAGGCATGGGAGCGCAGCACGTCAGCACGCGTACGGTGCGGGACTCCGCCGCATTTCTTGACATGCTGCACGGCGACGAGCTCGGCGCGTTGTGGCGTGCGCCGCCGCCATTGCGTCCCTTCGCCATGGAAGTCGGCGCCCCACCTGGTCGATTGCGCGTCGCATTTTCGGTTGCGTGCCCTTCGGGAGAGCCGACCGATCCAGATGTCGTGAACGCAGTCGAAGCTGCGGCTCGTTTGTGCGCAGACCTTGGCCACACCGTGGAGGCAGCGGCACCAGCCTATGATTGGGAAATGTTTGCCGATGTATTGATGGCGCAGTTCGTCGGGCATTTTTCGACCCTGTTCGCTGCACTGGAAGCCAGCACTGGTCGAACGGCAGATGATAGGGCACTGGAGCGCGCGACGATGGTTGCTCTCGAATATTCTCGATCAATGTCGCTCGAACGATTTTTCCAGATGCACGCTGCCGCCGGTCGTCTCGGTCGCGATTTCGCGGCGTTCTTCGATGACTTGGATATTCTCATTACGCCGGTCAACATCGTCCCGGCGCGTCCAATCGGCGTGCTCAACCCCAATTTGCCGTACCGCGACATGCGCGATTTCTTTGATCAAGCGTGTGCCCAATTGTGCCCGCACACCCCAATCTACAATCTGTCGGGGCTACCTGCGATGACGATGCCGCTTGGCATTAGCAATGACGGCCTGCCGATCGGTGTCCAATTTGGTGCCCGGTTCGGTAATGAGGCAAGCTTGTTACGGCTGGCTGCGCAAATCGAAGAGGCGCGGCCATGGATCGGGCGCCGACCCACCCACCACGTCGCCAATCTTGGAAGATCCTAAATCGGAAGGGCGACGGTGTGTTTGTCGACCGACAGCACAAAATGTGACGAGGCCGTTGCTACGGCGGGATAGACGAGCAACGAACGCATGAGAAAGATCTGATAGCTTTCGACGCTGTCGGCGATCACCCGCAGCAGATAATCCCAATCGCCGGACATGGCGAAGCACTCCAACACCTCGTCATGCGCTTCGACGAACCGCAGAAA
>CAXTJT010000034.1:0-15324 GCA_964244735.1 uncultured Tardiphaga sp.
CCCGAGACGTCGCGGGTGATCGAGGGGTTGTCGGACTTGCGCGAGATCTTGTCGATTTCGTCGATGTAGACGATGCCGCGCTGCGCCCGCTCGACATTGTAGTCGGCCGATTGCAGCAGCTTGAGGATGATGTTTTCGACGTCCTCGCCCACGTAACCGGCTTCGGTCAGCGTGGTCGCGTCGGCCATCGTGAAAGGGACGTCAAGAATGCGCGCCAGCGTTTGCGCCAGCAACGTTTTGCCGGAGCCCGTCGGGCCGATCAGCAAAATGTTCGACTTCGCCAGCTCGACGTCGTTGTGCTTGGTCTGGTGGTTCAGTCGCTTGTAGTGGTTGTGTACCGCGACGGAGAGAACCTTCTTTGCGTGGCTCTGGCCGATGACATAGTCATCGAGAACCTTGCAAATTTCCTTCGGCGTCGGGATTCCGTCACGCGACTTCACCAGCGAGGATTTGTTCTCCTCGCGAATGATGTCCATGCACAGTTCAACGCATTCGTCGCAGATGAATACGGTAGGGCCCGCAATCAGCTTGCGGACTTCGTGCTGGCTCTTACCGCAGAACGAGCAATACAGCGTGTTCTTGGAATCGCTCGTGCCGACCTTACTCATTCCGTTCTCCGTCCGCCGTTCGGTCTCACCAGCCGATCGCTCCAATCCCGACAGCACCAGGTCGATGCGTCAATCGGAGCAATATCCGTACCAGAATAGACCCTTTCACTCAGATACCGCACGAATCGCGGTCGACTAGAGCCCCTACCTTAACCCCCGGTCCGCGCCAGCCAATCATGCTGGCAGCCGGGGATCAAGAATTCGCTAACCGGAACCGCCCGCCTTGCGTGACAATAGCGTGATTTGATCACGCGATCATAGAGGCGTGGGTAACAGGCCCGTTACGGCACCTTTGCCGTTGGTTCCTCGGCCCGCTTCTCGATGACCTTGTCGATAATTCCGAAATCACGGGCCATATCGGCCGTCAGGAACTTGTCTCGCTCGAGCGCGTCCTCGATCGCCTGATAGGTCTGACCCGTATGCTTGACGTAAATTTCGTTGAGCCGCTTCTTCAGGTTCAAAATCTCCTGCGCGTGAAGCATGATGTCTGTCGCCTGGCCCTGGAACCCGCCGGAGGGCTGATGGACCATGATGCGGGAGTTCGGCAACGAGAAGCGCATGTCCTTGTGGCCGGCAGCCAGCAGCAAAGAACCCATGGAGGCCGCCTGTCCCGTGCACAGCGTCGAGACCGGCGGACGAATGAACTGCATGGTGTCATAAATCGCCAGTCCCGATGTCACAACACCGCCTGGCGAGTTGATGTACATCGAGATTTCCTTTTTAGGATTCTCCGCTTCGAGGAATAGCAACTGCGCCACGGTTAGCGTGGACATGCCGTCCTCGACAGGACCGGTCACGAAGATGATGCGTTCCTTCAAGAGGCGCGAAAAAATGTCGTAGGCCCGCTCGCCGCGGTTGGTCTGCTCGACCACCATCGGGACGAGGTTCATGTATGTTTCGACGGGATCGCGCATAAATCACCCAAAGTTGGAGAAGACGTGTCCACCGACGGAAGCGCTAGAGGCCAAAAACGCTTGGCTTGGTCTGGCCGGGTGCGGACGAACGTCCCGTGATGCAAGGAAGTACGAGGTCACAGATATGAGACGATTGCCCGCTGACAAGAGCGGGCGTCGCCGCCTAGCAAAACGGCCCGCAAGGGCGGGCCGCAATGCCGAATCTCAGTCAAACTGATTCGCGAGCCCGCGGCAAAGCGGCATCGATGCGCCGATTGAGCTTTCGCTGACTATGACTAACGGCTTCCGGATCAGGCCGCCGGCTGCTCGGCGTCATCGTCCTTGTAAAGCTCTTCGCGCGACACCTTCTTTTCGGTGACATTGGCGAGTTCGAGAATGAAGTCGACCACCTTGTCTTCGTAGATCGGCGCACGAAGCTGGGCCAGCGCATTGGCATTGTTGCGATAATAGTCCCAGACTTCCTTCTCGCGCCCGGGCATCGAGCGGGCGCGCTCGACCACCGCGCGGCCGACTTCGTCGTCGGTCACGGTGATCTTGTTCTTGTCTCCGATCTCCGACAACACGAGGCCGAGCCGAACCCGCCGGTCTGCGATTTTCTTGTATTCATCCTGCGCGGCGTCTTCCGTTGTGTTCTCGTCGGCGAAAGTCTTGCCGCCGGATTCCATCTCGGCCTTGATCGACTCCCACATCAGACGGAATTCCTCATCGACCAGCGACGGCGGAGCGTCGAAGCGATGGGCCTCGTCGAGTCGGTCGAGCAGCAAACGCTTGACCCGTTGGCGGGTCGCGCCGGCATATTCTTGGCTCAGGCGATCGCGGGCAGCTTCCTTGAGCTTGTCGAGCGATTCGAGGCCGAGCATCTTGGCGAACTCGTCGTCGATGACCGTGTCCTTCGGCGCTTCGATCAGGGTCGCGGTGGTCTCGAACTCGGCCGGCTTCCCGGCAAGCTGTTCGCTTGCGTAGTTCTTTGGAAAGTCGACCTTCAATGTGCGGGTCTCGTCCTTGCCGATCCCGATCAATTGCTCTTCGAAGCCCGGAATAAAGGTATTGGAGCCGATCGCGACCTGGATGCCTTCGCCGGTGCCGCCGTCGAACGGCGAGCCGTCGATGGTGCCCTTGAAGGAGATCGTGACCCGGTCGCCGCTCTCGGCCTTTGCATCGTCGGCCTTGGCGTCGTAGCCCTTGTTCTGGTCGGCAATGCGCTTGATCGCTTCGTCGACATCCGAATCCGACACGTCGGCAACGGGCTTCTCGACCGAAAACGCCTTGAAATCGGCCAGCGTAATCGCAGGCACAACTTCGATGGCGACGCTATATGTCAGGTCGGACTTGCCGGCCAGGATGGCCTCGACGTCCTTTTCCTCGGTCGGCATCGTGACCTTCGGTTCGGTCGCGAGCTTGAAGCCGCGCTCGGTAAAGATACCCGCATTGGTGTCGCGGATCGTCTGCTCGATGGTCTCGGCCATCACTGAGCGACCATACATGCGCTTGAGATGCGCGACCGGCACCTTGCCCGGACGGAAGCCATTCAGCTTCACCTTGTCCTTCATTTCAGCCAGCTTGGCATCGGCCTTGGCTTCGATGTCGGCAGCGGGGACGTTGATCTGGAATTCGTGCTTCAAACCCTCGGCGAGCGTTTCCGTGACCTGCATTCTTCTATCTTCCCGCTTGGTCCGGCTCTCGGCCGGGTCATGTCAATAATGCGACGCATGGCAGAGCGCACAGCGTCGGTGAAGTCAATTCCTGCGGCATAGCAGCCAGCGACTGGTGCGGGCGGAGGGACTCGAACCCCCACAACTTTCGTCACTGGAACCTAAATCCAGCGCGTCTACCAATTCCGCCACGCCCGCAGGCTGCGTCCGTTTCGGCCGCGATGCCGCGGGCGTATAACATGGCGCAGCGATTTCACAGCAAAAAAATGGCCGCAAGCGGTGTGCCGCGACGGCGCGGCGGCTGGACAGACCGGCCAGAAGGTGGTCGGGATCGCCGATGATAGAGTTGCCCTTTTCCATCGATCGCCGTGCCCTGCTCGGCGGCGTCGGCGCCAGCCTTCTTTTGCCGAACGTCTCGACGTCTGCGCAGGGCCGGACTTCACTCGCGCTCGAGGCCGTCGTCGGTACGATCGCGTTAAAGCCCGGCCAACCGCCGATGCCCGTTTGGCGACTCGCCGGCGGACCGGATGCGGGTCCGCTGCACTTCCGGCGCGGGGAGACGGTCGACGTCACGCTAACGAACCGATTGCCTGTTCCCGTCGGATTGAATTGGTTTGGACTGGACGGAAATCCGGCGGCGGAACCAATGACTGGTCGCCCGGCCGTCTTGCCCAACGCGAGCGCGACTTATCCCGTTATCTTCCGCCACGCCGGAACGCTTCTGGCCGATCTTATGCTGTTTGGCGAGACTGAATCGACACCGACGACGGGCCGCGCGGTGATTGTCGCAGAACCCGAAACGGTCGCCGTTGATCGCGACGAGACTTTGGCCTTTCGGGACTGGCGGCTGACGCGCGATGGCACTGCCGTCCCGCTGGGTATGGAGCCCGGCAACGAGGCTTTGATGTTTACGGTCAACGACAAAACGACCGTCGACATCACCCTTATCCGAAATCAACGCTTGAGACTTCGGCTTATTAATTTATCGCAAGCCAATGTTATCGCGATAAAGATTTTAGATACAGATATGCGGGTCATGGGTATTGATGGCCAACCGTCCGAACCGTTTGTTGCGCGTGACGGATTGGTCGTGCTGACGCCGGGATCGCGAGTCGACGCCTTCATCGACGCCACCAAAGACGCGGGATCGACGTCTGATATCATGCTGCTCGACGGCCGCGAGGGCCGCCTGATCGGCCGCCTCATTGTGTCGGATGCGAAATCCGTCCGGCCTGCCCCGTTGCCGATCGCGGCAGCGCTGGCGTCGAACGGCCTGCCTGCTCAACTCGATCTCAAGGCGGCATTGCGGGTCGATCTGCCTCTCGGAACTCCGGATTGGCTGGCATTGGCCGCCTTGGCGCCAGTCACCCCGCCCGCCTTCAAGGTCAAGCGCGGACGGACCGTCGTGCTGGCACTGACCAATCGCGGCGCGAAGCCCGCAACCTTCCGCCTGCATGGCCATCACTTTCGGCTGCTTGATCGGCTGGACGATGGGTGGAAACCATTCTGGCTGGATACGCTGGCGGTCGGCGCGGGTCAGACCCATCGGATCGCCTTTGCGGCCGAATTCGCTGGCCTCTACCCGATCGCGGTGACGACAGCCGGCGGAACCTCGCTGCGAAAAGTCCGAAGCTACCTCGTGGAGTGAATTAGAACTCGACTTCCAGCGCGCCAAAAACGCGACGGAACACAGCCGGCAACACCTCGGTGAGATCCTCCGCGATCAGTCCCGGCCCCGCCTCGCTGCCGGCCTCGCCGTGGAGCCAGACGCCGATACAGGCCGCCTCATAGGCCGGGACGCCTTGCGCAAGCATGGCCCCGATCATGCCTGCAAGAACGTCGCCGGCCCCGGCCGTTGCCAGCCATGGCGGCGCGTTGGACGCAATCGACGCGCGGCCGTCCGGCGATGCGACGACCGTGTCCGGCCCCTTGAGAAGCACAACGGCGCCCGATCGAACCGCCGCTGCACGCACCCGCTCCAGTTTAGATTTAAATGGATATTTATTATCCATCTGACTGAAAAGACGACGAAATTCTCCTTCATGAGGCGTTAGAATAACACGCGCCTCGGGCGTGGCTTTAACCGCAGCGAAAAGAATCTCGGGCGCATCCGCGAAGCTCGTGAGAGCGTCCGCGTCGCAGACGGCGCAGCGCTTGGCGGCGATCGTCGCTAGTACAAATGCACGTGTCCGCTCGTCCACTCCGGCCCCCGGTCCAATGATGACGGTATTGAGGCGTTTGTCGCCGAGCAGTTCGGTGAACTGTTCCGGCGTGTCCGTCTTGCGCAGCATGACTGCCGTGGGCGCCGCGGCATGAAAAGCAAGCGCGTCGCCCGGCGATGCCACCGTGACCAGCCCCGCTCCGCCGCGCAACGCCGCCCGCGCCGCCAGCCGGGCGGCCCCGGTCGAGGCCATCTCGCCGGACACGACGACGGCATGGCCGCGCGAATATTTGTGGCCGCCGACCTTCGGTACCGGGAAATGATCGGACCACAATTCAGGTTCATTCTCGGCTGTCGCAGGTGCGATCTCGTCGAGCACGCTGTCGTCGATCCCGATGTCGATGACCCTGACCAATCCGCAATGGCTGCGGCCGGGCATCAGCAGATGGCCGGGCTTGCGGCGAAAGAAGGTCACGGTCTCGACCGCCTGCACGGCGACGTCCATGACCTTGCCTGTGTTGCCGTTGATGCCGCTTGGCAGATCGACCGACAAAACCGGCATGGCGCTGGCATTGATTGCCTCGATGAGCGCGCGCGGATCGCCCTTCACCGGGCGGTTGAGCCCTGCTCCCAAAATCGCATCGATGATCAACGCCGGCGTGCCGACCGCGTTCTCATCGAAAGGGAGCATCGGGCCGGTCCATTCAGCCGCCGCCATCGCGGCGTCGCCGGTCAACGTTTCGCGCTGGCACAGCAGCATGACCGCGACCTCGCGGCCGCGCTTGACGAGTTCAGCCGCCGCGACAAAACCGTCGCCGCCATTGTTGCCGCGGCCGCAGACGACGAGGATCTCGCCATCTTCCGCCAGATCCATCGCGGCGTCCGCGACGGCTCGGCCCGCCGCCTGCATCAGCCTGAAGCCGGATGTCCCGGCGTTGATGGTGATTTGGTCAGCACGGTCCATTTCCGCAGTCGTCAGCACCTGCATGCACAAATCCTATCAGATTTTCGCCCGATCCACAGGCAACGTAAATTCCGGCAGCTTACAAACGCTCAATAAATATGCTAAGTGCACAATATTAAATCATGACACATCCGCCGGATTCATGAGGCCTGAGCGGGCCTAAGACCAACGACTTGATATCACGCGGCTTCGCCCGGCAACGACCAGTTGGCACGGACAATGCTTAATGCGGGACGGACCGGAACCATCATTCGTTTGATGACAGCAAGGTTCAACGCAACGAAGCGTTCCCGTCGCCTGCGCCCCAGTCCGCGCAAGGACGGTTCACCAGAAACAGGCTAATGAGGGACGTTGCGCCACTTGCGCAGACCGCATCAGCGAGTCAGCCAATAACGGAACTGCCGGGGAGACGCCGCGTGAAGAAAATTGAAGCCATTATCAAGCCGTTCAAGCTCGACGAGGTCAAGGAGGCGCTTCAGGAAGTCGGCCTTCAGGGCATTACCGTCACCGAGGCCAAGGGCTTCGGCCGCCAGAAGGGCCATGCCGAACTCTATCGCGGCGCGGAATACATCGTGGACTTCTTGCCCAAGGTGAAGATCGAGATCGTGATCGCCGACGAACTGGTCGAAAAGGCGATCGACGCCATCCGGCGCGCAGCCCAGACCGGCCGCATCGGCGACGGCAAGATCTTCGTCTCCAACATCGAAGAGGTGATCCGCATCCGCACCGGCGAATCCGGCGTCGACGCGATCTGACCGCCGCAGCCTGACCCATCGCATATCGGCGGCGCAGTCAAAAATGCCTCGTTCGACCGCCATCCGGCGGACGCTTCCTATTGACCTGTCACACTGACATGGCACAAACCAGCGCGTCGGTTTGACAGAGGAAGCAAGAGGTAATCATGACCACCGCCAAGGAAGTGCTCAAGTCCATCAAGGACAATGACGTCAAATACGTCGATCTGCGTTTCACCGATCCGCGCGGCAAGTGGCAGCACGTCACCTTCGACATCTCGATGATCGACGAGGACATCTTCGCCGAAGGCACGATGTTCGACGGTTCCTCGATCGCCGGCTGGAAGGCGATCAATGAGTCCGACATGATGCTGATGCTCGATCCCGAGACGGCCATGATCGATCCGTTCTTCGCAGAAACCACGATGGTCATCACCTGCGACATTCTCGAACCCTCGACCGGCGAGCGGTACAACCGCGACCCGCGCGGCATCGCCAAGAAGGCCGAGGCCATGGTCAAGTCGATGGGAATCGGCGACACCGTGATGGTCGGCCCGGAAGCCGAGTTCTTCGTCTTCGACGACGTGCGTTTCTCGTCGAACCCCTACAATACCGGCTTCAAGCTGGATTCGTCGGAACTGCCGACCAACTCCGACACCGACTATGAGGGCGGCAATCTCGGCCATCGCATCCGCACCAAGGGCGGCTACTTCCCCGTCCCGCCGCAGGATTCTGTTCAGGACATGCGCTCGGAAATGCTCGGCGCGATGGCCAAGATGGGCGTCAAGGTCGAAAAGCATCACCATGAAGTCGCCTCGGCCCAACACGAACTCGGCATGAAGTTCGACACGTTGACCCACATGGCCGACCAGATGCAGATTTATAAATATTGCATCCATCAGGTCGCGCACATCTACGGCAAGACCGCCACCTTCATGCCGAAGCCGGTGTTCGGCGACAACGGCTCGGGCATGCATGTGCACCAGTCGATCTGGAAGGACGGCAAGCCGGTGTTCGCCGGCAACAAATATGCCGACCTCTCCGAAACCTGCCTGCATTACATCGGCGGCATCATCAAGCACGCCAAGGCGGTCAACGCATTTACCAACCCGTCGACCAACTCCTACAAGCGCCTGGTGCCGGGCTATGAGGCGCCGGTGCTGCTGGCCTATTCCGCGCGCAATCGCTCGGCGTCGTGCCGCATCCCCTACACCACGTCGCCGAAGGCCAAGCGCGTCGAGGTTCGCTTTCCCGATCCGATGGCCAATCCGTACCTCGCTTTTGCCGCGATGCTGATGGCTGGTCTGGACGGCATCAAGAACAAGATCGATCCCGGTCCGGCAATGGACAAGGATCTGTACGATCTGCCGAAGGAAGAGCTGAAGTCGATCCCGACCGTGTGCGGTTCGCTCCGCGAGGCGCTCGACAATCTCGACAAGGATCGCGGCTTCCTCAAGAACGGCGGCGTATTCGACGACGACTTCATCGACAGCTACATCGAACTGAAGATGACCGAAGTGATGCGTTTCGAAATGACGCCGCACCCGGTCGAGTTCGACATGTATTATTCGCTCTGACCGCAGCGATTAGCTTCGACGAAAAGGCGCTCCTCGCGGGGCGCCTTTTTGTTGAGAGTCTGATCCACCTTGGTTGAAGCAAACCATAAAGTTCATCGTCCCCTCTCCCCTTGTGCGAGAGAGTGAGTCGGCCGAAGGCCGTGCCGGATGAGGGTCATGTTCAAACGATGCGCCTAACCCCTCACCTGCCTTGGCTGCGCGAAGGCACCCTCTCCCACAAGGGGGAGAGGGGCCGATGAACTCTTGCGCCCTGATTCATCTTGAACGGGTCAGACTCTATTCCCGCGTGAACACCAATCGCGCATCGGCATCCGGCCGCATCGGCAAGGCCGCCGCCTGAACCGCGCGCGTCGGACTATCGGCCTGCTTCAGCCACGTCAGTCTCGCGACGATGTTGCGCGTGATCGGTTCGCCGAGCGCACCGCCAAAATCGACCGGCCACCAACCGTTCGGCACGATCTCGACCGACAATCCCTTGAGGCGAAACCCCGCGCCGAGCACGGCGGCAATATCGTCCGGCTTCAGCTCGCGCATCGTCGCGGGATCGGACACGTCGGTGAATGTCGCAAGAACCGGCACCACCGCGCCCGCCACCGGAACTGAACCGGTGACGCGATCCATCTGCCGGAAGACCGCGCGCTGCCCGGCCGCGCCGAAGGCGCGCACCGCGACGTAATTGATCTCGTCGAGATCGATGCCCCTGTCGCCGCGATGCGCCATCAGCGAGACGAGATTCTTGCCGTTGCCGAGATCGAGGAAAACCGCATCGCCCTTGGTCTGAATCGAGCCACCCTTGGTGTAGCCGCGATCGGGATGCACGGACATCACGCCGGAGGACGCGCGCAGGCCCAGCGGCGTCTCGACCTCGACGGTCAAACGATATTTGTGGTCGGGCCGATGGATGCGGATCTGGTCGCCGATCACGATCGCGGCCAGCAACAAGACCGGACCGGACAATTTTCGGATCATGCGTCTCGCCTTTGCGGTCTCTGATCCCACCGCCATGCCCGAAGCAGCCCGCAGGGTCAACGCAAGCGGTGCAATCGTGCCGCTTGCCCTTGATCCCGGCGCGGTTTGTCGAAACAGTGCGGCGAACTCAACGCCCGAGGAATTCACAGTGCCGTTTGTCGAAGACCATGATCAAACCCGCAAGGACCAGGCCTGGTCGATCGGCGTCGGCGGCTGCGCCGTGGTCGCCTTCGCCGCTCTGCTCGGCTTGACATGGTATTCGGCCGGCACGATGTTCTTGATCTTCGCGGGCATCCTGTTCGGCGTGTTCCTGAACGCCCTCGCTGAATTGATCGGCAAGCTGATCGGCGGTCCCCATGCGCTGCGGCTCGGCATTGTCGGCGTTCTGCTGGTGGCGATGTTTTCCGGCATCGTCGTGCTCGGCGGCAATACGATCGCGGGCCAAGCCTCGCAGTTGAGCACCACGATCAAATCTCAGGTCGGTACGGTGAAGACCTTCCTCGAAGCGCGCGGTGTCGATACCAGCTTCATGAATTTTGACGCCAAGACGGCGGCCGCAGCCGCGTCGGATGCAGCGTCATCGGCGACAGCCGAATCCGGTCCCGGCAAACCCGAAGCGCCGAACAATGCGCAAAAATCATCCTCCGGTTTTCCGGGTGTCGGCGCGATTGCCTCCGGCACCTCGGCGGTGCTCGGCCAGACCTTCAAGGTGCTGTCCGGCGTGTTCGAGGCCTTGGGCAACATCTTCGTCGTGATTTTTCTTGGGCTGTTGTTCGCGGCCCAGCCATCCGTCTATCGCAAAGGCATTCTCAGTTTCGTGCCGACCAGGCATGGCCGGCAGGCCGAGCGCCTGATCGACGATCTCAGCGATACGCTGAAACGCTGGCTGCTCGGGCAATTGCTGACGATGGCGTCGCTGTTCGCCGTCACCGCGATCGGCCTGACGTTTATCGGCATTCCCGGCGCGCTGGTGCTGGGCTTCCTGACCGGCCTGCTATCGTTCATTCCGACCGTCGGTGCGGTCATCGCCGGCGCGCTGATCGTGCTGGCGAGCCTCGGTTCCGGGTTGACGGCGATCCTCAGCGCGATCGGGCTGTATCTCTTCATCCAGTTCCTGGAAGGAAACGTACTGACGCCCCTGATCCAGCGTCACGCCATCGAGATTCCACCAGCGACCTTGTTTGCCGCGCAGATCTTTCTCGGCGTGCTGTTCGGGCTGTGGGGACTGGCCTTGGCACTGCCGCTGATCGCGATCATCAAGTGTTCGCTGCGGCACATCTACAAGGAAGCCGAAATCAAGACGGCGGCGGCGGGCTAAGAGTTCGTCATTACGAGGAGACATCGATATCCTCGTAATGACAGGCGTGTCGCCCTTTACGTCTTCACCACCGTCTCGGTATGCTCGACCTCGGGCGGCGAGGCGAAGAAACCGCCGACCAGACCGCGCCATTCGGTGAAATGCTCCGAGCCGCGGAAATCGACCGTATGATTTTCCAGCGTTTCCCACTTTGCCATCAGGCGATAACGCTGCGGCTTTTCGATCGACTTGTGCAGTTCGAACCCATGGAAGCCCTTGGCGCGCGCGAACACGGCGCGGGCGCTCTCGACGGCGGCCTCGAAGGCAGCTTCGCTGCCGGTCTTCACATCGATCTGTGCGATTTCGGTTATCATGGTGTCCGCCCTTTTGCTTCTGCGAGGCGGACAGCTCTAACCCAACCGGCGTGAAAAATCACACCGGCATTTCGCTGGCGCTCGGCGCGCGGCTGACGACGCTCGGCTTGCGCGCCTGGGCCGCCTTGGCGGCGTCGAGCTGCCTGCGGTCGGCGAGCGATGCCGAAATATCGGTGGCGGTCTCGATGCGGTTGCGCCCCGACCGCTTGGCCGCGTAGAGCGCTGTATCGGCGGCCGCGAGCAGCACGTCGAGGTCGGTGCCGGCCGGACCGCTGGCCACGCCGATGCTGACCGTGGTCTCGACCGGCACGTCATCGACCGCGATGCCCGACGTCGCGAACGCCAACCGCACGCGCTCGGCGGCGATCACCGCCTCGTCGATCGCGCAAGGCAGCATCGCCGCGAATTCCTCGCCGCCGATGCGGCCCGACAGATCGGTGGCGCGCAGCGAATGGGTCACGGTCGATGAAAACAGTTTCAGGATTTCGTCGCCGGCGGGATGACCGAACCTGTCGTTGATGGATTTGAAATGGTCGATATCGAACACCATCACAGTGACCGATCTGGCCGACTTCGCCTCGCGCGCAATCATCTTCGCCGTCGCTTCGGCAAAGCCGCGGCGATTGAACATCCCTGTCAGAGGGTCGATGGCGGCGGCGGCCTTGTGCGCGCGGACCGTGCGCTCCGAGACCAGCATGAAGATCACGAACACCGTGCCGATCACATAAAGCACCAGTTCGATCGCGAAGATCGCGGCCCACACGCTGGTCTCGAACGGCTTGTCCTCGGTGGCGAGAAGATCGCCGATCACCACCGGCAGCATCAGCACAAGCCCGTGCATGAGCGGCAGAAGCAACGCCAGCCAGCGCTTCTGCAATGACTTGCGGCGCTCTGTCCAGAGTTCGGCGGCGGTCAGCGCGGCATAGACGGCGACGATCCCCGCGCCGATCGTGATGCGCAGCGTCGTCGTCTCGGACTCCAGAAAGAACACCGCGACCAGCCACGTCGCGGCGCCCGCAAACAACCCGGCCCAATTCACGTCGCGGCCGTGAAACACCCGTGCCGCGGTCCAGACCAGACCGCAGGCGATGAAGCCGAGAGCGTTGAACGCCAGCGTCGCGGTGTCGCCGAACAGAGGCCCGGCGGTCGTCCACAACGCGATCGACAGACCGCCCAGAAGGTAAGCAATGCCCCACCAATTCAACGCCGCGATCTTCTCCTGCCGTCCGAAGAACATCAACATGACGCCGAGCATTGCCGCGACCAGCGTCGCAACCAGATAGAGCGTTGAGGTATCGAGCAACATGGCGTGTTACCGGTGACGATTTGCAGCACGTCATATGGGCTGAGTGCGAATTGGTTTCGCGTTACCGTCAAGGCTAGCTGATGCTCATTGGCGATCCGTGTGCGCGGCACAGCAAATTTTCGAGATTAAGTTGTATCAATTTGTTCGCAAAACGCCGGCTTTTACCGTGTAATGAAAAAGGGCGCCCGAAGGCGCCCCTGATCCGATTGCTTGTGAGCAGTCGCGATTAACGCTTCGAGAACTGGAAGGACTTGCGGGCTTTCGCCTTGCCGTACTTCTTGCGCTCGACCACGCGGCTGTCGCGGGTCAGGAAACCGCCCTTCTTGAGAACGCCGCGCAAATCAGGCTCAAAGTTAGTCAACGCCTTCGAGATGCCATGGCGAACCGCACCGGCCTGGCCGGAGAGGCCGCCGCCGGCGACGGTGCAAATCACGTCGTACTGTCCGGCACGGGCGGCCGCGACCAGCGGTTGCTGGATCAACATGCGCAGCACGGGACGGGCGAAATAGACTTCGACTTCGCGGGTGTTGACGACGATCTTGCCGGCGCCCGGCTTGATCCAGACGCGCGCGACGGCGTCCTTGCGCTTGCCGGTGGCATAGGCGCGGCCCTGCTTGTCGACCTTCTTGACGTATTGCGGGGATTCCGCAGCGACGGCCGAGGTCTTGAGCTGCGAGAGCTGGTCGAGGGACTGCATGGTGTCGGACATTACGCGGCCCTCATGTTCTTGCGGTTCATCGAAGCGACGTCGAGTGCTTCGGGTTGCTGGGCCTCATGCGGATGCTCCGCACCGGGATAGACACGCAGATTGCCGAACTGCACGCGACCGAGCGGGCCGCGCGGGATCATGCGCTCGACGGCCTTCTCGACGACGCGCTCCGGAAAACGACCCTCGAGGATCGACTTCGCCGTGCGCTCCTTGATGCCACCGATGAAACCGGTGTGGTTGTAATACACCTTGTCGTCGCGCTTGCGGCCCGTCAGCACCACCTTTGCGGCATTGACGATGATGACATGATCGCCGCAATCGACATGCGGCGTATAGATGGGGAGATGCTTGCCGCGCAGGCGGTTCGCGACAAGGGTCGCGAGACGGCCGACCACGAGACCCGTGGCGTCGATGACGATCCACTTCTTCGTGATCTCGGCGGGCTTGGCCGAAAACGTCTTCATGTTGAGAATCCGTGAATGGAGGAATGCAGCGCAGCGCGCCGGACTGCGCAAACTTCTAAATAGACCACCACAAATCGTCAATGCCATTTTGCTATATTTTCTCGTGCAAAAACAACGACTTGTAAATATGGTGTAGTAATACCTTCGGGTTTATGCTGTTACTGGAATGGAATAGGTCGCCGTGACATGCGCAATCGGATCGGGCGTGGTGCCGGACAGCAGCGTTACTTCACCGACGGCAAGGCGCTTGCCGAGCTTCATGAGCTTGGCGGCCGCCATCACATCCTGCCCCGGCTGACCCTTGCGCAGGAAATTGATGTTGAGGTTTGTAGTGACGGCGAGACCGACCGGCCCGATCGCTGACAGCAGAACCACATACATCGCGAAATCCGCCAACGCCATCAGCGTCGGGCCCGACACCGTGCCGCCGGGCCGCAGCATGCGCTCGCTGTAACGCTGGCGCAGCAAAGCCGTCGTGCCGTCGGCACTGTCGATGGAGATATCGCCGGCGCTGAAGGCCTGAGGAAATTCGTGCAGCAGAAACGTTTCCAGTTCCGCCACTGTCATCTTCGCAATCGTCATCGTGCTCCGCCCTGCCTGGATCCGCCCTGCTCTCGCCTGTTGGCTTCTGTTACAATACAGTGACGCTCCTGCCCAGCACACGGACTCTCTCATGACGACGCAGCCTGCCCGCGCCATCTCGACCGATCCCGCTCTGTTGCGCGAGAGCGACGGCCCGATCGCAATCCTGACGCTCAATCGTGCGGCCGCGCGCAACAGTCTCTCCGAAGGCTTGATCGCCGAATTGCATGCGGCGCTCGACGCGATCCGCGACGACGCCGGCGTGCGCGCCGTTGTGATCGCGGCGAATGGCAGCGCGTTTTCGGCCGGGCACGACATGAAAGAGTTGACCGCACGCCGCGCCGATGCCGATCGCGGCCGCGCCTTCTTCGCGCAGATGATGAGCGCATGCAGCGCGATGATGCAGGCGGTCGTAACCTTGCCGAAACCTGTCATTGCCGCAGTTCAGGGCGTCGCCACCGCAGCCGGTTGTCAACTGGTTGCAAGCTGCGATCTCGCCGTGGCCTCCGGGGCTGCGCGTTTCGCGACGCCGGGCGTCGATATCGGGCTTTTCTGTTCGACGCCGATGGTGGCGCTGTCGCGCAACGTGCCTCACAAGCAGGCGATGGAAATGCTGCTGACCGGCGAGATGATCTCGGCGGATCGTGCGCGCGAGATCGGCCTGGTAAACCGCGTTGTGCCGCCCGGCGCCGAACGCGGCGCCGCGATCGACCTCGCCAAGCAAATTGCGTCGAAATCGGCTTATACACTGAAGATCGGCAAGGAAGCCTTCTACCGGCAGGCCGAGATGTCGCTGCAGGATGCCTACGCGTTCGCATCGCAAGTCATGACCGAAAACATGATGGCGCGCGATGCCGAGGAAGGCATCGGCGCGTTCATCGACAAACGCACGCCGCAATGGCAGGACAAATGACGTGGCGCATCAGCGCAGCATTATTTGCCGACGTCACCCCCGCGCAGGTGTTTGGTGTCGAGGGATTGGTTGGATGGAATCGGTGTAGAACGAGGCGTCT
>CAXTJT010000035.1:0-15162 GCA_964244735.1 uncultured Tardiphaga sp.
GCATCGGAGCGTGGCGCAGCCCGGTTAGCGCACTAGTCTGGGAGACTAGGGGTCGGAGGTTCAAATCCTCTCGCTCCGACCATTTTTGAATGTGGCCGTCCAGGTGTTTTCGATTTGGCCAATGGTTCAAGACCAACGCCGGACATCGACGTGGATCGGACCTTAACAAATTTTACACCACGGGCCGGTCGACGAACCGGTCATGTGGGAGCGGCCGTTGCGCTGGCCCTGTTCTCGATCCACTTGCCTGCGCCTGCGTCGGCCGATCCGTTCGCGTTGTCGCTGATGCCGGATCCGCGCGGCGAATTCATCCGGCTTTGCGCGCCGTTCATGGTCGCCAATTACCAGCATCCCGAGACGATCTGCGATTGTCTGCGCTCCTCGATCCTGGCCGAGATCGAGGACCATCAGCTCGCCGATGCGCTGCTGTACGGCGTTACGTTGCGCGGCGTGCCGTCGATCGATCCGACCTGGCTGTCGGCCGAACAGGAGGCGACGATATCGTCCGTGATGTCGTCGATCGCGCGGCCGACGTTCGAGTGCTTCTTCGGCACCCGGCAGATCAAGAAACCAACCCGATATATTCCGCTGGACGGCTTGCCGCCGCTGCCGCCTGTGCAGGATCTGACGCCGTAACGCAGCCGCGTGCGCCGCTGCCGGACCCGGCATTTCTCAGGCACGGCGAACGTGCTCTAATGTCCGATATAAAAAGCCGGGAAGGATCGCTCGTCATGAAGGATTTCGCAGGTCGCATCGCCGTCATCACCGGAGGCGGAACCGGCATGGGCCGCGAGGTGGCCCGGCAACTCGTCGCCGAAGGCTGCAACGTCGCAATGTGCGATGTCTCCGCGTCCGCAATGGCGGAGACCAAGCGTCTCTGCGAGGTCGAGAAGCTTCCGCAGGGTCTGCGACTCACGACGCATGTGGCCGATGTCTCCGACGAACAGCAGATGCAGCGCTTCGCCGACGAGGTCGCGGCGGAGCAGGCGACCGATTGCATCCATTTATTGTTCAACAATGCCGGTATCGGCGGCGGCGGCAGCATGTTGCTGAACAGCCGCGAGCAATGGGAAAAAACCTTCAACATCTGCTGGGGCGGCGTCTATCTCGGCACGCGCATTTTCCTGCCGATGATGATGAAGGCCGATGCCGCGCATATCGTCAACACGTCCAGCGTCAACGGCTTCTGGGCGTCGATCGGCCCGACCGTGCCGCACACCGCCTATAGCGCCGCGAAATTCGCCGTGAAGGGCTTCACCGAAGCGCTGGTCGGCGACCTGCGGCTGAACGCGCCGCATATCAAATGCTCGGTCGTGATGCCCGGCCATATCGGCACATCGATCGTCGCCAATTCGCGCGTCGTGCAGACCGGCGATGAAAGCGGGCAACTGACGCCAGATGAACTCGTGGCGACGCGGACGAGGCTCGCCGCGGCCGGTATCGATGCGAGCCACATGTCGGATGCCGACATTCAGGCGGCGGCAACCGAACGCGCGCGGATGTTTCTTGAAGAAGCGCCGACCACGGCGGCTGCCGCGGCGACGATCATCCTCGATGGCGTCAAGGCTGAGCGCTGGCGCATTCTCGTCGGCGACGACGCGCACGTGATCGACCGGCGCGTGCGCGCCGATCCCGAACAGGCCTATGAACTCGATTTCTTCCGCGACCTCGCCGCCGAAACCGGTTGGCGGCTCAGCTAAGGATCATCACCATGCAGACGGACACGACGACCATCGACGCGGCCGCGCCGTTTGACGCGACGACGCTCGTTGCTGATCTCAACGCGCTGCTGCGGCTGAAGACGACCGTGATCGGCATGAAAATGTTTGCCAGCGTCGGCGAAATGCAGGCGATCCCGAAGATCCGCAGGCCGAGCGCGGTGCATACCACCGACCAGATCGTCAGCATGGCGTCGCGCCTCGGATGGACGGTCGGCATCACGGCCGACGATCTGGTCGGCGCGCAGTGCCGCGCGGTGATCGGCCTCGCGCCGCAGGACGACACATTCATGTCCGGCCAGAACTATGTCGGCGTCTGGCACGGCACGGCGGAGGATGCCCGCAAGCGGCAGGAGGCGCTGGATGTCGTGCCGGCGGGCCGCTACGAAGCGCTGGTGGTCAGCCCGCTGGCGAGCGGCCGGCTCAATCCACCGGACATCTGCCTCGTCTATGCGACGCCGGGCCAGATGATCATCCTCATCAACGGCCTGCAATATACCGGTTACAAGAAGTTTGAATGGGGCGTGGTCGGCGAGACGGCCTGCGCGGATTCGTGGGGCAGGGCCTTGAAAACGGGCGAGCCGAGCCTGTCGCTGCCGTGTTATGCCGAACGCCGCTATGGCGGTGTGCCGGACGAGGAGATGCTGATGGCGCTGTCACCGGCGCATCTGGCCAAGGCCGTCATCGGCATGAAGCAATTGGCTAAGAACGGGCTGCGATATCCGATCGCGCCCTACGGCATTCAGGCCGACGTCCGCGCCGGCATGGGCGTGTCCTACGCCAAGGCGTGATGCTTACGAAGCAAGCTGCGGCGGCGCGACCCGCTGCTGTTGCGCGTTCAGCCAGGCCTGGGCGGCAACGCACATGCCCCACATCGCACCCAGCATCAGCCAGAAATGCCGCCAATGGTCGGTGTCGATGATGAAGCTTTCACCGACGGTGCCGAGAAACGCAGCGAAGATTGCAAGGTACGTTTTCTGCCACGGCACGCGCACGAACGCGTAGCGAAAGCCGAGACAGACCGAAATGAAGATCAGCGCCGGATAGATGATGCCCGAAATCCAGCCGCCGGACATGAAGGCATTGAGATACGAATTATGCGTGTCTTCCGGCATGTATTTGGTGAACTGCAGCGGACCGATGCCGAGCGGATAGTCCAGGGCCATCTGAGCGCCGAGGATGTAACGGCCGAAGCGGCCGAACCGGCCGCTGTCATAGTTCTGCTCGAAGCTCGCGCGCTGCTTGAAAAGTTCACTGACGGAATCCATCGACAGCAGTGCGAGCATCGCGAGCACGGCCACTGCGACCGCGGCGATCGACATGATGACGATGCGCGAGCGCTGCCTGTTCGAGCCTGAGGTCATGAACATCAGCAGCAGCATGAAGCCGGCGGCGACGACCATCTGACCCCAGGCCGCGCGCGAGAAGGCCAGCAGCAGCGCCAGCGCCATGATGCCGAGCGCGACGCCGTTGCGCACCGCTTTGCCCAGGGATTCGGTGACGAGGTTCTGCAATGCGAACAGAGCCGGCAGAATCAAAAACGCCGCAAGCACGTTCGGATCCTTGAAGGTCCCGCTGGCGCGGCCATAGAGCGTGAAAATGTCGCGCGTGCCGGGCAGCAGGCCGAAATAGCCGACGATGCCGGCCAGCGACGCGACGACGCCGCCGAAGAGCAAGCCGCGTTTCAGCATGTCGAGGCGCGCGAGCGTGTCGTCGGCAAACACCATTGCAAAAAACAGGACCGACACGGCCATGTACCACGACGTCATGATCCAGTTCACGATCGGCTTCTGCTCGAGCATGTCGGCGGCGCAGATCGTATAGCCGAGATTGAGGCAGAACAGCAGGAGCAGCAGCGGCACGAATGCCAACCGCATTCGCAGTCCGGTAGCGAAGAACACGATGATCGCGCCCAGCGTCGCAAGCTCGTAGGGGCTTGGTTCGACGAACACGATCGCGCCGCCGGCGCCGATCGACCAGAGCAGGATGTGTTGCAGCGTCGCGACGCCGGGCCCGAGCGGCACGGCTTGGAATAACGGGGCGTCGGCAGCGCTGGTACTCATCACGCACACAACTTTCGCAATTCGCCTGACACAATCGCGCGGCGCGCGGCGCGATCAATAGGCGTTGTCGGTCTTCAAGAGCGCGATCGGCGTGCGCAGCAGAATATAAGTGTCGAACAGGACCGACCAGTTCTCGATGTAATAGAGATCGAATTCGACGCGCTTCTCGATCTTTTCCTCGCTGTCGATTTCGCCGCGCCAGCCATTGATCTGAGCCCAGCCGGTGATGCCCGGCTTGACGCGGTGGCGGGCGAAATAGCCGTCGACCGCTTCGTCGAACAGCCGGGTCTGCAATTTTCCCTGCACGGCGTGCGGACGCGGACCGACGAGAGACAGGTTTCCCTTGAACACCACGTTGAAAAGTTGCGGCAACTCGTCGAGGCTGGTCTTGCGGATGATGCGGCCGACGCGCGTGACGCGGCTGTCGTTCTTGGTCACAACCTTCGATGCCGTGGGATCGGCGTGCTCGTGATAGAGCGAGCGAAACTTGAAGACGTCGATGCGCTCGTTGTTGAAGCCGAAACGCTTCTGCCTGAATAGGACAGGACCGGGACTGTCGAGTTTGATCGCGAGCGCGACCAGCGCCATGAGCGGCGATAGCAACAGCAAGGCGATGCCGCCGACAATACGATCGAACAACAGCTTCAGCACCTGATCCCAGTCGGTGATCGGCGCCTCGAGCACGTCAAGCGTCGGCACGTCGCCGATGTAGGAGTAGGAGCGCGGCCGGAAGCGCAGCTTATTGGTGTGGGCCGAGAGACGGATATCGACCGGCAGCACCCACAGCTTCTTCAGCATTGCCAGAATACGGGTTTCTGCCGAGATCGGCAGCGCAAACAGCACGAGGTCGATGCGCGTGCGTCGCGCGAATTCAATGACGTCGTCGATCTTGCCAAGTTTCGGGCTGCCGGCACAGGTCTCGAGTGAGCGCGCATCGTTGCGGTCGTCGAACACGCCGAGCACGTGGATGTCGGAATCTTCGTGTGCCTTGATCGCGTGGATCAACTGCTCGCCGTTGATGTCGGCGCCGATGATGATGGTGCGGCGATCGAGCCGGCCGTGACGCGCCCAGCGGCGAACCAGCGAACGCAGCGCCGTGCGCTGTGCGATCAATGCGATAAGTCCGACCACGAAGAATGCCGCGAGCCAGAAGCGCGACACCGAGCCACCGAGCTTGGCGAAAAACGACACGCCGATGAACAGAAGAAACACGAAGGCCCAGGTCGAGACCATCCGCACCGTCTGGCGGACGTGGCCGCGAAACACCTGAATGTCGTAGAGTCCCGACGCCTGAAAGCAGATCACGGCGGTCGCGGACACTGCGGCGATCGCACTCGGATATTCCCAGCCGAAGGTGTCGAGCCGCACAACGTATCCGAGATAGATCGCGATGCCGACCAGGCTCAGCATGAGAAAGTCGACGATGCGAACCGCGCCGGCAAGCACGACCGGCGAATAGGCGGTCCGCACTTTCTGGTTGGTGACGGCGAGGGCGGCCGGCGACAGGCGGCGGCGGCGCTCGAACCGTTGCGCACCGTCGCGGATCGTCGCCTCGGCGGTTGCGGCATCAAGCATCGAACGAGCGTTGACTGGTTCCACGTTATCATCCGTTGGTGCGTGTTTTGCCGCGCTATGCGTGCGAACGCACGAGGGTCTTGTTTTGCCCTCTCGGATTAACAAAGGAATGAGAAGATTTCGTTATCGCAGGCACATCGTTAACGGTTCGCTAATGCGTCCCGGTATCCCGCAAGGACGCCGTCGACCATGGCGCTCTGCGAGAAGTGCTGGACAATCCGCGCGCGCAGGGTTTGGGCGCGCTCCAGCACCGTTGCGTGATCGTCAAGCGCGACCTCGATAGCGTTGGCCATGGCGTCGACGCTGCCGGACCGAAACAGCGCGTCCTTCTGCGTCGCAAAGACCTCCGGAATGCCGCCTACATTCGCGGCGATCATCGGGATGCCGGCCGCAGCGGCCTCGATCACAACATAAGGCATGGAATCGCCGCGCGACGGGACGACGAGCAGGCGACCTTTAGAGAAGCCGTAGCGGGCCTTCACATGGCCGATGAACCGCACGGCGGTCTCCAGGCCGAGCCGTTCGATCTGCGCCTTCAAAGCCGCCGTTTCCTCGCCGTCGCCGGCCAATGTGAGCTTGACGTTGCGGCCGTCGGCCCGCAGCCGCGCGACGGCGTCGATCAACAAGTCCGCCCCCTTGATGAGGCGGAATTCACCGACATAGACCAGATCGGTCGCATCATTGGCCAATGGCACGGGATCGAATTCGCTGCCATTGACCCCGTTGAACACGCAGCGCACCAGCGATTTCGGGACGCCGATATTGCGCGTATAGGTGTCGCGGGCAAAGGCGCTTTCGAACAGGAACAGATCGGTCCGTCCGAGCAGCGCCCGCTCGAGCACGCCGTACAAGGCGCCTTTCCAGGAGCTGAGCGGGTAATGCAAGGAGCCGCCATGCGGCGTGTAAACCCGGATCGCGGTTTTGGAGGCGCTTCGCATCCGCACGAATGCGCCGGCTTTGGCGCCGTGCCCATGCAACACGTCGGGCTCGGCCTGCTTGATGAGGCTTTGCAGGCGCATCCAGACCAGCGGGTCGCCGGGGCTAGGCTCGCGCTTGATCGGCAGACGATGCACGCCAAGCGCCAGTCGCGGGGCGATTTCGGCCAGAGCCGCCTCGGCCCGTTCTCCACCCGTCAGGCTGTCCGTGACGATGCCGACATTGTGGCCTTGATCGATCTGGCCGTTGGCTAGATCGATAATGTGCCGGAAAATGCCGCCAACCGGCGCGCGCGTCGCGTGCAGGATGCGCAGGGGCTCGGTTGTCGCAGCAGGCATGACAAATCTTCGGATGAATCTGAACGATCCATAAACCGCATCGCCGATTAAGAAACCGTGACACGAGCAGCCGGCGCTCTGTCGACGCGAAATTAACTCCGCAGCAACCTTAATCGATTTTAATCGGCGCGATCAGTTAGACCGTTCGCGTTCGGCGCGGGAGTATCTCATGCGTTTCGCTTTCTGGCGTCCAGGCAAAGACGAGATGCCCGCCACGCCGTCTCTGTTGCAGTCGCTCAAGGCTGCGATCCCGCAGTTCGGTCCGAAGGCCCGCTTTGTCGGCGCCGGCCCTGCGATGAGCGCCGATGTTTCGCCTGCGCCGCGACCGACGCAAGCGGCCGAGCCCGGCGATCTCGATTTGCGGGCGATCTGGAAAACGCTGCAGCGCAAGAAGGCGTTCGTCATCGTCCCGACATTATGCGTGATGTTGCTCACGATTGCCGTCGTCAACCTCGTCACGCCCCGCTACAAATCCGAAGCGCGTATCCTGATCGACGGCCGCGAAAACATCTTCCTGCGCCCGAACGGCGAACGCGCCGAGGAGCGTACCTCGCTCGATGCCGAAGCCGTGACGAGCCAGGTGCAACTGTTGCTGTCGCGCGATCTCGCCCGCGAAGTCATCAGGAAGAACAAGCTCGCCGAGCGTCCGGAATTCGATCCCGTGCTGCAGGGCCTCTCGCCGGTGCGGTCGCTGTTGGCGTTGTTCGGCATCGGCCGCGATCCGTTTCAATTGACGCCGGAAGAGCGCGTGCTCGATTCCTATTTCGAGCGATTGACCGCTTTCGCTGTCGACAAGTCACGCGTCATGGTCATCGAATTTCAGTCGCGGGATTCCGACCTCGCGGCCCGCGTCGCCAATTCGATCGCCGATGGTTATCTGACGATGCAGCAGGGCTCGCGGCAGGATCAGGCCAAATCGGCCGGGCAGTGGCTATCCGGTGAGATCGACAGTCTTCGCAAGAAGGTTGCCGAAGCGGAAAGCCGCGCGGATGATTTTCGCTCGAAGGCCAATCTGTTCATCGGCACCAACAACACCTCGTTGTCAAACCAGCAATTGAGCGAACTCAACACCCAGCTCAATACCGCGCGAACCCAAAAGTCCGACGCCGAGACCAAAGCGCGTCTGATCCGAGAGTTGCTCAACACCGGACGGCCGATCGAAGCCTCCGAGGTGCTGAATTCGGAATTGACACGGCGGCTGTCCGAGCAGCGCGTCACGCTGCGCGCGCAACTGGCCGAGCAGTCCTCGACATTGCTCGATCGCCATCCGCGCATCCAGGAACTGAAGGCGCAACTCGGTGATCTCGATCGTCAGTTGCGTGACGAGGCGAGCAAGCTGTCGCGCTCGTTCGAGAACGACGCCAAGCTCGCCGGCGCGAAGGTCGAGGGCCTCAGCACCAATCTCGACCAACTGAAAAAGCAGGCCACAACGACCAACGGGCAGGATGTGCAGTTGCGCGCGATGGAGCGCGAGGCGAAGGCGCAGCGCGACCTGCTCGAATCTTATCTGGCGAAATATCGCGAGGCGACGACACGCGAAAACATCGATGCCGCGCCGTCGGATGGCCGCATCATATCTCGTGCGATCGTGTCGAACATCCCGGCCTATCCGAAGAAGCTGCCGATCGTGCTGATCGCCACGCTGGCGACCTTGATGCTGACGGCGGGCTATATCGCGACCAGCGAACTGCTGCGCATGACGGCGCCGCGCTCGGCCGCTGCGGTGCAGATGGCGGCTGCCGTTCCTGCTGCCGTCCCTGCTTCCTTTGCAATGACGCCGAGCCTTGCGCCGGTGGCGCCGAAGGCTGCAGCGGATGCCGACGTCACGTCGCTCGCTTCGACATTTCTGGCCGCCGGCCGCGATGCCCGCAAGATCACGGTCATCGGCACCGGGCGCGATGATCGTATCGCGCTGACGGCGCTCGCACTGGCACGAAAGCTCGCCGAGCAGGCCAAGGTGGTGCTGATCGATCTGTCGACGTCCGGCGTGACGATGCCCAATGCGGCGATCGATCCGGCAGCTCCCGGGCTTGCCGAATTGGTTCTCGGGGAAGCCTCGTTCGGCCAGATCGTGACGCGCGACAGAATGTCGTCGCTGCATCTGATCGGCGGCGGTCGGCCGAATGCCGATCGTGAACTGCTGCAGTCGCCGCGGCTGACGATGACGCTCGATGCGCTGCTACGGGTCTACGACCATGTCGTGCTCGATGCCGGCACCGCGACCGATCTGCCGGCGCAATTGCTCACGAGCCAGGCGCGAGGGGTGCTGGTGCCGGACGCGGCGATGGCGGCGGATGCGCAGACGATCATGGCCGAGCAATTGAAGGCTGTCGGCTTCGCCGACGTGAAAATTCTGCGCGGCGTCCCAACGGGCGGACCGTCCGCGCCGCGTGTCGTCGCTGCCTGACATCTCAAAGAAAACGTTTTCGTTTGTCAGCGGCGGAAGGCGCTGCGCAGCATCTGCGTCATCTGCATCAGGGCCGGCGTTTGTTTGACGAGACGCTTGGCGTGCGTCAGCGACGACAGGCCGATCGCGGCGATGGCGCCGCGCTTCGTCAAAGGCAGGAAGCTGTCGAAGATCGGCTGATCGCCCTTGCAGAACAGCCGCTTGTAGTCGTCCGAGCCAATGCCGAGATCGAGCGTCGTATAGCCCTGTCCGGCGTAGTGATCGATGATATCCCGCATCAAGATCAGTCCGGGACTGAACTTTGCGTTGGCTGACAACGTGTAGGTGTTGAACATCATCGAAAAGCGGTCGCCGTCGGCGACGCCGGCAAACATCGCGATCACTTCATCGTCGCATTCCAGCGCATGCAAAGCGATGGTGCGCTCGCCGCTCTCCATTCTGGCGGAGCAGGCGTCGCGGATGAAATCCTCGATGCCGTCTTCGGCGAAGACATACGGCAAGTTCTGTTCGGCCATCCGCATCGGCTTGTAGACGAAGAAGGCGTCGAGCACGCGCTTCACTTCGACATCGTTCGAGGCAAGAAAATAACGATAGCCCGGCAGCGCCTGCAATTTTCGCTCCTTGCCCTTCAGCCTGCGGCGAAACGAATTGCTGATGCGCTCCACCGGTGGTGCGCCGGGCGCCATCGTCAGCAAGGGGCAATCATTGATCGAGGCCTGATGCGGCAGCAGCGCCATCGGGTTGGCGGTATCCATCCAGTCGCGCGGCTGCCGCATCAACGCCAGCACGTCGGCCTTGATCGCATGCGCCTTGATGCCGTCGATCAGCGCATCGAGATCGGCGCGCGTCGCGGACGCCGCGAAACTGCGGCTCCACAGCGCCATGTTGAAGGTGATGTGCTTGCCGCCGAAATTCTGCGCAACACGAACGCCGTTCGCGGTGCTCAGTCCGAGCGGCAACAGCATCAACGGTCTGCGGGTCGCATCATAGGCGACGACGATGAAGGGCGTTATGCCTTCGCGGGCGCCGACATGACGCTGCCAGGCTGCCTGGAGGTCAAACCGCTGATAGGGCGTCGTGAGGCTTTTCGATGCTTCGAGTTGACGCCAGATCGGCTCGGCGACGGCGAGATCGCTGATGACGTCCACCGATGCGACGGATGGGGTCGATCGGGCGGACATAGCGGCGTCGCTGGTTCCCATCATCGCGGCCATGGCCATGTCAACACTCGCACATTCAGGAAGTATTTACGTTTGTCGGAGTGCCGACCCTCGCAAACAAATCTCAACAAAGCGTAAGGATAATAAGATCGCATCGCGAGGTGGTTAAGGAGTGCAGATGGCCGACAGGACCGGTATCGCAGCGCGAGTGAGGGCTGATCTGGTCTGGGCCAGCGGGCTGTTCAGGCTCGCCGAATGGCGCGGACAAAGCGCGAGCGCTTTGATCTGTTTCGACCGTGTGCGATCGCGGCAGCGTGGGGCGTTTCAGCCGCGCCGGCACCTCGAGAACTCACCGCAGACCCTCGACCGCCTGATCCGATCGCTGAAGCGTTGGCGCGTTGATGTCGTCACGATTGACGAGGCGTGCGCGCGGCTCTCGGAGGCGACGCCGCATCGCTTTGTGAACCTGTCGTTTAACGGCAGCTACCGCGACATCATGATCTCGGCGCAGCCGGTGCTGGCGCGGCATCGCGTCCCCTTTACGGTCTATGTGCCGTCTGCATTCCCGGATGGGATCGCGGAGCCGTGGTGGCTGGCTCTGGAAGCCGCGATCGCACCGCATGAGCGCATCAGCCTCGTGATCGATCGCAAGGAGCGACACTTTGCGGTCGCCGACGCCGACAGCAAAACCCAGCTTTACGATTATCTGTATCGCGTCATGCGCGGCCTCTCGCCGGCCGATCTGTCGCAGACCATGGACGATCTGTGCACGCGCTACGGCGTCGACATGCGCGCGCTCGCGCGCGACAACGCCATTACATGGGACGATGTCTTGAAACTTGCGGCTGATCCGCTGGTCACGATCGGCAGCGCGACGGTCAATCATCCGGTGTTGACGACGCTCGATCAGGACACCGCGCGCCGCGATATCACGATGGGGCGGTTGGTGCTGGAAACGGCCCTGCGCCGGCCGGTTCGGCATTTCGCGTTTCCGTTCGGCGACCGCGCCTCCTTCACGCCAGACCATGTCGGACTTGTGCGCGAGGCGCGGTTCACCAGCGCGGTGACGGCTACGCCGGCGGTGCTGGATGCGCGATCTGATCTGCACAAGCTGCCGCGGCTGGTCTGGAACAACGACATGACGTTGCGCGGCTTGCGTGCGCGACTCGCGGGCTACTAGGCGACACAATATTCAGGCGTCTTGATATTCAGGCGTCTTGCCGTGGTGCATCCGGGCGCTGCATCCAACTGATGATCGGCATCGCCGGCAGCACCCAACCGAGCCCGGCGATCACGTAGAACGCCGCCTGCGCATAGCCGGACGCGGCGAGCCACGGCGTCTGCGCAATCGTCATGCCGAGCAGCGACCATACGACGACGAGGACGAGCAGGAAGACGGTGCCGAAGAATTTGCGGGTGCGGATGGTCATGACGGAAATGTGCGGGTCCGGTGCGATTGGCTGGTCTGGCTTGGCTTTTCAGGCCTGATCGCGGCGACTATAAGGAGCGCTGACATTCACACAAGCCGCAGGCCCACATCGTGACCGCCACGACGAGTTCCGCCATGCCCGACACGCCGTTGTCCCGCGCCGTACGCGCGTGGCTGATCGCGATGGCGGCGTTGATCTTTGCGATGGTGCTGGTCGGCGGCGCGACGCGTCTCACCGAATCCGGCCTTTCGATCGTCGAATGGAAGCCGGTCGCCGGCACGCTGCCGCCGCTGAATGACGCGCAATGGACGGCCGCGTTCGAGGCCTACAAGACCATCCCGCAATACCGCGAACTCAACGCCGGCATGAGTCTGGCCCAGTTCAAGACGATCTTCTGGTGGGAGTGGAGCCATCGGCTCCTCGGCCGTTTCATCGGCTTCGCTTACCTCGTGCCGTTCCTGTTTTTCCTGTGGCGCGGCGCGTTCACGCCCGACCTGAAAAGACGCCTTTGGATCATTTTCGGCCTTGGCGGGCTACAGGGCGCGGTCGGGTGGTGGATGGTCGCCTCGGGCCTGACGCAGCGCACGGAAGTCTCCCAATACCGTCTGGCGACGCATCTGATGTTGGCGCTGACGATCTTCGCCGCGATCGTGTGGACGCTGCGACGATTGGGGGATCGGCCGCGCCCGCAACCGGCGGCAGGCCTGAAATGGACCGGCATTGCCCTCTTGGTGCTGACATTCGTTCAGATTTATTTCGGCGCGCTGGTCGCCGGGCTGCGGGCCGGGCGGGTCTACAACACCTGGCCCGAGATCGACGGCGCGCTGATCCCCTCGGTGTCCCGGCTGTTCTTCGAGACGCCGTGGTGGCGCAATTTCTTCGACAACGTGCTGGCGGTCCAATTCACGCATCGCATGACCGCCTATGCGCTTCTAACTCTGGCGCTGCTGCACCTGATCCAGACATTGCGCGCGAAGGCGTCGCGACCGGTCATCGCCGGCGCGCTGGCGCTCGTGGTCGCAATTTCGATGCAAGCGATGATCGGCATCGTGACGCTGTTGTATCAGGTGCCGATCGGGCCGGCGCTCGCGCATCAGGCGATGGCGCTGGTGATCCTGACGCTTGCCGTGTGTCACGCCGATCGTCTGGTGCCGCGACGCATCGCCGAGCGGCAGCAAAGCTATCGGCTGGCAAGCGAGCCGGCGGAGTAGGCTTCCAGACGCTCTGACGTCGCCATCCGCGAAGGCGGGGGGCCCAGTCATCCCTGACGCCCGCGATCAACCACGAACGCCGCGGAATACTGGGTCCCCGCCTGCGCGGGGACGACGACCTCATTGCATTGAAACGTGTCGTTTAAGACACTGACGCCCCCAGCGCCTGATCCAGATCCGCGATCAGGTCTTCCTTGTCCTCGATGCCGATCGACAGCCGGACCACGTTCGGACCCGCACCCGACAGCGTCTTGGCGTCGTCGGCCAATTGGCTGTGCGTGGTCGAAGCCGGATGGATCACGAGCGAGCGGGTGTCGCCGACATTGGCGAGATGCGAGAACAGCTTGAGGTTCGCCACCAGGCTGACGCCGGCGTCATAGCCGCCCTTGAGGCTGAAGGTAAATACCGCGCCGGCGCCCTTCGGCGCGTATTTGCGAGCGAGATTGTTGTATTTATTGCCGGCGAGGCCCGAATAATTCACCGTTTCGACTCCGGAATGCGTCGACAGCCATTCGGCGACCGCTTTCGCGTTCTCGCAATGGCGCTGCATGCGCAGCGGCAGCGTCTCGATCCCGGTCAGGATCAGAAATGCATTGAACGGCGACAGCGCCGGGCCGAGATCGCGCAGGCCGAGCACGCGGCACGCGATCGCGAAGGCGAAATTGCCGAATGTCTCCTGCAAACGAATGCCGTGATATTCCGGGCGCGGCTCGCTGAGCATCGGATACTTCTTGTCGCGCGACCAGTCGAACGTGCCGGCGTCGACGATGATGCCGCCGATCGAATTGCCATGGCCGCCGAGAAATTTCGTCAGCGAGTGGACGACGATGTCCGCGCCGTGATCGATCGGACGGATCAGAAAAGGCGACGCCAGCGTGTTGTCGACGATCAGCGGGACGCCGGCATTCCGCGCCACGGCGGAAATCGCTTCGATATCGGTGATCGAGCCGGCCGGATTGGCGATCGATTCGATGAAGATGGCCTTGGTGCGTGGCGTCACTGCGCGCTCGAAGCTGCCGGCGTCATCCGGATCGGCCCACACCACATTCCAGCCGAAGGACTTGAAGGCATGGGTGAACTGGTTGATCGAGCCGCCGTAAAGCTTGCGCGCGGCAATGAATTCGTCGCCGGGTTGCAGTAATTGCTGCATCACGATCATCTGGGCCGCGTGACCCGACGCCACCGCGACGGCCGCCGTGCCGCCCTCGAGGGCTGCGACGCGCTCTTCCAGAACTGCATTGGTCGGGTTGCCGATGCGCGTGTAGATGTTGCCGAACGCCTGCAGGCCGAACAATGACGCGGCGTGGTCGGCATCGTTGAACACGAACGACGTCGTCTGATAGATCGGCGTCGCCCGCGCGCCGGTGGTCGGGTCCGGCTGTGCGCCGGCGTGAACGGCGAGGGTGGCAAAGCCGGGCTGGCGGTCGGTCATTGTTTCGTCCCTGAGATCATGAGGTTTGAATTGGCGCGCATGCTGATGGCGCGCGCCGCCGTCGTCAAGGCGCGGAATGGTCTACGCAACGACCTCGCCGTCGCGCGGTCGCGATGGGGAAGGATATGCCGTCAGGTCGCAAGTTCAGACAGGATCGTTCTTCCGCTTGGCGGCATTGTCCGACGCGTTGGTGCTGCCGCCGCCAACACTCGAGCGATTCAGCGACAGCCGCATGCCCTGCACGGGCATCGGGGCGCGTTTCGATGACAGCGTCCGCGAATTGACGCCCATCCATGAGATTTCCGACGACAGCCGGCCATACTCGATTTTCGGACAGCGATTCATCACGACTTTCAGGCCAGCGGCTTCGGCTTTCGCGGCGGCTTTGTCGTGGCGTGCGCCAAGCTGCATCCAGATGACTTTCGGCAGCGACGACAGAGCCAGCGCTTGATCCACGACCGGCATGATGTGCTCGGACGAACGGAAAATATCGACCATGTCGATCGGACGATCAATGTCAGCCAATGAAGCGACAAACGGCTTGCCGACGAGGCTTTTGCCGACATGGCCGGGATTGACGGGGATCATGTCGTAGCCGCGCTCCGCGAGATATTTGAACGCGAAATAGCTCGGCCGCACGTTCTGCGGCGATGCGCCGATCATCGCGATGACCTTCACGTCGCCGAGAATTTTGCGGATGTAATCGTCGTTATAGGAGTCGTGATTCATTTGCTTCCGATGGTCGCATTAATACGAGGCCGTCATCGCCCGCGACCGGGCGACCCAGTATTCCGTGACGTGGGGATTGTACTCAGACCTCACGGAATACTGGACCCTCCGCCTTCGTGTTTGGTTTCGTGAGATTGTTGAGGGCTTGCGCAGGAGCGAGGTA
>CAXTJT010000036.1:0-14058 GCA_964244735.1 uncultured Tardiphaga sp.
CGTCCCATCGCAACACCACCATAGCAGGTGTTGCACTTGTTCTGTGAACTCAGGGTATCCAGTATTCCGCGACGCTCGTGGTTATCATGAGCGTCGGCGATTACTGGGTCACCCGGTCAAGAGCCGGGTGATGACGGCAGTGCATGTTGATGGTGCCGTGCGCTTCAAGACGCTACGCACTCAGCGCGTAGGAATCCTCGACCACGTAGGGGCCGCCGCCGGTCGAGGCGCGCGACGAGAACAGCACGAAGCGCGAGGCCTTGAACACCTTGGTCGGGAAATAGCCCCGGATCGACAGATAGTCCGCGACATCCTGATTGGAGGCATCGCGCAGCCGCGCCAGCGTCACATGGGGCACGAATTTGCGGCCTTCAGGATCGAGGCCGATGCGCTGCATCAGCCGTTCCAGTTCGGCCTGCAATTCGATCAGCGGCCGGCTCGGCACCACCGAGGCGACCACCGCGCGCGGTTTCTTGCCGCCGAAGCTGGAGAGCCCCTGCAATTGCACGTCGAACGGCTTGCGGTTGACCCGCGGCAACAGCGACGCGATCTCGTTGGCCGCGAGGCCATCGATGTCGCCGATGAAACGCAGGGTGACGTGGTAATTTTCGGGATCGATCCAGCGCGCGCCCGGCAGCCCGCCGCGCAGATTTGACAGCGTGTGGCCGATCTCGGCCGGTATTTCCAGTCCGGTAAACAGACGCGGCATCGCGTGATCTCCGATGCAGATGTCACAACACGAATCACCGGCTGCAAGTCTAAGCGGAGAAAGATGACGCCGCGAAGTGGCGGGGCGGCCAACTGTCCGAATTCCTTGGGATTAACGTTAGCGCTGCCGGTTTCTCAACTCTTTTGCGCAGCGATCGGCCGCAACCATGCCTCCACCTCGGGCAATGAATTCTTCACCATGATATCGACGCCCTGCGCGGTCGGGTGCATCCCGTCGGCCTGATTGAGCTTGTCGTTGCCGGCGACCCCGTCGAGGAAGAAGGGATACAGCGGCACATCGAATTGCCTCGCGAGATCAGGATAGATCGCGTTGAATTGCTTCGCGTAATCCGGGCCGTTGTTCGGCGGCGCCAGCATCCCCGCCAGCAGCACGGCAATGTTGCGCGCCTTGAGCTTTGTCACGATTTGTTCAAGCGCGTTGCGCGTCACCTTGGGGTCGAGCCCGCGCAGCGCATCGTTGGCGCCCAATTCGACGACGACGGCCTGCGTCCCTTCCGGAATCGACCAGTCGAGGCGATCCAGACCGCCCGACGAGGTGTCGCCGGAGACGCCGGCATTGGTCATCTCGACGGCGAGACCCCTCTCCTGCAAGGCCTTCTGCAATTTCGCGGGATAGGCCTGCGGGCCGGTCAGGCCGAGGCCGGCGCTCAGCGAATCGCCGAGCACGACCATCTTGATGGGCTGCTGCGCCAGCACGGGCGATCCGGCCATCACCGCCGCGACAAGAAGACTGCCTATAAACATCGCGGCGGGCCTCTCGACCGCAGCAAACCAGCGCCCATATGCAGGAAGCATGGACAATCTCATCAAATCCCCTTCGCCGTCGGGTATGACGCCCGACACCATTTCAATTTCCGACGTCAATCTCTCGCTCGGCACGGGCGCCGCGCGCGTTCACATCCTCAAGGACATCAGCCTGAACGTCCGGCGCGGCGAAGCGATCGGCCTGATCGGCCCGTCCGGCTCCGGCAAATCCACCCTTCTGATGGTGATGGCGGGGCTGGAGCGGCCTGACAGCGGTGAGGTGGTGGTCTCGGGGACGGCTTTCAATGCCCTGAGCGAGGACGCATTGGCGCGGTTTCGCGGCCGCCATGTCGGCATCGTCTTCCAGTCCTTTCATCTGATCCCGACCATGACGGCGCTGGAAAACGTCGCGGTGCCGCTCGAACTCGCCGGCCGGCCTGACGCGTCGGAGCGTGCGGCCGCCGAATTGACCGCCGTGGGCCTGGGCGCGCGGTTGCATCATTATCCGACGCAACTCTCGGGCGGCGAACAACAACGCGTCGCGCTGGCGCGTGCGCTCGCGCCCGACCCCGACATTCTTGTCGCCGACGAGCCGACCGGCAATCTGGACGAGACCACCGGCCAGCAAATCGTGGACCTGCTGTTCAGCAAGCATGCCGAACGCGGCATGACGCTGCTGCTGGTGACGCACGACACCTCGCTGGCGCAGCGTTGCGACCGCGTCATCCGTTTGCGGTCGGGACATATCGACACCGCCGACGAGCGAAGCTGGGTGGAAACGGCGTGAGGCGAAACAGGCACGATCGAGCACGGAAGCGCAACACAGGAAACCGTCGTCCTCGCGCAAGCGGGGATCCAGTAAGCGGCGGCCTTCGGGTGCGATCATCGGCGTTGCGGAATACTGGTTCGTCCGCCTTCGCGGATGATGACGGCAGCAAGTGTTGAGGCGTCCGCCAAAACATGAACCGCTTTAGGACATCTCGATGACCGCTTCCCCCCGCCGCATGGCCATGCTGCCGCTGCGCTACGCTTTGCGCGAACTCCGCAGCGGCCTGCGCGGCTTCTATGTGTTCATCGCCTGCATCGCGCTCGGCGTGATGGCGATCGCCGGCGTCGGCTCGGTCGCCGCCAGCCTGAGCGACGGGCTGACGCGCGAAGGCCGCGCGCTGCTTGGCGGCGATGCCGCCTTCTCGCTGATCCAGCGCGAGGCCTCGCCCGAAGAACTTGCCTACCTGAAGACAAAAGGACAGGTCTCTGTCGCGGTGTCGTTGCGCGGCATGGCCCGAACGAGTGATGGCCAGTTCGCGCTGGTCGAGATCAAGGCGGTCGATTCGACCTATCCCACGCTCGGCAAGGTGACGCTTGCGCCCGACATGCCGATGCAGGACCTTCTCGCGGAAAAAAACGGCGTATTCGGCGCGGCGGCCGACGCGACGCTGCTGGCGCGGCTCAATCTGAAAGTCGGCGACACCGTGAGCGTCGGCAGCGCCAATTTCCAGATCCGCAGCATCGTCAACGCCGAACCGGACAAGCTGTCCGGCGGCGTCGGCTTCGCGCCGCGTTTTCTCGCCAGCGAAGCCGCGCTCCGCGCCACGCAACTGCTGCAACCGGGCAGTCTCGTGCGCTGGATCTACCGCGTGAAGCTGCCCGACAACGTTGCCTCGAATCAGGGGGCAGGCACACTGGCCGAGGAGGCGCGCCGGGCGCTGCCGCAGGCCGGCTGGGAAATCCGCACCCGCGACAATGCCTCGCCGCAACTGGAGCGCAGCATCACGCGCTTCACGCAATTCCTCACGCTGGTCGGGCTTGCGGCGCTTCTTGTCGGCGGCGTCGGGGTCGCCAATGCCGTGAAAAGCCATATCGACCGCCGTCGCGACGTGATCGCCTCGTTCAAGGCGCTCGGCGCCACCGGCCGCGATGTTTTCACGATCTATCTCACTCAAGTGATCGTGCTGGCGACGATCGGCTCGCTGATCGGTCTTTCGCTCGGCGCGGCGTTGCCGTTCGCCGTCGTCGGTCTGTTCGGCAGCATTTTGCCGCTGCCGGTGGTGCCGGCGCTGCATGGCGACGAGTTGGCGCTATCCCTCCTTTACGGGCTGTTGACGGCGCTGGCTTTCGGGCTGTGGCCGCTGGCGCGCGTTCACGACGTGCCGGTGGCGGCGCTGTTTCGCGAGGCGGTGTCGAGCGAATGGCGCCGGCCGCGCGCGGGCTATCTCGCATTGATGGCCGGCGTGATCGTGCTCCTGATCGCCGTCGTCATCGGCCTTGCCTACGACAAGCGCGTCGCGGCGGCGTTTGTCGCCTCATCGGTCGTCGTGTTCGCGCTGCTGCGCGGCGTCGCGGCCGGCGTCATGGCGATCGCGCGCCGTCTGCCGCGACCGGCGACGACGATGCTGCGGCTGGCGATCGCCAACATCCATCGCCCCGGCGCGTTGACGCCGTCGGTGGTGCTGTCGCTCGGCCTCGGCCTCGCGGTGCTGGTGACGATCACGCAGATCGACGGCAACCTGCGCCGGCAATTCATGGCGGCCTTGCCCGACAGGGCCCCGGCGTTCTATTTCATCGACATCCCCTCGACCGAGGCGGACCGCTTTCAGGCCTTCCTGAAACAGCAATCGCCGCAATCGACCGTCGAGGACGTGCCGATGCTGCGCGGGCGCATCGTCGCGGCGCGCGGCGTCAAGGCCGAGGACCTCAAGCCCTCGGCCGACACCGAATGGGTTCTGCAGTCCGATCGCGGCCTGACCTATACCAACGACATCCCCAAGGGCTCGAAGATCGTCGCGGGCAATTGGTGGACACCCGATTATGTCGGGCCGCCGCTGGTGTCGTTCGAGAAGAAGCTCGCCGAGGGGCTCGGCCTCAAGATCGGCGACGACGTCACCGTCAACGTGCTCGGCCGCGACATCACGGCGAAAATCGCCAATATGCGGACGCTGGACTGGCAGAATCTCGGCATCAATTTCGTATTGGTGTTTTCGCCGAACGCCTTCAAGGGCGCGCCGCACACCCATATCGCGACGCTGACCGAGGCGCATGACAATCCGGCCCAAAATACGTCCGAGAACGACGCCGCCATCGTCAAGGCGGTCGCCGCAGCGTTCCCGACCATCACCAGCGTCCGGGTCCGCGAGGCCTTGCAAACGGTCGGCACCGTCGTCACCAACCTCGTGCTGGCGATTCGCGGGGCCAGCGCCGTGACGCTCGTCTCGGCCATTCTCGTCCTCGGCGGGGCGCTGGCGGCGGGCCATCGGCATCGCGTCTATGACGCCGTCATCCTGAAGACGCTGGGGGCGACGCGGGCGCGGCTGCTCGGGGCCTATGCTCTGGAATATCTGATGATCGGCTTCGCCACGGCCGTGTTCGGCGTCGTCGCCGGTTCGGTGGCGGCGTGGGCGATCGTGACCCGGCTGATGACCTTAGGCTTTGTCTGGCAGGCGGGCAGCGCGCTGATGGTGGTCGGCGCGGCGCTTATCGTCACGGTCGGGCTCGGCCTCGCCGGCACGCTGCTGGCGCTGAATCAGAAGCCCGCGACCGTGCTTCGCAATCTGTGATGACCGCAACGTCATCCGGCTCAATGGTCGCAGGTGGCGGCGAAACGTCGAAAGCGTCCCAAAACAGGGCAAAACACGACTGTTCGGCTTGACTTTCAGATGCGGAGCGACATTCAGCCGCGCGTGGAAGCTTGCCCCGACTGTGTTAGTTTCCCACATACTGAATTGGGTCGGATATCGCGCGATGACAAAAAGAGATGTCGTCAGGCCAAATATCCGGGATAGAATTCGTGCCGGCGGCAAAACCCTTTTGCGACATGCCGGACAACTTCGGAGTTTCGACCATGTCGGACTTGGACCGCAACTATAACTCTCCTTTCGGCCGGGCCGCCGGTCGGGTGGACGCCGCAGCCGTCGATGCCGGCCTGCGCGCCTACATGCTTCGCATCTACAACTACATGTCGATCGGTCTGGCCATCACGGGTCTGGCCGCGCTCGGCGTGTACATGGCCGCCGTCACGCCGGAAGCTTCCGGCGCCGCCGCGCGGATCGGCAGCTCCTATCTGACGCCTTTCGGCTACGCGATGTTCGTGAGCCCGCTGAAATGGGTGTTCATGCTGGCGCCGCTGGTGATGGTGTTCGCGATCTCGTTCGGCATCAACCGGATCAAGCCCGCGACGGCGCAGATGCTGTTCTGGGCCTTCGCCGCGCTGATGGGCATCTCGCTGTCGTCGATCTTCCTGGTGTACACGCACACCTCGATCACGCGGGTGTTCTTCATCACCGCCGCCTCGTTCGGTGCGCTGAGCCTGTACGGCTACACCACCAAGCGTGACATGTCGGGCATGGGTTCGTTCCTGATCATGGGCCTGTTCGGCATCCTCATCGCGAGCGTCGTGAACATCTTCGTCGCGTCGTCGATGCTGCAGTTCATCGTGTCGGTCGTCGGCGTGCTGGTCTTCGCAGGCCTCACCGCCTACGACACCCAGCGGCTGAAGAACGACTACATGTACGGCTATGCCTCGCAGGGCGGCGACGTGGCGGAGCGGGCGGCGATCACCGGTGCGCTGTCGCTCTATTTGAACTTCATCAACCTGTTCACGCTGCTGCTGCAATTGCTCGGACAGCGCGAATAAACCTTCTCAGCACCAGGACGACGAAAGCCCCGGCCTCGCGCCGGGGCTTTTTGTTGGGCGTCGTCATTGCTTGTTGTTGTCTGGATTGCTTCGCGCAGCGTCGCGCCGGCAAAAGCCGGCTTGACGCTGGTTCGCAATGACGGAAATCTCCGGCCATGCCCGACCCCATCATCCGCGACGTCGCGCCTGCCGACCTGCCCGCGATCACGTCGATCTATGAGAACGCCGTGCTGCACGGCACCGCGACCTTCGAGCTGGTCCCGCCCGACCTCGCCGAGATGACGCGCCGCCTCGCGGCGCTGCAAGCCGGCGGCTTTCCCTACATCGTCGCGGAGAGCGACGGCGCGCTCGACGGCTACGCCTATGCCGGTCCGTACCGGCCGCGCCCGGCCTATCGCTTCACCGTCGAGAATTCGATCTATCTGGCACCGCGCGCGCAAAGGCGCGGCATCGGCTTCGCGCTGCTGCAGGGCTTGCTCAAGGACTGCGAGGCGCGCGGCTATCGGCAGATGATCGCCGTGATCGGCGACTCGGCCAATGCCGGCTCGATTGCGGTCCATCGCAAGGCCGGATTCACGATGATCGGCACGCATCCGAAGGTGGGCCTGAAATTTGGCCGCTGGCTCGACACGGTGATGATGCAGCGCCCGCTCGGTGACGGCGGCGGGACGGTGCCGGACTTGAAATAACGTCGTGAAGCCAAATACTGCCGTCATCCTCCGGGAGCTGTTCAGTCCGAGGATATGGCGGACACCTGTTCAGAGGCATCACTGACGATTTGGTCGGCGGTGGAGCCGGGTGGTGACGGCCGTGCACATGTCGCAGTTACACGCCCAGATGCCGCTCCAGCAATTCGGGCTGTGCGGACAACGCCGCCGGCGGGCCGTCGAACACCACCGCGCCCTTCGCCAGCAGCACCATGCGGTCGGCGATGGTTTTCAAGCTCCGCACGTCTTTATCGACGACGATGGTCGCGATGCCCTCGCCACGGATGATGCCGAGCGTGCGCCAGATCGTCTGCGCGACCAGCGGCGCGAGGCCTTCGGTCGCTTCGTCGATCAGGATCAAATCCGGATTTGTCATCAAGGCGCGCGCGATGGTGAGCATCTGCTGCTCGCCGCCGGAGAGTTGATGCCCGCCATTGGTCCGCCGCTCGTACAGGCGCGGAAACAATTCAAAGATGCGCGGCAGCGTCCATTTGGTGACGCCATCGCGCGACGGCCGCGCCGCCATCGTCAGATTTTCCACGACGTTCAACGCGCCGAACACGCCGCGCCCTTCCGGCACCAGCGCGATGCCGGCGCGCGCGATCATCTCGGGCGCCAGCCGCGTCGTGTCCTGGCCTGCGAAACGCATCGTGCCGCGACAGCCCGGCATCAGGCCCATCAATGTGCGCAACAGCGTTGTCTTGCCCATGCCGTTGCGGCCGATCAGGGCGACCTGCTCGCCCTTGGCGATGGTGAGGTCGACGCCATGCAAAATCTGGCTCGCGCCGTAAAATGCTTCGAGTTTTTCGACGCACAGCAATGCGTTCATGTCGCGTCGCCATGATTGCCAAGATAGGCCGCGCGCACGGCCGGATGCGCCCGCACCTCTTGCGGCGCGCCCGTCGCAATGACGCGGCCGTCCTGCATCACGGTGAGGCGGTCGGCCAGTTCAAACACCGCATCCATGTCGTGCTCGACGATCAATACCGCGCGGCCGTGCTTGAGCGACGCGATGAGATCGACGATGCGCCGCGCTTCGCTCGTGCCCATGCCCGCCAGCGGTTCGTCGAGCAGGATGATTTGCGGATCAGTCGCCAGCACCATCGCGATTTCCAGTTGGCGCTGCTCGCCGTGGCTGAGAATCGCCGCGACGATCTCGCTGCGTCCATCAAGACCCGCTTTCGCAATGCTATCGACCGTCTGCGCGTTCACGGATTCATCCGATGCGATGCCGCCGAACATCTTCAGCGGCGCGCGCGATCGCGCCTGCGCGGCAAGCCGGACGTTCTCAAACACAGTGAACTGCGAAAAGATCGTCGTCTTCTGATAGGCGCGGCCCAGTCCTGAGCGCGCGCGGCGATCCGGCGCGAAATGTGTGATGTCGAGCATGCCGAGCCGGATCGCGCCGGATGTCGGCAGCAACTCGCCGGACAACAGGTTGATCAACGTCGATTTGCCCGCGCCATTGGGCCCGATCACGGCGTGGATCTCGCCGCCATGGACGTCGAGCGTGACGTCGGATACGGCCTTGAGGCCGCCGAAATGCTTGCTCAATCCCTTTGCCTGAAGCGCGATCGGCGTTTGAGAATTCATCGCGAGAACTCCCTGGTCCCGGACAAGGAGCAGCGCCTTTTGCGCTGCTCCGCAGAGCCGGGGCACGGAATTAATTCATCACACATGACGGGCTTTCGCGGCGACGGCGGGCGCGGCGCCGGCTTCTTTCCGCGCGCCTGATATCATCGGCCAGAGCTGTCGCACGCCGCCGGGCAGCGCCAGGACGATAGCAATGATGACGAGCCCTTCGGCGAGCTTCCAGTACTCCGTCTTCGCCTTCAGCACCTCTTCCAGAGCGATCAGCACCAGCGCGCCGACCAGCGGCCCCGTCACTGAGCGCAGGCCGCCGATCAGCACCATTACAAGGATGGTGGCCGAGACGTGCCAGCCGAGCATCTGGGGCGCGACGAAGCCGAACTGCGCCGCCGCAAGGTAGCCGGCGAGCCCCGCCAACGCGCCGGAAATGACGAACGCGATCAGGCGAATGCGGAAGATCGGAAAGCCCAGCGAGCGGGCGCGCCGCTCATTGTCGCGCGCAGCGGCGAGGGCGTGGCCGAAAGGCGAGCGCACGATCACCGTGAGCAGGACGATGACGCCGACGAGGCAGGCCAGCACGACGAAATAGAACGCGACGGGCCTCTCGAGGTCGAGCAGTTGCGTGCCGAACAGTGCGATCTCCGGCTTGGAGTTGATGAACGCGCCGTCCGAGCCGCCGGCCACTTTGGTGTCGTGAAAAAAGAAGAACAGCATCTCGCCGAAGGCGAGCGTCACCATGATGAAGTAGATGCCGCGCGTCCGCAGCGCCAGCGCGCCGATCACCAGAGCCGCCGCCGCCGACGCCAGCATCGCCAGCGGCAGCGTCCACAGCAGCGACGCCGCGTCGTATTTCGGCGTCGTCATAGCCAGCACATAGCCGGCGAGGCCGAACAACGCGCCGTGGCACAGGCTGACCAGCCCGCCATGGCCGACGACGAGATTGAGCGCCATCGCCAGCATGGCCATGATGAAGGCCTTGCCGACGAACTGCACGTAGTAGGTGGACGCGACGAACGGCAGCGCCATCGCGGCGACCAGCAGCGTTGCCATGATGATCGACTGGGCCCGCGACGATGTCATGCGTCTTTGCGGCCGAGAATGCCGTTGGGCCGCCACAGCAGCACGACGGCCATCAGCAGATAGATCAGGATGCTCGCGACGCTCGGAAAGAACACTTTTCCGAACGTATCGGCAAAGCCGATCAGCAGCGCGCCGACCGCGGCCCCCGCGACCGAACCAATGCCGCCGAGAACGACGACCACGAATGAGAGGATCAGCATGCCGTCGCCCATGCCGGGAAACACCGTCGAAATCGGCGCGACCACAATACCGCCGAGGGCCGCGAGCGCAATGCCGACAGCGAACACGTAGCGATTGACGGAATCGAACTTGATGCCGAGCACGCGCGTCATTTCGCGGTTCTCCGCGCCGGCGCGGACGATCATGCCGATCTTGGTGCGCGCGATGACGAGAAAGATGATCGCCGCGACGGCGATACAGAAGACGCAGATCGCCAGCCGATAGACGGGATAGGACAGGTTGTCCGTGAGCTGGATCGATCCGGAGAGCCAGGCCGGCGGCGCGACCGAATGCACGTCCTTGCCGAAGGCGACCTGACGAACTTCGTCGATCACCAAGATAAGACCGAACGACAGCAACACCTGCGCCAGATGATCGCGCCCGTACAGGAGGCGGACGAACACGGTTTCGAGCAACAGCCCGACCACGAAAGCGATGACGACGCCGCCGATCATCGCGATCAGGAAGCTGCCGCTATAGGCCGCGAGCCAATAGGCCAGATACGCGCCGAGCATATAGAAGGCGCCATGCGCGAGGTTGATGACGCCGAGGATTCCGAACACCAGTGTCAGACCGCTGGCGACGAGGAACAGCACCATGCCGTACTGGATCGCATTCAGGAATTGAACGGCGAGCGTTGCGAGGTCCATGGAAGAATCCGTTCAAGTCCGTCATTCCGGGATGAACCGCTCGTCGGCGCAGCCGGCGTGCGGTTCAGGCCCGGAATCCATACGCCCTGTGGTGGTTATGGATTCCGGGCTCGCAAGCGCTGCGCTTCATCGACTTCGTCGATTTCGTCGCGCGCTCGCGCCCCGGAATGACAGAATTTAGTGCAGCGTTTGTGCCTCACGCCATCTTGCAGCCGCGCGCCGGATCGTCCACCGCCTCCTGGGCGATCCTGACCAGTTCGTTGCGGCCGTTTTTGACCTCGCGCAGATAGATGTTCTGAATCGGATTATGCGCCTTGTTGAAGCTGAGCGGACCGCGCGGCGAGTCGATTTTCGCAGCGCCCATCGCCGCGATCATCTTGTCGCGTGCCGCTGCATCGCCGCCGACCGATGTGAGGCCGATATCGAGGAGCGCCGCCGCGTCGTAGCCCTGCACGGCATAGATGTCTCCGTCCTTGCTGGTCTTGGCCTTGAAGGCTTTCAAGAACGCGAGGTTCGCCGGGTTGTCGAGGTTGTCGGCGTAATGCAGCGTCGTCTTGATTCCGTCGGCGGCCGCGCCCTGCGCCGGAAGGGTGCCGTCGGTGAGGAAACCCGCGCCATAGAGCGGGATCGTCTTGTTCAATCCCGCGGCTGCATAATCCTTGACGAATTTGACAGCGCCGCCGCCGGCGAAGAACGAGAACACCGCGTCGGGCTTCAGCGTGGCGATCCGCGTAATCAAAGCCTGGAATTCGACCTCGGGGAACGGCACCGTCAGATCCTCGACGATCTTGCCGCCGTTCTTGGTGAAGTTCTCCGCGAAGGCTCCGATCATTTCCGCGCCGGCCGTATAGCGCCAGGTGATCGTCGCGACGTTCTTGATGCCGGCATCGGCCATCACCTTGCCCATCGGATAGGTCGACTGCCAGTTCGAGAACGAGGTGCGGAAGATGTTCGGCGCACACGCCGGCCCGGTCGCGTCGTTGGCGCCCGCATTCGGAATGATCAGCATCGTCTTGGTGTCGCGCGCGACCTTCACCATCGCCATCGCGACGCCGGAATGCACGGTGCCGACCACGACATCGACCTTCTCGCGTCCGACGAGGCGGTTCATGTTGTCGGTCGCGGCCTCGGGTTTTGATTCGTCATCGACCTGCACGAATTCGATGGCGCGGCCGCCGAGCTTGCCGCCCTTCTGCTCGACATAGAGCTTGAAGCCGTCGTCGATGAATTGGCCGAGCTTGGCGAAGGTGCCGGTGGTGGGCAGCATCAGCCCGACCTTCAGCGGCGCGTTTTGCGCAAGGGCGGGCGAGAAGATGCCGGATGCGACAAGACCTGGCGCGGCGGCAAGCGTCGCGGCGCCGGCCGCACCCGTCAGCAGGCGGCGGCGCGTCAGCAGCAATGAGCGTTCGGACATTGGCGTTTCCCCCTCGATGAACATTTTCGGCGATCGTCGTTTGCGATCTTGTTTCGCGCAATATGACCTTTGGCCCCATGCGCTGCCGAGCATGCACCATAATGCCGGTTATTTTAGAATAGCAAGAAACATAATGCAGGATGCGGATGCGCTGCAATCGAGATGTTGTTGCGAACAATTCGCAAAAGGAAGTTGACGTTTAAACCACTGCGCTTTATTGCGAATGAGTTGCATTTGTATTTGCAGTCAGTTGGGTGGGCGGGGTCCGGTGCCAAAATCAAGATCGTCGAAATCGAAGTGGAAGTTCTGGCCGACGATGGCATCGGCCACCGGCATGGCGTGCGTGTCGGCCCTGCTGCCATGGACCGAGGACGCGGAGGCCCAGGAGGTTCTGCCTGAAATCGTCGTCTCCGCCCCGGCCGACCGCGCGGCGCGCCCCGGCCCGACCGGCATCGTCGGCAATACGTTTCAATCGACCACCCAATTGAGCGGCGCGGACCTGCAACGCGCGACGGCCGCCTCGCTGGCCGATCTGATTTCGACCCAGCCGGGCATAGCCTCCTCGACCTTCGCGCCGGGCGCGAGCCGTCCGAACATTCGCGGCCTCGACGATTATCGCGTGCGCGTGCAGGAAAACGGCATCGGCTCGCAGGATGCGTCCGATTTCAGCCAGGACCACGCCGTGCCCATCGATCCGCTCGCGGCCGACAAGGTCGAGGTGATCCGTGGCCCGGCGACGTTGCGCTACGGCAATCAGGCGATCGGCGGCGTTGTCAGCGCCAGCAACAATCGCATTCCCGAGACTTTAGTACCGAACAATTTCAGCGCGCGCTTCAAGGGCGCGCTGTCGTCGGTCGATCGCGGCATCGATGGCGCGACCAGCATCGACGCCAGCGGCCAAAACATCGCTGTTCATGCCGACGCTTACGGCCGCGACGCCGGCGACTACCGCATTCCCGGCGGCGCCCAGGCCAACTCTTTCGTCAAATCGCAGGGCGCGTCGGCCGGCGCGTCCTACATCTTCGACGGCGGCTATGTCGGCACTGCCATCCAGCACGTCCGGAGCCTCTATGGCATCCCCGGCATCATCGACGCCAAGGACAAGACACGGATCGATCTCACGCAAACCAAGATCACCACCAAAGGCGAATGGCGCGCGCCGACCATCGGCATCGAGGCGATCCGCTTCGCGGCCGGCGCCAGCGACTACAAGCACGACGAGATCGGAATCGGCAGCAACGGCATCGACGGTGTCCAGAACACGATCAAGAACCGCGAACTCGAAGGCCGCATCGAACTCGACCACTCCGCGATCGCGACGCCGCTCGGCGTCTTGACCGGCACCTTCGGCACGCAGTTCGGCTATCGCGAACTCGGCACCTTCGGCAGCCTCGGCGGCCTGCTCGCGCCGACCCGGACCAATACCGCGGCGGCCTTCCTGTTCGAGCAGTTGCAACTCACCGATACGCTGAAGCTGCAGGCCGCCGGCCGCGTCGAGAACGCGCTGGTGAAGGGGCTCGCCCCGACGTTCCCCGCCGATTTCCTGCCGCCTCCGGATACGTTTTCCGAGGAAAGCGCCCGACGCAGCTTCACGCCCAAAAGCGTCAGCGTCGGCCTGTTGAAGGATTTGCCCTCCGATCTGGTGACGACGTTCAATCTGGCGCGGGTGCAGCGCGCCCCCGCCGCACCCGAATTGTTTTCGCGCGGCTCGGACGATGCCTCCGGCACCTTCGTCATCGGCAACCCGAATCTGAAGATCGAGACCGCCGAGACCGCCGAAATCGGATTGAAGCGCGCGAAGGGACAGGTCCGCTTCGAGACCAGCCTCTATTACACGCGCTATCTCGATTTCATCTTCAAGCAGGTGACGGGCAATCGCTGCGTCGATGGTTTCGCCACCTGCGGCGCAACGGGGCCGCTGATACAGGTGGCTTACGGCCAGCGGGACGCGACATTCAAGGGCGCGGAGCTGGCGGTGCAGGTCGATGTGTCGCCGCTCGGCGACGGCATGTTCGGCGTCGACGGCCAGTTCGACACGGTGCGCGCGACGTTCACGGACGGGACCAACGTGCCGCGAATCCCGCCAATGCGGGTCGGCGGCGGCGTCTGGTGGCGCAGCGCCGAATGGTATGCGCGCGTCGGATTGCTGCATGCCTTCGCCCAGACCGACGTGTCCCTCAACGAGACGCCGACCGACGGCTACAACCTGCTCAAGGCCGAGTTGAGCTACACGCATCTGTTCGAGCGCACCGATTTCGGGCTGCGCGAGATCACGCTCGGCGTGGTCGGCGACAA
>CAXTJT010000037.1:0-10499 GCA_964244735.1 uncultured Tardiphaga sp.
GGCCAAAATCGCTTGCCTCAAGCTATGGCTCAGATTTTATGAGTCCACGACCTAGGGTGCGGCCTTGCAGCAGGGGAACCGCGATGACACTCACCGTCTTCATTCGCTACCGGATCGATCCGTTCAAACGTGAGATGTTCGAGACCTATGCGCGACACTGGCTCGACATCATTCCGCGATGCGGCGGCGGTCTCATCGGCTACTGGATGCCGCATGAAGGCACCAACAACATCGCGCACGCCGTGATCTCGTTTGACAGCCTGGCGGCCTACGAGGCCTATCGCGCGCGATTGCGCAACGATGCGCAGGGCATCGCGAATTTTCGCTTCGCTGAGGAGAACCAGCTCATTCTCGGCGAAGAGCGAACATTTTTGCGTCAGGTGATGGCATGATCGCCGGGCGATATGATCGCGGCTGTCGGTCTGCGGTCAACTCAAAGAGGTCGGGAGACAAGGATGGCAATTTCGATCAAGGAAAAGCGTGCGACGTTTCGCAAACTGCATGACAGCGGCTGTTTCGTCTTGCCGAACCCGTGGGATGTCGGCAGTGCGCGCCTGCTGGCACATCTCGGTTTCAAGGCATTGGCGTCGACCAGCTCTGGCTATGCGTGGTCGACCGGACGGCCCGATAACGGAGTCGGCGTCGATGATGTGATCGCACATTTGACCCTTCTGTGCGGTGCCACCGATTTGCCGGTCAACGCGGATTTCGAGGCGGGTTTCTCCGACACAGCGGAGGGTGTCGGCATCAACGTTGCGCGCGTCGTGGCCACCGGTGTCGCAGGGCTGTCGATCGAGGATTCCACCGGCGATGCGTCGCAACCATTGTTTCATGAGGCGGAGGCTGTCGCGCGGATCACGGCCGCGCGCAAGGCGATCGACGCCAATGGCGGCGACACGCTGCTGGTCGGGCGCTGCGAGGGCTTCATCGTCGGTCGTCCCGATCTGGGCATGGTGATCGCGCGGTTGCAGGCCTATGCCGACGCCGGCGCGGATTGTCTCTTTGCGCCGGGCATCAAGACGAAACCGGAAATCGCCGCTGTCGTGAAAGCGCTACACCCAAAGCCGATCAACGTCCTGATCGGTGGGCCCGGTTCGTCGGTGCAGATCCTGTCGGATCTCGGCGTCCGCCGCATCAGCGTCGGCGGCGCCCTGGCGCGCGTGGCATGGGGCAGTTTCGTGAAAGCGTCGCGCGAAATCGCCGAGGAGGGCACCTTCGGCGAGTTGGGACACTCGATTCCGTTTGCCGATATCAACGGAATCTTCGCGCAAAAGAATTGATGCGGCGGTCGGCGAAACGGTCGCTGCCTTTTGCTTCAAAATGACATGGCGGGGGAACTTTTAGGCACAAGCGCGATTGACGGGTTTAACGCCTCGTGATGAATGCCGCGGGGAGACGTGGCCGACTTCGAGACTCCAACGCGCGGCCACAAGCGCGGTCATCACAAGGACAATGTGGGAATGAGCAACGACAGTGATCGTATTTCGACCGGCATCCCCGGCCTCGATACGATTCTCGGCGGCGGCGTCTTTGAAGGCGGCATCTACATCGTCCAGGGCGCACCCGGCGCCGGCAAGACGATCCTCGGCAATCAAATCTGCTTTGCGCAGGCTGCGCGTGGTCGCAATGCACTTTATGTGACGCTTCTGGCCGAAAGCCATGCGCGCATGATGGGCCATATGCGTCGTCTTGAATTTTTCGACGAAGCCGCCATCCCGGACCGGATGTCCTATGTCGGCGCATTCAAGATGCTGGAAGATGACGGCCTGCGCGGATTGCTTGATGTGGTGCGCCGCGAAGTCCGCACGCGGCAGGCCGGCATTCTGGTGCTCGACGGCCTCATCACGCTGCATGAGAAGGCCAAGTCCAATCTGGAGTTAAAGAAGTTCATCCATGAATTGCAGACGCAGGCCGCGTTCTCGAACTGCACGATGTTCTTGTTGACCAGCGCGTTCAACGCGCCGGAATTCTCGCCCGAACACACGATGGTGGACGGCGTGATCGAATTGCAGACCTCGGAGCATGGCCGCCGCACCGAGCGCGACCTGCAGGTGCACAAGCTGCGCGGAAGCTGGTTCATGAGCGGCCGGCACTCGTATCGTATCACGTCGGCAGGTCACAAAATCTATCCCCGGATTGAAGCGCTGCTCGAAGTCCCCAGCGTCTGGGATTCGGCCGACGGGCCGGAAGTCACGACGGGCATTCCGGGTATCGACGACATGCTCGGGCGCGGTGGCGTCGATACCCATTCGGTGACGGTGGTGCTGGGGCCATCCGGCAGCGGCAAGACAACGGCGGGTCTGCAGTTTCTGACCGGCGGTCCGGCGCATGAGCCGGCGATGCTGTTCGGCTTCCATGAGAATCCGATGGCGCTGAAAGTCAAAGCCGATGCGCTGAAGCTGCCGCTGTCCGGGCGGCCGGACACGATCAGTTTGATGTGGCGGCCGCAGACCGAAGCCATCTTGGACGAGGTTGCCACCGAACTGCTCGATGCGATCAAGGCGCGGGGCGTCAAGCGCCTGGTGATCGACGGCATCGAAGGGTTCTCGAAGCTGACCGATGACAAGTCCCGCGTCGGGTCTTTTTTATCGGCGCTGTGCAACGAGTTGCGGGCGCTCGGGGTTGCTACGCTTGCGACCGTCGAGACGGATCATGCCGGAATGACGCCCGGTCAGCCATTGGCGGGTGTGAATCAGACGGGATTGTCGGCCGTGGCGGAGAACATCATTGCGCTGCATCTTGCTGCACTTCGATCGGAGAATCATCGGTTGATGACGATCCTGAAATCGCGCGACCGCCAGACCGACATGCGCATGCGCCGCTTTGACATCGTCGCCGGCGGCATCGTCCTCGACAATGACTCCACGGGAGCGGAGCAAATCCTGCAGGACATTGCGAGCCAGGGCCCACAGCCGCCGGCATCCGGCGACCGCAAGCTGACCGGGCCGTGAGCGTGCGCACCATTCTCATCGTCGAAGACGAGTGGGCCATCGCGGACTGGCTCGAAGTCCTGTTGAGCGAAAGCGGTTTCAACGTTGTGACTGCCGGAAACGGCCGTGAGGCGCTTGACGTTTTGGCGCGCGACACGCCACATCTTGTCCTGACCGACTTCATGATGCCGTTTCTCGACGGCGCAGGTTTGATTGCTGCGATGCGGGATGACGCCAAGCTCAAAGATATCCCGGTGGTCGTGATGACGTCGCTCTTGGAAGATGCGTTGCACGAGCGCGCGCGGGGCTACCGCGCATATCTGCGCAAGCCGTTTCGCGAAGCCGATCTGATGCGGGTGATCGGCGAGGTTTTCCCAAATTAGCTGAAAGTAGTTTTCTGTCGCGTCGCCAGTTGTTTCGCGACACAAGCCGCGCCGGGGCCGGGCGGCCTTGACACGAAATTGCGTTCTTCAACCGCGCGGCACCATTGCGGAATTTGCCGTTTCGCCACCCCCTGAAAGCGGCCTAGACTGGTTCTAACGAGTCAGCGCCCCGACGAATGGCGGCGCGTCCACAGGTTCGGCGAGGGCGGCGAGGACGGCATGGGAATCAATCAGGGTCCGATCAGTCTCGATCAGAAATATACGCAAGAGTCCGGCCACGTCTTCATGACGGGCATTCAGGCACTGGTGCGGCTGCCGATGGCACAGATTCGCCGCGACCGCGCGGCCGGACTGAACACCGCAGGCTTTGTGACGGGTTATCGCGGCTCGCCGCTCGGCGGATATGATCAGCAGTTGATGGCGGCCCGCGCCCATCTCGAGCAGTACAACGTCAAGTTTCAGCCCGGCGTGAACGAAGACCTTGCGGCCACCGCGATCTGGGGCACCCAGCAACTCAACCTCTCGCCCGGCGCACGCCACGATGGCGTGGTCGGCATCTGGTATGGCAAGGGCCCCGGCGTCGATCGCTGCGGCGACGTGTTCCGCCATGCCAATGCCGCCGGCTCCGCCGCCAAGGGCGGCGTCCTCTGCCTCGCCGGCGACGACCACGGCGCGAAATCTTCCACCGTGCCGCATCAGTCCGACCATGCCTTCATGGCGGCGCTGATGCCTTATCTCTACCCGTCGTCGATCCATGAGATCGTCGAGATGGGGCTGCTCGGTATCGCGATGTCGCGCTACTCCGGCTGCTGGGTCGGCATGAAGGTCATCACCGAAACCGTCGAGACGACGGCGGAGATCGACCTTGCCGACGAGTTGAAGCAGTTCGTCATTCCGACCGATTTCGACCTGCCGCCCGGAGGCCTCAATCTGCGCTGGCCCGACGATCGCTACGATCAGGACACGCGGCTGCAGGACTACAAGGGCTTCGCCGCGATTGCTTTTGCCCGCGCCAACAAGGTCAACCGCGTCACGATGGATTCGCCGAACGCCCGTTTCGGCATCATGGCCTCCGGCAAAAGTTACGAGGATGTGCGCCAGGCGCTGCGCGAACTTGGCGTGACCGAAGATGTCGCCGCGAAAATCGGCCTGCGGCTTTACAAGATCGGCATGCCATGGCCGCTCGAGCCGGAAGGCGTGCGGCAATTTGCGGTCGGTCTTGAAGAGATTTTCATCGTCGAGGAACGCCGCGAGATCGTCGAAAATCAGGTCAAGCAGGAGTTGTTCAACTGGCGCGACGATGTGCGGCCGCGCATCATCGGCAAGATGGACGATCACGACAAGCGCTTCCTGCCGTTCGCGCAGGAAATCAGCGTCGCGATGGTCGCGACCACGCTGACAGAGCGGCTGCTGCGCCTTAATCTGAATCCCGAAGTCGCCGAGATGCTGCGCGCCAAGGCCGACTGGTTCAACGGCCGGCAGGCCACGCAGATGCAGGCGGTCGCGCCGGTGACGCGGACGCCGTATTTCTGTTCGGGTTGTCCGCACAACACCTCGACTAAGGTGCCGGAGGGCAGCCGGGCGCTCGCCGGCATCGGCTGTCACTTCATGACGCTGTGGATGGATCGGTCGACCGAGACGTTCACGCATATGGGCGCGGAGGGCGTACCGTGGGTCGGCATCGCGCCGTTCACCGATGAGAAGCACATCTTCGCCAATCTCGGCGACGGCACCTACTTCCATTCCGGCAGCCTTGCGATCCGCCAGTCGATCGCCTCGAAAGCCAACATCACCTACAAGATTCTCTACAACGACGCGGTCGCGATGACCGGCGGCCAGCGCCATGACGGCGATCTGTCGCCGCAGCAAATCACCTTCCAGCTTCATTCCGAAGGCATCCGCGACATCTACCTCGTCTCGGAAACGCCCGACGCCTATCCGGCCAAGGACATCGCGCCGGGCACCAAACTCGCGCATCGCGACGAACTCGACGCCGTGATGCGTGAGTGCCGCGAGATCAAGGGTGCGTCCGCGATCGTGTTCGTGCAGACCTGTGCCGCCGAAAAGCGCCGTCGCCGCAAAAGGGGAACCCTGGAGGATCCGCAGCGCCGCGTCATCATCAATCCCGCCGTCTGCGAAGGTTGCGGCGATTGCTCGGTGCAGTCGAACTGCATTTCGGTGGAGCCGCTGGAAACCGCGATGGGGCGCAAGCGCACCATCAACCAGTCGAGCTGCAACAAGGATTACTCGTGCGTCAAAGGGTTCTGCCCGTCCTTCGTCACGATTGACGGCGGCAAGTTGAAGCGCAAGGCGCCGATCGAGATCGGCGATATCGGCAAGATGCCGGAGCCCGCATCGCGGCCGTCGCTCGACAAACCCTATAATGTCGCTGTCGGCGGCGTCGGCGGCACAGGCGTTCTGACCATCGGTGCGCTGCTCGGCATGGCCGCGCATATCGAAGGCAAGGCCAGCATGATTCTCGACATGTCGGGGCTGGCGCAGAAGGGCGGCGCGGTGCTCAGCCACGTGCGGCTGGCACAGACGCCGGGCGACGTCACATGTTCGCGCATCGTCACCGGGACGGCGGACCTCCTGCTGGCAGCCGATGAAGTGGTCGCCATTGCGAAGGAGACCATCTCGCTGTGCGAGGCCGGGCGCACGCATGGCGTCATCAACACGCACCTCATTCCGATCGCGAATTTCATCCAGAATCGCGATTTCGATTTTCAGCGCAAGCGCGTCAACAACGTGCTCGAAACGGCATTGCGCAAGGATTCGACCTTCCTCGATTTTACGAAGGCGGCCGAAGGACTGCTCGGCGATTCCATCGCCACCAACATGATGATGATGGGCTTCGCCTATCAGCAGGGTCTGTTGCCGGTGGCGGCGGCGTCGATCGAGCAGGCGATCGAACTCAATGCCGTCTCGATCAAGATGAACAAGCTCGCGTTCCAGCTTGGCCGCCTTGCGGCCGCCGATCCGGCGCGGCTTGCGGCGATGCTGAAAGGAGCGGATGAGACGATCGCGCCGAAGACGCTCGAGCAGATGTCGCTCGATGAGGTGATCGCACATCGCAGCGCGCATCTCACCGACTATCAGAACAAGAAGCTCGCCAAGCGCTACCAGGCGCTCGTCGATCAGGTGCGAATGGCCGCGACGGCTGGCGGCTACGGCGAAGCGCTGCCGCGCGCGGTGGCGATCAATTACGCCAAGCTGCTCGCCTATAAGGACGAATATGAAGTCGCGCGTCTTTATACGGACGGGCGTTTCGAGAGGCAGATGCGCGATCAGTTCGAGGGTGATTTCACGTTCAACTTCAATCTCGCGCCGCCGATGTTGCCGGGTACCGATGCCATGGGGCGTCCGCGCAAGCGGCAGTTCGGACCGTGGATGCTGCCGCTGTTCAAGACGCTGGCCAACATGCGCGCGTTGCGCGGCACGCCGCTCGACGTGTTCGGCCGCAGCGCCGATCGCAAGCTCGAGCGCGATCTGATCGCGGGCTACGAGAAGGACGTCGCGACGGTTCTGAGCCTGCTGTCGGTTGAAACGCATGATACGGCGCTTGAATTGCTGGCGCTGCCGGACAGTATTCGCGGCTATGGCCCGGTGAAGGAAGCGTCCGTCGAGAAGGCGAAGGCGCGTTATGCGCAACTGGCGGCCGATCTCGTCAACCCGCCCCCTGCGCCAAGACAGATGGCGGCGGAGTAGATACAAAGCTCCCTAGATTTGTAGGTGGGTTAGGAGATGCTTCGCGCGGAGGCGCGATGCAACGGACGTAACCCACCACTGAGACAGCGGTGGGTTACGCTTTGCCGCGCTTTCGCGCGACAAAACTAACCCACCCTACGCCTCCCATTCCACTCCACGAAATTTAACCGTCCGCTTAAACCGCTTGCCAAGCCTCTCCTGACAGGCCAGAAAACCGCTGGAAGAAAAAATAGAACGCCAGCGGAGAGCTGCATTGAGTATCAAAGGCAAGGCTTATATCGCCGGGATCTACGAGCACCCGACGCGCCATGCGCCCGACAAATCCCTTTCACAACTGCATGCCGAAGTCGCCAAGGGCGCGCTCGACGATGCCGGTCTGACGCATAAGGACATCGACGGCTATTTTTGTGCAGGCGACTCGCCGGGCCTGTGGTCGATGGTGGATTATCTCGGCCTGAAGCCGCGCCATGTGGACTCCACCGAGACCGGCGGCTGCTCCTACATCATCCATCTCGGCCATGCCGCGCAGGCGATCGCCGCCGGCAAATGCTCGATCGCGCTGGTCACGCTCGCCGGCAAGCCGCGCACGTCGGTGATGGCGCCGCGCGGCTTCGGCGCGGAACTGGATTTTGAACTGGCCTATGGAGCCACGACGCATAATGCCTATGCGATGTGCGCGATGCGTCATATGCACGACTACGGCACGACGTCCGAGCAACTGGCCTGGATCAAGGTCGCGGCGTCGCATCACGCGCAATATAACGAGCACGCGATGCTGCGCGATGTCGTGACGGTCGAGGACGTGCTGAACTCGCCAATGATTTCCGACCCGTTGCATCGCATGGATTGCTGCGTCGTCTCCGATGGCGGCGGCGCGTTCATCGTCACGACGCCGGAAATTGCGAAAAGTCTCAAAAAGCCGCTGGTGCGCCTGATCGGCCACGGCGAGGCGATGAAGGGCCCGCGCGGCGGAAAGGATCTCGATCTGACCTATTCGGCCGGCGTGTGGTCCGGTCCGCGCGCCTTCGAGGAAGCCGGCATCACGCCGCGGGACATCAAATATGCCTCGATCTATGACAGCTTCACCATCACCGTGCTGATGCAGCTCGAAGACATCGGCTTTTGCGAAAAGGGCGAGGGCGGCAAATTCGTCGCCGACGGCAATCTGATCTCGGGCGTCGGCAAACTGCCGTTCAACACCGATGGCGGCGGATTGTGCAGCAACCACCCGGTCAATCGCGGCGGTCTCACGAAAATTCTCGAGGCTGTCAGGCAGTTGCGCGGCGAGGCGCACCCCAAGGTGCAAGTGCCGAATTGCGATCTGGCGATCGCGCATGGCACCGGCGGACTGCTCGGCGTGCGACACGCCGCCTCGACGGCCATTCTGGAGCGCGTGTGATGAGCGAAGACGCAAAGAAATATCCAGCACCGCAGGGCAATCCCGAGTCGCAGCCGTTCTGGGATGCGGCGCAGGACGGAAAGTTCATTATCAAGCGCTGCAACGGCTGCGGCGAGGCGCATTATTTTCCGCGCTCGATCTGTCCGCTGTGCTTTTCGGCCGACACCGTTTGGGAAGAGAGTTCGGGCGAGGGCGAGATCTATACGTTCAGCCTGATGCGGAAATCGCCGACCGGGCCCTATGCGATCGGCTGGGTGACGCTCAAGGAAGGCCCGTCGCTGCAAACCAATTTCGTCGACTGCGATCTGAAGGCGCTCAAGATCGGGCAGAAGGTCAAGGTGGTGTTCAAGCCGACCGACGGCGCGCCGCTGCCGTTCTTCACGCCGGTGTAAATAAGAAGAAAACCGTCATCCCCGAAGGCGGGGATCCAGTAGTCGCAGGTGTCAGCGTTTACTAGGCCCCCGCTTTCGCGGGGATGACGCCCGCAGACGTTGAGACGTTCAAGATAAGAACAAAAATTTCGGGAGAACCACATGTCCGCGCGCTACGACGAACTGATGGGGTTGAAGGCCCTCGGCCAGCCCTACGCTTACACCGATCGCGACGTGATGCTTTACGCTTACGGCATTGGCATGGGCGCCGACCCGATGGACGGGAATGAATTGGCTTTCGTCAACGAAGCCTATTACACGGCGCGCCCCGTCAAGGTGGTGCCGACCTTCGCATCGGTCGCAGCCTGGGGGGCGGGGCCGGGCGAAATGAATCTCAATAGACTGCTGGTGGTCGATGGCGAGCGCGATATCACCTTTCACAGACCGATGCCGGTGGCCGCAAAGATCACCGCCGATTCGAGTGTGCTCGGCGTCTTCGACAAGGGCAAGGACAAGGGTCTCGTGGTCCGGCACAAGACGGTGCTGAAGGATGACAACGGCACCGAACTGGCGACGCTGGTGGCGTCGCGGTTTGCGCGCGGCGACGGCGGTATCGGCGGCCCGTCGGAAGGCCAGCCCGAAGCGCATGCGATGCCGTCACGCGCGCCCGACAAGACCGTCGACATCACGACGCGACCCGATCAGGCGCTGGTCTATCGCCTCTGCGGCGATCGCAACCCGCTGCACTCCGATCCTGAATTCGCCAAGCGCGGCGGCTTTCCGAGGCCGATCCTGCATGGCATGTGCACCTATGGCATCACCTGTCGCGGCGTGTTGCAGACTTACGCCGACTACGATCCGGCGGCCTTCAGGCAACATGCGGTGCGGTTCTCGTCGCCGGTTTATCCCGGTGAGACCGTCTCGATGGATTTGTGGAAGGACGGCAGTGTCGTGTCGTTCGAGGCGAAGGTGAAAGAGCGCGGCGTGACCGTCATCAAGAGCGGCCGCACGGTTCTGGCATAAGGGGACGCGCCATGGGTTTACTTGACGGCAAGGTCGCAATCATCACCGGCGCAGGCGGCGGCCTCGGCGAAGCCTATGCGAAACTGTTTGCGCAAGAGGGCGCGTCCGTTGTCGTCAACGATCTCGGCGGTCCGCGCGACGGCTCGGGCTCCGACAAAGGCATGGCGCAAGCCGTGGTCGATGCGATTATTGCGGCCGGCGGCAAGGCCGTCGCCAACGCTGCGGACATCTCGACGGCCGCCGGCGGACAATCCGTGTTCGACGATGCGATCAAACATTTCGGCCGCGCCGATATCCTCGTCAACAATGCCGGCATTCTGCTCGACCAGACCTTCGCCAAGGCTGACGAGGCCGACTGGGACAAGGTGATCCGGGTGCATCTGAAGGGCACGTTCTGCGTTACGCGGCCGGTGTTCAAATGGATGAAGGACAATGGCGGCGGCGTCATCGTCAACACCTCGTCGACGTCGGGCCTGATCGGCAATTTCGGCCAGAGCAATTACGGCGCGGCGAAGGGCGGCATCTGGGGCCTGTCCAACGTGCTCGCGATCGAAGGCCGCAAATACAACATCCGCATCTGGACGTTGTCGCCCGGCGCGCTGACGCGCATGACGGCCGATCTGCCGCGCTACATCGAAAATCCCGGCGCGGCGCTCGGTCCGGACGGCATCGCGCCGGCGGTGCT
>CAXTJT010000038.1:0-10438 GCA_964244735.1 uncultured Tardiphaga sp.
ACATCGAAAATCCCGGCGCGGCGCTCGGTCCGGACGGCATCGCGCCGGCGGTGCTCTACATGGTGTCGTCGCTGTCGGGCGATCAGACCGGCAAGACGCTGGGAGTGTCGGGCCCGCGCGGAGTCCGCGAGATGAAGATGATGGAAATGGACGGCTGGAAGCCGCCCGGCGACGGCTGGTCGGCCGAGGACATCGCGGCCCATGCTGACGAGATTTTCTTTTCGGAAAGCGATAATAAGGCGGGCGCACGCAGGTTCTGAACCACGCGCATCGAAGGATATCCCATGAAGCTCACCGCCAAAGCCGCTGGCACGTTCGCGATCGCGCCGACGCCGTTTCACGATGACGGCCGCATCGACGATGCTTCGATCGATCGTCTGACGGACTTCTATGCCGGGATCGGCTGCGACGGCGTCACGGTGCTCGGCATCCTCGGCGAAGCGCCCAAACTGGAGGCCAGCGAAGCGGAAACGGTGGCGACACGCTTCGTCAAACGCGCCGGCGACAGGATGCAGATCATCGTCGGCGTCTCCGCACCGGGCTTCGCCGCGATGCGCGCGCTGGCCTTGAAGTCGATGGATGCGGGCGCGGCCGGCGTGATGATCGCGCCGCCGCCGAACCTGCGCACCGACGACCAGATCACCACCTATTTCAAGCAGGCGATCGAAGCGATCGGCGACGACGTGCCGTGGGTGCTGCAGGATTATCCGCTGACGCTGACGGTGGTGATGACGCCGGCCATCATTCGCAAGATCATCATGGATGCCAAATCCTGCGTCATGCTCAAGCACGAGGACTGGCCAGGCCTCGAAAAGATTTCGACGCTGCGCGGTTTCCAGAAAGACGGTTCGCTGCACGATCTGTCGATCCTGACTGGCAATGGCGGGCTGTTTCTCGATTTCGAGATGGAGCGCGGTGCCGACGGCGCGATGACCGGCTATGCATTTCCCGAGATGCTGATCGATGTCGTCAAGATGTCGAAGGCCGGCAAACGTGACGAAGCGCATGATCTGTTCGACGCACATCTGCCGCTGATCCGCTATGAGCAGCAGCCCGGCGCGGGTCTCGCGGTGCGCAAATACGTGCTGCAAAAGCGCGGCGTGATCGCCTCGATGGCGCAGCGCAAACCTGGTGCCGCGATCTCCGCAACCGCCAAGGCCGAGGTTGATTACTTGCTGTCGCGCGTCGCACGCTTCGACAAGCGCGCGGCCATCGGCGCCCGCGCCGACGCGGCGGAGTAGGGCGGGATGGCTGGCGAACCCGGCGTCGCGCGCCCCGCATCAACGGTTCTCCTGCTGCGCACAGGCGAAACGAGCCCGATCGAAATCTTCATGATGGTGCGGCACTACCAGATCGAATTCGCATCGGGCGCGCTGGTGTTTCCCGGCGGCAGCGTCGATCCCGGCGATCGCGAGATCGTGGCGACGCCTGCGCTCTATGCCGGCGTCGACGGCAGCGACGATGAGACGCTGGCGTTTCGCATTGCCGGCATTCGCGAGACGTTCGAGGAAAGCGGCATCCTTCTGGTGCGTGAGCAGGGCTCGCCGGACCTGATCGCGGCGTCGCGCGCGAAAGCGATCGCCGACGCGCATCGCGAAGCGCTGTGTAAAAGCGAAATCGGCTTCGCGCAAATCCTCACGGACAATCGCCTGGTATTGGCGCTCGATCTGCTGGTGCCCTACGCCCACTGGATCACGCCGGAAAACATGCCGAAGCGCTTCGACACCTGGTTCTTTCTCGCCGAAGCGCCGCCCGAGCAACTCGGCGCGCATGACGGTCGCGAGTCGACGGACTCGATCTGGCTGTCGGCGCAGGAGGCCTTGGACGGCGGCGCCAGCGGCCGTTTCACGCTGCCGTTTCCGACGACGCGCAATCTGATCCGGCTTGGTTCGCAAACGAGCGTCGCCTCCGCGCTCGATGCGGCGCGACAGATGGACGTCGTTACGGTGATGCCGATCATGACCACGGTCGGCGACAAGCGGCAATTGCGGATTCCGGCGGCGGCCGGATATGACGGCGAACTTTTCGATATCTAGATCGCCAGGTCGAATCCGCGCCGCGGAACGACGCACTGTTGCGACGGCAAGCTCGTCTTCCGGCGAGCAGCCGACGGCCGCGCCATCGCCTGTCATGCGCGGCGACGCATCTCGGCGATGTTCGCAATCCCGGCCACGTTTCCCAAAGCCTTGAACATACGTATAGTGATGCGGTTTGGAGCCGGTCTCATTGCCATGTCAACCGCCGTCGCGACGTTTTTTCAGCGGATGCGCGCTTCGTCGCTTTCGATCGGAAAGCTGACCTTCGGCGGCTTCTCGCTGGTGTTCGTCATCGTCATCATGACCAGCGCAGTCAGCGTCTACACGATGCGTGAACTCGGCAATACGTTTACGGAATTGCAGCGCCTTCAGGACATAGGCGACGTCGCCGAACAGATCGATCGCCGCGTCAACGAGTTGCGGCTGGCGGCGCGCGATTACGTCACCGATCCCGGCGCGCAATCCAATCGTGTCTGGGAAGCGCTGTCGTCGCTGTCGATCCTGCTGACCAAAACGCGGGATGAACTCGGGCCGGAACAGCGGCAGATGCTGGAAGGGGCCAGTATCCGTCTTGCGGTCTATCGCGAGGGCGTCACCCGCGTGAGTGCGCTGATCGATCGCCGCGCGGAGTTGTTGGGCAATCTCGGCATCTTGCGCGGCAAGCTCGAAGCGGCCGTCACGCAAGCCCCTGACAAGCTGCCAGCGCTGGCGTTGCTCCGCGTCCAGAACCGGATTTCGTCGGCATTGCTGGCGCGCGATCCCGCCGCGGCGAGTGCTGCGGCGCAGCAGGTGCGAGCCGCGGACATTCCGGATCCGGTGGTTCGCTCGGCAATCAATGACTATGCCGACGGCGTGACAGCCGTCGCACGGACCGAGAGCGAGATTGCCGACCTTGATCGCGATGTGCTCGGCGCCGAGGGGCGCGCGATCGGCGTGGCGACGGAAGCGCTGCGCGAATTGAGCACCGAGCGCGGTCGGGTCGTCGCCCTGTCGTTCGCTAACATTCTGCACGACGCGCGCTGGCGCGCGATCGCGCTCGGCATTGCAGGTGTATTGATCGGATCGTTTGCGGCATTTTCCGTGGTTCGGCTGATCGTCCGGCCGCTGGAGGCAATTTCGTCGGCGATCCGTTCGCTGGCCGGCGGTGACAAGCAGACGCTCATTCCCGCCACCGATCTCGACAATGAGATCGGCGACATCGCGCGGGCGTCCGACGTGTTTCGCCAGACGTTGGTTGACGCCGATACCGCGCGCGAAGCGGCGCTCCGCGCGCTTGCCGAACAGCGGCTCGCCGAAGAAAGCTATCGCAAACTATTCGAGGATTCGGTGGATGGCATCTATGTCACCACGCCGTCCGGGGCGCTGCTCAACGCCAACCCGGCGCTTGCCAGCATGATGGGTTACGCAACTCCGCTCGAACTGATCCAGCGGGTGCGGGATATCGCGGGCACGATCTATGTCGATCCGATGGCGCGCTCCGACTATCAGGCGCGGATGGCGCGCGACGGCATGGTGCGCGAATTCGAGTATCAGGTGCGCCAGCGCGACGGCGCGGTGCTGTGGCTGTCCGACAGCGCGACGGTGGTGCGCGACGACTCCGGCAAGGTGGTCCGTTACGAGGGCACCGTGCGCGACATCACCAACCAGAAGCGCGCGGAAAAAGCGGAGCGGGAAAGCCGGCGACTCCTGCAGCAGGTGATCGATACCGTGCCGGCGGTGATCAATGTCAAGGACCGGCGCCTGCGATACGTACTGATGAACCGCTATATGGCCGGCATCTTTTCGATCGAACCTGAAGATGCGATCGGCCGGACCACCTCCGAATTGATGTCGCGCTATGGTGCGCAGAAGACCGACGAACATGATCAGCGCGTTCTCGCGAAGGGCGACGAACTCGGCTTCTACGAGGAGGAATACATTGATTCGTCAGGCGCCATGCGGCAATGGCTCGTCAACAAGTTGCCGCTGCGCGACAACGACGGAGACATCGATTATGTCGTCACCGTTGCGCTCGACATCGGCGAGCGCAAGCGCGGCGAGCATGAGATGCGTGCGGCGAAGGACGCCGCCGAAGCCGCATTGCGAAACCTGCGCGACACGCAGAACTCGCTGATCGAAGCCGAGAAGCTGGCCGCTCTCGGCCGGCTCGTCGCGGGCGTCGCCCATGAGGTCAACAATCCCGTGGGCATCAGCCTCACGGTCGCGTCGTCGCTGGAGCGCAAGGTCGCGCTGTTCGCCGATGAAGTCGCGCGCGGCGATCTGCGGCGCTCCAGCCTCAACGACTTCGTCGAATCCAACCGCGACGCGGCGCAGCAGCTTGTCGCCAATCTCAATCGCGCGGCCGAATTGATCCAGTCGTTCAAACAGGTCGCCGCGGACCGAAATTACTCCGACCAGCGCGATTTCGATCTTGCCGATCTCACCGAACAAGTGGTGATGAGTCTGAAGCCGGGTCTGCGCAAGCAAAACCTCGCGCTCGTTGTCGACTGCCAACCGAACCTGTCGATGAACTCTTATCCCGGCCCTTACGGACAGGTGCTGACCAATCTGTTTCTCAACGCCGTGGCGCATGCCTTTCCGGATGCCGGAGGCGGTACTGTCACGATCGTCGCGAAGGAAAGCGGACCGGATCAGGTCGAGATCGTTTTCGCCGACAATGGCGTCGGCATGGGGCTGGAGGTCCGTCGCCGCGCATTCGATCCGTTTTTCACGACGCGCCGCGATCAGGGCGGAACCGGCCTCGGCCTGCACATCGCCTATAGCATCGTCACCAGCAAACTCGGCGGTCGAATCTCGCTGACCTCGGCGCCGGGCGAAGGCACACGGATTGTGATTGTGCTGCCGCGCGTCGCACCGCCGGAGCAGGGTGGGCTCGTCTGAGTTTCAGTCGGCGGTGTCGAGCCAGCGCAACGACGCGCGGAAGATGATGCTGGCCTTGCCGACGAGAGCCGTGCCGCTCATCGTCGCCGTCGTTTCGGTGAATGTGCCGGAGACACCGATGCCGACCGGCTCGCTTTGATTGCCGAACAACGGATTCTCGACCGGGCTGCGGGTGTGTTGCATGACCAGCACCTCGCCCTTGAAGCCGTCGCCGCTGATCGTATAGCCGCCGGTGTAATAGAGATAAGCATCACCGCCGCGAATCTGACCATCGCGAAAAACGGCGACGCCGCTGCCACGGCCGGATCGGCCGTCAAGCAGATCGACGTGGATCGAGTACAGCCCGTTACGCATATTGCCCTGCAGCAATGAGCGCGTCCCGGCGCTTCATCACATCCCCGGACTATCATCCGATGGGAGCCGATCGCAGTCAATGCGCGTGTGGGAACGTCTCCACAACCGCGTCGTCACGGACGCCGCTGGCGACAATCTTCAACTCACTGTCCGGCAACGGCGTCTGCAGCCGCAGCGCGTGCGCCGTCGGAGCTGTCAGCCACGTCGTCCACTCGTCTTCGCGCAGGATCACCGGCATGGCTTTGGCGTGAATCGGACGGACGATTTCGTTGGGCGCGGTTGTGAGGAATGAAAACAATCGATGGTCGCCGGTGACAGGGTTGGCCTTGGTGCCGCGCGTACCGGTCCAGGAGCGCCAGATACCGGCGAACGCAAATAGCGGGCGCTCGTCATTCAGCGCGAACCAGTTGGCGACTTTCGGGGTCTTGTCAGTCCATTCGCAGAAGCTCGTCGCCGGCACCAGGCAGCGGTTTTCCGGCGTGAACCAAGGCCGCCAGAAGGGGCTCGCGGCATTGCGGATGTTGGTGACGGGCCGGGCGGCGATGTTCGGCGGCGGCGGAAAGCCCCAGCGCATCAAATGCATTTCGCGTCGGCCGCCATTGGCCAGGATGACCGGGGCCATCGTGTCGGGGTAGATGCCGGGCATGGGCGGAAGATTGCCCGTGAAATCGTCGTCGATCTTGAACAATTGCCGCATCGCGTCCTGCGCGCGGGTCAGCGAAAACAGATTGCACATCGAAATCTTTCAAACGAAATTTTGTTGCAACCATCAGTCCGTTACCGTTACGCCGTCAATCCCGCCGGCGCGTGCGGTCCACGGCGATCGGATGAAACTCGGGCCGCGGGGCTGGTTTTCGTCATCGAGAACGTTATGGTGCACGGCACGCGCTCGTAGCTCAGCTGGATAGAGCATCGGATTTCGATTCCGAGGGTCGGGAGTTCGAATCTCTCCGAGCGCGCCAGGTTCAGCCTCTCAGTGGCCTGCGTCGATGCCGACCAGCATCCAGACCGCCATCGCGACCATCATCAGGTTTTCAGTCAGCGAGATGAATCCGAGCGGCACGTTGCTGCCGCCGCCGACGCAGGCACATTTCAACTCGCGCTTCTGGATATACACCGCATAGAACACCGACACCGCGCCGATGCCGCCGATGACCAGCGCCAGCGGAATTGCGATCCAGTTCAGCACTCTCGCAATCATGAGAATGCCGGCGGCGGCCTCCGCGAACGGGTAGATATAGGCATAGCGGACCCAGCGTCGCGCCAGCAGGTCATAGCCCAGAAACATGCTCGAAAACGTCTCGATATTCTGCAGCTTGAGGATCGCCAGCACGCACATGCTGAAGGCGATGAACCATTCGGCGGCCCGGATCGTCAGCGGCGAACCGGTGGCGGCCTGGCTCGCGGCCAGCGCCATCAAGGCCGTCATCGCGAACACGGCAATGACGGGCGTATAGGTCACGGCTTTCGGATCGGTGATTGGGCGGCCGAGATGCTTGCGCAGATCGTCATAGCCGCCGATGCGCGCGCCCTCGATAAAGACCTGCGGCGTGGTGCTGACGTCGTGCTCGGCTTTGAACGCGTCGGTCTCGTCGCGCGTTTTCAGCCAATGATCGTCGATCGCGAAGCCCTCGCGACGCAGCAAGTCTTTGGCCTTGAGGCCGTAGGGACAGACATGCTTGTCCATCACCATCCGGTAGATTGTCGCCTGTTGGGCCATATTGAGATCCTTTGTCGCCTCGCAAACCGTGCGGCCCATTCTATATAGCCTCTGTACCGTGGTACGGAGTCAAGCAATGGACAGAACGATCGCCGGATTGGCGCGCGAGGGCGGAGTAGGCGTCGAAACCATCCGCTATTACCAGCGACGCGGATTGTTGCAGACGCCCGCGCGCAGCACAGGCGGGCGCAAATATGGCGTCGACGCAATGCGCCGCTTGCGCTTCATCCGCACGGCACAGGCGGCCGGCTTCACGCTCGACGAGATCGGCGAATTGCTCGCGCTCGATTCGACAGACGATCGCCCGCGCGCCCATGCGATGGCCGAAACCCGGATTGCCGCGCTCGATGCCAAGATCGCCGAACTGACGGCGGCACGCGACGCCCTGAAACGGCTCGCCCGCGATTGCGGGTCGCCGACGAAGGGGCCGTGCCCTATCATCGAAGCGTTCGAGCACGGCTGAGACGGACCGCAGACCTGGTTCATGGCGGGCAAATCCGGCGATCCGGTCGCAAAGGGATGTCCGGCGGTCGATATTTCGCTTTCAGCGGCATGCTTAACGAAATACAAACCGGGGCAGGCCAGACTGGAACGGACAAATTGTTGCCGTCTGGCGCGGGCAGAAGTCAGCGTCGGCCGTCCGATCCGTCCTACCGGGTTCATGATCGATCCATGCGAAATCTTGTTCTGACCGCTTTTGCTTTCAGCGTCGTCGCCATTGCGCCGGCGCGCGCCGATCTGCGCATCACCCGCGATCACGGCGGCTATGTCACCGAGTACAAGGCGAAGTACGAGCGCATCCGCGATCGCAACGAGCGCGTCATCATCGACGGCATCTGCAATTCAGCCTGCACGATGGTGTTCGGTATCGTGCCGCTCAACAAGGTCTGCGTCACGCCGCGCGCCAGCCTTGGCTTTCATTCGGCCTATTACGACAAGTCCTTCACCTTCGGCATGAAAATCACCAGCCTTGAGGGCACCTCCGACCTGATGTCGTATTATCCGCGCCCGGTGAAGGACTGGATCAGCCGCAACGGCGGGCTGACGCAGGACATGAAGAAGATCAAAAACGGCAGCGAGCTTTGGAAGATCGTCGATCCCTGTCCTGAAGACTTCTGAGACCGAGCCGCGCGTGCCGCGCCTGTCGCTGATTATCATCACCAAGAACGAAGACACCCATATCGCGCGCTGCATCGGTTCCGTGCCGGCGGCGGATGAGATCGTCGTCGTCGATAGCGGCTCGACCGACCGCACCGCCGAGATTGCGCGGTCGCTCGGCGCCCGCGTTATCGACGCACCGGACTGGCCGGGGTTCGGCGCGCAGAAGCAGCGGGCGCTTGATGCGGCCACAGGTGACTGGGTGCTGTCGCTCGATGCCGACGAATGGATCGAGCCGCCGCTGATGCGGTTGATCGAGACGACCATCGCGCGCGCCGATGCCGATGACGGCTACGAGACGCCCCGCCGGTCCCGTTTCTGCGGACGCATCGTCCACCATTGCGGCTGGTCTCCGGATTACGTCACGCGGCTGTTCAAGCGCGAACGCGGGCGCTTTTCGGATCACATCGTCCACGAGCACATCGTCATCGCCGGCCGCATCGGCCGCTTGGCTTCGCCGATCGAACACGATTCGATCGATTCGTGGGCCGACGCCGACGAGAAGATCATCCGCTATTCCGATGCCGCCGCCGCGCAGATGGCCGCGCAGGACATGCGCTCGTCGCCGCTGAAAGCGAGCCTTCGCGGCTGGGCGGCGTTCCTGAAAACATATGTTCTGCGCGCCGGCTTTCTCGACGGCCGCACCGGCTGGGATGTCGCGACCTACAATCGCCGTTACACCGACCGCAAATGGCGGCGTCTGGCCGAGCGGACGCGGCGCTAGATATCGATCGTGCCGGACATCACGGGCACGCAGCGGCCGCCGATATAGGTTGTCGTGACGACGCCGTCGGCTTTGATCGCTTCGGCATGCAGCAGGCTCGGCCGGCGCATCTCGACGCCTTGCGCAATCGTTTTCATCAGCGTCAGATCGCGCTCCGGCCGCAGATGCGCCAGCAGGCCGATCAGCGCAACGTTGGCGCTGCCGGTCGCCGGGTCTTCAGCAATGCCGTGATGTGGCGCGAACATGCGGGCGCGAATATCGAGGCCATCTTCCTCGACCGGCGTGTAGACCATAATGCTTGTGACCGGCAACTTCGCGACGTCACGATGAAATACGTCGGTGCGCGCCGCCGCTCTGGCGAGGACGTCACGGGACTTCAATTCGGCAAGAATAAACGGCGTGCCGCAGGATGCGATGCAGGGGCGGTGCTTGCCGATGTCAATGTCATCCGGCGTCAGCGAATGCGCCGCCGCAACCAATTCGACATCGATCTCCGCCCCCACGCTGAACGGTTGCGGCGAGGCGAGGCGCGCGCCGGTCACTATTGAGCCGTCCTTCAAAAGATCGATCACAACCAGACCGGCTTTCTCCTCAAAACGCACCTGCTCGCCTGTGATCGCGCGGCCATGGCTGCCCCCCTCGCGTGCGAGCACAAAGGCGGTGCCGACGTTTGGATGACCCGCGAACGGCATTTCGTAGCGCGGCGTGAAGATGCGAACCTGCGCGGTATTCGCGGGATCTTGCGGCGGCAGCACGAAGGTCGTCTCCGACAGATTGAACTCCGCCGCGATGGCCTGCATCTGTGCGGTGGACAAGCCTTCGGCGTTCAGCACGACGGCGAGCGGATTGCCCGCAAAGCGTGTGTCGGTGAAGACATCGACCGTGGCGAAGCGCAGATGCATCCTTCAAATCCCTAACGAACGCGTCATTCCGGGGCGCGCGCAGCGTTAGCTGCGGGCGAACCCGGAATTTCCTCATGTTCATCTCGATCAGCTTCCGGGTTCTCGTTCGGCAAGAGCCGTCCAAGCCCCGGAATGACGATCGGTCGCTCCAGCTAACTCAGAACGTCACCACGCCGCGGATCGATTGGCCCGACTTCATCAGCTCAAACCCCTTGTTGATGTCGGACAGCGGCATGACATGCGTGATCATGGGGTCGATCTGGATCTTGCCCTGCATGTACCAGTCCACGATCTTCGGCACGTCGGTACGGCCGCGCGCACCGCCGAACGCCGTGCCCTTCCACACCCGGCCCGTCACCAACTGGAACGGACGCGTGGCGATCTCCGCGCCTGATGGCGCCACGCCGATGACGATCGACTGGCCCCAGCCGCGATGGCAGGATTCCAGCGCCTGCCGCATGACCGTGACGTTGCCGGTGCAATCGAAGGTGTAATCCGCGCCGCCGATCTGGTCCGCGCCGGATTTGGTCATATCGACGAGATACGGCACCAGGTCTTTGCCGATCTCTTTCGGATTGACGAAATGCGTCATGCCGAAGCGTTCGCCCCAGGCCTTGCGGTCGTTGTTGATATCGACGCCGATGATCATGTCCGCGCCGGCGAG
>CAXTJT010000039.1:0-8623 GCA_964244735.1 uncultured Tardiphaga sp.
AGGCCTTGCGGTCGTTGTTGATATCGACGCCGATGATCATGTCCGCGCCGGCGAGTCGCAGGCCCTGCAGCACGTTGAGGCCGATGCCGCCGAGGCCGAACACGATCGCCTTCGCGCCTTGCTCGACCTTGGCGGTGTTGATCACAGCGCCGACGCCGGTCGTGACGCCGCAACCGATATAGCAGACCTTGTCGAAAGGGGCGTCCTCGCGGATTTTCGCGACCGCGATCTCGGGCAGAACCGTGTAGTTCGCGAAGGTCGACGTGCCCATGTAGTGGTGAACAGTCTTTCCATTGAGCGAGAAGCGCGAGGTGCCGTCGGGCATCAGGCCCTGGCCCTGCGTGCCGCGAATCGCCGTGCAGAGATTGGTCTTGCGCGACAGGCACGACGGACACTGCCGGCACTCCGGCGTATACAACGGAATGACGTGGTCGCCCTTCTTCACAGAGGTGACGCCGCGGCCGACATCGACGACGATGCCCGCGCCCTCATGGCCGAGGATCGCGGGGAACAGACCCTCCGGATCTGCGCCGGAGAGCGTGAATTCGTCGGTGTGGCAGATGCCGGTGGCCTTGATCTCGATCAGCACCTCGCCGTCGCGCGGGCCTTCGAGTTGAACGGTGGTGATCTCAAGCGGCTTGCCTGCGGCGATGGCGACGGCGGCGCGAACATCCATGGAAGAATTCCTGATCGGTTGAGGAAAGGCTGGCGGCACGCGGAAGCCGGGCAGGCCCGCGTAAATTGACGTTGCTCGTCATCATAGGATCGGGCACGTGATGCGGCAAATGTCCCGCGATCAACAAACGCCAGAGCTTGTCTCGTTCGCCTCTCGCGCCGCACCGGCGCTGTTCGTGCTGTTGTGGAGTACGGGCTTCGTCGGCACCAAATATGCGCTTGGCGGCGCGGAGCCGCTGACCTATCTCGCGATCCGCATGGTGCTGGTTGTCGCTCTGATGGTGATCATCGCCGCGGTCGCGCGACCCCGTTGGCCCGATGCGGCGGGGATCGGCCACAGCATCGTCGCGGGATTGCTGGTGCACGGCTTCTATCTCGCCGGGACGTCGATCGCGATTGCGCATTCGATTCCCGCCGGGCTGTCCGCCTTGATCCCCGGCCTGCAGCCGATCCTGACCTCGACGCTGGCCAGCCGATTCCTCGGCGAGCGCGTGACGCGCCTGCAATGGGGCGGTCTCTTGCTCGGGCTCGGCGGTGTCGCGATGATCCTGTATGGCCGACCGATGAGCGGTGACGCCGGTTGGGGCTGGTTCGCTTCCGGCGTCTCGCTGGTCAGCATCACGCTCGGCACGCTCTACCAGAAGCGCTACTGCGGCGGCATCGACTGGCGCGCCGGCAATACGATCCAGTATCTTGCGGTTCTGGCACTCTACTCCGCCGGTGCGTTTGCCTTCGAGAGCCGCGCGGTGAACTGGACGACGGAGTTTATCGGGGCGGTGGCGTGGCTGGCGGTGGTGCTGTCGATCGGCTCGATCGGATTGTTGTACTGGCTGATCCGCCGCTCGGCAGCAACATCGGTGGCCAGCTTGTTCTATCTGGTGCCGGCGACGACGGCGGTGATGGCCTATATGCTGTTCGGCGAGAAGCTGACCACTCTCGCGATCATCGGTATGGTAGTCTGTGCGGCGGCCGTCCTGCTGGTCAACCGCAAGCCGCAATCGCTGCCGGCGACGTCCTGACTTCCATTTCACTCGCGTCCAGCCAAACAAAAACCTCCGGGCGCCCCGGAGGTTTTCGCCATCGCTCTCGGATCGCGATCGTCGGGCGGCGACGTTACTTCTTGGCCTTCTTCGACTTCTTGGCTTTCTTCGGAGCGGTCTTCTTGGTCTTCTTCGCCGTCTTCTTGGCGGCCTTCTTCGCCATCTTGTTCATCGACTTCTTGGCGGTCTTCTTCGTGGTCTTCTTAGCGGCCTTGGGAGTCTTCTTGGCGGCTTTCTTTGCTTTCTTCACGGCGCTCTTCTTTCCTGTTTTCTTCGCGGCCTTCTTGGCGGCGGGCTTGGCGGTCTTTTTCGCGGTCTTCTTGGCCGCACGCTTCGCGGTCTTCATCGGCGTCGGTGCGGGAGCCGGGGTCGCATCGCCCGGTATCACATGCATCAAATTTTCGTCGTCCATTTCATCCTCCAAAGGTTTGGATCATTGACGATAGCCGATTCGCGGAAAAGTTGAGCGCTGCACGATTCGCTTTCAACTGTTAAGCGGTTCATTGGTTGCGCTTGGTCTGTCCCATGATTTAACTGCGCGTCGTCGCATAGGCCTTGAGCGCACGCTCGCGCGAAAGCTTGTGATCGACGATCGGTTTCGGATAGGTCTCGCCGAGCACGATGCCCGCATCGCGCAACTCGAACGGCGTTGCCGTCCATGGCGCGTGGATGAGTTTGGCCGAAAGCCCTTTTAATTCGGGCACCCAGCGCCGCACATAGTCGCCGTCGGGATCGAACTTTTCGCCTTGCAGCACGGGATTAAAGACGCGGAAGTAGGGCGCCGCGTCAGCGCCGCAGCCCGCCACCCATTGCCAGTTGGCAGGATTGCTGCCGGGGTCGGCATCGACCAGCGTGTCCCAGAACCAGCCTTCACCGCGACGCCAATCTATCAACAGATGTTTGACGAGAAACGAAGCGACAACCATCCGGACGCGGTTATGCATGACGCCGCTGAACCACAACTCACGCATTCCGGCATCGACGATCGGATAGCCCGTGCGGCCGCGACACCAGGCCGCAAAGGCCTCGTCGTCGCTGCGCCACGGAAACTCATCGAACGATGACTGCAGATTTTTCAGGTGCAGGTCGGGCAGATCGTAAAGCAGGTGCCGGCAGAACTCGCGCCAGCCGAGTTCGCTCATCAGCTTGGCTATGTCGTTGCCGAGCCTGGCGTGGCGGTCGGCCGCGAAGTTGGCGGCGTGCCAGATCTGCCGCGGGCTGATCTCGCCGAAGCGAAGATGCGGCGACAGCCGCGACGTGGCGATCTTGTCCATGCGGTCGCGATCGGTGGCGTAGCCGGCGACGCCGCCGTCGAGAAAATCGTCGAGCCGCTGCTGCGCCGCTGTTTCGCCCGGCGTCCATGTCTCGCGCATCCCGCTGGCCCAGTCCGGCTGTGTTGGTTCAAGTTGCCAGTCGGCGAGATCGTCGGTCGCGATTGATGGGCCGGGTGTCAGGGTCTTGGGTGCTGGCAGGGGCGCCGGCGGATCGCCGAGCGATTGCACGCGCTTCCAGAACGGCGTGAACACGCGCAGCCCGCGGCCTTCCTTGGTGCGGATGGCGGTCGGGTTGACGAGAAGGTCGCCCGGAAAACGATGCACGGCAACACCGAGACCGCCCATTGCGTCGGAAACCTCCTGCGCGACATCGGCAAACGGTGCGATCGCAATCTTATTCCAGTAGATCGCTCCCGCCTGCGTGTCGCGCGCGATGGCGGTCAGAATATCGGCGGCCTTGCCGCGCCTCAGAACCAACGCACCGCCGATAGTATCGAGGCCTTTGCCGAGCGCGCGCAACGACTGCGCGAGCCACCAGCGTGACGCCGCGCCGTGCGGCCGGGTCCGTGGCGATTGCAAGGGTGTGCTGTCTTCGTCGTGGACATAAACGCAAATCACAGAAGCGCCGCTGCCGGCAGCGGCATCGAGGGCCGGATGATCCGACAGGCGCAGATCGTCGCGAAACCAGACGATGACGGGACGGGGCGGGGCGGTGTTCGTTTCAGGAGAGCTTGCCATCAGGCTGATCCAACTCGATGATTGCACAATCGATCCGGTCGCAGTCCGCGGCTCGAATTGCAACCATTGCGGCACCGGACACTTGTCGGAGATGACAGGCCGGGCGGGGAGTTTGACGTGAAACGTAACGTTGTTCTTTACATTGCGACGATGGCGGTGATGCTGCCGCTGGATTTGCTGTTTCTCGGCTTCGTCGCCAAGAGTTTCTTTCAGTCGCAGGTTGGCGACATGCTCGGCGAGATCCGCGCCGTGCCGGCTGTGCTGTTCTATCTGCTCTATATTGTCGGCATTCTGGTCTTCGTCAGCGGCTCGCCCGATGCCACCTGGCGCGCGTCGCTCGTTTACGGCGCGCTGTTCGGCTTCTTCTGCTACGCGACGTTTGAACTGACGGCGCTGGCGCTGCTCAAGCACTGGACATGGAACGTGGTCATCGTCGATATCTCCTGGGGTGTCGTCTTCACCGCCGTTGGATCGACGCTCGGGCTCCTATTGGCAAACTGGGTGATGCCGAAGGTGTCATAGCCAAACACAAGCCGCGTCGGTCTCACCGACGCGTCTTGTGTGGTTTGACGCTCGCCCGATTATTTCGGCTGCGGCACGATCCGGATATAGGGCTTCGGCGACGTCCAGCCGCCCGGATAGATCGTCTTGGCCTCGTCGTCGGTGACGGAGCCGGCGATGATGACATCACCGCCCTGTTTCCAGTCGGCCGGCGTGGCGACGCGATGCTTTGCTGTTAACTGCAAGCTGTCGATCACGCGCAAAATTTCCTGAAAATTGCGGCCGGTGGTCATCGGATAGACCAGCACCAGTTTGATTTTCTTGTCCGGTCCGATGATGAACACGTTGCGGACGGTCGCATTGTCGGCCGCGGTGCGAGAATTCGCGTCTCCCGACAATGTTGCCGGCAGCATGTCGTAGAGCTTCGAGATCGCGAGATCCGTGTCGCCGATCATTGGGAAATTCGGCGCAAGGCCTTGCGTCTCCTCGATGGCCGCGGCCCAGAGCGCATGCTTGGCGATCGGGTCGACGCTGAGCCCGATCAACTTCACATGGCGCTTGTCGAATTCCGGCTTCAGATGCGCCAAGGCGCCCAGTTCTGTCGTGCAGACCGGCGTAAAATCTTTCGGATGCGAGAACAAAAGCGCCCAGTCGCCGCCGATCCAGTCATGGAACTTGATCGTGCCATGCGTCGTTTCGGCCTCAAAGTCCGGTGCGATGGTTCCGATATTCAACGTCATCTTCGATCTCCTATCCTGTTCCAACAACACACGAATTCCGCTTGGCACCATAAATGCGGGCACCGCGTTGCGATACCTGCCGGCGGAAAAGGACAACACCTTCTCTGGCCGGACGTCAAACAAGCAAGAGTTTCTGCGCGCTTGCATATGTGCAGGAAAATCACACTCGTCCAGAAAAGCGCGTCGCCTTGAGATTGCCTCGCGCGCGCCCTGCCGGCGCCGGAGCGGGCTGCGACACGTCCGCAATGCAGCACCGATCGGCCGCTCACCGAGAATCGTCTCGAATTTGTCCGATCACAAACACGAACCCTTAACCTTTCATTCACGTCCACATGGACATGTTGAAGACCACGAGACGCAAAACAGAGTACTTGAAATGTCCACATCCGCAGCCCTTCACGCCGATCCGGTTGGCGCAATCGAACCTTCTGATATCGCCGACCGCGCCACCGCGGCGCAGGCCCTGGCCATCGTTCGCGATGGCGTCATCACCGGAGAAGGTCCGACCACAAGGGGACGCATTCATTTTTCCCGCGCACTTGATGCAAAGGATGCCGACCTCTGCGCCCGCATCCTGACCGCCAAGGCTGTGGCCAACCAGCCTGTCAGCCGAGCCGAAGCCGAGACGCTATTCCAGATCAACGAGGCCGCCGCCGAGCGCAGCGATGACGGACAGTTCGACGATTTGTTCGCGAAGGCTGTCGTGCATCATGCCGCTTCCGCGTCGGGCCTGCCGGTTCCGTCGCGCGCCGTGGCGCTGTCGCCGCACACCGCAATTGACAGTTGGGCGCCGACGCACGCGATCGGCGTCAACATTGAAGTGCTGGAGTGGATCGCCAGCCAGATGCGCGGCAAACATCGGAGCAACCGGACGCTGATGTCGCTGGTTGCGACCCTTGTCGGCGCGGCGACCCTGCCGCTGGCGACTCTTCCCAACGTGCTCGATTACGGAATGTAATCTCGTGCGCTTGGGAGCGTGAGAAACGGCGGGCCAAGTGCTCGCCGCTTATTGCGCAGCATCAAGCCCGACGGTGCGGCCGGGAAAGCCGGCGACGTCGAAATAAAGCTGCGTGCCGACGCGCTGCATCTGCAGAACCGTTCGCAGGCCCTGGCTGTCCGGCTCCGAGCGCATCGTTTCCGTTGTCGCCGCCGGCAAAGCGCCCTCGGGCATCGCTTCCGTCATCACGCGCCCAATCAAATGACCTTTGGCGCCGCGCGTGAGGTTCATCAAACGAGCCGCCGTGAGGCCGACATCGGCATTGCTGACGGGCAGCGGATCGACATAGCCGGTTTTGAAGTCCGGTCCGGTCGCCGCCATGAAGTTCAATGTATCGCCGCGCCCGAAACTACCATGCATGCCTTGGCCCTGACGCAGCACGGTGTCGGCGATTTCGACCGAACAAGTGGTTGGCTCGGCGCAACCGGTCGACCAGGACCGGAAATTGACGACGATGGCGGGATGCGGCGTGATGGCGCTGCCGTCGAGATTGAGCGCCGACATCGGCAGCGTGCCGGGATAGCTGCCGAGTTCGTCGCGAACGAACAGGCCGCTGACGTAATCCTGCGCCAATAACGCCGACACGGTCCGCCTGGCCAGATCGCGGTCATTGGTCGGCAGATAAATCAGATCGGAACCGCCATTCGTCGCAACCACCAACTCGGGTTTGGTCGGGTCTTGGCCGAGCACGCCGTTTCCGGCGCGGGGGTAGGCGTTGTCGCCGATGCGCGCATTGTGTTCGTTCGGATCGAAAAGAGGCAGGTCGAGCGCCTTGGCGAGATCGAGCGCGACGAAGCCGAGCGGCAGGAAGCCGGCCGGCGTGTCCTTGTAGGTGCCTTTGATCGAGGGGCTGGTCTTGCTCTCCTTGGAGATCGTCGAGAAGCCGTGGTCGGCGGAGACGATGATATTGGTCGATGCCGACAGGCCGAGATCGTCGAGCGTCTTGCGCAGAGCCGCGAGATTGTCGTCAGCGTTCTTGATGCCGGCCAACGAGGTCGGGCCGTTGATGCCGGGCGTCAGCTCGTTAAGGCTGTCGCCCTGATTGTGCTGCGAACCGTCCGGATCGCGCGACCAGAATACCAGCACGAAAGGTTTGTTGCGCGCCTTGAACATCGGCAGCACCACGCGCGTCGCGACGTCGGCAAGATAACTTTGCTGCACGACGTTAGCGATCAAGGTGCCGGGCACCTTGGCGTCACCCGCCTTGCTGTTTTCACCGCGCGATGGCGTCGCCAGCGGCAGGTTGGTCGCGGCGAGGGCGGCTTTCATCTCGTCGGAAAGTGGGATGCCCGTCAGCGATCCATCCTTTTCGAGCGCACCGGTCTGGTCGTCGATTGTGATGGTCTTGCTGCCGCTGCGCTCGGTGTGGTCGAACAGCAAGGTCGGGCCGAGCTTGCCGATCGCCGCTGTGCTGAAGCCGGCATCGCGCGCAGCTTTTAGCAACGTATCCTCATTCATGAAGTCGCCGTTGAACTGCTCGTCGACGTCGCGCAGCACGCGGTCGTGCTCGATGAAGGGCACGACGGTGCCGTTCTGCTCGGTGCCTGATTGGGCCGTATAAATCGAATTGCTGAACACGCCGGTGTCGCCGAGATAATGGCCGGTGGCCATCGCCGATCCGTTGGCCATCGTGAAAGTGGGAAACAGCGAATGCGAATTCTGGAAGTTGACGCCGCCGTCGCGCAAGGCGGCCATGGCCGGCGCGGTCTGTGGGGTGACAATCCTCGACCGCAGCCCGTCCGGCACGAACAGGATCAGATTGCGCTGCGTCTGCGCCAGCGACGGAGCGACGCCCAGCAATGTCAAAGCGCCGGCGATGAGGCTGATTGTGCGGTGCATGATGCCCTCGACTGTCCCGTGTCTGGCCGTCGGCCGAAATTGTTGTAGCGTTTTTTGTGCAATGGATTTGTTACAGCCGCCCGGCCATGCCAGAAAGGGGTTGGATCCGCGAAAATGCGGCTGGACCCCGCTTTGGAAGTTTAAGTAAGAAGCCTCATGTTCAAAAAAATTCTGATCGCCAATCGTGGCGAGATCGCCTGCCGGGTTATCAAGACCGCTCACCGTATGGGGATCAAGACGGTCGCCGTCTATTCCGAAGCCGATCGCGACGCGCTGCATGTCGAGATGGCCGATGAGGCTGTTCTGATCGGGCCGCCCGCAGCCGCCGAAAGCTATCTTCTGATCGAGAAGATCATCGCGGCCTGCAAGGCGACAGGGGCCGAAGCGGTGCATCCAGGCTACGGCTTCCTGTCCGAACGCGAATCCTTTCCGCGCGCCCTGGATGCCGCCGGGATCGTTTTCATCGGTCCGAATCCCGGCGCGATCGCTGCGATGGGCGACAAGATCGAATCCAAAAAGGCGGCTGCGAAGGCCAACGTGTCGACGGTGCCGGGCCATCTCGGTGTCATCGAGGACGACAAGCACGCGATCAAGATCGCCGACGAGATCGGCTATCCCGTCATGATCAAGGCGTCGGCTGGCGGTGGCGGCAAGGGCATGCGCATCGCGCATGCGACCTCCGAGGTCGCGGAAGGCTTCAACCTCGCCAAGGCGGAAGCGAAATCGTCGTTCGGCGATGACCGCATTTTCATCGAGAAATTCATCGTCGATCCGCGCCATATCGAAATTCAGGTGCTCGGCGACAAGCACGGCAACGTC
>CAXTJT010000040.1:0-6777 GCA_964244735.1 uncultured Tardiphaga sp.
GCAACACCACCATAGCAGGTGTTGCACTTGTTCTGTGAACTCAGGGGATCCAGTACGCCGCAGCGAATTTGCAGAACAGTAACGCCGCGGAATACTGGTTTATCCGCCGGAGCCTGTCATCGGGCTCGTCGAAGGCGAAACCCGGTGGCGGATGATGACGGCAGCAAGTGATGAACCGCTTTCGCCACCACACGTCGCTTAGTCGTTGCCAGATGTCACCGTCTGCAGCCGCCAATGCACGGCCCAAGGCTGCAATGTCGCGCCGATGACACCACCCCAGATCACGTCACCATCCTCATTTATCGCGCCGCTTGGGATCGTCCGCCCCGACATGTTGGCGACCAAACGCAACGTCACACCGTCCTTCAACGTCCATTGCGCCGCGAGGACGCCGTCGTCGCCGATCTCGGCGCCGGCGAAGGCTGTGCCCGCGAGGCGCGGCAAAATCTCGGCCTTGCGGATTGCGAGCAAATCCGTCACGAGCGCATGACGTGCCTTGCCGGCTGCGCTGTCGCGCTCGCGCCAGTCCAGTGTCGCCGAATTGAACGTCTCTTCGTTGAGCGGGTCCGGCACCTCGTCGCCGAATTTCGCGTAGGCCGCTGCGAACTCCTTGCGCCGGCCGTTGCGGATCGCATTCGCAAGGTCGCCGGTGAAATCGCAGAAAAACGGAAACGGCGTCGTCGCCGCAAACTCCTCGCCCTGAAACAGCATCGGAATGGACGGTGCAAGCAGCGTGATCGCCAGCGCCGCCGCGACGCCGGCGGCCGGCGCGACATTGTCGATGCGATCGCCGAGCGCGCGATTGCCGATCTGGTCGTGGTTCTGGATGAAATTGACGAAAGCCAGCGGCGAGAGTTCACCGCTCGGCTCGCCGCGCACGAGGCCGCGGCGATGCGCCGATGCTTCGCCCTGATAGGCGAAACCCGACGCCAGCGCGCGCGCGATATACTGTTCGGGATGCGGGGCATAATCGCTGTAATAACCCTTGTCTTCGGTCGACAGCAGAACATGCCAGGCGTGGTGATAATCGTCATTCCACTGCGCACGGTATTGCCCGGCCAACGGCTCCTGCGTCGGATCGAGCAGGCTCGCCTGATTGTCGTCATTCTCGAGCACGAGATGAATCAATCGCCCGGTGTCGGCGGCGAGCTTGCCGACGGCATGGCTGAGTTCGTGCAGCATCGGTATTTCACCGTGGCTGGCGATGGCGTGGACGGCATCGAGCCGCAGCCCGTCGAAGCGATAATCGCGCAGCCATGCGACGGCGTTCTCGACCGCGTAAGCGCGCACCTCCGGCAGCATGTAATTGATGGCGACGCCCCATGGCGTCTGATCGTCGGAGAAGAATGTCGGCGCGTACATGCCGAGATAATTGCCGTCCGGCCCGAAGTGGTTGTAGACGACATCGAGAAACACCATCAGTCCGCGCTCATGCGCGGCGTCGATCAGTGTTTTCAGATCGTCCGGACGACCATAGGCGCTGTCGGGCGCATACCACAGCACGCCGTCATAGCCCCAGTTGCGCTTGCCCGGAAAATCCGCGAGCGGCATCAGTTCGAGCGCCGTGAAGCCGGTGGCGACGAGGTCGTCGAGCCGATCGATCATCGCCGCGTAGGTGCCCTCTGTCGTGAAGGTGCCGACATGGGTTTCGAGCAGCACCGTCTCGTCCCACGGCCGGCCGCGCCAATCCGTCATGCGCCATTGGTAGGTGCCGTGGTCGATGACTTCGCTCGGGCCGGCGACGTCGTGCGGCTGGAAACGCGAGCCGGGATCCGGCACATCGGTCTCGCCGTCGATTCGGAAACGATAGCGGGCGCCTGCGGCCACGCCAGCGATATCGGCAGCGTACCAGCCGCCGTCGTCGCGGCTCAGGGCGTGCGCTTTGCCGTCGAGCAACACGTCCACGCTTTTCGCGGCGGGCGCCCACAGGCGAAATGTCGTGCCGTCCGTCGTCAGCCGCGGACCGAATGCCGTCTCGCTCATGCGGCGCCTGCGAAGGCCAGCACCGAATGCGGTGCGGCTTGCGACGTCGAGCCGGAGGCGAAGGCTTCGACCGCCTGGGTGTCAGTCGTGTTCAGCACTTGAGTCCAGTTCCTGTATTCGGGGAGTTTCGGCAATGTGAAGTCGATCGCCTCGGGTGCGGCGTTCAGCACGATGAAAAGCGGCTCGGTGCTGTCGCCGTCGGGGCCGAGGACGTAAGAAAGAAACCGGCCCTGCGGATAGTTCCAATCATGGCCGGTCATGTCGTCGGCCGATGGCGTCAACCACAGCACGCCATAGCTGCCATCGGCGCGGCGGCCGTCGACCCAGGTCTGCGAACGAATCTGCGCAAAACGCTGCCGGAGTGTCGCGAGATGGCCGACGAAATCGGTCAGGTCGTCATCGGCGCTGCCCAGATGCTCCCAGCCGACCCATCCGATCTCGTTGTCCTGGCAATAGGCGTTGTTATTGCCGTTCTGCGTGTTGGCGACTTCGTCGCCGGCGAGGATCAGCGGCACACCTTGCGCCAGCATCAGGCAGGCCATCTGGTTTTTGCGCAATTGGCGGCGCAGCGCGAGAATGTCAGGATCGTCGGTCGCGCCTTCGACGCCGTAATTGTTCGAGTCGTTATGAGTCGACCCGTCGCGATTGTCTTCGCCGTTCGCCATGTTGTGCTTGGCGTTGTAGCTGAACAGATCGGCTAGAGTGAAACCGTCATGCACCGTGACATGGTTGACGCTGGCGCGGGGCCGGCGGCCATCATGATTGAATATGTCGCTCGATCCGGTCATCCGGCGCGAGACCTCGCCGATCAGCGAGCCTTCGCCGCTCCAGTAGCGGCGCATCGCGGAGCGGTAGCGATCGTTCCATTCCGACCATTGCGACGGAAACGCGCCGACCTGATAGCCGCCCATGCCGAGATCCCACGGCTCGGCGATCATCTTCACCGGAGCCAGCACCGGGTCTTGCCGGATCGCGGTGAGAAACGGGGCATGGCGATCATAACCGCGCTTGCCGCGCGCCAGGGTCGGCGCGAGATCGAAGCGGAAGCCGTCGACATGGCAGACCTCGACCCAGTAGCGCAGGGAATCCATCACCATCTGCAGCACGCGCGGATGGCTCATATTGATCGACGAACCGCAGCCGGTGAAATCGTCATAGAAGCGCGGCTGGCCGGGCTTCAGCCAGTAATAGGAGGCGTTGTCGATGCCGCGAAACGACAGCGTCGGGCCAAGGTGATTGCCCTCGGCGGTGTGATTGTAGACGACGTCGAGAATGACCTCGATGCCGGCATCGTGCAGCCGGGCGACGGTGGTGCGGAATTCGTCGAGCGGATTGTCGTCATGCGCATAACGCGCTTCGGGCGCGAAGAAAGCGAGCGTGTTGTAACCCCAGTAATTCGAGAGTTTCAATTCGACCAGCCGTCGGTCATCGACAAGGCCGTGGACCGGCAGCAACTCGATCGCGGTGACGCCGAGCCGTTTGAGATGCGCGATCATCGCAGGGGACGACAGTCCGCGATAGGTGCCGCGCAGGCCCGGCGCGACATCCGTGCGGGTCTGCGTGAGGCCTTTGACATGCGCCTCGTAGATGATCGTGTCTTCCCACGCGATGCGCGGACGATATTCGTTGCGGCCCCAGTTGAAACTCTCATCGACCACGACGGCCTTCGGCATGCCACGCGCATTGTCGCGGCGATCGAACGACAGGTCTTCGCGCGGGCTGCCGAACTTGTAGGCGAAATGCGCGTCGCTCCAGACCAGCCGTCCGGCGAGCTTTCGTGCATAGGGGTCGAGCAGGAGCTTGTGCGCGTTGAAGCGATGGCCGTGCTCCGGCTCGTAGACCCCATGAACGCGGTAGCCATAAAGCTGGCCCGGCGACACGTCGGGCAGATAACCGTGCCAGATATCCTCGGTTTTTTCCGGCAGCGTGATGCGCTCGATCTCGCGGCGGCCCTGGCTGTCGAACAGGCATAATTCCACCTTCTGCGCGTTGGCCGAAAACAACGCGAAGTTGGTTCCGCGGCCGTCCCAGCTTGCGCCGAGACGATGCGCCGTGCCTGCCGTCAACCGCATCGATCAGCCTTCCGGCGTAAGGAAGATCGCCGCAAGAGGCGGTATCGTAAGGCTGAGTTCAGGCACGAGACCCGTCGTCTGCACGGCGCCCGAATTGCCGGTGTTGCTGCCGCCATAAATGCCCGCATCTGAGTTCAAGACCTCGCGCCATGTGCCGGGGAACGGCACGCGCACGCGGTAGTCATGATACACGTTCGGCGAAAAATTCGCGATGACGAGGCAGCGCGCGCGGGGCGCGTTCCCCTTGCGCATCCAGGCAAAGACATTGTTGCCGCGATCATCCGTGATGATCCACTCGAAACCGGCCGGATCGCAATCCAGTTGATGCAGCGCGGGATTGTCGCGGTGCAGCGCGTTCAGGTCGCGGATCAGCGAGTGGATTCCCGCATGCTTCGGCTGGTCCAGCAGGTGCCAGTCGAGCGAGCGGTCGTGGCTCCATTCGCGCTCCTGCGCGAATTCGCAGCCCATGAACATCAGCTTCTTTCCGGGGTGGCCATACATGAAGCTGTAATAGGCCCTCAGATTGGCGAAGCGCTGCCAGTCGTCGCCAGGCATGCGGCCGATGATCGACTTCTTGCCGTGCACGACTTCGTCGTGCGACAGCGGCAGGATGAAGTTCTCCGAATAGGCGTAGTGCAATCCGAACAGGATCTTGTCGTGATGATACTGGCGATTGATCGGGTCTTCGCTGATGTAGTCCAGCGTGTCATGCATCCAGCCCATATTCCATTTGTAGCCGAAGCCCAATCCGCCCATATCGACCGGGCGTGACACCGCCGGCCACGCCGTCGATTCCTCGGCCGCCGTGGTCGCCTGCGGAAAGCGCGCAAACAGTTCGGTATTGAAGCGGCGCAGGAAGGCGACTGCCTCGATGTTTTCGCGGCCGCCATATTTGTTCGGAATCCAGCCGCCTTCAGGCCGGCTGTAATCGAGATACAGCATCGAGGCGACGGCATCGACGCGCAGCCCGTCGATCTTGTAGCGCTCCAGCCAGAACAGCGCATTGGCCACGAGGAAGTTGACCACTTCCGTGCGGCCGTAATTGTAGATCAGCGTACCCCAATCCATGTGCCGGCCTTGCAGCGGGTTGGCATGTTCGTAAAGCGCGGTGCCGTCGAATACGCCGAGCCCGTGGGCGTCGTCCGGGAAATGGCCGGGCACCCAATCGAGCAGGACGCCAAGGCCCTCTGCGTGGCAGGCGTCGATCAGGGCGCAGAAATCCTCCGGCGAGCCGAAGCGGCTGGTCGGCGCATACATGCCGGTCGGCTGATAGCCCCACGAGCCGTCGAACGGATGTTCGTTGACCGGCAGGAATTCGACATGGGTGAAGCCGAGGTCTTTGACATAGCGCGGCAGGTCGGCGGCCAGATCGCGATAGGTCAGCCATTCATGGCCGTTCTTGCGCTTCCATGAGCCGAGATGCACTTCGTAGATCGACATCGGCGCGGACAGCGCATTGATGCCGTCGCGCGACGCGCGCGGAGTCGGCAAGGTCTTTTCATCGACGACGATGGATGCGGTTGCGGGCCGCATCTCCGCGTAGAATGCCATCGGGTCGGATTTCCAGACCAGTTGCTGGCCCTGCGGTCCGGTGATGTCGAACTTGTAGTGGTCGCCGGCGGTGGCGCGCGGGATGAACAATTCCCAATAGCCGTTGCCGCGCACGCGCATCGGATGTCGCCGCGCATCCCAGACGTTGAAATCGCCGACGACGCTGACGCGCCGCGCATTCGGGGCGAACACCACGAAGCCGACGCCGGCGATGCCCTCGAGCGTCATCGGATGCGCGCCGAGCTTGTCGTAGAGCCGCTGGTCGCTGCCTTCGCCGAGCAGATAGAGATCGAAATCGCTCAGGATCGGCGGGAAGCGATAGGCGTCTTCGAGCGTGACGGTGTGGTCGCCGTAGCGCGCGCGCAACTGATAGCTTGTCGCACCATTCGGCAGGCTGCCAGCGAACAGGCCGGCATCATGGATGCGACTGAGCTTCGCCGTATGGCCGTCCGAATCCACCGCCTCGACGTCGGACGCGTCAGGCAGGAAGGCGCGCACGACCGTCTTGTCGTCCTCGCTGTGCCGGCCGAGATAGTGAAACGGATCGGAATGTCTGCCTTCGACGATCGCATAGGCTTCGGGGGTCAGTTCGGTCATGAAGCGTCCTTTGTGTCTGATGCCATCGCAAGCGTGCGCAGCGTTCCCGAAAGGGGGACGCGCAGCCAGTCCGGGCGATGCGCCAGCTCATATTCGATCTCGTAAAAAGCCTTCTCCAACAAGAAGAAGTAGAGCATGCCGAACCATTCACGCTGGTCCGCAGGCCACAGGCTGCGATTGCTGATCGTCTCGCGATAGGCGTCGAGGAACGTTGTGGCGGCGCGGTCGCGCCAGCCTTCCAGCGCGGCCGCGAGCTTGCCGTTTTCGTCCGGCGCAATCTTGAGCGCGCGTTCGAGCGCAGCCGTTACCGAATAATCGATCGAGCGAATGAGACCGGCCACGTCACGCGCGGCAGGTGCCTTGCGGCGACGCTCGCTGATCGGTCGGCGCGGTTCGCCTTCGAAATCGATGATGAAAATGTCGTCCTTGACGATCAACATCTGGCCGAGATGGAAGTCGCCATGATGTCGGATGTTGAGGCCATCGACTGTGTCTGGCAGCAGGTCGTGCAATCGCTCCTTCAGCGTCTCGCGCTGCGCCAGAAACTGATCGACCAAGGCGCGATCGCTTTCCT
>CAXTJT010000041.1:0-6757 GCA_964244735.1 uncultured Tardiphaga sp.
TTGCCGGACGGCGCGTTGACGCCGATCAGATGATCGTAATGGCCGCGCACGGTCTCGTAGCACTCGCAGGCGGATGCCTTGAGGCCATCGACATCCGTGATGTGGATCTTGCCGCGGGTGTATCTGATCAAGCCCATGCGCTGCAGATCATGCGCCGCCGGCGAGACGCTGGTGCGGCGCACGCCGAGCATCTCGGCCAGAAACTCTTGCGTGAACGGCAAAACGTCGCAGCCCGACAGGTCGCGCGCCCGCAGCAGCCAGCGCGACAGCCGTGCGGTCACGTCATGCGAGATATTGCAGGCGACCGATTGCTGCGCCTGCGCGTAGACGGTCTGCTCGTGGCTCAACATCAGCGACAGGATCGTCCTGCTTTGCTGGGTCACGCGCTTGAAGGCATCGACGTCGGCCATCACGCTGCGGCCGGCGATCTGAACGATCGCGCGGGTCAGCGAGACCTTGCCGTCGAGGGCCGCCAGCGCGCCGACGACGCCGTCGCGGCCGACCATCGCCGCCTCGACCATTTCGCCGGTCGACAGGCCGACAACCATCGACACGACGCAGTCCACCGGAAAATAGACGGCGGATATCCTGTCGCCGACATCGTACAGGATCGCGCCCTGCCGCAGCTTGACGGGACGCAACACCGTTCGCATCAGGTCAAGATCGGCGGGCGACATGACGGCGAGCAGCAGGTTGCTTGTCTGCAGGAGCATCAGGTCTCCCGCTGCGACAGCGTCGGCGGTCTTTGAGCGCAACGAAGCCATGGAAGCCATCCCGGTCCAGCGATCAAGGTCGGAAGATCGTTACGACGCCATCGCAAGTCTGCCAAAAACTCACGGCCACCGCCACCGGCGACGAAAATCGTCACTGCCGCGTACTTTTTGCCGCGGCTTCGCATTTGGCGAGGATCTCGCGCCTGATTTCATGGCGGGGTGGAAACGGCGTGCCGAGCTTCCGCGCATGGTTCTGGACAGCGCCGACCGACCGCTTGAAAATCACCGAGGCGCGCGCGGGCGACGTTCCGCTCGCGACGAGCGATCGCAAACGTTCGCTTTCTTCGGGGGTCCAGGCGGAGCGCGACATCGGCATCTCGGAAAACTAGCCACAATGGAACCGACCTGTCTGTCCGGTGTCGGACATATATGAATTTCGTTCGGGACGAAACTTGCGCAACATCAGCAGGTTATGTCGGGAACCGGGCGCTGGATCCTTGAGCGTCCGTGTTTGCTTTCCTCGATCTGCGGTGAGACATGGCTCGTCCTTTCAAAAAATCGCCGGCGGCCTCGCACGACTGGGAGGCGCGCGCCACACAAGCGCTCGCGGACGCACAGAAAATGCCGGAGGGGCCGGAGCGCGCCGAAGTCCTGCGCAAGATCGAGCTGTTACGGGCAGGCGCGGATATGCGGCGCGCGTTGAGCGGGTCCCAGGGTCGCTCGCAGGGCTGAGCGTGCCGCCTGACCGATTCAGCACCACGCATGGACACCCAGCGAATGGCGCCGCTGGGTCAGCGGCCGAATCCGGCCACACTCAAAGTAGAGCCCATCAGCCGTCACCCTTTTCGATCGGTCTGTGGTAGAGACGCCGCGACGGCGTTGTCTGCCGCTGGAGCGTACTGACCATGAGACCGGGCCGCATTGCCCTGGTGGTGATCGCCGTGATCGCCGCCGGTGGCGCCTCTTATTATTATGTCAACAAGCCCAGGCCGCAGGCCGCGCAAAAAGCCGCTGCGCCAGCGGCCGAGGTCGGCGTCATCGAGATGCGCCGCGCCGATGTTCCGCTCGGGCTGACCTATGCCGGCCGCGTCGCCGGATTCCGAATCGTCGAAATCCGCGCGCAGGTGTCCGGCATCATCCTGAAGCGCGAATTCACCGAAGGGGCCAAGGTCAAGCAGGGCGACGTGCTGTTCCGGATCGATCCGCGCACCTATCAGGCCGTGCTCGACCGCGCCAACGCGCAGCTCGCACAAGCGACCGCCACGCTCACCCAGACCAACGATCAATACGAGCGCGTCGAGGAACTCGCGCGCAAGCAGGTCGCAACCGCCAAGCAGCTCGAAGACGCCCGCGCCGCGCGCGATCTGGCCCGTGCCGCGATCCAGAGCGCGCAGGCGGATATCCAGACGGCCAGGCTCAATATCGAATTCACGACGGTCAAGGCGCCGATCACCGGTCCGACCAGCCTGACCTCGCCGCCGGAAGGATCCCTGGCGCAGGCGCAGCAGACCGTGCTGACGACGATGACGCAGCTCGATCCGGCCTATGTCAATTTCTCGACCAGCGAATCCGAATTCGTCGATCTGCGCGATATGAACGAGGCGCGCGACAAGCCGCTGAAGCCGGAAGACATCGGCGTCACGCTGCAACTCGGCGACGGCTCGAGCGACGTCAGCAAGGGTAGCCTCGACGTCTCGGCGTCGACCGTCGATCCGCGCACCGGCACGTTGCAGATCCGCGCGATCTTCCCGAATTCCGACGGCCATCTGCTGCCGAACCAGTTCGTGCGGGTCAAGCTCTCCGGCGTGACCTTGCAGCAGGTCTTCGTGGTGCCGCAGCGAGCGGTGTCGCAGGGCCCGCAAGGTCCGTTCGTCTATGTCGTCAACGAGGCCAATAACGGCGTGGCCAATCGGCCCATCAAGCTCGACCGGGAGGTCGACGGCGGCTGGGCCGTGAAAGACGGCCTGAAGGACGGCGAGAAGATCGTGGTCGACGGCGTCGCCCGCGTGCGCCCCGGCGTCGCGATCAAGCCGGTGCCGGCCGACGCGAAGACGCCGAACGACAGGCTGAACGCCGCCGACTCGTCGCAGACGCCCGCCGCGACCGACTCAAAGCAGGCGAAGTGAGACTGGGAAACACAGGTTCGACCTGATGGATGTGAAAGGCAAAACATTGCATCGGCCGCTGACTCACCTCTCCCCTCCGGGGAGAGGTCGGAAGCAAGCGAAGCGACGCCTCCGGGTGAGGGGGTACGAACCTGTCGAGAGTCCGTACCCCCTCAACCCAACCCTCTCCCCACGGGAGAGGGAGCGCGGTACCGCCATTGCACATTCTGCGGCCCTCATCGACCAAGTCAGATAAATTCTCATGAAGCCTCGTCGCTTCCTCCGATGAGCCAGCACCAACAGGCCCGACATGTTCTCGAAATTCTTCATCGACCGGCCGGTCTTCGCCGCCGTCATCTCGATCGTCATCGTGCTCGCGGGCTTCGTCGCGATGCGGGCGCTGCCGATCGCGCAATATCCGGCGATCGTGCCGCCGGAAGTGACCGTCACGGCGACCTATCCCGGCGCGTCGGCGCAGACCATCGCCGAAACCGTCGCCGCACCGCTGGAGCAGCAGATCAACGGCGTCGAGAACATGCTCTATATGCGCTCGACCTCGACGGGCTCCGGCACGCTGACGATCTCGCTGACCTTCGCGATCGGCACCAATCCCGACCAGAACACCATCAATGTCAGCAACCGCGTGCAGCGCGCGACGCCGTTGCTGCCGGCCGAGGTGCAACGCCAGGGCGTCGTCGTGCAGAAGCGCTCGACGGCCATTCTGCAAGTGCTGACGATGTCGTCGCCGACCAATCGCTACGACACCATCTTCATCGGCAACTATGCGCTCATCAACATCATCGACGAACTGCGCCGGACGCCCGGCGTCGGCGACGCGTCGCTGTTCGGCGCGTCCGATTATTCGATGCGGATCTGGCTGCGTCCGGACAAGCTGGCGCAATTCAACCTCACGCCGGGCGACATCGCCGCCGCGATCCGCGAGCAGAACGCGCAATTCGCCGCCGGCCGCTTCGGCGAGGAACCGCAGAAGAACCCGACGACCTTCACCTATTCCGTCACCACCCAGGGCCGATTCGCCGATCCCCGCGAATTCGAGAACATCATCATTCGCTCCGATGCGTTCGGCGGCGCGCTGCGGGTCAAGGACATTGCGCGCGTCGAACTCGGCGCGCTGAATTACAGCTTCTCCGCGACCTTCAACGGCGCGCCGACGGTGCCGATCGGCGTCTATCTGCAGCCCGGCGCCAATGCGCTCGAGGTCGCCAAGAGCGTGAAGGCGACGATGGACACGCTGGCGAAACGTTTCCCGGACGGCATCGAATACAAGATTCCGTTCAACACCACGCGCTTCGTCGAGGTGTCGATCGAGGAGGTCATCAAGACCTTCATCGAGGCGATCATCCTCGTCATCGCCGTCGTCTACATCTTCCTGCAAAGCTGGCGCGCGACGCTGATCCCGGTGATCGCCGTGCCGGTGTCGCTGATCGGCACGTTCGCCGGCATGTATCTGCTCGGCTTCTCGATCAACCTGCTGACGCTGTTCGGGCTGGTGCTGGCGATCGGCATCGTGGTCGACGACGCCATCGTCGTGCTCGAAAATGTCGAGCGCATCATGCGGACCGAAAAGAAGTCGCCGCGCGACGCCGCGATCCTGGCGATGGAGCAGGTTTCCGGTCCGGTCGTAGCCATCGTGCTGACGCTCTGCGCGGTGTTCATTCCGGTCTCGTTCCTCGGCGGCCTCGCCGGCGAACTCTATCGGCAATTCGCCGTGACGATCGCCGTGTCGGTGGTGATCTCCGGCATCGTCGCGCTGACGCTGTCGCCCGCGCTCGCGGCGCTTCTGCTGAAAGAGCAGCATGAAGAACCGGCCAGGCCGTTCCGCATCTTCAATCGCGGCTTCGACTGGCTGACGGAACGCTACGGTTCGGTCGTCGCGTTTTTCCTCAAGCGGACCTTCGTCTCGCTCGCCGTCGTCGCGGCGATGCTGGCCGCCACCGGGCTCTTGTTCAGCAAGGTGCCGGGCAGTCTCGTGCCGCAGGAGGATCAGGGCTATGTGCTGATGGTCACGCAACTGCCGCCGGCATCGGCGCTGAGCCGCACCCGTGCGATCTCGGCGACGACGGCCGAGGCGATCAAGAACATGCCGGAGGTGCAGGGCGTCGTGTCGCTGTCGGGCTTCGACATCTTGTCGAGCGCGCAGAAGACCAATTCCGGCGTCTCCTTCATCACGCTGAAGGACTGGGCCGAACGCCAGGATGCGGGACAGGACGCGCGCCAGATCGCGCCGTCGCTCGGCAGGCTGAACTCCAAGTTCAAGGACGGCAACGTTTTCGGCATCAACCCGCCGCCGATTCAAGGCATCAGCACCACCGGCGGGTTTGAACTCTATCTGCAGAACCGCACCGGCGCGCCGCTGCAGGCGCTGGCCGACGCCGCCAACAAGGTGGTCGCGGAAGCCGCCAAGCGGCCGGAACTCACCGGCGTCTCGACGCAGTTCTCGACCTCGGTCCCGCAATACAAGATCAATGTCGATCGCGACAAGGCGAAGACCTTGGGCGTGCCGATCAACACGATCTTCGAGACCATGCAGAGCGGGTTCGGCAGCCTCTATGTCAACGATTTCACGCTGTTCGGCCGCACCTACCGCGTCAGCCTGTCGTCGGAATCCGACTTCCGCTCGTCGCCGGACGATCTGCGCTTCATTTACGTGCGCTCCGATGCCGGCGCGATGATCCCGCTCGACGCGCTGGTGTCGGTGGAGCGCGTCATCGGCCCCGACACGGTCGATCGCTTCAACATCTTCCCGGCGGCCAAGATTCTCGGCAACCCCGCGCCGGGCTATTCGTCCGGGCAATCGCTCGCCGCGATGCAGGAGATCGTGACGGCGAATTTCGGCTCCGACTACACGATCGGCTGGACCGGCTCCGCCTATCAGGAAATCTCGACGGCGGGCACCGGCTCGCAGGGCTTTCTGTTCGGCCTGCTGATGGTGTTCCTGATCCTCGCCGCGCAATATGAGCGCTGGTCGCTGCCTTTGGCGGTGCTGACGGCGGTGCCGTTCGCATTGTTCGGCGCGATCGTCGCGATCTGGCTGCGCGGCATCGAGAACGATATCTATTTCCAGATCGGTCTCGTGACGCTGATCGGCCTCGCCGCCAAGAACGCGATCCTGATCGTGGAATTCGCCGCCCAGCGCCATCGCGAGGGATTGTCCGTCTATGATGCTGCGATGGAAGCGGCGCGATTGCGTTTCCGGCCGATCATCATGACATCGCTGGCCTTCATTCTCGGCGTGCTGCCGCTGGCGATTTCGACGGGTGCGGGCTCGGCAAGCCGGCACTCGATCGGCACCGGCGTGATCGGCGGCATGATCGCCGCGACGTTCCTCGCGATCGTTTTCGTGCCGATGTTCTTCAAGCTCGTCACGCGGCAGGCGGAGGGCAAGACGGCCGACGAGACGCATGAGGCGGCGGCGGTGACGCCGAAGGACGCGCATTAGAGCCAGCTAAACCCTCGCCTCCTCCCGCGACGCCGGCGCATCGCGCCGCGCACCGACATCCGCATCGATCAGGCCCATCTCGCAGGCCTTGATCTGCAGCGCCAGATATTTCGAGTAAATCCGGCATTGCGCGAGGCTGCCGGCGATGAACCACAGACCCGGCTGCTTCGTTCGCGTGAACATGTTGCGCAGTTCGACGCCGTCGCCGAATCCCCAGATCGGCCCGACGCGCGCGGCGACCGCGTCGCCATAGAGCTTGCGCACCAGCGTCTCCTGGCTCTTGTAGCCGGTGGCGAGCACGATCAGATCGGCCTTCACCGCCGTGCCGTCCCGCAGTGTCGCGCCTGCGCTGACGAAGCGCTCGATGTCCGCATATTGCACGAGGCCGACCTCGCCCGATACGATCAGGTCCGAGCAGCCGACGTTGAAATAATAGCCGCCGCCGCGCGTGTGATATTTGAACTGCCAGCCGGTGTTGT
>CAXTJT010000042.1:0-6279 GCA_964244735.1 uncultured Tardiphaga sp.
TCGCAACACCACCATAGCAGGTGTTGCACTTGTTCTGTGAACTCAGGGGATCCAGCACTTTCGGCTCAGTTGTTATCTTTCTGGATACCCGTTTACACGGGTATGAGCGGAAGGTGGCGCCATGCTGACGGATCGAAGTCTACGCGGTAATGTCATGCCACAGGTCACGCCAGTTGGGATTGTCCGCTTCGATCAGTTCGAGCTTCCAGCGCCTGTTCCATTTCTTCATCTGACGTTCGCGAAGGAAAGCGGATTCCCGACTGGGGTGAAGTTCGTACCAGACCAGCACCTTCACGCCGTATCGTTGCGTGAAACCCGGTACTGCGCCGACGCGGTGGATGGATTCGCCGGACCAGATCGTCGGTCATGCCGATATACAGCGTGCCGTTGCGGCGGCTTGCGACGATATAGACGAAGAAGCTCATGATTTTTGTACTGGATCCCCGCTTGCGCGGGGATGAGCGGAAATATCTATGCAACCTTTGATAGCATCTTAAATTTGGAGTGTCCATGAGCCGTTCAACGCCGCTCATCCCCGCGCAAGCGGGGATCCAGGCCTTCCTTGTCATCGCTATTGTCGTCTTCGCCATTTTCGACGTGATCCACCCAGCCCTTGCCCAAAACCCGTTCGGCGGGCCGCGGCCGCCGGTCGAGCCGCAAGCAAACGGCATCATCGGCTGGCTGCTGGCCAAGCAGGCGGAGTATTACAGGGAAATGTCGTCGACGATCCGCGCGGCGAAATCCGATGGCAGCGCTGTGTGGTCGTTGCTGGGCCTCTCGTTTGCCTACGGCATTTTCCATGCGGCTGGTCCCGGTCATGGCAAGGCGGTGATCTCGTCCTATCTCGTGGCCAATGAAGAAACCGCCCGGCGCGGCATCGTGCTGTCTTTCGTCTCGGCGCTGATGCAGGCGCTCGTCGCCGTCGTTCTCGTCGGTCTCGGCGCGTGGATCCTCAACGCGACCGCGAAGACGATGTGCAGCGCCGAGCGCGTCGTCGAGATTGCCAGCTATGTCTTGATCGCCGCGTTCGGCGCGCGGCTGGTCTGGAGCAAGGGCGCGGGCTTCGTCCGCGCGATCCGCACGGCTCAGCCGAAGGCGCCGGAATTGGCGATGGCTGTGGCCACACCGCATGCGCATCGGGATCACGGCCATCATCATCACGACCATGGACACGACCACGCCAGCGTGGCCCACGACCATCACCGTCATCACCATGACCGCGATCACGACGCCGTCGGGCACGTCCATGACGAGCATTGCGGCCATTCGCACGGCCCGACGCCGGATCAACTGGCTGGGCCCGGCGGCTGGCGGCGCGGCTTCGGCGCGATCCTCGCGGTGGGATTGCGGCCGTGCTCCGGCGCGATTCTGGTTCTGGTGTTCGCGCTGGCGCAGGGCTTGTTCTGGGCCGGCGTCGCCGCCACTTTTGTCATGGGCCTCGGCACGGCGATCACGGTCGCCACGATCGCCGTGCTCGCCGTCTCGGCCAAAGTCGTGGCGCGACGTTTCGCCGGCAGTCGCGACGGGCGCGGTGCGCTCATGGTGCGCGGCATCGAATTTGCCGCGGCTGGGTTTGTCCTGCTGTTCGGCGTCGGCCTTCTGCTTGGTTATATCGCTGCGGAACGGGTGACGTGTTTCTGATGTTAGGCCGGGATAACGAACCCGCCGCCTTGTCTTGACAAGGTTTGGCCAACGCGCGATGCCAGCCGGATGTCCGTGGTGATCCCGATCGACCGAGCCAAAATGACTGCAGGGATAGCCGCAGCGCCGACGCCGAGCGCGTCGCCGGAGCGCGTCGGCGTGCTGCTGGTCAATCTCGGCACGCCGGACACCGCGAATGCCAAGGGCGTACGCGTCTACCTCAAGGAATTTCTCTCAGATCCGCGGGTGATCGAGAACCAGGGCCTGATCTGGAAGGCCGCGCTCAACGGCATCATTCTGCGCACCCGCCCGGCGCGCAAGGCCAAGGACTACCTCAAGATCTGGAATACCGATCTCAACGAGTCGCCGCTGAAGACCATCACGCGCGCGCAGTCGGACAAGCTCGCCGAATGTCTCAAGGATCACGCGCATATCGTCGTGGATTGGGGCATGCGCTACGGCAATCCGTCGATCAAGTCGCGGATCGATGCGATGACAGCGCAGGGCTGCGACCGGCTTCTCGTCGTGCCCTTATATCCGCAATATTCGGCTGCGACGTCGGCCACGGTTTGCGACGAGGCCTTCCGCGTGCTCGGCGAAATGCGCGCGCAGCCCACCTTGCGCGTGACGCCGCCTTATTATGTCGATCACAGCTATATCGCCGCGCTGGCGCGCTCGATCGACGACCACTTGAAGACGCTGTCGTTTGCGCCCGAACTGATCGTGGCGTCGTTTCACGGCATGCCGCAGAAATACATCGCCAAGGGCGATCCCTATCAGGCGCAATGCATCGCAACCACGCAGGCGCTGCGTGCGCATATGGGGCCGGGCGCGACCCGCATTTTGCTGACGTTCCAGTCGCGCTTCGGCTTCGATCAGTGGCTGCAGCCCTATACCGACAGAACGATCGCGCAATTGGCGAAAGACGGCGTGAAGCGCATCGCCGTCATCACGCCGGGCTTTTCGGCGGATTGCCTGGAAACGCTCGAAGAAATCGCTCAGGAAAATTGCGAGATTTTCGAGCATCACGGCGGCGAGCATTTTTCGGCGATCCCTTGCCTTAATGACAGCGATGCCGGCATGGACGTGATCCGCCAGCTCGTTCTGCGCGAATTGCAGGGCTGGATTTAGCAAGGCTGCAACAGAAACGCCCCCGGATTGCTCCGGGGGCGTTTTGCTGGATCAAATCTGGCTTACCGCCAGCGCGAACGGCGCGGCGGGCGGCTCAGCAGCATGGCCAGCGCGAAGCCGATTCCACCGGCGATCAAGAGCGCGCCGAGCGGATTTTCCTTCACCTGCGACGTGACCGCGCGGGTGCCGTCACGATAGACGTCGCTGTCGAGCGCGTCCTTGGCATAGCTGGTGGCGGTGTCGGCCGCGTCCATGACGGCGTCCTTGGCCTGTCCGTAGAGATTCTGCACCGTACCGGCAGCCTGACGGGCATTTCCCGAAGCCTGAGTCTGCGCATCGCCGGTCAGATCGCCGAATGCGCCCTCGACCTTCCCTGCTGCGTCCTTGGCCGCTCCTGCGATCCGATCCTTATCCATCGTCATAACTCCCATGAGAGAAATCTCGGCTTCCTAACGGGCGGCGCGCACTCCGGTTCCCTGTCTTTTTGCAACGCGGCGGATATGCAAGGCCGGCGGTCCAGCCCGCGTCTTGCAGCGTTGACAAATATCCGCTTCGGGCCGATTTTTCGTCTCAACGACACGCGCGCGGATCAACCGTCGCGCTCCGCCCGGGAGGCGATCATGGCCATCGGCATCACAAAACTGCACCCGCTATTCGTCGGCGAAGTCTCCGGCGTCGATCTCACGCAGCCGCTGAGCCACGACGAGGCCCGCACCATCGCGGACGCGATGGACGAGTACGCCGTGTTGGTGTTCCGGAAGCAGGACATCACCGACGAACAACAACTCGCATTCGCGCGCAACTTCGGTGAGCGGGAGGATGCCAAGGGAGGCAGCGTCGCCAAAAAGGAAGACGCGCGGCTGAGTTCGGGAGTCAACGACGTCTCCAATCTCGGCAAGGACGGCAAGCCGCTGCCGAAGGACCATCGCACGCATCTGTTCAATCTCGGCAATTGCCTTTGGCATTCGGACAGTTCATTCCGGCCGATCCCGGCCAAGTTTTCGTTGTTGTCCGCGCGCGTGGTGAATCCGAAGGGCGGCAACACCGAATTCGCCGACATGCGCGCGGCCTATGACGCGCTTGACGCCGAGACGCGCGCCGAGATCGCCGACATGATCTGCGAACATTCGCTGATGACATCGCGCGGCGCGCTCGGCTTCCTCGATTACAGCGAGGAGGAAAAGCAGATGTTCAAGCCGGTGCTTCAACGCCTCGTGCGCCAACATCCGGTGCACGGCCGCAAGTCGCTGTATCTGTCGTCGCATGCCGGCAGCATTCACGGCCTGACGGTGCCGGACGCCCGCGTCCTGCTGCGCGATCTCAACGAGCACGCGACGCAGCCGCAATTCGTCTATGTGCATCGATGGTCACTGCATGATCTCGTGATGTGGGACAACCGCCAGACCATGCACCGCGTGCGGCGCTATGATGCGTCGCAGCCGCGCGACATGCGCCGCGCGACCGTCGCCGGCGATGCGCCGACCGTGCAGCAGCAAGCGGCAGAGTGACGGCTCAGCATTTTACGACGACTCGCCCGCGCATTCGGGGATGCGGTCGCCGGCGCGCAACGGGGCTGCCGGCGCATCGAGGAAGAACCCAGGCGCAACGCCCGTTCGTGCCTGAATGTCGATCGTGATCTCGCGCGACACGCGTCCTTCGGGAAAATCCAGACCGTAGCGCAGCGTGTCGGTCCCGCTGAATCCCGGCCGCGGCCGGTAGATGACGAGCACGCCGTTGAGTCGCCGGCCGATGCAGTTCGCCGCGCGACCTGAGCGCGTCTGGATCGATGTGATCAGATCGTGCCGCACGCAGACCGAGCCCTGAACGGCAGGGCGTTCGAGTATCACCGGCGGCGCATCGAGCGCGCGACACAACTCGTTCCAGCGCGCATGCTCGCCGATGACGGCGGGAACGCCGCTCGCAATCTCATAACTCACGGTCTCGAATTGGGACGCGGCAGAAGCAACCTGCGCCACGGCGGCGGCGAGGCCGGGAAGCGCGATCATCAGGATGACCGCGCGGCGCATCAGGAGCGATAATCGCCGTTGATGGCGATGTATTCCTTGGTGAGATCGCAGGTCAGCACGCGGTCGCGGCCCTTGCCGAGGCCGAGCCCGACCTTGATCTTGATCGTCGGGCTCTTCATCGCGGTCGACACTTCGGTTTCGTCGTAGGACGGATCGCGCGCGCCGCGTTTGGCGACGCTGATGCCGTTGAAGGCGATCGAGAGCCTGTCGCGGTCGGCGGGCTCGCCGGCCTTGCCGACCGCCATCACGACGCGGCCCCAATTGGCGTCCTCGCCCGCGATCGCCGTCTTGACCAGCGGCGAATTGGCGATCGACATTGCGATTTTTCGCGCGGATTTATCCGAGACCGCGCCGTCGACGACGATCTCGACCAGCTTGCGCGCGCCTTCGCCGTCGCGGGCGACCTGTTCGGCGAGGTCGGCCAAGACGGCGTTGAACGCTTTCACGAACGGCTTCAATCTGACGTCATTCGCCTTGGTGATCTTCGGCGCGCCGTGCGCGGCTGCCGCGCCCGTCGCGAAGGCAAGCAGCGTGTCCGATGTGGAGGTGTCGCCGTCGATGGTCACGGCGTTGAAGGTTGCGCCGACGCCGGCCTTGAGCAGCGCCTGCAATGCGGGGGCGGCGACCGGCGCATCGGTGAAGACGAAGGCCAGCATCGTCGCCATGTCCGGCGCGATCATGCCCGCACCCTTGGCCATGCCGTTGATCGTCACTTTCGCCTTGCCGAGCTTGACCGTCGCGGTCGCCACCTTCGGAAAGGTGTCGGTGGTCATGATCGCCTTCGCGGCGTCCATCCAGCCGCCGGGAATCGCCGTCTCGGCGAGCGTACCGAGCACGCCGTCGAATTTGGTGGCGTCGAGCGGTTCGCCGATGACGCCGGTCGAGGCCAGGAAAATGTCCTCGGCTTTGCAACCGATAGCTTTGGCGGCGATCTTGGCCGTCAGCGCGGTCGCGGCGCGGCCCGTTTTGCCGGTAAAGGCGTTGGCATTGCCGGAATTGACGACCAGCGCCTGCGCGTGGCCCTTCTTGATGATGCTCTGGCACCATTCGACCGGGGCGGAGGCGCATTTCGATGTCGTGAACACGCCGGCGGCGGTGGTGCCCTTGTCCATCAACGCGAGCAGCACGTCGGTGCGGCCCTTGTAGCGGATGCCGGCCGCGGCGGTCGCCAGGCGCACGCCGGCGATCTCGGGCATGTCGGGCACGTTGACTGGCGCAAGCGGGGAGATGGCGGGCGGTGTCTTGGCGGCGGACATGAGGACTTCCGGTAACGATAAAGGAAAGCGCTCTGTACCATCTTCATGCGACAGGCGGGAGAGGTGATCCGCCGGCTATCCGCAAGCAGAGGCGTCGCCCTCCGCGAAAGCGGAGGGTCCAGTATTCCGAGACATCTTTGATAGACATGAACGCATCGGACTACTGGTGCCCCTGAGTTCACAGAACAAGTGCAACACCTGCTATGGTGGTGTTGCGATGGGAC
>CAXTJT010000043.1:0-5594 GCA_964244735.1 uncultured Tardiphaga sp.
TGTCGCGCTGGCGGCGGCTGGCCTGATCGGGCGTCATCTGTTCCAGCGGCGGCGCGAGCACCGCCTCCATCTGCGCGCCGGCCGGCATGTCGCGCACCGCGACGCGCTGAAAATATTCGAGCACGGCGACCCGGATGCTGGACGACAGGTTATGCGGATCGTGCTCGCGCTTCACCTTCTCGATGAAGTGCTCGATCGTGGTGTCCTCGATCCGCACGATCGCATGCAGGCTGTGCCAGAACGAATCCTCGAGGCAAACGCTGGTGCGCTTGTTCAGGATGATGACAGATCGCTTCTTGTTGCCGTTGGACGTCATTTTTTGATCCCATCTGGGTCGTGGCCGACGAAATGAAACGCGCGTGAAAACATGGTCAGTTCACCAGCACCGCGCCGTCGCAGCGCACGCCGGAGACCCAGACATCGGCCTGGCCGACGCCGACGCCGAGCGTCGACAGCACCGACGTGATGACCTGGTCGATCGAGCCGGTGGCGCCGCCGATGATGCCCGAGACAAGACCGGCAAGTCCCGGAATCGGCAGGCCGAGCGGCCCGACATTGACGGCGAGTTGCAGGTCTCCCAGCAGGCTCGACGTCAGCGATGAGGTGAAATTGCTCGTCGTCACCGTCTTCTTGGTCTGGGCCTGGATATCGGCGTAACTGAAGATGACGTCGGTCGGCGTGGTGTTTCCCATGCCGGCATGGGCCCGGCCGGTGACGGTGACGAGCCCGAGATTGACGAGCGTGGCGGCGCCGGGACTGGGCTTGCTGGTGAAGTTGGTCATCTGCGCCTGGGTCACGTTGCCGATCCACGCGTCGACGATGCCGGGCGTCACGGCGAGCGTGACGGAGGACGTCGAAATATCCGGCTGGCCGCAACTGATCTTCTTCAGGGTCGCGGTGCCCGAGGCGACCTCGACATAGACCGGAAGGTTGACGACCGACACGCTGCCGCTGCCCACAAGCTGGATCGACAGCAACGCGCGCGTCTGCGCGGTGTGGACGCTGACGCCTTCCTTGCCGACGGCGATCCAGCCCGATCCCTGCGGCCGCTCGCCGACCGCGACCTGAACCGAGACGCTGGCAATGCCCGGCAGCCCGAGCGACAGCGACGTGGCAATCTGGTTGTTGCCGTTGGCGACCTCGGCGACGGCGTTCAGAAGATCGAGCGCCGAAACGGATACCCCGACCTTCGGCTTCTGCCCGACATTGAGATCGCCGTAGGAGCTCAGGCTGGCGATCTGGCCGAGCGAAATCCGCGTCGCCGACCCCGCCAGGGCCTGAACGACCGACGACAGCGCGCTGGCCGCGGTGCTCGCCCCGGTGACGCTCTGCAACGCGGCGATGACATCGCCCGGCTTGGCGCTGGCCGTCAGCAGATCATTATAGGTGCCGGCGGTGAGATTGAGCCGCGTCGCCAGCGCCGACATCGTGTCGAACAGATCGACGCGCGTGTTCAGAAGCGCGTTGTAATCCATCGCCGACAAGGACAGCGACGTGCCCAGCATGCTGCCGAGCATCGCATTGAGCAGGCCGCCATTGAGCGACGCCAGGCGCGAGCCGATCGAGAACGACGCCATCGCGGTGTTGCTTGCCGTCGCGCTCGTCCTGATCGTGAAGCTGTCCAGTCCGGTGAGGAATTTGCCGAACGTCAGGGGCGCCTGGCTCTGCAAGGTCACGCGTGCGGCATTGGCCGGCGTCGCCGACGCCACGAATCGCGCTTGCGGCGAGAGCGCCGCGTTGGCCTGATAGACACCGAGTTCGACCCCGATCACCGAACTTGCCGGATAGTTGTTCCTGGTCGCCGTCGCCGTTGCCGCGGCCGTTGCCGTCGCCAGATTGTTCGCGGCGATGATGGCGGCGAGGTCGGTCGTGCTTTGGGTGCGGCGGCGTTCGGCGAAGATGGCGCCGACATCGATGCCGAGCGCGGCCGCGCCGATCACCACCACCATCAAGATCGCGCTCATGATGGCGAATCCGCCGCGCTGATCCGCGCGAAACCGCTGGATGAGGTCACGCAGGCTGCGCATCGCTCAAAACCCCCCGAACGGAATGACCGCCGAGCGCATGATGGTCGACGGCGGCTTCACGACCGTGGGCAGCGTGTAGATGAACAGGTCGGAGGCGTCGTAGCTCACGGTGACGACGAAGGTGTTGCCGTCGGAAGCGCGGGCATTGACCGTCAGATGATTGGCATTGATCATCGGATAGGTGCCGGCATTCGCGGTCACGTAGTTCGTCGCGAGATTGCCGCGCTCGGTGTCGCTGATGCCGGCGATCGACGAGCGCGCCGCTTCTGCGGCAAGCTGCTGCACGCCGTGCACGACCGCGAAATACGATCCGAACACGACGATGCCGAACACGACCGCGATGAACAGCGGCAGCAGCATCGCGAATTCGATGGCGGAGGTGGCGCGGTTGCAGCGAATGAAATTCAACATGGATGCGACTCGTCACTGATGTGGCGAGAGCATCGCAGCCGGATGTGAAGGCGGGCTATAACGGAATGAAAATGGCGCGCATGGCTGAAACGCTTGAGATACAACCATTGACGCTGATGGTGCGATAGCGCGCGATTATGGCGTGAGGCGCTGGCAACGCGACGGCCGCAGTTTGCTTAGCTCAAAAAGCTATCCAAAGCCTAACACGGCCGATCAAATCGTCCGACAATCTATCGAAAATCCCGGAGGAAGGCCGGGACAAAAGCCCGGCCGAGACGCGGAGCGGTTGGACGCCGAACAGTCGGCATCGCGCGCATCATGTCCGGCCAGCCTGTCAGGCGTCGAAAAAATCCGCCGACAAGGCATTCGTGAATTTGTTGTCCTGAAGCTCGAGCCCGGCGCGCACGCCGAGATACAATGTCGGCGATGCCAGCGACGGCAAATAATATTCCCTGGCCTGCATCAAGGTCGGCGGCACCAGTCGCTTCGGCAAGATGGTGACGCCGAGCCCGCGGCGCGCGGCGTCCAGATGGGTCTGATGATCGGGGCTCGAGAAGGCAATGCGATAGATCAGCCCGGCCGTCTCGAGCGTGTGGATCATCAGATCATACGTGATATGCCCGCCCCATGTCAGCAGCGGGATCGGCGCGCCGGGGCTGAGCACGAATTCCGGCGACCGGACCCACACCATTTCTTCCGGTCGCTCGCGCAACAGCTTGATCGACGGGTCGACGACGCTGCCCGGCGCCTGCAGGAACAGGCCGATGTCGATGAAGCCGTTGACGAGGCCCTTGACGATTTCGGTGGAATTGTCGGCGACGATGCTCACATCGACGAAATTGCTGGCGGCGATCTTCTCGAACGCGCGTCGCGCATACAGATCGCTCAGCCCGATGCGCGGGGTGCGGGCCTGCGATTGCGGGCCGCGCAACAATTGCAGTTGATGGTTGGCTTCAAGAATCTTGCGCGCCTGGATCAGGACGACTTTTCCGAGTTCGGTGGCGGCAGAGCCGTGCGCGGATTTATGGAAAATGCTGCCGCCGACGTAATCCTCGATGCGCTTGAGTTGCGCGCTGATGGCCGGCTGGCTGATCCCGAGCAGGCGTGCGGCCTTGCTGATGCTTCCGGCTTCCGCAATTCCGACGACCGACCGCATGATTTCGGTGGGGACGCTTCCGTGTTGCTGTCGACGCATTCCAATCCGTTCTTGAATAAAATCGCGGACACGCGAAAGGGCTCGGCCAACCGAGCCGTGAAGTATTGAATTTTTGTCTCAAAGTCAGTCGCCGGCGGGACCGCGACAATCTTATAACGGTGTCTTGTCGGCCTATCGAAACAACCGTGGCGATAAGTTAAGATTTAACAACCACAGGTTATTCGTCAATATTTGAAGGCGATAAAATCGAACCCAAATTCGTGATCGCGCATCATATAAACTTATGAAGCGATAAATCCCTCTCATTTTCTATTTAAGCAGTCGCTAATCGATGCTGGTCGGCCTGTCCCGACGCCGGTTCCTGGTGTCGATAATGCGAAAGAACCATCACGCGCAACAAGGACGACAGGTTGCCCGGCGCGCGCTTGGCATCGACCTCGGAGATCAACTCGGTGGCGGTGATCCGGCGGGACGATGCGATTTCCTTCAACGCGTACCAGAACTCGTCTTCGAGACTCACGCTGGTCTTGTGGCCGCGGAGAACGATCGATCGTTTCAGAATCGTTGACTGCATGCTCAATCCCTCGCGAAACAGGTTGCAAGAATGAGTAAGCAGCATCGGTAACATGAACCGGTCGATGCGGTCTGTCCGGTCAACGACCGACGGATCGATGATGGATCGGAAGATCAGGACGATCGCAACAGTTCAAATAATCGATTCTTGAAATGATCGGTAAAGTTGGACTGATCGTCGGAGTCGAGCAGGGTTTTCAGCGCGCTGAGTTTCGCAGCCGGATCGGTGAAGGTGAGTTTCAGGATCGCTTCCTGAACGTCGTGCAGCTTTTCCAGCGCTTCGTCGCATTGCAGATCGTCGAAATCCTTCCATTTCTCCGCGTCGAGAAGTTCCAGACGCGCTGCAAGCAATTGGGCCAGTGATGTCGCCTGGTCAAGCATCCGGATGTCCCCAACGTGATCTTCGTCCCTGACGACCAGTCTATCGGACCACCGGTAAAATGGTCTGCCGCCTGCGGACATAACGCGCAAAAATTCCGGCGGCAGGCCATCTGAATCATCGATCACGGGTCCGCGGCACGCGAGGGTGGTCATGGTCGGCCTCGTCGCCGATTAATTGCGACTTCGTGGCACGGTAGGCGTATACTCCGGCCGTGGAGGCGGTTCTCGGACGCCATGTCCATCCCCACAGCGACGGCCCAGACCGACCGGGCAGGCCATCGCATGACCAGGCCCGGTATTGACGACAACAGGCTGTTGAATGCCTTGCCGCGACCGGACGGCATGGCCATTGCGCCGCTGATGACGATCGTCGAACTGGCCCAGGGCGCGGTCGTGATGCCGGCCGGCGAACAGGCCACGCATGTCTTCTTTCCGCTGAACGGCATGATCTCGCTCGTGATGGTGATGCGCGACGGCAAGGCGATCGAGACGGCCACGGTCGGACGCGAGGGCGGCATCGGCCTGATGTCGGCCTTCGGTCCGCATCTGGCGAATGTCCGCGGGGTCATCCAGTTGCCGACAATCGCCGCACGCATGTCCGCAACCGCGTTTCGCAGCTTCGCGACGACGCATCCGACCATCGGCGCGATGGCGCTGACCTATAACGAGGTTCTGCTGGCGCAAGCGACGGTCACAGCCGCCTGCAACGGGCTGCATCATGTCGAGGCGCGTTTCTGTCGGTGGATTTTGCAGACCCGCGATCGCGCCGAAAGCGACGTGATCCCGCTGACGCAGGAATTCCTGTCTGAAATGCTCGGCGTCCGCCGCACCTCCGTCACGGAGGTCGCAAGCCGCATGCAGGCGCTCGGCGTCATCAGCTATTCGCGCGGCACCATCACGGTGCGCGATGTCGAGGCGCTGAAACGATTGTCATGCGAGTGCTATGAGACATTGCGGATGCGTGAAATGGCCTGACGCCGTTCATTCGACGTTGCCGGACGGCGCGTTGACGCCGATCAGATGATCGTAATGGCCGCGCACGGTCT
>CAXTJT010000044.1:0-4972 GCA_964244735.1 uncultured Tardiphaga sp.
GGCCAGCGCCCAGACCCTGAAAACGGTCAAGGATCGCGGCATGCTGTCCTGCGGCGTCAGCCAGGGTTTGCCGGGCTTCTCCGCCCCTGACGACAAGGGCGCGTGGACAGGGCTCGACGTCGATGTCTGTCGCGCCATCGCCGCGGCCGTGTTCAACGATCCGAGCAAGATCAAGTTCGTGCCGCTGTCGGCCAAGGATCGCTTCACGGCGCTGCAGTCCGGCGAAATCGACGTGCTGTCGCGCAACACGACATGGACGCTGTCCCGCGATACGTCGCTGGGCGCGAATTTCACAGGCGTCACTTATTATGACGGGCAGGGCTTTCTGGTGAAGAAGGCATTGAATGTGAAGTCGGCGCTCGAACTGAACAGCGCGTCGGTCTGCGTTCAGACCGGCACGACCACCGAACAGAATCTCGCCGACTACTTCCGCGCCAACAACATGAAATATGAGGTCATCGCCTTCGGTACCGCCGACGAAACCGTCAAGGCCTACGAAGCCGGCCGTTGCGACGTGTTCACCTCGGACGTTTCGCAACTTTATGCCGAACGGCTCAAGGTCGCCAATCCGGCCGATCATGTCGTGCTGCCTGAAGTCATTTCCAAGGAGCCGCTCGGCCCGATGGTTCGTCACGGCGACGACCAATGGCTGGATGTCGTGAAATGGACGCTGTACGCGACAGTCGGCGCTGAAGAGCTTGGCATCACGCAGAAGAACGTCGATGAAATGGCGAAATCCGACAAGCCGGAATTGAAGCGCGTGTTCGGCACCGACGGCAATCTCGGAGAACAGCTCGGCCTGACCAAGGACTGGGTGTCGCGGATCATCAAGGCGACCGGCAATTACGGCGAGATGTTCGACCGCAACGTCGGACCCGGCTCCAAGCTCGGCATCGCGCGCGGTTTGAACAATCTGTGGAATAAAGGCGGCATCCAGTACTCTCCGCCGATCCGCTAACGCAAACGATCGCCAACGGCGATGGCCATCGAGGCAAGAGAACCCCCGTCGCAGTTTGTCGCCAAACTGCGACGCGCACTCGGCGGCCGCGCCGGCTGGAGCGGTTTCGCTCTGCAAATCCTGTTCGTCGCCGCTCTGATCTGGATCGGCTATGAAATCGTCGCCAATGCGCGCAGCAATCTGGCGTCGCAACGCATCACGTCGGGCTTCGGATTTCTCAATAACACGTCGGGCTTCGACGTCAGCCAGGCTTTGATCTCGTTCAACGGCTCCGACACCTATGCGCGGGTGTTCCTGGTCGGCCTGCTGAACACGCTGCTGGTCGCCGTGGTCGGCATATTCTTCGCGACTCTGCTGGGCTTCGTCGTCGGGCTCGGCCGGTTGTCGCCGAACTGGCTGCTGGCGCGGATTTCCGGCGGTTATGTCGAACTTGTGCGTAATCTTCCGCTGCTGTTCCAGATCCTGTTCTGGTATCTCGCGGTGCTCGGCACGCTGCCCAACCCGCGGCAAAGCGTGTCGATCTTCGACAGCGTGTTTCTCAGCAATCGCGGGCTGGTGATCCCGAAACCGGTCCCGCATGACGGGCTGACGGCGTTTCTGGTCGCGATCCTGATCGCGATTGCGGCCTCTCTGATCTTGCGCAGCTATGCGCGGCGGCAACTTTTTCAAAGCGGAAAGTTGCTGACGATCTGGCCCTGGGTGCTCGGCCTCCTGATCGGCCTGCCGCTGATCACGGCGCTCATTGTCGGCAAGCCGGTGACTTTTGAAATCCCCGCGCTCAAGGGCTTCAATTTCGCCGGCGGCTCGCGCGTCATTCCGGAATTCGTGGCGCTGACGCTGGCGCTGTCGACCTATACCGCGGCGTTCATCGCCGAGATTGTCCGCGCCGGCATCCAGTCGGTCCATAAGGGCCAGATGGAGGCGGGCGCGTCGCTCGGCCTGAAACGCGGGTCGACCTTGCGGCTGATCGTCGTGCCGCAGGCGCTGCGCGTGATCTTGCCGCCGCTGACCAACCAGTATCTTAATCTGACCAAGAACTCCGCGCTGGCGGTGGCGATCGGCTATCCCGATCTGTTTTCGGTATTTGCCGGCACGACCCTGAGCCAGACCGGACAGGCCATCGAAATCATCGCCATCACGATGGGCGTGTATTTGCTGATCTCGCTGGTCACAAGCGCGATCATGAGTTTCTACGGATGGCGAATCGGCCGGAGCATGGGCGCATGAGCGAGATGGCCGCCAGCGAAGGCATTCCTCCGTTCGTCGCAAAGGACATGATCGAGTCCCGCGCGGCGCCGATCAAGACCACAGGCTTCGTCGGCTTCGTCCGGACCCGGCTCCTGAACTCGCCGGGCAACATCATTCTGACCGTGCTCGGACTGTTGCTGATCTATGTGGTCGTCGTGCCGTCGGTCCGATTCCTGCTGATCGACGCGGTCTGGACCGGCACCGACCGCACCTCCTGCCTCGCAAAGGAAGGCCAGGTCGTTGGCGCATGCTGGCCGTTTATCCAGGCCAAGTTCACCCAGTTCATCTACGGCTTTTATCCCGAGGCCGAACGCTGGCGAGTCAATCTCACTTTCATTCTTGCCGCCTTGCTGCTGCTGCCCCTGCTGATTCCGCGACTGCCGGCGAAAGGCATCAATGCCGGGCTGTTCTTCATCGCATTTCCGCTGGTGGCCTTCTTCCTGTTGCATGGCGGCGGCATCAAGGGTTTCGGCATCGCCTGGTCGGCCGGCCTCCTGTCGGGCCTCGCCAACAGCATCGTCGATGGCGGCCGCGCGCTCGCCGCCGCCACATCCGTGCCGGGCCTGTCGCAACTGCTCTATCTCGTCGGCACCGGCATCAGCCTGATCGGCTTCGCGCTCGCGCTGATCTTGTATCCGCTGACTCTGTTGCAAACCTTCACGCAGAGCGTCGGCACGCCGGTTTGGGCTGATCTCGCTTTGACGGCCGTGATCGTCTCCGCGATCGTGTTTTTTCTCAGCGGCGGCTTCCGAAACGGCTGGCGCGCATTGACGACGAGTCTTGCGATCTTCGCCGGCATCGCCGTCGTCATCGCGGTCATGGGCCTCGACAAAGGCGGTCTGTCGATCGTCGATACGCGGCTCTGGGGCGGCCTTCTGGTGACGCTGGTAATCTCCGTCACCGGCATCGTCACGTCGATGCCGATCGGCATCGCCTTGGCGCTCGGCCGGCGGTCGAGCATTCCGCTGATCCGGGTGTTCTCGGTTGCCTTCATCGAATTCTGGCGCGGCGTGCCGCTCATCACCGTTTTGTTCTTCGCCACTTATATGTTGCCGCTGTTCCTGCCCGGCAATTTCACGGTCGATGGTCTGGTGCGCGCGCTGATCGGCGTCGCGCTCTTCGCCGGCGCGTATATGGCCGAAGTCATTCGCGGCGGCCTCGCAGCGATCGGGCGCGGGCAGGGCGAGGCGGCCAGCGCGCTTGGCCTGAGCTACTGGAAGACGACCGGTCTTGTGGTGATGCCGCAGGCCTTGCGGCTGGTCATCCCCGGCCTCGTCAACAGCTTCATCGCTCTGTTCAAGGACACCTCGCTGGTGTCGATCGTGGCGCTGTTCGATCTGCTCGGATCGCTGCGCGCGTCGTTCGCCGATCCCGTATGGTCGACGCCGAATACTTTGTTCACCGGCTTTGCCTTCACCGGCATGGTCTACTTCCTGTTCTGCTTCGGCATGTCGCGTTATTCGCTGTTCGTCGAACGCCGCCTCACTGCCTATCGGCGAAACTGAGATTGCATCATGACCGCAAGCGCAAACGCACCGATCGTGTCCATCACCGGCCTCAACAAGTGGTACGGCGACTTCCATGTGCTGCGCGACATCGGCATCGACGTCGGCAAGGGCGAGCGCATCGTGATCTGCGGGCCGTCAGGCTCCGGCAAATCGACGCTGATCCGTTGCATCAATGCGCTCGAGGAGTTTCAGGAAGGCGAGATCAATGTCGACGGCATCGAGCTTGGACCGAACCTGCGGCGCGTCGATGATGTCCGGCGCGAGGTCGGCATGGTGTTCCAGAGCTTCAATCTGTTTCCGCATCTCACAGTGTTGGAGAACTGCACGCTGGCGCCGATCTGGGTGCGCAACATCCCGAAAAAGGATGCCGAAGCCACCGCGATGAAGTTTCTCGAACGCGTGCGAATTCCGCATCAGGCCAATAAATACCCCGGCCAGATGTCAGGCGGCCAGCAGCAGCGCGTGGCGATTGCGCGCGCGCTGACGATGAATCCGAAGGTGATGCTGTTCGACGAACCGACCTCGGCGCTCGATCCGGAAATGGTGAAAGAGGTGCTCGACACCATGGTCGACCTCGCGGAGGAGGGCATGACGATGATGGTCGTCACCCACGAAATGGGCTTCGCCAAGCAGGTCGCCGACCGCGTCGTGTTCATGGACGCCGGCCAGATCATCGAAAGCAACACGCCGGAGAATTTCTTCTCCAATCCGCAGCACGAGCGGACCAAGTTGTTTCTCGGTCAGATTTTGCGATAGCCGTCATCATCCGGCAAGGGCGTCTTCGCCCGCAGACCGGACGATCCAGTACACGAAGGCGTTCGTTCAGAACATCCAGTTCGCGGAATACTGGTTACCCCGCCTTCGCGGGGTATGACGGCCGTTAATCTTGCGCCCGTTGCGGATCACATCACATCTCCTCGAACGGCGGCTTGATCGCGGATTTCTTTTCCATCCAGTCCGGCACCGGCAGATTTTTCGAGCGCATGAAATCCGGATTGAACAGCTTCGACTGATAGCGGCTGCCGTAATCGCACAGGATCGTCACGATGACGTGGCCCGGTCCCAACTCCTCGGCGAGCCGCATCGCACCGGCGATATTGATGCCGCTGGAGCCGCCGAGACAAATGCCTTCATGTTCGAGCAGATCGAAGATGATCGCCACGGCTTCTTCGTCGGTGATCTGATAGGCCCCGTCGATCTGCGCGCCGTCGAGATTGGCCGTGATGCGACCCTGACCGATGCCTTCGGTGATCGATGA
>CAXTJT010000045.1:0-4946 GCA_964244735.1 uncultured Tardiphaga sp.
TTGAAATAATAGCCGCCGCCGCGCGTGTGATATTTGAACTGCCAGCCGGTGTTGTTCTCGCCGTAATCGAGCTTGAAGCCGACACGCTCAAGTCCGTCGAGCAGATCCTTGTCGAGTTCGCGCGATTTCTGCGTCAGCGCGATATGCGTCTTGCGGCCGAGCACCGTCGGCGTCGCCACCGTGATGAGATCGCAATCGGCGGTCGGCGTGCCTTCGCCATACAACGCATAGGCCAGTTGCGCGCTCGGCTCGATCTGCGTGATCAGCGTCGGGCTGCGCTGCACGATCGTCACCTGCGCGCCGCAGGCCTGCAGATCCTGCGCGATGTCGTGGCCGCTGGTGCCCGTACCGAGCACCATCACGGATTTTCCGGCCCAGGCATCGCCGTCCTGATAGCCGCTCGAATGCATCACCTGGCCGTCGAAATTCGACAGCGTCGGAATGTCGGGGATGTTCGGAATGCCGCTGACGCCGGTGGCCATCACGATATGCTTCGGCTGCATCACGCGCCGCGTGCCGTCGGCGCACCGAAGACTAACGCGCCAGCATCGGGCGGCGGCGTCATAGTCGCCGCCCTCGAATTCGGTCTCGGTCCAGACGTTCAGTTCCATCGCTTCGGCATAGGCCTCGAACCAGCCGGCGAGCTTGTCCTTCGGAATATAAGTCGGCCATGTCGGGGGAAACGGCATGAACGGCAGATGATTGACATGCGTCTGGTTGTGCAGCCGCAGCGCGTGATAGCGCTTGCGCCAATTGTCGCCGACCCGCGCGCCGCGATCGACGATCAGCGCATCGACGCCGAGAGTCGTCAGATGCGCCGCCGCAGCCAAGCCGGCCTGTCCGCAACCGACCACGATCACGTCGGGATCGCGGCCGTCGTATTTGAGCGATTGCTTGCGCTGGTCGAGCCAGTTCGGTCCGCGAAAATCGCGCGACTGCGCCTTGCGCCGCGGTGCGTCGCCTGGGGTCGTGATCGCATCGAGTGCGGTGAGAAGCACCCAGGCTTTCAGCGTCCCGTCATGGTCGGGCGCCAGCCGGACGACGCCCTCGCAACGGCCAACCCTTGTCGTGAACACAATGAAAGCCTCGATCGCGTCGGAGCCTGCGCGCATCACCTCGCGCGGCGGCGTGCGGGTCGCCGCAATGGCGAAACCCGTCGCCTGCATCGCGCGCGCATCGGCGATCAAGGCCGGGATCACGGCCTCCGCGCCGCTCAGCGTGTCGATGCGCCAGGTCAGCGCCAGCACGTCGCGCCAGTGGCAATCGCGATGAAACAGCGATGTCAACGCGGCGGCATCGTGAGCCGCCAATGTGCGCTCGAACCGAGCCAACCATTGCGTGACATCGCCTGCAAGATTGCCTGATGAATCGGACATACCTACTCCCGGACCGTTCGGCCGCGTTTCCTCATGCCGTCAGGCTAGACCGATCGCCCGGAGAGGTGAAGGGCGGGTCGCAATCAAGTGCGCCGAATGATCTGCGTCCCCTTCAGCCTGAGATTTGCGACCACGTCCTGCTTGACCAGAGCAAACCAATCCGCCGGCAATGCGCCGATGATGCAAGTCCCGCGCGCGCCCGGTCGTCGAGACAGCCACTCGGCCGGCCGCACGTCCGGACCAGGCCAAGTGAATTCATTCAACTGGTCAGTATAAATCCATGACGGGTCTTCATCCAATCCGAGATGCCGCATCAATTTGCGCGGCACCGCGATCGCGCGCTCGGAAGCCGTCGGCGGTTTGTGCGACATGCCAATGGCGTAAGCGAGAGCCACCGAGGCGATGGTCTTCTTTGCGAAAATGAGGGCCACGGGATACGCCTTGGCGCCATCCTCACGAGCTCCGGCTTGAGAGAGCCAGAGATACTCATAGGCAATCAGATTCCCGATCGGCGGCTCGTCGGGAATACGCATGACGTCGCGCGCCTACCGGACAGGCGAAGACGCGTCGTCGATCTCCGGAAGGTCGTCGAGGTTGTAGGGCCTGTCCGTCTGCACGGCAGATTGCTCGATCAATGCGACGTCCATATCACTCAACGCTTCGACCGGAATGGCACGCCGATAGGACGCCATCATGTCTTTGAACAATCGTTCGGACACCAGATATGAAGGGCTTTGTCCCGCATGCGTGACCTCGACCGGCTCATATACGGCCTTTTGTTCATACTCTGCGAAATTTTTTTGCAGTTCAGACGCCGGCACCGAAATCATCGCCGCAACTCCCGCTTGTGCCTTCCCAATATATGGCAAGACATCGCTCTGCGAAACCCTTGGCGAGGTAGGCAAACCTAAGCCCGAAAATGCTTCGACAGCTTCAGCGCCTGGCCCTGATAGTTCGAGCCGATGCGCTGGCCGTACAGCGCGTCGGGGCGGTTGAGCATCTTCTCATAGACCAGCCGGCCGACGATCTGGCCGTGCTCGAGAATGAACGGCACCTCGCGCGAGCGCACTTCGAGCACCGCGCGAGACCCTTGCCCGCCGGCGCCGGCATAGCCGAAGCCCGGATCGAAAAAGCCCGCATAATGCACGCGGAATTCGCCGACCAGCGGATCGAACGGCACCATCTCGGCGGCGTAATCCGGCGGCACCTGCACCGCCTCCTTCGACGCGAGAATGTAGAACTCGCCGGGATCGAGGATCAGACTGCCGTCCGGCCGCGCCGCGATCGGCTCCCAGAATTCGTTGACCGGATAGCCGCCGCGCCGATCGATATCGACCACGCCGGTATGGCGCTTGGCGCGATAGCCGACGAAGCCGCCGGTCGCCTCGCCCGACAGATCGACGCTCAACGCAACGCCGTTGACGAGGTCGGCGTCGTCGCAATCGACCAGCCGTTCGAGATCGTGCAGCGCTTCGAGTTCGTCGGCGTCGAGCGTCGCATGGCCGACGCGGAATCTCACTTGCGAGAGCCGCGAGCCCTCGCGCAACAGCACCGGGAACGTCTTCGGGCTGATCTCGGCGTATAACGGTCCGTGATAGCCGGCGCCGATCATGTCGAAGCGCCGCGTGCCGTCCGCGATCACGCGCGTGAACACGTCGAGCCGGCCGGTCGAGCTTTTCGGATTGGCGGAGGCGACGATCGACGGCGGCAGCGCCAGGCTCTCCAGCAGCGGCACGATATAGACGCAGTTGGTTTCCAGCACCGCGCCGTCGGAGAGGTCGATCTCGTGCAGCTTCAACTCGTCGATGCGCTCGGCCACCGTGGCATTGGGGCCGGGCAGGAAGCTCGCGCGCACGCGATAGGCGATGTCGCCCAATCGCAGGTCGAGGGAGGCCGGCTGGATCTGGCTTTCGATGAAGGGATATTCCGGCAGGATGTAGCCCGCATCCGCCATCGCCGCGATCATGCGGTCGGGCAGAATGCCATCGGCATCGGGATCGAGATGAAACGGCACGACAAAATCCACTTGACCGCGAATATTCAACTCACAGTTAGCGGAAGCCTTGCTTGACGGAAAGAGCGACGCCGCATAACGTCATGGCCTATCCCGTGGTGATTTGAGCCGGCCGGCTTGCAGCCACGTTAAATAAATCGCTAAACAGGCCGGGGACAGTTTGATCCCGGCTTGTGACGTTTTGTCAGGCCGGTTTTTTTGTGCCCGCATCAGCGGTCACGAGGGAGAACACATGTCTCACTCATCGCCCGCCCGTTATCGCCCCGAAACCCGCCTCGTCCATGCCGGCACGCTGCGCTCGCAATTCGGCGAGACCTCGGAAAGCCTGTTTCTGACGCAGGGCTTCGTCTACGAGACGGCCGAGGCCTGCGAGGCGCGCTTCAAGGGCGAGGACCCCGGCTTCATCTATTCGCGGTTCTCGAATCCGACCACGGCGATGTTCGAGCGCCGCATGATCGACCTCGAAGGCGCGGAGGCCGGCCGCTCGACCGCCACCGGCATGGCCGCCGTCACCACCGCCGTTCTCGCTCCCTTGCGCGCCGGCGATCACGTCGTCGCGGCCAAGGCGATGTTCGGCTCGTGCCGCTTCGTGATCGAGGACTTGCTGCCGCGCTACGGCATCACCTCGACACTGGTCGACGGCCTCGATCTCGATCAGTGGCAGCGCGCGATGCGCCCGAACACCAGGACCTGCTTCCTCGAAAGCCCGACCAATCCGACGCTCGACGTGCTTGATATTTCAGCGATTGCTGAAATGGCCCATGCCGGCGGCGCGCGGCTGATCGTCGACAATGTGTTCGCGACGCCGCTGTGGCAGAGCCCGCTCGCACTCGGCGCGGATGTCGTGGTTTATTCGGCGACCAAGCATATCGACGGTCAGGGCCGTTGCCTCGGCGGCATGATCCTGTCGTCGAACGCCTTCATCGACGAGCACATCCACAATTTCCTGCGCCAGACCGGGCCGTCGCTGTCGCCCTTCAATGCGTGGGTGCTGCTGAAGGGGCTGGAAACGCTGGCGGTGCGCGTGAAGCAGCAGACGGAAAGCGCGGCGATCATTGCCGACGCGCTGGCGCAGCATCCGAAGATCACACGGCTGATCTATCCCGGCCGCGCCGACCATCCGCAGGCCGCGACGGTGACAAGGCAGATGCGCGCGGGCTCGACGCTGATCGGCTTCGAGGTGACGGGCGACAAGGCCGGCGCGTTTCGGTTTCTCAACGGGCTGAAGCTGACGCGGATTTCCAACAATCTCGGCGATTCCAAAAGCCTAGTCACGCATCCGTCGACGACGACGCATCAGCGGCTGCCGATCGAGGCCCGCGCCGAACTCGGCATCAGCGAGGGCTTCGTCCGCTTTTCGACGGGGCTGGAGCATCCCGACGATCTGATCGACGATCTGCACGCGGCGCTGGAGCGGGTGTGAGCGTCATGTCGCCTCGCCTCACTCACAAACGTCATCCCCGCGCAGGCGGGGAACCAGTACTCACATCATAAATGCTCTGGAATACTGGGCCCTCCGCCTTCGTGTTTGGTGTCGAGGGATTGGTTGGATGGAA
>CAXTJT010000046.1:0-4400 GCA_964244735.1 uncultured Tardiphaga sp.
GCAACACCACCATAGCAGGTGTTGCACTTGTTCTGTGAACTCAGGGGATCCAGTATTCCGTATCGCTGATGATTCCAACGAACGTCGCGGAATACTGGATCACCCGGTCCGCAGCGCGAAGAGCGCCTGGCCGGGTGATGACGCCAACCTTTCTTTACCGCACCAGCACATTCCTGAACTGCCACGGGTCCGACGTGTCGATATCCTCGGGAAACAGGCCCGGACGATCGGCGAGCGGCGTCCAGTCGGTGTAATAGCCTTTCACCGGGCCGAGATACGGTGACTGGATGTCGAGGCAGCGGCGGAAGTCCATCTCGTCGGCTTCGACGATTCCCGATTCCGGATTCTCCAGCGCCCAGACCATGCCGGCCAGCACCGCCGATGACACCTGCATGCCGGTCGCGTTCTGATACGGGCAGATCTCGCGGGTCTCCTCGATCGAAAGTTGCGAGCCGTACCAATAGGCATTCTTGGCGTGGCCGTAGACCAGCACGCCCAGCTCGTCGATACCGTCGACGATCTCGTTCTCGTCGAGAATTTTCCAGTCGGATTGCATCTTGCCGGTCGCGCCGAACATCTCGTGCAACGACAGCACCGCGTCGTTGGCCGGGTGATAGGCGTAATGGCAGGTCGGGCGATAGACCACCTTCTGGCCGTCGCGCACGGTGAAGTAATCCGCGATCGAGATCGACTCGTTATGCGTCACCAAAAACCCGTATTGCGCGCCGGGCGTCGGGCACCACGACCGCACCCGCGTGTTGGCGCCGGGCTGCAACAGATAGATCGCCGCGCCGCAGCCTTGTTCGTGCGTGCGGCCGTTGTCCGGCATCCAGGTCTCGTGCGTGCCCCAGCCCAGTTCGGCCGGCTGCAAGCCTTCCGACACGAAGCCTTCGACCGACCAGGTGTTGACGAACACATCCATCGGCTTCGGCTTGTCGGCGCGCTGGGTGTCGCGTTCGGCGATGTGGATGCCCTTGACGCCGAGCTTGTGCGCGAGCTGGCCCCAGCCTTCGCGGCCCTTCGGCTCGTTGAACTCGAGGCCGGTGTCGCGCGCGATGTCGAGCAGCGCCTGCTTGACGAACCAGCTCACCATGCCGGGATTGGCGCCGCAGGTGGAGACGGCGGTGGTGCCGCCGGGGCTCCTGTGCTTGGCGGCGAGCAGCGTCTCGCGCAGCGCGTAGTTCGAGCGCGTCTCCGGACCCTTGGTCTTGTCGAAGTAGAAGCCCACCCAAGGCTCGACGACGGTGTCGATATAAAGCGACCCGATCTCGCGGCACATCTCCATGATGTCGACCGAGCACGTATCGACCGAAAGATTGACGCAGAAACCCTGGCCGCCGCCGGCGGTCAGCAGCGGGACCAGAACCTCGCGGTAATTCTCGCGCGTGATCGCCTGCTGGATGAATGTGACGTCGTGCTTTTTGGCGATCTCGCCGTCTTCGTTCGGATCGATGATGACGAAGCGGGATTTGTCATAGCCGAAATGGCGTTCGATCAGCGGCAGCGTGCCCTTGCCGATCGAGCCGAACCCGATCATCACGATGGGGCCTGAAATCTTCGCGTGGATGGGGTGGGCGCTCATGTCTCTATCTCCGGTCATTCCGGGGCGCGAACGCCTCTTGGCGGTCGCGAACCCGGAATCGTGTCATGTTCATCTTGATGAGATTCCGGGTTCGCTCGAAGCGTTCGGACGACGAAGACGTCGTCGATCGCTGCTCGCGCCCCGGAATGACGGCTGTTGCAGTTAACTCAGCAACGGCGCTTCGCCGTCACTTCGATTTCGATCTTCATCTCGGGCTTGTAGAGCCCGGCGACCACCAGCAGCGTCGCAGCGGGACGGATGTCGCCGAGATGTGCGCCGCAGACCCCGAACACCGCGTCGGCGTCGGCCGGGTCGGTGATGTAGTAGGTCGCGCGGACGATGTCGGCCATGTCGAAGCCGGCTTCTGTCAGCACGCCGCCGATGGTCTTGAAGCAGTTCTGTGTCTGCGCCGTGACATCCTCGGGCAAGCTCATCGTGGTGTAATCGTAGCCGGTGGTGCCGGAGACGAAGGCGAACTCGCCGTCGATCACCGCGCGGCTATAGCCGGCGGTCTTTTCAAATGGCGATCCGGTCGAGATCAGGCGGCGGGTCATTGCGGGGCTCGGTTTTGGTTAGGGCCCCGCAATGCCGGTTATCCCGGTCGAAATCAAGCCGCGGTGTCGCACGCCAGTTGACAGGCCGTGGCGGGCGCGGTCTCGACTTGCAGGGTCGCATGGCCGATCCCGAAGCGATGATCAAGCTGATGCGACGTCTCGATCAGGAAGGCGTCGCCGGGATGCCCGCCGGGTATCACCAGATGAGCGGTCAGGGCCGTCTCCGTAGTGCTCATCGGCCAGATGTGCAGATCATGGATTGATACGATGCCGGGCAGCGCCGCGAGATAGCTTCGCACGGCGGCAGGATCGATGCGCGTCGGCACGGCGGCAAGCGACATCGCGGTGCTTTCGCGCAGCAAACCCCATGTCCCCCAGACGATCACGACGACGATGACGAGGCTGATCGCCGGGTCAATCCACAGCCATCCCGTCATCAGGATGACGATGCCGGCGACGACGACGCCGGCCGAGACGGCGGCGTCGGCGGCCATGTGCAGATACGCGCCGCGAATGTTGAGGTCGCCGTCGCGTCCGGACGCGAACAGCCACGCGGTGATGCCGTTAATGACGATTCCGACGGCCGCGACGACGATCACCGTCAGGCTGGCGACCGGTTCGGGATTGATCAGGCGCTGGACGGCTTCGAGCATGATCGCGCCGGCGGCGACCAGCAGCAGCACGGCGTTGATGAGGGCGGCGAGAATCGACGAACTGCGCAGGCCGTAGGTCATGCGCGGCGTCGGCGAGCGCTTCGACAGGACGGCGGCGATCCATGCCACGATCAATCCGAGGACATCGGACAGGTTATGCCCGGCGTCGGCCAGTAGCGCGGTGGAATTTGAGACAAAACCGTAGCCGGCCTCGATCGCGACGAAGGCGATGTTCAGGCCAATCCCGATCGCGAAGGCGCGGCCAAAATCCGCCGGCGCGTGGGCGTGCCCGGCTTGGCCATGGTCGTGAGCGTGGCTCTCGGTCCTCATGCGACACCCTAGCGCATTTCGCGATGCAAGAAACCCCTGATTTTACGGGATAATATAACGTTACGCGACGATGCTGCCGGACCCGGCCGTCCGGCGCCGCCGCCTGACCACGTCCATCACGATCATGATCGCGATCAGCGCCAGCAGGAGCGTGGTCAGCGCCGGGCGGCGGACCGCGCGGCTGCGCGTTTCATAGGGGGCCGCATCGGCGTGCAGATCGATCAACGTCATCGCACAACACGCGCGGTCAGGCGGCGTGACGCAGCGCGCGCGGCGCGTGGATGCGCGCCTTGCGGCCGGTCGGCAGGATAACACCAGCCGCACCATCGAGCGCGCCGCCGCGCAGTTCCAGCCCGAGCAGGCGGTCGCGCGCGAACGGGCCGGGCAAAGCGAGGTCAGCCATCTTCGCAGGCGAGAAGCCAAAGCGCGCGTAATAGGGTGCGTCGCCGAGCAGCACGATCGCGCCAGGTTCTTTCGAAGATCGGCCGCGCGCTGTGGCCGCAGCGATGGCGTGATCCATCAGCGCGGCGCCGATGCCGAGCGAGCGGGCGCTCGCATCGACCGCGAGCGGGCCGAGCAGCAGCGCAGGCACGCCGCCTGCGCTGACGCGCCACAACCTGACCGTGCCGACCAGTGTCTCACCACGCATCGCCGCGAAGGCGAGGCCTTCCGCGGGCAGGCGGCCGTCGCGAAGGCGTTGGCAGGTGCGGGCATGGCGGCTATCGCCGAAGCACACATCCAGCAATGCCTCACGCGCAACGGCGTCGGAGCCGCGTTCCGCACGGATCGCGAACGGAGCGGCTGCGACAAGCGCAGGGGTCGTCAAGGCGGTCTCTTGCTCGATCACAGTCATGGCGCGTCAGTCCCCACACCAACGGCCAGCAGGCCGTCGCGTGTTGTCAGCAAATTGCAATATGACGGGATGGAAGCCGGCGCACCGGCTTCCGGATTATTTTGTCGTCATTGCGAGGAGGCCAGTCGCTCGCCTTCGAGCGACGACGGCGACGAAGCAATCCAGTCTATTTTGTTGCTCTGGATTGCTTCGCTTTGCGCAAATTGGCTTCGCCAATTTGTCACGCGCTCGCAATGACGAAGACCTCAGATATGGTACGTCTTCAGCGGCGGGAAACCGTTGAAGGCCACGGCCGAGTAGGTCGACGTATACGCGCCGGTGCCGTCAATCAGCAGCTTGTCGCCGATCTCGAGCGTCACCGGCAGCGGATACGGCAACTTCTCGTACATCACGTCGGCCGAATCGCAGGTCGGGCCGGCGAGCACGCA
>CAXTJT010000047.1:0-3628 GCA_964244735.1 uncultured Tardiphaga sp.
CGTCCGTTATCCTGGGCGCACTCCCTTGCCGAAGACGGCATCGGCGTCCGGGCCAAATCCCGTATATCTGGGTGCATCGGGCGCCCGGCGTTCCGCACGCCCTCTCGGTTTTGAGGGCGATGGAATGCTCACACCTCGGGCGCGATGCGCCGCGAGCACGAGAAGTCGTGCGACGAGCAGGGCTCGCGCCGGGCTTTTTGAAAATTGAATATGAGCGAACGCAAAGCGGCAAACGCATCTTTGCTCACTTCTCGCCCAGCACATCCCCGAACAGAACCCAGGATTTGCCGTCGAACCGTGCCATCTGCAACTGCCGGATCGGCGTCACATTGTCGGCTTCGGTATGCGCCGTGATGCCCGGCAGCAGCATCGGCAGATCGAGCCTCGACAGTGTCGTCGCCTGCTTCATGATGTTGTCGCGGCTGATGTTGCTGCCGCAATTCTCGATCACCTTGGCCATGATCTGCGCCGCCGTGTAGCCTTGCACGTTCAGCAGATCGCCGACATTGGCATTCGGCTGGTATTGCTGCATCCAGGCGAGAAAGTCCTTCATCGCCGGATCGTCGCGCCATTTCGGATCGCCGGGGTCTTTCAGATACAGCCCGGTGACGATACCGACGGCGTTCTCGACGCCGGCCGGCTCCAGTACGGCCGCGTAGGAATTCGACACCGACGGCAGGATGATCAGCGGCTTCCAGCCGAGGCTTGCGGCCTTCTTGATGGCCTGCGCGGCAAATCGGGGCGTCGCTTCGGCGAAGAAAACATCCGCGCCGGAGGTCTGCATCTGCACCATCTGCGAGTCGATCGTCGGATCGGTCGTCAGATACGTCGTCTGCGATACCAGTTGATCGACATGCTCGCCGAGGCCTTCCTTGAAGCCGCGCAGATAATCCTTGCCGGCATCCTCGTTCGGTATGATCACCGCGATCTTGGCGTTCGGCCGCTCCTTCAGGATGTATTGGGCATAGACCCGGCCTTCGAGCTCGTAGGTCGGGTTCAGGCCGACCGTGTAGGGAAACTGTTTCGGATCGTTCCAGCGGCTGGCTCCCGACGAGACGAAGAGCTGCGGCACTTTCTTGCCGTTGAGATATTTCTGCACGGCGATGTTTGGCGCGGTGCCGACCGACGAGAACATCGCCAGCACCTCGTCCTGCTCGACCAGTCGCCGCGTCTGTTCCACTGTCTTCGGCGGCGAGTAGCCGTCGTCGAGCGTCATGAACTCGATCTTGCGGCCGTTGATACCGCCTTTGTCGTTGAGCATCTGGAAATAGGCGGTCTCGGCGCGCGCGATCACGCCATAGGCGGAGGCCGGGCCGCTGAACGGCGCGGTATTGCCGAGCTTGATCGTCGCGTCGGCGGCAAGCGCGCCGTGCGCGGCGACGAGGGCGACGACGAGCGGAATCACTCTGCGGATCATCAAGGCGGTTGCTCCCGACTGGCAGTTTCTTTGGGCGCGATCATGCGCCGTCGCGCGATTGGCTTTAAGCCGATTTTTGCGAATGGCTGCCGTGCGAAGATGCTGATTACGGCCGCGTCTCGGGCTGATGTGCGGCGACGATGTCGAGCGCCTGCGCGCCGGGCAGACCGGGATCGACCTTGAAGTCGCTGAAGTCCGCGATGCCGGCGGTCAGCGCCGCGTCGAGCATCGTGCGGTAGCGCCGTCGCGGCACTTCAAGGGCGCCGAACGAGCGCAGATGCTCGGTGACGAACTGCGTGTCCAACAGGACAAAACCGCCGGCGAGCAGACGCGCAACGAGATGCACCAGCGCCACTTTCGAGGCGTCGCGCGTACGGTGAAACATGCTCTCGCCAAAGAACGCGCGGCCGAGGCTCACGCCATACAACCCGCCGACAAGATCGCCGCCCTCCCAGACCTCGACGCTGTGGCAATGTCCGATATCGTAAAGACCCGTATAGAGATCGCGAATGCGGCGGTTGATCCAGGTGTTGTCGCGGCCGGGCAGCGGCGAGGCGCACCCATCGATCACGGCGGCAAATGCCGTATCGACGCTGACGAGAAACCGATCCGACCGCACGGTGCGCGCCAGTCGCGACGAGATATGAAAGCCTTGCAAGGGAATGATGCCGCGCAATTCCGGCTCGACCCAGAACAGCGTCGGATCGTCGATGCTTTCCGCCATCGGAAAGATGCCGGCGGCGTAGGCGCGCAGCAGCACCTCGGGCGTGATGTCGGACGATGCGCTGTCGCGTGAACTCATGCGGCGACCCTAGCAAGGACGATCGGCGACGGCGAGGGCAGGGCCGCGTCAGTCACTCAGGCGTGTTTGGCCGATCCTGGCGTGACGCGCGACGAGATCGCCATCACCGCCACCGCGATCAGATTGGCGCAAATGCTGGCAACGATCGGCGCCGTGTAGCTGTGGCTGATGTCGAAGGCGAAGCCGGCGACGCTCGGGCCGACCAGCGTGCCGAGGGCCACGCTGGTGTAGGGAATGCCGATGATGCCGCTGACGTTGCGGCCGCCGAAACAGTCCATCACCACGGCCGGCATGACCAGCGTCCCCAGCCCGATGCCACTGGTCGCCAAGCCAGATGCCAATCCACGGCGACGCACGAACCAGCGCTGCACAGCGCCCACGACCGGCACATAGGCGCAGCCGACACCGAGGCCGACGCCGAGTCCATAGGCCAGATAGACCTCGAAAAGGCTGCGCGCGAAGCTCGCGGCGACGAGCCCAACGCCGACCATCAGCATTCCAGTAATTGCCAGTAATTTGGCGCCGTAACGATCGGCGAGGGGACCGCTGAAGACGCCGAAGCCGAAATAGAGGCAACCGGCGAGCGAGAACACCAGCGACACCGACCCGCGGGAGGCGCCGAAATCGCGCTGAAGGGAGTCGACAAATGCACTGAAGCTATAGGCGCTGCCGAAGCCCATGCAGGTGACGGCGAAAGCTGCGGCCACGACGACCCACCCGTGGAAAAATTTTGGCTTGGCGGCCGCATCGGGCATCGTGTTGTCAGCGCTCATGGCGGTCTTCCTCGCGGAATGTAGGCACCGGCAAAACTACTATAACGGTTGTTCTTGATGTCAACCGATTAAAATGATTTACTAGTTACATGAGGGAATTTGAAAAATTCGACGTACCGGTCGAATTGGCGAACATCTACGAGTTCGCCAATTCGATCGACTTGCGAAACTTCGTCCATCGCGGCGTCCAGCATGCGCAAGGCGACGAGATCGCCAGCCCGAGCGCACTGGCTGATTGGATGGCGACACGCCGGCTCGCGCCGTCACGCGCGAAGCTCACCGCGTCAATGCATCAGCAAGCGTTGATCCTGCGCTCGGCGTTGCGGGCGTTTCTGCAAGGCGACGAGGAGGAGCGACGCAGCAACAAGACTGTCAGACGTGCGCTCAATGCAGCGATCGAGCCGTTTCCATTGGTCGCGCAATTGGACCGTCGCGGTGACAGCACGCTACGCCCGCTGCGCGAGGACGGGCTGGCTGGGTTGTCGTCGGTCGTCGTCGAGTTTCACGCAGGCGCGGCGAGCGGCATGCTTGATCGCCTCAAGATGTGTGCGGCCGACGAATGCCTGCGGGTGTTTTATGACCGGTCGAAGCCGGCCACGCGGCGCTGGTGTCTCTCGACACTGTGCGGCAATCGGG
>CAXTJT010000048.1:0-3574 GCA_964244735.1 uncultured Tardiphaga sp.
AAATCAACCGTTGCACTTCAAACGTGAATCCACCTCCCCGCTTTCGCGGGGATGAGCGGGATCGAGTTCCTCACGGGCAGTCCACCGTGATCTTGTTGGCGAACATCGCACCGTAATTTGAGTTCTCGCCGTCGGTGAACGTGCTTTCGTCAAGCGTCTTCGCGGTGGCGCTGCCGTCGCTCGGCCGCTGGATCGCCAGCTTGCAGTCGGCCGGTGCGCCGACGAGCTTGACCGGATTGTCTTTCGCCAGCGAAAAATCGACGAAATAACTCGGATCGAAGATTTCCAGCGCGAGCTGCCTGGTCCTCAGCGGCGCCTTCAGCGGCAGCGTGAAATGCAGCACCAACGCCGCATCCTTGTATTCGAGATAGTAATCGACAGGATCGGCAAACCTGGATTTCTTGCCGCCGGACTTGGCGAAGGTAAAGAACCCGAACTCCTTCAGCGACTCCACATTGGTTTGCGCCAGCGACGCCAATTCCTCGCGCGTGTAGACGCCCTTTGTCTTGCTCGCCAAGCCCTGCACCGCATAGGCCGAGAACATGTCGTCGAAGGTCCAGGCGTGCCGCACGCCGCTCAGCGATCCGTCCGGCGCGTACAGCAATTCGCTCGCCGCCGTGACGAAGACATGCGGATGCGCAGCGGCGATGCTCACGCTGCCGAACAGCAGCGCGATGCCTGCCAACGCGGCACGACAATTCCGCAGCATCACGCCGCCTCCGGCGTATCCAGCAATCCGCGCCGGCGCAGCAGGGCATCCGGCTCCGGCGCGCGGCCGCGGAAAGCAACGTAAGCGTCTTCGGGATCGCGCGAGCCGCCCGACGCATAGATGTCGTCGTGCAAACGCTTCGCGACCTTGGCGTCGAAGATGTCGCCGGCTTCCTCGAACGCGCCGAAAGCGTCGGCATCCATCACTTCCGACCACATGTAGCTGTAATAGCCGGCCGCATAGTGCGAGCCCGAGAAGATATGCCCGAATTGCTGCGGCCGATGCCGCAACGAAATCTCGGCGGGCATACCGATTTTCTCCAGCTCCTTCTTCTCGAAGGCGCGCACATCCTTGCTGGCCGACGCCGGCTGGGTGTGGAATTCGAGATCAATGAGCGCCGACGAGACGAACTCGACGGTCGCGAAACCCTGATTGAACTTGCGCGCCTTGACGAAGCGTTGCAGCAGATCGTCCGGCAGCGGCTCGCCGGTCTCGTAATGCCTGGCGAATTTCTGCAGGACCTGCGGCTGCTCCTGCCAGTGCTCGTAAAGTTGCGACGGCAGTTCGACGAAGTCCGTGAAGACCGAGGTCCCCGACAACGACGGATAGACGACATCCGAGAGGATGCCGTGCAGGCCGTGGCCAAATTCATGAAACAGCGTGCGCGCATCGTCGGGCGACAACAGCGACGGCTGGCCGTCCGCGCCCTTCGAGAAATTGCAGATGTTCAGAATCAGCGGTGCGATGTCGCCGTCGAGCTTTTGCTGGTCGCGCAGCGAGGTCATCCACGCGCCGGAGCGTTTCGAGGCGCGCGCGAAGTAGTCGCCGTAGAACAGCGCCTTGTGCGCGCCGGTCTTGTCCTTGACCTCCCACACCCGAACGTCGGGATGCCAGACCGGGACGTCGTGGCGTTCGTTGAATGTCAGGCCGAACAGCCGCGTCGCCGTGTAGAACATCGCATCCAGCATGGCGTCGAGCGTCAGATAGGGCTTGATCGCGGCATCGTCGAAATTGGCCCGCCGCTGCCGCAGCTTCTCGGCATAGAAGCGCCAGTCCCACGCGGCGAGCGCGAAATTGCCGCCCTCCTCCACGATCAGGCCTTGCAGCGCATCGCGATCGGCCATCGCGCGGGCGCGCGCCGGCTTCCAGACGCGCTCCAAGAGACCGCGCACGGCCTCCGGCGTCTTCGCCATTGAGTCTTCGAGCTTGTAGGCGGCGTAGGTCGGGAAGCCGAGAATTTTCGCGGTCTCCTCGCGCAGGCTAAGGATTTCGACGATCAGTTCATTGTTGTCGTGGTCGTTGCCGTTGTCGCCGCGCGCGGTGAACGCCTTGAAGACTTTCTCGCGCAAATCGCGGCGCGTGGCGCCTTTCAGGAACGGCTCCACGAAGGAGCGCGACAGCGTCATGATGGCTTTGCCGTCCATCCCGCGCTCGGTCGCGGCGGCGCGAGCCGAAGCCTCGAAACTCTCGGGAAGACCGGCAAAATCATCGCCCGACAATTCCATGAACCAGTCCTGCTCGTCGCCGAGCAGATGGTGACTGAAGCTGGTCGCCAGATGCGCCAGCCGCTCGTTGATCTCGGCCATGCGCGCTTTGGCGACGTCGTCAAGCCCCGCGCCGGAGCGATGGAAGCGCGTATAGGTCCGCTCCAGCAGCCGCATCTGTTCGCCGGTCAGGCCGAGCGCCGCGCGGTTCTCGTGCAACTGCGCGATGCGGCCGAACAGCACGGCATTCATCATGATCGGGTTCCAGTGCCGCGCCTGACGCAGCGAAATGTCCTTGTCGACCTCCAGCAGCGCCGGATTGGAATGCGCCGAGACGAGGTCGTAGAACACCGCCGAGACCTTGCCGAGCAGCACGCCGGCGCGCTCCAGCGCCACGATCGTGTTGGCGAAGTCGGGCGTCGTGGGATCGTTGGTGATCGCGGCAATCTCGCCGGCATGGTCGGCGAAGGCCCGTTCAAACGCGGGCAGAAAGTGCTCCGGCGTCACCAGATCGAAGGGCGGCGTCTCGAACGGCGTCCGCCAGACTTGCAAGAGCGGGTTGTCCGAGTTGGCAAGGTCCGTCGTGGGCGCATCTGACATCAAATATCCTGCTTCATCGCCGAATGAGATGGCCGACATATAGCATGCGATGGGGCTTTTTTGAGCCGCAAGCCGTGCCAAACCTTGTCAAAATCAAGGGTTGCGGCGACGGCGCTTTTCGCAGAGATTGCCGCCGCAACAGGGAATTCGAGATCATGGCCACCCCGACGTCGACCAAGCCGCGCGCGATCTATTGGCCAAGCGTCATCACCGTGATGTCCGCCGCCATCCTGATTGGCGCGGAAGTGTTCGGCGCGGCGTTCGCCGGTGGCTGGGCGCTGTCGATCCTGTTCGGCCTGTCGACCACCGGCGAGCACATCTTGCAGGTCGTGCTGTTTCTCTGCGGCGTGGCCATCATGATCGGCTTCATCCGCAACGCCAAGCGCATCGAGCCGTTTACGCGGTAGAGACTCCGGGCACAGCGTCATCGCCCGGCGGAGTGCGTACTTGCGCACGACAGACCGGGCGACCCAGTATTCCGCGACGCTCGTGTCTGAACTCAACACCTCGGAATACTGGGCCATCCGCCTTCGCGGATGGTGACGGCAGCATTTATGTCGATGCTTTGCCTTTCAACAACGTCAACCGGCACTCCAATCCCTTAACAAAACTTAACATTCATTCATCTCAAGTGGCCCTTGCGCCACAGCGAGAACTTGCATTCGAGAAATTCGCCATTGTCATAAAAAAAATGTTGCGCAGCAGGGTCAAACGCCCTATCTGCATTCTTGCCCAATTTCGCACGTGCCTGTGGTCGTGTGTCAGTCGGTAGGTATCCGGA